>CAVXHP010000004.1:0-659073 GCA_963761725.1 uncultured Cytophagales bacterium | reverse complement strand
ATGGGAGGATTTAGAGGAGAGCTTGATTATGTAGTTGAAAAGGCTTCTTTACCCATTCAACGCCATCCAGAAAGTGATTGGACAGATGATAGTTATTTATTGATTGGAAAGGCTCGTTTGCACCAAGCAGATTATAGAAATGCTATTAATTCCTTTAAATATTTGAATGGAAACAGTAATGAATTAGATATTCGCCATGCTTCGCTGATTTGGTTGATGCGTTCTTTTGTGGAGAGTGGAAATATAGATCAGGCTTCTTTTACAATGGATTATATTTCGAAGGAAGGAGACAAGTTTTCAGAGGAAAATATTAGAGATTTTTATTTGGTTTCGGCTCATTATTATAGAATTAAAAATGATTTTGATAAGACAGCAGCCTATTTAGAATTGGCTTTACCTTACACAAAAAACAGAACTCAAAAAGCTCGTTATCATTTTATTTTGGGACAGATTTATCAAAGTAAAGCCAAAGAAGGAGTCAATGACAAGACCATAAATACCAAGAAATTAGATAGAAAATCGTATCAAAATTATCAAGCAAGTATAAAGTCTCATCCAGAGTATGAAATGGTTTTTAATGCTCAACTAAATGCCTCACAAGTAGCAGGAACAAATGCAGAGGATGTAAAACAGGCTCAAAAATATTTTGAAAAACTCTTGAAAGACCAAAAAAATGAAGAATACAAAGACCGTATTTATTATGAAATGGCAGGTTTTGCACAAAAACGAGGAAAGACAGAGGAAGCAATTAGTTTTTTACAAGAATCTTTGAATCAACCTTCCACTAATTTAGCTCAAAGTTCAACACAGAAAGCATATACGTATGTAAGAATGGGAGAGCTTTATTATGCTAAAAGTGATTATTTAGAGGCAAATCTGTATTACGATTCTGCACTGGCTATTAGTACAGAAGAGATGCGTAATTATGATGAAATTTCTGCACGAGGAGAGATTTTACACCAATTTTTTGACCAATACGATATTGTACAAAGAGCAGATGCAAGAATAAGTCTATCTAAAATGTCTCAAAAAGAATTATCTACTTATTTTGAAAAACAAATTGAGGAAGAGAAAGCTCAAATTGATAAAAATTTAGTAGCAGCCCAAAACGCAGCTAAAAATGGAAATCTAGTAAGCAATGGAACTACAAACCCATTTACTAGTACAGCAAATACAGCTCAAACGTGGTATTTTTACAATGAACAAGCAGTAAGACAAGGAAAAAATAATTTTGTAAGAGTTTGGAAAAATCGTCCTTTAGAAGATAATTGGAGAAGAAGTAACAAAGTAAATACTACAATAGATAACACTGTCAATCCGACTGAAACTATGGCAGATAGCAAAATAGATAAGCAAAATCTGTATGCTACCGTTGCAGGAGTAGAAGAAAGACTAAAAGAAGTTCCAAAAACGAAGGAAGAAATAACACTTCTAGAACGAAAAATAGAAGGAGCTTTATTTGAGCTCGGAAAAGTTTATCATTATCAGCTCAAAGAAGATCAAAATGCGAGAGCTACTTTTGAACGTTTTATTGTAGATTTTCCAAAAAATAATAATATTCCAGAAGCATTATTCTTACTTCGTAAAATGTGTTTGGAAAACCAAAGCCTAGAGAAGTGTGATGTAGCAGCTTATGAAAAAAAATTGCAAGAAAAGTATCCACAATCTACTTTTGCCAAACTCATTTCTGACCCTGATTATTTGGAAGAATCAGCAGCTAATGATACAATTGTTACCAGTTTGTACGAAGAAAGTTATGAGCTTTATTCAGCCAAAAACTATGAAAAAGCGATTGAAAAATTAGAAAAAATTCAAAACCAATATCCTCAAAATAGCTATAATGCAAAAATAGAATTATTGAGAATTATGAGTTATTCTTATATTAAGTCTCTGCCTTTCTATGTAGAAAAATTAACTACTTTCGTTACAAAATATGAAGGAAGTAAGGAACAAGAATATGCCAAAAAACTATTGGAAGTAGCAGACAAAAAATTAAAAGAAAATCCAAATACAGAAGGGTTGGGAAATGGAGGATAGGGAATAGGAACTGAAATTTATTAACTAAATTTTTATTTTCATATATTTTTTCGCTATTTTTGAAAAACCTTTACTAAGTTTGCCAGAAAATAATAAGAACAAAATAAGGTTGAGTAAAAGTAAACAAAGAAAAAATAAAAGCATATTAGCTTAATTTGAATGTCGTTTTAATCTATTTAATTCATTTTCAGTAGTATTTTAATAATAATAGTATTTAATTTATATCGAACAAATAATAATGAAAACACCGAAGTATCCAAATCGTTCAAGAAATCAAGAAGAAGAATCAAATCAAAACTCCTCTTATTCCTCCCGCACCTCTAATTCTAATACTGGTTATCAAGGCTCAAACCACAACTCTAACCATTCCAATAACAACGAGCGTTCTGGTAACGGAAACAATTCTAACTATAATAATTCAAACGGAGGAAATAACAACTATTCTCGTTACAATAACAAAAGAGAATTCATGAACTATAATAAGTTCAGTTTTGACCGCATAAAAAGACGTTTTAATCTCAATGAAGTACAAAAAGATTTATTTGAAGCAGTTGAGCCGATTGAGCCGAGTGAATGGCTAAAAGAAACGATGGAAATTACATCAGATTTGCCAATCAAGACAGAAAAAGCACGTACAGAGTTTATTTTAATGCCTATTCTTGTTGGAACTTCGTAAGCGTACTGATCGTATGTTTACGATTTATTCAGGAGAATATTTCAATGTAGAGCCTCGTGAGGGTTTGGCTGGACCTACAGATATTATTTTGTCAATGGGAGCAGAATCGTATTCTGTTTCTTCGCCTGTTATGTCTATTGTACAAGCCTACAAAAATAATCTTGATTTAGGTCTAGGAAAATGTGTTGCTCAAATGATTGCAGCAGATATTTTTAATGAGCGTGAGGATAATAACATTACTACTATTTATGGTTGTGTAACGACAGGAGAACAATGGCTTTTCCTTCGTTTGGAAGGTGATACTATCCAGATTCATCCACACCGTTTTTTCCTAAATGAACTGACTGATATTATCGGAATGTTCCAATCTATGTTAGCTCATTCTAAGGAAGATGTTGAAACTCCAAAAGTAGAAACAACATCAACAGCAGAATAAGTTTTTTTAAAGTTTAGATATAAAGAAGCCTCTCATTATTATTGTAATAGTGAGAGGCTTTTTTGTTTGCTTAATAGAAAAAGTAAGAATTAATTTAAAAATTAAACTTTTAGAAGAATTAATTTATTTCATTACTACCCAATAGATTTTCAACTACTTAATTAGTTAAAAAAAATCACAGTAAGATTTAAAAAATAGGCTTTTAAAGCCTTAAAAAGCTATTTTTTGCTGCAAAACAAAAAAACATCTATCTATCAAAGGCTAAAATTACTTATGTAATAAATCAAGAAATAGCTATAAGTATTTTGCTTTATTAAGAATTGTATTTTACCTTTGTAATCGCTTAAAAAGCTATCTATCAAGAGTATAGAAAAACATAGCTTTTAATCAATCCTCATTGAAGCTTTGCCATCAAACGAGGTTCTGAAAACGAAATTTGTATTGTATTTATCCTGTCTTTCATTCTATAAATCCTTAACCAATCAGTTATGGTATTTTCATTCTAACTTCTAAATTCATTCTAATGAAGCACATCCTTCTACCACTTTTGAGTAAGAAAAAAACGTTTTCTGTTTTTAGTTCATTACTCTTCCTTACTTTGTTCTTTTTAGGACTAAGTACAAACACAACACATGCACAAAACACAGGCGATTTTCGCACCAACGGAGCAGTTACTTTCAATGCTGCCACCAACTGGCAACGCTATGATGGTGCTGCTTGGGTAGCTGCTACGGCTGCACCAACTTCTACAGATGGAGCAATCTCTATCAGAGGTTCTCACACAGCACAAGTTACTGCAAATGTAACACTAGACCAAGTTTCGGTCAACGGAATCTTACAAATCAATAACGGTGCTACACTTACTCTGGCAAACGGAGCAGGAGATGACCTTTTTGTAAAAAACAGATTATTTTTTCAAGCAACAGGAACGATTGCAGGAACAGGACAGCTTGTTTTCGGAAACCAAGCCATTGTCAGAACAGCAAATGTAGCAGGTATTGCAGCTTCTATTACAAGCACTTCGCCTACTTTTACAGCAGGTGTAAGCTATCAGTTTAATGGAACAGCAGCACAAAGCACAGGTTTTGCAGGTCTTACGATAGGAAATCCTCTACATTTCAAATTTGAAAATACAGTAGGAATTACCATAGATAAAAATCTAACTATTACAGGAACACTTACCAGCGACAAAAACGTACCTATTATAATAGCAGCAGGCGTAACTTCTTTTACAGCAAATGCCATTTATAATGGAGGAAGTTTTAATAACTGTAATAATGCTACCATTACACCAGCTTTCACAAGTGCAGAATGGGCAAGTCCGAAGGGAGTTTACCAAAGTCCTAATAGTAGTGAACCAACACTAGAGCCAATAGACATTCAAACAAATAGCCACAAAACCACAGCACATATCTATTGGATGAAAAGTGGAAATGGTAATAACCGTATTGTAGTCTTGAAAGCAGGCTCGGCAGTTAATATAAATGCACCTACTGACAACACAACCTACACAGCCAATGCAGCTTTTGGAACTGGAACAGCATTAGACGGAGGTTTTGTAGTCTATAATGGAGCAGGAAGCCAAATAGATGTAACAGGACTTACCGAAGGAACAACCTACCATGTAGCCGTATTCGAATACAACGAAGATTGTAGTGGAAACAAAAACTACAAAACAGGAAGTCCATTAGCGACTTCATTTGTAGCCAGTGAAAGACCTTTTCGTACTACTTGGGTAACTACTGATGGAACAATAACAATTCCTACCACTGGAGAAGGAAGCTACACTATAAGTTATAAAGAGCTTCCAGCAGGAATCCCTACTGTATTGACAGGACAAACAGGTAATGTAACCCTTTCAAGTTTGACTAATAATGTCACTTATGAAATAGTCATTACTGGAGATTTTCCTAGTTTTTATATGAATAATAATGCTACTGAAAGGACTAAACTAAGAACCATAGAAGAATGGGGAAGTCAAGTTTGGACGAGTATGAATGGTGCTTTTTCTGGCTGCTCTAATCTTACTTACACTGCTACTGATAGTCCTAATCTTAGTGCAGTAACAGATATGTATTTTATGTTTGGTAGTTGTACTAACTTTAATGGAGACATTGGAAACTGGAATACAGCGGCGGTTACATATATGTCTCTTATGTTTTATCAAGCCACAACGTTCAATCAAAACATTGGAAACTGGAATACGGCGGTGGTTACAGATATGTCTTTTATGTTTTATCAAGCCACAGCATTCAATCAAAACATTGGAAACTGGAATACGGCGGTGGTGACAAATATGAGTAGTATGTTTAGTTTTGCTTCTGCCTTCAATCAAAACATCGGAAACTGGAATACAGCAGCCGTTACGGATATGTCTGGTATGTTTCTTAGTGCCTCTGCCTTCAATCAAGATATTGGGGCGTGGAATACAGCAGCCGTTACAAATATGTCTTATATGTTTTATTATGCCTCTGCCTTCAATCAAGATATTGGGGCGTGGAATACTGCAGCTGTTACTAGCATGTATTGGATGTTTTGGGATGCTCCTGCCTTCAATCAAGATATTGGGGCGTGGAATACTGCTGCCGTTACCAATATGGCTTCTATGTTTTCTTCTGCCTCTGCCTTCAATCAAGACATTGGAAACTGGAATACAGCAGCAGTTACTGATATGAGTGGTATGTTTGAAGTTACAACTGCCTTCAATCAAGACATTGGAAACTGGAATACAGCAGCCGTTACAAATATGGAGGCTATGTTTATCGCCTCTCCTGCCTTCAATCAAGATATTGGGGCGTGGAATACTGAAGCCGTTACAAATATGTCTGGTATGTTTTTACAAGCCTCTGCATTCAATCAAAGCTTAGCTAATTGGGATATTACCAATCTGAATGCAGGAACTAATAATGGTGCAGACCAAATGCTAAATAACTCTGGTCTAAACACAGCCAACTACGATGCTACACTCATAGGCTGGGCAGCACAAACCGTAAATACAGGTGTACAACTAGGTGCAGGAGGACTTACTTATTGTGCAGGTGCAGATGCTCGTAACAAACTCAGGACTAATTCTAACTGGAATATAAGTGGAGATACACAAGGAGGAACTTGTCCTGAAATAAACCTCCAGTCTAATAGTACACCTATTACAGATGGAAGTACTACACTGGCAACAGCTAATAATACCGATTTTGGAAATGTAACAACAAACAAAGTAGTTACTTATACCATCCAAAATACTGGAAATGCAAACTTGACAGTTTCTTCTATTGGTGTAAGTGGTACAAATGCTAGTGATTTTTTATTGAGTGGATTTACTGCTGGTACAGTTATTACTGGTGGAAATAGTATTCCTTTTACTATTACTTTTACGCCTTCTGCTGCTGGAACAAGAACGGCTATCATTACAGTAAATAGTGATGATACTGATGAAGCAGTGTATGACTTTGCTATTAAAGGAACAAAACCTGTTCCTGCACCAGAAATAAATCTTCAATCAAACAACACAAACATTTTTGATGGAGCGAGTTCAACAGCTCTATCCAACAATACAGATTTTGGAAATACAAATACGAGCAAAGCAGTTGTTTATACTATCCAAAATACAGGAGATGCAGACCTTACTGTTTCTTCTGTTGTTGTAAGTGGTGCAAATGCTAGTGATTTTGTATTGAGTGGATTTACTGTTGGTACAGTTATTACTGGTGGAAATAGTATTCCTTTTACTATTACTTTTACGCCTTCTGCTACTGGAACAAGAACGGCTATCATTACAGTAAATAGTGATGATGCTGATGAAGCTACTTATAACTTTGCCATACGAGGAACGAACAACGTAGCTCCACCACCTCCACCTGCTCCAACTACACCTGTAGATGCAAAACTAGGTCTGTCTGCTATTGCAAGTTCGGATACAGAAATAGAGCTTACTTGGACACGCAATAGCAAAGCTACTTCTTATCTTTTATATAGAAATGATACCTTGAAAGAACGTATCATTGCTGATAGTACAAGGTATTTGGATAAAAATCTTGTAGAAAACACTCTCTATAAATACAGACTTTTTGCTATTCTGGAAGGACAAAACTCTGCTCCTGCATTAGCCGAAGAGTGGACTTACCCAGCAAAACCTATTCTTGATTCGGTTTCTGTGTTGTGTCAAGAGGGAAAAGCCTTTGTTGCTCTTTCTTCTACTGGAAACGAGTATAAAGTATATGCACAAAAAGAAAGTGAAGAAGTAATTTTGAAAAGCAGTCGAAGAGAATTTGATTTGCCTTTCATAACTTCCGATTCTGTATTTTATATTACCACAACGGGTATCAAAAGCAAAAAAGAAAGTGAGCGTACAGAAGTAAAGGTAATTGCCGAACCTATTTTTGAAGCTCTAATACTAGGTACTGATTTGCAGCGCAGTTGTGTAGATTCTCTGGTTTTGAAAGCACAAGAAGTAGAAAACGCAACTTCTTATATATGGTCTAGAAATGGAGTAGAAGTAGGAACAGGAAAAACCTTTACGGCTAAGTTTGCAGTAGAGTATCAAGTTCGTATCACAAGAGGAGCTTGTACATTTATTTCCAAACCTGTACGAGTAAAACTCAATCAAACTCCAGTAGCTAGAATTTTGGAAAAGAGAGCAGATAATGAAGTTACTTTCTGCCAAACTGGAAACCTAACTGCTTCTTTTGCTGGACAAAACGCTACCTATATTTGGACATTGAATAATACAGAAATAGCACAAACTAGGAATATTTCTGTTTCTCAATCAGGAACTTATACACTTTTAGTTTCTAACAATAACTGTTCAGCAAGTACAGAAATAAATGTAGTCATTGTACCCAAACCACAAGCACCTGTCTTGGTAGCCAATACAACTACACTTTGTCAGAATGAAAAAGCTATTATTTCTGTTGAAAATCCTATAGACGGAATTACTTACCAATGGCTCAAAGAAGGAAGACCAACACGCTTGACAGGCATTTCTATTGAAGTAAATATAGTTGGAAAATACAGCATAGAAGCTATTTCTAGTCTTGGAAACTCATGTAAAACAGTTTCTAATATAATTGAAATTAGCCGTTTTAGAGTAGTACCTGTATATTTGAGAGAAAGCGAGGATAAGAAAAAGTTATTCTTAGAGTCATCTTCTGCTGAAAATGAAATCACGAAGGTAGAATGGTATTTTGATGGAGAACTGAATGCAAATTTGGGTTCTGAATCTGAAATCCTACCAACAGAAAAAGGATATTATTCAGCTATTGTCACCAACCAAAATGGATGTACCTTCAAAACTCGTACTGTTTATTTCTCTATTCCTAAAGACGAAGACGTGATTACAGGCGAGGAAGACATAGAAGTAGATGCTTTCAAAATCTATCCAAACCCAAGTACAGGAACATTCAGAGTACATTTTGGAATATCTCTTTCAGAAAATATACAAGTAACTATTTTTGATGGAATTGGTAGAAAAATAACGACACAGACTTTTGAAAAAGGAAAACAAGATTTCAATGTACATCTCAACAATCAAGCAAAAGGAATGTATCTTATTCATTTCAATCAAAATGGAGCTACTTATTCTAAATCAATTATCATTGAATAAATTTATTGATAAGGAACAATTACGAATTAAAAATTACGAATTTAAGCTATTCAATATCAATTATTTATCTATTTTAAAATAGTAATTTATTTAATTCTTATTCCTAAGTAAGTAAAAGCAGATGAAAACAAACCCTCCACTTTTTGAGTGAAGGGTTTTTTGTGACAAAATTTTGTGAGATTTTTTCCCAAAAGTATCAACTATGAATTTTTTTGACAAACTTCAACATCTTTTGAAAGATCATATTAGGACTTTTTTAACAGAAGAATATTCTGTTTATGTTGGTCTGCTCTAGGATACTGATCTTATTTTATCACTTAGGTCAGTACCATAAGAATAACAAAATAAACTTTGATAAGTATAGTGTAACATAAGTTTATTCATATTGTGTACGTGTATTTTTCCCATTATCAACGTCTATTTTTTCAAAAATAGATGATTGCTAAGGGAGATAAAACTTTGTTTCCTTTTATTTTGCCTTAGCAATCGTCAATTATCGAAGATAACAAGACGTTGATAATGGCGAACTGAAAGTCAGCGTAGCTAAATAAAAGAGTAATCTTGATGAATGTAAAAACACAAACAAACTTATATTACACGGTAATAAGTACACTGTTTAAAAAGTTTGTTTATATGTATTTCGTGCGTTCAACTCCTCAGAGTTGAACGAAACGCTTCCTCAGAAGCGTGATTCAAGTAAATAGATCTCGCTTCTGAGGAAGCGAAACATTCAGTTCTGGGGAACTGAATGCACAGTCAAAGCATTAAAAAACTTTTTAAACAGGGTAATAAGTGATTTATTTTGCGAAAGTTCTATCATAAAAATTATACTTGCCAATCAGTCATAGCATTTCCAAAAAGAAGCAATTAGCATTTATCTTCATTCATCATAAAAATCATATAAATCATTTACCAATCAGTCATAGCAGTTCAAAAAAGAAGCAGTTTGCATTTATCCTGCCTTTCATCCTATAAATCCTATAAATCACTCGCCAATCAGTTACGGTATTTCCAAAAAGAAGCAATTAGCATTTATCTTCATTCTATCATATAAATCATACTTGCTAACCAGTTATACTATTTCTTAAAAAAACAAAAACATAATTCCTAAATCCTACGTATCAACAAAGTGCATACTTCATCTAAATAGCTAAAAGAAGTATTTTTGTATGTTCTTACTTTACATAGTGAAAAAACTAGTATAATCAACACAAAATCAACACTTTCTATCCTTCTGGAAAGTGGTTTTTTACGTGTTTTTATTTAAATTTACAGTTGTAAATAATTGATGCATTACAGATTCGGTTATTTTATTCCATTTCGCCATATCAAAACGCCTTTATATATGAACTTACACTTACCTACACCTATGAAAAAATCACTTTACAAAACTAGCTTATCTCTTTTTTGCTTGTTTATTCTGCTTTTGCAAGGGAATAGTTTGTTTGCTTGTAATCCTTGTACAAGTCAAGGAAACGGAAACTGGAATAGTCCTGCTACTTGGGGAGGCTCCATACCTGCTCCGAATGCTACTGTAACTATTAATCATGATGTAATACTTAATGTTCCTGCAACAGTAATAAATAATCTTACTGTAAATAGTGGTGGAATTCTGATTGTTCGTCAAAATTTTACAGTAAATGGAACAACTACAATCAACACTGGGGGAACGATTAATTTCAGTATACCAAACATGACAGTTGCTTTTAATGGAAATTTTATCAATGATGGTTCGTTTGAGATAACTTCAAGTCCACATGTCTTTACTTTTGGAGGGAGTTTTACAAATAACAGTAGCTTTTTAGCTTCGGCAACTAATGCTACTTTTAATTTTACTGGAAATAATACCTATTCGAATACAGGCACTCTTAATCTAGGAGCAAGTACCATCATATTAAATGCTACTACAAACTCTACCTTTACCAATTCAGGTACTTTAGCTACAATGAACTTTGGAAATATAGTAGGTACAAATGGTGGAGGAACAGAAAACCTTATCAATAATGGAACTATTACCGTAACAGGTGCTGGAGCTTTTTTTCAAGATTTAAGTGTAGTAGATCTTGACAATGGTGGTACTACAGTAAGGTACAATAATCAAACTTTTCCAGCAGCTGCTCAAACCATATTTCCTACAACATATCGCAACCTAGTTATACTAGGAAATCAACTTAGATCTGCTTCTTCAGCTATAGTAGTACAAGGAAACTTAGAAGTACAAACTGGTACTCTACAACTAGGAGCAAATAATTTTACCGTAAATGGAACGACTACCATCAACTCAGGAGGAACTCTTGATGATAATACAGCAGGAGGAGTTAATACTTTTAATGGTAATTTTACAAATGGAGGTAATTTTACAGCTACAGGAATATCTACTTTTAATTTTATAGGAAATAATACCTATTTGAATACAGGTAATCTTGATCTAGGAATAAATACCATTACATTAAATGCTACTACTACAACTTCCACTTTTACCAATTCAGGTACAATGAATTTGGTAAATATAGTAGGTACAGCAGTTGGAGGAACTGAAAGTTTAACTAATGCAGCAAATAGTACTATTACCGTAACAGGTACTGGAGCGATGTTTCCAAATTTGAATCTAGATTTTACAGCTATTCCTAATACCATAGAGTATGCAGGTACAAGTACAACTGTACGTCAAAATATGGCTGATACAGATTATCATCATGTGGAATTTTCAGGGACACGAGGAAAAACATTATATACATCACCTATAATAGTAACAGGGGATTGGATACAAAACATAACAGGAGGGAGTCAAGGTGTACTAACTTCTACTGCTGTAGCAACTTTTTCAGGAACTAATGATGCGAATATAGGAGGAATTGTAAACTCAATAATAATTGATAAGTCTTCACCAGGTAAGATGATTGTAAATGCTGACTTACAAGGTGGTTCTGGATGTACTCTTACTCTTACAAATGGCTTAGCAGATAATACAGGAGGATATTACATGTTTTTTGATGGTTTTTCTGGGGGAAATACTAGTAGTTATGTTCAAATGCCAGCAGCTTTTTCAGCTACTACAGGATTGATAAGAAGTAATACACCCATTAATACCAACATTACTTTTCCTGTTGGTACAGCAACAACATATAATCCAATTACTCTTCAGACTTCTACAGTAGGAAATCTTACTGTTTCTGTTTCTAATATTTCAAATCTTCCAACAAATACGAGTGCTAATCTAAATGTACAATGGAATGTAAGAAGTAGTACTGCTGGTGCAATTATTACTAATACAGTACTCAACTGGCAACCCACCAACGCAGTAGGAACAATTACAGGAGGACAATTACAATTCTTTAATAACGGTTCTTGGTCTAGTCAAGGAGGCACAGCCACATCTACTTTAGTAACAAGTACAACACCTATTACATTACCAACAACTACTTATAGGTCATTTAGTGTTTTCAAGTCATTAGATTATTACTCACTTGCTCCAATCACTACTTTTGCTGATTGGACTAATGGAAATAACTGGTCTTACACAAGTTTGGGTTCTGCTTGTAACTGTTCTCCAAATACTATATCTAATGCAAATATATATTTGCAGAGTGATGCTACGTTAGCCACTGCTACTAATATAGGTACAGGTAGTACAGTTACTTTAGTAGGAGCTAATCGTAGGTTTAATTTGAATAATGTAATGCCTACAAATACTTTTGTATTAAATACAGACGCAACAGGATTAGGTAATAATCAAGTTTTGGAGGCAGCACATAATGGTGGTACTACAGGTACAACAAGAGTTTCAGGAGGTAATTTTATGGATTTTGATAATCACATTGTACAATATAATGCAGGTTTAGTATATGCTATACCTGAATTAATAGGTGGAAAATTCTATAAAAACCTTACTATTTCACTTTCAAGTAATTCAAGAAATTTAAGCTTAACTGCTAACAGAACTATCACAGGAACATTAAATGTCATAGGAGAGTTTGCTTTGGCAGGTGGATTTACTCTTACTACTAATACAACAACTACATCAGTAGCATTAGGAAACTCTGGTGGACGTAATTTTACCATTTCAGGTACAGGTACAAAGTTACTTGTGAGAGGAACTATGGAAAATGATGGTCATAATCTTCAGTTAGCAGCAGGGGGTGTCCTAGAGTTTGCTGATTTATCTACAGCCATTTATAACAATAATATTGGTGGTGGTGGTGCTATTCCGATAGCTACTTGGGGAACTGCTTCATTATGTAATATTGAAGGAGTTACTACTCAAATGACACCTTCAAGTCTTGCACAAACTTTTGGTAATTTTACTTGGAATTGTCCTACTCAAACAGCTAATCAAAGTGTTGGAGGTAATATGATTGTAAAAGGAAATTTTACATTACTAGCTACCAATAATAGACAATTTAATTTTGGAACTTCTAATCTAAACATAGCAGGTAACTTTACTAATAATATAGGAAGTACTTTTTTTGACCCTTTAGGCTCAGGAACATTTACTTTCAATGGTACAACATCTGCTCAAACTATTTCAGGAGCTACTAACTTCAATAATTTAACAATCATCAATACGGCTTCTACACCAACTGTAACTTTATTAACTGGTGGTATAGTGGTTCGCAATAACTTGGTTCTTACAGATGGACGTTTAGTATTAGGTGCAAACGACTTAAATCATCAAGGAACAGCACCAGCTATTATACGTACAAATGGCTGGATAGAAACTAATGGTACAGGTGCTTTTATTAGAAATAGAAATGGTGTAAACTTTACTTTTCCTGTAGGAGATAATACAGCAATTAGATCTCTATATTTAGGCACTACAGTAATAGGTAATAATTCAGTACGATTTATTAAACCTACCTCTCCTTCTATTACAGGAACATTACCTTCAGACGGTATGTGGGAAATAAATATACCTGCAGTAACCTCTACTATTGCGTTTAGAGATGTTGGAGGTACTGCTGATGCTACCAGCAAAGTACATAAACTTGTAAGCTCTGTTTGGACAGAACAAACTACGACACCTGCACTTCCTGACTTTGTAGCAACAGGTCAAACTAGTGGTACTTTTACTGTATTTACTCCGCCTACTCCTACTTTTACCTCCACACAAGCAGGAGATTGGACAACTCCCTCTACTTGGGGAGGAACTGTGCCTTCAATAGGTTCTAATGTAAACATTTTACATACTGTTACTATTCCTTTATCTGCTACCGTAAATGTAGGAACAATTACGATAGGAGCATCAGGTATGCCAGCTACTTTGAGCTTAGCAAATTCTTCTGTAAACTTGACAGCCAATACTATTAATGTAGATTGGGGAAGTACTCTCAGTTTGAGAAATGCTAATCCGACACTAGCCTTTTTGAATAGTAATGGACAAGGTGTCAATACGTTGAGTATGACAGCAGGAACTAATTTGGCTACCAATGCTTCTAACTTTAGAAATGCTAATGTTACGGATAATACAAAGGTATTATTTACAGGTACAGTATCCTTTACTATTCCAGCCAACTTAGGTAATGTAGGAACAGGCTATCCCGATTTATTTATACAAGGAGGAGGAATTGGAGTAAAGAGCCTGCCTGATGCTGATATTACAGTTAAAAATTTAGTAATAGAGGCAGGTACTCTGGCAAGTGCAGCAACAGCAGCTCGTACTTTGACTATTAATGGAGATTTATCAGTATTTTTTGGTACTAGTTTTACTAGTGGTTTTCATAGGACTATAAATCTAGCCAATCGCTTAATTGCAAATGGTACTCTTACAATAGACCCTGCATCAACTCTAAATTTTGTAGCAGGTACTACTAACATAACCATTTTAGGAGCTACAAATCCTATTCAGTTACCAAATAGTGTAAGTGTAGCAGCTAATAAAAATGTAACTTTAAATAGTGGTACAACGGTTACTATGTCAGGTACATTAGTCTTAAATAGTAGTGCTACCTTTACTAATAACGGTACATTAAGCCTAGTAGGACAACTTACAGGAACTTCTGGTAACGTATTTACTAATACTGCTACTCTTAATTATTCTAGTCCTAACGTACCTATTTTGACAGGTGGTACATTTGATGTAGATGCCGTCGGAAATACCGTAAATTATAATGGTACTGCTCAAAGTATTTCAGCTTTTCCTTTTGCCACTAATTACCATAATCTGACCTTTTCAGGCTCGGGAAATAAAACTCTAACAGGTAATTTGACCACTAATGGAAATTTGACAGTAGGAGCTGGAACAACTTTTCTTTTTGGTATTTCTTCAAAAACGGTAACCGTAACGGGTAATCTTTCAGGAGCAGGAACTATCAATTTAGAAAGTGCTGCTCATCAACTTTTCCTCAATGGAGCAAATAATACAATCGGTACACTTACTACGGATGCAAATAATTCTCTAGTAAGTTATGGTGCTGTATTTAATCAACAAGTTTTTGCTTCACCAAATTATAGAAGATTGCAAATAGATGTTTTTGGTATCAAAACTCTACAAGGAAATACAACTGCAACAAGTCTTAATTTTGCAGGATTTTCCACTCAAAAACTAGCTTTAGGTAATTTTAATCTTACACTTCCAGCTTTGTCTAGTATTATTAGCTCTGATAATACAAGATATATCATCACAAATGGAAACGGAAATCTTATTGCAGATTTTAGTGGTGGTTTGGCTACTGTTCCTATTGGTATTTCGGCTACAAGTTATGACCCTATTTCTTTCAGTACATCAGCTTTAGCAAATGCTACATACAATTTCAGAGTAGGTTCGCCAAATACAAATGGGTTGCAAGACCTTCCAAATACAACAAATCGTGTAGAGGCAGTATGGCGTATTTCGGCAAGTGCTGCTCGTGTATTTAATGCAAACGAAATTACTTTTGGCTGGAACACAAATACAACAGGCTCACTAGCAGGTGCTTTCTTACGAAGTGGTACTGGTTTCTCATCTTCCAATTTAGGTTCTTATAGTACAGTTACAGTTACCACAATAACAAACAATTTAGCTGGAATTACTTTAGATGCTACTGATACGGAATTTGGTGTATTTACGCCTGCATCTCCTCCCACCCAACCAATAGGCAACCGAGGCATGTATTTTGATGGGGTAGATGATTATGTAGATATGGGAGGAAATGCTTTAGATACGGACTTGAATGGAAGTAATTTTACTATTGAAGCATGGATAAAACTAAGTGAGATTAGAGATAATGTAATTGTAGGAAAGTGGGCTAGTGCTGGAGGTGTTTATTTAGGGATAGATGCTAGTGGAGCTTTACGTATGGTAAATACAACAGGTCAACAGGTACGAACTGCTGGATCTCAATTTAATATTAACCAATGGTATCATGTAGCTGCTTCTTGGGATGATACAAACAATACAACAGAGCTTTATATTAATGGTAATCAATTAACTATTGATAATACTGTAATTACTGATGTAAGTACATCTACAACTGTACCTTTACGTATAGGTTCTCGTGGAAGTACAGCAGGAGTGGCTGATTTGCCTTTTTTTGGACAGATAGATGAAGTTAGAATATTTGGAGGTGTGACAGGTATCCGTACTTCAGCTCAAATCCAAGCTTTCGATATGGCATCTACTACTGCAGGTGGAGCTTTAGCATATTGGAATTTTGAACAATTAAATGGAGCTGCAATAAATACTGGTACAGCAGGTGCATCAGCAAACGGAACTCTAAGTGGTGCTCTCCGTGCTATACGAGTTACAGATAATTCAAATAATAATGGTGCAGGTTTGGGTTCACTATTTCAAGCTATTACAGAAGCGAATTCGAATGCAAACAAAAATTATATTGATTTTAGTATTCCAGCAGCAGGAGTTCAAACGATTACAACAACATTACCTAATGTTACGAATCCTATTTTGTTAGATGGTACTTCTCAATTGGGTTATACTAATTATGCTCCTCAAATAAAACTAGCAGTAACAAGTACTAATGGTTTACGTATAAGTGATGTTCCTAATTGTGAAATATATGGACTTCACTTTTCTCCTTCTTCTGGTACTGCAATCAGTATATCTCGGTAACTCCTCTGCTGGTTTTAGAATTGGAGCAATAGGAAAAGGTAACATCATTAGTGGAGCAGCATCACATGGTATATTTATTTCTGGAATAGATAATACAATAACTAGCTTCATACAAGGAAATAGAATAGGAACAGATATAACAGGTACAAGCTCAGTTCCTAATGTTAGTGACGGTATTCATATAACTAGTTCTAAAAATATTCAAATAGGAGGACTAACAGGAGGGGAAGGAAATTTAGTTTCTGGAAATACTACTGGAGCAGGTATACATGTGCAAAATAACATAGGAAGTAGTATAATAGGCAACTTAATAGGAACAACTGCAAATGGTAATGCTCCTTTGGGGAATAGAGAGTATGGAATTACTATAGCAGGACCAACTCCGACTTCAAGTGGAATACTTATAGACGGAAATGTAATTAGTGGCAGTACTGGAGCTGGACGAGGAGGAATAGAAGTGTTGGGAGGAACAGGGCATCAGATAATAAATAATAAAATAGGTACAAATCAAGCAGGAACAGGTGCAATTCCAAATACCGATCATGGTATAAGTTTAGGGCGTGCAAATCGTGTTGTTACTAATACAACAATTCAAAATAATCTGATTTCGGGTAATGGAACAAATGGTGTTTATATTCAAAATGGAACAGGTAATACAATAGTAGTAAATAAAATTGGAGTACAAATTGATGGTATAACCCCTCTTCCTAATATAGGAAATGGAATATTACTTAGTTCATTTGGTACTGGTGCAATAGTAGATAATAATATTGTTGGAACATTGATTGCTGGACAGGGAAACATTATCGCTTATAATGGTGGTAGAGGTGTTCGTGTAGATATAAATACAATAGGAACATCAGCAAAAGGAAATGACATAATTGGTAATGCTATATTTTGTAATGCTGGAACAGATCAAATAAGACTTGCAAGTAACGGAAATAATACTCAAGCTGCTCCTACTATTACTTCTACAACCTCTACTTCTGTTACTGGAGGAGGTATTGATGGTGATGATATTCATCTTTATCGTAATAATGGAACTTGTCCAACAAGAACACAAGAGTACTTAGGTACTGCAACAGTAGCTTCAGGCACTTGGACTATTTCTGGGCTTACAATTAATCCTAATGATGAGCTAGTAGCTACTCAGACAAATGGTACTAATGGTACTTCTCCTTTCTTTACTTTTGTTGTTCCTGCTACGCCAACAATTACTTTAGGCACAATCACTCCTACTGCTCCTTATTGTGCAGGTACTACGATTAGTGTTCTTTTTACTACAACTGGTACTTTTAATGGAGGAAATACCTTTACAGCTCAATTATCGGATGAGAACGGTCTTTTTAATATGCCGTCGCCAATAGCTACAGCAATAGGCACAAATCCAATTTCTTTGGTCATTCCAGCAGGTGCAACAGCAGGAGCAGGTTATAAAGTTAGAATAGTTTCATCAGATCCAGTAGTTAATAGTGATGAGTCTGCAGGTTTTACTGTTAATCCTCTTCCAACTGCAACTATTGCCTACACTGGTTCTCCATTCTGTTCAGATGCAGCTAACCCAACACCAACAATTACAGGTACAACAGGTGGTACATTTAGTAGTACAGCAGGCTTAGTGTTTGTAAGCACTGCAACAGGTCAAATTGATTTAATGGCTTCAACAGCAGGAACTTATACAATAACTTATACAATAGCAGCAGGTGGTGGTTGTACAGTTCAAACAGCAACAACAAGTGTAATAATTACGACTTTACCAACAGCAACGATTGCTTATACTGGTTCTCCATTCTGTTCAGATGCAGCTAACCCAACACCAACAATTACAGGTACAACAGGTGGTACATTTAGTAGTACAGCAGGCTTAGTGTTTGTAAGCACTGCAACAGGTCAAATTGATTTAATGGCTTCAACAGCAGGAACTTATACAATAACTTATACAATAGCAGCAGGTGGTGGTTGTACAGTTCAAACAACAACAACAAGTGTAATAATTACGACTTTACCAACAGCAACGATTGCTTATACTGGTTCTCCATTCTGTTCAGATGCAACTAACCCAACACCAACAATTACAGGTACAACAGGTGGTACATTTAGTAGTACAGCAGGCTTAGTGTTTGTAAGCACTGCAACAGGTCAAATTGATTTAATGGCTTCAACAGCAGGAACTTATACAATAACTTATACAATAGCAGCAGGTGGTGGTTGTACAGTTCAAACAGCAACAACAAGTGTAATAATTACGACTTTACCAACAGCAACGATTGCTTATACTGGTTCTCCATTCTGTTCAGATGCAGCTAACCCAACACCAACAATTACAGGTACAACAGGAGGTACATTTAGTAGTACAGCAGGCTTAGTGTTTGTAAGTACTGCAACAGGTGAAATAAACTTAGCGACTTCAACAGCGGGAACTTATACGATAACTTATACTATAGCAGCAGGTGGTGGTTGTACAGCTCAAACAGCAACAACAAGTGTAATAATTACGACTTTACCAACAGCAACGATTGCTTATACTGGTTCTCCATTCTGTTCAGATGCAGCTAACCCAACACCAACAATTACAGGCACAACGGGAGGTACATTTAGTAGTACAGCAGGCTTAGTGTTTGTAAGTACTGCAACAGGTCAAATCAATTTAATGGCTTCAACAGCAGGAGCTTATACAATTACTTATACTATAGCAGCAGGTGGTGGTTGTACAGCTCAAACAACAACAACAAGTGTAATAATTACGACTTTACCAACAGCAACGATTGCTTATACTGGTTCTCCATTCTGTTCAGATGCAGCTAACCCAACACCAACAATTACAGGCACAACGGGAGGTACATTTAGTAGTACAGCAGGCTTAGTATTTGTAAGTACTGCAACAGGTCAAATTGATTTAATGGCTTCAACAGCAGGAGCTTATACAATTACTTATACTATAGCAGCAGGTGGTGGTTGTACAGCTCAAACAACAACAACAAGTGTAACTGTTAATCCAATTCCAGTAGCACCAACTATTACAGGAACAACAACTATTTGTTCTGGCTCTACTACTACTTTAAGTACCACAGCAGGTGGAACTGTTCGTTGGTACGATGTTCCTACAGGTGGAACGGCTTTAGCGAGTGCATTAAGTTATACTACACCTGCTTTAACAGCAAACACAACTTATTATACAGAAAGAGAAGAAAATGGCTGTATCAGTCCAAGAACAGTTACGCTAGTAGAAATAGAAACTACACCTCCTTCTATTATAACATGTCCTCCTAATAGAAGTATTTCTACAGGTACATCTAATTGCCAAGGAACTATTCCAGATATGACAGGAGAGGTAGTTGAAAACGATAATTGTACAGTAGCAAGTATTACGCAATCTCCAACAGCAGGAACACTTTTTGGATCAGCACCTGGAGATACTCAAATAGTAACTATGACAGTTACAGATAATGCAGGAAACAGCACATCTTGTTCCGTAACACTTACACTAGAGGACGATGTGAACCCCATAATACCAACTTTATCTGATATTACAGTAAGTACTGATCTAGGAACTTGCGTTGCTACTTTTGTAGTAGCAAATCCAACAGGAACAGATAATTGTGGAACAGTTACTTTTACAAACAACGCACCTGCTACTTTTCCTATCGGAACAACAACGATAACTTGGACAGCAGACGATGGAAATGGAAATACTGTTACAGCAGACCAAGATGTAATAGTAATTGAATCCAGAGAAATAAATGTTTTAGGAAACGGTATGTCTATAACAGATGCAGATAATATACCCGACACAGGTGATAATACTGATTTTGGAGCAACCCTATCAAGAACAGTTGTTTATACTATTGAAAATACAGGGACGGAAATACTTGATATCTCATCCATTACATCCAGTGGAGCTCATGCAGGAGATTTTGCAATAGATCTGCCTATTCCTACCTCAGTTGCACCTAGTGGAACACAAACCTTTAGTGTTACATTTACGCCTTCTGGTATCGGAACACGAACTGCTGTCATTACAATAAATAATGATGATTGTAATGAGGGAGTGTATGATTTTGCCGTAGAAGGTATTCAACCTATTCTTCAAGAAATAAATATCAGAGGAAATAGTAACACTATCTTAAACGGTTCTACTTCTGTTAGTAATACTGACCATACTTTATTTAATGATATTCTATCGTGTGGAAATGCTATCTCAATTCGCAGATTTACGATTGAAAGTTTGGGATTGTTTGATTTGACTGTTTCCTCTATTTCTGTAAGTAATCCTAAGTTTGTCATACAGAATGTATCATCTTTCCCACTTACATTACCTTCTTCGGTTACTGCTATGTTTGATATATTTTTTAGTTCGGCTACAGCAGGGACTGAGACAGCAACTGTTACGATTGTCAATAATGATCCAGTTCGTAGTACATATACTTTTGTTATTCAAGCTACAGCAAATCCTGACACTCAAAGACCTGTAATAAGTGCTATGCCAGACTTTATTAGAGAAGCAGACCCAAACAATTGCTATTTCTCAAATACATCCTCAAACTTTAACGAACGTATTCCAGAAGGAACTGTATCTGATAATTGTTCTATTGCCTATGATTATGTGCTAACTGGTGCTACTACACTTACAGCAAACTTTCTTAGCAGAGTTAATTTCAATACAGGAGTTACTAGAGTTTCTTGGACAGCCAGAGATGGTGCTGGAAACGTCTCTAATACGGATGAATTTATCGTAACTGTAAACGATACAACAACTCCTACTATTAAAGCTCCTAATGACACTACCTTTACAGTTCCTTTGTACAACTGTATTGTGAGTAGAAGTAATGTAGATATAGGAACTCCAATAGTTTCAGATAACTGTTTATTTAGAATTTTCAATAACGCACCTGCACAGTTTTCTAGTGGTCAGACTACGGTTGTCTGGACAGCCATAGATTCAGCAGGAAATAGCTCTACTTCTAATCAGATAATTACAATTGAAGAACAACCTTTTGTTGTGCCTAGTGATTCGCTTATTTTGGTTCAGTTGTATAATGGAACAGGAGGAGCTTCTTGGGATACAGCTTGGAATCTTAATGCTCCTGTTTCTACTTGGAAAGGGATAACGGTTAAGTGTGGTCGTGTTGCTTCCATTAATTTATCAAACAATAATCTAACAGGAACACTTCCTACTTCTGTTCTTAATTTAGCAAGAAGAACACAATCTGATTTCTCATTAAATATTGCAGGAAATAGACTTGATTTTGAATCGGCAGAAGACTTTGTAGATGCAATTCCTGATTTTACGTATTCGCCACAAGCCGATATTTATTCTTCTGGTAGAGAAATAATAAGACAAGGACAAGCTATTACATTTACTTCACAAACACCAGGTAATTTTAATAGGTATCAATGGTACAAAGACGGAACAGCTATTAATGGAGCAACCAATCCAATTCTTACTTTATCAAACGTTCTTCCTTCTGATGCAGGTGTTTATACAGCTAGAGTAAGAAACACAAGAGCTACCAATCTTACCTTAGAAAGAAGACCAATTACTCTACAAGTAGAAGGGTTTGTTAATATTATAGACTCACTTGCCTTAGTAACAATTTTCGAACAAACAGAAGGAACTTCTTGGACAAATGTTTGGGACTTGACGCAGCCTGTTGCCACTTGGCAAGGCGTTACCCTTTCTGGAGATAAATTAATAGAATTAGATTTGTCATCTACAAATATGAGCGGAATACTTCCTGATGTTTTTGATGCAGAATTATTTTCAGAACTTCGTTATTTGAGTTTTTTCAATAATGATTTGCAAGGACAAATACCTGCTTCTCTGGGAGCTATCATTACGCTTACGTATTTAGATTTGGATCAAAATAACTTTGAAGGAAGTGTTCCAGCTTCATTCGGAAATCTTATCAATCTGCAAGCTTTTTGGCTTTCCAGAAATAATCTAACGAGCTTGCCAGACGAAATTGGAAATATGATAAGTCTCAAAACGCTTTATCTCAACGGTAATAACTTTGCACAACTTCCCGAAGCACTAGGAAATTTGAAGGAACTTTTGGTATTAAATATAAGTGATAATGAACTAATAAATTTACCAAATTCAATTACAAATCTTACAAAGCTAGTAGAGTTATATGCCAATCGGAACTACATTACAGCTATTCCAGCAGGCATGCAAAACTTAGTAGATTTGAGAGTATTTGAAATAAATGCAAACAAACTAGTTTCTTTACCAAATGGATTATTACAACTTGATAATCTATCCAGTTTTAAAGTTTCAGAAAATGAGTTGGAGTTTGATGATTTACTTCCCTTTGCTCAAAATAATTATACTATTTTTGATTATTCTCCTCAAGCTCCTATCAATGAAGAAGATAATATTTTAGTTACAATAAATACAAGGGTTTCTTTTGCAATTCAGACACAAGGAAATGGAAATAGGTATGAATGGTTTAGAAATGGAAATCCTGTGGCAACTACTCAAACATTGGTTATAAATAGAGTAAATAGTAATGATGCAGGAAGGTATAGAGCAGAAGTTAGGAATCCAAGTTTGCCAAACTTAGTTTTAAGACGTCGTCAGATAGAGCTAAATATAGAATGTCAGACAGGATTAGACTTCAAAATAAGCCAGCCTAATCAAACTGTATTTTGTGAAGGACAGCCTTTTGGATTGAGATTAGAAGTTGATAAGCAATTTTCTGATACTAGAGAAGTTCATTGGAGAAAAGATGGAATTATTTTGGCTTTTGCAAACGAGAAATCTTATACGGTTACACAAGCTGGAAAATATACAGCAGAAGTGCTGACTTCAGATGGTTGTACTGTCCGTTCGAACACAGTAGAAATTACGGTTCTTTCTCAACCTAAAGTCAGTATTGATTTAATTGACAAAACACTGACAAGTAAAGTAGAAAGTCAAAATCCTGTTACTTACCAATGGCTAAGAGACGGAGTTGTTATCGAAACAGGATTTGAAAGTACGTATGAACCAACTATAACAGGAGAATATAGCTTACTTGTCTTGACAGAATCGGGTTGTAGTTCAGTTTCCGAAACGATTATCTTTACTCAGACGATTACAGGAATTGAAGAACCAGAAGAGTTTAGAAATTTAGCAATTTTCCCTAATCCAAATAATGGTAATTTCTTTATAGATTTTGGAACAAGTAATCCAAATGGAGAACCTAATTTTGTATTAATTGATGCAATTGGTAGAAAGATAGTACTCAAAAAAGAACGTATTTATTCTACTCGTTACAAAGTGAATACGAACAGTTTGCCAGGTGGAATGTATTACCTACAAATTCAAACAAAAGACGGACTTGCTTTCCGTAAATTTGTGATTGAGGAGTAAAAAATAAATTTAACATATCCATAGTTTCCGTTTTAGCTGATATTTTTCTAAAAAAAAACGTTATTTAATCCTATTATACAAAAACTCTCTTTTCTTTACAGAATAAGGGAGTTTTTGGTTTTGGGTAATACTTTGTTCAATAATAGTAAAAATTAAAATAAAAAAGCGCTTTTTTTATAAAACAATACTTTAAAAAACACAAAAACCATTATAGTAATAACCCCCTTAACAAAGCTCATACGATTTCATTTTTAACGTAATAATATGTATTTTTAGATTGATTGTTAGTAACTTAGTCGTATGTAGGGACACTATTAACCTATTCTCTAAATAATACTAAACCGTTGTATTTCAAAAAAAATAGTACCTATGAATTATTATTACTTATGAAAAAAATATTTTTTGCTTTTCGTTTTTCTGTTCTTTGTGTTTTTTTATTGTTTACTTCTTCCTTTGTTTTTGGACAAATTACTTCTAATCAAGATGGAGACTGGGATCAAAATACTACTTGGGTAGGTGGCAATGTACCTACTTCTACAGATGATGTTATTATAGCTCATAATGTAACTTTAAATGTTCCTGTAATAGTAAATAACCTCACTATAGATAATGGTACTCTGCAGCTTGCTGACCAAGATATTACAGTAACTGGAACGACTATTATTAATACTACTGCAACTATAAACGATGGTATAACAGGAGGTACAAATACATTTAGAGGTTTATTGACCGTAAACAATGGAGGCTTTTTCACTTCTTCTGGTGCTAATATTTCGAATTATATATTTGAAGGAGGAATAACGAATTTGGATACCGACGATGCTAATAACAACTTTTTTATAAATTCACAAGGCAGTTTTAATTTTAATACCAACGCTCAAACTATTACTACATTTAGTAAGATGCTAGTCAATAGTATCAATGCTGGTAATTTGAATATAAACGCCAATGTTACTCTTATCTCTGATGACATTGCTATTGATATATTTTCTTGGGGAGGAGACGATGTAAATATAGCACCTGGCATAACTTTTACAAATCAAGGTAATTTTGACCTTCTTTCTGAAAGAGTTTTAGTAGGTACAGGTACGTGGTTGAATGATGTAAACTCTAATTTGGAGTATAGAAGTACCACTCTTCCTATGATTGGAGGAATATTTGACGTTGATCAAACAGGAAATACAGTAAATTATAGTGGTGCTGCTCAAACTATTTCGGGTGGAAATTATTTTAACCTATCCTTTTCAGGTTCTGGAAGCAAAACACTTCTAGCAAGTATAAACTTGACAGGAAACTGGACAAATACAGGCACTACTATTTTGCCAGGCACTACTACAGTTACTTTTAGTGGTGGAAATGCTCAAACGATTAGTGGAGATAATGCTTTTACTAATTTGACTATTAATAAAAGTGCTGCCTCAGTTACTTTACAACCTAGCTCCCCAATTACAGTTTCTACTGCCTTGAATTTGACAAATGGAAGAATAGTTTTGGGAGATAATAATCTAACTTATGGAGGAAATGATCTAAATCTTATTTCTTTTCCTGCTACTTTCATAGTAACCAATGGCATAGGTAATTTTATTCGTACAGTAGCATCTCTTTCTGGTGGTGGAATAAAGAAATTTCCTATAGGAATTGAATATTCAGCAGGTACTTATTCTTCTAATTTAGTAAATATTACTTATAGTGCTGGTGGTGATCCTACTTCAAACGTATCTTTAAGAGCAGGACTTCCTAATACAAATTCTTTACAAGATATTCCAGCCTCAGCAGCAACAAATAAAATAGACGTAGTTTGGAGAATGACCCAAAACGGAACGATTAACAGTTTGGAATTTAATTGGTTGGCTGCAAATCAAGGTGCAGGATTTACTTCATCAGCAAGTATTTATCAAAATATGACAGATGGCAGACCAACTACCATTACTACCCAACAAGCTACATCTAGTAATATTACAAACTTTACAGGAGTTCATGATTTTGCTGTTTTTGAGGCTCTACCTACTTACTATTCTGTAGCATCTGGCAACTGGAGTAACAATACAACAGTTTGGTCAACTACTTCAGGAGGTGCTGCTTGTGGCTGTATACCAACTGCTGGATCTGTTGTCGTTATTGAACGAGGATTTACAGTAACAGCCGATGCTAATGATCAATTAGTAGGAAAAAATATTACAATTGGTACAACAGATGGAAGTGGAGTTTTAGATTTGGTAGGCTTTACCAATACAGGAGCTATTACAAGTCTTACTACTTCTGCACCAACAACAGCAGAAGCAGGAACAATACGACTTTCAGCAGGAAATAATCTAACTGTTACGACAAATACTTTTTCTAGTAATACGTTTTCTACTGTAGAGTTTAATGGTGGGATTTTCAATATTCCGAATCTTTTTGCAGGAGCAAATTATCCAAACTTGACTATATCAGGTACTGCTACAAAAACATTATCAGTAGGAACAACAATAGTAGGGGGAGATTTGACTGTAAACACTGGAGCTACATTACAATTAGCAGATTCTTATATCACAGTAAATGGAACAACTACTATCAATACAGGAGCTACCTTAGATAAAAACTTAGGAACAGGTGGTACTGCACCACCTTCAACCTTCAACACAATAATCAATAAGGGAAGTTTTACGAGTACGAGTACTAATAATAGTCAATTTGTGTTTGAAGGAAATATAACCAATTCGGATGAGTCATCTCCTGCTTTACCTGCAAACTTTAGCTTAATAGGTGGTTCTACAGCCAATAACTTCAATGCCGATCTTACTATTATAAATACATCTGCTAATATAATGCGTTTTGCTAATGGGGGTAGTGGTGGTTCTTCTGTAAGTGCAGCAGCTACAGTAACTATTTCAAATACATCAACAAACTTAATCAGAATAGAAGGAAGCTCTTTAGCTATAAATGGAGATCTTATCAATCAAGGTAATCTGCAAACAGGTAATATGACAGGTGCAGGCACTTTTACTAATGGTAATAGTGCAACTACAACTTATACTTCTGGTGCTGCCCCTGCTGTTGCTCTTACGTTTACGAGTGGTATTTCTTCTACTTTTATTTATCAACTTAATTCATCAGGGGGTATAAAGGCTGCAACATATGGAAATTTACAGGTCAGTGATACAAGGACATTAGTAGGAGCTATTACAGTCAATGGAAATCTAACTATAAGTGGTGTTCTTGATGTAGATACATCTAATGATTATGCCATTGATATAAAAGGCAACTGGATAAATAGTGGTACTTTTTTACAACGAAATGGTATAGTAAGATTTAATAGCACAACGGCAGCACAAACCATTACAGGAGTTACTACTTTTTCTGAGTTAGAGATTGATAATACTCATTCTGCTCCGACACTTACTTTAGGTAATAATATTACAGTAAACAACCAATTAACTCTAACAAATGGAAGGATTGTTTTGGGAGCAAGTAATTTTATACACGCTGGTGCAGTTGTATCTTATAATCCATTACTCACTTCTTGGGTAGAAACAAATAGTACAGGAGCGTTTAGAAACATAATACCTATTGGCACTAAGACCTTTCCAGTAGGAGATGCCACTACTGCACAAATAATAACTTTATCGAATGCCGTAGCAGGTGCAACGGTTCGTTTTGCATTGCCTTCTACCAATCCCATTCCTGTTCCTAGTAGTGGTGCAGGTTCTTGGTATATAAGCAATGGAAATACTGCCTCTGATATTACTTTGGTTGAGCCACAAGGAGTAATGCCATTAGATATCAACTCCAAAATTCATCATTACAATGCAGGCTGGAACTTGATAAACTCAACTTTTACGTCTCCAAATTATTCTACTGATTCTCCTTTTGCATTTACGACTGGAGAACAAGAGTTTTCTGTCTTTTCAGTTACTTCTAGTGTTCCTGTTATTACTTCTTTTACGCCTACAACTACTATAGTGGGTTCTACCATTACTATTACAGGTACTGGATTTACAGGAACAAATCTAGTACAGATTGGAGACCGTAATGTAATTACTTTTACAGTAGTGGATGACAATACTATTACGGCTGTAATTCCAAAAACTGCCAGTACAGGCAGAGTAAAAGTGAGAACAGCTACTGCTGGTGCAGCAGAGAGAAGTGTTACTAGTCTTACTATTATATCTCCTAATGCTTCTACGAGTTATACTCTCGTTAGTGATAATGTAGTAAATATGGGTGCTTTATCTAATTTTGGTACAAGTGTCTCTATGGCAGACATAAATGGAAACGGGCGATTAGACTTACTTCAAGGTGCGATAAATGATGGTAATATGATAATTCGTTTTGAGCAGACTGCTCCCAATTCAGAAACCTTTGGTCCTCCTCAAGCTAATTTTGGAGGAATAGTTGCTACACCTCCAGATGTACGATCGTCTATTATTACAGATATTGATAGCGATGGATTAGTAGATGTGATTTACTCAACTGATGGTGGTAACGTTTTACGCTATGAACAAACGGCTATCAATTCTCTTACTTTTGCTACTGCTGCTCTGACTTTTCCTAATCTTGGAGGAGGAAATGAAGTCAAGCTTTCTATAACCGATGTTGATAATAATGGTCTGTTAGATATTGTTGTTAGTTTTTTTGACGCATTTGTAAGTTCTCGTGTATTTCGACACTATGAACAAACAGCAGTAGATGGAGGTGAGTTTACCCTAGTTACGGGAAGTGGTCTTAATACATTAGCAGCTCCTGATGATGCTATTCCCTTCTTTTTAGATATTAATTCAGATAACTTGCTAGATATGCTAGTAGGAAAGAATGATGGAACTATATCCCATTACATACAAGATACTCCTAATTCTACTAATTTTACACTAATCACTACTACCTTTGGTGGTATGAGTGTGGCGAATGCAGGAGGAAGAACTGCTCCTTACGTAACTGATTTAGATTCAGATGGTTTGCTTGATTTTATTATCAATGATTTTTCAAAACAAGCCTCTCACTACGAGCAAGTGATGTTAAATCCCTTCGTTACTACTTGGAAAACAGATAATCCAGGTACTTCTAATTTTGATCAAATATCAATTCCTTTAGAGCCAAGTACAATGTATAACTTTACAGTAGATTGGGGAGATGCTACTTCTAATACCTATATTGGACTAGGAAGTACGCTCACTCCTACACACACTTACGCAGCTGCAGGAACCTATACCGTTTCTATCACAGGAGCTTTCCCACGTATTTATTTCAATAATGGAGGAGATAAAGACAAAATTTTATCTATTAATGCTTGGGGAGGTATTGTTTGGGCAAGCATGGCAGGTGCTTTTTGGGGTTGTTCTGCTATGACTTATACAGCTACTGATGTTCCTAACCTAACTACTAACAATGTACTTAGCATGCAAAGTATGTTTGAAGGCTGTACTTCTTTGGTAGGGGGAGCTACTATGGACAATTGGAATGTGAGTACTATAATAAATATGGCTGGAGTGTTTAGAGGAGCAACTTTATTCAATCAAGATTTGAATAGTTGGGACGTAAGTAGTGTTACAAATATGTCATTCATGTTTGATACCTGTCCAGCTTTTAATGGCAATATTAGTGGCTGGTATGTAGATAACGTAACCGACATGACTCAAATGTTCTATGGAGGGACTTCATTCAATCAGCCTCTAAATGCTTGGGATGTGTCAAGTGTTACTACTATGCAATATATGTTTTTTGCTGCATCCTCTTTTAACCAGCCTTTGGACACTTGGAATACCTCATTAGTAACAGATATGTTTAATATGTTTGCAGGAGCTACTTCTTTCAATCAATCCTTAGCAAATTGGGATGTTGGTAATGTAACTACTATGCAGTATATGCTAGATAATACTAATCTTTCTATAGCTAATTATGATGCTACCCTTACAGGCTGGGCTACCATAGTTTCTCCAGAAACCACACTACAAAGTGGAGTTTTATTAGGAGCAGTTGGGTTAGAATATTGTGCTGCAGCGGCTGAACATGCTCTACTTTTTTCTACTTATAGTTGGATAATAGATGATGCTGGTCAAAATTGCACTACCATTACGTTAGGTACAGTAAGTTCAATTATCTGTCCTGCTACTCCTTTAGAAGTTCCTTTTACTTCTTCGGGTACATACGGAACGGGTAATGTTTTTACAGCACAGCTTTCTGATGCAACAGGAAGTTTCATAACTCCTTTAGCTACTCAAACAGGAACAAGTCCAATTATTCTCAATATTCCTGCCTCTGCACCTGCTTCTTCTAACTATTTGGTGCGAGTTGTTTCTTCTCTACCCATAACGAGTAGTAATACAGCACCTACTCTTATACCTCCTTCTACTCCTCCTACTCTTACTCCAATGCAAGATTTTATCAGAGAGGCGGATTCAGTAGGTTGTTATTTCACTAATACTACAAATCGTCCTTCTACACTTAGAAGTGTTTCTGTTTCTAGTACATGTGGAATAGATTCTATTATCTATACCCTTTCAGGAGCAACGGTAGCTAGAGTAACTACACTTATAGGACAAAGATTTAATACTGGAATTACGAGAGTAGTTTGGAAAGCGAGAGCTAAAAACGGAACTGAGTCTGCCACAGATGAATTTATAGTTAGGGTAGAAGATAAAAGAAGACCTATTCTAAAAATACCTGCCGATATTCAAATCAATGCCGATTTGTACAGTTGCTTTGTAGATACAACAGGTATAGATTTGGGAGAATTTTTGGTATCGGATAATTGCCTATTTAGCTTTACCAAAACTGTCCCCGAAAGGTTCAGAGTAGGAAGTAATTTAATTATTTATACAGCTAGAGATTCTAGTGGCAATGTGTCTATAGATACCCAACGAGTACAAGTAGCCGAACAGCCTTTTGTAGTACCTAGTGATTCACTTATTTTGGTAGATATTTTCAATCAAACAGGAGGTGCAAATTGGACTACTTCTTGGAACTTTAATACACCTGTTTATACGTGGAATGGCATTGAGGTAAGCTGTGGAAGTGTAAGTCGTATTAATCTTTCGGCTAATAATCTATCAGATACATTACCAAGTTCGGTTTTGGGTTTGAGAAACGTAAGTGAACCTAATTTTTCATTAAATATAGCAAATAATCGCCTTGATTTTGAGTCAATAGAAGACTATGTAAGTTCTATCGCTGGATTCAATTATTCCCCTCAAAGTCAAATTTATAGGTCTCAAAGGTATGTACTTTTGCAAGGAGAAAATATTACTTTTACTTCCAAAACAGGAGGTAACTTCAATCGCTATCAGTGGTATAAAGATAATGTACTCATAAATGGAGCAACAAACGAGCAGTACACTATCAGTGGAGTACTTCCTAGCGATCAAGGTGTTTATACGTGTAGAGTAAGCAATACAAGAGCTACCGAACTCACCTTAGAGAGAAGACCAATCACCTTGATAGTTGAAGGTTTTGTAAATAGTATAGATTCTCTTGCTTTGGTAAGTATTTTTGAAGCGACAGGAGGAACTAATTGGAAAAATAGATGGAACTTAAATGATCCTGTTGCTACTTGGCAAGGAGTTACACTTTCTGGAAACAAGGCAGCAGAATTAGATTTATCTTCTCAAAATCTGACAGGGGAGCTACCCGATGTATTTGATGCTCTTTTGTTTTCAGACTTGCGTTATTTGAGTTTTTTCGATAATAATCTTACAGGACAAATTCCTGCTTCTCTGGGAGCTATCACTACGCTTACGTATTTAGATTTGGATCAAAATAATTTTGAAGGAAGTATTCCTGTTTCTTTTGGCAATCTGACAAACCTACAATCTCTTTGGCTTTCTAGAAATAATCTGACGAGCCTGCCAGATGAAATTGGAAATATGACAAGTCTCAAAACGCTTTATCTCAATGGAAATAAATTTGTACAACTTCCCGAAACACTAGGAAATTTGAGTGAACTCTTAGTATTAAATATAAGTGATAATGAACTGACAAGTTCTCCAAATTCAATTACAAATCTTATAAAGTTAGTGGAATTATATGCTAATCGTAATTACATTAGAGCCCTTCCAGTAGGTATGCAAAATTTAGTTGATTTGAGAGTATTCGAAATAAATACAAATAGACTAACTTCATTGCCAAATGGATTATTACAACTCACTAATTTATCTGTATTTAAAGTTTCTGAAAACGAATTAGAGTTTGATGATTTATTACCCTACTCTACTAAAAACTATGCTGTATTTGAATATGCTCCTCAAGCTCCTATTAATGAGGAAGATAATATTTTGGCTACAATAAATACAAGCATTTCTTTTACAGTTGAGACGCAAGGAAATGGAAATAGGTACGAATGGTTTAAAAACGGAAACTCTGTTGCTACTATTCAAACTCTAGTCATAAATAGAGTAAACAGTAATGATGCAGGAACGTATAGAGCAGAAGTTACAAATCCAAATTTACCAGATTTAGTTTTAAGACGCCGTTCGATAGAACTTAATATAGAATGTCAAGAAGGAGTAGAATTTAAAATAAGCCAGCCCAATCAAACCGTATTTTGTGAAGGACAACCTTTTGGATTAAGACTAGAAGTTGATAGACAATTTGCTGAGCAATTTGCGAATGCTAGAGAAATTCGTTGGAGAAGAGATGGAATTATCTTAGCTTTTGCAAACCAAAACTCATACACAGTTACGAGCAAGGGAATATATACTGCCGAAGTCTTGACATCAAATGGCTGTACAGTACTATCCAACACAGTAGAAATTACAGTTATTTCTCAACCTAAGGTAAACATTGCTTTGATTGACAAAACACTGACTAGTAAAGTAGAAAGTCAAGAACCCGTTACGTACCAATGGCTAAAAGACGGACTTGTCATCGAAGCAGGTTTTGAAGGTAGTTATACACCCACCGAAACGGGAGAATACAGCTTACTTATCTTGACAGAATCGGGTTGTAGTTCAGTTTCTGAAACAATTATCTTTACAGCAGATGAGGTTACAGGAATAGAAGAGCCAATAGAATTAAGAAATTTAGCAATTTTCCCTAATCCAAATAATGGTAATTTCTTTATAGATTTTGGAACAAATAATCCAAATGGAGAACCTAATTTTGTATTAATTGATGCAATTGGTAGAAAGATAGTACTCAAAAAAGAACGTATTTCTTCTATTCGTTATAAAATAAGAACAACTAATCTTTCTGGTGGAATGTATTATTTACAAATTCAGACAAAGGACGGTTTAGCCTTCCGTAAGTTTGTAATCGAAGAATAGTATTCTGTAGCTTACTCTTTAGAGTGAGTAGCATTTGTATAGCATAAAATTTACCAAAAATAGTCAATTCTATTTCACAAAAAACTCCCTTATTCTGCAAAGAAAAGGGAGTTTTTACATACAAATTGTAGTAGGGAAAAGGCACGCCTTTTCCTAAACATATTGTGTATTTCTAATTGAAAACATTAAATAACGTGAACTCGGGATTGTTACTTAGAGCATTTGTGGTTTTTCCCATTATCAACGTCTATTTTTTAAAAAAAATAGACGATTGCTAAGGGAGACAGGTGTTTTTTTTCATTCTACCTTAGCAATCGTCTGTTATTGAAGATAACAGACGTTGATAATGGTAAAAAAAACGCAAAATAGCTAAGAATAAGTAGTAGTTTAATCCCGAGTTCACGTTAAATACCGACTAGGAAAAGGCGTGCCTTTTCCCTACAAATACAAAATTCATCTAATAATCTTATCTTTATTGTCCCCAAAGATGATATTTTGTACATTATCAGATTTCAAAAATTTATGAGGAAAGCCTAAATCAATTTCACTTACTTTGTGTAATTCTTCTAAATTATCATTTGAAAGTTCTACCTTCAGACAACCTAAAGAATCTTCTAACTGATTTACATTTCTACTTCCAATAATCGGAATTACACTAGAATCCTGTGCTTTAAGCCAAGCCAATGCCACTTGTGCAGGAGAAACATTTATACTTTTTGCAATTTCTACTACTTTTCTTGCAATCTTGAGGTTATGCTCATTATACTTAACACTTTCAGAAGAAAGGCGACTTCCTTCAATCATTTTGTCGTTGTATTTTCCTGTCAGAATGCCAGAACCTAGTGGACTCCAAGGCGTAATAGCAAGATTGAAGTCTTTAGCCATCGGAATCAAATCTCGTTCTACCGTTCGTTCTATCAAACTCCATTCCACCTGCAAACCCACAAACTGCGACCAACCTCTAAAATGTGCTAATGTATTTGCCTTCGAAACAACCCAAGCAGGCGTATCAGAAATACCAATATAATGAACTTTTCCACTACTGATAAGGTCGTCAAGTCCACGCATGACTTCTTCCTCTTGTGTAGTTCCGTCCCACATATGCACCCAAAGCAAGTCTATATAATCTGTATTCAAACGCTTTAAACTTGCTTCAACAGAACGCATCATATTTTTGCGATGATTGCCCGATCCATTTAGATCTTTTTTGTTTTCATAAAGCGTATATTTTGTAGCCAAAACAAAATAATCTCTATCCGAATGGATAAATTCGCCTACATATTTTTCACTTGTTCCTTCTGTATAGCGATTTGCAGTATCTAAAAAATTTCCACCTTCATTGGCGAAGGTTTCAAACATCCTTTTACTTGTTTCTTTATCTGCGCCATTTCCCCATTCTTCTCCAAAAGTCATTGTTCCCAAACAAAGCTCAGAAACACGCAGACCACTTTTTCCAAAAAGTTTATAATTCATAATTGTTGTTTTTTAGTTGTGAAGTATTTTTCGAAAAAGAAAATTAGGATATACTAACTGATGCTACACAACCTCAAGGTTTAGAGAAGTTTAGACATTTCCTAGCATTCGTATTTGAAATTTCCCCATTTCCCATTTCCCATTTCCCATTTCCCACTAATACTCATCTTCCTCATCAGACTCTGGCATTGAGAACATAGAGCTAAATAAATCTTTAAAAACCATTCCGTTTGCTAATACATTTTTATTGAGAGCCGAATATTCAGCCAAACCGTGTAATAAAAATTCCATCAAAAATAGCTTTTCATCGCCTTTTGCTTTTGGATGTTTTTGAGCTACAATTTTTTCTAATAAAGGAACTTGTTTTAATTGTTTTTCATATTCTTTCTGTGAAGCATCATTCATAACATCAACAGTATTTCCATCGCCAAACCACTTGAGCATCATATAATATAGACCATCTTCTTTGAGTTTCTTTTGTTTTTCTGGGTCTGGAAAGAATTTTAAAAACTGCTCACGAATAGATTTATTTATCAAACTTTCGGCTACAATTCCAGCTCCTTCTTGTTCGCCTTCATAAACCAATTCGATTTTACCAGCAATAGCAGGAACAACTCCTCTAAAATCACTCATTCTGACAGAAGTAGCTTTTTCATTATTGATAAGCATTCTACGCTCGGCAGCAGAAACCAAATTTTCATACGCTGAAATAGTCAGACGAGCAGAAACTCCACTTTTTTCATCTACATATTCACTATCACGAGCTACAAAAGAAATTTGTTCTACCAAATCGGTTGCTATTTCTCCTACTTTTATTTTATCTTTTTGACCTTTTGCTAATCTTGATTCTTGATGCGTAATTTTTTTACTAATCTCTAAAGTAGTCGGATAATGGGTAATAATCTGACTTCCAATTCTATCTTTTAGAGGCGTTACGATACTTCCACGATTGGTATAATCTTCTGGATTGGCAGTAAAGACAAACTGAATATCTAAAGGCAAACGGAGTTTGAAACCACGAATTTGAATATCTCCTTCTTGTAAAATATTAAATAAAGCTACTTGAATTCTAGCCTGTAAATCTGGAAGTTCATTAATTACAAAAATACAACGGTGTGAACGTGGAATAAGTCCAAAATTAATAACTCGTTCGTCAGAATAATTTAATTTTAGATTGGCCGCACGAATAGGATCTACATCACCAATCAAATCTGAAACCGTTACATCTGGAGTAGCTAGTTTTTCTGTGTAACGTTCATTTCTGTGTAACCATTCAATTTCTGCATTATCTCCTTTTTCATCAATTAAATCTTTTGCAAAACGAGAAAGTGGACTAAGAGGATCATCATTCAATTCAGAACCTTTCAAAACAGGAATATATTCATCTAAAAGACCAACCATAAGGCGAGCAATACGAGTTTTTGCTTGTCCACGAAGTCCTAAAAGATTTATATTATGACGTGAAAGAATGGCTCTTTCTATATCTGGAATAACGGTTTGTTCGTATCCATAGATTCCTTCAAACGGATTTCCGTTGTTTTGCAAACTATGAATTAGATTGTCTCTTAATTCTTCTTTTATTGATTTGGACTGATAACCTGTATTTTTGAGGTCTTGAATAGTTTTGAGTTCTAAAAGCTGATTGCTTTTAAGGTCGTTGTAAGCCATATATTTTGAGAAAGTATTTTTATAGAAAAGTAATTATAATTCTTGCTTTAATGTCCTTAGAACTACTTGTCTTTAAAATAGTTTAGACAAAATTTTGCACGAAAAAAGCCTATCAAATAATTCAATGAATTAATTTGATAGACTTTCTATATTATTTTGTCAGAATGAAGGATTTCTCTGTAATTAGATTATTACTTTACAAATCCACCACGAATTCCATTCAAAAGTGCTCCAAGCTCAGCAGCTTGTTGGTCAGTCATTTTATAAGTAATGCCTCCAGTATTTCTTACTTCAGGACCATTTTCAGTAATTACTGTTACTGATTTTACGGCTGTTTTTTCCTCTGTTACATTACGATACACCTTTTGTACTTCTTTAAGTTGTGCAATAAGTGTATTGAATTTAGGTTGCGTCTTGTGTGCATCTAAAGCAAGCATAAGACGGTCAAGAACTAATTTCTGTTCTGCCAAACGCTCTCTCATTGCAGCATTTTTAGTTTTCTTTTGCATATCGGCAAGCAAATGAGTAGATTCTATCCAGCCACCTGTTACAAACAAAACGCTTAAGTGTTCACGCTTTTCGGTTTGAAGTTGCTCATTTATATCTTGTAAATTACGAGTTGAGCTACGAATAAGTTCTTCTAAGTTATCACTATTAGAAGTAAGTTCTTTCAAAGTTTCAGCATCAAAGAATTGTCCGATATTCAGACCGTTTGCAAGTTCTTTGATTGCAGAAAGATAATCTAATACATCTTGATTTTTGTTATAAATACTAGCAAAACCTAAATCTGTGCCATACACACCCAAATTGAGTGCACGCTCATAACTATCTGTGTATTTACTAGCAGAAGAAGAGCTTGCGAGTTCTCCTTTTACATATTCTGTTCCTGTTTCTTTGATAAGAGTGGTAAGTTCTAATGGATTTGGAATAGATTCGATAATTGATTTAATAAAATCATCTTTTGGGCTCATATTGATTGTTGCAGCAGTGCTGAACATCAAGAAAATAACGCCTACAATACCAGCATATACTTTTGTCATAATGGCTATACAGTTTTAAAGTTTAGAATAAATATTAGTTACAGAATTAATCTGTTTTGTCAGAATTAGATAATCTAAACCTGAACAAGTTGAGAAAATTAAGTTTTGATTTTTTTTATAAAAATTTGCAATATATATAGAATATACAAATACATTACCAACTTTTTATACTAGTAAGAAACCACTTAAAAAATGTAAAAATAGCTACTTTTTTTTAGCCTATTTTTAGCTAGTCTTTAATAACTTATTTATCAATCCAGTCGTAATGAAAATAATAAATAATAGTCTGTGAGTTTTGCCTAATCAAATTAGTAAAGTTATCAGCTATATTACAACTGTCTTGCCAAATAAATAATTTATTCCAAAAGGTGTAAAATATTCCTTTTATTAGGAGTAATACATCTTACTTATTGACAAACAAAGCCTTTGAACAACAAAAAAAATAAATTGAAAGCGATGACTGATAGTAATTAGATTATTTATTATTTTTTGCTTACATCTCCAAACCTTCACTCGTTACTCGTATTCCCAATACAATAATATCATCAGTTTGTTTTTGATCAGAAATTTTGCTCCATTCCATTAATTCTTTGTCTAATATCTCCATTTGGCGTGCCATTGGTTTCTGATGAATTTCATAAAGCAATTTTTTGAAACGCTTACTTGAAAAAATACGTCCTAGTTCTCCTCCAAATTGGTCTTTATAGCCATCAGAGAAAAGATAAAAAACATCGTCTTTTTGAAGTTGAATTTCGTGTGTGGTAAGTTGTAGGTTAGTAAGTTTTCTTTTTTTACGAAGTCTGCTTACGCCACCTAAAGAAGCTCTATCTGCTTTTATTTCTGTAAACTCTCCATCTCTAAAAAAATACAAAGAACGATGTGCTCCTGAATATTTCATTTGGAGTGTATCCAAATCAACTGTACAGAAAGCGATTTCCATTCCATCTTGACTATTTTCAGAGTGATCATCTTGGTGCAATACTTTTCTGATATCATAATCTATTTCCTCCAAAACAATAGCAGGTTCTATTTGGGCTCCAATAGTTACTACAGTAGTAAGCAAATTATTTCCAAGCATAGACATAAAACCTCCTGGAACTCCATGTCCTGTACAATCTCCAACAGCAAACATCAAATAACGCTTTCCTTCTTTTTCCATTTCATCAAACCAATAAAAATCACCTGAAACAATATCACGAGGTTTGTAGAGAACGAAAGAGTGGGGAAAATGCTTATTAAAAATTTCGTGTTCTGGAAGTGTCGAACGCTGGATACGTTCGGCATAATGAATACTCGAAGTAATAGATTTATTTTGTTTCTCAATTTCTTTAAATGCCTCACCAAGAGCACTGTTTTGCATCTCAATTTGGTCTTTTGAAAGCTCAATCTCTACTTTTTGTTCATTAATTTGTATGTATTTTGATTCTATGCGTTCGTTGATAGCTGCAAGCTGGACATTGAGTTCGTCCTGCTCTCTCATTTTGGTTTTGAGTTTGTTTGCCATCTGTCCAAAACTTTGTGCTAGTTTTCCTATTTCATCTTTTGAATTTATAGTTGGTACAGCTTCTAGGTTTCCTTCTCCCATTTCTTTAGCCGATGCCGTAAGACTCAAAATAGGCTTTGCAAAAAGACGAGCTACTATAAAAGCCACTATTGAAGCCACCAAAATAACAAGAGCTAAAGTAATTGCAATTTGTTCACGCAAATCATAAATAGGCTCATAAACAACATCTTTTGGCAAGGAAATTAAAAGAATCCAACCATTACCAGCGTAGCTCAAATAATTTTTTTCCAATGTATAAAAATAAATTTTATCTCCAAAGGCATGACTTCTTTCATTGTCATTTTCGGCAAAGTAGTTAAGCTGTTGCATATCGTGATACTTTTCCTTCAATACTCCATCAGGATTAGTATTCGAATATAGGATTGTTCCTTCTTTGTCTAATAAGTCAATATCTGCATTTCTCATAAGAGAATCAGTAGCAATAGATTCTTCGAAGATGCTATTAATCCAAGTTAATTCTGCACGAGTAACTATTGTACCAACACGCTCCCCAATATCATTTCTGACAACTCCTGCAAAGTGCATAACAGGCATTTGAAGAGAAACCGAAGGCGAAATATCCATGGTTACTTCTTGTTGCCCTTGGTCTATCTTAGACCAATATGTATCCAAATCGTGCACTCTGTTTACGTGCAAATTGCGAGAGTCTGCCAAACGAAGACGGCTAGGGTCAAAGAATGAAATACTTTTGTACATTCCATTTTTGAGTTGAATTTCTTTAATACGATCAGCTAATTCAGCCTGGCTAATGGCTTGATTGACAAGAATGGGGTCTTGAGAAAGCTGTTGAATATCTGTAATACGCTCGTAGATAAAACGGCTAATGTTACTAATAGCAAAGGAAGATTGCTTCTCAATACGTGCTGTAATTTGTTTTTCTAAAGTCTGCCTAGATTCATAATCTACAAAGAGAAAAACAGTTCCTCCTGTAAAAATAACCATAAAGAGACAAAGTAATACAAGTTTTATATATATATTCATTATTCAAAAAGGCAATAGTATAGCAATTTTTTCGGACAGATTATTCTAAAAAAAAATAGGTAATCAAAAATGATAAAAAATAATAGCTTATTACTTCTGTATCAAAATAAAAATAAATAAGAAATTTTGAGTAAGGCAGTAATTTTTTTTTCAGCCTTTTGGGTTAAATCAATAACTATGCAATATGCGTAAAAATTTCTTAAAAATCATAAGTAAATTTAAAAAAAAACAGGAACTTTAACAGCAAAAAACATAGGTAGAGAACAAGTCAGTCCAACTACTAAATAAATACTCTCCAAATAAAAACTCTTTATACTAATACTTATAGTGAAAATTCGTGCCATACCTCAAAAAAAAGAAATACTTTTTATGCAAAAAGGTTCTATTTTTCGCTCAATTAGTGTATTTTTACTATTAAATCAGATTAAGTCAAAATGAGTATTCATCCTAATCAGTATATGTAATGTCTATCACTACTCAAAGCACATCCAAAAATACCTCTAAAAGTACACTAGAATCATTAATAGAAGCTGAAAAAAAAGCAATTCAGTTATTTTCTGAAATAGAAAAACGTAATTTTATTCAAAAAGGAAAATCAGAAGAAGAGCTTAGTCAAGAAATCTATGAGCTAGCCAATGAGCTTTTCGGTACTACTCGCCATTGGCATTCACGTATCGTAAGAGCAGGAATAAATACACTTTTACCTTATTATGAAAACCCTCCTTTGTTGAGATTGCAAGAAGATGATATTTTGTTTTTAGATTTAGGTCCTATTTTTCAAGAATGGGAAGCTGATTTGGGAAGAACGTATGTAATCGGAAATAATCCTACAAAATTAAAGCTAAAAAATGATGTAGAAAGTATCTGGAACGAATGTAGAAACTGGTATTTAGAAGGAATTGAAAAAGGTAATGAAGTTACAGGAGCAGAATTATATCAAAAAGCAACAGAATTAGCCAATCAAAATGGTTGGGAATTTGGAGGAGAAATAGCTGGACATATTGTCGGACAATTTCCACATGAAAATCTATCAGATGAAGACAAAATGCTTTCTATTCATCCAGAAAATCATGTTTCTATGCAAAGAAAAGATAAAAACGGAAACCCTAGAAACTGGATTTTAGAAATTCATTTAGTAGATAGAGAACTAGGAATTGGTGGGTTTTATGAGCAATTTTTTACAAAGAGTTATCAATAAACAGTTACCAGTTAGAATACAGTTTTTATTTTTTGAAAAATGATTTGATTTTATTTAAATTCTGAATTGGAGAGCGAGATTTTGGTTCATTTTTGTATTCGTTTAGAAAGATTTAACCTAGCTATTTCTTAAAGCTCTCAAATAAAATGTATTAGATTATAAGGATTTATTCGCTTCATTTCTTGGATACGATCAAACTACTGAATATTCCAGTTTTGAACAAAATTTAAAATCTTATAATACTCATCACAATTTATTAGAGGGAATGTATTTTCGTATCAATTTGTAATTCCTGACAAATCATCAGAAATATAGTTTTTCTCACTTGGTTGGATTTTCTAAAAAGATAAAATGGTAAATGGGTTTGCTTCTTCTTTATTACTTTCTAATTAAATATTTCAATTATAATTTTTGATAATCATAATTTTGCTTTCTGTCGTTTTGTAAACACTACCAACGCAGCTTTTTATGTCAAAACAGGTTATAAGCCGTTGTCGGTGTCCCCACCGACGACTTTCAGAACCTTATTTTTCTCTAAAATAAAAATTAATTTTCAAAATCATTCAAAATAATAGCTTTTAAATTTCGAATTGCATAGACGATTTGTGGTAAATCTTCTTTGTCTGTTGCTTGATAAATTCTACTTGTGCAATATTTATTTTTTTGTAGGATGCAAACTGCCACGAAGAACCTATCAAAAAACCTCCATAGATTGTATTTTCCAGTAGTATTAGCTGTACTGTTAGCTGTTTGGGCTGCTAACATTGCAACTAACATTTGAGCTTCTGGGTCATTTTTTTCTCCTTTTGCTTTTTTAAATTCTTGTAGAAAGAAATAGGGTTTTTGTGGTGTTTTGAAAATAGTAGAGGAAGCAATCATGCAATCACAAATTACGGATAATTTGTATTCTTCGTTATTTTCTGCCATTCGAATTTCTGAAAGCGAACGTTCATAAAAAACACGTATTTTATTATCGGTATCAATATCTGCAATTTCAAAAATTGGTGCAATCAAACGTATTTTTAATTCCTCTTCATTCAAATAGTTTGAGGAAGCAGAAATTTCTTTATGAATTTTATCAAAAAGATGCTGTTCAAAATCAGTAAGTTTGAAAGAAGAACTAAACCATTTTTTTAAATAATTACATTCTTCACTTCTTTCTAATTTAAAAACTTCTGCAATCGTAGGAAGATCAAAAGATAATCGTTTATAGGTTTTCATTGTTTTGAATTACTATTTTGCTGAATTAATTTATAATAAGATACGCATTCTTTGCCATAAAAACTATATTCATAATTCACCATTCATAACTCACAATTCACAACTCACAATTCCTCATCCCATCTACCATTTTACTTTATTCCTCTTTCATTGAGTGCATTGTGATAACGTCTAGCATTTGCTTCGTGTTCTGCGTTGGTTTTGGCAAAAGCATGATAGCCTGATAAATCTTCTTTTGCACAGAAAAAAATATATTCGTGATTTTCAGGTTTCAAAACAGCATTCAGACCAGCAATAGAAGGCAAACGAATGGGTGCAGGTGGCAATCCTGTATATTTGTAGGTATTAAAAGGAGATTCAATTTCTTTGTGTTTGTTCAAAACTCTTTTTATGGTAAAATCATTGTGAGCAAAAACAAGCGTTGGGTCGGCTTGAAGTAGCATATCTTGTTTCAGACGATTGAGATAAACACCTGCTACACGAGGTTTTTCATCTTTAAAGCGAGTTTCTGCATCTACAATAGAAGCCAAAATAGCGACTTCTTTTTGAGAAAGTCCTTGTGCTTTGGCTAATTCTTTTCGCTCTTCTGTCCAAAATTTATCGTATTCTTTTTTCATTCTTTCAACAACTTCCTCCTTCGAATCTGTCCAGTACATTTCATAGGTATTGGGTAAAAACATAGAAATAAAATTGGCTGCATCAAATCCAAACTCTTTTGCTGTACTTTCGTCTTGCAAATAAGTAGCAAATTCTGTTGAATCAATAGAAAGATTGCTTGTTATTTTCCCTGCCAGTTCTGGTAAGAAACGCAAGTTTTCATTAAAGGTAACATTTACAGGAGCTTGATTTCCAGAGCGAAGCTGACGCACAAAATCAATCGTATTCATTTTCGGAGTAAGAATATAACGACCCGCTTTTACATTATCTACATAATTGAGCCATTTAGAGAAAACGCCAAAAGCAACAGGGTGCTGAATCGTACCTTCCTGACGTAATTGTAAGGCAAGCTCATCATAACTCATTCCTTTGGGAATGTACAAAACCTGCTCTTTTGCTCCTTTATTAGTCAAGACAGAAGGCGTATAAGCCATTTGATAGATATAATAAAAAGTACCAATAAAAAACACTGATAAACCAGCAAAAAGTCCCAAGAATACTTTATACTTTAGACTTATTTTTTTTTCTGAATTTTCTTTGTTGGAAGTAGCCATTTTAATCTGTGTTTTTAAACAGACCCTAAGGATTTTCAGAAACCCTTAGGGTCTTAGTTCTTATATATTTTACTTCATACTACTAGACATTTTTCTTTTTTACCTCCCCCAATCCCTCCGAAGGAGGGGAGAAAAACTCATTCAAAGTCCCTCCTCAGGAGGGATTTAGGGAGGTCAAGTATTTTTGTCTAGTAGTGTGATTTTACTTTTTAATTTCTGTTTTCAAGAACCCTTTACGACGAATAACTGTTTCTACAAACTTTATTTCGTTTGCAGATTTAAAGATAGTAAAGGGAAAGTAAAGAAACTCATATTTAGAAAGATAAAGAACAAAAGCATCTTCTCTTTTTTTCGATTTTAGTAATCTTATCCCATTTTATTTCCGAACCACGCTTTGCATCTACCATCATCATAATACGCTGACTATTAATATCATAGGCGTATTTGTCAAACAATGGCTTTGATTTTTCGTGCATAGTAAGACCTTTGAATTGAATATACCAAAAAAGAAGATACAAGCCTGAAAGCACAAGTGCAATTCCTAATCCCCAACCCCAAAGACCAAAAGCAAAGAAGATAAGGAAAATAACGGGAGGAATAAACCAAACCCACCACCAATGTTTGAGTGCATTTACAAATGAAATTTTGACGTAAATATCTGGATCTATTTTATATTTTTTTGTTTTGACAATCATAAAAAATGAATTCGTAATGAATTTTTTGTGAGTTGAATTACTAGATTAATTAGAATACAAAATTAAGTAAAATAATCCATATCAGTTACCAGTTACCAGTAAATAGTTACTAGTAATCATTAAATAAATTTAATTGTCTTTAGTTTTTATGTAATTCTTTTGTCTCTTTTTATTTTTTGTCGTTCTATCTAGCACTGCTTTTATAAAACAAAACACTTGTTTCAATTCTATGAAACAAGTGTTTTTTGGTTTAGTTATCATCGTCGTCATCTGGACTTTTATGACCTCCTCGTTTGGAAAGTTCCTTCAAAAGCATTCTTCTGAATTGTCTTTCTGTTCTGTATAATTCCATTATTTTTTCTACTGAAATTACTTTTTTAAATTTTTCGAAGTAGAGTTTGTCCAAAGCTAAATCTTGTTCACGAAGCTGGAATGATTTTTTGAAAGAGGCTTCTAATTTTGCACCTGTTAGGTTTCTGCCTTCTTTTCGTTCTTTTTTGAGTTGTTTTTTTATGTTTTCTCTTTTATTGGAATATTCATTATAAATAGGAAAAAATTTGGCTGCTTCTTCGGAAGAAAGATTCAGATTTTGAGTAATCATGGCTACTTGCATGGCTCTTAATTGTTCGCTCATCTCATAATTACCCATTCCTTTACCTTCTTCATTTTGCTGGGCAAAAACAGAAAAAGTGAAACAAACAAATAAAAGAAATAAGACATAAAATTTAGTGTTCATAGGTATAGATTTGGGTATGCTACTAGACAAAAATGCAGACCTCCCTAAATCCCTCCAAAGGAGGGACTTTGAATGTCTTTTCTCTCCTCCTTCGGAGGGGTTGGGGGGAGGTCAAAGAACAAAATGTCTAGTAGTTTAAGATTTGGGTTGATTTTAATGTTAATTATTTTTTATAAATACTCTTCTTCTAGCAGCAAATCCAAAGATTCAGCATCAATAGAATTCAAATTAGATTCTTCAAAAATAGGAGTAATTTCTAAACTAAAATTTTGAGGCATAAAACTAATTAATTCACTTTCAGAAATATCTTCATTCAGCAAAAAATCATTGATTTGCTCTGTAGGAATTGTTGAAAAATCTATATTCTTAGTTTCTCTCTTATTTATAGCCAAATCTGTTTTGAGATTTGTATCTGATTTTGAAGAATAGGTATAAATTCCAGCTAAAGCCACAAGAAGTAAAAGAAGAGTTGCAGCAATTTCCATAAAATTAGGTCTTTGCCAAAACATATAAGTTTTAGTTTCTTCTGCTTTGTGTGAACTGATGGAAATAGACTTTTCTTCTTCTATTTGAGCATAAATTTTACTAGAAATACTATCAAAATGCGATTCATCAGGCATTTTGAAAGGTTGCTTTTTGGGTATATCTTCTAATTTCATTCTATAAGTATAATTAATAAGTAGGAGTACTATTGCTCAACAGACTAAAGTCTATTTTACATTTGATAATTTTCTTTTAAATACGTTTCGATTTTCTTAGTAGCTAAATGGTACGAAGCCTTCAAGGCTCCAACAGAAGTATCTACAATCTCTGAAATTTCTTCATATTTTAGCTCGTCAAAGTATTTCATATTAAAGACCAAACGCTGTTTGTCAGGAAGAGTCAGAATAGCTTTTTGCAAAATTAATTCTACCTCCTCTCCTGAAAATTGCTCATCACTTTCTAAGTTTTGCATCAACTCTTCTGAGGTTTCATTCATTTTCAAGACCCTGTTTTTTCTTTTTTCTATCCAAAAAACGCAGCGTTTCGTTGGTTGCTATTCTATAAATCCAAGTATAAAGTTTAGCTTCATTCTTAAACTTATTTATATTCTTCCAAACCTTTACAAATGTTTCTTGCAACAAATCATCTGTATCATCAGCATCAATAACCATTTTGCGAATATGAGAATAAATAGCTCGCCTATGCAACCTCATAATTCCGTCAAATGCAAGTGTGCGTTCTTTCAAATTCGTTTGTGGATTTTGCAATTGCTGAATCCACTTTTGTTCTTGTTCTGCCTGAATGGGTTGAGCTGTTGGAGACAAAGAGAAATAGATTAGTTGAAAAGATAATTATTAGGATAAGATATTATAGGATAATTAATTAAGGAACAATTACGAATTAAAAATTACGAATTACGAAATAAGTATTCAGCGTAGCTAATTTAATCTATTGATTATCAATTGGTTATATGTTCTGAAATAGTAGTTTATTTAATTTCAATTCCTAAGACAAACACAAAGCCGAACTATCAAAGCCTAGATTTATAACTGTCTCACTTGCTTAGATACACAAATAAGGTAAAGGTTTAATAGAGAAACCAAAATTTGTGAATTGGACAATGGTTTCAACTCTGTTTTTATTACAACCTTACGGCTATGCTGAAAAGACCAACACAGAGTTTGTTTTGACAAGCCAATTATTGATATAGATAGGTGTAAAAATAGATTTTCCTAAACAAAAGCTAACCGAATAAGTTATAAAGTTAAGAATTTCAAACAATTGGAATTTATTTTTTTAACTTAACTTTTTTAACTAGAAATTATTATGGCAGAAATTAAAATCGAAAAGAAAGCTCCTATTTGGCCTTGGATAGTAGGTCTTTTATTACTTATGTTAGTAGGTGCAGCTATTTACTTTGCATTAGCTGATGACAACGAAGAAGTAATTGTAGAAGAAATTCCGATGGAGGAAATTTTACCTATGGAGGAAGAATCAGCCGTTCAGACACTTCCAGCGGAAGTACAATCTTTCATTACCTTTGCATCAGAAGAAAACAATTATACCGAAGGACAAATGGATATTCATCATAAATATACAGGAGAAGCACTTCGTAAAATGGGTGATGCTGTATTAGCTCTCGCTGCAATGAAAGGAATGTCTGATAATATAGATGCTCCAAACTTAGATACAAAATTAAATGCAGCAGCAGATGAAATCCAAGAAAATTGGAAGGAGACTGACCACGCAGACCATATCAAAAAAGGATTTTTGCTGGTAAGTACAGCACTAAATCAACTTGCTGAAAATTCTACAAATGTAGATTTAAAACAAGAAGCAAAAGATATTGATCCAAATACATTGACTTTAGAGCAAAAAGCTGATGTAAAAGATTTTATCAACAAAACAGCTATGGTGATGCAGAAAATAGCTATGGAGTAATATCCTAAGCATTCAAATCACTCAAAATAAAACAATACATTTTTTAAACTTATTATTTATGGAACATAAATCAAAAGATTTTCACGAAGAAATTACATTGCATCGATTAGAAGAAATTGGCGGTTATAAAGTAGCCGATGGATACGACAATGTAAACGATTGGAAGGTAATGGCAGATGGCAAACTTGAAATTGGAAAAGTAAGAGGACTTATTGCTTCTAAAGAATTAGAAAGAGTTCTCTACTTAGATATTGAAGTTATAGAAAGTATGTGCAAAGAAGGCGATACTCATCTGTATATACTTGTTCCGATTGGACTTGCAAAGCTAGATCACGATGCAGAAATTGTAAATGTAGATTCTATTGATGCAGAAGCATTCGTAAATTATCCTCGTTATGAAGGTAAAGATGTTCATATGGATTACGAACATTTATTGCACGGATATTATGCAAAACATCCAGATATTCATTTAGAGGCTTTTGAGGGTCGTACTGAAAAGTATTATGACCACGAGTTACTTTACAACCAGCCTAAAATGACTGGTGGTACTCGTACCTCAGGGCTATAAAGAAGTCTATAAATTGAAAATTTATCAAAAACTAAAAACCTTATTTTACTACAACGAAATAAGGTTTTTTTGTGCGTTTAATAATCGTATTTTTGTGAAAAAATAAAATTATTGTTGGAAAATCTAGTACTCATCTTTGCATGTCTGTTTTTTGGTTTTGGCTTCAAACAAATTCCTACTTTCCCGAAAGATGCACACAAAGGACTTAATGCTTATATTATTTGGGTGGCTCTGCCTTGTCTGGCACTTATTTATATTCCAAAATTAGAGTTTTCTATTTCTTTGATTTGGCTGGCTCTTATGGCTTGGATTGTTTTTGGATTAAGTATTTTGTTTTTCAAAGTAATGTCAAAGATTTTTAATTGGAATAGAGCGACAGAAGGCTGTTTGGTTTTGGCGTGTGGACTTTGTAATACGTCCTTTGTTGGTTTTCCTTTATTAGAGTTTTTGTATAATTCAAAAGAACCCTTGCAATATGCCATTGTTTGCGACCAAGCAGGTTCGTTTTTGGTAGTGGCTACGGTGGGTGTAATTGTGGCAATGAATTATGGAGGAGATTCGCCTACACCACGAGTAATTTTCAAAAAACTATTTTATTTCCCTCCTTTTTTGGCATTTTTGGTGGCATTGGTTCTGATTCCTTTTGGTGGGGTAAAAGAATTTTTTGATTATTTTCTCTCTTCAATAAATCAATTAGAAGGTCTGGGAATGGTTTTGGAAAATGTATTGATAAAATTAGCTGCTCCTTTGGTTACGTTGGCTCTTTTTTCGGTGGGACTTCAAATAGAGTTTTCGAAAGATAATTTCAAACTGCTTAATCCTTTCTTTTTTGGTCTTTTGTACAAACTTTTCTTAGCTCCTTTAGCAATTTACTTTTTGTATTTGCTCGTTTTTCCAGAAGACAGTACTAGAAATATGGCTTTTGAAGTCGGAATTTTGGAAGCTGCAATGGCACCTATGGTAACAGGCGTTTTGCTGGCACAAGAATATAATCTCAATCCAAAACTAGGAAGTTTTTTATTAGCTATTGGCATTCCTCTTTCTATTGTGACGGTTTATTTTTGGTATTTGTTTTTGGTATAGAAAATTATTTATTAGAGGTCAGTTTTGTAGAGCAGAGTAGGTTAATCGCATCTAATTTGGACGTTTTTTTGATTTTTAGCTACAGCATAGCGCAACCGTTAGCTTCGCTGACTCGCTGACCTTCGGTTGTAGTTATTTTAATAAAAAAAGAAATTCAGAGCTACATCGTAGCGAAACTGTATTTTTTTAACCTTTTGTATCTTAAATATCAAGGTTACGCTACTCTGTAGCTTAATAAATTATCCTCTTTGTTTTTCTACACCCGAAGGTCAGCGAGTCAACGAAGATAAAGGTTATGCTACTCTGTAGCTAAAATTCAATGAGATAGAGAAGTAAATTATGCAAAAACAACTCTTTTTTGGTGCGATTAACCTAAGCAGAGCGTTTATAAGTACCAATGCAAAATTATTTATAACTTATCTTTCATTTTAATTTGGTCTGTACCGAAGGTCTGACCAAGTTAAAATATACATTTGAGTAATAATGAAGGCTTATTTTGTCCAAGTCAGACCTTCGGTATAGACTTGAACAAAATCAAGATTACCTATATTTAATTCTACTCAAGTACTTAGCTTTCAGAATTAATTTCAATAAATTTTATGATGGTGTTATAAAAAGTATGATAGGTGATGGTTGTTGGTGTCGTTTCGCTAAAACACCAACAACGGCATTTTGGGGAATTTTTAGTCTAATAATTTAGTTACTCTGAAACGTTTTAAAGAAAATCATACTTTATGCAACACCCCAAAAAACGTTTATAATTTGCTACTATTCTATATTGAAATTTGATAAATCAAATTACTACAAAAAAAATATAGTGATTTGATTCGTCAAATTATTTGAAACTAATTGATAATTCGTAATTTTTTACCCAATATCCCCAAGCTGTGGACGCATAATAATCTCTTCTACAACCGTTTGATTAGAAAGCGAATATGTAGCAAAAATAGCATCTGCAATATCACTTGAAGGCATAAAACGTTCTTCTGGCAAACCAGCACCTTCCCAACTTGAGGTATAAGTAGGACCAGGCAAAACAGAAGTAACTTTTACATTATGTTCTTTTAGTTCTTCACGCAAAACCTTTGTCATGCCATGAAGTGCAAATTTAGAAATACAATAACTTCCACCATTTGGATAAGCTGTAATACTTGCCGTCGAACAGATATTAAACAAATGTCCACTTTTTCGCTCTACCAAAATAGGAACTAACATACGTGTAAGATGATAGGCACTAAAGAGATTCGTATGTATTTGAAACTCAAAGTTACCTTCTTCTTCTTCTAAGATTTTACCAGGAATAAAAACACCTGTATTATTTACCATTACTTCGAAAGGTTTCTTTATCGAACTTTCTTTATTTGCTTCTTTTTCATTTAGCAAAATAATTTTCTTTGCATATTCTCCAAACGAAATAATATCTTCTTTTTTAGATAAATCGGCTTGTCTGTAATACAAAATAATAGGATTTTCTTTGGTAGAATATTTTGATTCTAGTTCTTCTTTGAGTGCAAAAAGCTCGTCATTATTTCTAGAACAGGTGATGGCATCGTGTCCATTTTGCATAAATTTTTCCAAAATTGCTTTTCCTATTCCTTTTGTTCCTCCAGTTACGAGTATCATATCTATTTTTTTAGTGAAGATTTCGAAAATATAAATGTCTGTTTTTTTTAAATCAAAGTACCAAAGATACTATATAAGAAACTATTTCTGAAAGATGTAGAATAAAAACAATAAATTTAGGTTTTGAAGAGCTATCTTAGAAATTTGATAATTTAGTTTTGTTACCTTTGTTAATAAGAAATCAATTAACGAAAATATCTAAAATCAATTTATGTTTAATTTATTTTTAAAAGAAATACGTTCTTTCTTTAGCTCTTTAATTGGTTACATTGTTCTTATTATTTTTTTGGTAGCAATGGGACTTTTTGTATGGGTGTTTCCTCAAACAAGTGTTTTGGAATATGGTTTTGCTGATTTATATCCTTTCTTTTCAGTTGCACCTTATGTTTTTTTGTTTTTGATTCCTGCTATTACGATGCGTTGTTTTGCAGAAGAGAAACGAGCTGGAACAATGGAATTACTCTTTACTCGTCCTATTTCGGATTGGGAAATTATCTTAGGAAAATATTTTGCTTCTTGGACTCTGGTTTTGTTTGCACTTTTACCTACACTAATTTATTATTATAGTGTGTATGAGCTTGGCAATCCTGTTGGTAATCTGGATAGTGCGGCTTTTGTAGGTTCATTTATTGGTCTTATTTTGTTGGGTGCAGTTTTTACAGCTATTGGTATTTTTGCTTCTTCGCTTACCGAAAACCAGATTGTAGCTTTTATCATTGCTGTTTTTCTTTGCTTTTTTTTATATGAAGGTTTTACTTCGCTTTCTGGTCTAAATGTATGGTCTGATACAGCTTATTTTATTAGTCAATTGGGAATAGATTTTCATTATCAATCGCTTAGTAAAGGGTTGATAGATTCTCGTAATTTGTTGTATTTCTTTTCTCTAATTATTTTTATGCTGGGTTCTACTGGGGTAGTTTTGAGTAGCCGAAAATGGTAGCTAATCAGTAACCAGTAACCAGTTATCAGTAACCAGTTAAGTAAAGAAGCATAATTGAATATACCTAAAATGTATTCCGAAAACGTATTTAGCTTCCCTGCTTTATCAGGTTTCATTCTCTGTGTTCTCTGTGAACTCTGTGTTTGAAAAAGCATACCGATATTTAATTCTGCTCAAGTACTTATTAGTAATCAGTTATCAGTAACCAATTATTAGTAACTAGTTATCATTAACCATTCATCACTCACAATTTACCATTTCTCAATTATGCTTCGTTTTATTGATTATGTTTTTTTTCTCACTACTTACAAAGAAGCAGGTTCTATCAACCGAGTAGAAGATATTTCTTATGTCATTCAGGGTTATTTAATGGCAATGCAAGATGAAAAATTGAATGCGTTTATGTTTGATTTTAGCTCTTTTTTGTGTCATAAGCTGGGAATTGGGGACAGAATAGAATGGAGTAAAGTAATTCGTTTTAATGCACAATCTGATATTCATTCGCTAGAACTTTTCGAAACCTTTTTTAGAGATTATGTAGATACTATTTAGTAAAAAGGGTAATTCAATAAAAGAGTGAGTACTTTTTCGTAATTTAGGTTTTCTATTGTCAATCACGTTTTATTTTAATAACTTCCTTGTTTAAATACCATATTCGTCTTCATTTTGTGATTTGGCTTTCTAGCCTTGTTCCTTTGGTTGTGAATCAAATTAATTTATCGGCTACTGAGATTGTTTTTTATCGTACTTCAATGGCTGTTGTATTTTTGGCTATTTGGCTTGTTGCTATCAAAAAATTCAAGTGGACAGGAAAAAAGACGTATTTTTTGATGGGAACAGGAGTTTTGACTTTTGCGTATTGGACATTAATTGTTCTGTCGGCAAAGCTAGCAAATGAAGCGGTTTGTTTGATTGGGCTAGCAACTATACCGCTTTTTGTAAGTATTCTGCGACCTATTTTGAGAAAAGGAACACTTTCGGTAGGTGAGGTTATTACAGGACTTAATGCTATTTTCGGAATTTACATTATCTATAGCTCTGATTTTGATTATGGAGTAGGATTTTTATTAGCTCTTTTTGCCGCTTTTTTTGGTGCGTTGGTTACTATTTTTAATGCTGATTTGGCAAAACAAGAAAATTCTTTGGTCATTACGTTTTATCAAATGAGCGGAGCTAGCCTGATAGCCTTTGTATTACTTCTTTTTTCTACTTTTTATGGTGGAGTTGTAACCGAATTTATTCCTGTAAAATGGAGTTTGACGTGGAGTGATTTTATGCTCATTTTTGGTTTGGCATTGGGTGTTTCTGTTTATGCATACAGCGAATCTGTACGACTGATGAAATATTTAAATCCTTTTACGGTGGCGATGGTAGGGAATTTAGTTCCTCTATATGGCATTTTGAGTGTAATTGTTTTGTCTTACTTTATAGCCAAAGTACATACTTCGAAGATGGATATTTATTTTTATGCAGGTGGAATTATTTTAATTTCTGCTGTTGTAGCTCGTCCTTTTATTATTTGGTTTTTTGAAGTCTATGATGTAAAACAGAAAAAAGAAGATAGAATAAATCCTTCGGAATAAAATTACACATCTGTTTGGTTTGTCTTAGTTCTGTCCTTGTTTCTGTTGTTGGTCATCGTAACGGCAAGCCGAAACTAAAGACGCAACAACGGCAAACGGCTTTTTCGCTTTTTTTTGAAAGTGGGAACACCAACAAGAAGGCAGCGACAGCCATTTTTTTCATTCTTTTTCCGACAGCTGAGATACAGCAGGGGGGCTGGGGTTATAGCTTCCTCTCCTTCTCCTAAAGTGATAGTACCTTTGACAGCAGAACTATCAAAAATCTGTATTATCAACACAATCCGAGCTAAGAAATGATATGTTACCTATGAAAATAGGTGAATTTGCATAAGTATATTCAATCAACTCTGTACTCCTCACTTGTATTAGACCAGAATTAGAAGTTGTATCATAAATATTAAATATAACATTATCTCCTGTTTTACAATCAGCATTTTTAAAACTAAAAAACTTGATAATGTTACCTGTAACGATATTTTTACAAATATATTGGTTATAGACTAAGGAGTCTTCAACCTTATCAACCTTAAAATCTACAATCTCATAAACTTTACACCTATTATCCAGTAGCTTATACTTTATAATAGATGAAGGAAAGGAAACAATTATAGTATCTTCTACACAAGAAGCAAAAATAATTATTATTAAAATAAAAAAATATTTTTTCATTTTTTATAAAATTTACAATAAAAAACAATTTATATAAAATAAAATATTAAAAATTCACCAAATGAAACTAATTATTATTTGATATTACTCATGTTTTTGTTAATCTTCTATAACTCCAAAAACCAAGAATAAAAAACCACGCCGTTTTGATGACCAACAACCAATACTCCAACAAATCTTAAAGTATTTTTCAAAAATAGCAGTAAAATAAGCAAAGAAAGATTATAAAAAGTTTTCAAAATTGTAAGTATTTGAGTTGTTGGTCACTATAACAGTAAACCGAAAAAGACCAACAATAGTGTTTATGATTAAAATAATCCTCCTCTCTTATATCTCATTATATCATCATCGAGGCTCTGCTGTTTTGTTTTTATCTTCTTATGCAACTTTCCGTTTATATTCAAGTTTCCTTCCCTAGAGTTTCGCAGCATTATATTTATTTGTAATCCACTTATGCTAATAGCATTCTTGTCTAATTTAAACATTGTACGATACCCCTCATTATACATTAAGTTAGTGGAATTTGGAAATAGTATATCATTGGCACGATCATATAGTGGCACATGCTGTTCTGAATTGCTTTTGTCATCAGGGTGTGCACATCCTAATGTATGTCCAGCTTCATGAACAAGCGTATGAAGTTTACCACTTATCATATCATCTACAAAATTAGAGCTTAATCTTATATGCTTTCCGTATTCTGTAGTTGCTCCATATATTTGATTCCCTTTTTTATTTTTACCTAAATCTTTCACAACTTCATACACATGTTCAGATTTTTTTATTTCGCTAAAATCACTTACAGCTCTAACTTCTGCTTTCATATTAAGCTTCAACTTAGTACCATCTTTTCTAGTATAACCTCCTCCAAATACTCTTTCTAACTGCTCTTTTGTGGCTTTTGCTAACGCTTCAGTATCAACTTCTTCTCCTGAATTATCCCAAACAACAGCAGTAAAGGTTATATTTATAGTAGTATTACCATCATCATCTGTAGTAGTTGATATATTCCAATCATCTCCATTAGGATCTGAAATAGTCATTGGATTATTTCCCATTCCATGATAAGAACTCCAATTAGCAAATTTTTCAGCTAAAGGATCAATTTGATTCCATCTACCAAATACATATAAATCACTCGTTAAAAACGAGCGATGGCAATCTTACGAGCGACGGCAGGGGGACAATACTTAACTATTGTTTTTATAATTATTCATAGGTAAACTCATCGAATTGTTGAAATATTATAATGTCATTTATCTTTTTTAGATAAGGATCATAATTCAATCCTATATAATTTCCATTCTTCAAATCTATATTAAGAGTGTATTTTTTTTCATCTACAATTAAATATATGATGAATTTGTTTTGTGCGACAATATACTTTCTCTTATGGTTTGTAATTTGGGGACATTTATATAAAAAAGATAGAAAGTAAGTAGAATCTGATTTGTATGTGAATAATAAATCTATTCCTGCATGACCATACAGTAAGTCTGATCTAACGTTTCTAATCTTAGCACTAGGATTTTCTCCAATGCTAAAACTAATACTATCAGCGTTAAAACCATCTTGCAAAGAAATTACAAAAAAATTACTATTAGATTGCGAAAATGCAAGACTATAAGTAAATAAAAAAAACATTACCAATACACTATTAACGAGTAAAATACTATTGCCTTTTCTCATATTCATTATTATTTAACCAAGTTTGACTTCCATTTAAATTACCTTCTTTAAAACGCTCATTCATAATAATTGCCTGCTCAAATATTATTCCCCAGCCTGCATCTGCCCTCCATTTAGTTTGATTCATAAGATTTCTACCTTGATAAAGTTTGGCTCTTGGAATATAATCTTTTCCTGCTATATCTTGTACAGACTGTAAATTAGGATGCAGCAAATAGGCAGAGTGTCCAGCTTCATGAGCAAATGTTCTTTCTAAACTAGCATTTCCATTTGCTGTTAGTCCTATTTGTGCATAAGTTTTTGCTGCGAAGTTCTCATTTCCCACTGCTGGACGATTATCTAGTATATCCGAATTTATATAAATAACCTTTTGTCCAAATTGAGCTTTACCGTTTAAGCTATTGTCTCCGTCACCAGTCAAATTATCTACAATTCTTATAGCATGTTCATCCTCTTTTAAATCTCCTTCTGAACCAGACGTTATGCTTGAGCTACTTCTGTCGAATGACCAAGAGTTTTTACCACTCTTACCTGTAAAAGATTTTTCTAGTCCATTTAACATTCTATTAGAATACTCATTCATCTCTTCATCTGATATTTCCTTTCCAGATTCATTTATAATTCTACCTGTAAAAGAAAAGGAAATATTCCATCCATCTTCTTCACTACCAGTAATAGAGACGTTCCAATCTAATCCATCCCTATCTACTCTTGATATTGGATTATTATCAACATAATGATAACTTGTTGATGATAGATACTTCTCTGAAAGAGGATCTACAGATATAAAACGACTAAGTTGTGGGTCATAATTACGCCAACCATAATCCGTCCAATATAACCCAAAAGATTCCTCTTTCTCCTTCCCATTATATTGCCAACGATGCTCATCTACTGTAATATCTTGAGACTGAATATCAAGTTCCTCAATTCCTTTCATATTCATACCAAAAGGATAATAATGGTTTTCTTGAACTACAACGGCTACGGTAGCTTCTGTTCTTTCAATGATAAATTCATCAAAATAAACTTTATCAGAACTAGAGTTATCAATGTAAACAGACAACTCACCGTCTTGAGAAATATCAAGGTTAGATGTTAATTTCTCCCAGCTAACAGCAGAAGAAATAGTTATTCTTTCTCTCTTTTGAGAAACTATATTTCCTAAGCTATCTTTTAGCTCCAAAACTAGTTCCCCTTTAGGTACAAAATACGTATCTGGTTCCAAAGCCTTTGCTTTTTTGGCTCTCTTTAAGGCTCTCAAGTTACGAATTACGGGTACAAAATCCAATAAATTAAGCCTTACTCTCGGTGCTTTTATGGTTTTTGTTGTCGCTGGACTTATCTCATAGACGGCAGGAATTTCTACTTCTTGGTCTATCGGATTTGTGTTTAGTGTTCCTGCTGCTGCACTTCCAAGAGAAAGCAAAACGTCTTTTTTGGCTTCTGCAATGGCTTTTTCTGGGTCAGTTTCGGCAATGGCTGGGTCGTGGGTGGCAAAAACACTTGCTTTTATTCGGTCGCCTTTTTTTACGTGTAGCGTCTTCGAAATAGGCTGGTTTGCATTAGTTAGTTCGGCTGAATAATGACCTTGTTTGTCTTTTTTACTAGAACGAACTACCCTTACATTCTCAAACTCCTGCTCTTCTGTTTCTGCTTTGTCTAGCTCCATTGTCAGGACTTGTCTTTGGCTCTCTGTGGCTTCTTGTGCTTGGAAAGCTACTCGTAAGTTGCCTAAATGGTCTTTGTAGTGGTATTCATAAACGAAATCTTCCTCTTTTTTTACTATTCTTCCTTCAGCTGTGCCGAAAAAAGAAAGTTTTGAAGCTGGTTCTGTGTTTTTTTGTTCGTAGATAAAACCGTTTTTGTAGTGCGTTGTACGCAAAACTACTCCCTGTTCCATAATCTGACTCTTTAGTTTTATACCTGCTGCATCGTAGGTATTGCGTATTTCATTACCTGTCTCAAATAGAATGCGAACAGGTAGATTCAAATGATTATAGACAATATTTGTGATTGTCTTGTTTCTGTCTTGCTTCAAATTACCACTTCTATCGTATCTATAATCATTTTCAGAAGTGCTATTTTTATCTACAAAATCGCCTGCTACTCCCCTACTTGTAGTAGCTTGGTCGCTTACATTGATAAGCTGATTACTTTTTCGCTGATTTGTACCTCGTTCATACGAATACGAAAGGTCGTCTATTATGCCATAAGTTTTGAAAGAACGAGTAGGATCTTCTGAGTTTGGTGTTAAGGTCAGTAAACCATTTCTTTTTAAGGTCTGAATATTACCATTATGGTCATAACTAATATTAGAAACCGAATAATCTTCATCTGTTTGATTCGGATTATCGTGTACATAATCAGCACTCAATAGTCGGTTGAGGTTGTCATAGTCAAAGGTATAGCTTCTATTTACACCATCAGTAGTAGAACGCCAGTCTATCTTTCCAATATTTCCATTATAAAATCCTGCTTCATCATAAGAGAGTTTGAGCGCAAAGAGAGAGCTACTATTACCTTTTTCTACGTTTGCTAGATCGTTGATATGGGTTAGCCAACCTCTAATATTGTACTTAAAGTTGATGTTTTGCAAAGGATTATCTCCGTGCAATCCTTTTCCTTTTACTTGTCCTACTTCATTATAGGCTACTTGCGAAAGAAGTATTCGCTCCTTTTGATTTACTTTGTGATAGGTTTTGGTAAGTCTTCCTGCGTGATCATAGACAAAGGATTGATTGACCACAATTGGATCAGTCTTGCTTCTGTGTCGTTGATGTGTCCTCAATACCTTACCACTAAAGTCGTATTTGTTGGTCATCACATCCCATCTACCTCCCATTTGCTGGGTTTGAGTTTGAACAGCACGGTGGTACTCATCGTAATAAATGACACTAGAGAGCCATTCTCCTCTTCTGTTGAGAACTCTTGTTTTGCTCACTGTGGTTAGTCCTCGTACTGTTGCAGCTTGCTCCTCAGATTCTACTAATGGATTGGCAGCAAACGGAAACGATTCGGGTTGTGCTTCTTCATCAAAGATATTGCAATAGCCATCGTAATAAATTACACTTAGTATATTTTCAGTATCTTCAATAATAGGAAAACTTTTATTGGAATAACCGAAAGCAATGTTTATTTCTCTGTTTTCGTACATAACTTCTATATCTTGAGTTTCTATGGTAATTTGAAGTTCTGCTACCGTTTTAGTAGAAGTATAGAGACCAGACATAATAGGACGATTGAGTACATCGTATTTGGTAAATATCCATTCATTTTTATTGATTTGATTCGGCGTTTGTGCCAAAATCATTCTGTCCCGTTCATCATAAATAAACGTATTTTCTCCTCGCTGTCCTGGTATCCATTTTTTATGTACTCTTCCTCTTCCGTCGTATTGATAAGAAAATGTCCAATCCCGTATCATAGCTGCATTTAAGGTGGCTCTTTTCTTACCATATAGAGCTACGAGACCCTCTGGCTGAATGATAAATTGAGGTTTAGTCAAAAAGCGTCTGTGATAGACATAATAGGTTTCTACAGGGTTTGTTCCTGTTTCCATTTGCGTACGCTGCAAAATAAGTCTGCCTAGCTTATCGGTAAACTGCCACGTAGTAGTTCCGTGTTCATCTTGCGTTTGGTTTACCCAAAGCTCTCCATTCTGATAAAAATCAATTGTTCTTAGTCTAGCAGTTGCTTCTTCATAGTACCACAGATGTACATTATCTTCTACCGTATTGGGTCTTTCTGATGCCTTTATTGTATTTCCACTTTGCAGACTGTATGCTTCTCCTTGTGCTGCTTGTTCCAACACTCGGCTGTAGGGAGAGTTTTCAAAAATCTTTTCTGAATAAGGAATTGTTGTAGTAGCGTAATCAGCCGTCGGTTCAAGGTAAAAATTGGCTTGTTTTGCACCTGCATTTCTTTGAAAAGGGTTATTTATCCCTCCTCTACCTGTATGTGGTAGAAAATCTTTTTTTACTCTGCCTAACTCATCATATTCTATATGTTGAATGATATTTTTTCTAGTAGGCGAGGCATTTACTTGTATGTTTTGCTCGGCTCTTCCCAGTCCATCAAAGAAACCAAAGGCTACAGCTTTTCCTCTATGATTAATAGGTAGTGCATCTATTTCTGCTTGTGTCTTTACAGGTGTAAGCATTGCTTCAGAACGAATATAGTTTTTGCCATAATCAGGATTCGGAATACTATACGTTTCTGCTGCAATCGGCTCAAAGGTTTGGTCTTTGGAAGGAGGACAGAATACATTGGGTTTGTCCTTTTCTTGTGTAGCAGTTACTTGTATAGCTGTTTCACAAACTGAGTTAGAAGCTACAAGTGTATAAGTAGTATTTTCAGTTGGACTTTGTGTGAAAGTAGCTCCTGCTGCTAATTGTATGATTCTGTCTTCATCATACCACCTATAAGTGAGCGTTTGTGATGAAGATGCTACAAAGGTTACGTCTTCTCCTACTTCGAAGGTGGCACTTTCTGGACTTACTTCTACTTCAATAGCTGGATAAACAGACAAATCAATAGAGCTAGAACTTGTATTTCCACAGTTATCCGTTCCTGTTAGGGTTACTGTAGTGTTTGCTGTAACAAGAAGTTGTATAGAAAAGCCACTACCATAATAATTTCCATCTACAAACCAGTTATAATTGTCAGCTCCCGAACCATAAAGTATAATAGCACTTCCTTTGCATAATGTAGTAGAGCGAGGCGAAATATCTACTTGTCCTGAAGAAACACTCACTCCTTGTGTAGTAGAATAAGAGCAAGTTCCGTTGCTTCCTGTCGCTTGTACTACTACAAAACCACTTGTAGGTGTAAGCGTAGTGCTTGTTCCAGTAGAGTTTGAAAGTACTCCCGAACCACTACTAATAGTCCAAGAATAACTATTTGCATTTCCTCCAACAATAGATAAAGTAGAACTTTCTCCTGAACAAACAGCACCTGCTCCACTGATTGCGAAAGAAGGTGCTTCTTCTACTGAAGATGTAGTAGAAGTAGAATTTCCATTGCCATCCGTTACTGAAATGGAAACAGTTCCTATTGTAGAAGGATTAACTGTAATACTACCGCTTTGATTATCTTGAAATACAATGGACGCATTGGACGAGAAAGAATAAGGAGGAGTTCCGCCTATCACACTTGCTTGAATAGTTTGTCCCAAACAGACTGTATTATTTGCACTCATAGAAAGTAGCTGACCTTCTACAGTTATGCTAGTAGATAAAGTAGTGATTCCACAAGGAGTAGTTACTTGTACAGAATAGGGTATTGTACCTGGCGTATTACTTGGAGGAATAGTTATACAAGAACTTGTAGCACCATTACTCCAAGAGTAAGCTGTACCACCAGTAGCACAAAGAACTGCACTTTGTCCTGTTTGGATAGTAAGAGCGGGAGAAATGGTAGGCAATGGATTTACTTGTACTGTTGTAGAAATTGATTCCGAACAGCTTCCACTTGTACCTGTAACAGATATGGTATATGATCCTACACTTGTAGGTGTAAATGTGGCTGTATTTCCACTTCCAATAGCTCCAGACCAAAAGTAATTGCTGTAGCCTGAGACAGATAGGTTTACGGTCTGTCCGATACAAGCTACTGAGGTAGATGAGTTTATAGCTATAGGTGGACAAGAAGCAGCAGCCACCGTAACCTGAATAAATGCCAACTTGCCACAGGCATCACTTGCTGAAATAGTATGCGTACCTGGAGTTGTCCAACACACTTCTATACTAGGTGTGTTTGTGGTGCTTAATGCTGTTCCTCCAGAAGATACTTGCCAAGAAGCAGTAACACAGGCTTCTCCCCAGTTTCCTAATGAGTAAGTAGTACATTCCCCTACTTGTGCAGTAGTAGAACCGTATATAGAAAGTAGCTGACCTTCTACAGTTATGCTAGTAGATAAAGTAGTGATTCCACAAGGAGTAGTTACTTGTACAGAATAGGGTATTGTACCTGGCGTATTACTTGGAGGAATAGTTATACAAGAACTTGTAGCACCATTACTCCAAGAGTACGCTGTACCACCACTAGCACAAAGAACTGCACTTTGTCCTGTTTGGATAGTAAGAGCGGGAGAAATGGTAGGCAATGGATTTACTTGTACTGTTGTAGAAATTGATTCCGAACAACTTCCACTTGTACCTGTAACAGATATAGTATATAATCCTACACTTGTAGGTGTAAAAGTAGCTGTATTTCCATTTCCATTAGCACCACTCCAAGAATAGCTATCATAACCTGATGTAGATAGGTTTACGGTCTGTCCGACACAAGCTACTGAGGTAGATGAGTTTATAGCTATAGGTAGACAAGAAGCAGCAGCTACTGTAACCTGAATAAATGCTGACTTGCCACAGGCATCGCTTGCCGAAATAGTATGCGTACCTGGAGTTGTCCAACAAACTTCTATACTAGGTGTGTTTGTGGTGCTCAATGCTGTTCCTCCAGAAGATACTTGCCAAGAAACAGTAATACAAGTCTCTCCCCAGTTTCCTAATGAGTAGGTGGTACATTGTCCTACTTGTGCAGTAGTAGAACCGTATATTTGCTGTGCAAAAACTTGAAAGGAAACTAAGAACGAAAAAAGTAAGGTAAATAATAATTTCATTGTAAAATCAGATAAAATAGTGAATACAGTTTTTTTGAATGTTCTTTGAAAATAATTAAACTACTAGACATTTTGTTCTTTGACCTCCCCCACCCTCCGAAGGAGGGGAGAAAAGACATTCAAAGTCCCTCCTTCAGAGGGATTTAGGGAGGTCTGCATTTTTGTCTAGTAGCATAGAAAATAATATATACCTTTAGTTTCCTTCGTACTCATAATCTGTACGCTTTATGATATTTCCTTCTTGGTCTCGTATAATATGTAGGCGTTGAAGGTTGTCGTATTCATAAAAATTAGAGTTATGATTTACATTTGTTTCAGAAGTAACACCAATCAAAGGCGTATAGGTACGTGTAACCATGTGAGCTTCCACTGGATGCAGACGAATTTCATCGATTAAAAAATTATCCCCAATGAGGCTTATACTAGTAGTATTGTTTATATCCAATCTGAATTCAATACGTAGCCATTCTGTAGGCGAACTAAATGTTTCTGCTTTATCTGAAATTGAAAGCGTTCCAGTACCTTTTACCCAAGCTGAAAAAAGATAGCTTCCACTTGGCAAATCTTCTTTTAATGGAAAAAGATTATTTAATCTAAAGCTTTTTTCTCCTGTGCGAGCTTCTGCTTCGCTATTTTCTTCTTCTTCAAAAGAGGTATGGAAAATTTGGTCTTGAGAAGCATTGATTACTTCTGCAATAGGAAAAGTATTTTTGTAACCCCAGATATAAGACTTATGTACATCTTTTGTCTTTCCAAACTCCAAAGGATTTCCATATTCATCATATTTGTAGTATTCCAAACGCTTCTGGTAACGAGAATCATTTATAAAATTACCTTGTGCATCTATAGAAGAAGGAATAAAATTTTGTATTCCGTTTTCCGAAACGGCAGAGTTTGCCTCTAATTGATGTATTTCTTTCAAATAAGGTTTGTCTGAATTATAAACCATCATTTGAGCAGAAAGAGTTTTTTCCTGACCTGTCAGATTTTCTAGCTCTGTTGTGTAGGTCTCAAGAGCAGCACCTACTATATTTTTGTCTTGTAGATAATAAATGCCTTTACTTCTGTTATCCGAAGTAGATAAGGCAGGATAATCAAGAGGATATTTTGTGTGTGTGATGAGTTTTTTGTTATCTACCGTAGTTTCGGTACGAACAGGTAAGGTATGGAGAGCATCTTGATTGTAAAAATAATTTGTAGTTTGTTCTTTTACTATCTGAGAGTTGTTTTGGTCGTATGTTTTTTGAGTGGTGCTTTGTAGGCGTTTCCAAGACGATATAGTATGATATTTTACAAGTCCTGCACTACCTGATCTAGACCCTCCTAATGTTCTCGCTATTTTTAGATTTGGTGCTTGATTAAAATCACCTTCTTCATACTTGTTAGCTGTTTGATTTATCAGACGATATTCATTGCTATCACTTTTCAAATAACTTTCCGTAGATAGCAATATTCCTCTACTAAACTCTAATGAAGTTACACCAAATGGGTAATTGAAATGAGTATTTTCTGTTATCAAATCATCTGAAAATGAATATGTATTTATTGTTTTGCCAAGTTCTTTATTCATACCCTCATAAGTAGTTACTCTTTCATATCCAACATACCCTCCTTGCGTACTTACAATAGGATAATGGCTGGTGGAGGAAAGCGTAAATCCCCAAGATCTACAGAAAGGAAAGGAAGAAGGGTAATGGACATTTTTTAGTTCGGTTGCCATTCTACCACTACTTAAACCATTCTCAGTTTTGTACTCATATTGCTTAACAATAGGATTTGCAGATTCACTAGCATAGGATTTTACCATTTTTATTCTCAATCCACCTGCCATTTTCTCCATTGTTTCTTGTCCTTCTTTCCAGTTGTACTTTATAGATGCTGTTTTGGTAGTGTTTGGATTTGAGTCAGAATTGATAACACAAACCATTTTATAACTACCATTTTTCAAAGGCACATTTCCTATTTCTTCTCTTAAAATAAAGGGTGTAAATGTAGGGTCTGTAATGCTTTCAATTCGTATTTCTACTCCGCAAGAAAGTGTTCCGAATTCTCCTTGACAATCTAGATTCTCAATATTCCAATTTAAAAAAGTGATAGCTTCTGCTATTTCAGGTTCTCTAATAGTATTTATCTCAAAAACCTGTTCTGTAATAGGATTCAGACTGTTTTCTAGTGCCTCCATTCTCTCATTCTTGAGAACATATTCGTTTCTGTATCCTTTAGGAAATTTTTGAGTATCTATTGTAGTATTTGCTTCATAATCAAATTCTGTAAACCCTCCTGTAGGATATATTATTTTTTCTAATATTCCAGCTTTCATATATTCTTGGTCAGGCAGTCTATTTGCTCCCTCAAATTTTTCTACAAGACTAAGCGGAGAGTTAATATTTATATCCAATTTTACTTCTATTTCTGGTATTAGCTTCCTGATAGCATCATTTCTCGCTCTTCCATTATAAAATCCCCAAAAATCCATTTGGAAAGAAAAACGCTCAGGTATATTTTGGCTGTTGTACTCAAATTTGTGAGGAGGTACTACTAGATCTTTATTTTTTTCCTGTACTTGATCCAAACGCAGTTTTTGAGAACGTAAATCTTCTGATTCCAAAGCACCAGAGTAGGCAACAATAGCATTTATTGGAAAGTAGCTATACGAAAAACCAAACTCTTTTATACTATTTCCAGATAGGTCACTAACCAAAATTTTAGTCAATGCCTTAGCAGCAGTTCCTCTTCCATTCAACATAGAATTGAGATCAGCTCTTTCAAAATCCGCAATAAACTCTATTTTCTGATGTCTGCTTGTTATAGATTCCAAAATCGCCGCCTCTACAAAGGATATTGTGGAATATCTTCTATATCCAAAATCACTTTCACTACAATCGATTGATGATATTTGTTGAGTGTATTGTTCTCTACTTCTGTATTCACTAGTAGATTGTTCTGCTCTATAATTAAATTCTATCTTATTTTCTTGAGTAACATCTTCTATTTCTGTAATATACCAAGCAGCAATTGTGCTACGACTATCACTAGGAAGAGAACCTGTAGAATAACTTTCAGTAAATTCAATAGCAGACTTACTACCTTCTTTATTGCTTCCAAAATAATACCTATTACCACTAGCATCAGTTAATATCCAAGCAGATGCATAATTATTTACTTTTTCTACTTTAAAATCTTGTTTTTTCGTAAACAGAATTTCATTATTTTCTCCAAAGAAAAAAGTACCCGAAATACCATTGACATTGAATATATACAAATCGGATTCTGTATCTCTAATTCCCCACATAGCTTCTTGCATCAATAATACTTGTTCATTTCTAGGATCACCATTATTAATAGCATATTCTATATCATCAATATTACTTTGTCTCCTAGCCATATCCAACTCATCAGGAATTCCTCTTACTTGTCTAGTAATGACACCACCAGCATTTAAGCTCCAGCCTAAACCAACCCAGCTTGCAATTTCTTCTACACGAACACCACCCGCATGATAGCTCAAACTAATAGGCACAGAAAGGCTTCCATCTTGAATAGAAGTGAGAGGAATAGAAATCTGAGGAATACCTGTATATAAACCAACAGGAACTTCTCCATATTTACCCAAACTAGCTGTATTAGGAGAAGGAGGAAGGATTTTTACTTCTAATGGGTCTTGCTCTTGAGTATCTTGTCCATTTGCATCCGTACAAAACAACAGTAAAAATGCAACAAAATAGGGTGTGTAAAATTGGAATAATTTCATAATAATATCTTTGCGAGTAATAATAGTGATATCTTAAGACGCAAATGTGATACATTAATTTTTAAATTTAATCACATTATCTTAAAAAGATACAAAATTTTTCAAATACGTTTTTTGAAGAATAAAATATTGAATTTTCTATTATAACAAAACAAAATTTTATAGAAATAGATTTTTCAAAATAAGTTAAAATAGCTAATCGTACTATATAAACTTTAATTTTAATTATTTCAAAAATAAAACTATAAAACAAAAATAGTATGGTAGCTATTTTATATATCTCTATCTACTAAATGTATTTATTCCCTTTTCAAAATATAAAAACGGAATAAATATAATACAATTTTACTTCTTTGAATAGTTATAAAAAAAATTGAATAAAAAAAAGACATAATTTACTAATTATGTCTTTTGTCGTTTTTGATTATATCTTTTTCTGTACTTCAATTATTTGCTAAATTATTCATAACTAACAACTCTTTCCAAAGCAAAATCAATCAAATTATTTACCTCTTCTTGTGGATTTTCTGAAAACTGATGTGTAATTCGGTTGGCAAGAATGGCATTGAGAGAAAGCATTTTGTGTCCCAACATCTCTCCCATAGCATAATATCCTGCTGTTTCCATTTCCATATTGGTAAGTGGAAAACCATCTATTTTATTTCTGATTTTATCTAAATAATTCTCTGTCTTTGGCTTCAGACGAACTTCTCTTCCCTGTGGTGCATAAAAACCAGGACAAGTAAGCGTATTTCCTTTTATTATCTTATTAGAATTATCTTTTGTAAAATGATTCAACAAACTCTCATCTGCCGAAACAATATATGGATTAAAATCTATTTTAGCATTTTCTTTTATTTGCTGAGAAATTTCCTGTTCCTTTTTGCTTTGTTCTAATCTATAAAACTGCATTAAAGTATCCATTCCAACCGCATTTTGGGAAGCTAAAAGTGTTCCTACTGGAATGCTTTCTTGTAAAGAACCCGAAGTTCCAACTCTAATAATAGAAAGTGAGGTCAGTTTTTCTTTTATTTTTCTAGTCTTAAAATCTACATTTACAAGTGCATCTAATTCTGTCATCAAAACTTCTACATTATCGGTTCCCATTCCTGTCGAAATTACCGAAATTCGTTTTCCTTTATAGGTTCCAGTATGCGTAATAAATTCTCGTTTGTGAATCTTGAATTCAATGCTATCAAAAAAACGACTTACAAAAGGTACTCTTTCAGGGTCGCCAACAGTAATAATTGTATCTGCCAACTGATGAGGCTGTAGATTGAGGTGATAAATAGAATTATCAGAATTAATGATGAGTTCGGAAGATGGAATCATAGTAGGTCTTTAATAAAATTGCTTATAAAACTCTAAAGAGTAAAAATACTAATTTAGTAACTGATGTTACGCAAAGTTCTGCTCTGTGTGTCACAGAGCAGGGTTCAAAAAAACTAAAACCGTGTTCTGTGGCACACAGAACACTATACTGCGTAACATCAGTTAGTAAGTAAGGTAAAAAACAGAATAAAAAAAAGCCTTTTCTATTGTAAGAAAAGGCTTTTCAGGAAGTTTTTTGAATAAGAATTTTATTCTTTTGGAATAATAGACTGAATAAGTTTGATAATTGAGTTTTGTTCTGTTAAATCTACATAAAACATATCTTCTTTTTTATCTTCATCTATTTTTGGGGTTTTGAGAAGCGAATTTTTGGCTATGGCTTTTGCACATGGATTATCTGAAAAAACAATATCTAAAGTATCTTTTTTAGTTTTTAATCGGATAGCATATTTTGGCATCATCATACATCTTTTTTCTACATCAGAAATGTAATTTGTAGTGTCCAAAAGTACTATTTTCAGACTATCTGATTGTTCAGAAGAAGTAAAAACTTTTGCGTAAGCCTCATAATCACACAGATAAATTTTGTTTGAATCTTGTTCTGTTGGATCAATAGGTGTTTCCTTTACCAAGAAAAGTTCTATATCTTCTGAATTTTTGATTATCTTTTGCATAGCTTGTAATTCTTTTTCTTTGCAACTGCTCAAAATAAATAAAGAAAAACTGAAAGTAAAAACAATTAGGTAAAAAAACGTTTTTTGAATAAAATTCATAAGTTCTAGGTTTTGGTAATGGTAATAAAAATTTGGTAATATTTGCCTAGAACTTATCTTTTACTGATTTTGGTATAATAAACTGGATTTTGAGTAGTACAGTTTCTACAACCTGTATCTGTTTTGTTTACTGTATTGGTCTGCGATTTTTTCAAAATATTATCCCAAGAAGGGTCTTGTGTTTTGAGGTAGCTAATTTCTTCATGAAAGGCTTGTAAAAAACTAAGGGTAAAAAAGCCTCCATTTACACTATTTGACCACGAAACCTGACCCGCACTAGAGGAAGTAACAATCAAATTTCCCTTTGTAGCCATAAATAGTTTTTGTAACTTTTCTATTTGAGGAGTTTGATAAGAACGACCCGCCAAAAAACTAGTTTCGGTCATTTTATTTATTCCAATATCTGAATTACAACAATCTGTAATTACAATATTTAGGCGTGCACCCTTTTTGTCTAAAAGATTATAAACGGCTGATACGGAAAGCGTTGTTTCGGCTGAAAGTTTGGTGTAAGCAGAAGCACGAATATCCATTTGCGGATAGGCATCTGTTTGATCAGACCATCTAAAACCGTGTCCACTATAATAGAAAATCACAATATCATTACTCTCTGGATTGAGTCCATTCAAAACTCTCATTGCATTATCCTTAGTAAAACTCGTTCCTTTTACCTCGTATTTCCTGAAATCAACGTGTAGAGCTGCTGCAATATCTTCAAATTCCTTCGTCATATTTCGGCTATCGGTCTCACAACTTGCACCAATATCCCCAATACTACTATTGACAAGCATTACCAAATGAAGTTGTGCTTTTCCGTAATTTGTAGTTTGCTGCTGCTGCTGTTGCGTATCATTGTTGTAATTGTTTTGTGCTGTACTCCCAAGAGCATTATCTCGCATCTTTTGAAAGGCCAAATATTCCTTTTCATTATCCCAATAAAAACGGTGTAAATACTCATCAGTAAGGTCTGAAACTTTCAGTTCATTGTACAGATCTACTCGCATGAGGGATTCCTCGCTAAAATCTGGATCATCGGTTACGAAGGGCATTTCTCCTTCTGTTTCTTCATCCCAGACCCATACAAAATGGTCTGGATTATAAGATTGATTTCCTTGTGTTGTGGTAATAAAGCGAGCGTTTCTACCCTCCATTACAAAATAATTATATCCATCTTCTTTTCCCGATGTAGAATTATAATCTATCTGCACTACATTATAAACACCATTTGCTGTGTAAGCAACACGCATATAAGCATCTTCTTCATTGAAATAAACAAGAAAACCTTTATATTTTATTCGCTCTGCTGAAAACTCTATTTCATACAGAGATTGAGAAAAAACAGGAATAGAAATAGAGAAAAAGAAAGAAAATAATACTATTCTCCATACAAAGGAGGTGTCTGGAAGTTTGTTGTAAATTTTCATAAAGTAAAATAAGTATAGAAATAAATATCTTTTGAAAGCATATGATAATGTACTGCTTCAAAAAGAAAGCCAATAAATTTAACTTTTATTATTACATTATCACTATTTCAAGAGTGTATAATCTATCTTATTACTTTATATCTTTTCGCTACAGCAGAGTATTTTCCCTCATTACGCTGCCTTTTTTATTCTCCACATTCTAATTGTTAATCAACTAGCATTGACGCAATTTGCTCCCCCAATTTGCTTCCCAAAGCTACTCCCATTCCACCCAAACGAACTCCCAAAACAACGTTTTCAGAGTAATTTTGAAGAAGTGGAATTTTTGTTTTGGCTTCCGAGTTTTGAGAAAAAGCCATTATTCCTGCCCAAGTAGTTTCTATTTCAAATTTTTGTTTTGGGATAATAATGTTGCTTAGTTTTGATTTTAAGTCTTCAATAATTAATTCTGTGGTTTTTAGTTGGGTAGTATTTTCGCCTTCAAAATCCATATTTCTTCCTCCTCCCAAAATTATGCGTTTGCCAAAATTTCTGAAATAATAAAAACCTTCATCAAGATGAAAAGTACCTTTAAAACGTAAGTGATTCAAGGGTTTGGTTACCAAAACTTGTCCTCTTCCTGCTTGCAAATCCAAATCTGGAATAAGTTTTTTTGAGAAAGCATTTGTACAGATAGCTACTTTTGAGGCAGTAATTTCTATGGTTTGATTGTTTTTTTTGTTCTGTAATGGATTTTTGATTTTTACGATTACATTATTTTTTCCTTCTGTTTTAGTTTCGGTATCTTCAAAATCAATTACTTCACAACCTGTAAAGACAGTAACTCCTCGTTTTTGTACATAATTGAGAAGCGATTTCATCATCTTGCCTGTGTTTAGCTGTCCCTCAAATCGATTATAGACAATCCGACGAACATAACGAGCATTAAAACCAAATCCTTCAATAAGTCCATCTTTAGTTTTGAATACATTTTGTCCATCAAAAATGGGTTGTAAAAGTTCATTTACCTCTTCTAACTTTTCTAAATAAGGAAGTTGATTATCCAAAATAAGCTCATATCCTCCATAACTTTTATAGCCTATTTTTTTATCTCCTAAGCGATTACGAAGTTGTTGAAGTCCTTGCAAACGATTGCTTATAAGGTCTTGAAGCTGAGTTTCGTTCATTGTTTCCAAGTCAGAAGCAATTTCTGAAAGACTTCCAAAACAAGCAAAACCTGCATTTTTCGTACTCGCACCAGTTGGTAAAAAACCTCTTTCCAAAACAGCTATTTTAGCCTTTGGATTTTTTTCGACAAGACTAGCAGCCGTTGAAAGTCCTGTAATCCCAGCACCGACAATAATGTAATCGTACTTTTTGAATGATTTATTTTCCCAAAAATTCCACATATTTCAATTACGGATTACGAATTAAAAATTACGAATGAACTATATTCAATTATGGATTAAAGATTACGACCTGTCAAAGCAGCGAAGCTAATTACGATTGGTTCGATTAGGGATTAACTAATCTAATATAGCGTAATCCATAATTCGTAATCCGTAATTGAATTCAAGTTATTGTTTTTTCTTTAATGACACTTGTATTTTTCCTATTATTCTACAAATAGATTCTGCATCATTAATAAGACTTTCACTCATTTCTTCCGAAAGATAATTCGTTGCTTTCAAAAGTTTTATCCAATAAAGTGTTTCTCTAGCTTCTTTGTAAGCAATTGATAATTTGAAAGCAAAATCTGTTTTTGAATATGCTCCTATTGCTTCTTCAACGTTTGCACCTATTGAAGTTCCACTACGTAGCATTTGCTTTGATAAATCATATTCTTTATTACTTTTCAAAAATTTGTAGGCATTTACTATTCGTACTGCAAAATCAAAACTCTTTCTCTGAATTAGATTATCTTCTTTCATAATAATTTGCTTTGATTAAGGCTATTTTTTTTCTTCCGTAATCCGTAATCCGTAATCCGTAATCCGTAATCCGTAATCCGTAATCCGTAATCCGTAATCCGTAATCCGTAATCCGTAATCCGTAATCCGTAATCCGTAATCCGTAATCCGTAATCCGTAATCCGTAATCCGTAATCCGTAATCCGTAATTAATTCAATTTCTTTGACGAACCACTTCATAAAGAGCTACACCTGTTGCGACCGAAACATTGAGCGAACCTATTTTTCCTAGCATGGGAAGGCTCATTTTTTCATCTACAATTTCCAAAATTTCTTCAGAAATACCTGCTTCTTCCGAACCCATTACAATTGCTAAAGGAACATTTAATTCTAAGTCATAGATTTGAGTTTCTGTTTTTTCGGTACAAGCCACTACTTTCAGTCCAGATTCTCTCAAAAAATTGACTGCTCCTACCAAACTTCTGTACCTACAAATAGGCATGTGCATTAATGCTCCTGCTGAAGTTTTGACGGCATCTGCACCCATTTGTGCTGTAAGGCGTGTCGGAACTACAATTCCATCAACTCCTGTACATTCTGCCGAACGAACAATAGCACCAAAATTTCTGACATCAGTAATTCTATCCAAAATCAAAATCAGAGGATTTTTTCCTGCCTCAAAAACTCCTGCAACAATATTTTCTAAAGGAACAAAATCAATTTCTGAAATAAAAGCTACCACGCCTTGATGTGCCTTTCGTGTAATACGATTTAGCTTTTCAGTAGGAACACGCTGAACATAAATGCTTTGTTTTTTTACGAGCTGCATAAGTTCTGTCATTTCCTCACTCTTGAAGTCTTTTTCTACTAATACTTTATCAATAGTTTTGTCGCTTCGAAGTGCTTCTAAGACAGGATGCCAACCAAAAATAAAATTTGAAGTAGTTTGTCTTTGATTTCTGTTGTGTCTTGAGCTTGAATATTCTCTTTTGTCTTTAGAATTATCTTTTTTAAAATCGTCGTTTGGAGTTTGCATAAATTTGTTTTTTATAAACTACTTTTTCTGATAGGTAATGAATAGAATGCAAAAAAACGAATAAAAGCAGTGATTACCTAATTTGATGCTTTTTTCAGGTAGATTGAAGTAATAGAACTACAAAAATTACTCTGATATATATTTACTTTAAAAAACTGGTCATAAAAAAATAGCTTACTTCTATTGACCAATAAAAGTAAGCTATTTTTTATGACTCAGTTATTCACAATGTTATGGATTTGTATATGTAACTCTTACACCATAAATTCCGTGTCTTAGATCGCCATATTCCTCTGTATCACCTCCACCTTTGTTGAGTTCTGCCTTAAATGCATAACTATTATTTTCATTATCTATGGTAAACACATTAGTAAATGTCTCAATGGATACTGAATTACTATTTACGTTGGGAGTTGCTGTGCTTATAACATTCGTATTAGACAAAAATGGTTTTCTCTCTACAGAAAATTTGATATTTCCTCCTGTTTTATCTAAATAATATACAGTTATTGAAGTTACTACTGCACCATGAGGCAAGTGAATTGGAGCAGAAATAGTTTCTCCGTCATCATCTTTGCGAACTGAAACAATAGACTTCGTTTCGTGAAATATCACTAGGTTGTATTTATCAGAACTATCATCGCCATTGTTTTTACGATTCATTTCAAAGTCAGAAGGATCGATACTATAATAGGAAGTAGCTCCACCACCTAGAGTTGCATCGTTGGCGGGTGTCCAATCACTACCATTCCATTTCAATACTTGACCGTTGGTAGCACCTTCTTGTTGCAACTTGGAAGGTCTCATAGAAGCTATCTTAACATCAGTAACTGCTCCGTTAGCTAAATCTTGAGTGAATATACCTCCATCAATAATTTCTACATGTCCAATTAAGTTTTCTGAACTTCTCCATCCCATAGTTCCACCACCAGGAGCAACTACTAATACTTGGCTTCTAACATTAGGAGCAGGAAGAGCAATCTTTAAAGGAGTAATTGATCTATCATCAATCTTATCTGTTGTTACTGAATTAGTAGCTAGTTTATCAGCATTTATACTTTCCCAAGCTACGTTTCCAGCACCGTCTGTTACCATAACTGTATTATTTGCTCCTTCTTTTACATCTTGCGTTTCAACTCCTCCATCTGCTAGTTCATTAGTAGTTATTGCACCTGTTCCTACTACCATACTTGGCTTTGCTTCCCACGTTACCACACCCGAAGCATTGGTTACCAAAACTTGGTCATTAGTCGTACTTGCTAAAATCTTATCTGTTGTTACTGAATTAGTAGCTAGTTTATCAGCATTTATACTTTCCCAAGCTACGTTTCCAGCACCGTCTGTTACCATAACTGTATTATTTGCTCCTTCTTTTACATCTTGCGTTTCAACTCCTCCATCTGCTAGTTCATTAGTAGTTATTGCACCTGTTCCTACTACCATACTTGGCTTTGCTTCCCACGTTACCACACCCGAAGCATTGGTTACCAAAACTTGGTCATTAGTCGTACTTGCTAAAATCTTATCTGTTGTTACTGAATTAGTAGCTAGTTTATCAGCATTTATACTTTCCCAAGCTACGTTTCCAGCACCGTCTGTTACCATAACTGTATTATTTGCTCCTTCTTTTACATCTTGCGTTTCAACTCCTCCATCTGCTAGTTCATTAGTAGTTATTGCACCTGTTCCTACTACCATACTTGGCTTTGCTTCCCATGTTACCACACCCGAAGCATTGGTTACCAAAACTTGGTCATTAGTCGTACTTGCTAAAATTTTATCTGTTGTTACTGAATTAGTAGCTAGTTTATCAGCATTTATACTTTCCCAAGCTACGTTTCCAGCACCGTCTGTTACCATAACTGTATTATTTGCTCCTTCTTTTACATCTTGCGTTTCAACTCCTCCATCTGCTAGTTCATTAGTAGTTATTGCACCTGTTCCTACTACCATACTTGGCTTTGCTTCCCACGTTACCACACCCGAAGCATTGGTTACCAAAACTTGGTCATTAGTCGTACTTGCTAAAATCTTATCTGTTGTTACTGAATTAGTAGCTAGTTTATCAGCATTTATACTTTCCCAAGCTACGTTTCCAGCACCGTCTGTTACCATAACTGTATTATTTGCTCCTTCTTTTACATCTTGCGTTTCAACTCCTCCATCTGCTAGTTCATTAGTAGTTATTGCACCTGTTCCTACTACCATACTTGGCTTTGCTTCCCATGTTACCACACCCGAAGCATTGGTTACCAAAACTTGGTCATTAGTCGTACTTGCTAAAATTTTATCTGTTGTTACTGAATTAGTAGCTAGTTTATCAGCATTTATACTTTCCCAAGCTACGTTTCCAGCACCGTCTGTTACCATAACTGTATTATTTGCTCCTTCTTTTACATCTTGCGTTTCAACTCCTCCATCTGCTAGTTCATTAGTAGTTATTGCACCTGTTCCTACTACCATACTTGGCTTTGCTTCCCACGTTACCACACCTGAAGCATTGGTTACCAAAACTTGGTCATTAGTCGTACTTGCTAAAATCTTATCTGTTGTTACCGAATTAGTAGCTAGTTTATCAGCATTTATACTTTCCCAAGCTACGTTTCCAGTAGCGTCTGTTACCATAACTGTATTATTAACACCTTTTTCAATTTTTGCAGTAGTTACCGCTTCATCTTGAATCTTCGAAGTTATAACAGCATCATTAGCTAAACTACTTGTTGTAATTGTTCCCGATACAATCTGAATATTATTTTTATTCATCCAAACAACTTCTCCAGCCGAATTGGTAGTAAGAATTTTATCGTTTCCACCAGATTTTATATTTGAAGAAGTAATAGAGTTAGGAGCAACACTGTTTGCCATATACGCATAAGGAACGTAACTTAAAGAAGATACAATCATAGCATCATTATTTCCTATTTTTATTCGCAAACGTAGATCAGGGTTTTCTGAAAAAAGTGTATTATTAATAGGATTGTTGCTACCTAATACAACAGAATACAAGCCCTTATTAATGGTTACTTGTTGGGTTTCTGACCATTTTACTTGTGCGTTGGTAGTAATGAATTCGAATAAAATTGTTTCAGTTCCCTCATAAGGCTTTCCATTGTCAATCAGTTTCCCTTGATAAGAAATTCCTGATGAATAAGGAGTAGTATTCTGTGCGTTTGAGTAAAATAGGATGCAAAAAAAGCATACTATTAGAAGTATATATGGTTTCATAACTGAAAAAAATAGAGAGGCAGATAAAAAAATAGTATAATGCTATTCGACTAAAATTTAACTGAAAAATAGGTAAGAAAAACAAAAATGTTCTGACCTGTTAAAAGAGACGAATAGTAGAAAAGATAAAAACTATAATAGTATTGATACTTTTAAAGTAATTAGTTTAACTAACGAATTTTTGAAAGAAAAGTTTTGCTGTTTTTGATAATTGTGTTGATAAATTAGAATGAAACGTTGATTAATAGACCAATAGTATGAATAGCAAATGAAAGAAAATTTATAATCTAATATATTCTTATACTACTAGTTGTTTGCTTATTTAACTTGAAGTTGTTATTTATTCTCAAGTTACTAGTTTTGCTTTCTTTAAAAATTCCTATCCAAACAATCTGATTTTTTGAAAGTAATACATAAACAGAATTTCTTTGATAAATCGGGATTTTAATATCTGTCAGAAAATTACCTACATTTTTTTTGCTTTTCATTCCCAAAGGAACAAACTTATCACCATTTTTCCATTTTCTCAATGTCAAAGGAAATACTAATTTATCTAAATCCAAATACATAGCTTCACTTTTAAAATTGACTTCTTTTGGGTTACACTTTTCTAGATGTAGAATAATTTCTTGTTCTTTATCTTGAAAAGTATATTTTTCTGTTTTATCAAAATCTACCTGAATTAAAAATTCGTTATCATTTATTGTATCATTTAATTGATTGTTTTTTGTCAAAATCCATTCTCTATTATTTGTGTAAAGTATATGCGTTTTTGAAATAAATGTTTTGGTTTCGTTGTGTTTTTTATTTAGATTTTCTTTCTGTTCAATTATTTGTTTTGATTGCTTGTAGGAAAAACCTTTTGTCTTCAAAAATTCTGAAATGATAAGCAAAGGTTCGATTAAATTTTTGATTTCTGAAACTTTTATACGTTTACTTTTGTCTTCCTTTATTAAAACTGTTTTTTCAAATTGCTTTACATGAAATTGAAGTAAACTTTCCATACTTCGTAACCTTTCGGAAGTATCTAAGAATGTTTTTTCTGTATCTGGGTTTATTTTTTTGAGAAGTGGAATAATAGAATGCCTAATAAAATTACGCTTGTATTTTTGAGTTTGATTGCTTGCATCTTCTCGCCATTTCAAATTGTTTTGGTTTGCATAATTCAAAATTTCTTCTTTTGTAATGCAAAGCAAAGGACGAATAATTTGAGTTTTATTATTTTGATTGTTTTTAAAAATTTTTCGTTTTGGCAAAATTCCACGCATTCCTGCAATTCCTGTTCCTTTGCTCAAATGATAAATTGAAGTCTCTAAAGAATCGGATAAATGATGAGCTGTGGCAACGAAATCATAATTATGTTCTATGCTTTTAGCATTAAAAAAGTCGTATCGCAATTCTCTAGCTATCAGTTGAATAGATTTTTGATTTTGCTGAGCAAGCTCTTTTGTATTAAATTTTATAGAATGAAAAGGAATGCTATTTTCTTGTGCATAATTTTTAATAAACTCTTCATCTTCATCAGATTCATTTCCTCTTAAAGAAAAATTACAATGAGCAATTCCGATTTTTTGTATAGAATCAATTTTTGATAGAATATCAATTAAAACCATTGAATCTACACCACCACTTGTAGCCACAAGAATAGATTTGTTTTCTAAATCAAAATTATTTTTTTTACAGAAAGATTGAATTTTTTGTAGTAACATCATAACGACTAGAACTGATTAGCGAGTGATTTGTATGATAAAATGCAAGATATGAAATACATCTATTTGATATCATAAATCAATACTTCGCAGCAAAATCATTTAATAATTTATCATCTATCAGTTTTATAATTTCTCTACTTGTCTGTGAATCAGGACTTTTACTTCTATAAACTGTCTTCAAACTATCAGTTACATTTTCTTGGTATTCTCTACCACAAGGCGTTTCCAAACTTGCACCATTTTTCATTAGCAAATCCAAACAAGCAATAAAATTTTCATTTATTTCCATTGGAAAATCAATTCTTTTTTGTTCGTATTTGGAATAAATAGCATAAAAAAGAGGTGTTTGTGTAACTTTATACGGAGTTTGCTTTGGGTTTTGGTAGGTAAATTTTTTCTCTATTTCTGCACCATTTTCTACTAAAAATTTTACCATATCTATATCTCCAATTTTGGTAGAATATGCCAAAAAAGGATAGGGACAGCCATACTCTACTGAAATAGATTCATCCAGAATCATTTCTTTAATTACTTCTGTGTTTCCACTTGTATATTTATTACAAGTAGTTTCTCTTTTATAGGTTGTAATTCCTAAGTAGGCAAAAATTCCGACCATAGATAAGAATATAGAACTGATAATAGAAATTGCTAAAATAGATACTGTTTTATCTTCCATTGCTTCAAAGTTTATTCTTAATTGATTTAATTAATAACCAAAAAATCCTTATCAATAGAATTGAATAAGGATTTTTCTGCTTTTCTCTATTAAACGTTATTATGGTTATTTATAGGTCTAATAATCAATCAGTTATAGAAAAGTAAAACGGTCTTATTTTTCCATAGCACAGGGTTTGCAAACCCTATCGTTTAGCCACATGTCTGAAACGTGCCTAGATCCCACCCTAAATTCCTCCCCAAAGGGGAGGGACTTTGAAAAATTACTATAAAACAACTTATTCTAACAGTCATTTTGTGATAATTATTGTGTTGATCCCCTCCTTCGGAGGGGCTGGGGGAGGTCAAAAGGTCGGTATTTCTCTGTTTTTTACTTTTAAAAAACATGTGGGTAAACAGTAGGGTTTGCAAACCCTGTGCTATGGAAAAATGAACATTACTAAATTAACCGTGATAACGTTTATTACACTGTTTAAAAAGTTTTGTAATGCTTTGACTGTACATTCAGTTCCCCAGAACTGAATGTTTCGCTTCCTCAGAAGCGAGATTTGTTTGCTTGAATCACGCTTCTGAGGAAGCATTTCGTTCAACTCTGAGGAGTTGAACGCACGGAATACATATAAACAAACTTTTTAAACAGTGTATTTATTGACGTGTAACATAAGTTTATTTATGTTTTTGTATTCATCAAGATTGCTCTTTTATTTAGCCATTATCAACGTCTTGTTATCTTCGATAACTGACGATTGCTAAGGCAAAATAAAAGGAAAAAGAGTTTTATCTCCCTTAGCAATCGTCTATTTTTGAAAAAAATAGACGTTGATAATGGGAAAAATACCAGTTCGCAATATAAATAAACTTATGTTACACTGTATTTATTCTTAAAAAGAAATATTACTTTATTCCGTGCATCCATTTCTTCATCCAAGGAGAAAGAATAAGAGCAAAGATAGCAAAGCCAATAGCTGCAAATCCTACCTGTGAAAATACAGTAGAATAGGTATAGAGTTTTTCCATTCCATCACTAAATCCAGAGGCTTCTTCTACCGTAATTCCTGTTACCATTTCTATAAGTGCATCAATAAAAGTAGGTTCGGAGACTACACCTGTATCATTTCCACCACTTGCTGTAAGATTGGCTATAATTCCTGCAATATGATGAGCAAATGCAGAGGACAAGAACCAAACTCCCATCATAAAACCTACATATTGTTTCGGAGTAAGTTCGGTTACTTTTGATAATCCAACAGGAGAAATAAACAATTCGCCAGTTGTCATAAATAAGTATCCCAACACCAAAAATATCATAGGAACTTGTGCAGCATCATCTACATAACGAATCGCAAATGCAAAGATTAAGAATCCTAAACCAAGTTGAGCAATTCCTAAAGAAAATTTTATAGGCGTAATTGGATTAAGTCCTCTTTTAGAAAGCTGTACCCACATAGTAGAAAACAAAATAGCAAAGATGACAATAAAAGCTGGATTGATAAAGTTGGTTTGTGAGGCATTCAACCACACAAGATTTACATTATTATCAGCAAAGAGCGTAAGAGAACTACCACTTTGCTCAAAGAATGACCAAAAAACAGTAATAAAAAAGGTAAGCAAACAAACTACAAAAACTCGTTGTGCTTCTTCTTTAGATACTTTTACCATAATAAAAATAACATAAGCAATACTTACAGCAAGAGCAGCATACAAAATCCAAGAAACATATTCGTTTTTCCACATCAAGAAAGTAAAAATAGGAACAGAAATAAAAGCTCCTACATAAACAACAGCTTCTACCATCTGCTTTAATGTTCCCTTTCCTTCTGGTGGATGACCTTCATTACCAAAAACATTTTTACGTGCTCCGTCCCAAAAAGCAATTAAACCTAATAACATTCCTACACCTGCAGCTCCAAAACCCCAATGCCAGCCGTAGGTTTCGCCTAACCAACCACAAATAAGAGGTGCAGCAGCAGCACCAATATTTATTCCCATATAAAAAATAGTGAAACCTGCATCTCTTCTAGCATCACCTTCTTGATACAGTGTACCTACAAAAGAAGATATATTTGGCTTGAAAAATCCGTTTCCTACAATAATAAGAGCCAAAGCGGTGTAAAATGCAATATCATTTTCTATTGCCAAAACAAAATGCCCGATTGCCATAAAAATTCCTCCAAGCATAATTGCTTTTCGGTACCCCAACAGTTTATCAGCTATCATTCCACCAATGAATGGAGTTGCATAAACTAATGCTCCGTAAGCGGCATAAATAGTAATAGATATTTTTTCTCCATTTGCATCACCAAAAAACAAGACTTTTGTCATGTACAATGTAAGTAATGCACGCATTCCATAGAAACTAAATCGTTCCCACATTTCTGCAAAAAAGAGATAAAAAAGTCCTTTAGGATGTCCAAACAATTCTTGTAATTCGCCATCAAATGCGTCTTTGTCTGGTTTTACTGGTATTCCTTCTGTTGCCATAAAATTCTAGTTGGTGTGTGTATTAAATAAATAACTATTTTTTGAATGACTTTACTAAAAAAGCCAAAATAATATCTTTGTGCTGCTAATTTATGAATTAATACTGAATAATTTTAAAACAATTGCAGATTATGGAAGAATCTGAGGAAAAATAAAGCTAAAATGTTCTCTTTCAAGAAGAAAAGATTTTGAGAAAGTGAAACCAAATCATTAAATTATCCTCAAATAGTTTGTTATATTTACATTCTAAATTATTTGCATCTATTCCATGTTATTGTGAAGTTATCTAGAGAATTACTAATAACTGTTTACTGATAACTGATAACTGAAAAACCTATGTTTGATTTTGATTTTCGATTCTTAAATAAAGCCAATAAACCAACTTCTTATTTTGATAAACAAGGTTCTATCGAAGATGAAGGTGTTTTTTTTGATGGAGAATTGCTCACTTTTAAAGAAATTCAAGAAGTGGTTCGTTATCGCAACCGCCTTTCTTTCATTATTAGAGCAGGTGCAAGAACAGCAGTGGATGAGTTTTTATTACCTGATTTTAATGGTTTTGTAATTCGTGTAGATGAAGATGAATCTTTTGATATAAAAAGTCAGATTGATAGAAAATATACAGAAATTCAAGTAGAGGAAAGAAAAGAAAATCTCATAGCACAAGACGAACTACATAATTTCAGAACAACTCAATGTCCTACTTGTAAAAGTCATTTAGATGTATCGTATCTAAAACCTACAAAATATATCTTTTGTAGATACTGTGATTCTATTTTTAATAAATATGGAAATTATATAGATTTGTTTGACTACAAAATATGTCCTGTTTGTAAGTATTATAATCGCCTTCAGGTTACACCAAAGGTAGAAGCCTATTTTTATGGAAAGGAGGATAAAGCATTTTCATTTGACAAAACTTATCAGTGTGATAGTTGTACGGAAAGAGAATTACGTCCTCGTTTTTGGAAAAATGTTCCTTTTGTAATTGGTGCTTTTGCAGATTTTATAGCCAAAAATAAAATCGAAACAGATATTAACTCTTCTTATGCCGAACTCACAAAAGCCAATATGTTGGGATATTACGGAAGAATAGAAGAAGCCAAACCGCTTTATGAATCTATGTTTTTGTATGTAAAAGATCAACCAGGTGTACTCTATGATTTTGGAAAGGCGTATTTGGATTCTGCTCTGTTGATTTTGGAAGAATCTGAATTTACGGGAGACCAGCAAGCCTTATTGCATATAAGAGAAGCGGTTCGTTGGCTTTCTCGCTCTTTGCAGATGTGCTCGAATTATGAGCCTGCCATCAAACTTTTTGAAGATAATGAAGAACTAGAATACGAAATAGAAGATGAATATGATGATGAATACTAAAGTAGAAATTGGAGTTTGGGGAGTAGTAATTGGGTAATCACGATAAAAACTAGTCAATCCATTTTCATAAATTTTAGGTCTTCTCCCTTAGCTACATCATACAGTATAATTTGATTTTTTTGATAAGAAATTACCTTATAACAAATCAGTTTTTCTCTACCACTTCCAACGACTAAAAAACTACCGTCTTTGGTATAAATTCCACCCTCATCAGGACAGCTATCATACATTGCAAAAACTTTATACTTATCTTCTCTATTAGCTATATTATTTATCTTATCAGTAATCCAAACTATTTTTCTCCCTTTAAAAACTACATATAAATCTTGATTTTCTCGTTTATGGTCTATAATTAGCTTCCATTTTCCATCTAAATCAAAATTAGAAGTTTTGATACTTTCTAACCCTTTCAAAGAAATAGCAAAACTGCCAGAATCGGTAGGCAAAATAGTATCAAATTGTTTGTATTGCGTCTTTTCTTTGTTATTTAGACAAGAAATAAAAAATACTATAACTACAAAAAAAAGAGTCGTAAAAAGAAAATTTTTAGAAAGCATTTCGAATGAGTAATAAGTAAAAAAACAGAAATTAAATAACCTAAAAAAATGAATATATTCCTTTGTCGCACTAATTTTCTAATACTACCTTCTTATTTTTTTTATACAATTATTAGTAGTATTATTTGTATATTATTCTACCTATTAAATTTTACAGCGAGTTTGGCACAGACCATTCCAATCCAAAACATACAAAAGGATTCGGCAAATATCTCTTTACAGAGAAATCAAAGTCAGCAACAAAAAGTATATCCAAACGTAATCTATAACGCAAAAAGGACAATAGATATAATTTGTAGTTCCAAAATGGAAGGAAGAGGCTATGTTAATGATGGTGAAGAGCTTGCTGCAAGTTACATTGTAGAACAATTTGATAAAATAGGATTATTAAAATATAAAAGTAGTTATTTTCAATCGTTTAATCTAAAATCTGTAAATATTTTTCCAAAAAAAAATACAATTAAAATCAAAAACAGACACTTTTGCAGCAGGTAAAGATTATTTGGTAGCTTCCTTTTCAAATTCTGGTAAAGGTAGAGCAGATATTTTATATTTAGATTCAGCTTTTTTTGAGAATGAGTTAGTACAAGAAGAGTTTAGTAAAATTTCTTTGAAAAGAAATGCTATTATGTATTCGGATAAATGGACAAAGAAAATACAAGAAGAAAACCCTTTATTTTTAGAAAAAATCCAAGAAGCAAAAGCTATTTTTGTCAGAACAGAAAAATTAATTGGTGTTCCTTCGCCTGTTGCTTACTCAAAACCTTATTTTGAAGTATTAGACAGTATTTTTCCTGTTTATCAGTCTCTTAATCTACTAGATTTGCAAAATTTGAAAAAAGCTAAAAAGGAAGATAAAATACAAACTCTTAAATTCAAAGTGAAATCAAAATTAGTAGAATCTCAACCCTCTCAAAACGTAATAGGATATATAAAAGGAACTGAAAACTCTAAAAAAACAATCGTTTTTTCTGCTCATTACGACCATTTGGGGAGAATGGGGAAAGACGTTTATTTTGCTGGTGCTAATGATAATGCTTCTGGCGTATCAATGCTGTTGGAATTGGCGAAGTATTATTCAGAAAATCCACCTGAATATTCGGTATGTTTTATGGCTTTTGGTTCGGAAGAAATGGGAATTTTGGGTTCAATGTTTTATACTCAAAATCCACTTTTTCCATTAAGAGAAATTGAATTTTTGGTAAACTTGGATTTAATAGGAACAGGTGAAAAAGGGGCTACAGTAGTAAATGCAACCATTCACGAAAAAGAATTTGAGCTTTTGAAGAAAATAAATACACAAAACAAGTATCTAAAAAACATAGAAAGTAGAGGAGAAGCAGCAAATTCTGATCATTATTTTTTTCATAGAAATAGAGTTCCGAGTTTCTATATTTATTTGAATGGTGGAAGCCAAGCCTACCATAATATATATGATACACCAGAAAATTTGTCTCTTTTTGCGTATCAAAATCTGTATCAACTTTTGATAGAATTTGTTGAGCAGTTATCAATTAGCAGTAATCAGTAATCAGTTTATTATAATGTTAATCACAAGCACAAAAAAAAGACTCTCAAGTAGAAAATCACCTAAGATGATTTTTCGGTACTAAAAAGCCTTATCTTATTTGTAAGCTATTACTTTGAGCTAATAATTTCATTAAATTGCTCAAGCAAAAGAGTAGAATGTAATGATTCTTACTTGTGTGTACGCTCGTCAGAAACAGTAAGTTTGTGGCGACCTTTTGCACGTCTAGCACGAATTACATTACGTCCTCCTGGAGTTTCTGAACGAGAGCGAAAACCATGTTTGTTTTTACGCTTACGCTGTGAAGGTTGAAAGGTACGTTTCATAATGGTATAGAGTTAATTAAATTTAGATTTTAAAAATCAGAATATAAAAGTATTGAAATTAATTACACCTTTATACTCAAAATCTTATCATTTCTAAATCGTTTTATGAATATTTGAAAACAATAAGGTGGCAAAATTACAAAAAGACTAGCGTATCTACAACACTTATCTAAAATTATTTTCTTGGAAATGGTAATTTATTAATTGTGAATGAATGCAAATAACTCGATAAGTATCTGAACACAACTAAATATGTTTATCTTTTATTTTAAATTAGTCTGTACCATAGGTCTGACCAGTTTAAAATAGGTATTTAAATTTCAGGTAGTCTATCACAAGTAATGCTGTAAATAAAAATGGAACACAGATAAGCACGAATAAAACACAGATTTTTAGAATTGCAGCATTATATATTTAGCACTACCAAATTTCAAAAAGGCTTATTTTATTTAAGTCAGACTTACAGTGCAGACTTATAAAAAATTGAACTTTACAAAAGGCAGCTTTATAAATCAAGCTGCTACATAATTTAAACGTAGAAATTTGATTTATCAAATTCTAAAACTAATTCACTATTTACAATTCATCTCTATCTTTCCACCAGCATTTGATTTACTTCTGTACGCTCTGACGAACGAAAATGAACAAAATATTCTCCATTTTGCCAATCATTTATATCAATAATCAAAGGTGATTTGTCTGCTTCTACTGAAAAATAAAGCACACCATCCGCATCATAAATCTGAACGGTTGCGTGCATATCTGTACTTGGTAGATGAATTTTGATATAAGAACTTTCTACTTTTGAAGGAACAAATTGATTGGAAGCCAACATAAGAATAACATCAACAGGCATACTATCAGAATAGGTAATTTTTCCAGCCGTATCTACTATTTTCAAACGATAATGAAGACGAGAAGCAAAAGCCTTCTTATCTAGGAAAGAATAATATTCAATAGTATGGCTCTGAATGGTTTCGATAGTCGTAAAATTACGTCCATCTATACTGCGTTCTACCTCAAAATAAGAAATAGGAACAGTTTCGGCAGCGGATTGTAATTGCCAACGCAAAATAACTGTTTTGGGAGAAGTAGCTTGTGCCTGAATACTGACTGGCTGTGCATAACCAATAGCTTGTTTGGAAGAACAAAAAAGCAAAACTAAAAAACAGCTTATAAAATGGACAGATATGATAGAATTAATGGAGGAATGTATAGTTTTTTTTCGCATAGCGTTATTTTCAAAAGTAGTGGAATAAGATAGCATTTTTCAAAGAATCAATTTTAATATTCTACTTAATTAGTAGTCAGAATTTATACCAATAACCTAATAAATAGAATTATAGTACGACAAAAAAGACCTTTTTCGATAAAGCTATCTTACCCACCCACAAAACAAACCTTTACTTCTGCAAAAAAGGAAACTTTCTAACTTGTGCCTTCATACGTTTTCCTTCTCTTACCTCTATAAATAGTTCGAATCCTTCTTTAGCAAAATCTTTTTGAAGGTATGCCATTCCAATAGAGCTACCCAAAGAAGGTGATTTTGTGCCTGAAGTAACTTCCCCAATTTGGTTTCCTTCACGCTCTGCATCAAAAATTTTGTGGTGTTGTCTTGCAATTCCTTTTTCCATCACTTCAAAACCCATTAATTTTCTCTTTACTCCTTCTTTCTTTTGAAGTTCTAAATTCTCACTATTAATAAATTTTTTATTGAATTTTGTTATCCAACCTAATCCAGCTTCTAAAGGAGAAGTAGTCTCATCTATATCATTTCCATACAAACAAAAACCCATTTCCAGACGCAATGTATCTCTTGCAGCTAAGCCAACAGGAATAATTCCATGCTCTTTTCCACTCTCCAAAATAGCATTCCAAACTTCAACAGCATTTTCATTGTTTACATAAATCTCAAAACCTCCAGAACCTGTGTAACCTGTATTAGAAATAATTACATTTGGGAATTCCTGCAAATGTATCTTTTACAAAATGGTAATACGGAATTTGTTTCAAATCACTTTTTGTAAGAGACTGAAGTGCATCGATAGCGACAGCACCCTGAACAGCAAAAAGACTAATAGAATCAGAAATATTAGTCATCTCCACATTTTCAGGTTTGTGTTTCATCATCCAATTCCAGTCCTTTTCAATATTAGAAGCATTGACCACCAAAAAATAATCATTTTCTGCCATTCTATACACCAACAAATCATCTACAATTCCACCTGTATCATTGGGAAGATAAGAATACTGAACTCTTCCATCATAAAGCGTAGCTACATCGTTTGAAGTTACGTATTGCAAAAAAGCCTCTGCTCCTTCTCCTTTTACAGAAAATTCACCCATATGCGAAACATCAAACATTCCTACTTTTTCACGAACAGCATGATGCTCAAGGGTTTGGGAAGCATACCAAACAGGCATTTGATAACCTGCAAAAGGAATTAGTTTTGCACCAAGAGCAGTGTGTATATCGTGCAATGCAACACGTTTTAATTCAGTTGAAGTCGTAGAATTAGAATCTTGAGCCATTTTATTTTGTGTGTTTATTAGATTAAAATAAGCGTTTTTAGGATAGTACAAAAGTAGGTATTTTTTTTGAAATCTAAGTTTAAGAAATGTGAAGTCTATAATTATTGAAACTACTATCAAAATCATTTTGATAATTAAATGGTTTTGTGAAAATAAGGTTTGAATTTGTGCCAGCAGTACCTTATCTTGCCTCATTATTCCAAACCTAAAAACTCTAATTTTATTTTTGTGGTTCATCGTACTACTATTATTACAATTTTGAGTGTCTTTACACTTACCATCTTTCTTATCTTTCTGTTTTTAATACAAAAAGCAGATTGGAAGCAAGAAAATGATTTACTAAAAACAGAATTAGATAGCCTTCGGACAAGTAGCCAAAATTTAGCCATAGAATTCGATGAAAAAATTGAACAAAGGCGTATTTCGGATTCATTAATGCACCGAAAAGTATATGATACTTATTTTGATGCCTATGATGCTCAAAACTTTAGGTTATATGCACTTTATAAAGATTCTGAACGAAGATACAATTCTACTTCTAATTTGGCTCGTGCTTTTAATATTGAAAATTCAGAGTCTATAAAAAGTAATAATGTTTTGGGTGAAATGTGGTATATTGTTCCAATAAAAGGAGTTCATTTTGTAGAAAAAAAACAAACTTGGACAACTATTGCAAAGAAATACTATCATAATCTAAATGATTCTACCTTACTCAAAGCATTTAATAAAGAACTAAAGACAAATCGTTTTGTCATTGTACCTTTTAATTGAAGGATAATTGAAACATATATCAAACTTTCAAAACATCATTCGTAATCTCTAATCCGTAATCCGTAATTGATTTAAATGGATACTATTTATACTGATAATCAAATTATTTTTATTACTTCTCTTATTCCTACTTATGCAGTTATTGGAGTAGGCTTTTTTTGTGTTTTTATAGGACTTATTTTCTTCAAAAAAGTATATAAAAAAATACGTTTTTTTTGGTTATTTTTTGGAATAGTTCTGATGGTTTTGGGAGTAATGGATTTGAAAGTAGGAAAAACAAAAAAAGTAATGATTGATAAAGAGCAGTCTGCACTTATAATCTTAGAACGCAAATATTTTGGAGAAGAAGTAAAAACATTGATTCCTTTTGATAATTTTAGCCATATAGAAGTAATGCGTGACTGGACAATCCGACAAGGCAAACTTTTCTCCAGAGACGAACTTACCTTAAATATTTCACTGGTGCGTTGGGGATTAAAGCCTATTGAATTAGGTATCTATAGCGAAAAAACAATCTTAAAGGATTTGGTAAACAAACTAAGAACTACGGTTTCTTTTCCTATTTATCTGATAGGCAATCCAGAAGATAAAAGCTATGCCAATTTTTCTAGGCAATTTTTGAATGCTGATAATGTAGAAATTACTTATGGATATCCACTTATAGAGTTTATGGTAATTCCTGATTCTTTGGAAATTACTGCTCCTACTTATGAGCTTCCTCGTCCTATTAATATAAGCATTTTGAGAAAAGGGAATGATGATATGGCAATTTGGAACAACACCTATGATATTTTTTGGATTGCTCTAGTAGGAATTATGACTTTTGGTGGATTGTTTTTGTTACAGAATTGGGTTTTGCCAAAAAAAGGGTTTGGAATTACTTTCGCACTTTTTTATTCTACTTTTATTATTGCTGGAGTGGTTTGGATAGGTTTTGTACTGTCCGCTAGTTTCAGCAAAACAGAAATTGAGTTTAGGGAAAGTACTATTTCTTATTCTACTCGCCTCTTTGGGATTAAGGCTTTCGAACAAATTACACCAAAGACAGATATAAATGATTTGTTACCAATCATAAATAGTATAAATCCAGAAGACGGACAATTGACTATGATTAGTGCTACAGGTTTAGCTCTCATGGTTACCAATATCACTGAACCAATAGAAGCAGTAAATACACTTTTCAAGAAAGCACAGAATGCTCCTATGGATTATCGCATCTTGATTGATGTAGAGTCGCTTACTATGGGAGAGCGTTTGTTATTAGAAAAAGAAATGAGAAATTATTTGACAGGAGAAAAATAAGGATCAATTACGAATTAAAAATTACGAAATTACGAAATAAGAATTAGCGTAGCTAATTTAATTACTTGAATATCAATTAGTTATGGTTTTAAAAGTAGCGGTTTATTTAATTCTTATTCCTAAGTAGAGTATATATGAAAAATAAAAGAATGTATTTGTGTTTTGTTTCGTTTTTGTTCTCTATTACTAGTTCATTCTCTTATGGGAAAGCTAGTATTTCATCAAATCAAATGCTGGGAGACAGTACAGAATATCCTTCTTCTAATCTGTATTTGTTAAAGGATATAAATAATCAGCCTCTTTTGGCACAACTCACAAAATACAAAAAGGACAAAACAGAAGGAATTCAGAAGAATATCAAAATTCATTTTTATCCTTCTTCTATAAAAGCGAGTGATTCTGTTATGTCAGTAAAAGGACTAGTTTTTAATGTAGGACAAAATCCAAATATTTCTAAATTTAGTGTTTTGGCAGAAGCCATTGAAATGACAAAGTCGGATTCATTGGCAGAAATAAAACGTTTTGGAGGAATTTTATACAAAAATGGAAAAACAAGCAAACCTGCCAAATCCTATAGTGGAATTATTCAACCTCGTTTTTTGAAATTATATTCCAATAATTATCACATGACCAAAATACAGACCAGAATACTGACCAGAATAATACTACAACTGAAAGAAAACAAATAGCCGAAGGAAGTATTGTCTCAAAAAATAAATTGCACGAGCGAGAAGAATTTGTATTTAGAAAATCAAAGTCAAGTTTGAAATTGATAATTTTGGAGAATAAAACGAAAGAAAATTATGTTTTGAAATTAGCCTTTGAAGGAGAAGATAAATTTAATAAAAATCCAAATGTATATATACAATTAATAGGATATGCAGGAGATTTTTCAATTCCTCTAGGTACTTTCGTAATTGATGCAACAAATCCAAACGTATTGTATCTTCCTATTGAAAAAGAATTAGTAGAAAAATTGATAGCAGGAAAAGCAAATTACTCACTCAAATTCCAAAATCCGATAGACTATCAGTTTTCAGAAATTAGGCTAAACCAGTTTTGAAGTAAAAATGTTTTTTTGCATTTACAAAATTTAGTTTATATTTGTCTTTATAGATTATTAACTCTAATTCCTTTTAGTTCGGTATAAGCCACTTTTAGGAATTTATTTGACTTTATTATTTATTATTTCAATTGAAAATTTTATTATTGATAGATTATGGAAAGAATACACATCAAGAATTTCAAACAAATTAAAGAAGCAGACCTTCAATTACGTAAGTTTAATATCATTGTAGGCGAACACGCTTGTGGAAAAAGCACACTTATGAAAGTAGCTTACTTTATGCACCACTTGCAAGACGAAATTATAAATGAAGTTTCTGCTAATGCTGCTCAAATCTTCAGGCATAACTTTTTTGGACGTATGAAACAAGCTGTCAGAATTGCTTTTGTGCATCATTTTGGTTCTACAAGGCATTTAGCAGATTTTACAATTGATTATTATACTCCTTCTGGGGAGTTAGTTTGTTTTTATATTAATGATAATAATGATTTAGATTTATTTTTTGTAGATGATTTTGGGGATAAAATATTAGATAATTCCTTTGCAGCAGTTGAGGAATTAGTTGTTTTGAAGAATAAAGGACTAGATAGCACTTCTACAGAATGGCAAAATGTTTTGGATTCGCTTAGAGAAAGGCTCAATATTGTTTTTGGAGATAATACACAAGAACTGTATATTCCTAATAATAGAAGTGTTTGGTTTGCTATCGGAAATCGTGTTCAGACGCTTTTTGATGAGATGGAACAAACCCTCAAAAGTAAAGGATTTTTGCGTTTTGATTCAGAACACGAACTTTTTCATTTGCGTTTTGTACAACATATCAAAAATAATGTAGTTCCTGTTTTCAAAAGAAATAGTACACTTAAAGATGTATTTTTTGATGTTATGAAATTCAGTACAGATGCAAATCTGACAATTGATTCTACCAGCAAACAAATTGCAGAACTTCTTCAAGGAACCTATCAAACAGATACATTTGGAGAAAAAATATTTTATGAATTGCCTGAAAAGTACGTATATCTTCAAAATGCCTCAACGCATCAGCAAGAACTTATTCGTATGGTGCAAGATTTATTTTTGGCTGCTCTTGCTCAGAAACCTGTTTTACGTTTCATAGAACATCCAGAAGCACAAGTAAGAACCGATTTGCACCAAACACTTACCGAATTTCTGGTTTGGTTTGCAGTTTCACACCCAGAAAATCAACTTGTTTTCTCTACTCACTCTACTCAAATAGTAGATACACTCAGTAAAATTGTAGGAAAAGGAAAACTACTGAAAAGCGAAGATGTAAATGTTCTGACATTAGACGAAGGAAATCTGGTTACTCTTTCTAGCAAAGAAACTGGAAAAGTAAAAGCAACTCTAACAGAAAAATATTTGGTGTAAGTAATAAAACTCTAAAATAATAGAACTTTAGAAGATACTTTCGCTTCTTTTATATATGAGCAATCAAAAAATCCTTTCAAATTTACTTTGAAAGGATTTTTTGTGTCTATGTAACGTAGCCTTTAGGCTACGACTGTATTTACGTAACGTACACTTTAGTACCGTGTAACATAAGTTTATTTGTGTTTTTGTATTCATCAATATTGCTCTTTTATTTAGCCATTATCAACGTCTTGTTATCTTCGATAACTGACGATTGCTAAGGCTAAATAAAAGGAAAGAGAGTTTTATCTCCCTTAGCAATCGTCTATTTTTGAAAAAAATAGACGTTGATAACGGGGAAAATACCAGTTCGCAATATGAATAAACTTATGTTACACAGTATTTAGTGTGCAAGCGTATTCTTATTTTAAATCAAATATTAAACTGAAAAACTCTCTCCACATCCACAAGTACGGGAAGCATTTGGATTTACAAATTGAAATCCTTTTCCATTCAGTCCGTCTGTAAAATCAAGAGAAGTACCCAAAAGGTACAACAAACTCTTCTTATCGACTAATATTTTGATGCCTTTATCTTCAAACACTTGATCTGAATCTTCAATAGAAGCATCAAAAGCAAGGTCATACATAAGTCCTGAACAGCCTCCTCCTTGTACCGAGACACGGATATTGCTATCTGGAGCATGATTTTCGTTTTGTTTGAGCTGACCGATTTGGGTCGCTGCTTTGTCTGTAATTGTAATCATAACGTTTCTTTTCTAGTGTTGGTCTAGTGTATATGTAGTAATTCTAGCCAGAATTGAAAGTTCTGTGAACTCTTTAGTATTAAATTAATTAATCAGTGTAAAATTACTTTAAATACTTCAGAATTTCTAAAATAAAAGTAATCTATCTTGTAAAACGTTTCTTGCTAGTGAAAAGTTTTATACAATAGTAAACCTTATCATAGTTTGTATCAAGGTCGTTCAGGCTTTCAATCTGAACCTAAAAAACGGGATTTTACACAATTTAATAGTCTGAAAGACTTATACAAAAATAACTGTCGTAATCTTTGGCAGAGTCTTATTTTTGAAAAAAAATAAAAATTAATCTCATTTCTGATATTCCAAAAACTTAATTTCTGTTGTACTTTTCATACCATAAAATAAAACAGATTATAAAACGATTATTTTTTCGTAATTTTGTATGTAAACACTTGCAAACAAAAGTCAAAACTGTTTTAGCTACAAACAGTTTTCTTACCAAAATAGCAATCATTTTACAATTACTTATGAGCCAAAAGCTAATCATTTTTTCTGCTCCCTCTGGAGCAGGCAAAACTACCATTGTCAAACACTTATTAGGTGTTTATCCCAAAGTCTTGAGTTTTTCAATTTCTGCCACTACACGCTTGCCCCGTTCTTTTCGAAAAGCCAAATAAAGATTATTATTTTATTTCTGTAGATGAATTTAGAAAAAAAATAGAAGAAAAAGAATTTATAGAATACGAACAGGTGTATGATGGGTTGTATTACGGAACATTAAAAAGTGAAGTCGAACGCCTCTGGGGTGAAGGAAAAGTAGTCGTTTTTGATGTAGATGTAAAAGGTGGAGTAACTCTAAAACAAGAGTTTGGAGATAATGCACTTGCTGTTTTTGTAAAACCGCCTTCTATAAAAGAACTTCGAAAACGACTTTTGTCTCGTCAAACTGAAACTGACGAAACGCTCAAACAAAGAGTAGAAAAAGCAGAAATAGAAATGGAATTTTCCCCCTTTTTTGATGAAGTAGTAATCAATGATTCACTTAGTGAAGCCTTAGATTTTAGTGAAAAGATAGTAGAAGATTTTATCTCCAAAAAACCAGAACATAATCATCACCAAAGTCATAAAAATACAATCTTATAAATACTAATTTTATGAAAATAGGTCTTTATTTTGGTTCATTTAATCCCATTCATATCGGGCATTTGATTACTGCTAACACAATGGTAGAAAATACGGATTTAGACCAAGTTTGGTTTGTTGTTTCTCCTCATAATCCACTCAAAAAAAAATCTTCTCTTTTACACGAATTTGATAGATTCGATATGGTTAGGCTTGCCATCGCTGACAACGAAAAACTAAGTGTAAGTGATATAGAATTTAATTTGCCTAAGCCAAGTTATACAATAGATACACTAACATATATTCAAGAAAAACACCCAACTTACGAGTTTCAAATCTTAATAGGAGAAGATAATCTTACTCATTTTCATAAGTGGAAAAATTACGAACAAATTTTACAGTATTACGGTGTTTTGGTCTATCCAAGAGAAGGAACACCAAAAACGGAATTTCACGACCACCCAAAAATAAAATTGGTAGAAGCTCCTTTATTAAATATTTCGGCTACTTATATCAGAAATCTTATTAAAGAAGAAAAATCTATTCGCTATCTTGTACCAGAAGAAGTAGAAGTTTTGATTCAATCAAAAAAATTCTACCTGTAGCGTACACTTTAGTGTGCGAAAATGTACCGAATGCTTTAGCTTTCGTAAAAAGCTATAAAAAAATAATCACAAATTTTTAGCAAATGCTTTGTAGATTAGAAACTTATTCCTATATTTGAAATATCAAGACGAGCAGAAAAGTCTGTTTGTTCAAAATAATGAAAATACAGTAGTTTTCAATAGTCATACAATACCTTGCTTTCTAACTTTTCATTTATGGAAAATTAGAACGAATGATGTTTCGTCATTCAAGAACTTATACATAGCATACATCACTACATACTATCTTTATGATGACTAACTACTACCTATACGCCATTTACGGTGTGAGTGCGCTGCACTTAAATAGCGTATAGGTAGTGTTAGTCTGGAGTTGATAGATATAGTCCTCAGATAATACGAAGGAATAGAAAGACTTTAATAACTGTATTTTTAGAAAATAGTAAAAAAAAGTAAAATAGTAATTTGAAAATACCTTGCTTTCTAATTTTTTATTTATAGAATTTTAGAACGAATGATGTTTCGTCATTCAAGAACCTATACATAGCATACATCACTACATACTATCTTTATGATGACTAACTAACTACTATAAGACATTTACGGTATAAGTGCGACGCACTTAAATATCTTATAGTAGTTGTTAGTCTGGAGTTGATAGATATAGTCCTCAGAGAATACGAAGGTTTTCAAAATTAATTTATTTTGCTTTAGAAAGGAAGAAAAAAGCCAAGCCGTTGTTGGTGTTCTTACCAACGACAAACACCAAACAAACAAATAGAAATTAGTTAGTCATTTTTAGCAGAAAGTTTAAATTTTTTATTTAGATTGTACCATAATCTAAATATCATTTTTGAGTTTTTGTATATGCTATTTTTTGCTGAATAATTTTATTACAAGTAATTTAACTACTACTTGTTAATTATAGAATAACGATTGTGCTGCATTCAAAATGCTCACTATTACCAAATTACAATCGTAATTTTTAATTCGTAATCCGTAATTGTTTAACCTATTTGTTTTATGTCAATCACACGCCAACAACTCTACGACCGAATTCGTGCTACTTCAAAAGAAGACTTTATTTTGAAAGAAATGAAGCGTTTAGGCTTTTGGGGAGATTCCGAAAAACCAACGCTTGCCGAAGAACTCATTAACAGACAAAACGAACTTCGCAACGAATTACAAGAACTTACCAAAAAACAAAGACAATACGATAGCCGAGAAGCAATGGTAAAACAGATGCGTCTTGCTCGTATGAAAGCTTCAAAAGAAAAACAAGCTGAAACGAAAGCTAGAAATGAAGAAAAAGCTCGTCTGAAAGCTGAAAAATGGGCAGAAACCCAAAAATCAACTATTATTTATTTGGGTCAAGAAGTTTCGAAAGGACTTAATAATACTGTTTCTGATAAAGAAAAATTGGAAAACCTTGGTTTGCCTTATTTTGAGAATTTGGCAGAATTTTCTGAAAGCATTAGTAAACCTATTTCAGAACTTCGTTTTTTAGCTTTTCAACGTTCGGTTTCGAAAGTTAGTCAATACCATAATTATTACGTTCCCAAAAAATCGGGTGGAAAACGCCTTATTTCTGCACCAAAACCAAAATTAAAAGCTACTCAAAACTGGATTAAAGAACATATTTTAGACAAAATTAATCCAAGTGAAAATGTACATGGTTTTATAAAGCAGCGTTCTATTCTGACAAATGCAGAGCCACATCAAAATAAAAATCTAGTTATTAGCTTAGATTTGAAAGACTTTTTTCCTTCCATTTCTTACAAAAGAGTAAAAGGACTTTTTCAAAAATTAGGTTATTCCGAACAACTATCAACTATTTTTGCACTTCTGACTACACACAATGAAGTCGATAAATTAAATGTTGATGGAGAAGTTTATTACGCCCAAAAAGTGGAAAAAGAAACAGGAAAAACCCACCGTTTTCTTCCTCAAGGTTCGCCTGCAAGTCCTGCCGTTACTACCTTGATTGCTTATAAAATGGATAAACGTTTGGAAGGATTAGCCAAAAAAATGGGTTTTACCTACACTCGTTACGCCGATGATTTGACGTTTTCTTCTGATTTAGAATTGAATGATATCTAAAACTAATAAAATAATTGGTTCTTTTCTTTATTTTGTCAAAAAAGTAATTACGAGCGAAGGATTTGAGGTTCATCCAGACAAAACGCATGTTATGCGAAAAGGAAATCAACAGAAAGTTACAGGAATTATTGTTAATCAGAATGCTGAAAATAAGTTAGGAATTGATAGAAAAACGCTACGAAAATTTAGAGCTTTTTTACATCAAACTTCTAAAACAGGTTGGTTAATTGATACACAACATAAAGATAAAAAATGGGGAAACAAACCCAATCCAAAACAAGCAGCTTTAGGTTTTGCATCTTTTATCAAAATGGTTGATGCCGAAAAAGGAGAGAAATTTATGCAGCAAATAAATTCTATTCCGACATCTGAAAATTATATTGAAAGTTCCGTTTCAGAAAATTCTACGAGTGAGCTGGTTTCCCCAAAAACGAGTAATACACAAGAAATTATTGAATTAAATCAAACAGAAGAACAAAATCAAGAAATTGAAAATCAATCAAATGAATCAGATTGGTGGGATATTTTCTAAATTCCTGTATCACAGACTTCCTAGTCTGTGCAAAACGAAAATATTATTTCAGACCACAGGCTAGAAGCCTGTGATACAAAAAACAATTATGAAAATACTAGAACAAAGCAAACTCTTTTATAAAAAAGGAAATTCGGATAAAGTCTATGAAATCGATCTTTGTGAGGTCGGAACAGATTTGTATGTAGTCAATTTTAGATTTGGAAAACGTGGTGCAAATTTAAAAGATGGAACAAAAACACCTTCTCCAGTAGGAAAAATAAAAGCACAAGCCGTTTTTACAGCTTTAGAAACTGAAAAAACAAAAAAAGGCTACAAAAAAGAGAAAAATCCAAACGAACCAAAAAAGGAAAAAGTTTTTCCTGCTTCTATTTCTTCAAAAGAAGAAGCTATTTTACAGCGTTTGAGAGAAGCCGTTCAAAAAGCAACTACTCCAACTATAGAAGTAAAAAGTATTTTTAAATCGGAATGGAAAACAGGCAGAGTAGCGTGGCAAGTTGGCGAAATTAGATTGAAATCAGCGACTTCTTTTTTAGTTGAATTAATTGAAAAAGATGCTACTTTGAAGCCAGTAGATATTTATTCTATTCTTTGGGCTTTGATTCGCTGTGAAGATAAAGAGGCAGGTTCGATTTTTGAAAATTATGCAAACAATAAAAATAATCCTGATTATATTCGAAAGATAGCTATTGAAGGCTTATTGAGCGTGAAAAATGGAAATACGAAAAATGGAAATACAGAAAGCGAAAAGCAGAAAACAGTAGAAAAATTAGTTAATTCACTTCCTCCAATTATTCAAGAATTAGTTAAAAGTTATAATTCTCAAAACTCAACAAGAGGTTTAGAAAAGGAAATTGAGCAAAGAATAAAGGAAAAACAAAAAGATTTTCAGTTTTTGGAAACGCTTTATTTATTGGTTCATGTTTATCCATTCTTACAAAAAGTAGTTTTGAATACACTTTCAAAGGTTGATTTGCGTCCTCCATTTTTTAAATATGTTCGTTCGGTTTACAAACTAGCAGAATTGCGTGATGACATTCGAATTTTGGGAATGCTTTCTTATCGTTTCGAAAAGGGGACAGGAATGTACAAAAGTACAAAAATTGAAGAAAACGCAGATACAAGTCATTGGCGTTACAGTTATAAAGTAAGAAGATATATTCCTGAAATCAATGAACAGGTAAAAGATATTACGAAGGAAGTCAAAAACAAAAATTCAAAAATTGGTTTTTCCAATCAAACTAAAGAATACTTTCAGCGCAGAGATTTAAGAAGATTGAAAAATTTTGCTGTAAATGAAGACCAAAATAGCGATAAAAGTAACGAGTATGTGAAATTAGCGACTTCAATTCTGCTTTCTTATCGAAAACAAGATTATCAAGCGCAATATGTGAGCGATGGTTATGGAAGTTGGGACAGAAATACTAGAAAATACACGCATAATTTTATTGTTTATCCTCAAAACTCTTCGTCTTTATTGTTGAATCTTATTATCAATGGAAATAATAAGGAACTAGAATTAGTGGATAATAAATGGCGTAAAAAAGAAAAAATTACTGTGGTTTCGGATAATTGGTATGTACAACCAACTTCAATTACTCCTCCTATTTCTAGCTTAGCAGAAGTAGAACTGTTTAATAAAAAAAGCCTTTCAGAGCAAAAAGAACAACAACTAATAGAAAATAGAACAGAGTTTTTTCCTCAAAAATGGGACGAACTTCCAGAAGCCTATATTCAACTTTTGGTAGAAGCAAAGCTAGATGTTATCCATGAGTTTGCTTACAAAAATCTCAAAACTCACAAAGATTATGAAAATCTAATCGAAAAATTTGATACACGATTAATTAAAAAATTGCTTTCTTCTGATTTCGAAATTCCAGCACTTTTTGGAATAGAAATTATAAAAGACAAACTGAAAGAAAGTTTTGACAAGGAACTTACTTTAATTCTACTAAACTCAAAAGTAGAAGAAGGACGAAAACTAGCACGAGAAATCATGCAAGAAAACAGTCAAGAGTTTTCGAAAGATGTGAATTTTACGCTCTTTGTATCTGAACTTATCTTTAATCAATATAAGGACACAAGAATTTGGGTAAATCAGTTTCTGAAAAAAATCCCTTTATCAGCCGAGCAATGGCAGATTATTGTAGGAAAATCTATTTCTGAAATGCTTAATATCAACATGAACAATGATGTAAATGGAAATAAAAACTATTCTGATGAAATCTTAAAAGATGCTCAATCTACTCTTTTAACAAATGAAAATTCTCGTTTGTATGAACTTAATTGGAAAGTTATTTTAGAACTTTTGGAAGATAATAACCTCCAAAATCAGGCTTTTGCAAGTGATATTTTACTCTTTAAGTCTAAACTTTTAGGAGCAACTCAAATTCCGTTTTCTATCTTGAATGGATTTTTCAATAGTGAATCAGAAGCAATTCGTAGAAATGGAATGGCGATTTTTTCAGAGTATCCACAGAATGCACTTTTAGAAGCGCACCAACTTTTGGGGAATATGCTCGTTTCTCCTCATCAAAGTTTGAGAGAACCAGCAAAAATGATTGTTTTGAAAGTTATTACGAATAAAGAAAATAAAAATTCAAAAGAAGGAAAAGAATTTTCTGAACATATCGTAACAAAACTTATTCAAGCTCTTCGCAAAAAAGATCCAGAAGAAACAAAACTAGAAGCAGCCGAAAAACTTAAAGCAGAACAAGAAAAACAAAATAAAGAAAGCAAAAATAGTTCTGAAACTCAAAGTGAAAGTAAAAGTGAAAATACTCAAACAGAACAAGAACCATTAAGTGTTCATAAAGAAATAGCAGAATTATTATTGACTTATTTTGATGATTATTTAGCAAAAATTACGCTCAAAACTACTCTTAATCTTCTTCATGGAAATTACAGAGAAGGACAATTTGTAGGTTTCCATATTCTCAAAAATCATATTATTTCTTCTAAAAACAATACAGAAGAAAAAGAAATTTCTATTCGTCAGATTGTCGCTTTAGCAGCTCATGAACTTCTAGAAATTCGTAGCTGGACACTAGAATATTACAAAAATAATCTTGCTCGTATTCGTTATGAGCGTGATGAAGCGTTACGAATTTTAGATGCAAAATGGGAAGATGTTCGTCAGAAAGCGATGGTCTTTTTTAGAGAAAACTTTACCGAAAACGATTGGGACGTAGATAGTTTGATTTCGGTTGCTGATTCGGTTCGTCCTGATGTGGAAGCATTTGGAAAAGAACTGATTACAAAATTCTTTGAAGAAAAAGATGGAGAAAAATATCTCACTATGCTTAGTCAGCACCCAAGTAATTCGATGCAACTTTTCGCCACCAATTATTTAGAACGTTTTGCAACAGGGAATTTATCACGCTTAAAAGAAATGGAATTGTATTTTCGTACTGTTTTGATGCAAGTAAATAAAGGCAGAATTGCAAAAGATAGAGTGCTAGATTTCTTAGAAAAAGAGGCTTTATCTTCAAAAGAAACTGCTTTTTGGGTTGTTCCTTTGTTCAATGATTTGGTGGCTACAAGTGCCGTTCAAGACAAAGAGCGATTTATTCAAATTCTCCAAAAACTAAAAGTGAACTATGAGAATTTGAAGGTGGCTTTGGTTTTTGAGTAACAATTTTCTAGCGCAAGATTCTATCTTGTGCTTATACTTTCGCAAGCATATGCTTGCTAAAAAAGAGCGTCCAAGCATATGCTTGAACGAGAATAGAACGACTAAAAAAATACAATTATGCTTTTCGAATATAAATACGGTGGAAACACCAACATCATAAATAATTCAGAGCAGACTTCCATGTCTTTTGCTCCTGACACGCTTCGTGAACCTACTTTTTTTGTAGGAAAATTGGACAAAAAAATTCCTTTCCGTGAAGCTATTTCAGCACTTCATCATGTGGTCGTTTCGGATTTGCGTTTCAAACCCAAAGACAAAACGGAGTACAAAGCGTGGGCAGCACAACAGGAACAAATTTGGCTTGCCGAATACATGGAATCATTTCAAATTGAAGACGTAAAAGCCAAAATCGTAAAGACAAAAGAGGAACTGAATGAATCGTATAAAGTAAGTGGGAAAATTTTAGCACCTTATTATACTGCTCAACGTGAATATTTCAAGTATTTGTATGAGAAAGATAAAGATGCGTGGTTTGTTCTTGACCCTGTAATTACAGTTCATCCAGATGAGGTTTTCTTTGAATGTTTTAGTCAAGATGAATCTACGTATGGAAAATTGAGTTGTAGTTATAATGTTTTTAAGGAGATAAATGAGTTTGAATGTGGAACTACTAATGTAGATTATTCGGCTACTTTATATAATGAATTTCAGAAAATTCGTAATTATAAAGATACCGATTTCAAGATTGACCCAAGTGGTTTTGAGGTTCAGACGACAAACGAAGAGAGTTATAAGGAAGTCAAAATAGATTTGCCTGATACATGGGTGCGTGGATTTTTGCAAGTAAGTTCTGCTATGACGCTTCCTTCGACTACGCTAGATTTGCATCCGATGGATATTTTTAGTTTGTGTCAGTTTTTGAGAAGATTTAAGGAGAAAAAAAGTCCTCGTTCGTTGCGTTTTGTGTTAGAACCGAATCAACCTATTAAGATAATTATTGAACCTTGGAATAAAGAATTGGTCTTTAATCGTTCTATTTATACAGGAAATGAATCTAAAGAAATTCGTATCTGGGGAAGAAGACGTATTTTGATTTTGGAAAGACTTATTCCGATTGCCAAAAATTTTAAAGTTGTTTTGTTAGGTTCTGGTTTGCCTTCTTTTTTTATAGCAGAATTGGAAGCTGACATGACTTTTACATTAGGACTTTCGGGCTGGACTTCCAATGATTGGTCTAGAGCAGGGAATTTTGATTTGATGGCACCACGAAGTGAAGTGGATGATTTTACCAAAAAAACAGTTTTCAATGCTTTGAAACAAAACTGGTTTGAAAGTTCGTCGTCATTGGCTCGTCGTCTAAATTTAGACACAAAAACGGTTTCTTCTGCTTTGGCTGCTTACACACAAGCAGGGCGAGTAATTTATGATTTGAAAATGGGTGTGTATCGTATTCGTGAGCTTTCGAAAGACCCTTTACCGATGGATAAATTGCGTTTTGCTAGTGAAGAAGAAGAAAAAGCAACAAGTTTTATCAAAAATAATGATGTTCAAGTAGAAGTAGATTCTACAAATTTTGTCAATAAAGAAGGAGAAAAAAGTGAGAGAATTGTTTTGAAAGGCAGAGTAAAAGACAAAAATACAGTTTATCCAACGCTTGTTCAGATAGATAATGATGAGCGAATTGTAGATGCAAGTTGTGAATGTAATTTTTACAAGATGAATAAATTACGAAAAGGAGCTTGCGAGCATATGCTTGCTACAAGAATGTATTTTAATGAAATGAAAGCCGAGAAAGTTTAGTTTTTACTGAATAAACTTTTAAATACAGTTTTTATGAATGCTAGATTAGACAAAATAATGTTTGGTCTAGTATTTTTTCGCCCCAGTGATACAGTAAAAGTAGTTCTTATAAAACCTTATCTCTTTTCATAAAATATTTTGCAAAATATTTAAAAAAGTTGTTTAATTTTTGTATCTTTAAAGTTAAACAAGTAATTATACTGTTTATTTAACTTCAATTATATCAAACAATGAATAATTCTACTCCTTTAACTTCCTTAAAAAGTCCTCCCTTTCTTCAAAAAGGAGATGCCATTCGTTTAATTGCTCCTTCAGGAGTAATTGAGAGTAGTAATATAGAACAAGCTGTAGATTGGATTGAGGAAAATGGATTTACTCCACAAGTGGGAATTCATATGACAGATAATTATTATCGTTTTTCTGCTAAAGATGAAAACCGTTTGCATGACCTTCAAAATGCTTTAGATGATAAGGAAGTAAAAGCGATTTGGTGTATTCGTGGTGGATATGGAATGACACGCATTTTAGATGATATTAATTGGGATGAATTTATAGAAAATCCAAAATGGCTAATTGGTTTCAGTGATATTACAGCTATTCATCTCAAAATCAATCAATTAGGTTTTCAGAGTATGCATGCTTTTATGCCTGTTCAGTTCAAATATTTGTACAAAGAAGAAACTAATGCAGAATTAGAAAAAGCATTTTTAGAATCTCAAAAAATAAATTCTCAAAAATCAAACAACAATAAATCATGAAAGGAGTAAATGATAATTTTGTGAAAAGTTCTGACAAAAAGTATGCACAAAAGTCTGTTCAAACATTTTTTGATGCACTAACAGGAAAACCCTATCAAATTGTATCTATTTTTAATAAAAAAAACAAAGTAGGTGCGAATGAAACTAAGATACAAGCTCAAATCATAGGAGGAAATTTAAGTATAGTTGTGAGCAGTTTGGCAACAAAGACAGAAATAAATACAGACAATAAAATTTTGTTTTTGGAAGAAGTAGGCGAAAATTTGTATGCCGTAGATAGAATGTTAGGACAACTTCATAGAGCAGGAAAACTCAAAAATCTAAAAGGATTAGTAGTTGGAAGTTTTTCGGATATGAAACAGACTGCTCAGCAGTTTGGCTTCTCAGTAGAAGATATGATATTGAACGTAACGAAAGAATATGCTTATCCTGTTATTTTTGACTTTCCTATTGGTCATACAGCTCAAAATGAAACTGTTGTTTGTGGTGCAAATGTAATTTTTGAAGTAAACGATAAAGGTGGAGTTTTGAAGTTTTTGCAAAATCCTACATAATTATTTCATTTGTATTTGTGTAGGGAAAACGGCTTGGCTTTTACTTTCGTATAGTGAAATTTGCATTTGATTAAAGAAATATAAAATATTATTTTAGGAAAAGGCAAGCCATTTTCCCTACATATAACGATAAATTACCCAAAGTTTTTCTAGTTTTGTATTCCAAAAAACAAAACACAAAAACAAATGCGCTTTTACATTATTGCTGGCGAAAAGTCAGGAGATTTACATGCTTCCAATTTAGTAAATGCTTTAAAGAAGGAATATCCAACGGCTATTTTTAGAGGTTTTGGAGGAGATTTAATGCAAAGTAAAGGCGTAGAATTAGCCAAACATTACAGAGAAACTGCTTTTATGGGTTTCTTTGAAGTGGTTCAGAATTTAGGAACAATCCAAAAATTACTCTCATTTTGTAAAAAAGATATTTTAGAATTTGAGCCTGATGCTGTTATTTTTGTAGATTATCCAGGGTTTAATCTCCGAATAGCAAAGTATTTGAGAAATTATTACAATAAAAACTCAACCCTCAAAACGCCAAAGTTATTTTATTATATCTCCCCAAAACTTTGGGCGTGGAATCAATCAAGGGCAAAACAGATTAAAAAAAATATCAACTATATGTTTTCTATTTTACCTTTCGAAATTGAATTTTACAAACAGTTTGATTTTGATAGAATAACGTATGTAGGAAATCCTCTCTTCAATGCAATAGAAAATTATAAACCAAACAGTAATTTTTTATTGGAAAATAATTTGAAAGGCAAAGCAAGGGAGCAAAACAGAAATATCGATAAAGATACTAATCAAGAAAACCGTACTCAAAAAATCATAGCACTTTTAGCAGGAAGTAGAAAGCAGGAAGTAAAATTACTTTTGCCTGTTATGATAGAAGTTGTCAAGAAATTTAAGCGAAAGTCAGATTTAGATTATTCTATTGAGTATAAATTTATTTTGGCTGGTGTTTCTAGTTTAGAGGAGAGTTTGTACGATGAGGCGAAGGCAAACGGAATCGATGTTATTTTTGAGCAAACCTATGATTTACTTTCTCATGCCGATGCTGCTATTGTTGCTTCTGGAACGGCTACTTTAGAAACTGCACTTTTTGGGGTTCCTCAAGTTGTGGTTTATAAAGTAAATGCAATTACATATCAGATTGCAAAATTAGTCATTAAAGTAAAATGGGTTTCACTTGTCAATCTTATCGCAAATAAAGAAATCGTAAAAGAGCTTTTACAGCATCAAGCAACAGAAAATAACATTAGTCAGGAATTGGAATTGCTTTTAGATAGTAAAGGTGATAGATATAAATTTATGAAAAAAGAATATATTTCTCTCAAAAATCAAATTCAAACAGAAGGAGTTTCTATACGAACAGCGAAGAAAATAAAGGAACTTTTGTATTAGAATTACGAATTACGAATTACGAATTATTTTTTTAGGCAACAAGAAACTCAAAACAATCATTCTAAAATGAAATTTCTCACTAATCACTAATCACTAATCACTAATCACTAATCACTAATCACTAATCACTAATCACTAATTAATCTTTCACAGACTTTATCAAAGGAAATACAAAGAGTGCACTTGCACCAATACAAACAGCAATTACTCCAACCCAATTATAATGAATAAGTTCTTTTGTTGGTGTGTTTGATTCAATGACAATAAAACCTCCAATAATAGAGGCTAAGGCAGAACCAAGCTGCTGAACAGAAGAATTTAGACTCATAAAACTAGCTCTTCGCTTTGCAGAAATTGCCATAGTAATTTGAGTTTGAGCAGGAACCATACGTCCACTTCCAAAAACAAAAAAGAAAGTTGTAACACATAAAGCCACCCAAATAGGTGTAGAATCTGAAATTACATTCAGATGAGTAAGAAAACCGACAGCAATGAAAGAAATAGGAAGAATGATATTGAACATTCTCCTAGCACCAAAACGATCCACATAACGACCAAAAAAGGGCGAAGTAAAAATAGTAAAACCACCACCGATAAAATAAATAAGTGTAATCTGTGACTCTGAAAATCCAATATTACGAATCATATAGGGTGTAATAAAAGGAATAATCATAAACTGTCCCAAAACAAGAGTAAAAGTGAGAAGCAACGCAAAACGAGCATTTTTAGAATTCAAAATTTCTAAAAGAGCTTCTCTACGTGTTTCCTTATGTCCACTTCCCAAATCATCTTTCTCTTTCATATCCAGATGAGAACGCAAAGAAGGAATATATTTGAAAGAAATAATCCAAACAATAAAACTCAAAACTCCTAAGAGTTGAAAAGGAGCATGCCAATCAAATTGTATAGCAAGGTACAAACCCGTCGGGACACCAATAACAGAAGCCACAGAAAAAGCCATCAGAATTATTCCTACTGCTTTTCCTCTTTCTTCTGCCACAAATAAGTCGCTTGCCATAGCCAAAACTAAGGCTCCTATTACGCCACCAAAAAAGCCTGCTATTCCTCTAAAAATGAGGAAAAAGTAAAAATTAGGAACAAAAGAACAAGCAAAAGTAGCCATTCCAAAAAAAGCATAGACAAACAAAAATGCCGTCCTTCTATCAAATTTGTCCAAATAAACAGCTCCCAAAAGTCCAGCTAAAAAGGCACACGAAGAATAAGCTGAAACCAAAAGAGCGTATTCTTGTGGAGCAATTTCAAAGAGTTTCATGAGCCTATCACTCAAAGGCATAATTATCATGATGTCCATGATATGCGTAAAATTAGCGGCTGCCAATAAAAAGAGAATAAAAGATTTATTTTTCACAGAATATTTTCACAAGATAATAAAACAGTTTTCAAACTATTTTTGGGATTTTATAGAATCAAAGGCACAAAAAAGATACTAACACAGAGCAGCAAAGTTAGTTTTATTTTTCTTAGTTCTTAACTTAAAAATGTATCTACTGAATTACTTTTTGTAGTTCTCTGTTTTTGTAGTGATTTCATTAAAAATAATTTCTTTATCTGTCTTTTTTATAGTTACAGCGTGCGTAGGATAGGTAAAAGCCATAATAAGCATGGCATCTTTTGGAGGGTTTGTCTCTTTATAAAAAACGGTTACTCCATTATTTGTTTCAATTATTTTTTCAATTTCTATATCAAAACCACCTGTGTTTTTCGTTCCAGCCATTACCATAATGAGCGTATTTTTTTCATAATCAACCTCTAAAAGTTCTTCTGGCATTTCATTTTCATTGGCTACTTCAAAATTTTCTAAATCATTTTTTTTCTGAACTACCATTGTACCTTTGGTTTCACTTCCCGAAAAAGCAGTTCGCAAAATAGTTTCGAAGGGAATTATTGTGTCTCCTTCCATTTTTTTATTTGATTTACAAGAAGAAGAAAAGAATAAAATAGCAAAAGCACATAAAAAGGTAAATTTCATAGTAGTATATTAATAGTATTAGATTGAATGAGATTATAAAACAGAAATTGTAAAGCTAATTTTCTGTACGAATTTAAAGAATAATTTTCTTCTTAGCTTCTTGTTTGAAAAGCAATTTATCTATCGGAACCACTCCCAAAGATTCACAGACCAAACCACCTCCTAAATTAGAAAGTTCGGCTACCGTTTTGAGAGGCAATTTCAGAGCCATACAAAGTCCTGCAATACTCACAACCGTATCACCAGCACCCGAAACATCAGAAATTTCTCGTTTATGAGCATCTATTTTATGATTTTCAGTTTGGTTTGCAATATAGACACCATATTCAGAAAGAGTAATCAAAACAGACTCTAATTGCATTCTTTGTGAAAGTTCTTTAACAGCAATAGCTATTTCACTTTCATTCAGGTTATCTGAATGGGTATTTTTCAAATCAATACTTCTTCCCAACCCTTCTTGTAATTCTTTTAGATTAGGTTTGAAAAGAGTTGCGTTTTTGTAGTGTAAAAAGTTTCTTTTCTTTGGGTCAATAACAGTTGGAATATTGTTTTGATTAGCAAAATTGATTAATTCTGAAATCACTTCTTCTGTCAAAACTCCTTTATCATAATCTTCAAAAATAATCACATCAACTTCTGAAGCCAATCCTTTTACTTTCTCAATTAATTGTTTGCTTTCCTCTTCCGAAATAGACTTTGTGGTTTCCGAATCAATTCGAAGAAGATGCTGCGAACCTGCCAAAATGCGATGTTTAATAGTCGTTGGACGGTCTTTACTATGAATAATTCCACGAACATCAATATTCTGTTGTCCCAACATTTTGATTAATATTTCGCTTTCAGTATCATTGCCAATTACCGAACACATAATCGCTTTTGCACCCAAAGATTTCAAATTTAAGGCAACATTTGCAGCACCTCCAAGTCGGTTTTCTCTTTTCTCCAAACCTACTACAGGAACAGGAGCTTCTGGCGAAATCCTATCTACCTTTCCCCACAAATACGAATCTATCATTACATCTCCAATTACAAGAGCGGTAAGAGTAGCAAAATTTTCAAAAATAGAATCTAATGACATAGTTCAATAAATTAATTTTCTTGTTGGATTTAACAAAGCTAGAGACAAGCTAAAATAGATGTTGTATAGCAAAGGTCGTAATTATTCAATTAAATCAATACATAAATAGAAATATAAATTTCTAAACTTACTTTTTTCTTTGAATTATTTTTTTGTAAGATTTCCTATAAAATTTAATAAAAATAATGTATATTCGAAGTAAAATATATTATTTCCATAGCATTAAACTTACTAATTTGTCAAAATCATCTATTCATATTGATTACTTTGAGGCATTAGCTAGACTTAATCGTAGCAAAAAGGTCGAACTTAAAGACTTTTCTGAAGCTGTAGAGGAAGTGATTGAAATTGCTATCGAAACACTAAAAGTAGAAAGTATAAACTTATGGTTGGTTGATAAAGAGGAAAATAAAATAACATGTGTAGCAAATTCACAAAAAAACGAAAAAGCAATTTCAAATAATAAATTGAATAATGAAGAAATGCTTGTCTATTTTCAAATCATGAGAGAAGGTGAGTTGATTGTTTCGAATGATGTATATAATGATAATCGTCTAAAAGAGCTAATTGATACTTATTTTATACCCAATGGAATTATTTCAATAATTGATATGCCTATTTACATTGAAGGAGAGCTAAGAGCAATTTTGTGTTGCAACCACACAAAAAAATCTCGTGAATGGCAAATCAGAGAACAGCAATTTGTATTGTGTATCGGAAACATTATTGCTCTGCTTTTAGAAATATGGGAACGTAAAAAGACCGAAAAACGCCTTATTCATAACGATAATTTACTTAGAGCAATTAATTCTTGTATTTTTCAACTTTTCACAAATCCTGATTTTGAAGACGGATTAAACACTGCGATCTCCACCATTGGAAAAGCAACCAAAACGAATAGAGTATTTATTTTCCAAAATTTTCTTGATGAAAAAAGAGAAAAATGTTGTAAAATTATTCACGAATGGACAAGCCAACCTAAATACAAAAAGATTCATAAAAGTAAATGGAAAAACATCAATTACAGAATTACAGGATTAGAACATTGGAAAAATCAATTAGAAGAAGGTAAAGGAATAAAGAATACAAATGAAAAAGGAAGTTCTTTAAATGAATACTTTTTTTGGAGTAAGTATGCAAAATCAACACTTATTGTTCCTATTTTTATTAATGAAAAAGAATTTTGGGGTTTTATAGGACTAGAAGATTGTTCTGGAAAACACATTTGGACGCTTACAGAAGAGAGTTTTATTTTTAATCTTGCCATTACTATTGGTGGAATACTTACCACCAAACACGTTGAAAATCTTTTAAAAGAAAAAAATGAACAGCTCAACAAAACGAATAACGAGCTAGACCAGTTTGTATATAGCATTTCTCATGATTTGCGTGCTCCCCTAACCTCTGTAATGGGAATTTTGCAGGTTCTCAAAACAGATGTTTCGGCTCTTGCCCATGTAAACTTATACCTTGAAATGATTTCGAAAAGCGTAACACGTTTGGATAATTATATTCGGGAAGTACTGAGTATTTCTAGAAATAGTCGTACAATAATAGGAAATGAGGAGATTAATTTTGAAGAAATAGTAGAGGAAATAAAACAAGACTTAGCTTATTTAGAGGAATTTAAAGAAGTAGAAATAAAATTAAATATACAGGCAGAAAAAGAAAATATTATTTTTCGAAGCGACAGAATTCGTATTAAAGCTATCTTTGATAATCTTATCTCAAATGCAATTCGTTACCACAATCCCTACGAAGATAAAAATTTTGTAAATATAACAATTCACATAAATAAAAAAGAAGCTAAAATTACTATAACCGATAATGGTTTGGGAATTAGTAGCAAACACATAGACTATATTTTTGATATGTTTTATAGAGCAAATGACCAAAAAGCGGGTTCTGGATTAGGACTTTATATAGTAAAAGAAACAGTCTTGAAACTAAAAGGAACAATAGAGATTGATTCAACACCAAATAAAGGAACTACTTTTTCTATTGTTCTACCTTCAAAAAATTAAGAAGTCAAATTTCAAATTTTAAAATTATTTTATTTCTAAAATTTGACTTCTAAAGTCTGAATTTGTATAATTAAGGAGCCAAACGAACAATTTCCCAAAGAGGGGAATATCTTTCATCCTTATCTCCATGTTCTTTCAAAAGATACGTAATTCTGTCGTGCAGCCGGCTTTCTCGTCCTTGCCAAAATTCCATATAGTCAGGAACCAGACGATAACCTCCCCAGTTTTTGGGTCTTTCTATAAAATTAGTCTCTTCGTAATTTTTCTGAATAGACTCAAAAAATCTTTCTAATTCATCTCTAGTATCCAAAATACGACTTTGTGGAGAAGCAATGGCTCCAATCTGACTTCCAATAGGACGACTTTTAAAGTATTCAGAAGATTGTTCAGCACTAATTCTTTCTACTTTTCCCTCTATCCTAACCTGTCTTTCTAGCTCTGCCCAAAAAAAAGTTAGACTAGCATACGGATTTGCTTCCAAGTTTTTGCCTTTTCTGCTCTCATAATTTGTATAAAATACAAATCCATTATCAATACTTTTCAAAAGAACAACACGAGCCGAAGGACGGTTGTTTTCGCCTACCGTTGAGAGTACCATCGCATTGGCTTCTGCCGATAGTTCAGCATCCAGAGCCTCTTGAAACCACTTTTCAAACTGCTCAATAGGGTTTTCTAAGGCATCTTTTATATTAAATTCAGCCTTTTTATAACTTTGTCTCAAATTTCCTAAATCCATAAAAATTAATTGTCAGTAATTACGATATATTGAATTTTAATTGTCTGATAAACTCTATTTCTCAAAAGAAGTTTTGAAAGCCGATATATAAATCATTCTTTAAAAAATTATTTCCTAATTTGGGTTCCAATAATATCCTTCTGAAAATACTTCAAATCCTTTTGGTTCTCCTAATCGTTCCCAAGCTGTATCTGTTAGGAACAAATAGCCAAAAGAAGCATTTTGTAAAATAATTTCTTCAATTGCCATTTGAGAAAAGGCATCAATTGCATTAACCCCAAAAGCTGCCGCCATATAAGAGGGAGCAACCGAGAGCAAAGAAAAAATTTCGGAAACAGCTTCTTCCAAAAATTTAGGATTTACGGTAGCCGAAAGTGAATTTTTTTGAGCATATTCAAATTCTTCTTCACTATCGAAAGAAAAAAGCCCATCAAAAGAAACACAAGCTATCCAATAGCCATCGCCTCTACGCACTGCATTTGCTTCTGTAGCAATTCGTTTTCCATTTGATAAAACAGGAATATTTTCTTTAAAATAAGTGCAAAATTCTTGAACTGATTCGTAACCGTTGCATTCCGCAACTAGATTGTAGTATTTCATTTTTTTAAATGGTTTTAAAGTAGCAATATGAGTGTCACTGGTAAAAATCAAAAAAGGCATTTATTAGCTACAGAGTAGCTTTACCTTGGTAGAACAAGAACAAAAATGGATTTAAAAAGCTACAGCGTAGCGTAACTTTATTTTTAATGGTAAGGTTTCGCTACTCTGTAGCTTTATTAAAGTATGTTTTTGATGTTTTACCAAGGTTACGTTGCGACTGCAACTGAAAGTCAACACCTAAAAATGACACTCATATTGAAGTAGCTGATAGCTTCCAAACTGTCAGCTACTTTCTTTATAAAACACCTTTCGTAGAAGGTAATTCATTTGAGCCTGTATGCGTTTTTGCCATTTTGAGAGCTTTGGCAAAGGCTTTGAAAATTGCTTCGATTTTGTGATGTTCGTTTGCTCCTTCTATAGGTTCGGCTTTTATGTTTATGTTCGTTTTTGAGGTATCACTAAGTGACTTGAAAAAGTGCATAAACATTTCAGTAGGCATGTCTCCAATTTTCTCACGCTTAAAATCTGCATCCCAAACTAGCCAAGGTTGACCACCAAAATCAATTGCTACTTGTGCCAAAACATCATCCATTGGCAAATAAAAACCATATCGTTCGATGCCTCGCTTATCTCCAAAGGCTTTCAAAAGTGCTTCTCCAAGTGCTAAAGCTGTATCTTCGATAGTATGATGCTCATCAATATGTAAATCTCCTTTAGTTTGGATTTTCAAATCTACTTCTCCGTGTCTTGCTATTTGTTCTAACATGTGGTCAAAAAAAGCAAGTCCTGTATGAATATTTGCTTTTCCTGTTCCGTCCAAATCTATTTCGATATCAATATCGGTTTCTTTGGTGGTGCGTTTTACTGTTCCTATTCTAGAACCAAATTTAGCTTTAGGAGCAGACAAAAAATTCTTAATTTCATTCCAATTATCACTTATCAAAGCACAAATAGAAGCTAATTCAGGATTTTTAGAATTAATTTCTTTATCATCCTTAGCAATCAAAATTCCTTTACAACCCAAATTTTTAGCTAATTGTATATCACTAAATCTATCGCCAATTACAAAAGAGTTCTGAATATCAAAGTTAGGATTGTTTAGGTACTGTTTTACCAATCCAATTTCAGGTTTACGATTGGGTGATTTTTCGTGGGGGAAGGTTTTGTCAATCAAAATTTCATCGAAAACAATTCCTTCATTTTCCAATATGTTGAGCATTTTGTTATGTGCAGGATGAAAAGTATGCTCTGGAAAACTGGTTGTTCCTAATCCATCTTGATTGGTTACCATTACTAATTCATATTCTTTGCTGTCTGCAAGCTCATATAAATTTCTCAAAACGGCTGGCAAAAACTCTAGTTTTTCTAATGAGTCTATTTGTTCGTCTGCTGGTTCTTTTATGATTGTTCCGTCACGGTCGATAAAAAGTATTTTTTTCATTCTTTTGATGTAGCTCACTTTTTAGAGTGAGAGGCTAATTGTAGAGTTTAAATCTAAAACTATTGAAAATTGGAAGATTAATTTTTTACAAAAATCGTAAAAATTTTATCAAACTTAAAAGTTTCTTTGTTTATTCTAAAGAATGTCTTATTTCAACACTTATTTGATAAGGTTACATAAAATCATTTGATAGTGTATTTATCTGTGTTTATTTGTGAAATCTGTAAAATCCGTGTTCCAACTATTTGTTACACACAGAATACGGATTTGGAATGAAGCTATTTCTCCAAAAAGAACACGCTTACCAAGGTAAAGACTACATGTTAAAAGAACTTTTCCCTTAACAAGTGTCTATTTTTGCAATCTTTTATTTTGTGCAAATTCAAAATCTCTCAACAGGTAATTTATCCAAACATTCTCCCAAAAGCTCATAATTTGACTTCTTTGATATAGGATGTACAAAATCAGGTGCAATCTCCACTAAAGGAATAAGCGTAAAACGACGTTGATGTAAAAATGGATGTGGAACTATCAGGTTTTTAGTTCCAGTATTCAAATCCTCTTTTTCGTCCAAAATCTCATTCTCATAGTACAAAATATCAATATCAATCGTTCGTGCATACCATTTTTGATAACGTTTTCTTCCTAGTTTTTTCTCTATACTTTCTATTTGAATAAGTAGTCTTTGTGCAGACAGAGAAGAAGAAATTTGAATTACTTGATTGAGAAAAGAAGGCTGATTTTCTATCCCCCAAGCTGCTGTTTGATAAATACTTGATTCCTTATCAATACTACCCATCTGTAAAGAAATATTTTTTTTTGCTTCTAAAATATTTTGTCTTCTATCTCCTAAATTTCCTCCCAATAATAAAAAAATGTTTTTCTGTATCATTCTTGGTTATACTATATTCTCAAAATAAATATAAAATCAAAGCGAGAATAACTTTTTAATAGTTATTCTCGCTTCATTAAACTCCTTATTTACAAGCCTTTTACTGAATTACAAATATATATCGCAATCTTACCTCTGCATTGAGTGTGTCTTTTACAAAGAAAGTCAATACGTAACGAGTTCCTGCTCTTACATTTTCATTTGTCAAAAATTCATTTTCAGAAATCGGATTTGCAATATTAAATGGAATATTGTTTTGTAAAATAGTGCTATTAAAATTAACTATAGTTTCTTCACTACCTTCTACTCCCCACGTAATTCGATAATATTCTAAAGCTACATCTTCCTCAACTTTTCCTTCTACTCGAATTACTGCTCCTGCTGGAATTTGATTTGGACTAGTTAGGCTAAAATTTCGTTCTATATTATTAACATATGTATTGGCTACCAAAATTTGAGGAGGAGCATTACGAGTAATCAAAATATTTGCTATATATGCAACTGACTCATTACCTGCAGTATCTTTTACCAAAACTACAATTTGATAACTACTTCCAACTGCAGCATTTGATGGAATAGGAACAGCAATATTGCCAAATAAACTTCTTATGTTAATAGTTGAGTTTCCATTTATACTTTCTTCCAAAATGATAGTTTCTGTACTTCCATCTACAAAATAAATAAAAATACTATCAAGCTGCTCATTATCTGTAATTTGTCCATCTACAATAAATAATTCTTCTCCCTGAATTACTTCTATTAGACCATCAGCATTTGTGGCAGGATTAGTAACCAGCACATCAACAGTTGGAATGGCATCATCACACTCCACCAAAATATCTAGAGAAGCAATATTACTTACATTACCCTCTGTATCAGTTGCTTGGAGTTGTAATGGAATACTTGTTCCATTAATTACATTGGCAGGAATAATCAAGGCATTACCAAAAACAGAAGACAAATCTACTGAAGCCTGTCCTGTCAAGGCACGAACAATAGGAGGAAAATTACCAAACTGAGCTCTCACTTCTCTCAAACCAACATTATCACGAACCGTTCCTGCAATCTCAATCAAATCTGATCTACAACCTCTATACGAATTATTTCCAATAAGCTCTAATTGAGGTAAAATAACATCTGTAAAAACAGGTCTTATAATATCTCCCTCTACAATAAAACGCCTCGAAGTGGTTCTTTCCAATCCACTAATATCGGTAATAGTAAGTGTAAGTTCATATTGTCCTAATGATATATTAGAAGGAATTACCTGAAGCTCTTCTATATTTAAGAGTCTTGCTCGCACGCTATCTCTACTCTTAGTATAGTTCCAAGGTCTTGCAACATCTCCCACAGGATTGATATCAATACGCACCGTATTTATTCCAAAATTATCAGTCAAAACAGCTCTTAAACGAATAGTATCTGATACATTGTATTGATTTTGTAACTCAAACTCTCCAATAATAGGTTGGACAAGGTCTTCAATAGGAACACATCTAGAAAAACCTATCACTAAACTAAAAAAGAAAAGTAAACAAAAATGTTTTTTGATAAGTAATTTGTACAATGAAGAATTCATATATTTTGTAATTAACATGACTGATTATATGGTAGAGAAGTGGTAATTATAAAGATAAATCATAAACTTAATCACTAGTTTATGAAATAAACCTGCTTTGAGCGTTAGTTAAAATTACTTACACACTTGTTGTGATTAGCCTCAAAGTTAAGATTTTATAAACACTTTATAGTCTAACGATTCTTTTTTTATTAAAAATACAAACAATAAAGACTATTTTCAAAAAATAAAACTTATTTTTGAAATTCTTTCCTTAAATTGATTGTAGAATCAAAACTCATCAGAGGCTAATATAGGCTAATCTGTTAGTTGCTCAATACATCAAATAATGGAATAAGTACAGAATACTGCAAAAAGTAGTATGAAATATTGCTTCCTTTCTGATTTTTTGGTAAAAAAAATTCGAAATATCAGTTGGTTTACTAATCTAAAAAAGATACATGCTTTTCAAAAAAATTATAACTGCTCTTGCTGGACAAACGGATATTCATGATGGAATTGATATACGGTTTGGTAGGTATTCTGATGCACACAAAACACTTGAAAAATATGATTCTTGGGCAAGATCAACACATTTTTTTGAGCAAAAAAACTACTTACAAGCCTATTTAGAATTCTTTAATTATTTATTAGATGACGATGAGAGTAACTTGAGTTATGATACCGTACAAATAAATAAAGGAGGAAGTATAACTGATTTTAAGATAGATTTTACAATTCAACAAGGTTCGAAGATAGTTCGTGGATTTGCTTCTTCAGAAGAGTTTGTAGGAGAAGTAAAACTAGTAAAAGTAAAAGATAATCTACACGTTGCACTTGGAAGGAGATTAATGGAAATGAATTACAATCTCTTATATAGCGGTTTCTCGTTGGATAAAGAAGGCGTTATTTGGATTCGTTTTACCACAAATACAGTAGATAGTTTTGCAGGAAAGTTATATAATGGACTTAGAGAAATTGCAACTCGTTCTGACGCTCAAGACGATTTATTATTAAACGAGTTTATAAATCAGCTAGAACCTATTGATGACAAACACATCGAATTCTTGTCAGAAGAGCAGCAGCAAGTCAAACTCCGTTTTTTGAAGAAATGGATAAGAGAAACACTAGATAAAATAAAAAATCTAAATGCCGAACGTCTTGCTTCAGCCATTTCTTATATGCTCCTGACGCTTTTGTATCGCATAGATTATCTACTTACTCCAGAGGGAACTATTACTGCCATGTTAGAAGATATTCATAAAGTAGTCTTTTATGACCAAAATCGTATTCCTATTCAAAGAAATTCGTATGCAATACAAGAGTTTGAAAAAATAATAGCTCTTTCAGATGAGGAACTTTTGTCTAATTTCTATGAAACAAAATCTACATTTGGAATATCAAAGCCTGCTCGTGAAAATGATATAAAAGAAATAATAGAAAAACAATCCCAAGCTGCTTCGTGGTTTGATAAAAATGAGCAACAAGAATTTACACCTTATATCTTTGAATATATAGCTGGTTATTGTCTATTTAATTATGGTTTGCCACGTCCTACGAAAGGCTTTTTACATCTATATTTTCAAATTGTTTATGCTGATTTTTTTGCAGAATTAGGAGCTACACATTCTTTTTCAAGTAAAAAGAATGATGAGATTGTGTTGCAAAAAAGTCTAATTACAAAAAGAATAAATTTTATTCTGGAGACAGGACAAGAAATGTATCCTAATCTTACTGAAAAACCACCTAAAATTTCGTATAAAGATTTTATAAAATTCTCTTTCAATTACTTTGATTTTGTGAAAAATCTGAAAACAAATAGTTGATATATAGTTACAAAACGATGAAAAAAATTGAAATAAAATTACCAAACACACTTGCACCAGCAAAACCGATTTTGATAGATTATCATCTTTCAGAACAAAAAACAAATTCTCAAACTCCTATTATTGTTTTTCTACATGGTTTTAAGGGTTTTAAAGATTGGGGAGCTTTTAATCAAATGGCTCAAATTTGGACACAAAAAGGGTTTTTGGTTTTTAAACTAAACTTCTCGCATAACGGAACAACTACTCAAAACCCACTTGAATTTGAAGATTTAGAAGCCTTTGGACAAAATACACTTACCAAAGAACTTTCTGATACAGCAACCGCAATAAATTTTATTTTCAATAAAAATTCAGATTTACCCAAAAGAAATGTAGAAGATATTCGTCTTGTTGGTCATAGCAGAGGAGGAAGTACAGCTATTATTTATGCTTCCAAAGACAAGCGAATCAAAAAAGTGATTACGCTCTCAGCCGTTAGTGATTTAGAAGAACGGTATTTTAATGAAAAAAATAAAAAAGAATGGCACAAAAACGGTGTTGTAATTATTGAAAATGGACGTACAAATCAGCAAATGCCTTTATTTGAATCTTTTCATGAAGACTTTAAGAAAAACCCCAAAAATTATTCTCTAAAAGAAGCTACTCAAAAACTGAATCAAGCAAATACGCCACAACTCATTATTCATGGAGCAAGCGACCAATCAGTTACGGCACAAGATGCACAAGATATTTTTGAGTGGAGCAATTCTACTGAAAGTCAGAATCAGAATACAAAATTAATTTTGATAGAAGATGCAGACCATACCTACAACACAAAACATCCTAATTTGATAATTGATAATAAAGATTTGCCTACTTGTTTCTTAGAAATGGTTGATTCAGTAGCTAGTTTTTAATCATGGTTTAGTTTTTTGAGCTAAAAAAAGTGTGTTTTCTTGACTTACAGGAAAAATAGAGACTAAAAATAACAATCACATATAGTTAAATAAAGTTAAAATAAAAAAATGCGCAATTTTGCTTGCCACATAAATTGTACAATATTGCTTTTAAATTAAATTTTTTTTGTTTTTAATTTTTGTAGCTCCTGAAAATTATAGTAGTTGATAAAAAAAAACTAAAAAATTAAAATTTATAATTTCTACCTCATATCTGATTTTATCAAAACCAATAGAATTATCTTCAAAAATCTATCTTTTCAAAATAAAGTATTAGAGACGCAGATTTTTGAAGAATTTTTTTAATAATTCTTCACATTCTTGCGTCAAAATCTCATTTTGTATTTTTATTTTTTTTGGAAACAGATTTGAATGTGTAAGAACAGAAAAACCCCTTTGAGTATCTTTTGCACCGTAATAGATTTCTGAAATTTGAGACCATGCCAATGCACCCGCACACATAACGCAGGGTTCGAGGGTTACGTAGAGTTTACAACCTGTCAGATACTTAAAATTCAATGTATTGGTAGCAGAAGTGATAGCAATCAGTTCGGCATGAGCAGTTACATCTTGTAGTTTTTCAGTCATATTGTGTGCTTTGGCAATAATTTTTTGATTGTGTACAATGATTGCTCCTACTGGAATTTCGCCAACCTCAAAACTCTTTTGAGCTTCTTTTAACGCTTCATTCATAAAGAAATCATGAGAAAGCGGAGTTAAAAAACTATTCATTTTTGGTTTAAATTGCGTATGTAATTATTTATAATAAAAGAGTATTTATTTAACAAATAAATACATCCATTTGAATTTATGTGTTATTAATTTAACCGTTGATTTTGGTTAGTTCGTCGAAAAAAACGATTTGTTTACCGATGCAAATTTAAGTTTTGAATTATTCGGTATAATTAATGATAGGCATAATTTTATCTGTTCTGATAAAAAACACTATGTAACTTTCATTTCTAGTAAAACGTTGTTATATTTGTATATATCAATCAATTATTACAGACACGGTACATTTCGTACTTCTTTTGAAAGCAATACCCACTACTAAGCCACGTTAAGAAGATGCAAACTAAAACTAATTTAACTAAACAGAAAAATACTACTCTTATTAATAAGAATACTAATAAGACTAGTCCTACTACAACACAAATAGGAGCAAAAGGCAGAAAGAGAAAAAAGAATTCTCCTCCCTTAGAAGAACTATTACAAGCTAACGATAGTCAGCTTATTACACTTTATAAATCAGGTGATGACAATGCTTTTGCGGTTTTGTTGAACCGTCATAAGAATAGAATTTTTACTATTCTTATTACAATTGTAAAGGACACTTATATAGCTGAGGATTTGATGCAAGAAGCTTTCATAAAGGTAGTAGATACGATTCGTTTGGGCAAATATAATGAGGAAGGAAAATTTTTACCTTGGCTCTCCCGTATTGCTCATAATTTAGCCATAGATTATTTTAGAAAGCAAAAGCGTTATCCTACTATTACCGTAGAAGACGGTAGCACAGTTTTTAATACAATAGAATTTACTCAAAAATCTTCTGAAGAAGCTCATATAGAGCAAGAAGTTTGTGAGAATCTGAAAAGACATGTACGCCTGTTGCCTGATGCTCAACGAGAAGTATTGATTATGCGTCAGTATTTCAATATGAGTTTTCAAGAAATTGCGGACGCAACACATGTGAGTATAAATACTGCATTAGGAAGAATGCGTTACGCTCTTATCAATCTTAGAAAACTTATGGAAGCAAGTGAAGGAATCAATAATAAGTAAACCTTCTAATTAAATTGCTTAATCATATAATTGAAGGGATTGAATACGAGCTTAAAATCAGAACAACTCAAAAAACAAAGGTTATTCTATCCATATAAGCGAAAAATCGTATGAAAAATCCAATCCTATCAAAAGTGAATTTTGTAACTAATTCTATTCCAACATCTGATTTGAAGAACACAGAAACTAATTTTCAATATTTCCAGAATTTAGTAATCAGTTATGTGTATCAAGAAACGTCTTTACTAGAAAATATAAAAATAGAGTTGTTACTTCAAGAAAATGATAAACTAAATCAGTTTTTTTATGAAATAGTAAATTTGAAAAAACAAATGGACGACTGTCAGACAAGGCACAAACCGTCAAGTCAGTTAATAGACAAAATATTGAAGTATTCTAAAAAATAGAAAGAAGTAGAAATACAATCTTAAAATATAAATCAAAACCTTTGCTTAGTGGGTAGGCAAAGGTTTTTTTATGGAATGGATTGTACAAAATTTAACATTAGTACACACTCATTCCCAAAATACCAACAAGCATTATTAGTTTACAAAAAAAACTCAGATTTTTATAGTTTTTGTAATCAACAAAATTTGAGTTTTTTCTCTCTATTCTATAAACAAAATAGATGAAAATTCCTGTTAGCAATATCATTAAAGTTTTATGAATTAGATTAGGAAAAGTAATAGCAGAAATAAAAACAGAAATGGTAATAGATAAAATCAAAAAAATAGACAAAGAATAAAGTACAATTCTACTTTTTGCCTTACCCAAATGAATAACAGAAGTAAAACTGTTTTGAGAAGTATCACCTTCCAAATCTTCCAAATCTTTACTAATTTCTCTAATCATAGAAATCAAAAAAGCCCAAATTGAAAAAAGCCAAATTGTTGGGGGAATAGAAGTATATTCAAGCAAGCCCACCAAAATAACAGAGAAAGAGGTCAGAAAAGAAACTAAAATAGGTTTCAAAACCCCTATTTTTTTACTGTATTTGGCATAAAGAACAAGCAAAATAATACTCCCTAAAATGCTACTACCAATTGGAAGAGAAATAAAAAAACCAAGAAGTAAAGCAATTACAAAAAATATACTATTCAAAAAATACAAAAAAGAAAGATTTTTTTCTGTAAAAGAACCACGATTAGGATAATTAATCAAATCTATTTTTCTATCCATTATATTATTCAAAATGTATCCTGCCGCCGCACTCAAAACGGTGGCTAAAATAAGAGAATAAAGATTAGGACACCAAAAAGCGTTAGTATTGTTATCAGCACTTGTAAATATATTTGAAATGCAAAGTGGCTTGTGTAATAAAAAAACACTTGTCAGTGTTTGAGTAATACTAATAAGAAAGAGATTAATAGGTCGTAGAGAAATAACACTATTCAATAAAAAGCTAAAAAATGATTTCATAAATTAGGGTTTTTGAAACTTGTGAGGGAAGCAAAACTTCCCCCTCAAGGCTTTCAACCAGCTATGAAAAAGCTTAGAAATTTTCTTATACCAAGTACAAGTATATTTCTAGTATCAAATGTATGATTTCACAGTGATAATTGCAAACTTTTTTTTAAAATTTGGTTAAAAAACTGAAATTATTTCTTGAATTTGATTTTTAGCGGTTTATTTAGTCCAATAAATGAATTTTCATAAACTTTTCATGACTTTTTATTAATAAATAGAAAGTCTCTTTGAAGTAAGTTATTCTCTCATTTATTTCTATTTTAAAGAATAGATAAACAGTATTTTTTATATTAAACAGCTACATTTTTGATTCCTGTATCTGTCAAGTTTATTGCAACAACACTTTTTATTTCCTTTACTTCATTCAAAATAGCTTGTTCTATACCTGTTTTGAGTGTAATTGGGGAAATAGAACAAGAGCCACACGCACCAATCATTTCTACTTTCACTATTCCATCTTCTGTAATTTCTATTACCTTAACGTCTCCTCCATCTGCTTTCAAATAAGGTCGGACACTATCTAAGGCTATTTCTACTCGTTCTGCTACACTCATATTGGTTAGATTTTTATGCTAATTTTAGTATTAATTTATATTCAAATATAATCAATTTTTGGGAGTTTTGATACTATACTCTTTAGAGTACATCAATATTGTAAATTAATTGCACTCCAAAGAATATATTTGTATCATTTAACGTATAGAAACTGCTTCTGTTGGGTTTTGCTGTGCATTTCTGAGAGCTATACTTTGTGCTAACTTTTGTGCAATCTCTTTAAATTTATCTGTAATTACTTGAGATTGATTATCAATATTCTCTTTTGCAGCTATCGGAATTCCTCCATCACCCGCTTCACGAATAGCTTGTACCAAAGGAACTTCTCCCAAAAAAGGAACATCATTGCGTTTTGCCAAAACTTTTCCTCCATCTTTTCCAAACAAATAATATTTATTCTCTGGAAGTTCGGCAGGTGTAAAGTAAGCCATATTTTCTACAATTCCCAAAATCGGAACATTGATTTTTGGTTGTGTAAACATTGAAACCCCCTTTTGAGCATCTGCTAAAGCTACTTTTTGAGGTGTGGTTACAATTACTGCACCAGTTACAGGAATAGTCTGAACCAAAGTAAGGTGAATATCACTTGTGCCTGGCGGAAGATCTATAAAGAGATAATCCAATTCGCCCCAATCTGCATCAGCCAAAAACTGACGAAACGCAGAACTCGCCATAGGACCACGCCAAACGATAGCATCATCAGGAGGAGCAAGAAAACCAATAGAGAGAAGTTTTACGCCATATTTTTCGAAAGGCAAAATAATATAACGCTCACCCTCTTGACGAACACCTGGACGTGCAGATTCACAATCAAACATAGTGGGAATAGAAGGACCAAAAATATCGGCATCTATCAGACCTACCTTTGCACCTGTTTGTGCAAGTGCAACAGCTAAATTCGAAGCCACTGTAGATTTGCCTACGCCCCCTTTTCCAGAAGCAACGGCAATGATATTTTTAACTTCAGGAAGTATTTTTCCTGTTCTGATAGTTGTAACATTTGAGCTCATCGTAATTTGAGAACGAACTGATTCTCCATATTTCAGATGAATTGCTTTCTCACAATTATTGCGAATAAGCTCTTTAAGAGGGCAAGCAGGAGTAGTCAGAACAACAGTAAAATGTACAGTTGTTTTGCTTGCTTCTGTTTCAATAGATATATTTTTTATCATTCCTAAGGTAACCAAATCTTTTTTCAAATCTGGATCATCTACCGTAGAAAGAGCTTCCAAAATTCCTTCTTTTGTAATTTTTATAGACATTATGTATTTTTTATAGCTGCTAAATCATTAACTACAAAAGTACAAAATAGAAAGAGAAATTCCTTATCTTAAATAGTGTGAAAGACCATTTTAAAAAATGTATCTTCATGTTCTCCTCAAATAAATAAAGCTCAAATTATAGTATTAATTATATACACTATAATTTGAGCTTCGTTATAATACTGCAACTAAATTGGTTTTAGAATTTGATAAATCAAATTAGCTTCGCTGCTCTTCTGGTGCTACGGTTAAAATATGTAGCAGATTGATTTATCAAGCTGGATTGTCAAAAACCTGTTACGTGTGAGTATATCAATTATCTTAGCTAATTTTTCGTTTATCTTATATAAAATTCTTTTGCTTTAATAATCATAAAGAGACCATAAAGAGCCAAGCCAAGAGCAACTATACCAACCAGCCAAGCATTAGCAGTAGAAAACATAAATTCGAAAGCCCCTTCTGTCCCTCCTGCTTTACTTGCATTTGATTCAATAGCTGCACGAGCTGTAATATATCCACCAACTAACAAAACAATTCCCCTTGAAATATATCCTACTTGCCCTGCTTTTCTGACTGCTTCTTTCGTTTTGAAACCTAAATTACCTACTTTATCCATATGTTCACTAGAAATTCCTTTCCAAATCTCATAGGCACCCTTTCCAAAAATAGCGAGAGCTATAATACCAACAATAATTTGTCCACCAGGAATATCAAGGATTTTGGCAATAATTGTAGTACGACCGCTACCACCACCAGATTTATACCCCTGAATTGCCATTTTCATAGCGTAGGTTGCAAAAGTACCATATAGGAAACCACTAATAAAGAAACCTACACGCTTCAACTTATTTTGCATATCATCCTCACTATTTTCTGGGTCAATAAATGCTTGTGTCCACCTCCAAGCTGCATAACCAAAAAGACCCACCGAAACAATACCTAACAGAATACGTCCGAAGGGTTGTTCTAAAATAAATTGAAAAATACCTGTTTTGCCACTTACTTCGCCTCCCAATCCAAAGGCGGTCATGGTAGCAAGAATACCAATGAGAAGATAGACAACACCTTTCATAAAAAAGCCAGATTTGGCAAATTTTTCTAAAGAGTTTTTCTTGTCTGCTGATAATGAATTGATAGAAATCATAAAATTGAGAGTTTAAAAAAATGTAATTGTACAGAAATTGTACATTTGAGTTTAAAAAAATGAGTACAGAACTTATTTGTTCGTAATACCATATATATTAACCTCTATTGAGTATCATTGTTTGAAAAAACATAAAACTTTGAGTCTGTTTCTAAGCTTGTTTTCAGTTTTTATATTGTAATAATTTTTATCAAACTCTACTAAAATTAGTAATAAATAATTATCAAAACTATAAATTTCTTCGTAACTTCGTCGAATGGAAAATTATGTAGTTTCGGCACGAAAATATCGCCCAGATACGTTTGATGCTGTCGTCGGACAATCTCACATTACGGATACTCTAAAAAATGCAATTCGATCTAGCCAACTTGCACAGGCTTTTTTGTTTTGTGGACCTAGAGGGGTAGGTAAGACTACTTGTTCTCGTATTTTGGCAAAGACAATTAATTGCCTTAATATAACACCCGAAACAGAACCCTGCGATACATGTACTTCTTGTGTCTCTTTTAATAATGGTAACTCACTCAATATCAGTGAGTTAGATGCAGCTTCGAATAATTCGGTGGAAGATATTCGCAATCTCATTGAGCAGGTTCGTTACCCTCCACAGGCTGGAAAAAAGAAAGTATATATTATTGATGAGGTTCACATGCTTTCCAATCAAGCCTTTAATGCTTTTTTGAAGACTTTGGAAGAGCCACCTTCGTATGCTATTTTTATTTTGGCGACGACTGAAAAACACAAAATTATTCCTACCATTCTTTCTCGCTGTCAGATTTTTGATTTTAATAGAATTCAGCCTAATGATGTAGCTCGTCATTTGGAAAAGATTGCTGAAAAAGAAAATGTAGAAGTAGAAGAGGAAGCTCTGCAACTTATTGGAAGAAAAGCTGATGGTGCTTTGCGTGATGCACTTTCAATTTTTGATATGTTGGTTACTTTTTCGCCAGACCGAAAACTGACTTATGCTCGCACTATTGATAATTTGCATGTCTTGGATTATGACTATTACTTCAAACTCACAGATGCGTTTTTGAGTAGAAATCATAGTGAAGCATTACTGATTTTTGATGAGATATTGAAAAAAGGTTTTGATGGACATAATTTTGTAGTGGGTCTTTGTGAGCATTTGCGTGATTTGTTAGTTTCTAAAGATGCTGCCACAGTTACTTTATTAGAACTCTCAGAATCAATAAAAGAAAAATACAAATCACAGGCTGCTGCGTCTTCTTTTTCGTTCTTGATGTCTGCTCTTAATTTGGCTTCTGCTTGTGAACTCAGTTATAAAAGTAGTAAAAATCAGAGGCTTCATGTAGAAATGACACTTTTGAAACTCTCTCATGTAATGGCTGCTCTTTCTATTCCTCAATTGGTAGAAGACTTAAAAAAAAAAGAGTAGCTAAATCTCAAAACTCATCAGAAGAAAATAATAGTTTAGAATCAAATGCAGTATCAAAAACTAATTCTTCTTACATAAATCCTGTGTTGGCAAAAAATACAGAAGATACACCTTGGAAAAAAACACCTAAGGTTACGACGAATGTAAAAATTCAAAGTAAGAAAGAGCAGAGTAATGGTTCTGATAATTTAGAAACTAAAAATGAAGAAAAGAAAGAATTAGAAAAAGTAATACGTTCGGAGGCTGACAGAAATTCTAGTTTTGATACTGCAAAAGCCAAAAAGGTTTGGAAAGAATTTTTCAAGATGAGTCCTTCTGGATTTGCTTCTACATTAATTAATGCAAATATAATTGTAGAAAAATCACCAGTTATAAAAGTAGAGTTATTGAATAATATTGCACTTCGTTCAGAATTTTCTACTATCCGAATTGCTCTGAATCCTTATTTAGCTAACAATTTGAATAACGATTTTGTGCAATTAGAAATTATAGACCAAAAATTAGAACAGCAAAAACCTACAAAAAATCTATCCGAACAAGAAAAATTAGAAGAACTGGTAAAGGAATTTCCATTGATAAATGAAGCGATGAGAAGGTTTGGTTTAAAATTAGAGAATTAATGTGTTCTTACAACTTCTACTTTAAAATGTACTTTGTAACTTACGCTTTAGCGTGAGAAGTATATTCCATAGCTTGATAATTAGTGTGTTAATAAGATGTAACTTACGCTTTAGCGTCAGAATTAGTTTATGAAAGACAATAATGTATTTTCCTACAAACCAGATAATCCAAATCAGAAAATTTGGCAAGTTTGCACTGACCCAAAAAGTAATTTTGTAGTTTTAGAAGTAAGACAAAAGCAAGAACAAAAAAATACTTCTCAACTTCTCATTTTGGATACCCAAAAGCAAAAAATTATTGCAGTAGTAGAAATGAAAGCTACCCAAACGCTACTTAATTTTTTTGATAAAACAATTTTACTCTCAGAAATTGATTTTCAAAACGAAATGCCAATTGCAAAGGGTTTGCAAGCTCTGAATATGAATTTTGAAGTGATTTGGGAGTTAGAAGAAGTAATCTATTATGGAATTATAGAAGAAAATAATGAAGATAAAACAGAAAAGGAAGCAAAAGTAATTTTTTCATTACAATCAAATTATTATTCTGTTCCCTTAAAAATTAGTCAAAATCAGAAAGAACAAAGCGAACAAGAAATAGAAGCAAAAGAAGAAGAGTATGATACTCTAAACCATAAAATAAAACAGTATTTTTATTCTACAAACGAATATTCAACAAATCACACAAACTACAATGATATTTCAGGTTTTGTTTTGGATAAAACAAATCAGAGAATACAAAATTCAATTCTCTATACAGAAAATAGTAATTATTTGATTTGTAGTTATTTGGCTGAGAATGAAAATTATTTGTTGTGTACAGACACAGAAGGGAATCTGATTCGTCATTTTTTAATTGAAAATTCGGAGGAAGATATGCTAAAAAATCCACAAGAAATATTTTTGATGAAAAATAAACTGTTTTGGATAGATGAAAATGAATTTTATTTTTTGAAAATTTGAAAATATATTTGATTGTCTGACAATTTTTGTGGTAATGGTAAAATCGTCGGTGAGACACCGACAATGGCGAGGTATTTATGACTCTTTTTTGCCGTTGTTGGTGTCTCACCAACGACTTCCACAAAAATTGTCAGACAACCATATATTTATTACCGTGTAACATAAGTTTATTTGTGTTTTTGTATTCCAATATTGCTCTTTTATTTAGCCATTATCAACGTCTTGTTATCTTCGATAACTGACGATTGCTAAGGCAAAATAAAAGGAAAAAGAGTTTTATCTCCCTTAGCAATCGTCTATTTTTGAAAAAAATAGACGTTGATAACGGGAAAAATACCAGTTCGCAATATGAATAAACTTATTAAACAGTATATTTATCTTCATTTACCAATTCTTTAGCTTATATGGTATTGTTTTAACTTTCTATTTTCTATAAGCTGCTCCAAAGTTTTTATCATATAATATCTATTTTCAGAAGACAAACCACTACCAAACTGAACTTGTCTTTGTCCTTCCAAAAGTATATGATGAGATGTAGTGGAACCTCCTTTGCTAGAACGTGAAGTGCTTGTTTGCTGACGAACGCTATTTATTTCAGACCACAAAAAACGCTTATTTTGACCTATTTTGCCTACTCCAGTAAAAATATGTCCTCCATTACTATCTAAATTGACTTCTATTTTTCCTGCAACAGCCATCAAAGCAAGACTCCATACAAAGATAGAACCGAACAAAAAAGGAATACCAAACAAGGAAATCAAGATATCAAATTCTCCTGTAAAAACTTGCGAGCCATAAATTCCACCTATCGAACCCGCTGACCAAACAATCGCAAAAGGAACAATAAAAAGTGCCATCCAAGACCTTGTAGAAGCTCCAATCTGAACACCGTTAGGCAAGTGATTAATATAAGCTCCCTTTGGAGGATTATTCATATCAAAAGAAGCCTGACTTTTTTTATCAAAACTTTCTTTTACTGATTTGGTGTATAAATTAGTTTCTTCTTTTTGAGGATTTACTTGATCCGAAATGCTAAAAATATTTCCACAACTCTGACACCCTGCAATGTCTTTTTGAATATTTATGGCATCTCTAGGGACTTTTATTTGACAACTTGGACAATTCATAAGTAACTTTTATAAGTGAGATTTAATAGTTTTTATAATTTACGAAAAAATTATCAAACTAGTTTTGATTATTTATTTCTTAAAAAAGAAACAGCCAAAAATACCCAACCAATAATTAATAAAACTCCCCCAATTGGCGTAATTGCACCTAATATTTTTATATTTGTAAGACAGAGTAAATACAGCGTTCCAGAAAAAATAAGTGTTCCGAAGAGATGTAAATTTCCTGCCCAAATTAAGAATTTAGAAGTCTTCTTTGCCGTTGTTGGTGTCTCCACCGACAAGATACTACCCAATTTTATCAAAATTCCAATTAAAATAAGAGAAAATGAATGATAGAAATGATACTTAGAAGCCGTTTGAAACGTTTCTACTTGTCCGATAGAAATAAGCCAGTCTTTGAGAGCGTGGGCTCCAAAAGCTCCAATTCCGACTGCTAAAGCTCCCAAAATTGCACCCCAAAATATAAAGTTATTTTTCATCGTTTTAAAATTAAGTTTCTATCTGTCAGTACACCTTCAAAGGTATCAGACAGATTTAATAATGAGTTTTGTGTAACACAAATATCAACAAAATAAACAACGAAAATTACCTATTTTCTCAAAAAAAACGTTATGATTTTAGCTAAAATTTTTATATATTAATTATCTTAATTAGCAAATAAATAAGCAAAATCACTAAAATACAAATTCTTTTACCCTTAGAAATATTAATTAAATTATTAGGTTTTTGTTTGTAACTATTTTATAATAAGGTTTTTACATTCGTAATTCGTAATTTTTAATTCGTAATTTTTTCTCACTTTTCAATTATGGATAATCAAAATATAGCTTTACTCAAATCAGCTTTTGAAAATGCTTCTCTCAAAGATGGAAATGGTAATGAAGTTTGGTCTGCCAGAACATTACAAATACTTTTGAAATATTTGAAGTGGGAAAATTTTGAACGTACCATCGCAAAAGCCCAAACAGCCTGTATAAATAGCGAACAAGATGTAAATTTTCATTTTTTAAGAAAAGACAAAAAAGTCAAAACAGGCATTAGTTCTCGTATGAAAATGGATTATTTGCTTTCTCGTTATGCCTGTTATTTAATTGCACAAAATGGAGATTCAAGAAAACAAGAAGTTGCCTTTGCTCAGACTTATTTTGCACTTCAAACCAGAAAAGCAGAATTACTTGAAGAAGAACTACAAAGTAGAGAACGTTTGCGTCAGCGTAGGATTCTGGCAAAAAATGAATTCGAACTTTTCCAGATGGCAGACGAGCGAGGAGTAAGTAAAGCGGGTTTTCAACGTATCAAAAATGAAGGCGACAAAATACTTTTTGGCGGAACTTCTCCACAAGAACTTAAAGACCAAAACGAAATTCCACAAGAAAGGAATGTATCTGATTTTATGCCAGCCGTTACGATTGGTTCGAAGAATTTGGCTACTCTTTTTACAAAATTCAAAGTCGGTTCAGACCAAAAAATTAGAGGAGAAGATTCTATAAAAGAAGCTCACACAAGTTCTAATAAAACGATTAGAGAAGCCTTTGAAAAAGAGACAGGTATAAAACCAGAAGATTTGCCAATGGAAGAAGACCTAAAGAAGGTAAGAGATAAACTGAAAAATGAAGAAACAACGCTTTTTGGTTTCAAAATCACACTTGGCAAAAAGAAAAAGTAATTAAGCTACTGTTTGGCTATTCTTGATCTTGCTTTTTATGTAAATTAAGAATAGCTGTTTATTATATTTTTTATTACACTTTCCCACCAATTACAAGTACATCATCAATTGGTTTGTGAGAGTTTCCAATCCAATTTTTGAAGGTCTGATAAAGAATTTGTTTTTGTTCTTTTGTATCTTTTTGATGAATTTTGAAAAGTAAGTCTCTAAAATTCTTAATCATAAATTTACGTCCTGCTTCTCCACCAAATTGGTCTTGAAAACCATCAGAGAAAATATAAAATGTTGTGGGAACAGAAATATCAATTATATGCTCGGTAAAGTCCTTTTTATTTTCTCGTTCTGAACCTCCAATCGGCATTTTATCACCCTTTATTACTTCCAAATTATTATTCTGAATATAAAAAAGAGGATTTTTTGCTCCTGAAAAAGTAAGTGTTCTTGCTTTCTTGTCTATACAAATAAGAGCCAAATCCATACCGTCGTGTATATTGGTTTCATCTTTATGTAAAGCTGTTTTGATGCCTACATTTAGCTGATTCAAAATCTGGGCTGGCGAAGTAATATGATTTTCAGCTACAATTCTACTCAAAATCTCATTTCCTATCATAGACATAAAGGCACCTGGAACGCCATGACCTGTACAATCTACGGCAGCCAAAATTATTTTCTGCTCCTCTTTAAACTCATGAAAAAAGTAAAAATCACCACTTACAATATCACGAGGACGAAAATAAACAAAAGATTCTGGTAGAGCTTTTTGAATATTGAGAATATTGGGAAGCATTGCCTCCTGAATTCTTTTTGCGTAAGTAATACTTGATGTAATTTCTTTATTTTTATTTTCAATTTCATTTACAGCAATCTCTAATTCATGATTCTGTTCTAATATTTGAGTTTGTTGAAAATTAATCTCGTTATTTTTTTCTTGTAAAACTAGGTTTGCTTTTTTCTTTTGCTGCTGACTTCTATAAATAAAAAATATTCCTACAAAAGAAAGTAGTAAAATACTTGCAATTGCACCGATAAAAAGTCGTTGTTTCGCTATTTTTTGTTCGTTTTCGGCTTGTTCTTGTGCAAACTTAGCTTCTTGCAAATCGGTTTCTTGTTGAAGGACTTTGAAGGCTAATTCTTGTTTTGTGAAATTGGATTCTAGCTTGTTTAATTCTTCATTTTTACTTTCTATATTTTTTTCTTGTTCTTTCAGTTTTGTATTTTTTAGAGCAATTTCCAAATCTGCTTTTAGTTTTTCTGATTCTGAAAGTGCTGCTTGTAATCGTGCTTTATCTGCTTCTGCCGAGACAATAGCTATTTTCTTTTGTTGAGACATTTCATGGAAATTTCGATACAAATCAAAATACTCTTTTGTTTTTTCGTTATTTCCTGCTTTCTGGTAGGTTTCGGCAAGCATTCCATAAATGCTTCTCATTTGCTCCAAATCTAATGTTTCTTTTGCTAAACTTAATCCATCTAAAAGCTCTTTAGCAGCTTCATCGTGTCTTTTTAGATTATTTAGAACGACAGCGATATTTATTTGAGCCGATATAATAGGTTCTTTTATTCCTTGTTTTTTACGTCCTTCTAATGTTTTTTGAAAGAACATAAGAGAAGAATCAAATTCTGACTAAATCGGCATAAATAGTAGCTAGATTACTATAAATACCATACATTCCACTTTTGTTATCTACCTTTTGATTGAAAGTTAAAGATTGTTGAAAGTAAGTAATAGCTGGACGCAATTCTTTTTTATCCCAATGAATGAGAGCAGCTTTATTTAAAAAATCGCTTGCTCCTCTGTAATCGCCTTGATTTTTGAGTTCTTCTGATTTTTCCAAACACATCTCAATAGTCATTTTTTGACCATTGCTTGTTACAAACTGTGCCTTTGTAGAATACGAGAATAACGTAAAAAAAAAGAGTAATAAAAAGGTAAATGGAGTAGAAGAGTAGTTTTTCATTATTTTTTAGATATAGGAATAAACACTGCATTTCATTGTGTTCTACTCAAATATAAGGTTATTTTCCTAAAAGAAGTAAAAAGTAATGATAAAATTTGCTCATTACTTTTTATAGTTATAGGATTATTCAATGAAATTTTATACTCAAAAGCTCTAAGAATTTGATAAAAATTCTTAGAGTTCAGAAACTATATTCTGATACGTACCGCATTTGCATGAGCTTGTAATTCTTCTGTTTCTGCCATTTCGATTACAGTTTGTCCAATTCCTTTCAAACCTTCTTTTGTAAGTGATTGAAAGGTAATTTTTTTGACAAAACTATCTAAAGAAACACCACTATATGCTCTTGCGTGTCCGTCTGTTGGTAATGTGTGATTTGTTCCAGAGGCGTAATCTCCTACTGATTCGGGTGTATAATTTCCTAAAAATACAGAGCCTGCATTTATGATATGCTCGGCAGCTTCTTCTGGATTTTCTAAAGCAATAATCAAATGTTCGGGAGCATAAAAATTACTCATATCCAAAATTTCTTGTCTATTTTTCAAGACCACAAAACGACTATTCTCCAAAGACTTGAGAGCAAACTGCTTTCTAGGAAGATTTTCTACTTGTTTTTCTACCTCTATTTTGATTTGATTTGCTGTTTCTTCGCTGTCTGTCATCAAGATAACTTGGCTATCCTTTCCATGTTCGGCTTGAGAAAGCAAATCAGCAGCTACAAAGCTAGGAACACAACTTTTATCCGCCAAAACAGCTACCTCTGAAGGACCTGCGGGCATATCAATTGCAATTCCTTCATTTTGAATAAGCTGTTTGGCTACGGTTACATACTGATTTCCTGGTCCAAAAATTTTATATACTTTTGGTACAGATGCTAGTTCCATATGCCATTGCACCAATTGCTTGTATTCCTCCAATTTTGAAAATATCGGTAGCTCCCACAAGGTGAGCAGCATACAAAATGGCAGGATGAATTTTGCCTTCTTTATTAGGAGGAGAACACAAAACTACATTTCTGCAACCCGCAATTTTGGCAGGAATACCAAGCATCAAGACAGTAGAAAATAAAGGGGCAGTTCCGCCAGGAATATACAAGCCTACTTTTTCAATGCCTACACTTTTTCTCCAACACGTAATCCCTTCTGTTATTTCAACTTTCTTGACTGCTTCTTTTTGACTTTGATGAAAAACTAGAATATTTTGATAAGCATGATTAATAGCCGTTTTGAGAGACTCTGAAACTAGATTTTGAGCTTCTGTGATTTCTTCTGGACTTACTCTAAAATTTTCTAAATCTATTTTATCAAACTCTTTTGTGAATTTTTGAATAGCTGCATCGCCTTCCTTTTTGATAGAACTCAAAACACTTTTCACTTGCGGTTTGATTTCTTGTAAAGAAAAAGTAGGACGTTTGCAGATGTTTTCCCATTCTGTACGAAGAGGGTTTTTATATATTTTCATTGGTAAAAGTAAAGTCTTTTAATTGAAATAAATGTTTAATCAAAAAAAGTAATAATTTGATAAACTATAATGTTGTGCAAAAATAAGTATGAAGTTAGTTTTTTCAAAGGAAATGTAATTGTAAAGCAATAAAATAACTACTTTTGATATATAAAAAACCATCTCTGAAACTTTTTGAGTTTCAAAAATGGCTTCATAAATTTCAAAAAAAATCAGAGCGTAATTTTATTTCTTTTTAGGAGTTGCTTTTTTAGCTACTGTCTTTTTTGCTGTCGTAACTTTCTTTGCTACTGGCTTTTTCGCTGTAGTTTTCTTGGTGGTTGTTTTCTTTTTAGCTGGAGCTTTTTTAGTAGTTGTAGCTTTGGTCGTCTTTTTGGCGTATCTACCTTTTGGTTCAGGTGCATTTTCGGCAAGTTCTAAGCATTTTTCTAGTGTCAAATCAGCAGGTTCGATGTCCAAATCTTTCGGAATTTTGACATTCTGTTTTCCAACAGCAATGTAAGCTCCCCAACGACCATTCAAAACACGAACTTCTTCATTCTCTGGGAAAACTTTAATGATTTTCTTAGCATCTGTTTCCCGCTTATTTTTTATTAGTTCGATAGCTCGTTCTTCTGTAATTGAGAGTGGGTCTTCTTCTTTTGGAATAGAAACAAATTTGCTGTCATGGCGAATATAAGGACCAAAACGACCAATAGCAGCAACTACTTTTTTATTCTCAAACATTCCTACATCACGAGGAAGTTTGAATAATTCTAGTGCATCTTCTAGCGTAACTTTATCTATATATTGACCTTTTAGAAGTGATGCAAAATCTGGTTTTTGTTCTTTGTCATCTGGGTCTAGTGGCATTTTTTCTACCATTGCACCATAACGACCCATTCTTACATTGATTATTCTTCCTGTTTTTGGGTCTTTTCCAAGTTCTCTAGTCGTGCTGGCATATTCTCCATCTTCTGCTACCTTTACTACTTGTGGGTGGAATTGTCCATAAAAAGATTTGAGCATCTTTTCCCATTTTAGATTCCCATCGGCAATTTTATCAAACTCGGCTTCTACTTGTGCTGTAAAAGTCAAATCAACGATATCTGGAAAATTACCTACCAAAAAATCATTTACTACCATTCCCATATTGGTAGGAAAAAGTTTATTTTTCTCTGCTCCTGTATTTTCTGTCTTTGTTTTGCTCGTAATTTTATTATTCTTTAAAGTCAAAACAGAATATTCTCTAATTGTTCCATCTCGTGCCTCTTTAACGACATATTCTCGCTTTTGAATTGTTGAAATAGTTGGTGCATAGGTAGAAGGACGACCAATTCCGAGTTCTTCCAACTCCTTTACAAGCGATGCCTCTGTATAACGAGCCTTCGGACGAGTAAAGCGTTCGGTAGCACTCATGATATTCAAAGCCAAATCCTGTCCTACTTTCAAAGGAGGCAAAACGCCTTTTGTTTCGCTGTTTTCATCGTCGTCTTCGTCATCTTTTGATTCCAAATAGACTTTCAAAAAGCCTTCAAAAATAATTATCTCACCTGTTGCTTTCAGATTATCTTTTAGTTTCTTATTGTCTTTCGTAATTCCTATGGTTACAATTGTTCTTTCCAGTTTTGCATCTGACATTTGAGAGGCAATAGCACGTTTCCAAATAAGCTCATACAAACGCTGCTGCTGATTGTCAGAAACAGGATTGCGATTGGCAAAATTGGTTGGGCGAATGGCTTCGTGAGCTTCTTGTGCCGAATTTGACTTTGTCTTATAAGTACGGTTTTTAGCATATTCAGGTCCATAAGCAACCTCAATCTCTGCTGCTGCATTTTGGCGAGCCTCTACTGAAAGATTGACCGAATCAGTACGCATATACGAAATATGACCTGCTTCGTACAATCTTTGAGCAACCATCATGGTTTGAGAAACCGAAAAGCCTAATTTTCTACTCGCCTCTTGTTGTAACGTAGAAGTGGTGAAAGGAGCAGCAGGAGATTTTTTGGCTGGTTTTTTCTCCAAATCATCAATTTTGAAGGTTGCAGCTACACAACTTTCCAAAAACTGCTGTGCTTGTGATTTTTCGCTCAACCTTTTGGATAATTCTGCATTTAGTTTTTTGCCATCTTCTACATCAAAAATAGCATCTACTTTATAAAAACCTTTTGCATTAAATTCATCAATTTCTCTTTCTCGTTCTACTACAACCCGAACGGCAGCCGATTGTACACGTCCTGCTGAAAGTCCATATTTTACTTTTTTCCACAAAACGGGAGAAAGCTCAAAACCTACTAGTCTGTCCAAAATTCGCCTAGCCTGTTGTGCATTTACCAAATCATCATCAATTCTTCTGGGATTCTGAATAGCATTTAGGATAGCCGTTTTGGTAATTTCTCTAAAAATAATACGTTTTATGTTTTTCTCATCAAGATTCAAAGCCTCCTTTAAGTGCCACGAAATAGCTTCTCCTTCTCGGTCATCATCCGTTGCTAACCAAACTGTTTCTGCATTTTTGGCAAGTTTTCTAAGAGAACGAATGACATCTTCTTTATCTTTTGAGACTACATAGGTAGGAGCAAAATTATTTTCGACATCAATGGCATCATTAGATTTTACTAAATCACGAACGTGTCCGAAACTAGAAGTAACCGTAAAGTCTTTTCCAAGATAATTTTCAATTGTTTTGGCTTTGGCAGGAGATTCTACAATGACGAGATTTTTTGACATAGTTTTTATATAAAGTTGGCTATTTTGGCTTTTAATCGCTTACTGTTTACTGATTATCTAATTGCCTAACGCATAATTTTAGAAAAATGTTAGACTAATTTATCAAACTACACTAACTTTTAGGAAAAGCAAAGGTAATTATTTTTTGATAGTTACCTAATTTGGAGTTGATTTTAGTCAATCATTTTTCAATTTTGACATTAAAGTTTTAGATTTGTGCTAGTTCAGAAATACGTATTCTCATCACTTTAGAACGCCAGCCAGAGGCTTCCAAATAGCTACTCACTCGTTTAGAAACGAGCGAGGGTGGGGAGTTATCGGTAAAGAAACTATGCTTATCAAGCCAGTACTAGATTTTGATATTTTGATTTTTACTGCGTTCTTGTAGTCTTAAACAAACAAAATAGTTTGTATATTTGGAAGTGTTTGTCAAGCTACTAACTTCAAATACAAATACACGGCAGGATGCCGAATACATATTGCTCACTCGGCAAAGCCAAGCGACGGCGATTTTTAGACACCCGAGCTAGAGCGGGGTGTTTTTTTATCTTGTATTTGTTGTCCTGCTATGGTTCTAAAGGTCGGTCTGTACTGTCCTAAACGTGAACTACCATAAATTGGTATTTCTTTGACAGCGATGTTGTCAGGAGGAGTGGTATTTATAGGTCTTTCGTCCTCATATATTGCCATCACGTTACCATTGGCATCTCGTAAATAATAGTTTACGTGAATGTTATACTACACTACAAAAAATACAAAACTACCCTCACTCGCAAATCTGAAGATTTGCCAAACTGATAAATCGTAGTCAATAGACAACGCTTAACAATTTAGGTTATTCTACGCCCAACTGGGGGATTATTAGCAAAGGCAGCAGTATCGTTAATTAGCTTCTCTTACTACTCTAAAACCAGTATATATATTTACTTCGTTTATATCTTGATAGTCTCTACTAGTGATCCAAACTGGAAGAGAACTTATAAAACTCCCTCCTCTTACAACTTTATGATTTGATGTTGAGTCCATTCCTACTGGATTACTATAATTGATCTTTATTGGATAATTTGGCATTAGCTTTAAATTATTTATATGTATCCAATCTAAACACCACTCTTGTACGTTTCCGTTTAGGTCATAAATGCCTAATGAATTAGGTTTTTTAGTTCCTATTTTGCAGGGAAAAAATCGTTTTGAATCTGTAGAGTTACAAGAAACAGTATTTTCTATGTTACTCCCAGAAAATATATAACTATCTTCACTTTTACCACCATTAGCTACATATTCCCACTCTGCCTCCGTAGGTAAGCGATATATTTTACCCTCTTTATCACTTAACCATTTACAATAAGCTATAGCATCGTTATAATTCACCAAAGCGACTGGATATTTATTATATTCTTCTTGAGAATATAGTTCTCCATTTGATTTGTTTCTCCAAGAAATAGGAACTACTGATTGTTCATACAAGTAAGATAAATATGTAGTATCCCAAATATAAATTTGTGGTCTCATAACATATAACTTATTTATATCAATATGAGTGTCATTTAAGCAGCGTTTATTAGGTCTTTTGGTGCAAATTGTTCCTCATTTAGAGAATTAAAATTAATTTTAGGGTTATTTATAAACCAATTAATTATTGATTTTACGTGAAATTTATGGTTGTAGTGTATTTTTAGGTCTAAAATACTTAATTTTTGATTTTGGTGTTTTTCTCTAAACTTTTCTACCATTGATTTACTAATCAAGGTCATTGTAAGGCTTAAATTAACAAAATTAGTTAGATTTTTTTCTTTGTAATTTTTAAAATCAGATAAACCAAAATATTGTTTAGCATCTCTAAAATCAAATTCAATTTGAAAACGTAATCTATAATATTTTATTAAGGTTGCATAATCAAGTTCCAAGTCATCAGTAAAAAAAACTTGTATCCCTATTTTTCCATTTTTACGAATGGCTTTTTGTACAACTACATTCAGTTTTTTTTCTTTTATATTTTTACTACGAGCTTCAATTTGGTAAGTTTCTATGCAGGTTTCTTTATCATCTTTTTCAGAATGTTTTAGATATTTTTTATCTAAAGAAGCTAAACAAAGTTGATTTCCATATAAAGGTGGTCTGCCTATTTTAGCTTTTCCTCCTTTTTTTTCTTTTTTCTCTGCTACTTCAAATAAAGTGGCATTTTTGTAAAGTTTAGAAATTAAAAATAAGCCATTTTCAGAAACGATATTCAAGTAATTTTCATTTCCATATGCTGTATCACCAACTACATATTTTACTTTCAAAGTAGGTAATAGAGATGAGAAAAGAGCTAGTGTGTCACTAAAAATACGTTTGAAAGCTCGTAAAGACGCATTATCTACCTCTTCTTTTTTTTTATTTTTACTTCCTTTTTTTCGCCCTCGTTTCAAAGGTGTACCTCCATTTTGTAATCTTAATTTAGCCTTTTTTTTCTTTGCTTTATCTGCTGCAATACGTAATCTATCAGCTTGATTATGAACCACTTGAATAATGTGAATCATAAATGAAGTTCTACTTTCTACATCTATCAAAGATAAAGACGAAAAACAAATGCTATTGATAGGTTTTTCAATAGAGGAACTGTAAAACTTAGAAAGTCCATAACTACATTTACCACTTTTTTTCTCAACTGTTTCGTCTGTTGCTAAAATATAGGTTCTATCTAACTTAAAATTCAAGTGAACAAAAAGAAGAATACGAATAGAAAGCCAATCAATTTCACAACTTAAAAAACGAAAAATAGTACGCAGGCTGAAATTACTATAACGACTCAAACTACGAGTAGTAACTTTAAAACGAACACAAAACATACTATTGATCAAGCAATATAAAATGCTTATATTTGAACTTGTCATAGTAGTTTCTAAAATAACTTGAAATGAACTGATACTAGGAAACATAAAAGTATATATTTTGGTCTGGTAACTTAAATATACAACCTTTTTTGTTTCCTTATTTTTTTAGCCTAAAATGTCACTCATATTGTTATATATACTTTTTCTAATTGAGTTATATAACCTGTTTCTTTTACAAAAGAAGAAAATTCAGCTAGTGTTGTTTCATATTTAGAAATATAAAAGTTATCTAAAAACACGTTATGTTGCCGTAAAGAAGTGTCAATCCTATTTTGCCCCATAGTAAACTCTGTACCTTCTACAAAAATCATTTTAGATTCTGAATAAGGCTTTTTACTAAAAAAACTAGATAGTAGAATAAAGATAAATATTAATTTTTTCATTGTTATTTTAGTTTAGGTTCATCAGAATAATTGCTAGGTAAATTGTCATTTTTCTGTAAATGCTCTTTAATTTTATTAAGGTTGAAGATATAATTTCCCCCAGCTTTTTTAGCATATTCAGTTGCTCCACTATTTATATATCTTCTAACATAAGTCCAAGTAATGTCATTCTTTCTTACATCACCGTTATTGATATCATCAATAGAACCTTGTCCCTTCCATCCTTTATATTTGTTTAAGGAAGGATTGTTTATTAGATTATTTACTTTACTCTCAATAACATCCATACGAGCAGGTATGTTATTATATTTAGTTTCCTTAATAGTTTTATATGTAAGAGAAGTGGAACCATCCTTTCCGTACTCTTCGCTTCCTATATCTAATCCTACACCTTGTGCATATAACGCTAATTTATAATCTCCACGCCGTTGTTGGTGTTTAGTTTCGGCTTGCCGTTACGCTTACCAACAACTCAAAGACGTACAAGATTCAAGCAAAATTTGAATAAAACATTTATTTTCTCTGATTTTAGTTTTTTGGTTTTGTAGAAAGTGAGTAGATTTGTAGTGTATGTTTGTTGTTGGTCATCGTAACGGCAAGCCGAAACTAAAGACACAACAACGGCTTTTTTTTAATTTTTACAAAATGGGAACACCAACAAAGGCGAAGATAGAAAATAATTGAATTAAGACCTTCAAAATAATCATTAACCACGCCGTTGTTGGTGTTTAGTTTTCGCTCGCCAACAACTCAAAGACGTACAAGATTCAAGCAAAATCCACGCCGTTGTTGGTGTTTAGTTTCGGCTTGCCGTTACGCTCACCAACAACTCAAAGACGTACAAGATTCAAGCAAAATTTGAATAAAACATTTATTTTCTCTGATTTTAGTTTTTTGGTTTTGTAGAAAGTGAGTAGATTTGTAGTGTATGTTTGTTGTTGGTCATCGTAACGGCAAGCCGAAACTAAAGACACAACAACGGCTTTTTTTAATTTTTACAAAATGGGAACACCAACAAAGGCGAAGTCTTGTCTTGTCTAAATCTACTTCTACCATAAGATTTCCTAAACCTACAAAAGAAAATCCACCCAAGTATGAAGCTGGATGGTTAATAAACTTAAAAGGAAAAAAAAATGAAAATGGACTTTAATTTAACTGCATTGATTATAGCTGTTTTGGTTAACTCTTGTGCTTCTAAAAGCCAACCAGCAGCAAATAAACAAATCGTAAATCATGAGCCAATTGCTTATGACAGCCTTAAAATGATACAGTATGCAATTACTAGAGAAGACAGGGCAGCAAACATAGATACTTATGTCTTAAACCATTTGCAGTACCCTAGTAGCGCAAAAAAACAGAAAATACAAGGTGTTGTTTTATTAAGATATCAAGTAGATATGGACTCTACAGTTAAGATAAAAGTTGTCAATGGTCTTACTGAAGAGTGTGATAGGGAAGCTGTTAGAGTTTTAAGAGCAGCATTATTATATCATTTTGATACTAATTTTGTTGGAGCAATTGTATTAACTTCAGTGCCATTTAGACTTCCCCGTTCGGCTGAGTCTTCTGAAAAGTAGTCATTGTTAAGCGTTGTCTAAAGACTACGATTTATCAGTACGCCGTTGTTGGTGTTTAGTTTCGGCTTGCCGTTACGCTTACCAACAACTCAAACACGTATAAGATTCAAGCAAAATTTGAATAAAACATTTATTTTCTCTGATTTTAGTTTTTTGGTTTTGTAGAAAGTGAGTAGATTTGTAGTGTATGTTTGTTGTTGGTCATCGTAACGGCAAGCCGAAACTAAAGACACAACAACGGCTTTTTTTTAATTTTTACAAAATGGGAACACCAACAAAGGCGAAGAAGGGATAATAAAGCAGTTCCAAGAAATGTTTCCTAATGTAAAAATAAAACAAGTAAATGGAACACAATAACAAAACTTTATTATATCTAAAATCATTAGTAGAATTCTTGAAATCAAAGGGAGAAATCTTTGTTCCCTTAGATAGGAAAACAATAGATGCAATTCAACAAGAATATTCTATTACTTTACCTGAAGCGTATATTGAATTTTTGGCAACAATGGGTAAGGGTGCAAGTAGATTTATGCGTGGATCTTCTGTATTTTATCCAGAATTACTCGAACTGAAGGAATGGACTGAAGAACTAGTAGATGAGAATAATATTTCTAATTTACCTAACAACTCTTTTCCATTTTGGATGCATCAAGGATACCAAGTGGCATATTTCTTATTAAATAATTCTCCAAATCCTACTGTTTATTACTTTTCAGAAGGAAATGATAATGAGTGGAAGAAAGTAGATTCATTTACAAAATTTCTAGAAATACAGTTGATTTTTTCAGGTTTAGATGGCTACATCCAGCCCTAGCTCGCACAATTGCCCTCCCCCAGTTGGGCGTAGAATAACCTAAATTGTTAAGCGTTGTCTAAAGACTACGATTTATCAGTAAGGCAAATCTCCGTTTACGCCGTTGTTGGTGTTTAGTTTTCGCTCGCCAACAACTCAAAGACGTACAAGATTCAAGCAAAATTTGAATAAAACATTTATTTTCTATGATTTGAGTTTTTTGGTTTTGTATAAATTGCTTTTTTATTTTGTCAGATTTTTTTACAAGTGTTACTTCGCTTTATCAGATTGTTCAAGCAAGTCTCGTATTTTCTTATTCTTCCCTAATTGTACATCTCCCAAACGAGCAAGCGTACTTTGCACAGACCATAAGAAACCCCATTTTTTCGGACTAAAAATACGAGGCGAACGCTTTTGAAGTCCCTTTAAGACTGCTTTTGCAATCACTTCTGGCTCAACAGCTCTCATCAAATAATCTGGAATGGCTGCTTTTGCTAGTTTTCCTGTAGTATCATCTGCTAATGCAGTTTTTGCAATAGTAGTATTTACCCAACCTGGGTACAAAACGGTTGCTGTTGCTCCTGTATAAGAAAGTTCGGTACGCAAAGAACGTCCTAACATTTCAATTCCTGCTTTCGAAACGGCATAAGGAGCATTAAAAACACCATTAAAAAACGAATAAGCAGAGGCCGTAATCAAAATCTGACCCTTATTTTTTACAATTTCTGGCAAAGCTGCCTTTATAGTTCTGTACACGCCAAATAAATCTACTTCTACCACTTTTTCAAACTCGGTTTCAGTCATTTTCAAGATTGTGCTTGGTGGAGTAGCTGCAATCCCTGCATTTGCAAAAATAATATCTAGTTTGCCAAAATGAGCAATCGTTTTTTCTACTACATTTTTAGCTTGTTCTCTATCTATTACATTAAGTTCTAAAAGCAAAACTTTACTTTCATCAAAATTACTTTCTTTGATTTGAGTTTTTAGATTTTCAATAGATAAATCAGTCAAGACTAGATTTACACCCTTTTCGTGGAGTATTTTGGCACATGCAAAACCAATTCCTCCAGAAGCTCCTGTTATTAAGATTACTTTTTTATACAAATTATATTTCATAGAGCTTTCAATTTTATATTTTGAATTATAATTGTCTGACACTTCTGAAAGTGTACTGACAATAATTTTGATAATAAGAATAAAGATAACAAAACTATTTTTGAAAAAATAACGCTCATTAGTCTTCATTCATAGACACAAATTGCGTTTTTATCTAAAAAATGAATATTCAAAAAAATAGTAGTGGGTTAAGGTTGTATTATTGTAAAGAAAAATGTAAAATTGTAAAGATGTTTATAAAAGTGTATATTTATAATCGATTTGATAAATTATTTTGTCATTGGTAAGAAATTAACAGTGACGAGAAATACAAACCAGGGAAAATTAAAAAATAATTAACTAAAAAAAGACGCATGTCTGATCAACTCTCTCCTGTTCAAGTACTTATTGTAGATGATGTACCTAGTAATTTATTTACTCTTCGTGCATTATTGGAAGAACATTTTGAAGAAATCGAAATTGTAGAAGCAAATTCTGGTATTGAAGCCTTAGAGGTTTTGATGCGTGAGTCAATTGACCTTATTATTTTGGATATTCAAATGCCAGAAATGGACGGTTTTCAAACTGCAAAATTGATTCGTAGCAGAAAGAAAACCAGAAATATTCCTATTGTTTTCTTGACGGCAGCTTATAAGTCTGAAGAATTTAAAGAAAAAGGTTTTTCATTAGGAGCAACAGATTATCTTACCAAACCGATTGATGATTATCAGCTTACCAGTCGTATAAATGCGTATTTGAGTATAATTAAGTTAGAAAAAAATCATAAATCAGAATTAGAAAGAAGAGTAGAAGAACGAACTTTTGAACTCAAAAAAGCTCTTTCTCAAATAAAGGAAACTAATTTTAAGCTAGAAACTACACTTAGCAAACTCAAAAACGCACAAAAACAAGTTATTGCTCAAGAAAAACTTGCCTCTTTAGGAGAACTTACAGCAGGAATTGCACATGAAATAAAAAACCCATTGAATTTTATCATTAATTTTTCGGAGCTTTCGAAGGAGATGATTGTTGAACTCAATGAAACTTTTGCAAACGTAGGCAAAGATATTGTTGAGGGGAGTTTGAAAGATATTACACCAGATGATGTAGATAATATTAAGGATATTCTACAAAACTTAAATGAGAATTCGGAGAAAATCCACGAACACGGAAAACGTGCCGATAGCATAATCAATAATATGTTGATGCACTCCCAAGACAGAAAAGGGGTTTATCAAGATACACATATCAATACGATGTTGCAGGAATATATTAGTTTGGCATATCATAGTACAATCAATAATTACAAAGGTTTTGCTGCCAAAATAGAAACAAATCTGGATGCAAATGTAGGTAATGTCAAAATTATTCCACAAGATTTGGGACGAGTATTTTTGAATGTAGTCAGTAATTCTCTGTATGCACTTTATAATAAGAAACGAAAATTAGGAGATAGCTTTGAGCCTATGCTGACGGTCAAAACCATTAATCATCAAGATAATATAGAAATTGTATTTAGAGACAATGGAACAGGAATTCCACAAGAAATGATGGACAAAATTTTTAATCCATTCTTTACTACCAAACCAGCAGGCGAAGGAACAGGATTAGGACTTTCCATTTGTTATGATATTGTCAGAAATATTCATAAAGGAGAAATTCAAGTAGATTCTAAAGAAGGAGAATATACTGATTTTAGCATTTTCTTACCAAAACATGTTGATGCCGAAGAAGGTGAAAATGGAGAAGGTGAAATTATAAGCCATCAAAAAGAACAATAAGAATTTGTACGGTAATGGATTAAATGTACTTTACCGATTTTTTTATACGCAATTTTGTTCAAGTCTGTACCATTGGGTTTGACTTGAACAAAATAAATCTTTTTTGAGATTTTTGAGCGTAAAAAATCTACATATCATGAAGAGTTGTATCTGTACTTACCGAATTTTGATTATCTTTTCTTCTTTCTGTTTCTATTTTTTCATTTGAAGAATTGTTTCTACTATCTTCTTTTTTGTTGTTTCTCAAATTACCGTTTTTCTGTCCTACCACTTCTGTAATAAAATATTTTGTGTCTCCACGCCAAGAAAAAGTGCGATACCTTTCTACATAAGAAACTCGTATTCTTTCTCCCGTAAGTGCTGCATCTTTTAGCCTTTCTATGAGTTCAGTTTTGTCGCTTTCTACAGAGAATTCAAATTTTTCTATTGTATTTCCTTGATCATTTTGATTCATTTCCCCTTCCCACGTTTTGAATATATATCCTTTCTGGCTGAGTTTTATGACAACTCCTGCTTTATCTCCCAAACTATACGAACCAAAATAAAGCACACCGCTGGTTGCCAACATTATAAGCAGAATTACGCCTATTGTTGATAAAGAAATTAGTTTTACTTTGCTGATTGCCATAATTATGAATTAAATAGTTCTTTAAAATAAATTTGATGATTGAACGAATTTTCTAAGCAAACGAATTTAATAGCAATAAGTTCAATGATTATTTCAAACATATATATCAAACTCTAAATCCGATTACGAGCACATCATCTATTTGATGTTCATTTCCAGATTTTTTCCAGTCTTCAAATTCTTGTGTTATCTCTTTCTTTTGCTTTTTGATAGGTAATGAAGAAATTGTTTTTAGATATTCTTGAAAACGCCTAGACATATATTTTCTACCTTCCAGACCTCCAAATTGGTCTTGGAAACCATCGGAATACATATAAAAAACACTATCTTCTCGTGGAATAATAGTATGTTCTTTAAAAGGTTTTTGTCCGTGCTTATCAAAACCACCAATCGGAAAACGGTCGCCTTTTATGATTTCAAATTTATTATCATGTACATGAAGAAGTGGATTTTTTGCACCTGCAAAAGTCAGAATTTTAGTTGATTTATCAATACTACAAATTGACATATCCATTCCATCACGATTGTTGGTTTGATCTTGATTAAGATGGCGACGTACATTTTCATTGAGTGTATCAAGAATTTTGGCAGGCGAAAGAATACGCTGGCTCTCTATTATTTCGTACAAAAGATTACTTCCAATAACAGACATAAACGCTCCTGGAACACCATGTCCTGTGCAATCTACAGCAGCAATAATGGTTTTGTTTTCTACTTCTGCTACCCAATAAAAATCTCCACTTACAATATCACGAGGTTGATAAAATATAAAACAATCTTTCAAAACCATTGCTATTTTATCATCGGAAGGTAACATAGCATCTTGAATTCTTTTTGCATAATTGATACTTGCAGTAATATTCTTGTTTTTTTCTTGAATATTATCATATGCATCGGCCAATTTTAGTTGTTGTGATTCTAGTTTTTTATTTTTTTCTAAAATCTCATCATTTTGTTTCATTACCTCTATTGTCCTTTCTTCTACCAAACGAGAAAGTCTTTTCTGGCTAGCTTCCAAACGACTTGTACGCCATTTTATCAATCCAAAAATAATTCCTATTAGTAAAAGCAGTCCAAAAATTCGTGCCGTCCAGGTTTGCCACCAATAGGGACGAATACGAAACTCAAAAGTAGATTCTTCCCCCCATTCTTCATCTTTTCCTACTTTAGAACGAACATGAAAAGTATATTTTTTAGCAGGAAGATTTGAATAAGTAGCTTCCGTCTTTTGGGTAGCAATAAGCCAATCTTTATTTAATCCCTCTAACCACCATTGATATTGAATAGCTTTAGGGTTAGAGAAATCAGCAGAATAAAAATTAAAATTAATTGTGTTTTGGTCTGCACTCAATTCCAAATTTTGGGGTAAATTATTCCATTTTGAAAGGGAATCAAAATTATCCACATAAACAGAATCACGCCAAGAGGTTTGTGTAAGCGATAAATTTACTTCACTAATAAAAGTTTTGGGAGGTATTATAGCTTTATCTTTAGAAAAATCGCATTTCGTAACCCCATTCAAATGTCCTACCCATACATTTCCTTTACTGTCCTCAAAAAGAGCTTTTGAATTAGATTCATCACCAAAAAAACCTTCTTCCTTTCCATATTTCTCTACTCTGAGCAGTTTTCCATCACTTCTAAAATATACTTTATTCAAACCTCTCTGTGTTCCTATCCAAAACTGTTCGAATGTGTCTTTTACTGGAAGAATAGAATAAATAATATCAGAGGAAAGTCCTTGAGGGGTTTTAAAGGTTTGAAATGTTTTGCCATCAAAACGATTAAGACCACCCGAATAAGCTACAATCCAAACTATATCCCTTGTATCAATATAAATTTGAAGTAGGAAATTATCTCCTAATCCATCTTTTGTTGTGAAATGTTTGAAGTTATCTTTTTCTGTATCTTTTCCGTCCCATTTTACAAGTCCTGAAAGAGTAGCAAACCAGTAATTACCCTTTGAATCTTTTTGAATATCAAGAACAGAAATCGCTTTTAGTTCATCCTGACCAAAGTTGTACTTTATACTATCTCCTTTTATATCATAACCTATTATTCCTAATCCTTGTGTTGCCGTCCAAACAATGCCATCTATTTCTGTTATATTTCTCGTAAAAACAAGAGGAGGAACCCCAAATTTTTCATTAACAAGTTTTGTTGTGAATATATTATTTTCTGCATCTTCTACAATTTCTAAAATACCTACAGCAGCAGCATAAACAGTATCGTTTTTGCACCAAAAACCAGATATTCTACCAAAAGAATTTAGAGCAGGTACAACTGTTTTAAGTGTATTGTTTTCATATATAGTAATTCCACCTACTGAACTGCCTAGCCAAACTCTATTCTTTTTATCTTCGCTAATAGAAAATACAAGCTCTCCTTGTAATCCATCTTTGGCTGTATAATTAGTAAATTTTTCTTTAGGTAATTGTATCATTCCTTTTCCACGAGTTCCTACCCAAATAGTTCCGTATTCATCCTCAAAGATGGTCCCACTACCTCCCATAATACCTGAAAAACCATTTTCTATACCATAAGTAGTGTTGAATTTATGATTTCCATCAAAAACAAAAATTTTGTTTATCAGGTGTGCTACCACGTAAATTTTCCCAGTAGAAGCTACAAAAACTTGCCAACTTCCATTAGGCTTCGAGCCTATTGGTATTTTATTTTCGGGAAACTCTATTTTATTGTACCTTTTGTTTTTTGTATCAAAAGACATCAAATCTCCATTTCCTGTAATTGGGTCAATTATCCAAATCCAGTCCTTTTTAGTATAATCTTGATGTATCAAGAGCAGACTTTTATTTTGAGAAAGAGAATCAATTAACGGTGTTTTGGGATAGATTACCTTTTCAAATTTTTTTCCATTAAACAAAAATATTTCTCCTCCATGATTAATATGAGTTTCAAAATTGGCACTATGCGTTAAAAGTAATGTTCTGGCAGAAAGTTCTCCTAAATTAGGTTGTTCATATTTTCTAAATGTTTTTTCATCTTTTGGTTTCCAGTAAAGTACATTTTTCACTCCTATAGTCAGTACCCATACATTTTGCCATTTGTCTATTGATAGTTGTCCTCCTAGAGGTGTTGTTCCATCAAGTTCTGAAAAAGATGTAAATGTATTGCCATCATACTTTGAAATATTTTTATTTTGAGAAAGAATCCAAATATTTCCCTCTTTATCTTCTACCAAACTACTTATTGAATTGCTATTCAAACCCTCCTTAACCCCAAAAACCCTATATTTATTCTGTTCTAATAGTGCAACGCCTCCTCCATTTGTTCCTATCCATATTCTACCTCTTGAGTCCACTATCCCTGCTTGAGGAGAAGGAACTTCAGATTGAGGTAATCCATGTTCTAATCCAAATTCTCTAAATAAATATTGTTGTGCAACTAGAGCAGAAGACAGCCAAAAGTAGCAGCTAATTGATAAAACAAGAATAAAATATACTTTTTTCATAGAATGACTTTTAATTATCAAAACTTTTGCTTTGTTTTCTAACTCAAAATACTTTTAATAGGATTTATTTTTTTTAAAATAGAAATATTCTATTATTTAAAGGATTAATTATAACTCTAAGCAAATTACCATTTTAAGTACAGATAAACAATATAAAATAGGCAGCAATAGCATTTTATTTAATTACACATATTAAAAAGTGAAATTAACTTTCAAAACTTTCAATTTTATTTGAAAGTTATGTTTTTTTGAGTACATTTGTTTTAATTAAACTAGAAAATCGGAAAACAATTGAATCAAATTTTTATGAAAAACAGAAATATATTTTGGCTAGTAGCAGGAATTCTGAATTTATTTACAGCACTTCTACATACATTTGCAGGACAAACAGAATTAATAAATCCTTTGCTTTCCAGCAGTCTTGGTAATCAAATTCAAACTGAATTACTTAGTGTTTGGCATATGGTAACGCTATTTCTATTTTTCACTTCTGCTGTATTTATCTATAATTATTCCAAAGCAAAAGCAGAATGTAAGGCAGTCATTCAATTTATTAGTTATGTCTATTTTTTATTCTCTCTTTCTTTTATTTTGGTTAGTATAGTAAATCAGACACTTGCTCCTCAATTTATCTCGTTGTTGCCTATCGGGATTTTGGGATTGATTGGAGTCAAAAAATACAAATCCGTTTAATTTTTATCAATCTTTATGCTTTGAAAATGGAAAACAAATCACTCTATAAAAAAATCATTCTAGCAGGAGGAACTGGTTTTGTAGGAAAATATCTTCAAAAAAAGTTTTTAGCATCTGGTTATCAAGTCATTGTAATTGCAAGAAATACACACATAAATTGGAAAAACCCAGATGAAATAACAGAAGCCTTAGAACATTCCGAAATGCTTATAAATCTGGCAGGAAAGTCAGTTGATTGCAGATATAACGAGAAAAATAAAAATGAAATCTTGCTTTCAAGAACCGAAACAACAAAAATCTTGGGAGAAGCCATTCAAAACTGTAGATTTCCACCCAAAATATGGTTTAATTCTAGCACAGCTACCATTTACAGACATGCAGAAGACAGACCCATGACAGAAGAAAAAGGAGAAATTGGAACAGGTTTTTCGGTCGGAATTGCAACAGCTTGGGAAAAAGAGTTTTTTAATTTTGAATTAAAACATACAAGACAAATTGCCCTTCGAATGGCGATTATTTTGGGAAAAGATGGAGGTGTAATTCCACCTTACAAGAATATTGTTCGTTTTGGTTTGGGAGGAAAACAAGGAAACGGAAATCAAATGTTTAGTTGGCTGCATATTCATGATTTGTATAGAATGATTTTATTTTTACAAGAAAATCAAAATTTGGAAGGTGTTTTTAATTGTTCTTCGCCAAATCCCGTAAAAAATACAGAGTTGATGAGAATTTTTAGAAAAAAAATGAAAATGCCTTTTGGAATTCTTACGCCAAGATTTTTACTAGAAATTGGTGCTTTTATTATTCGCACAGAAACCGAATTACTTTTGAAAAGTCGTTGGGTAATTCCAGAGCGTTTGCAAAATGAAGGCTTTGAGTTTGATTATCCAGATTTAGGAAAAGCGATTGAGGAAAGTTTGTAAATTACTATAATTTCCCATTATCAACCATCGGATTACCGAAGGCTTGCTAAGGGAAAAATACTCAATTCTATAACTCCCTTAGCAATCATCTGTAACCAGATATTGATAATGGGAAATATTTACTATTATGAAAAAACTCAAAAAAATCTCCCTTTGGCTAGTTGGGATTTTGACTGGTCTGTATCTTTTGCTTTGTGTTACCCTTTATTTCTTTCAAGAAAAATTGATTTTTTTTCCTACCAAATTAGAAAAAAGCTATGTTTTTGAGTTTGATAAATTATATGAAGAAATAACAATTCCTATAAAAGAAAATCTAAACCTACATGGAGTTTTATTTCATTCTAAAAATTCAGATAATTTAAATTCCAATCAAAAAAAGGAAAAAAAACTTATCTTTTATCTTCATGGAAATGTAGGAAGAGTGCAGTTTTGGGGAATTTAGCCGATGTTTATACAGATTTGGGCTATGATTTATTTATCTTAGATTATCGGGGTTATGGGAAAAGTGATGGAAAAATAGAAAGTCAAAAACAGTTTTTTGAAGATATTCAACTAGCTTATGATTTTTTTAGAAAAGATAAGTATAAGGAAGAAAATATAATTATTGTAGGTTATTCTGTCGGAACAGCTTCAGCTGCTATGCTCTCAAGTCAGAATAATCCAAAGGTTCTTATTCTACAAGCTCCTTATTTTAGTCTGACAGACATGACGAAGCGAAGGTTTCCAATCATTCCTACTTTTTTGTTAAAGTATGAATTCAACACAGCCAAATTCTTATCTCAAAATAAAATTCCTACCTATGTTTTTCATGGCACAAGTGATAGAGTAATTCCTTATGAATCTTCATTACTTATAAAAGAATATTTAGAGGATAAAAACAAATTAGAAAATATTGAATTTATTACTCTACCGAATCAAGGACACGCAAATATTCATACTAATCCTATCTTTTTGGAGAAACTCAAAGAGATTTTATAATAGATAGATATAGAAAAGTAAAGTTTGAAAAATTACAATTCACAAAAAATACCTATTAAAAAATAAATTTTAATAGGTATTTTTCTTAAAGTAATAACTTTATTTTCCTAACGAATTCCTAAGTTTCTGTGCATCTCCAAAATAAAGTAACGTACAACGGCACGTATAGAATCTTTTTGAGAATTTGAAGAAACATTATGGTCTCTCACAAAATTATCTGGATGTGATGTATCTCTATTTACAGACATATAACCTGTACAAACGGCATTACTTAGTTTATCAGTATTTGGTTTACAGATTACTCTAAAAAAGTCTGTCTTACTCTGCTTCCAACCGTAGGTTTGATATTTTGCACCAAAAATAGTAACATTATATCCTTCTACTTCTCCTGATTCGCTACCTTCTTTTACTATCTTTTCTACTTCCAAGTTGGTGCTATATGCGTTGTTGGATTGATTATTTCGAATAGATTTTATTTCCATCAAAAAGCGGTCAGAATCTCCAAATCGCTTTATTTCATAAAAATACTGTGTATTAGTTTTACTTACATCGATTATTCCTGTAAACCAACTATCACTATTTCCCTTTAGTCCAACAGCCCATTCTCTACCTTCTGGAGCAAGCCAAGAGTACATAGGAACAGTTTTGTTTAATTCTTCGATCTGCTTAATTGTAGGAGAGGAACCATAAATATCTTCCAAAACTTTCACTTTAGCACGCTTCAATAGTGCATTTTTGCGTGGCTCTTGTTTAATAGGTTGTCTTCCCCAACGACTTTTTACAGGTTCTGGGTCTAAGTCATTTCTTCTAGATAGATTTTCTATAAATTTTCTCCCTTCTTCCAAATTATAAAAAGTAGTCTTTTCTAAACGTCCTCTTTCATATTCATAGACCAAATCTTGTTGTAGAAGTCCTTTTTTATCTAATTGTTGTTGAATAAGACTATCCAAATAAGGTCTTGCCAATGGTTTGAAAAAATTATCTTTTTCTAGTGCATTCTGAAAACTGTAAAACTCAGAAGGTGTATTTGTCTTCTCAAAAATATCATCTACTTGCTCTAAAAGAGTCTTTTTATACTTTTCTACATTTTCAGAGGTCAATAATCTTATATTCTCGGGTGTAGTGATTGCATCTTTTACCGCAACTAAAGGACTGATATCACCTTGATAGCTTTGATTGTACTCAGATAAATTCAGAGGAATATCAGCAAAAATTGGATTTCCTTTTGTCAGTTCTCCTAATCCTTTGAGAGTTTCTAATTGAGCAGCAATTTGTTTGTACTCATTGATAGCATCGTCCATATATGGAAACTGCTCTTGACCAAAATTTTGATTTTTGAGATTGTACAATTCACGAAAGGCAATGACGTATTCTTTTCCCTCTTGCGTCAGAGCTACCAAATAAGTTGCCTTCAATTGTTTTTCTTTATTGGCAAATTTTGGAACTACAAAATTGCGAAGAAGTTTAGTAATTTCGTCTCTTACAGTTTGTGGTTTTTCTACTTTATGAACCAAATAATTGGCATATTCTAATTTGGCAAGTTCGCTTCCTTTATCTGAGAGACGTTTCATTATTTGATGTGCCTTATTTTTTTGATAAGCAAACGGCATCTCACTTACAAAATCACTACGACGATTTCTAAAAAACTCCCATTTTGCTTTCATATAATTAACATCTTGACTATATCTTGCACTATCTTTATTGGCAGCTTTATCCAAAAATTGTAATCCTGTGTTATAATCAATTTCAAATTCTAGGAAGTAACGACCTAACAAAAACTGACTTTCTGCACTTGCTTCTGTTTTGGTAGCTTCATCATAAACATCAAAAATATCCATTAAATAAAGATTTGTATTGTCTTGATAATACATGTGCAAATCTATACTATCAGCAACTATATTCAACCATTTTTTGGCTGTACTGCTATTTCTGGGAATATCTTCGCTGCCTGTCATATAAATTTCAAAAAGTTCTCTAGCAGCAGGTACTTTCTGCACAGAATTCGTTTCCATAGCTTGATAATACCATTTTACAGCATTTTCATAATCTCTATATTCATTGCTAGTAAACATATCACCTTTAAAAGCATTCGCAATTTTTAGCATGGCAGCAGAATTCCCAGCCTTTGCCTGTTTTTTATAAACTTTGTAAGTATCCTTGGAAATAGTCTGGGGAGCAGAGCCACAACTGATAATTAGAAAAGAGAAAAGAAAAATAGAAAGGGAAAGAAATATAGGATTTGTAGTTTTTTTTGTATTTCGCATGAGAGTAAAATAACGTTTTGATAAGGATAGGAAAAAATAGGATAGAAAATAAAAAAATAGAATTCAGTCAAAAAATAGAAAACTAATTTAAAGGTCGCTAATTTAAGGTTTTTAGCGTAAATTAATACATACTTTCCTTATTTTATTTTAAATTTACAAAGAGAATAAATAAGTCTGAAATAAAGCTTGAGACTATATTTTTTCTGTACTAATTAGAGGATAAATTAGAAAAATTTTTTTGAGAATAATTAGATTTTCCGTTTTTATAACTTTTCAAAACTAATTTTGTTATAACTCTAAATCAGTCTTTTAGAGAATAAAATAGCAACTATTATTACAATATGAGTGTCATTTTTCAAATTCTATAAATTGACTGATTTTTGACAAAATAATAGTTCGCTTTTTTCCATAAAGTAGGGTTTGCAAACCCTACTTTATGGAAAAAAGACACTTGCACAGAATAAAATTTGGCAAAGATTTGTCTTTTTTAAAATGACACTCATGTTGATTATTAGCTAGTTTTTAAAAATAAATGCCTTAGACTGTGCATTTATTAAACGTAATCCCGTACTTTTATGAAAAAAATAACTTTACTTTTGGGTCTTGTCTCTTGCCTTTTTGCTATGAGTAGTTTTGTGTCTTACTTTGAAAATGAATCAAAGGAGAGTAAAAAAATAGACAAAACAGAGGAAATAGAAATAAAAGGTGTGAAAAAAGATAAGATTGAATGGCTTACCTTTGAAGAAGCTATAAACAAATCAGCACAAGATAATAAGCCTATATTTATAGATGTCTATACAGATTGGTGTGGCTGGTGTAAAAAAATGGATAAAAATACATTTCAAAATAGTGAGGTAGTAGAATATGTTGCTCAAAATTACCACGCCGTAAAAGTAGATGCAGAAAGTGAAGATGCTACTTCATTTGATGGTCAAAAATTGACCTATAGACAACTTACTCAAGGATTTTTCAGAATTACAGGTTATCCCTCTATCGTCTTGATTAATAGTAAAAAAGAAGTTACTGTTGCACCAGGCTATCGTAATGAGAAAAATTTTATCAAGATGTTGAAGAAGTTTGATGTAGATAATGAATAGGTTCTTTTTACTCTTTATAGCAAAATATCAGAAGAAACAGTTTTCTAACAAAATAATAATCATAACTTGACGATTATGAAAATAATTTAGAGAACTGTTTTTTTTTACCTAATTTGGTGTACTGATTTGTTAATTTATTATGTGATTTTCCTAGTATTTGTACAGACGTATGAAAAAGACATTATTTTTTTATTTATTTAGCTTTTTTGCTGCTTTATTATTTGTTTTATTTTCTAATTCTCTTTTTGCTCAAGCTGCTAAAGATAATACGAAGAAAGAATTACTTATAAAGGGGGTCTATCATGGCACTAATTTATATGTCCAAAATCCTCAAATTTCTAATACGGAATACTGCATAAAAGAAATTCATGTTAATAATAAAGTTGTAAAATTTGCCACTACGACAGCGTTTGATATAGATATGTCATTTCTGAAAATTAATGATGAAGTAATCATAAAAATTATTCATACAGGTGATTGTACTCCCAAAATTCTCAATCCTAGAGCAATTAAAGATCGCCTTCCTTTTCGCTTTTCTTCCATAAATGTAGATATGAACACAATGGTTTGGGTAACAGGAGGAGAGAAAAAATTTGGACAATTTTTTATTCAAATAAAAAATAATCGTACTTGGATAGTCGAAAAGGTAATTAGTTGTAAAGGAAATGCTCAACAAAACGTTTATACCTTACCTCTTACGCATCGTGGAGGAGAGAATATTTATAGAATAAAATACTTAGACGTAACAGGAAAATATTATTATTCCCCAGAAATAAAATTTGTTTCAGAAGGGCAGCAACAAATTAGTTTTTATCCCAAAAGTGTAACTAGTCGTATTACTTTTTCCCGTTCTACAACCTATCAAATACTGGATAATAATGGAAAACTGGTTTTGGAAGGAGACGGACTAACAATAGATTGTTCTAACCTTCGTTTTGGTTCTTATTATCTACTTTTTGAAGGAAAGGAAGAACGTTTTTTCAAAAAATAATTTTTTCTACATAGTTTAAATGTCATGTGTCGGTCTGACCTTGATAAAGTTAGGTCAGCCTCGTTAGAGCAGACCAAAAACACTATTTAATCTGTTTTAAACAAATAAAAATACTATTTCTAATCCCGAGTTCACGTTAAATTAGCAATTTGTTAAAAATTAAAGCTATTTTTGTAATTATCTAATAAAAATAGTAATAAAAATAGAATGGATTTTATAACAATAGATTTCGAAACCGCCAACTTTCAGAGAAATAGTGCCTGTGAAATAGGACTTACTTTCGTAAAAGATAATAAAATCATAGAAACAAAATCATGGCTTATTCGTCCAAAAATTAATCGTTTCGAAAACATGAATGTTTCTGTTCATGGAATTACGGCAGGTGATGTTTGGGACAAGCCTCGTTTTGATGAGCTTTGGAAATCAGAATTAAAGGAAATAATGGAAAATCAATTTCTGATAGCTCACAACGCTAGTTTTGATTTTTCGGTACTTCGCAAAACGTTAGATGATTATGATTTGCCTTACCCTGATTTGTCGTATTCGTGCAGTTATTTGTTTGCCAAAAAGATTTGGACAGAGATGCCTCGTTATGACTTGAAAACGCTTTGTAATCAAAATGAAATTTATTTTCGTCATCATAGAGCAGGTTCAGATGCTGATGCAACGGCACAATTAGCCATAAAAGGATTTGAGAAAATGAATGTTGTTTGTCAGCAAACATTTTCAGAAAAACTAGAAATAACAGTTGGCAAACTTTTCAAAGGTGGTTATATCCCTTCTACCAATCATAAAAAAGCGAGAAGAAAAAAACGTGTAATTTAGTTAGAATTTGAATGTATTGGATTTTTAGCTACTAACCTTTTTAGAAATATGAAACAACTTTCTTTAGAAAATCTTAATAGAATTGGAATAGAAGAATTTAAAGAACAAAAAAAGCAACCTATCGTTATTGTTTTGGATAATGTCAGAAGTGCTCACAATGTAGGTGCAGCTTTCCGAACTTCAGATGCTTTTTCTATTGAAAAAATTGCTCTTTGTGGTATTACAGCCAAACCTCCACACCGAGAAATACAAAAAACAGCTTTAGGAGCAACAGAATCTGTAGAATGGGAATATTTTGAGACAACTAATGAAGCAATTGATGATTTACGTAAACAAGGGTATTCTATTTTTGCTATCGAACAGACGAATCAGAGTCAGAAACTCAATACTTTTTTACCAAAAAAAGAAAACAAATTTGCTTTTGTCTTCGGCAATGAAGCCTTCGGAGTAGATGCCGAAGTACTACAAAATTGTGATTCTGCTTTAGAAATACCACAGTTTGGAACAAAACATTCTCTTAATGTTTCGGTAAGTTTGGGGATAATTCTTTGGCATTGTACCGAAAAAATGAATATATTTAGTTAAATTTTTGAGATACTACACTACAAATACCTCAAAAGATAAATTATAAATTATAAAAATAAGTAAGAAAAAGAAATCTTGAAAAATGTCTGATACATTAGATAATAAAGCCGACTCAATACATTTACTTTCTGATAAAGAAACACTCAAAAAAAATAAAAAAATTTCTTCTATTCTTTATGTAGATGATGAGGAAAGTAATTTGCGTATTTTCAAAAGTTCTTTTAGGAGACATTATACTATTTTTACGGCTATTTCTGGCAAAGAAGGATTAGAACTACTGGAAAATAACGATATTCAACTCGTTATTTCTGACCAAAAAATGCCAGAAATGACAGGAGTAGAATTTTTGGAAAGAGTAGCAGAAAATTTCCCAAATACGGTTCGTATTATCCTGACAGCTTACAGTGATACAGAAGATATTATGCGAGCTATCAATAAATGTGGCATTTTTAGGTATTTAGTAAAGCCTTGGAATAAAGATGAAATGCTTCTGACAATTGATAAAGCACTAGAAACCTACAATTTAAGAACAGAAAATAGGCAACTAGTAAAAGCCTTAAAAGGAGCAAATGAAGATTTGGAAAGCAAAGTAAAGGAGCGTACCTCTGAGCTTATGGCAACAAATGAAGATTTGAAAAAAGCAAAAGAACAAGCAGAAGCAGCTACAAAAACGAAAGAGCAGTTTCTCTCCACCATGAGCCACGAAATACGAACTCCTCTGAATGCTATCATCGGTATGACGCATCTTTTAAAAAACGATGCCTTAGAGGGAGAAATGGCTGAAAATATTGAAATTTTAGAGTTTTCGGCTCAAAATCTACTTTCTCTTATAAATAGTGTTTTGGATATTTCGAAGATGGAAGCTGGAAAAATGGCTTTCGAACAGACTCATTTTGATTTGCCTGTCTTGATTCAGAATACTATTGATATTTTTAAAGCTCGTGCAGATGAGAAAAATATTTTTTTGCGTAGCAATATTGATAAGAATATTCCTAAGTTATTGATTGGAGATTCAACACGTCTTTCTCAAATTTTGAATAATCTTATCGGGAATGCCATAAAGTTTACAGACGAAGGAACGGTTACTATTACAGTCAGGCTTTTACATCATAAAACTGAAAAGGTAGAATTATTATTTGCTGTTTCGGATACAGGAATTGGAATTTCATCGGAAAAAATAAATGCTATTTTTGAAGATTTTTCACAGGCAGAAGAAGATACCTCTCGCAAATATGGAGGTACAGGTTTGGGGCTTGCTATTACAAAACAACTTGTGGAGCTTCAAGGAGGAACAATCAATGTAATGAGTACCATGATGGTGGGTTCTACCTTTAGTTTTCAGCTTGGTTTTAAGATTGGGAAAGTGCAAGCTATTATAGCAAACCTTCCTGATGCCACGAATATAAAGAGTTTAAAAGGAGTAAATATTTTGATTGTAGAAGATAATAAGGTCAATCAAATTCTGGTAAAGAAATTTTTGAATAATTGGGGTTCAAATTATCAGATTGCCGAAAATGGTCAGATTGCAGTAGATTTATTTAAAAAAAGTAGTTTTGATGTGGTCTTGATGGACTTGCAGATGCCTGTCATGGACGGCTATGAGTCGGCTCGTCAGATGCGACTTTTGGAGGAAAACACAGATAAATTTACACCAATTATTGCTCTTACTGCTTCTACGCTCCTCAATGAAAGGGAACGAATTGTACAGGTAGGAATGAATGATTTTTTGAGTAAACCATTTAATCCCAATGAGTTATACCAAAAAATTGCACAACATAGCTATACGCAGCTTCAAAATCAAACTACGCAAGAGAGTAGCATTAAAGGAAATTTGAATTATTCTTATTTCAAAAATTTAGCTGGAGCAGATAAAGAGTTTTACACCGAGCTTTTAGAGCTTAGTGAAACTGATTTGATAGAATTTAACCGAATCTTAGAATCAACTCATTTACCAGATTATGAAACCCAATTAGCTTTAGTTCATCATAAAATTCGTGCTACACTACGTCTTTTGGAGGTAAAAGAATTAGAAGTTCAGATAAATCAGCTTCGAAGAATGCTCTCTCAAGGAAGTCTAATAAACGAGGTAATGGAAAGAATACAAGCTATTCAGAGGAGCGTAGAGATAGCCATTTTGCAAATTAAAGAAGAGAGACAGTAAAAATAGGGGAAACGCATGAAATTTTAGATGAAGTATTTTATCGAATTTTGTGCTGTATTTTTTCTTAGGAATAGAAATTAAATAACCTACTATTTTTATATCTTCTATTTTAATTTGGTCTGTACCGAAGGTCTGACCAAGTTAAAATAAGTATTTAAAGCTCTGAAAAAGGCTTATTTTGTTCAAGTCAGACCTTCGGTACAGACTTGAACAAAATTAAAAAGTAGTATTTTATTTAAAAACTGTTCCTTAGCAATCGTTTTTTACTAAAAAAAAAGTTGCTAACGGAGAAAAATGAAAAATAAATTTCCTATTCTTGCCCTAGATTTAAGTAAGTCCTAGCTTTTTTATTAAGTCTTCCTTTCTAGCTTTCGAAACTGGCAAAAGGGTATCATCTTCTAAAATAATACTACCTCCATTTTTACCTTTTTTGTACATCATTATACAATCTAAATTGACGATATGACTTTGATGAATACGCACAAAAAGAGAAGGATTCAAATTGATTTCCAATTCTTTTATAGTTTTGGAAATCAATATTTTTTTGTTCTCTTTGCAAAAAATGTGTGTATAGTTTTTATCGGCTTCTAAGCGAATAATGGTATGAAGAGGGACAATATGAATACCTTCAGAAGTCGGAAGAGAAATTTTTTCTTTACTAAGATTATACAAGTTATAATTTAGCTGTTTGGCTAAGGTCTGAATTTGATTAGCTAGATTTTCTTTGTCTTTATGGTTATGGTACTTTTCTCTATAATTTTGAATAGAATCCATCAAATCATCTTCATCAATCGGCTTTAAAAGATAATCACACGCATTTGCACGAAATGCTTGAACAGCAAACTCATTATAAGCAGTCGTAAAAATTACATCGAAAGGAATAGTAGAGTTTTTCCATTCATTCAAAAACTCAAATCCATTCATTTCTGGCATTTCAATATCTAGAAAACAAATGTCTATTTTAATCTGATTATTCTTCAAAAAATCAGTCGCAATTACTGGATTTGTGAAAGTTTCTATAATTTCTATTCCATCACAAAATTCTTTTAATTGCCATTTTAGCGTATCTATGGCTAGTTTTTCATCGTCTAAGATGATACATTTTATTGTTTCTGACATTGTTTTCAATTTTGTTTCTTTTGTAATTTTAAAGGCAAACAAATTTCTATTCTTGTACCTAAAGGAATTTCATTTTCATCTTTTAAATCTACAATTTTTAGGGCTTTGTTATCTTCAAAATTATTGCCAAAGTAGTTTATTCTTTTTTTAGTAATTTCGATACCATACGATTTTTGTTTTTGCTCTTTCATTTCAGAATTTATCTTTTCTAACTTTTGATTTGAATTTCTTCCTACTCCATTATCTTCTATAAAAATAAATAACTTTTCCGAAGAATTTTGAATATCAATTTTGAGTGTATTCTTTCTTGGGTTATTTCGGAAAGCATGCCAAATCGCATTTTCTACAAAAGGTTGAATCAAAACAGGAGGAATCAAAACAGTTTCTGTATTCAGAGTTGGCTCAATAGAAAAATAATACTCAAAACTATCTCTAAAACGTAATTTTTCTAAAAAAATATATAGCTCTACCATTTTGATTTCTTGCTGCAAAGAAATAACTTCTTTTTGGCTGTTTTCCAAAACTAAACGAACCAATTTTGAGAATTTCGAAATATAAATTGCAGCTTCTTTATTTTGCTGTCCTACAATTAATCCTTTTACACTATTGAGTGAATTGAAGATAAAATGAGGATTCATTTGCGCTCTAAAAGCTGCCGATTGAGCCTCTGTAAGCTGACGAAGTTGTTTTTCTCTAACTGCTAGTTGTGTCTTTTTATTTTGATAAACAAAAAACAGAAAAAGACCAATTAGAAAAGTAATCAAGACAGAAAAAACAGCTATCCAATTGGCTAAAGTAGTTTTGTTTTCCTGTTTTTGTAGTTCATTATTCAACTTCAAAATATTGATTTGATTTTCTTTTTCCTTTACTTCAAAACGAATAGTTTGCGCTTTTACGAGTTGTTGATTTTTCAAACTTACCATTTCATTTCGTAATTCTATTCCTTTTTTATAATAAAAAAATGCTCGTTTTTCTTTATTTTGAGTTACCAAAATCTCTGAATACAAAATATAACCTATGCTCAACTGTTCTTTCATTTGTCTTTTTTCGGCTTCTTCCAAAAGATTTTTTATATCAATTTTTTGTCTGTAAATAGAATCTACCGATAAACGGAGAAAAGAGTTAGCCAAATATTCTTGATAATCGCCTATTTGATTTGACTTTGTTATGGCACTATCCAACATCTGAATAGCTAAAAACGTATCTTTTTTGGCTAAATAATACTTCGCATAATTTTTATAAAAATAATGAATTGTATTTTGGTCTTCTTTCGTTTGGTAACATTCTTTTGTTTTTTGAATATAGATAAGACAAGAATCTAACTGATTTGTAGTGTGATACAAAGCACTCAAATTGCTCAATAAGACACATTCCATAACAGGGTCTTGTGATGAAACATACTTCAATCCGTTTTTATAAGCCATTTTTGCAGCCTCATAATCATAGTAAAGTTCGTTCATATAACCAATAGCACGCAGCGTATGACTAAGCGAAAACGAATCTTGTTTGATAAGTGTAAGACGATACGCACTATCCAAGTAACTCAAAGCTGCATCAAAATTTGATTTTGTTTTGTGTTCTACACCAATATTATAATAAAGATTACTTATTTGAATCGTATCTTTTGCTTTTTTGGCATAATCTAGCCCTTTTTTATAAATCAGAATAGCTGAATCAGGTTCTCCCAAAGAAGCCAGATTTTGACCAAAACTATTATAAACTTCTATCTTTTTTAGAATTGGAAAATCAAAAGGCATAAGTCTAATAACCTGCTGCATTGCCTTGTTGCTTTTGTAGGTGTTTTCTAAATAATAATACGCATCACTACGAATAATATGTAAATGAGTTTTGTCAGAATCAGACAAATTAGAGTTAGAACCAAGGATAGAATCACTTGCAGAAAGGGCATTTTGAGGAGAAGAATCTAAAAGCAAATAAACCTGTTTTAACTCAGAAGAAGAAAAAAAATGCTGTGCCTTTACCTCTCCAAAAAGGAAAGTAAAGACATAACATAAAATAATTTTATTCAAAAAATTGATTTTCAAAATAGATAATTTTGGCGAAATAGTTTGTTTTAGAGTTAAGGTTTGCAACTAAAATCATATAGAAATAGTTAAACTATTGATAATCAATGACCTTAATTTATTATTCGTTTCTAAGATAATTATTTTTTCCAAACTTTGACCAACCAATAAGACTAAGTAAAATAGAAACACCTATTGAATAATAAACCCAAGTAGGAATACTGTTTTCATTCTCCTCATTATTTTCATTTTTTTCCTGATTATTTTCTTGTTTTACATCTTCATCTTTTTGATTTGTTGAGGAAGATTTGTCTGCCCTTCATCCTTCGGCAAGTGCTTTTATGGCTACATATTCGACTTCGTAACGAGGGCATGTATTACAATGACTATCAAAACGTAGCTTTGTCCAGTTTCCACCCGAATAATCTGAAATCCAGTTGTAACCTGTAAGTGAGTTCATTCCATTTCCATCTTTGTCTGCCCAAATTGCATACGCTGAAATTTTGCGATAACGCTGTCCATTTAATGAATATGTTCCTTCTTTCCAGCCTGCATCTAAAATTCCGATATACAAAGGTTTTTCCTTAAATTCGTTTTGAAAAGCGATTTCCAGTTCTTTCAAAATCTGTTCTTTGTTTCCTCCTTGCCATTTTTCTTTTGGTAGAGGTGCAGCATATTTAAAGGCTAATTTCTTTTTATCTTCCTTTGATAATGTAATCTTAAATTCTCCTGTCGCTAGTACATCTGTAAATTGAGTTTCTGCAACACTACAACCGACAACTTCTATTTTTACATTGTGTTTTCCTTCCTCCAATTCTAATAAAGCAAGTGTAAAAGCTCTTGCAGACATATTTCGATTTCCATATTTTAGCTCTTCATCGTTTTCTTTAGGTAAAATAAAGTGTCGCCAAGCTGTCCATTTTTGAAAGGCTTCGATTCCAGAAGCATCAAATTCTGTGTAATAAAATGTGTTTTCTCCACTCATTTGTGGTGCATTAGAAAAAGCTCTTTTGTGTTCGATGAGTTTTCCATCAATGTACATTCTATATCCAGTTATCATCAAGGCGTATTCTTGTTCTCCATCTTGATACGTATGATTTGCAAGTGATTTTGATAGAAATACTTTTGAGTAAATTGGGTCAGAAGCATCAAATTCATTTTTGAATTTAGAGGGATTATCTTTTCCAAAATTTAGGGCAGAAGGATCAGATGTAAATACAATTTTGCCAACATAATCAGAATGAGCATCTGAGGTCATTCCTTGGTCTTGTGCGTGTAGATTATCCATAAAAAAAAGTAGTAAAGCGAGTGAAAAAAGATAATTTGAGTAGTTTGAGCAATTTGAGTAATTCATAAGAAAAATGATTTTTTGAAAAAATTATGACAACATTTCAAATATCTTTAATCCTTTTTTACTTTTCAAACTACATGAATATCTACCTATTTTGACTTAACAAAAGGCTACTTTGAATGAATATCTGATTTTAATTTTTGTGAAAGTAAAGCACAAAATAAAAGTATGAGATGTACATCTCATACTTTTATATAATACATTTTACTGGTAACTAACTTACTTCCCTCTTCCTTTTCCTCCAAATTTTGGATTATTTGTTTTACGTCCTTTTGTATTTGATTTTGCTTTTCCCAAATTTACAGAACCAGATTTTCCTCTAGAATCAGAAGAACGATTTCTATCCCTATTTCTTGCAAAACCACCTCTTCCACTTCTTTGGCGTGCTGCCAATTCTGCTTCTTCAATATCTTCTTGTGAAGGTGCAGTAGGCTCAAAACCTTCTACTATTTTTCTTTCAATTTTCTCTTTAAGAAGTTTTTCAATGTTTTCTACAAATTCTACTTCATCATGAGAAACTAACGAAATAGCGTCTCCACCCGCACCCGCACGACCTGTACGACCAATTCTATGAACATAATCTTCTGGAACGTTCGGCAATTCGTAATTAATTACATACGGTAAAAGTGGAATATCTAATCCTCTGGCTGCAATATCTGTTGCTACCAAAACACGAATAGAACCTTCTTTGAATCCTTGTAATGCTTTTGTACGTGCATTTTGAGTTTTGTTTCCGTGAATGGCAGCAGCCTGAATTCCGTTTTTGGTCATTCGTTCACTCAAACGATTTGCACCATGTTTGGTACGTGTAAACACCAAAACCTGTTCCCATTCTCCTTCAGAAATCAATTTTATAATCAAATCTGACTTTCGTGTTTTATTTACACTATAAACCGTTTGATTGATTTTTTCTACTGTTGTATTTTCTGGAGTTGCTTCTACAATCACATGATTGTTGAGTATTTTTGCTGCTAACGCTTTTATTTCTTTAGAAAAAGTAGCCGAAAAAAGAAGATTTTGTCTTCTGGTAGGAACAAGTTTGATAACTCGTTTTATATCATGCAAAAATCCCATATCTAACATTCTATCGGCTTCATCTAAAATCAAAATCTCTACATCGCCAAGCGAAAGAGCTTTTTGTCCTTCCAAATCCAATAAACGCCCTGGAGTAGCAACCAAGACATCAACACCATTTTTTAGCGTTCTGACTTGTGGATTTTGATTGACACCCCCGAAGATAACAGCACTTCGGAGATCCAAAAATTCACTATATTCTTTTACATTTTCAAAAACCTGTGCAGCAAGTTCTCGGGTAGGAGTTAGAATTAGACAGCGCAAAGTACGCTTCCTAATCTTCGAACGCTGTTTTACATCTTGAGTGAGGAGTTGTAACATAGGCAGCGTAAATCCTGCCGTTTTTCCTGTTCCTGTTTGAGCTGAAGCCAAAACATCTTTTCTATCTAAAACAAAAGGAATTACTTTTTCTTGAATAGGTGAGGGAGAGCTATAACCTACATTTTTTACGGCTTGAAGAAGCTCATCTGAAAGACCTAAATCAGCAAAGGATTTGGTCGCATTATCTGGCGTATTTTTACTATTTTCTGACATATAAATGGATTGTGAAATGAGCCTTTCTTACATCTTGTAAATCACAAATACAAAACTTTAGAATAAAAGCGATATTTTTGTTAAATCTCATTTCGGAATGTAACTGCAAAGATACGACTTATTTTGGATTGTTATTTATAAATTAAAATAGGTTTTAACAATATGGTGTCATTGTAAAAAATCGAAATAGGCATTTATTAGCTACAGAGTAGCGTAACTTTATTTTTAATTGTCAACTGCAAGGTTTCGCTACTCTGTAGCTCTGTTAAAATACGTTTTTTAGGTTCTACCAAGGTTACGTTGCGGCTGCAACTAAAATTCAATACTCAAAAATGACACTCACACTGTTTTAAGAAACCAAATCTTATAACTAAGTACTGTACTACTATTTTTTGATTAAAAAATAGCATATTAGTTATTATCTATGATTTCGGTAGGTCTGCCTCGTAGAGCAGACCGTATTAAGCTGATTTTCAACCTACGATCCTGCTCCTTTGGGACTGAACTATTTTACCTTCCAAAAAATAGTCTAGTACGTAATAACTAAGTAATAAGAATTAAATAAAATGCTGCTTTTAAAATCATAACTAATTAATAATCAATCAATTAAATTCGTAATTGAAACTAAGAAACTATTTTTTAATAATCCACTTTTATTCCGTGATAGCTTTCTTGTGTTTTGTAGTCTTTGCGAAGTGGAAAACCTTCCCAGTCTGCTGGCATTAGTATTCGCCTTAAGTCTGGATGATTATTGAATTTTATTCCTATCATATCAAAGGCTTCTCGCTCGTGCCAATCGGCAGATTTCCAGATAGAAGTAAGCGAATCTACAGTATTATTTTTCTGATTATTTTCCTCATTATCTTCATCTTTAAACAAAATAGCCAAAGTAATCGAATGCTCAAAAGGATAAGAATAGAATTGATAAACCAGTTCGAAACGATTACTCATTTCATTACCTGCTTCATTATTTCCATTGTCTAAAGCAGTTATCAAAACCAAATTATCAAAGTAAAGTCGTTTGTCAGAATACAGAAAATGAGCAATTTCTACTAAAAACTCTTTTTTTTCTATCAAAATACGAGGTTGTAAGGTCTCAACATTCTGAATAGAAATTGAATCTTCAAATTTTTCTTGTAAGATAGTTGCTATTTCTTGAAAAGTCATAATTGAATTTTATCAAAATTTATAATTCACCACTCACAATTCACCACTCACCATTCCTTTATTCTTCTTCATCGTGTTCTGGCTCGTCCATTCTGTTGGGAGCTTTTTCTTGTGATGGAGGTCTTTGTTGTGAAGTAGGACGAGGAGTAGGTGGAGGTGGCAAATCTGCTAGTTCATCTCTTTCTTTTCTCTTGTCTTCTTCATTCATTTCTGAACCTATATTCCTATTTGGATTTGGGTTCATTCTATTTTTAGTTTCTTGTGTCGGACGGCGTTCTGACGAAATTCTGCCTGTTGGCTCTTGTCTTGGCTCTTCTGTTTCAGAGGTATTTTGATAAATTTCGTGCAATTCTCCTTCCATTACAATCTTTTTGAGCCTATTGTATTTCCAACCAATACGCAACAAAATTGCACCAATAATAACAAAGGTAATAATTCCTTCGACTCTTCCCATTTGCCAAAAATCCCACGCAAAAAATTTGAGAAGTAAAACGACAAATAAAATAAGAGCAAACAGACGAACTTCTTTTATTTTGTATTTTAGACCTAATGTAATAGCTGTTACGGACAATAAAGCCCACAAAATAGGATAGCCAAACTGACTGTTAGTTTGTAGAATAGCATCTTTTCCTTCCATTCCATCACCAATATCATAAAAAAGCCAAATAACTGTATTGCGAAGTTCTAACGATAAATAAGCTACTACAGCAAAACAAAGCATATAAATTGTTGCGGCATAGACTACTGATTTTTCACCATCTTCATAATAAACATCACGGGTAAGCAGAAGCAAACCAAAAAGTGTAATGAAAAGATTAAGGTAATGACCCAAATATTGAGAAAGTGCATTACTATTAGTCAGCCAATGTGATTCTGCCGATTTTGTGCGAATATGCTCTAAAAGCAAATCCATAGCTTGAGGTTGAACCAAACCAAAATAAGCAAAAGTCATCAGAAATACCATTCCTGACATAATCTGTGTTACTCCGTCCCATTTTGCGGTCTTGGCAAATTGCCAAACCCCAACAGCATAAATAATATTAAAAAGTCCGATAAGAATAAGTCTGAAATCATTACTTCCAAAATTATTTGATTTATGAATAATAAGTTCCAAATTTCCTATCATAAACAAAATGAGGAGCATAAAACCACCCAAAAAATTGGTGTACATTCCTACTGTTATGAATCCAATATCTTCGTCTTTGTCTTCATCTTTTAATAAATAAATTGAAAATGCAAGTCCGACCATTGCCAAAAGACTACTCAAAACAGCACCATTCAACAAAAACCGTCTTGTCAAATCATTTTCATACGACCAGTACAAATCTAAAAACCAAACTAAAATAGAAGCTCCAATCAAAAACATAGAGGCAGTCTTAAAGACACTCATTTGAGAACGAATACCTACCCAAATCAGGATTACACCCTCAAAGACATAGCAAATATTGATATATTCTTTATCCACAATAAGTGGGACTGCAATCGTAAAAAACAAAATTGTATAGCCAACAACGGTATAAAAAAGTTTTACATCGGCACTATCAGATTTATAAAGTAGGTAAGAATAAATAGAATTGAAGACAGCCAAACCAAAAATAAATGCTCCTAAATAAGCAAAACTATCAATTTGATAAAGAACATACCAAATAATGAGAACATAAGAAATTACATTTGCAAGCAGCATCGTATAATTAAAGCCCTTCAAACGCTGTTTTGCACTCATACTATAAATTACATTCATCAAGAAAAATGTAATGTAATAAAGAGTAGAAAAAAACAGAGCCGTAATGGCATCATTTCCTGCACTAAAATCGGCATATACAAATACCCAAGTATTAAAAATAAATAAGGATATAATGAAAGTAAAAATATTAATATTACTCCATTCTTTGCGATGTGCAATGGCTAAAGCAATAATATTGAGCAGTAAAAGATAGGTAAAGAGAGCAAAATAATTTGTGGTTTCGAAGCCTACTACAACAAAAGGAGTTACATAACCTCCTACAATAGACATAAGAGCAAGCGTTTTTCGACTGTGTGCAAGTGCTAAAATGACAGCAATGGAAGTAATAATTAGATTAATTGCATACGCCCAAATCTGACTACCTACCGAATAATATTCAAAGAGCAGATTAGCAGAATAATACAAAATTATCATTCCACCTATCAGATAAATTCCACTTGTGTTTTTGCTAGTGTTTCGCTGACGGTGAGAAAGAGTAAGTAAAATTCCACCTACCGTAAAACCAATAAATAATTGTCCGATATTACCAATTAAGCCAGCATCAATACCAAAATTGATAAGCATAATTACGCCTATAATAAGCATAACAATACCTACTTTATTCAGTAAATTTTCACCTAGATATTCCTCTAAACCTTTTTTACTCTGACTATAAATATTTTCTAATGCACGAGTTTGGTTCTGTAATGTTGTTCTTTGAGGTTGATAACGAGCATCAGGCTGTGCTTGCCTTCTTTGCGGTGTTCCTTCTTCGTCTTCTCCAAAGACTTTTAGATATACTTTTCTTCCTCTGCCTACCATATCGCCTGTTTGGCGTGGCGTTTCTCGTGTCCCTTTGTATTCTTTTATCTTATTTTTATAAATTCGCTGTGCTAGTTCATCATCTTCAACAGTAAGGTCGCTCATCTGACTTAGGTGATGATAAATAGGGTCTTTTTTTACATTTTCTTCGTAATCTTTATCAAAACGTCGCAAATACGCACGTACTTCTTGTATTTCTTCTCTAAATCCTTCTGCCACCTTCAATAAACTACTATCCTCAGTGTTTGTGTTTTTGGTAGAAGATTGTAAGGTATATTTCTTTGGAATAAGATTTTGAGGAAGTTGATTTAATTTCTCATCAAAGTTTTGATTGGGAAATTTCTCATTTTCTTCTTCAAATTTATCTTGTCCTTTTTTAGAGTTATCAGGATTTTTAGGATTATTTTTTTTGTCCATTTTTTTGTTTTAATTAGGAATTAAAAATTACGAATTACGATTAAGTTTATCGTAATTTCTGATTATTTACCAGAATCGAATTTATCTCAACTATGACTTGCTTATGAGCCTTTAATAAATGAAAGACGCTACTATACGTATAATGTATCTAATTCGTAATTCGTAATTAATAATTCGTAATTTAATTAACTGATTCAGGTTGTCTCCAGAGTTCGCTTACTTCTTTCTTATCCAAAACAAGTAAAAGACGAACAGGATTAGGAATAAAAACCAAACGAGCATCCATTTTAGGAGCTTTTTGTACTTCAAACTGAACAGCATCTTGCGGTTTGAAGCTATACTGCTGTCCGTCTTCAGTTTCTTCTAAAGGAGAATAATTGCGAGCAATATAAGCGATTGGAGAGAGTACATCCAGACTAGGGCTGTGCTGCTCATACAAATCCTCTAAGATATCCTCTAAGTATTCTCCATAGTTTTCCAAAAAATTATCCTCAAATTCGTGTAGTTTTTCTTCTGCATCATCGTAAGTAGAATCATTGTAATCCATTTCGGAGAGCATACTTTTCTGCTGAACGATAGTTTCTAGGTCTTTGTTAAGGGCATTAAAATTCATACTGATAATTACTGATTTAATTTTAATAAAATGAAAGACAAATTTAATTGTATAGTTTGATTAAATCTATCTACTAATTGAATTTATTTCAAATAAGTTTTTTGCTAGAAAATAGTTTTCTATTTTATTTAGAATTTACTATTTAAACTGGCTAAATTAATTTTCTAATTTACGAATATTTTATATTGAAAACAATTTATAGAAAATAAATTGTATTTTTGAGCATGCAAAAAAATCTTTCTTCTATCTATTCTACACAAATTATAGAGTCTATACTTAGTTCGTTTTCTTCTTATCAAAAACGTTTTTTTCAAGATATTCTAACGCTTCATTATGGAAAAAGTGAAATCAAAAGTAATTCTAAGAATCAAATTGTAAAAGGATATACAGACAAAACAACTCATTTTGGTAGAGAAAAATGGGTTTATTTTTCTTCTTATATTTCGCCTTATGCTATGCGAGATGTTTTGTTGTATTCAAAATTAAAGGGTTTTGATGAAACTGTATTGCGTATAATTGCTATGCTAGCTCACTTTCAAAAAGAGGAAGAAGGGCAAAAAGATTTTTTTGTAGAAATACTACAAACTATACAAGATACTGTTTTTTTCTTTGAATTTTATGTAGAAACCTTTGAAAAGCCATTTCCCAATTCACTCAAAAAAGCAATTAAACTTTCTTTAGAAAAAAGAACAAAAGAAGAGTTTGAGTTATTTTTTAATCAATTTCCACACAAAAAAACGCTTTTAGCAGATTGTCTTAATATTTGCCGTCCAAGATTGAATTCTGAGGTAGATAATCATTTTTTAAGAGAAAATTTTGCTCAAAAAAAATCCTACCAAAAAGTGGAAAAGGGAACTTACAAAAGTGCAGTTACAGAAAGGTTCGTATCAAGAGAAAAGAAATAGACAAAGTGAGCTTTGGAAAAAACTCATCAAAGAGAACCAACTTTCTAATTTAGAAATTTTGGAAGAGCTGCCTCTAATTTTCAAAAATTCTCCCAAAACAATAAAATTAGCTTTACAGAAATTGAATGTCTGGAATAGAGAAAGATAATAAAGAGGAGGAAACAAATACTAAAATTTCGCCTTTTCAAATCCTTGAAAGTTATCAACAAATTCATAAGTCGTATGTAAAGCGTGTTCATAGAATTCTGCATACACAAGAATTTGTCGAAAGTATTGTTGCCGAGCAAGAAGAAGAACTTCATCGCTTGCAAGTGGCTTCAAAACGCATTTTTAAGAAATGGGAAGGTGAGCTTTTCTTTGGTGGTTATCATCGTTTGATGCTTATTTTTCACGAATTGGAGGAACAGCAACGCCTCTTTTTTACACAAATAAATACGCCTAATTTGCAACAAGCACCTAAGCAAATGGCACAAATTATGAAAAGAAGTGAGCAAATTGAAAACTTACTTTCTACTTTTGAAGAAAAATACCTTAGTCAGCTTCCTCCTTCTTTGGTTCAGCAGGAAGGTTGGCGTAAAATAGAAAGACAAGCTCTCAAAAACTTGAGACGTAAAGTAGGATTTTTCGGAGAATTAGCAGATGTTTTTTATTCAGAAAAAGTAGAACAAATAAAACGTCTTTATTTTTATTCTCCTGAAGAAATTCAGTATGTTTTGAAAGATATTGCAATTCATTTGGAAGAATTAGAAGATACCATTTTACACAGAATTCGGGGTAGAATTGCAGCCTTCAAAGACATTCAAGAACTGTATTTGGAACAGGCACGTCCGCCAATGCAAGCCGCTTTACAAGAAATGTTTGAAGTAGCAAAAGGAGTTAGCAAACATTTGACAAAGCAATTAAATCAAGTTCAGCAGCAGCAAAAAGAACATTTAGAACATAATTCTGAAACAGAAAATGATACTTCAAACAATCTTCTAAATGAAGTAATTGAAGAAAATCTAAGTAAAAAACAAAAACAAGAAGTGCGAAAAGGACTTAGTTTGGAAGATTTTCAGAATATATATCAAAATAATGTTCGTCAAAAATATTGGGACAAAACAAAAGAAAATCAGAAAGAAGAATTATCTACGCTAAGAAATGAACTCAGAAATCAGCTAGAAGAAGCACGAAAAACTATTCAGAATATTATCCAACTAACAAAAGAAGATATTGAAAACACACTTTCAAAAGCAAGAAAACAATTAGCTTCTATCTACCAGCAAACAGCACAAGAAGAACGAGAAATGATTCCTTTCTTTATAGAAATTAGGGAAAAGGTAGAACGTATTTTCGAACGAAAACCATTTGAAGAAGATTTCTTGACGCTATATCCAGACCTTACAAAAGCAAATGATATTCAGATAGGATTATTAAAAGAAGTTTTGCCAAGCACAATTCAGAATATTTCACTTCTAAACGATAAAAATAACAAAAATGATACTAAAAGATTTGGCAAAACACTTATCATTTTAGATGAAGCTCTTACTACAGAATCACAATCTTTAGAAAAGGCAAGTTGGCTTTCTGCGTTTATTTTTCAAAATAATGCAAAAAATAAAGATTCCATTTCTATAAAAATTTTGAGTGAAGATACTCTACATTCTTATTTTACTCAGAACCAGAAAGATGCAGCATCTTTTCAACATCGTTTACAAGATGCAATGATGAATTATGCAACTTCTGAAAAAGGTAATTTGTCGGTTGCTCTAAAGAAATTAATTCAAGAGAAAGAAGCCTATTCAAGAATACTTATTTTGAGTAGCTGGACAGAAGAACAACCTCTTTTTCCTTTTAAATTATTGAAAGAATATCGCCAAAAGCACCGTATTTCTCCTTGCGTTTTTCTTGTCAATCTACAATCTCAACTTTTACCACAGCTTCGAATGCGTAGAAATGGTGTTTTTGCAGTACAGGGGATTTATGAGAACGTAGTTGATTGGATTTTGGAAATTGAATGTTTGTAGAAAAGTAATTCAGAAATCAGAAAATCAAAAATAAGAAGTAAGAAGTAAGAAGTAAGAAGTAAGAAATTTAAGTCAATTATTTATTTCCATTACTAGCTCATTATCATTAGGAATATCATATTCTTTGTACTTTTGTCTTGCAGTATTGTACTCTCTCATTGGAATACCTGTCCATTTTTGAGAACCAAGCATTTTATAGAAAAAACGTCGGTCTATACTTTTTTCAGCAAGTTCTTTTACCTCATAATAACTATTGTAAGTGGTGTCTTGAGTTAGAGAATCTATAATTTGTGTTGTTTTATAAACATTTTTAAGATAGCGAACATAAATTTTATTTTGATGAAAAATAATATTTTTGGGTTCTTTTCTATATCTTCCATCCCACTCTATTTCATCAGGTTCTATAAAAAATTTGTATTCAAAGCTGTGAGAAGTTCCATAATTATGTCGGGTTAGTATTCCTATATGAGTAGTTTCTGTGCTTTTTTTTGCAACTTCTATATGTTTTCCGTTGTTTAGCATTTTACTTTTCATTTGAAAAGTTTCTTTAGAATACGATTCGCAACTAACCAGAAATAGAAGGATTAGTACTAAAATTATATTATTTTTCATAGTTAATAGGATTTTTAAGAGCAATTAGCTTCAAATGGTTTGATAATTTTATTAAAAAGTCAGATTCGAGAGCAGACCAAAACATAAGAATATTATTTTGAGAAAAAGTATTTTTACAAAAGTCTTATAATATAAATGAATAAATTTATCTTAGAAATTCACATTACTAACACAGGTTAAAACCCTGTTCAATTAAAAAAACTACTTTTGTATTTTTTTTACAAAGATATATTTTCAAAAATAGGCTATGAATTGTAAATTGGACAGGGTTTTAACCCTGTTTTTACTAAATATTCCTACATAATAAAATAACTATGTCATCCTATCAGAAAAATACCTTATAGTAAGTTTATATATTATTTTATTTCAAATACTAGGTAGCTCAATTCTTTTAGCTCAAACTATTTCTGGTAAAGTAATTAATCAAGCTGATAAAAGTCCTATGCCTTTTACGAATGTTTTTCTTGAACAATACCCAATTAGGAACAACTACTGATGAACTAGGAAATTTTGCATTAAATAATATTCCACTAGGTACTTACGAATTAGTCGTGTCTTATATTGGATTTGAAGTAATTACTCAGAGAATTACAATCAGCAAAAATAACGCACCTATTCAAATCGAACTCGCTGCTAAGGATACCCAACTTCAAGAAGTAGTGATACAGGAAGATAAAAATTACCAGATTAATTATGACCATTTTGTGGAGAAATTTATAGGAAGAACACCTCTAGCTAAGTATTGTAAAATAATAAATCCTGATGTTGTCTATTTAAAATATGATTATGACAGCTTGTTGCTTAAAGTTCGGACTGATGAATTTTTGATTATTGAAAACAAAGCACTTGGTTATAGAATAAAATATTTATTAGTTTCTTTTAGAGATAATGGACGGACTGGTTATCAATCTGTACTTGGCTACTCTTTATTTGAAGAATTGAAAGGCTCTAAACGAAAAAAGACAAAAGTGGAAAGAAGAAAGAGAAAAAGCATATAAAGGTTCTTTTTCTCATTTCTGTAAAGCACTTTTGAGTAATACATGTAAAGAAGAAGGATTTTTGGTAAGGAAATTGGTCTCGAACTCCAAATCCAGATAGATTGCCTGATGAAGTCATAAAGGCAGGTTTGAAAAGTTTTAGAGTAATGGGAAAAATTTTGAATTCTGATTCTTTAGCGTATTGGTCTAATGAATCTAAAAAACCTAAATTAGTAGAAACTTTATATCCTACCGTTATTGATACCGATACACTTCTAAGAAAACAGCAAAATTATACAATTTTGAGTTTTGAAGATTATCTTTACATTGTTTATACCAAAGAAAAGGAAGATGATTTGTATTTAATTCAAACTACTAGGTTTGGTCAAGTTATCCCTGAAAAATCTTTTCAGTCTTCTCTGATTAGTTTAACAGAAAAATCTGCCATTTTTGATGAGCAAGGTTTTCTTATTAACCCTCTTTCTATTCTTACAGAAGAATATTGGGCGTGGCAAGAAAAAATAGCAGAAATGTTACCTATAAATTATAGTATTGATGAAGAATAATTTATTAGTTTACTTAATCATTAGCAAGCTCTAAAAGAGTTTCGTAATAATTTCGTTTTTCCATTTTGGATTTTAGCCATGCATAAAAAGCCATTTCTTGTAAGTCTTCTTGTTGTGTATTTTCTGCAAAAGTGAGTATTTTTTCCACCTTTTCTGAGAAAGTAGTTTGTGTAGCTCTTTGTGGATAACGCATATATTCTTCCAAAAGACTCAAAAATGGCTTGCTGTTTTGATAATTAGATTGTCCTAAAAGAGAAGCATATTTCTGTTTTATCTTTGAAATTATTTTTCGTGCAATATCATCGTTTTTTAGTTCGAATTGCAAGATAGATTCAATAATCCACTTTCTTACTACCCATTCTTTACCCATTTTTTTCTCTATCCACGCATCAGAATGACCAAAATCTAACAAAACTTTATTTGCCTTTTTAAAGTCACTTTTCTGAAAATGATAAAAAACTAGGTTTAGATGTGTATTCAGAATATCGTTTGTGGAAAGAATAGCTTTATTTTTTTTGAGTAAATTTTCCAGTAGTAAAATTGCTTTATCTCTCTGCTCGGTAAAGGCAAGGTTTGCAGCCGTAAGAAGTGTAAACTTTGAATAAAAAGAAGTCTTATAGCTCTTTGAATTTTTGCTAGAAGACTCTAAAATAACTTTAAATTCATCAAGATATTTTAATGATTCTTTGAATTTTTTGTTTCTATATAAAACGTGAGCCAACATATAGAGCAGTGATAAACGATAATATTGATTGTAAGATTGATTTTTTTCAGAAATCATCATATTACTCAAAAGCTGCTCATAATTTATACGCAAAAAGGATTCAAAATTGTAATAATCCTTTTTTGCCACAACTGCATTTCTGGCAATAGAAAGCAGATTAAAACGAATTCTGGGACGCTCACTAACTGCTTGTGTCAAATCCCATTCCTCCAAAATCTGTGTCATTATACTATCAAAATCCAGTACTTTTCCTTCTCTTTTGGCTTTTGCTAATTTATTTTTTAAGATACAATTTGCAATATGGGCTCGTTCTTCTTGCTCTGCAAAATTTTTATTCTGGTTTCGTAATTCCAATAGCTCTTCAAAGGGAGGTGCAAATTCATTATCCGTATTGGCTAAAGCAAGATTATAAATTGAATTGAGATGATGATATTGCTCATTTTCCTGTGCTTGATTTTGTGCTTTTTTGAGATATTTCCAAGCTATATTTTCTAAATTTACTTCAAAAAGATATTGAGAAAGTGAAATAATACCCATAATATCTGTTCCTTCAATAGTCTGGTCAGTACTTCTTGAAAGAGTAATAAAATCAATAAAATGCTGCATTAGTCTTCTGCGAAGTGCGTGATAAGCTACTTTATTTTTTGTTTTGGGATAGAGTTTTAGTAATAATTCTTTTCCATTGTACTCTGTCTCTTCCTGCAAAAGTTCTAAAAGTTGCAAGTCTTTTCTGTTTTTTCGGATTTTCTGACGCTGAACAAAAGCATGAATAGCTTTCTTTTCTTCTTCCGAAAAAGTATCTAAAATAGAACGAAGATTATCCATAGTGTAAATTTAGAGGTCTAAAGTAAGAGTTTTGAAAGTTTGTACTGGTTACCCTACAATTGGTTTTCATAAAAGTCAGTTTGATAAATTAAATTGCTACGTAATTTAAGTGTAGAAATTTGATTTATCAAATTCCAAAATTAATTTCTACTGAAGTAACGAAATTAAATAAATTGCTATTTGTGAATTATCTAATTCATTGATAATCCAGTTAAATCCGTAATTCGCTTCGCTGCTTTACCAGGTCGTAATTTTTAAAATCGTAATGGTCCTAAGTTTACTCTAATCAAAGTAAAACACTAAACACTTTCAAAAACTGGAATTCGATTCGGGAAATCTGTAATAATACTATCCACTTTCCAGTTTATAATTTTTGCATTTTTTGGTATCGTTTACTGTCCACGTAAAAACTTTTAATCCTCTTTGATGTAACTCTTCTATTTTTTTCTTTGTCAGAAGTCTATAATAAGGAACATAAACCGAAGGCATAAAATCTAATTTGGCTAAATTCTCATCAATTGAAAGTTTGTTTTCTACCAAAAAACCGATTTCGAATTTTGTATCTGTGTTTTGAGTTTGTTTATGTAGCTCATTGAAAATATTTATATCAAAAGATTCTATTAGTAATCTATCTTTTATTGTATCATAAAACGGATAAGCAGTAATTTCTTTAATAAACAAAGCAACCATTTGAGAAGGCAAAGGCTGCATAAAACCATACCATGCAAAATCAGATTTGATTTCTACTGTATAAAAAGGAGGTTGTATTTTATTTTCTTCATTACTATCAAAAACATACTTTTCAATCTGCTCAAAAAAAGATTTTAAAAGCGGTTTTACGGCTGCAAAGGTTTGCTGTTCTGGATAGCGAATATGTCCCTGTTTGCCACAATCGTAGGTTTTGATGGTCTCATAATCCATTCTATAGATATTGTGTTGTAGTTTTTCTTTTCTCAAAATCGCTTCTCCATTGGGTTTTGAGCAAAACTCGTGAGAAAAATAAGGTTCATGAGAAACTAAAAATTGATTTTCTCCTGTCAAGAACAATATCCAGTTCCAATCCTTGCAGACCATAATCTAAAGCCTTTTTGAAAGAAGGAATTGTATTTTCGGGTAACAAACCTCTTGCTCCTCTATGTCCTTGAAAGGTAGTTTTCATGTGTTTTGGATTAAAATGTACAACAGACTTCTCAGTCTGCTCGGAAAAATAATTGCATTTTTGCACAGATTAGGAAATCTGTAATACAATTCTAAAGTAAAAATAATAAATTAATAGTTTTGGTTCTATTATTTTTACTTTTGCAATTTATATCGTTCATCAATTAATCGACTCGGAATTTGAACGTATATTTTCAATTTTAATATTAAAATCTATGCTTCTTTAAAAACTAGCATTCAAAATTATCTTTTGCTATCTTCTCTATTACTTGTTTTTTTTTTTTTCTCAACAGTTGCATAGAAAAAAAATCAGAACAGACTTCTAACCAAGTTCTAAATTCCTCAAAAAAATTAGAAATTGTTTGTACAACAGGAATGATTGCTGACATGATAAAAAACATTGTAGGTGATTCTGCTAATGTAGAAGCACTTATGGGAGTAGGTGTTGATCCCCATTTATACAAAGCTACTCAAAATGATGTGAGTCGTTTGACAGAAGCAGATATGATTTTTTATAACGGACTTCATTTAGAAGGGAAAATGGCAGAGATTTTAGAAAATTTTTCTTCTCAAAAATCAGTTACAGCATTGGGAAATGCAATTGATAAATCGGTTTTGAGAGAAGTAGGACAAAACACATACGACCCACATATCTGGATGAGCGTTGCTCTTTGGAAACAGATCATTCCGTTAGTAGTGAAAGCATTATCTGAAAAGCAACCTTCTAATGCAGAATATTTTGAAAAACAAAGTAAAGTATATACTCAAAAATTAGAAGAGTTAGATAGAAAAGTAAAAGACTCAAATATTAGAAATTCCAGAAAATCAACGTGTCTTGATTACTTCTCACGATGCTTTTTATTATTTTGGAAAAGAATACGCAATGGAAGTACAGGCATTGCAAGGAATTTCAACGGCTTCGGAAGCAGGAATTTCAGATATGAATAATTTGGTTAATTTTATTGTAGAGCGAGAAATAAAAGCCATTTTCGTGGAAAGTTCTATTTCTCCGCAAGCTATCAACGCTGTTTTGGAAGGAGCAAAAAATAAAGGTGCAAACGTAAAAATTGGAGGAACTCTTTTTTCTGATGCAATGGGACAGGCAGGAACGTCAGAGGAAAATTATATTGGAATGATAGAATTTAATACCAGCAAAATGGTTGAGGCTTTAAGGTAAGTTAGATTGCAGCCTACTATGTTTTATATTTAGGACTTTCGCAATTTCAAAAAAGAGTATTTGTATAGGGACAATGCATGCATTTTCCTTACTGAAATGAAAATAATCGAATAAAATTGTGTTCTATAAACGATTTGCAAAAGTTCTGATAGTATGATTAGTAGGTAATTTTTAAGTTGGTATTCTCACTTTTTTTAGGTTTCCAAAACTCCAATTCCCAATACTGTGCACTAAAAGGCATAGCTAGAGTTAGTACATCTACTCTGTCATAATTTTTAGTGATCGGTTTATTGGTAGGCGTTACACTATTTCCCTTTTCAGTAATTACCAAATCAAACTTCTGATTTATAAGACCATTATCAATTTGAGCATAGAATTGTTTCAACACTGTGTCAATTTCAATATATCTAGGGAAAATAGATTTCAGAATTGGTTTTTTTACATTACCAGCTGATATAAACTGTCCACTCAATCCTTGTTTATATACTTTTAATCCTTTTTCTTTAATTAAATTTGCCACTACAGGCGAGCCTATTACATGATAACTATTCTCTATATAGGTTTTAGCTTTTTGCCAATTTTTTTGTTCCTCTTCTGTCAAATCTGAAGAGTATAAAAGCCTGTCCACACTCCATATATTCAGAACAATAAGAAGCATTCCTACCGCAAGTAGTGCTTTATTCGCTGATTTAAATAAGAAAATTATTACAACTAGTATAAGAATTGGAGTAATATGAGTAAAATAATAAACCAAAAAAGCTCCTCCATTTCTTCCCAAGACAATATATACAATACCAAAAAATAGAAAAAAGGTATAAACAACAAGTAGATTAGACAAAGAGATAGTTGTAGTAATTAACCCTTTATCAAAGTTTACCATATTTAGATTTATTTTATAATTTAATGTTTTTCTACTTCTTGTTTTGAAATAGACAAATGAAGATATGCTTATAATTCCTAACAATAAAAAGAATTTATTGATATAAAGAAAGGTTATTACCTGTTCATTTGCGTACATCCAACTTCCTCCAATGGCATAATTTAGGAAAGATAATACGGTTAGATAGAAAAACAAGGGATAAACAGAACTTACTACATAAATAGATACTGCAAAAGTAATTAGAAAAAATAGCGTATAAATCAATCCTTTTTTCTTAGAAATAAAGAAGAATAAGAAACTTCCAATACTTATTATCCCCAATACAAAATAAGATTTTGTATAAAAAGCTATAAGTCCCAAACCGATACTTGCAATCAGACTTTTGGTAGAATAATTATATTTAAATGGAATATAGAGCGATAAAAGCATAAAAAATAGTCCCCAAGAATCAGGTCTATTTAAAGGTAATACATTATAAAAAAAACTCAAATACAATGTAAGCGTTGCAGGAACAGCAATTAGTAGAGATATTTTTAATTCGGATAACCACAAAATAATTACCAGACAACTCAAAATTATTCCTACCAATGTAACTAACCTGTGTGTTTGTAGAGAAGAACCGAGTAAGTAAGCAAATGGATAAGCAATCAAATTCTGTACAATTCCGTATGCTTGTCCATATTCGGGTTGATTTTCTATGCGATACGGATTTTCATTATCTACTAATAATTGTGTTGCAAGAGAAGTTACGGCTTCTCTATATTCCTGCTGATAAGGAGAAGTAATTAGTTTGTAATAGCAATAGGAAGTTTTGGAGAAAAAATATACACTTCCTATAATTAGAATAAGTGTACATATTTTGTAAATCAAAGAGTTTACTTTTTCTAATTTCATTGAATTATGATGATAAAATTTAGTAAGAGAATAGCATAAAATTAAGGGATTTTTGATTAAAATCTAAATTAGTAGAAACAAACTTTAGAATACAATGACATTTTTACAAACCTATCATTTTTGAAAATTTTGTTTTATCTTTATTTCAAAATTCAAGTGGCTAATAATTTACATTTCCAATGAAGTACCACACTCACAAATTAAATTCTCAAAACCATTCCCATATTATAGGAAGACAAGATTCTGTTACAGGCGATATAATTACAGAAAATAATGAAGTAGTTTTTTGTAGTGCCTGTCAGTCTGTTTTTTTGATAGAAAGTTGGGAATATATGAATAAAAAGCATTGTAATCAGACTGAAACGCTTAGTCTTGTTCCTTTTCAAGAAAATGTAATAAAGGCTAGAAAGAAAAATGCTTTACTTTTTGAAATTCCTGCAAACATAAAAAAGTATCTTCGTTCTCTTGTTTTGACTTTATCATTTGCATTTTCTAGTTTCTATATTTTGTGTTTGATTTTAGATGAATTTCATAACACAAAAATAGGAACAAAAGGTTTCCAAATACTATTTATTGTATTATCGTGTTTTGAATTAGGGTTTTTAGGTTTACTTTTCATTAGAGATAAACACAAGAGAAAAAATAATAATATAGGAATTATTCCTCTTCAAATTTTTCAAGATAGAATTATATTATTTGGCAAATCATTTCAATGGCAAGAAGTGCAATCTATCATTTATAAAGCCGAATATGCTTTTAATTTCTTTTCATTTCCAAAAACGGTTACTGTACTTAGAGTTTTTGTAGATAATCATATGAAAGAATACCATTTGAGCGTGAAAAATGAATATCCTAATAATTCTATTTTTTTTAGAAAGTTTAGCACAGGTGTCTCAGTTTGTAGAAGTTACTTTTTATACAGAAAATACAAAAGAATTATTATTTTTAGAAGATAAAAAAGAAGTGTACAAGGGAAATATAATTTTAACTGACAAAACACCTTTCTAGTAAAAAAGAATGAACTATAACACCCACAAACTAAACTCACAAAACCATTCTCACATTATAGGAAGACAATATTCTGTTACAGGCGATGCAATAAAAGCAAATGATGAAGTTGTTTTTTGTAGTGTTTGTCAGTCTGTTTTTTTGAAGGAAAGTTGGGAGTATATGAATGAAATATATTGTAATCAGACTGAGACATTAGGTTTTATTCCTGTTCAAGAAAAGGAAATTAAGGCTAGAAAGAAAGATGCTTTAATTTTTGAAGTTCTTCCTAATACAAGAGAATACAAAATTTCTTTTACAATATTTTCCTCAATAGGCTTCTTTGCTACTTGTGGAATTTTTTACATTTTGCTATCTAAATTTTCCTTAGAAGATATACAAACGCAAAACGGAATAACAGAAATTGTAGTTTTGCTAATCTTTAATTTACTATTTTTGTTTATAATGTATATGACAATACTTCATGAAAAAAAGAAATTTAATATAGGAACTATACCACTTAAAATTTATGAAGACACAATAATTTCGTTTGATAAAGTCTATGACTGGAAGGATGTAGAATTTATGGAGCATACTTCACACAGTAAATTTCATAAGCAATACGTCCCTAATCAACTGAGAATTAATCTAAAAAATGAAGTGCTTGATATTGATTTACCTTCAAAACACCCTCGTAATAGTGAATTTCTTGTTAAGTTAATGAGCTTATCATCATCAATAAAAATAACTTTCTACACAAAGAATAAAAAAGAATTGAAATTTTTGAATGAGCAGAAAAAGGAACTGAACAAAAATATAGTTTTAATTAAAGAAACAATGTTTCTGAGTTAATTCAATAAAAAAACACAGACTGAAAAAGTAAATTTTCAATCTGTGTTTTGTTTTTTAGGCGAATACTAAAGTATTCGGTACAGTTTTACTCACGCTAAAGCGTAAGCTACATTTACTCACCATCATTTACAGTATTCCAGTAATCAAAATCATTTTCTTCACAGTCCCATAAGTGTTCTTTTTTGAATTTTACGCCCATTGTTGGAGCACCATCTTTTTTAGCTGAAATCATTTTTTGAATAATTCTTTCACGCTCAACTGCTAATTCTTGACGTAGATTTTTATCATTTTCTCTATCAAAATAAAGAATTCCATCTACAAATGTTTTTTCAGCTTTTGCATAAATAGATAACGGATTATCAGACCACAATACAATATCGCCATCTTTTCCTACCTTTATACTTCCTGTTCGGTCAGCAATTCCCAACATTTTAGCAGGATTAAGTGTAACAAATTTCCACGCTTCTTCTTCCGAAACACCACCATATTTCACAGTTTTGGCAGCTTCTTGATTGAGTCTTCTTCCCATTTCTGCATCATCAGAGTTAATTGAAGTCAAAACTCCAGCCTGATTCATAATTGCAGCATTGTAAGGAATGGCGTCTTTCACTTCATATTTGTACGCCCACCAATCTGAAAAAGTAGAGCCTCCAACGCCATGTTTTGCCATTTCTGGAGCTACTTTATAGCCTTCCAAAATGTGTGTAAATACATTGATTTTGAAGCCAAATTTTTCAGCTACACGCATAGTAGAAAGAATTTCGGAAGCCACATAAGAATGACAAGAAATTAGTCGTTGTCCATTAATGATTTCCAAAAGCGTTTCTAGTTGCAAATCTGTTCTTGTAGTAGTTGGATTTGCTTTTTTTGCTGCTTCATATTCTTTAGCTCGTGTAAATGCGTCTGTCAAAAACTGCTCAACACCCATTCTTGATTGTGGATAACGGCTATATTCTGCCCAGTTTGAATGCTTTACATTTTCTCCTAATGCAAATTTTATTCTTTCAGGGGCACCTTTGATTTTCATTTCTTCAGCAGTTTTTCCCCAACGAAGTTTTACTACAGCAGACTGTCCACCAATTGGATTTGCAGAGCCGTGCAATTGTTGTAGAGCCACAACACCACCTGCCAAATGACGGTAAATATTTACATCTTCTGGATTAATTACGTCTGCAATTCTTACCTCTGAGCTATTTGCATAAACACCTTCGTTTACTCCTCCAGAAATTGCGATATGCGAATGCTCATCTATTATTCCACTTGTTAAATGTTTTCCTGTCCCGTCAATTGTTTTTGAGCCACTTGGTGCAGAAATATTTTTTCCAATCTTACTTATTTTTCCATTGACTAACAAAACATCAGTATTTTCTAGTATTCCATCTGCTTCATTTGTCCAAACTGTTGCATTTTTTATCAAAACTGTTTCGGCTTTTGGCTGAGTTTGAAAAGCATACGGAGCAAACGGAAACGTTGGTTTGAAGGCTTGCAAAGTAGAATCTACCTTTGGAGCATCTCCAATAGCTTGATTAATTTTTTGATTAGAATCAGAGTTTTTGGCTTGCCAGTTTACCCATTTTCCACCAGATGTACGGGTAGAACCTGACCAAAATTTACCTTCTGAATCGTACCAACCTGTCAGACGAGTTGCTTCAATCTGATTTTGAGGAGAAAATTGAAGTGCAAAAATTCCTTTTTCATACGTTGCTTTTGCTTTTAGAGTATCTTTTCCATCAATTACTTTATAATCCAGATTATCTTCTTCTCCCGAAACTTCTAATTTGTAGAGTTTTGGTTTGCCCTCTTCTTCTAATGTCAAATCATAAACTCCTGCATAACTAGAATTAGCAAAAGGAACGATTTCATTTTTTTGTCCTTTTACCCAGTTTTGATGAATCTTAGTTTTTGACAAGAACAAATCACCCGAAGTAATAATAAAATTAGCAATTGCACCTTTTTTCAAAACTCCTAAATTGTTTCCTTCTCCAATAAGATTGGCAGGCGTGTGAGTAAGAGCTTTTAGAGCTGCCGTTTTGGAAAGACCCGCACCAACTGCTTTTCTAAGATGCTCCAAAAATTTAGACTTGTCCTTTAATCCATCAGTTGTGAAAGCAAAATTAATTCCTGCTTTCTCTAAAATAGAAGCATTCGAAGCTGCATATTCCCAATGTTTGAGAGCTGTAAAAGATATAAATTGAGCATCTAAAGGGTCATTTACATCAAAAGCATCAGGATAAGTAAGAGGAATAATAAAAGAAGCATTTGTGTTTTTGAGAAGTTCAATAGCTTGATACTCATCTCCATTTCCTTTAAAAATATATTGTTTTCCAAACTCATCGCCTAATTTATCAGCACGAAGAGCATTCGTTTTATCACTTACTTCAAAAATTTGAGGTAAATTTTGAAGCGTATTCCAAGCTGAAAGTGTCAAGTTTTTTTCCTTCGAACTGCCAGTAGCATACCATTTTCCATCTAAATAAGTTTGGCGTAAAAGAGCTATCGAACCCATCAAAGAACTAGGATAAGACTGCGAAGAAGAACCTTTATTAAAAGAAAAACCTGCTGCGGCATCGGTTTTGTAAAGCTGGTCGTGTGCCGTTCCATTTCCTAAGAAAACGAGTGCAGAAGTTCCTCTAACAATCCCGTCTTGTTGTCCTGAAAGAAGAGTTCCAAAGCCTAGCTTTCTCAAACCTTCAGCTTCTTTTTCTGCTGTTTTATCAGTTGGATTAAACATCTCGCTTGCTTTGTGATGTGCTTTTACAGCCTGATTATTTCCAAAAGCATGAGGAGAAGAAGGATTGAGCTGAAGTTGTCTTCTAGAACTACTTCCTTTCTCAATAGCTGGCATTCCATAATCAGAATATAAATCAATAAAAGAAGGGTAGATAATTTTTCCTTTTAGGTCTTGTGTTATTGCTCCTTTTGGAACGGTTATATTTGTTCCGACTTCCAAAATTTTGCCATCTTTTATAATTAAAGTAGCATCTGATATTTTGGTTTGATAATCGGTATAAATGGTAGCATTCGTAAAAGCATAGACGGAAGTTCGTTCGTCTGTAATACCATTTGTATAAAATGTTTGTTGTGCAACCGTCTTTTCATAAGATAAAACGGATACAACAAACACTAATAAGGCTATAAAAAACTGATTCTTAGAGTTTTGCATAGGGAATAAAGTGAGTATTGGAATAGATTTAAGTTTTCTTTAAAATTAGTATAGGCAATTTATAGAAAGGAATCGTAATTTGTTCTTAAAAAACATTAAATCATTTTCATATTAGAAATAGTAGTGATTTTTTATCAAATTATTTTCCTTTAATTTTTCCAATCAAAGTTTTTATATTTGCAAACAAATACATTTTTACTAGCTCAAAATAATAAAATATTAGTCAAAGAAATGCAATCAGAAAATCCAACTGCCTTTTGGCTTTCCAAAATCAAAATTATTGATACAGATTACAATCCAAACAAAGAATATTGTATCGGAATTGATAATGGAAAAATTACGACTATTAAAGAATATAATTCTGATATAACAATTCCTACAAATTATAAAAAATTAGATTGTGAAAATGCTTTTGTTTCTGTGGGGTGGTGTGATATGCGTGCCTTCGTTCCCGAGCCTGGAATGGAACACAGAGAAACTTTATTGACAGCAAATAAGGCAGCTTCTTTAGGAGGTTTTACGCAAGTTGCTATTTTGCCTAATACAAAACCTACTTTAGAAAATAAAGAAAACGTCTATTTTTTAGAGCAAGAAAGTAAAAAAATAAATCTGAATACATCGTCAAAAGTGGATTTTTTTGCTATTGCAGCACTTACGCACAAAACAGAAGGACAAGACATGACACAAATGTATGACCTTCACACTGCTGGTGCAGTTGCTTTTTCTGATGGACTAAAAAATATTTCTCATACAGGCGTTCTGATGCGTGCTTTGCAGTATGCACAGGCTTTTGATGGTCTTGTGATGCAATTGCCTTCTGATAAAAACCTTTCGAATGGACACATGCACGAAGGAATCACCTCTACAAAATTAGGCTTGAAAGCCTTACCTTCCGTAGCCGAAGAAATGATGATTCAAAGAGATTTAGAAATTTTGCGTTACACAAAGGGTAAAATTCATTTTTCTACTATCTCAACGGCTCGTAGTGTAGAACTTATCAGAAAAGCAAAACAAGAAGGACTAAACGTAACCTGTGATATTGCAGCGTATCAACTTTCCTTTTTAGATGAGGATTTGGCAAAAGATGATTTTATTTTTGATACTTTTTTGAAGGTTTTTCCTCCTTTTCGCACTCAAAGTGATAGAGAGGCACTTTTGGAAGGCTTAAAAGATGATACAATTGACGCTATCGTTTCAAATCATATTCCACACGATGAAGAAGCTAAAAAATTAGAGTTTGATTTGGCAGATTTTGGGATAATAAATTTTCAAACCGCTTTTGCAGCAATCAGAAAACAAACTGAAAAATATTTAAGTATAGAAGAATTGATACAGAAAATTACAATCCATCCAAGACAGATTTTAAAATTGAATCAGCCTAAGATAAAAGAAGGAGAAAAAGCAAATCTGACTGTTTTTTATCCAGATGAAGAATGGATTTTTACGAAAGAAATGAATGTTTCAAAGTCTAAAAACTCTCCTTTTATTGATTTAGAGAATAGTTTGAAGGGTAAAGTATTTTTGAAAGGGAAACTTTTTAAGACTTTTTCTTAATTAACTTAAGTTGTGTATCACAGACTTCCTAGTCTGTGTAAGTAAAAAATGAGCAACTTCAATTAGTTAAAACCCTATTCATTCAGACTAGGAAGTCTGAAATATCTTTATAGTACACAACTTGAGTTAATTATGACTTTTGCAAATTAGAAAATTAAGAAAATGTATTCTTGTAGGGAAAACGCATGCGTTGTCGCTACTAAAATGCAGAATACGAAATAGAATTTTCATACATAAGTAATTTGTGAAAGGTCTATTAGTATTATTTTTCAATTTTTATTCCAAAATACACAAAACCTCTTCAAACTCATTTCCCAAAAAGCATTTGACTTCTTCTCTTTGTGGATTCAAGACCAAACCGAAATGCCAATCTGCATCAAAAAAAGTAAGATGGTTTTCTTTATCAACATCAGAAAAATAAACTTGTAACTGTTTTGGGTGTGTATGATACCAACCGATAAGTTGTTTTTTGCCTTCTTGTTCTTGTATTTTTTCTTGTTCTTCTAAAAGAGAATGCCAAGTAGCATGACTAAAATGTAAATGTCTCATCGAACCTTCAGCCGTTTTGGCAGCAAGAGCATAATTAACAATTCCTATAAATACATTTTTACCTTCTTTATTTGTATATTCTATCACTTCTCCAAAAAGCAAACCTCCTTGTTCTACTTGATTATGTTCTGTATCGCTTCCAAATCCAATATGATTTTTGATAATTTTGAAGGCTTCTTTATGAATATAAATGGAATTTGAAATAGATTTTTCTTGAAAATACTGTTTTAAATTTTCTTTAAAAAAACATTCCCAAGAAGGCATAATTTCAGCTTTTTTGGGAATATAGGGAAGAGTTTCTTTTGTTACTTTGAACATGTATTATCCGATTACAAAATGAATGTTTAGCTAATCAAAAATCTAACGCAGGCTAGAACCCACATTACACTATAATTTAATGAATTCTAAAGCCACCTCTTTTGTCTTCTTGTACGGGTTGCGTTTCTTGTGGTTTTGTTTCAGTTGCTGTATCTGTACCAAAACCTGTAATTTTGAATCCTGAAGAGGGTTTTTTGGCTGCCCGTTCTTTTGTAGGGTCTGGCATTTCTTGTCTATCACACGGAAAAATACCACTATTTCGCATACGCAAATACCAATTACGAGCTTCTTCGTTTGCTGGACTATGTTCGTTTGTAATTTCCATGTCATATTGAAGTGTTCGAATCATTCGAATCATATGTCTTCCTAAGCCTTCTGACATTTCCCAAGTTCCGTAACACCAACGTCCGTTTTTAAACCAGTTTGGATGATAAATAAAAGGTTCATCTAAAAGTTCCAACTGTGGTGGAGCTTGTGGATAGGCTTCTGGAAGTGTGATTTTGAGTTTGTGTTGATTGCGATACGTAGGTTGTGTATCTACAATGCTGCGTACAAAAATCGTAACTTCATATTCTTCTACATAGGGTGCATTACCCACAAGTGGCTCAAAAGAAAGCAAGGAACCACTGATATTTTCCATTTCTTTATAATCATTCGCCAAACGACGATTTCGTATTTCTTGAGGAGTAGCCATTTTTTCAATTATCAGTTATCAGTTATGCAGTAATTACAATAAAATAATTGCAACGAGAGTATAACTTAATGGTTAAAATATTTAATTTTAATACTAACTTACGTACATTTTTCACTTCTGATTTCAAAATTTATCTTCTAATTCTGAACTCATACTTCTAAACTCTTACTCTATTTCCCTGCATCGGTTGCTGGAATTACTCTAAAAGTAGTTCCGTGTGTAATTCCTGCTTGTCCTAATGTTTGATGGTTAAGCATACGATTTCCTCCTTTTATGGCAAGATTATATCCTTGCTGGCTATTTTTGATAAAATCGTGAGTAATAAGTTCGCCTATAATTTCTTGTACGCTCATAGTATCATCTAAAGTTGCACTAATCATGCGTCCGTCTGTTGGATGTACAAAGTTTACATTTACGTCTGCCATGTTTTAAATTATCTATTTTTTTGTAAGAATTTTTTAAATGATTTTTAATACTGTGTAACATAAGTTTATTCATATTGCGAACTGATATTTTTCCCATTATCAACGACGATTGCTAAGGGAGATAAAACTCTGTTTCCTTTTATTTTGCCTTAGCAATCGTCAGTTATCGAAGATAACAAGACGTTGATAATGGCTAAATAAAAGAGCAATCTTGATGAATACAAAAACACAAATAAATTTATGTTACACAGTTTTAACTAAATCTCAAAAATGAATTTGTATTACTAATTTTGATGTTTTTTCTAAATAAGTTACTAATAAAATCAATTGTCATCACTTATGCAAAAAAAGAAGTAACTAAAATCTAGCTTTTTACTAATTTGTATTTAATGATGTTTGGAGCAAGATTTTGTTAGAAAATACAAATTTACAGATTTACGATTTTAAAATCTATTTTCAAACGTAAGTTTTTGGCTTTTTGTTTAGTATATCATTTTTTAGAGAAAAATCATACAAAATAATTCTATTTTTAGTATTTTTGACAAAGCAATAAAATTAATAGCGAATAATTATGCAAAAATTACCCATCGGAATACAGAGTTTTGAAGAATTAAGAACAAAGGGTTATTTGTACATTGACAAAACAGAAAAGATTTTAGAACTCATGGAGATTTCTAAAGTTTATTTTTTATCTCGTCCTCGTCGTTTTGGAAAGTCTCTATTAATAAATACACTGAAAGAAATTTTTTTAGGTAAAAAAGAATTATTTAAAGGACTATTTATTGAAGATAAAATTGAGTGGAATACTTTTCCTGTCGTTCATTTGGATTTTGCAGTAGGAGATTACAAAAAAATAGGTTTGTATGATTATCTACATCAAAAATTACAACAGAATGCTCAAAAATATCAAATTGTACTTGAAGCTGAATCTTTGGGTTTTGCAGTAGAAGAATTAATTCAAAAGCTATACAAAAAGTATGACCAACAAGTTGTCTTATTGATTGATGAATATGATAAACCAATTATAGATTTTTTGAATAAAGATGAAATTCATATTGCTAAAGAAAACAGGGATATTATGAAGAATTTTTATTCTCCTATCAAAAGTCTGGATAATGAATTACGTTTTTTCTTCTTGACAGGGGTTTCAAAATTTACCAAAATATCTGTTTTTTTCTGATTTAAACCACTTAAATGACATTACAATAGATGAAAATTTTTCTACTCTATTAGGTTATACACAAAAGGAAGTAGAATCTTATTTTGATGAGCATATAAATAAATTAGCTAAAAAACATAAATTAAATAAAAGTGAAACTCTAAAAGAATTAAAAGATTGGTACAATGGCTATTCTTGGACAGGAGAAGACAAAGTATATAATCCGTTTTCGATAATGAATGCACTGCAAAAGTCTAATTTTAATAATTACTGGTTCGAAACAGGAACGCCTACTTTTTTGGTAAAACTAATGCAAGAAGGGAATTATTATGATATGGATAATCAAATTATGGACTTGCAAAGTTTGGGTAATTTTGATATTACAGAAATTCAACCCATTGTTGTTTTGTTTCAAACAGGATATTTGACTTTGGTAGAAGATGTAGAGATGAATGTATATCGATTGGGTTATCCGAATAGAGAAGTGAAAAACTCAATGCTCAATATGTTACTTAATTCTTATACTTTTCATAAAGAAGGGTTTTCTATTCCTGTAGTAGTACAAGTAAAGCAAGCACTTTTAGAATATAATTTTGAGAAATTATTTATTCACTTTACAAGTCTTTTCTCAAAAATTCCATCTCAAATCTTTGAGCAGTACAAGGAAAGTTATTATCATACCATCATTTTCTTGACTTTTGAGCTTTTAGGTTTTTATATAGATGCAGAAGTAAATACTTCAAGAGGAAGAATTGATGCTGTTGTAAAATCAAAAGAATCTATTTTTATTTTTGAGTTTAAAGTAAATCAAACGCCACAAATTGCATTAGACCAAATCAAAGAAAAAAAGTACACTGATAAATACCTTACCGAAAAACAAAACGGCAAAAGTATTTTTCTCTTGGGTGTAAATTTTAATAATAAAACAGAAATTGATTATCTAATAGAGAAATTGTAAAACAGACCATTCAAAAATTTTTTCTAAGCCAATTATTCAAAGGTTCGGAAAAGTAGTGAAAAATTACTCTACCCAAAAAATAAGAAAGTAAAATAAGTAGAAGTGAATAAGGAATGAGATAAGTATCGTTTAATTCAAGTTTTTTATAAATCTGAACACCGAAAATAATTACAAACATATGTGTTAGATAAATTTCGTAACTGTACATTCCCATACTTTTGAGCCATCTAAAAGCGAAATAATCTTTTTCTTTTCCTGATTTGTGATGATTGTCTAGCCAAAGCAAAATCAAAGAAACTCCTACCGAAAGAATTGTAATATTTAGTCCTAAATCTGCCAATCCAGATTTATAAACAAAACCCTTGAAAGCAAAAATGAGAACTATCATTGATGAGCCTAAAACCAAAAAGACACGCAGCAACCACTTCGGAAAAATAATATTATGAGCTATAATAGCAGACACGCAACCCAAAGCTAAAGAATCTAAGAAAGCAAAATGATTTCGGTCAGCAAGCTCATTTCCTTCAAAAAACTGCGTTCTTGCAAAAGGAGAAAGAAAAAGTAAGAAAATTAAAAGAACAGCTAATTGCCATTTTTTCTTTATGAAAAGGCAAGCAAAAGGAAAAACAAGATAAAACGTTTCTTCAATGGAAATTGACCAAAGAATATCCCAATTAGCAGGTAGATAACCTACCTGAATCTCAAGGTAATTGATATGAAAAGTAATAGCTGCCACTATCGAACGAGCTAAAGATGCTTTTTCTGTATTAATAACAAAGCCTTTTATTTCGAAAATATGCAGTCCAGAAAGCACCAAAAGCAAAACGACTAAGAGAGGAATAATCCTAGCAAAACGAAACCAGTAAAATTTTTTTACTTCGATATCCGATGTTGAACCCCATTTTTCTATTACAGATTTTGTAATCAGATATCCCGAAAGCGTAAAAAATACCACGACACCATAAAATCCACTCCAAAAAAGAACAGAAAATACTTTTTTAGGCAAAAATTCTTTCAAAAATGAATCTGCATAACCAAGATGAATATTGAGATGTAACAAGACGACAAACAAAATAGAAAGCCCTCTCAAAATGTCTATTCCAATGTTTCTATTTTTTGTTCTGATAGGGGTTTTCAAATGCTGTTGAGGTTAGTAAAAAAATCAAAATTCTTCGCTCAAAAACTTAATAACCGCTTTGCTAGTCTGAACAGGAGCTTCCTCCATTGGCAGATGTCCGACACGCTCATAAATCAGCATTCTATTTTGTGGAATAAGCTCATGAAAACGATGTGCATTACGGACAGGAATCCAACGGTCTTCTCGTCCCCACATAATCAAAACAGGCATGGCTAGATTTTTTAGATTTTTTGTGTTTTCTTTGTGTTTTGTATTTACAAGCAGCAAAAAAGCCTCTGGATTACCATCTCTAGTAAAAAGTTCGTAATAACGCTCTATAAGCTCAGGGGTAATTTTGGATTGATTGTAATAAACTTCTCGTACAAACTGCTCCAAAACATTATATTGAATAACGTATTTTATTACACGTCCGAAAAAAGGAGTACGAGCCATTTTGAAAGGAAGAGGAATGCTTTGAGCATCCATAAAACCCGCTGCATCTAATAGAATGAGTTTTTGCACTTTCTTTGGATAGGCCAGTGCATATTCCCACGCCACCCAACCACCTAGAGAACTGCCACCCAAATAAAACTTTTTTATTCCTAACACTTCCAAAAAACCATTGAGGTAGTGCAAATGTCTTTTCATTGAATAATCATCATCTGGAACGCTTCCTGTAAGTGCAAAACCAGGCAAATCCAGACGAATAATTTTATACTTTTTAGAAAGCCTTTTGGTCCATTCCTCAAAAGTATGCAAGGAAGAAAAAGCACCATGAAGCAAAATAAGAGGTTCGCCTTCCCCTTCAATTCGGTAATGAATAAGTACCCCATCAACAGTCAGAAAACGAGAATGCTGATTGGTGTATTTTACTAAAAGATTTTGAAATTCGTTCACAAAGAGCTAGTTGAAGTAATAATGAGTAGTTTTTTTATTAAAATTTGAATAATTTGTGTGTTTGTTGTCACTATTTGGTATGACTTGGATTTTTGTTTCTCAAAAAATCTTTTCGAATAACGCAAATTAATACCTAACTTCATAATCTATTTGCTTAAAAAAGTTAAACAAAAAAGTGTGGAAAAACGGATTATTAAATTTTATCAAGATTAAATTAGATTTTTGATTATACTATTTACATTTCTATGCCTTGCCAGTTTGGCGTTGTACGTAAGTATCAATACGAATTCAATCTATAATTCCTTTTTGTAAAAATCCTAAAAATTTGACCTGTTACAAACATTATTCCTCCTCCTACTAACATAGGCAATCCTTGACCTACTCCTACAACTGTTGCTAATCCTCCCAAAGTCATAAATAAAAGACCTCCACCTGTACCACTTGATACTGCTGTTCGTGATAAGTTTGCAAAATAATCGTCCTTTTGTACATGAATCATTTTGAATTCTTCTAAAGGTATTTTTGCTAGTCCATTTATTGTTACAGAACTTGAGTCAATGCCTGTAATAATAGCAGTTCTTCTAAAACTTTCCCCTCTCAGCTTAAATTTCAATTCATCACCGATATAAAAACGAAGTCGTTTTTTCTTACCTGGTTTATTTAGGGTTAGGTAATAATCTTTCTGGTTTTTGTGAATTTGTGAAAAAACGGTATTACTTATAAAAATAAAAATAAGTAAAGATGTATAAAATAAAAAGTTAGATTTGGTAATTTTCATAACAGTTGTCTAAAGTTAATTTTTGAGTCATTAAGCATTTCTATGAAAGTCTTGTATGTATAAGTTTTTTTTGACAGATTTTTTTATTCTAAAACTAAAATTAATTTAGTGCATTTTCAATAACTACGTTTCTTGTCTAAATCCAAACCTTCCCAACGAGGAACAGTTCGCAGATAACGATAGGAGTTAAGTTTATAATTACGGTTTTCGAATAATCTAAGAATCTGTACAGATACCAGTGCAATAGCACCACCATATATCATTGCATCCGAACCATCTTGTCGTAACAAAACATTTGCACCACCCAAAACCATAAATAAAAGTCCTCCACTTGTTCCTACTAAGCGAGCAGCTTTTACACGCTTTTTTTGTATTTGAATTACTCTGAAATCTTCCAAGGGTATTTTTGCTACTCCATTTATAGTTACTGAATTTGAATCAATGGCTGTAAGGGTTGCCGTTCTTTTAAAATCTTCGTCCTTTAGTCTGAATTTTAATTCATCACCTATATAAAAACGAGTACGTTTCTTAAAACCAGGTTTGTTTAGTGTAAGGTAATACTCTTTTGGATTTTGATTGACTTGTGAAAAAACTTCATTATCCACAAATATAGAAATAATGAGAAATAGAGAGGACAGAAAAATAAATTTGGTAATTGTCATGGCAGTTATGAGAATAATCAGTGATTGTGGTTCTAAAAGTAGTGCAAAAATAGCTAGTATTAAATGATTTACTAATTAATTCTTTGATAAAAAATAGGTTTTTGTTACTTCTATTAAAAAGCAACACTTAATTTTTGTATTTTTGAATAAAAATTAATTTGAATAAAAAATCATGACCGATACGTGGATAATTGCTCAAGTGTTGTCGCAAAGTTGTTGTTTCGTCTTAATTTTGATGATTTTGACTACTATTTTCAAAATTATCAAAAAGTGGAATACTTCAAGTAGTGATGAAACACAAATCAATCTTGAAAGAAGAACATTTTTAGTAGGTGCAGTTTTAGAATTAGTCCTTCTATTTCAGAGTTTTTCATTAATTGCTTTTCTAATTACTATTAATGAACATATTCCATCGCTTCTTCGTGGTGCAATGTGTGCAACAGGTGCATTAGAAGCCAATCAATATGGTTATCCTCTTTTGTACTTGAAGATAGGAAGTTTATTTATATATAGTAGTTTTTTGTTTTTGCATTTTTTTGATAAAAAAGAACCTACTTACCCTCTTACTCCTCAAAAATATTATTTGGTTTTTCCTGCTTTTTTGTGTGTTAGCACAGAGCTTATTTTGATGTTGCTTTATTTTTGGAATATAAATCCTGATTTGATTGCTACCTGTTGTAGTGTGAGTTTTTTTAGTCAAGAAGTAAATGGTATTAATTTTCTAAGTTCTTCTGAATTTCTAAATGAAGGAATAATTACTTGGATTGTTACAGGAAGTATTTTTGGAGTTTATTTGATTTTTAATTTATTTAAAAGTAACAAATCCTATAAAATAAATAGGGCAAGCAAAAGAAGTCTTTTTTCTAATTTGCTACTTTTTGTAAATGGTATTTTATACATTGTTTTGAGTGTGTATGTTCTGAAATTCTTTTTCGTAAAATATATTTACGGTCTGCCTTCGCATTTGTGTTTGTTTGATATTTTCTTTCAGAAATACAATTATATCGGCTACTTGATTTTCTTTAATTTATTCTTTTTGGGTTTGTTTTTAATTAACAAATTGATTTTTGAATTGGTAAAAACTAGATTAAACACCGATTATTCTTCATTTTGGAATAAATATCGAAAAGCTACTTTATTTTTTTGGATTTTATCTTGGCTTATTCCTTGTCTATATTATTTTGCTTGGGAAGGGAGTTTGTAATCAAAAAAATCATTCTATGAAAAAAGTAGTTTTACTGTTCTATTTTCATTAGTTTCTAATTTAATTCTTGCTCAAAACGATACATTGATTTTTCAGAAAAAGATAGTTTTCGAAAATGAGATTGTTTTGAGTGATATTGATACTTATGGACGAATTTATATTTGTGACAAACAAGGAGTAATTAAGCGTTTGGATAGTTTGGGAAATATGGAGCTTGTTTTTTCGCCTTCTTCGTCTATTATTCCAACTATATTTTAATGTGCAAAACCCGAATAAAATTTTTGTTTTTTATCAAGAATTACAAGAATGGGTAGTTTTGAATCGATTTCTGACAGAGATAGAACGCTACAACATTTCCGATAAAATAGAAAGCAATCAATATGGTGAAATTGGTTTTGTGCGTCTGCTGGCTCCTTCTCTCAATAATACATTATGGTTTTTTGATGAGTCTGACTTTAGCCTAAAGAATTATGATGTTCTGAACAAACAAATTATTTCCCAAACGCCTTTAGGACTAATTCTAAAAAATGAAGAATATCCAATTTCGTATTTACAGTTTTATCAAGGACAGATATTTTTGGGGGTAAAAGAACAAGGAATTCTGATTTTTGATAATTTTGGAAATTACAGAACCATCTTGGAATATCCAGACTGGAACTCTATTTCTTTTGAAAAAGAATTTATCTTTATTTCAGAAAAAAATAAAATCATAAAGAAAGGACTCTACAATAAAAAAGTAAGCGAAATAATTTTACCAAACCTAACTAACAAAAAAATAAGTAAAAAGACAGAGCAAAAAGCAAATTATTTTTTTGAGTTCAATTCAAATTGCTATCAAATTACAGAGAATGAAATGTATATCTATACTATTTCTGAGAAATAGAAGAACAAATGATTACAAAATAAGACTTTCATTCAATTTTTTTAAGATTCTCTCGTTAATTTAGGGAGTATTGCTTATTTTTGAGATAGATTAGTGTTTTTAGGAGCAATTACGACCTGTTAAAGCAGCGAAGCTAAATGAATATTCAGCGAAGCTAATTTAATTAATTGAATATTAATTAGTTATGGTTTTAAGAGTAGCAGTTTATTTAATTCTTATTCCTTAGAATAACTTATATATAATTTAATAAATCAGATTCGGATAATTTCATATTAATTATATTCTCACAATTCTCAAAATTAAGAGCTACAAAAGAAATTTTACATCCTATATAAATCTTAGTTATGGTTACTACTATGAAAAAATCATTTTTTCTCTCTCTTCTTTTTTGTCTTGCTTTCACTCACCAATTGCAAGCACAAGGTTTTTCTTATTCAGGTTTTAAAGCAGGCTTGTCTGTTGCTCGTGTTCCAATTTCTTTTGAGAATATTCAAGAAGATTCGTTAGGTTTGTTTCAAGTAGATAATGAGACTAATAACGGTAGATTTAAAGTTGGGACACAATTTGGCGTATTTGCAGGAAAAGAGTTTACCAAAACGATTGGTCTTCGCCTAGAACTTAATTATGTGCAGATGGGAAGGGTAGATACAATAAATTTTAATCAAAGAAATAAATATAATCTAAATTATTTTTCTTTTGATCCTATGCTTCAATTGCGTCTTGCTCCTACAAGTCCTAATCGTTTTTATATTTTGGCTGGACCATCAGCTCGTTTATTAGTGGGTACAAATTCTGAAACTGCCGAAGGGCATTCAAACATTGAACGCACAGCGTTTTGAAGATATACGTCAGATAGATTTGGGTATGAATTTGGGTTTTAGTTATATGATAGGAATTACGCCTTACGTATATCTTACTCTTGAAGCTCGTGCTTATTATGGACTAATGAATATAGCTAATAAACCAGAAGAAAAATCAGTTACTGCATCTGCTTATGCTAGTGCTTATAATTCTGTATTGACTGCTTCATTATCTGATCCTCAAGGAGAAGTAAGTCCAGAAACATTACTTACTCTTGCCGAAGAACAACAATTTGGTCGTAATAATAATCTAAAAATAGGCAACCAAGGTGCTATGTTTAGTATCGGATTTTGTGTTCCTTTGCGTCCACCAGCAGATAAATTAATCAAAATCAAGTAAAAATAGAGTCAAGAAAAAGATATTTCTCATAAAAATTAATCCTAGTATAATTTAATTTGTACTAGGAATTTTTTGCTTTATAATCAATATGAGCATCATTTTTAGGTATTGACTTTTAGTTGCAGCCGCAACGTAACCTTGCAATTGGGCATTAAGAATAAAGTTAAGCTACGCTGTAGCTTTCTAAATCAATTTTATTTTTGGTAGTGTATCACAAGTAATGCTGTAAATAAAAATGGAACACAGATAACACAGATTAAACGAATAAAACACAGATTTTTAGAATTGCAGCATTAATATTTAACACTACCTTAATTTTTGCTAATGATACTCATGTTGTTACAATACTCTGAATTGATTTTATTTTCCATCATCTACATATACTTCCAAAAATATACTATCATTTTCCTTTACAGAAGCTACCCAACCGATATATCCTTCTTTATAAAAATCTATCATGTAGTCACTACAATAGTCATGTGAAACCTTATAACGTCCGTTTTTATCTGTGAAGACAGGTATTTTTAGGCTATCATTATGAATCATAGATAAATAAATACTTACTTCTACATTTTCTAAAGGTTGTTTGGTTATTCTATCTACCACAATTCCGTTTGCTTCTGTATGACAATTACAACTATAAAAAATAAATGGAAGTAGAATAAAAAATAAACAAAATCGGTAAGAGAATTGGTTTTGCATAAGTATATAAGTTTTAAAATAAAGTAATTTTACAATTGAGGCTAATAAGTATTGTTCTTTCTTAGTACCTTTGTGCCTTAATTTACTGATTTTATTCTTAGTACCGTGTAACATAAGTTTATTTGTGTTTTGTATTCATCAAGATTGCTCTTTTATTTAGCCATTATCAACGTCTTGTTATCTTCGATAACTGACGATTGCTAAGGCAAAATAAAAGGAAATAGAGTTTTATCTCCCTTAGCAATCGTCTATTTTTGAAAAAAATAGACGTTGATAACGGGAAAAATACCAGTTCGCAATATGAATAAACTTATGTTACACAGTACTTAGTTTAATGAAATAAATTAATTAAAAACGGAATTAATTAATCTCCAGGTTTTCTTATCTAATAAAATAAATTTTTGGTAAAGGTTGGTACTACCTTCAAACTCTAAGAGGCTCAATGTAAATAGATTATATTAGCTGTTCTGACTTTTAATTGGTAATTTTTAACTCATAATTTGTAATCATTTCTAATAAATACATGATAAAGTTTGTAAAATTCGTTTGGATGCTCTCTATGGTTGCTGTAATGGGTGTTCTTTTGTATGAAAATGTAATTCTGCAACCTCCTGTTATTATCAAAATTGATGATGTAGGAGGTGTTTTTAGTCTTACAAAGAATGGTTTTTTCTATCTTTTTTTGGCTGCCATTGTTGTCTTTAATGGAATTCTTCTGATTTTGGGAACGGTAATTCCTACTCTGCCAGAAAAATTCTTACCCATTCCGAAGCGAAATTTTTGGGCAAGTAATCAATCTACACGTCTTATGTTACTCAAAAACTTTAAGCTCTGGACAAAAGGAATAGGGATTTTTATCAATCTTTTCTTAATCATTTATTTAATTTCTATTCAAACCGAAAACGGTGCAACTCCTGCTTTTCCTTTTGATGCTTCTATTTTATCAGCTATTGTTTTGGTGCTTTTACTAGGTTGGTTTGTTTTGTTTTTTGCATGGTTTGGAATGAATAAAAATGCTGCTGAAAAAGTAAGAGTAGAACCTCAAACGCAGACTCAGAATTAGACTCAGAATAAAAATTAGAAAATAACTTTTTAGAAAATCATCAATTCAACTCTATGTAACGTAAATTAAATGAACTACTTATACTACTAGACAAAAATGCAGACCTCCCTAAATCCCTCCGAAGGAGAGACTTTGAATGTCTTTTCTCCCCTCCTTCGGAGGGGTTGGGGGAGGTCAAGAACAAAACGTCTAGTAGTTTATAAACTGCTATTTTTTTAAGTATTAATTCATTGATAATCAATAAGTTAAATTTTTAATTCGTAATTGATCCTATGTGTGGAATATTAGGTGCATTTCCTAGACAAAATTCTGATTTATTCGAAAAAGCTCTTTCTCTGATTGCTCATCGTGGACCCGATGGTTTTGGAATATGGAATGAAGGCGAAAAAATTTCATTAGGACACCGCAGGCTATCTATTTTGGATTTGTCAGAGGCAGGAAAGCAACCCATGACTTTTATGGAACGCTATACCATTACATTCAATGGCGAGATTTTTAATTTTTTAGAAATAAAACAAGAGTTACTACAAAAAGGATATACATTTGTTTCTCAAAGCGATACAGAGGTAATTTTAGCTGCCTTCAATGAATGGAAAGAAAAATGTTTGGATAAGTTTAATGGAATGTGGGCGTTTGCTATTTGGGATAAAAAAGAGCAATCTCTTTTTTTGACTAGAGATAGATTTGGAATAAAACCATTATACTATTCCTTCAATGAAAAAGGATTTGTATTTGCCTCTGAAATGAAAGCTATTTTTCCATTTTTGAATGAGGTAAAGCCTTCATCAGATTTTGAGTGGTGTCGGAATAATATTTTTAAGTATGAGGCTACCGAGAAGACACTTATTGAAGGTATCAAACGCTTTCCAGCAGGTTATTATGCTTTTTTTACAAAAGAAGATGCAAATAAGAAACAATTAAAGCCAATTCGTTTTTGGGAAACCTTGGATAATTTGGTTGAAGTTCCCAAAACGTATGAAGAACAAGTAGAAAAATTTAGAGAGCTTTTTTTAGATGCCTGTAAATTGCGTATGCGTTCAGATGTTCGTATTGGTACGGCTTTGAGTGGAGGAATGGATTCTAGTGCCGTTATTTGTGGAATGGCTGCTATTCAAAAAGAGCAAAAAGATGAACGAGTAGCAAAAGATTGGCAAAATGCTTTTGTGGCTTGTTTTAAGGATACTCCTTTTGATGAGTCAGTGTATGCTAAAGAAGTTACTGATTATTTGGGTATTAATGGAGTTTTTGAAGAAATAAGTCCGACAAAAGGAATTGATAATTTAGAGGAATATTTATGGCTTTTTGAAGATATTTATCTGACAAGTCCGATTCCGATGGTAGAAATTTATAAAACTATCAAAAAAAATGGCGTAACTGTAAGTATAGACGGACACGGAGCTGATGAGTTGCTTTCTAGCTATGGAAACCGAATTTTGCTCCATGCAAAAGATACTCCTTTTTCTCCTTCAAAATTAAAACATATTCTGAAATTATACGAAGGACTAAGCGAGCAAAAAGATACTTCTTTCAAAAAACGATTAAATACCCTTATTGATACCTATGGAGGTAGAAAACCGTTAATTTTGCATTACATAAACTCACTTACAGGAACTAATTTTGATGATAATTTGGGTAATGGATTAGCTTCTACCAATCCAGAATTACAAAAACAATTGGGTTTTTTTACGGCTCAACTGTATGAAGATTTTCATCAAACTATCTTACCTACTTTGCTTCGAAATTACGATCGTTATTCAATGGCTGCCAGTGTGGAGGTTAGAATGCCTTTTATGGATTATCGTTTGGTTTCCTATTGTTTTTCTCTTCCAGCCGAATCAAAAATCAAAAATGGTTATACAAAATCTATTTTGAGAGATGCAATGGCTCAAAATATGCCTAAAAATGTAGTTTGGAGAAAACCCAAAACAGGTTTTAATACTCCGATTGTACAGTGGTTGCAGGGAGATTGGAAAGAATTTATTTTAGATAATTTGGAATCAAAAGCTTTTCAAAATTCAGATTTAATCAATCCATCAAAAGTCAGAAAACAAGTAGAAAAAGTAATTAATACGCCAAACATTGACTACTTAGAAGGAGAAAAAGCATGGGAAATGTTAATGCCTTATTTTTGGGAAAAATCAGTTATTAATCGGCAACTAAAATAGCAATTATAGCACTTTCATTTTTTCCATAACGTTGGGTTTGCAAACCCAACGTTATGGAAAAAATGAAATACTGTTTCGTTTACAACTATTTTAAAGATTTCTAAATGTATTTTTTGGCACAATAATTTGATTATATACATTGTCAATATGAATGTCATTTTTGAGTGTTTGACTTTCAGTTGCAGAGCAACGTAACCTTGGTAGAACATCAAAAACGAACTTTGTTAGAGCTACAGCGTAGCGTAACCTTGTAACTTATATGAAATTAGAATTAAAAATAAGGTTACGCTACGCTGTAGCTTTTTAAATTAATTTTCTATTCTAATCTACAAAGCTTATGCTACTCTGTAGCTAAAAAATGCCTATTTTGATTTTTATCAATGACATTCATATTGCATTATCAAAATTATTTCCTATCAAAATCATTATTTCAATCAAAACTATGAAAATTAATAAAAACCTAATTAACAGAAATAGACTAAAATCAAATTCACTTATTTTTTCTGCTTTACTTCTTACTTCCATTTTCTTTTTTTCTGCTTTTGGTTTAAGCAATCAGATGCCAGATAAATACAAAAGAAAGCGAATTGGCGAAGGCGTAACACTTCTTGTTCCTGATAATTTTGTGGAAATGTCTGATGAAGAAATTGCCTCAAAATATTTTACACCAAAAAGACCATTAGCTATTTTTAGAAGTCCAGACCGAAAAGCAGAATTAGGTATAAATTCAAGTGTTTTTGAATGGGGAGAAATTGGACTGGAAAGCGAAATGAATATGGAACTTTTGAAAGGATTTTATAAAGGAGCGATTGCAAATTCGTTTTATGAAAAAATTAAATTTTTGAATGAAGGCGAAATTATAAATATTGGAGACAGACAAGGTGTTCTCTTTGAATTCATTGGAGCTAGTCCAGAAGACCCAGATGCCATTATTAATAAAGGTGGAAAATCTCGTTATCATCAAGTTTTGTATAGCGTTTATAATGGAAAAGTACTTATTGTTAATTTTAGTGTAACAGGCACAGATTATAAATACTGGACAGAACACGCTACAAAAATGGTAACTTCTGTGAAGATTTAATGAAACTAAAAGATTCTATATTAAAGTACATTATCTAATTTTGATATAATTACTTTATTTGTTTTCTAGTCCCCAATATCCACTTCCCAATTCCTAGTACATGACAAAATCTTTTTCAGTAGCCAGTATGCAAGATGTTTTGTTGGCACAAGAGAGCCGAACTATCTTTGAAAACGTAAATCTGGAAGTAGCAAGTGGCGAATTTGTATATCTTATCGGAAAAACAGGAAGTGGAAAATCTACTATTTTAAAGGCACTCTATGCTGATTTGCCTGTAAAAAGTGGGGAAATTGTAGTGGCTGGTTATCGGGTAAACCATTTGCAACATTCCGAAATTCCATTTCTTAGACGAAAAATAGGAATTGTTTTTCAAGATTTTCAATTGTTTACAGACCGTAGCGTTTTCGAAAATCTTGCTTTTGTGATGCGTGCGATAGGCTGGAAGGATAAAGTAGCCATTCAACACCGAATAGACAAAATCCTCAAACAAGTAGGTATAGATGAGCTGATGTACAAAATGCCTCATCAACTTTCTGGAGGAGAGCAGCAGCGTGTCGCTATTGCTAGAGCCTTGCTTAATGACCCTTTGATTGTTTTGGCAGACGAACCAACAGGAAATCTTGACCCAACTATTGCAGGTGATATTTTGAATGTTTTTGTAGAAATAAATAAAACAGGAACAGCCGTTTTGATGGCAACACATCATCATAATTTTCTGAAAAAACATCCTGCACGAGTTTTTTATTGTGAAGAAGGGCAGGTAAAAGATATTGATAGAGATTTGGTTATCAAGAAAATGACAAATTAATTGTAGAATCCCTTTACTTTTCTTGTTTACGTTCCCAAAAGTGAGTATTTTGATGAAAATAAAAACTTACTTATGAGCAATACTACACCAAAAACTACATTAGATAAATTGGAGGAAAGTTTGGACACTCGTTTTAGAGATGTCTTCATTTCTTACGGAAGAGCAGAATCAAAATTCTTTGCTACTAAACTGTGCGAAGAACTTACCAAAAAAGGCTATAAAGTCTGGTTTGACCAAAATGATATTCCTTTAGGTGTAGATTTTCAACATCAGATTGATGAAGGAATTGAAACGGCTCACAACTTTATTTTTGTAATCGCTCCCCATTCTATAAAATCTCCTTACTGTAAAAAAGAAATTGATTTAGCAGTAAAAAGAGGAAAAAGAATTATTCCTATTCTTCATATTGAACCTACCACAACAGAGGTTTGGGATAGAATGCACCCGAGTATTGGCAAAATAAATTGGGTGTATATGCGTCAGAAATGGGAACAAGAAAAAGACCAAACAGAATATGAAAATATTGATGATTTTGATATACGACTTGAAAGTATTTTTTCTCTACTAGAACAGGAAAAAGAATACGTAAGAAAGCACACAGAAATTCTTTGTAGAGCCATAGAATGGGAAAAAAATCATCACAATTCGATGCACCTTTTGGTTGCCAACGAAAGAAAGCAAGCCGAAGAATGGCTGTTTCAACGTTTTGATAAAAATCAACCTCCTTGTTTTGCTTCTGATTTGCATGCTCGTTTTATCAGTGATGCCAAAAAGAATGCAAATAACCTCCAAACAGATGTTTTTATTGCTTCTGCTGAAAAAGAAAGTGAAGAAAATAGTCTTACAAGAGAACAAATTATTTATCGCCTTTCCCTCTATGGCTATACATCTTGGACACATACAAATGACCTAAATTCAGGTAGTAATTTTCATAAAGCTATCAAAAAAGGAGTAGAAGGAGCAGATAATTTGATTTTTATGATTACGAAAGAATCATTGGAATCAGACTATTGCATGCAAGAGTTGGAATATGCTATTTCTTTAAACAAACGAATTATTCCTTTGTGTTTGGAACAGATTACATGAAGATTGAATTTCCTTCAGTATTAAAAAATATTCAATATATAGATTTTACAGATAACAAAAAAGAAGTAGTAATTTCTAAAAATGACAAAACAGATTTTGATGAAGATATAGATGATATTATAAAAATCTTAGAAACAGATAGTGAATATATACAACGCCATAAAATAGTACTTACTCAAGCCTTGAAATGGGAGCGGCAAGACAAAAATCCGTCAATGCTTTTGCGTGGACACAATCTTGAACAAGCTAAAGTTTGGCTAAAAATTGGACAAAAAAGAGATATAAATATTCCTTTATCGGTTCATGAAAATTTTATAAAGGAAAGTCAATCTAAGAGTAGCTCGGAGCGTACTGATGTTTTTGTTTCTTATTCCAGAACAGACGGAGATATTGCCAGAAAGCTCAATGAAAGTTTACAGATTGCAGGAAAAACTACTTGGTTTGACCAAGAAAGTATTGCTTCAGGTGCAGATTTTCAAAAGGAAATTTATGAAGGGATTCAGAATGCTGACAATATTGTTTTTATCCTTTCGCCTGAATCTATTTTGTCTCCTTATTGTGCCGATGAAGTAGAATTTGCTCAAAAAATAGGAAAGCGTTTTGTTACTCTTTTGTATAGAGAAATCAATCCAGAGGAATTACATACGGCACTTTCGGCTGTTCAATGGATAGATTTTAGACCCAATTCTGTTAAGTTTGAAAATCAATTTTCAGAAGTTTTGCGAACTCTTGATACAGACCGAGAACACGTACAAGCACATACAAAATGGCAAAATGAGGCAATGGAATGGGCTAATTTTGATAAAAACAAAGACTTTTTGTTGCGTGGAAATGAACTTTCATTAGCCAATACATGGATAGAAGAAGCAAGAGAATCTAAGAAAATTCCATTTGTTACAGACCTTCAAGAAGAGTATCTCAAGGAAAGTCTAAGAGAGGAAAAGAAAGCCAAACTTTCGGTGGAGAAAAACAAGCAAATATTTATTATTACAATTGCTATTATTTTGGCTATTGCTGTTTTGGCGGGGTCGCAATGGTACAAATCCTATCAAAATCAAAGAGAGTTAGCCATCAAAAATTTGATTTTTGAAGCCGATAATACAGTAGAATTTGCACCTGATAAAGCATTGGATTTGTCGTATGAAGCGTACAGTGCAAAGAAAAATATTTCATTAGTAGCTATTAGGAATTTTTACCATATTATAGAAGGTATAAACTTACTTCCTTCAGAAAAAAAACTATTCTTTGACCTCAAAACAGATGATACTATTTTGTCGGTTGTGGCAGCAAAAGACAAATCTAGTTTTATAGCTATTGGAGAGAAAGAACTTACTTTATTTGATAAAACAGGAAATTTTATCAGCAAAATTGATAAAGAGAAAAACTACTATAAAACTAAAATAAAAACTCTAAAGAATTATAATACAATTGATCCAGAAGGTATAGGCATAGAAGGTGCAAAAAAAACATCTCCTTTTTTTGTAGCTCTTTCAGATAATGGAGAATATATCATTACGCATTCGGATAATAACGAGATAAATCTGTTTGATAAAAATGGAAATAAAATAAGAGTAATCACAAAAATTGATAGTAACTTAGAAGTAAAAATAAATTTTTTAGAAAAAAATGAAGATTTGCAGGTAGTAATTGCAGAGGGAATGTTTTATGAGTACTATCCAGATAACATAACTATCTTCAATACCTTAGGAAATATAATAGAGAAGAAAACAGAAATTAAATGGGGAAATGAACCTTATACATCTATACTCAATAAGTGGACAGAAGCAGAAACTCAAGTCATAATTGAATCAAAATTTCTAAAAAAAGAATTAAGGTATATCTTAAATGAAAATTATAGTTTAGTTAAAAATGGAGATACAGAATGGATATTAAATTATGTTGATTATTCGAATACAGATAATAATACAATTACGCATTATAATTTCCCTGAAAACTCTCATTTTTCTGTCTTAGATTCTACTTATTTCCTTCTTTATAATCAAAATGTAGTAAATATATTTTTGTTACCACATCGTATAAAACCTGTTTTCGAACACGTAATGCCTTTATCTTCAACAGAAAAAATCAATTATCAAACAGCGACAATTGATGATTATCTCCAAACGCCTCTGGAAGCTGCAAATATTATTTCGAAAATACTCTCCTTTCTAACTGTTTTTTTGTTGAGTCTTTTGGTATTTAATTATATGAATTATTTGACCTTACAACAAAGGTATTTTAAAGTAATTATCTATCTAATAGCTGGTTTTTTTGTTGGCTTGGGTTGGATTATCTTTATTTTAGATGAAGAATATATTGTTAGAGTATCTTTTTTTTCGGCTATTTCGCTTTCTGTTTTAGGAATTTATTATGGGAAAATAGATATTAAAAAACGACTTTATATCAATGGGTTTTTATACATTTTCGTTTCTGTTTTGCTTATCTTAGGAGCTATTTTTATTTTTTATTATATAGGAAGTTCGTTAGGCTATCAAGAGAGTTTTGCTATTCTTTTTGGATTGATAAACTTACTTATTGCTCTGGTAGTGATTGTTTCTTGGTTTGCTATCGAAAAGGCATCAACAGAATTTTCACAGCGTAATTTTACTTATTTTTCGGATTGGTTAAGCATTGTTGTTTTTGCAATTTCTTTTTATATAATTATGTCTGTTACCAAACTTGATTTTGATTTCTTTGCTTTGAGTTTGGTTATTTTATTTCCCACTACGTACTTAATAAGAACACTTATCCATCATCTTGTGCTGCATAATTACAAAAAAACACCTTATAGTCTTACTGTTTTGAGAAGTTATGTTCCACTTATTGTTTTGTTACCCGCTCTTATTGTAGGATTAATTATGAATGATACAAATATTGGATTTAATTATGTATTAGCAATCTCTGCAATATCAAATCTGGTTTATATTCCACTTCTTTATTTACTCACTATCTTTGTGGCTTACAAACAGAAAGACACATTAAACCTAAGAATAAATTTTTTCTTTTGGTGGACTACTATATTGCTTATTTTTGTGAGCATTTTAGTTAAAGAGGGAGGCTATTTTACTTTTTTTGCTTTCGTAATCTTCTGGTTGATTCCTATTTTCTGGTGGATAAATAGGTATAGAAAAAAAACGAAACTAAATAATAATGAAGAGGTTCTAATAAAAGAACTATAAGACCAAAGGATTGAATAATTATCAAATTTGAAAAGAAAATTGAAAAATGAGTGATACCAAAAAAAATAACGAAAAAACATATTGGAAAGACTTAAAAGAAGCTACCCAAACCACAACAAAAGGATTGGAACTTACGTGGGAGCATTTCCAAAAATCTATACGAAGTCTTGCCAAAACAGACACAGAAAATGCTGTTTCTGCTCAAAATCAATCTTTTGATACAACTTCTACTTCGAATTTAGGAATTGTAACCAATCTCTATCCTCATGAAATGATGCCAATTCCTGATAATGGAAGGTACAAATTACACAATGAAATTGAGGATTGCATTGTTTGTAATAAATGTGTGGAGGTTTGTCCAGTCAATTGTATAGAAATTGATGCAATTCGTGGAACTCAGCAAGTGGGAAAAGCCTCCGATGGTTCACCCATTCGTTTTTATGCTGCTAAGTTTGATATTGATATGGCAAAATGTTGTTTTTGTGGATTGTGTACTGTTGTTTGTCCAACAGAATGCTTGACGATGACAAAAGAATTTGATTTTAGTGAAACTGAAGTTTCTAAAATGAATTATGAATTTGGAAACCTTACCCAAGAAGAAGCTACTCAAAAACAAAAAGAATGGGATGATTTTCAAGCAGAAAAAGAAGCTAAAAAAACGGCTAAAACACCCATTGCAAAGCCATTTTCAAAAATAAATAAAACAGAAGCAGACAAAACAGACAAAACAGATACAATACAGAAAGAAAAAATAAGTAATAAACCTACTATCAAAATCAAAAAAATAACTCTCCCAGCCAAAAACCTACAAGAATCTCAATCAAAAATAAAACCTATTAAAATAAAATTACCTATCCCCAAAAAAGATGAAACAAAAAAGGTAATAAAAGTAAAAATTTCAAAACCAGATAATTCAACTCCTAAATCAAACCATGAAAAAAATGATATACCTGAAGAATAAAAAGAAATATTAAAATAGAAATAGTGAAACAAAAAAAATAGGATTACGTTACTTAAAATAGATACAGAAAAGAATCATCAAGATTAGTAGAAAATACTAATTAAGAATGATAATGTTAGTTTGGATATAGAAAAAGGCTTTATTTTTCACACAGATTTACTACAATCAAAATTTGTGTTGAAGCCGATAGAATTGTTTTTTTGCTTGTTTTAAATAATTGATTAGTAGTCAGTTATTACTTTTTATAATACAAGTTTCAAAATTCTTTCTTCTCTTCAAACTAAGTGCATCAGAAAATTTATTATAATTGTTTTGAAAGGCATATTTTGATATTGCTTACATTTTTATTCTAATTCTATTAGAACGAAAATTTTCAAAATAAAGAAGTCTCCGACGCTCAAAAATAGATGATTTGCTTTTCTATCCATTTTTTTAACTATAACTCATTTATTTTTTAACCTTGATGAAAACATCTACTTATAAAACTTTTTTTCTTATTTTTTTAGCTCTGTTTTCTTGCCTTCAGCTCTCTTACTCTCAAAACATCTTACAAAAGCGTGCTAGTGTGATATCTGTAGGAGGAGGAATGAACAGTTCTGGTAATCTTCAAAATTTTGGTGTACTAGGCGAGTCCATTGTTTCTTCTCAATTTGGAAACGAATCTGCTTCTGGACAAGCAGGTTATATATATATGGTAGCAGATAGTGAGGATTTGAAAATTAGTTATAAAGGAACAAGAGATTCACTTATTTTAGTAGAAATATACAATACAATGGGTGGGCAAAACTGGTCAAGTTCTTGGAATTTTTCTACTCCTATCTCAACTTGGTCTGGTGTTGAGGTATCTGAAATTGATGGCTCTGTTGTTACTCTTGATCTAAATAACAATAATCTTACTGGAACACTTTCTGATTCTGTACGAAATTTTTCAAGAATAAAAGAAACTGATTTTGAATTGAATATTGGAAATAACAAATTAGATTTTGAGTCAGCAGAAGATTTTGTAGGTACTATTCCTTTATTTGTCTATTCGCCTCAAGCAAAAATTTATCCTTCAAGAGATGCTACTATAAAGGAAAGTGAATCAATTACTTTCAATTCCGAAACAGCAGGAGACTTTAATACCTATCAGTGGTTTAAGGATAATACGGTATTGGTAGGAAAAACAAATTCTACTCTCCAACTGACAAATGTAACACCAGCAGATATAGGCTCATATTACTGCAGAGTTACCAACTCAAAAGCTACACAATTAACTCTGGAGCGTCGTCCAATTCATCTTAATGTAGAAGGATTTGTAAATACAATAGATTCTATGGCATTAGTAAGAATTTTTAAAGAAACAGACGGCTTAAATTGGAAAAATCCTTGGAACTTAAATGACCCAGTTTCTACGTGGGAAGGAGTAAAACTAGTAGGAGGTAAAATAAAAGAACTGGATTTATCAAAACGCAACCTTGAAGGAAATCTACCAGATATTTTTGATTCTGAATTGTTTTCAGAGCTTACTTATTTGAGTTTGTTTAATAATAATTTAGAAGGACAAATTCCCGAAACACTAGGAAATCTTACGGCACTTACATATTTGGATTTAGACAAAAATAATTTTGAAGGTGCTGTTCCTTCTTCAATTGCTAATCTTACTAATCTTCAAGCTCTTTGGCTTTCCAGAAATAATCTTACTAGTCTGCCTAATGAAATAGGTAATCTATCTAATCTGCAAAATCTGTATATTGAATGACAATAATTTTACTTCGCTTCCCGAAACATTAGGCGAGCTAAGCGAATTATTGGTTCTTAATATTAGTGATAACGAGCTTTCAGCTTTTCCAAATTCGGTTACAAATCTTAGAAAATTAAGAGAACTTTATGCTAATCGCAATGTAATTACTGTTTTGCCAAATGATATGAACCGATTAGCTGACCTTACTATTCTTGAACTAAATACGAATAAATTATCTGATTTGCCAATAGGAATTCAAGAGTTAAGAAATTTAGTCATATTTCGTGTAGCAGTTAATAATTTAGAATTCAATCATTTATTATCGTATGCAAATCGTGAGTTGAGTAATTTCAATTATTCTCCACAGGCTTTTATTAATGAGGAGCAAAATATTTTAGCATCTGTTAATCAAGCCATAACTCTTAGCGTAGAAACAGAAGGAAACGGCAATATATATCAATGGAAAAGAGATGAACAAGAGGTTTCTACTCTTCAAAGAATTACGATGAGTTCTGTAAAGATTACAGATGCAGGAACTTATACAGCTTTTGTTACTAATCCAGCATTACCTAATCTTAGACTTCAAAGAAGACAAATAAGACTTGATGTAGGATGTGTTGAAGGTTCAAGTTTTGAAATAAAGCAGCCACAACAAACTGTTTTCTGTGATGCACAACCCTTCGGATTACTTTTAGAAATAAAGGCTGAATTTGCAGGCAACCCTACAATTAATTGGAGAAAAGACGGTGCTATTCTAGCATTTGCTAATGAGAAGACTTATACAGTAACTGAAGCTGGAAAATATACAGCAGAAGTAAAAACAGCAGCAGGATGTATATCTATCTCAAACGAAATTGAGATAACAACACTTCCACAACCCAAATTATCTATTGAATTAATAAACAATACTACTTTTGTAAGTTCTGTAACAACTGACCAGTCAATTACTTATCAGTGGTTAAAAGATGGAGAAATTATTAGAGATGCTACCGAGGACACTTATATTCCTACAGAAGACGGTGAATATAGCCTTCTGATACTTTCAGAAGCAGGTTGTAGCACTGTTTCGCAAAGCATAATTTTTAATAAACCTATAACTACGGGTATTGAAGCTCCTATAGAACTTCGTAGCCTTACACTTTTTCCTAATCCAAACAATGGTATTTTCTTTTTAGATTTTGGAATGGATTATCCAAACGGAACTCCTAAATTTACAGTAATTGATGGAATAGGAAGAAAAATAAATCTTAAAACGGAACGCATTTCTTCTACTCGTTATAAAGTGTATGCTGATAAATTGACGGGAGGAATGTATCAGATTTTGATAGAAACAGTAGATGGTGCAGCATTGAAGAAATTTATTATTTCTGAATAATTTGAAATCACTTCAACAAAAAGAGTCATTCTATCAAAAATAGAATGACTCTTTTTATGTGATTAGTTTAATAACTTTATTAATTAACGTGAACTCGGGATTGTTACTTAGAGCATTTGTGGTTTTTCCCATTATCAACGTCTATTTTTTGAAAAAATAGACGATTGCTAAGGGAGATAGGTGTTTTTTTTACTCTACCTTAGCAATCGTCTGTTATTGAAGATAACTGACGTTGATAATGGTAAAAAAAAACGCAAAATAGCTAAGAATGAGTAGTAGTTTAACCCCGAGTTCACGTTAATTACAATATGAGTGTCATTAGTAAAAACTAAAACAGGTATTTATTAGCTACAGAGTAGCTTTACCTTGGTAGAACAAGAATAAAATTGATTTAAAAAGCTACAGCGTAGCGTAACTTTATTTTTAATTCTGATTTACTAATTGCAAGGTTTCGCTACGCTGTAGCTCTATTAAGGTACGTTTTTGATGTTCTACCAAGGTTACGTTGAACTGCAACTAAAGGTCAATACCTGAAAATGACACTCATATTGTTTATAGCTTTATTGATTAAAAAATTAATTTCAAACAAACTAATGAGCCAACTCTTTCTCAAAAACAGTATTTACATCTACGTAAGATAATTCAAATGCTTCTGCTACTCCTTCGTAAACTATATCCCCTTTTACAATATTTAGTCCTAAAAGCAATTCCTTGTTTTCTTTACACGCCTGTAACCAACCTTTGTTAGCCAACTGAATGGCATACGGAAGAGTTGCATTGGTAAGACCAACGGTAGAAGTATAAGGAACTGCACCTGGCATATTGGCAACACAGTAATGAACTACATCATCAATAATAAAGGTAGGATCACGGTGTGTAGTTGCTCTAGTAGTTTCGAAACAACCTCCTTGATCAACGGCTACATCTACAAGCACAGTACCTGGACGCATTAGCTTGAGCATCTCACGAGTAACCAAACGAGGAGCTTTTCTACCTGGAATCAAGACAGCACCAATAATCAAATCAGACTCCTGAACAGCTTGTTCGATATTGTATTGATTAGACATAATTGTGGTTACATTAGCAGCCATAATATCATCAAGCTGACGCAAACGAGCCAAGCTAATATCCATAATGGTAACATCAGCACCCAAACCAGCAGCCATTTTTGCCGCTTGCTTTCCTACAATTCCACCACCCAAAACGAGTACTTTTGCAGGTTGAACACCTGGTATTCCACCCAAAAGAATTCCACGTCCTTTAATTGGTTTTTCTAAATATTTTGCTCCTTGCTGAACTGACATACGACCAGCTACTTCTGACATCGGAACCAAAAGAGGAAGAGAACGGTCTTCTTGTTCAACAGTTTCATACGCAATACAAATTGATTTTGACTTAATCATTGCATTAGTAAGAGGTTCTGAAGAAGCAAAGTGAAAATAAGTAAATACTACTTGGTTTTCCTTTATAAGATTGTATTCAGCCTCAATAGGTTCTTTTACCTTCATTATCATATCTGCAATTGCATATATTTCTTCGATGGTAGCCAAAATTTTTCCTCCTACGCTTTCATAAAGTGCATCAGGAAAACCACTTCCAATACCTGCACCTTTTTGTATATATACAGTATGTCCGTGATGAATAAGCTCGGCAACGCCACCGACAGTAAGAGCTACACGACTCTCGTCAGTCTTGATTTCCATTGGAACGCCAATAATCATAATTTTATGTGTTTTATAAATGTGTTGTAATTAGATATTTGAATCAAAGACTGATAAAAATTTTAATTACTAAAATTAATTTTCAATTTTGTTTATCTTATCACAAAGGTAATTTTTTGAAAGCAAATAATACCTATTTTACAAATAGCTTTTTAGAAAAAGAGAGAAAATATTTTTACAATGTAAAATTAATTGCTTAGGAATAAGAATTAAATAAACTGCTACTTTTAAAACCATAATTAATTGATATTCAAGTAATTAAATTAACTACGCTGAATACTTATTTCGTAATTCGTAATTTTTAATTCGTAATTGATCCTTACTCTTTACTAATTATTGGCAATGGCACAACATATATTTTTGTAGATTCTATTTTTGCAATCATTACTTCTTTACCAGAATCAATAAAACCTCCATTGAGCGAACGTACTTCGAATATTTCTCCATCAATATTTACTCTTCCATTTGGTCGCAGACTAGAAATAGTTTTGCCTCTTTGTTCGGGATAGAGATACAATTTCTTCTCACTTTCTTTGTCGTCGTGTTTTCCTTCTAGTATTTGTTTTTGAGTAAATCTTTGCCAAGATTTGGAACGAATGCTATATGCAATTGCACCAATATTAAAAATAGAAGCAATAGAAAGTGTCCATATAGAAGCATCTATTCCATAGAAAAAATGAGTTAGTGCAGTTCCTAAAAGTGTCATAAAAAGACTAAGTACACCAAACTTTATAGTACCTGAAAGTATTTCTATAGTAAGCGTAATCATTGCAATAAAGAATAAAAATCCGATTAAGAAGAGTTCCATGTATAGTTTTTAAGTTTTGATACGTGTGTTTTGAGATTGAAATAATAGGATTTTAGATTAATTAATTTTATTTTTTTGAAACGTATTTGTAAAAGATTCAGTTACTATACTATCAAATTTATATTAGAAACTAAACTACCCAACAAAGATTATGAGCAAGAAGAAAGAGAAGAAAATGAAAGTAAATCCAGAATTAGAAGGATTAGATGTCCGTGTTAATGAATTTGGCGAAATTGTAACTTCATATAATGCAGAAGAAATAAATAAATTTTTAGATAAAACGCTTTATGATAAAAAAATCAGGAATAAAGATGCTAAAACAGGTTTATTAAAAGAAAAACACAAAAAACAGGATGAAGAAGAATAATTGCTTTGTCATTCTATTTTAAAGAAACAGTGTCTAATTACTCCAACCTTATTCTTGGTATTCAGTCGTAAAAATTGAATACATAAGAGTAGGGTTTTTGTTTTACTCCATTTTATATTCTTATTCATCGCCTTTTAGTATTCACTTGTTGAAAAAGATGTTTATTAATTCCTACTATTTACAAACCAAGACTGATTTTGGTGTAGATATTGTTTTATAGTAAACAACTTATTAAAAGTTGAACAAAGCATCTAAATTACCAAATATTGCCTATATAAAAATTTACATAAACCTACTTTATTTGTCAATCACTTACTTATTACTTATCTGATTTATAATTATTTTTATGCAAAAGAAAGGCTTTTTTGGCATTACTAGACGTTCTGATTTTATTAATCGTTTATATATTTTATTTTTTGCTTCTGTTTTTTCTCCTTTTATTCTCCTTTTTTTGGGACTAGGACGGTATCAGAAACCGAATAGTTACGCTTCTCCCTACGTAATTTTTCCAGAATGGTTTACTTTATTGGTAGCAATTTCTTGTATTGGCATAGCTTTTTTAGGTCTTTTTTTGTACAAAAAACGCATTCCTGATGCCAAATCACAAGTTCTTTTACGTTGGAAAGTTCAACGTTTTCTTCGTGCCTCTAGTTACAAATATACTACTTCCTGCTTTTGCTGGTGCTTTTGCTGGCTTGGGATATTATATGACTGGCAAAAGCGAACTTGCTCTTGTTGTGATGAGTATTCTTACTTTTCTTCTCTTACAACGTCCGAATATCAAAAAAACTTTTAAAGAACTAGCACTTCAAGAAGAAGAAATATCTCTTTTTAGAAGTGGACAAACTTGGACATAAAATACAGTTTTCTTGATGAATTTTGAAGGAAGAAATAGTTATTTTCCATTACTTTTTTCTATACCTTGTTTTCTTTCTCTTTTAAATTACTTATTTGATTTTTTTTGTAATTCTTCATATAATCACTCAAAACTGGATAAGTAAAAACAGAAAGAAGCAATAATCCAGTTCCGATATAAAAACCTGTATTCATAACCGTTTCTTGAAATAGCAAGATAGCAGCCGCTGTTCCATAAACAGGGTTCAGATTACTGACTAAAGCCACCGTAAAAGGAGGAATGGATTTCATAATACTAATAAAGATAGAATAAGCATAGATAGAAAATACAAAAGCAAGTCCTAGAATAAGTGTATAATCTACAAGACTTGCATCAAACTGAAATGATTCTCCTTTCGGAACTAAGAAAAAATAATAATAAAAAGGAAGAAATACTATAGTGCTGATTAATGCACCACTCATCTGATAAAAAGTAACAACGTAGGCATCGTGTTGATGAGCTAATTTTGCATTGTAAATAGTAAGTAAAGCACCAAAAATAGCTCCTATTATACCAATAGCAAGTCCCCAACCATAATCAAAATCAGAATTGAAGATAATATAAATTCCTAAAATGGCATTCATTCCTACTAAAACTTGAAAAGGACGACTTTTGCGATTTGATAAAAGAGGGTCTAAGAAGCTAATCCAAAGAGAAGTAGTTGCCATTCCTACCAAACATACCGAAGCAGTTGATATTTTAGCCGATATAAAGGAAAGTCCCCAGTAAAAAAAAACTAATATTCCAGAGGATATCATATGAACAAGTTCTTTTTTCTTAAAAAGACGTGGAGAAACCCGTTTGTTCATAAGAACCAATAACATAAAAAAAGCGGCTAACGTACGTAAAAAAAGTAGTTCGATAGCAGGCATGTCAATTAGAAGTACTATTGAGGGAATAAAACTACTCAATAACACAATCATATGAAGCAGGACATACGTGCGTACGTTAGAAGACATTAAAATTACTGGTTAAAGGTGTGTAAAACGTACAAAGTAATAATTCAGTTAATTATTTAAATAAAAGAACTAATTACTAACTATAAATCTCTGCAAAATACACACTCTTATTCAGAACTGCAATAAGAAACCTCAATAATCAACACTTTGTTACATTATAATTACATCAAAACTAGAAATCAATAGCAATAGAATGGAAAAATTACTAGCTAATCTTGTAACCTACTAAGTTCTTTGAATAATGATTCCTGTTTCTCGTTTAATTTTGTTGGAATTTCTATGCGAAGTTTGACAAACATATCCCCAAACTTATCCGATTTTCCATATAAAGGCATTCCTAGATTTTTTAATCTTAGTTTTTGTCCATTTTGTGCACCTTTTGGAATAGGAATAGTAATAGAGCTTCCCTTTATAGTCGGAATTTGTACCTTTCCACCCAAAACAGCAGCATACAAATCTATTTTTACAGTACAATACAAATCATTTTCTTTTCTTTCGAAAGTAGGATGTTTTTCTATTTTTACATAAATATACAAATCTCCACTTTGTCCATTCGAACCTTTCTCACCTTTTCCTTTTAATCGTAATTTTTTATTATCCGTTGTTCCTGCTTTTATAGTAATACGAAGTTGCTGTTTGTTCACACTAATTGTACGGGAAGTTCCAAAATAGGCCTCTTGCAAAGTAATTTTCATTTCTGCCTCCAAATCTCGTCCTGCTGAAGCAGTAGAGCCAAAACCTGCTCCACTTCCCTGTCCTTTATTCCCAAACATTTGCTCAAAAAAGCTACTAAAACCACCTTGACCAAAAGCATCGTCAAAATTAGTTTCATATTGTGCATATCCTCCACCTCCATTGTTTTTATTTCCTCCAAAATCATAATGTCCACCACCTGCACCTTCGTATTTTTGATAATCTTTGCCGTGCTGGTCGTATTTCTTACGTTTTTCTGGGTCTTTTAGTGTCTCATAGGCTTCATTTATTTCTTTAAATTTTGTGTCAGCACCTGGGTTATCTGTATTCTTGTCAGGATGGTATTTTACAGCAAGTTTGCGAAATGCTTTTTTTATGTCATCTGCCGAAGCAGATTTTGTTATTCCTAATGTATTGTAATAATCCATAATTAACTTCTCTATTCTTGTTTGAATAATATCTAAAAAATGTAATAAAAAAATATTCAGAAAATAAATGTTTATTTATATTTTATGAATTTGTTTGAAATTAATTACGAAACAAAAATCACGACCTATTAGAGCAGCGAAGCTAAATGAATATTTAGTATAACTAATTCGTAATTTTTAATTCGTAATTCGTAATTGAGCCTAGTCAATTTTTACTTTTCTAATTTCTGATTGTGTTTCTTTACTAATGAAAGGCAAAATTATTTCCAAAATTCCATCTTCATATTTTGCTGCCACTTTGTCTGTATTTACGTGAGAAGGAAGTGAAAAAGTACGTTTAAATTGTGAAAAACTATATTCTCTACGAGTAAATTTCTTTCCAGTAGAAGCAGTTGTTTCGTGTCCTTTATTTGCCGAAATAGTAAGATTTCCTTCTGAAAGATCAATCTCAAAATCATCTTTTTTTAGTCCAGGTGCTGCAAGCTGAACACAGTAAGAGCTTTCAGTTTCCGAAACATTGACAGCAGGACGACTAATAACCATCTGATTAGTAAGATATTCGTTTGCTTGTCCGACAAGATTATCGATGAGTTGTAGTGGGTTTTTGTATTCCATAATTGTAAGGTTTTAAGAGGTAAATTTGGATAAGAGCAAAGCTAAATTAAGAAAACAATTTAAATCAGAAAAACAGAATTCCAAAATAATTGATACCTTTGAGTAGAGTTAAATTTGTTTTACTATAATTGAATTCTATCCAAAAAATGAAAATTCTATCCATTTCTATAAAAAAAATAGTTGTTTTTTTCTGTTTCTTATTTTGCTTATCTATTTATCAAACTACTATTTGTCAAGATTTGTTATTAAATCCTTCTCCGAAAAGAGAATTTAGAGCGGTCTGGATTGCTAGTGTAGGAAATATTGATTTTCCTTCCAAATCAAATATAGGTTCGAAGGCACAGCGAGAAGAGTTTATAAGTTTGGTAAATCTTCATTCTCAAAACAATCTAAATGCACTTATTGTACAAGTTCGTCCTTCTGGAGATGCACTTTATCCCTCTGTTCGTGAGCCTTGGTCATCCGTTTTGACAGGAAAAATTGGACAAATGCCAATGCCTTTTTATGACCCTTTGGCGTTTATGGTTGAAGAAACGCACAAAAAATCAATGGAGTTTCATGCGTGGTTTAATCCATTTCGTGCCGTAATTAAGTTTATCTCAAAAAATAGATTTGCCAGAGAATCATATCACAAAACTACATCCAGAATGGTTTATGCAAGCGGGCAATAGTCTAGTTTTTAATCCTGGTGAACCTGATGCAAGAGAATTTGTAAAAGAAATTATTGTTGAAGTAGTGATGCGTTATGATATTGATGGCGTTCATTTAGATGATTATTTTTATCCGTATCCAGATGCAGGAATTTATGATGATAAAGCTACCTTTGAGAAATATGGAAAAGAATTTTCAACAATAGAAGAGTGGCGAAGAGATAATATAAACACGTTTATAAAGGAAACGGCTCTAGCTATTAAAAATATTAAGCCCTACATTAAATTTGGAATTAGTCCGTGTGCAGTTTGGAGAAATAAAAGTAAGGATGCTACTGGTTCGGAGACTAAAGGAATTTCTGCTTATGATGATTTGCACGCTGATACTCGCCTTTGGTTGCAGCGTGGTTGGATAGATTATTTAGCTCCACAGGTTTATTTTAGCACAAAATCTAGTGCTGTTCCCTATCAAACGATGCTAAACTGGTGGCAAGAAAATAGTTATGGAAGACATATTTATATTGGTCATGCTGTTTATAAAATCAAAAATGATAAATATGATGAGCGTTGGAATAATCCTTCTGAAATGAGCGAACAGATTAGAATAATGAGAAGCAGAACAGGAATGGCAGCGGGAAGTATTTTTTATCGTTCTCGTTTTTTGCAAGATAATCCTGCGACATGTTCAAGATTCTTTACAAGCTAATTTTTATCGTTTTAAAGCATCTACCTCCTGTCTTGACTTGGATTGACCAAACACCTCCCCCTCCTCCAATGAATTTGACTGTTTCAGGTTCAAGAAAAGGAGCTGTTTTGAATTGGCAAGCACAAGAAACTTCTGACCCATTTGACCAACCCACTTATTTTATTGTCTATCGTTTTGAAGATGGAAAAGAAATTGATATTGAAAATCCTTCAACTATTGTAGCTATTTTGCGTCAAAAAGAATGTTTTTATATCGATCCAAATGTTCGTAAAAACTGTAAATACACGTATCTAGTTACGGCAGTAGATAGATTACACAATGAAAGTATTGCTACAAAATCAGATGTATTTAAGTATAAAAGGCGTTATTTGAAACAATAAAATCTACATATGGAATACATAAAAATCTTACAAATCCTTTTTGGAATAATCACTGTTTTAAGTGCATTGAGTGTTTGGTATCAGAAAGAAGTCGTCAAATCAGCTTTTTCTTTTTTGGCTACTATGCTTGGCGTGGCCGCTCTTTTTGTTTTAGAAGGAGCAGATTTTGTGGCTGCAACACATTTGGCTATTTATGTGGGTGGTGTCGTGGTCTTGCTTTTATTTGGGATTATGTTTGTGCATAAAATGTCTGATGACAAAATCATTTCTGACAAACAGTATAAACTTTCTGGTATTTCGCTTTCTATATTATTTATTCTATTGATTTCTAGTTGGATTTTGAGAAGTAATTTAATTGAATTTACTTCGGAGGTTATCATAAACAAAGAAATTTCATCAAACATAGATAGTTCTACATTTGATGAAATTGCACGTCTTTTTCTGACAGATTATATTGTTTTTTTTGAGTTAGGAGGAATTCTGCTCACTATTGCTCTTTTGGGTGTGGCTGTTTTGGTAGGAAAAGAAAGATAATTCTGTTTACTTAGAAATGAAAATTAAATAAGATATGAACTTTGATATTTGAATACTAGACATTTTGTTCTTTGACCTTCCCAACCCCTCCGAAGTAGCGAGTTTAGATTCAAATTCCTTTCCTTCGCAGGGATTTAGGGAGGTCTGCATTTTTGTCTAGAGTATACTTTAGATTATCAATAATCGTAATTTTCCGTAATCCGTAATCCGTAATCCGTATTCCTTATTCAATGGTATGCACAATTCTACGGTAATTATTTCCAGTTGCAGTAGGTGTGATTGCTTCTTTTTCTGTCTTTTCTAACTCTCCTCTACTTACACTCAAAATAATTCCTAAAGAAATTCCTGTGAAAAATAAAGACGTTCCACCCATACTCAACAGTGGCAAAGGAAGTCCCGTAACAGGCACAAGACCCACAACTACGCTCATATGAATAAGTGCCTGAACGACCAAACTAAAACTAAGTCCAGCTGATAAAAGTCCTCCAAAGGCTCGTTCGGATTTTGACATGGCTACCATTCCCCGATAGAGCAAAATAAGATAAAGTCCCAAAACAGTAATTCCTCCTACCAATCCATATTCTTCAATAATAATAGCATAAATAAAATCAGAGTACGGGTGTGGAAGAAAATTACGCTGTTGGCTATTTCCAATTCCTTTTCCTATAAAACCACCTGTTGCAACGGCAATATAAGATTGTTCTTCTTGAAAGGTAACTTGTTCGGTATCAAAAAATGCTTTTACACGAGAAACTGCCGTACCAGAACGTTGTCCTAATTTTAGAGCCATCATTCCAACAACAGCACCAATTACGATAGTCATGACCAAATAACGAACAGGAACACGTCCAATAAACATAATCAAGAGACAGGTAGCAAAAAGCAAAACAGCCGAAGAAAAATTAGAAAGTGCAATCAGACCACAGATAAGTCCAGACCAAAAAATAATAGGCAATGTCGAACGCTGAAACTCTCTAATACTCTGCTGGCGTTTGGAAAGCATACTTGCTACATTGGCAATAAGAGCAAGCGTAGCAAAGTCAGAGGTTTGAAAAGATTGATTTATAAATGGAATGATAAGACTACGACTTGCATCATTAATGGTAGTTCCGAAAATCCACGTCAGAATTAAAAGGGGAACAGAAATAAGCAATGCCAAACGAGAAAGACGAGAATAATACCTATAATCTATCCGATGACAAAACCACATAATAACCAAAGACATTATCAAAAGTGCACTGTGTTTGAAAAGATAATATTCTGTATCTCCTTGCATCCTTTTAAAAGCAATTGCACCAGTAGCACTATAAACTACCAAAGCACTAATAATTACCAATAGAAAAACTACCCCCCAAATGACTTTATCGCCTGTAAATATTTTTTTGCTAATTGTATTGATTTCCATTGAAAGTAATTTGAAATAATTTTCTTTAAAATTGTATTTTACATTTATGAAAACGAATTTAAACCTATTTTATTAAAGTAGCAATAAAGTAATGAGAAAGTAATGGAAAATAATAAAAAATAAAGCATTAAAATTAAATTTTCCGTAATTTATACAAATTGAGAATGAAATTTGAATAGCTGATAGTAGAAAAATTATATACTATCTTTACGAATCGTGAAAAACTAGACCTATTATGATAATTTCAAAAGAAATAATTTTTGCTTTATTTTTTTTACTAACTAATTTGATTTTGACACAGTCAAAAGCACAAATTAGTACAAAAGATGCAACTGTTTCAGAATATACTTATTATACGTTAGAACAGATAAAAGAACGCTTTGATAGGTATAAAATAGATTCTGGGACTCATCTAACAGAGAGTGAATTTTTAGAACGCATAACAGTTTTACAAGACCTAAAACCGAGTACATATTGAACTTACAAAGCTGCCGTTGCTTATTTTGCCACTCCTACCCGTTTGAGGGAAATTAGCAATATAAATTATGGTATAAATAGTTCGATTGCTATTGCAAGAAATAAAATTACTTCTATTAGAGAGAAAAAAGCAGATTCTACTATTTCAATTTTTAGAACGCAACCGATTGAGCGGATATATGATTTTTATAGAAATCAATTTGTAAATAAAGAACAATTAGAACAAGTAAAAAGAGTATGTTTTTGCATCTTCAGACAAACCTAACTTTGAAATCCATCAGTTAGATAAATTTTTGCCTACCGTTGAACAATTTGGGATAAAGAATGGACAACGAGCTATTGGATATAGAATGTCATCTAAAAGATAATTATCATTTGTTAATTATAGATTTGCCAGAAAATGGACGGAAAATGATATTATTTCAACAAAATGGATGGGATAACACAGTAAAAGGAGTTTATTGATACAAAAAATAAAGTAATTCTTGTAAAGCAGACGGTTGTAAAGAAACTACTATTTTTACAAAAACCTTGTTTAGCAAGAATCGTAATTTTAGAATTTAAATAGAATGAAGTATTTTTCTTTATGAATAATTAAGTTCTAAATATTTTAATCTCTATATTTTGATTACTTTTGCAGAATGAAAAATAGCTATTTTTACCTTTCTCAATTCTAAATTTGGTTGAGCAAATAGTATTTTGAGTTTGTATTTCCTATATTTCAAACTTTCAGAATCGTTTTATCACAAATTGATTTTTTTAGTAAAATCATTTAATCAGTGATAAAACAAAAAGGAGATAATTACAAGAATAGCACACAAATTTTACCAATACACAACTATATGGATTTTATAAAACTTATTGAAGTACGTTCAGAGTTAGGAGCAGGAACACGAGGTGCAAGCATGGGTATAGATGCTCTAAAAACGGCTTGTTTGGATAAAGGAAGCGATTATTTTATTCGTTTTGATATTGCAGAAGTAGAAACTGAAAATGATGCACTTTTCGAATCTACTCCCTACGAACATGCAAAACACATAGATTCAGTCTATAAAGTAGAACGCAGAACATGCGAGGCTGTAAGAGATGCTATTGAAGATGGTTATTTCCCTTTGATTTTGGCTGGCGATCACTCCACTGCAGCAGGTTCGATAGCGGGAATAAAATTGGCTTATCCTGATAAGCGTTTGGGTGTAATTTGGATAGATGCACATGCAGATTTTCATTCTCCTTATACTACTCCATCTGGCAACATTCATGGAATGCCTTTAGCTATTGCAACAGGAGAGGATAACAAAGAATCCCGCAAAAACAATCCTCATTCAGATACGATAAAATGGTGGAATAAGCTCAAGCATATAGGAGGAAATGGACAAAATATACTACCGAAAGATATTGTCTTTGTTTCGGTTAGAGATGTAGAAGAAGAAGAGGAATTTTTGATGAATAAATACGGAATTCGTAATTTCCCTACTTCGGAAGTGAATAATAAAGGTATAGAAAAAATTGCAAATGAAGTTTTGGAGCTTTTAGAAGCCTGTGATTTGATATATATATCTTTTGATGTCGATAGTCTTGATCCAAAAGTTTCGGAAGGAACAGGAACGCCAGTTGAAGATGGATTAACAGTAGAACAAGCAAAACAATTAAACTCACTTTTGATAAGCAATGACAAAGTATGTGCTTGGGAAATGGTAGAAGTAAATCCTACCTTAGATTGGGAAAATGCAATGGCAGAAGAAGCCTTTGATATTTTGGAATATGTAACCGATAGTCTTTCAGAGTCAAGAGAAAGTTCGACTCGCCAAAAATTAGATACACAACATCCACGTAATCCATCTGAACTAGAAGGTTATTTCAGAACGATTGCAGAAGAAATTACGGAAGAAGAGGAATAATTGGGAAATAGGAATTGGGAAATTTCCTAATTCCCAATTTCCACTCCCTAATTCCCATTAATTCCTCAAATAAAAATCAGTAATCACAAGAGCAGCCATCGCCTCTACAATCGGAACAGCTCTAGGAACAACACAAGGATCATGTCTTCCTTTTCCAGAAACTATAACTTTATTCCCTTCTGTATCAACACTTTCTTGGTCTTGCATCAACGTAGCGACAGGCTTAAAAGCAACTTTGAAGTAAATATCTTCTCCATTACTAATTCCCCCTTGTATTCCTCCAGAATGATTTGTCTTTGTACGAATTTTTCCGTTTTCATCTGTATAAAACTCATCGTTATGCTGCGAACCTCTTAGTTTTACGCCCTCAAAACCACTTCCATATTCAAAACCTTTTACTGCATTTATACTTAGCATTGCTTTTCCTAATTCAGCATGTAGTTTGTCAAAAACAGGTTCTCCCAGACCAACAGGAACATTTTCTAGTACACAAGAAACAACTCCACCGATAGTATCGCCTTCATTTTTTACTTTTTCTATTAAGTCAATCATTTTGCCTGCCGTTTCTTCATCTGGACAGCGAATAATGTTTTCTTTGTTTTGATTATAAGTAGAAAAATCTAATTCTGAATACTCTTTTTGTAATGTAATATTTCCTACTTGAGAAACATATCCTTGAATAGAAATTCCTTTTGACTTCAAGAACAATTTTGCAACTGCTCCTGCTGCTACTCGTGCAGCCGTTTCTCTTGCCGAACTTCTTCCTCCACCTCTATAATCTCTATTTCCATATTTTTGTTGGTAGGTATAATCTGCATGAGAAGGACGAAATTTTGTGGCAATATGCGAATAATCGCCACTATTTTGGTCTTGATTAGGAATAAAAATAGCTAAAGGTGTTCCTGTGCTTTTTCCTTCAAAAATTCCTGATAAGATTTTTAGCTCATCTTTTTCTTTGCGAGGAGTTGTTATTTTGGATTGCCCCGGTTTTCTGCGTTTCATTTCGCTTGCTAGAAAATCTAAATCAATTTCTAAGCCAGCAGGACAGCCGTCAATGACAACGCCAATTCCTTCGCCATGAGATTCTCCAAAAGTAGTAATTCTAAAAATATGTCCGAATGTATTCAATGTTTTTTTTATTTTTGTAATTACTTGTTTTCCTTCAAAACTTTCTCCACAAAATCAATAGAAACATCTAAATATTGAACTATTTGCTCATTACTTGTTCCTATTTTTGAGAGGACAAGAATAGCTTTAGTATTTGCTTTCTCTGCTCCTCTTCGCTCTCCTCTTTGCTCTCCTCTTTTTTCTCCTTCTTGAAAACGAAGATCTTTTTCCATGTTATATGTAAATGCCATAGCTAATAATTGGTTTATAAATTGACGTTGAAAATCTCTTAAATTGGATAAGACATCTAATTGTATAACGGCTTTTCTGTATTTCAAGTTTTCAATAGGAAGAGATTTTAATCTGTTCAAGACTTTTTCTATTACCTGTTCGGCTTTTTCGTTTCCAAAATCTGCCAAAATAGACAAAATTATCTCTTCTGGTTTGTCTGAATTTAGAAAGTCTTTATAATCAAAATCTTGAATATTGATAAGCTCAAACTTAAAATCTACATTTTTGTGATTTAGTTTATAAATCATCATCGCCTTACCTTCTCCAATATAAAAAACATATTGAGCAATTTCTAACTCATATTTTTTAGCCAAAATACCATAATATTCCAACATTCAATACACCATTTTTGGTTCATCAACTGTTTGAAATTCTATATGTAGAATATAATCACTTTGTTTTTTGTCATTACTAACTACTTTTTTTAAGAAGTCTGGTTTTCTTTCAATAGTAGTCTGTAAATCATCTTTTAGTTCTTCTAAGTTTTCAAGATTTAAAGAAAGAACTTTTTTAGCTAAAGGCAAAATCAATTCTTCTATATTTTCCTTAAAAATCTTATCGTAGTGCTGAGCCATAGTTTTATTTTATTTAAAAATAGCTTTCAATTCAATTTCAAAACCTTCTACTGCAAAGGATTTTAATGTTCCTGTTTTGGTTAGTTTTTGATAGAGTTTGTAAGTTTGTTCTCTGTTTTGGTCTGTAAGAACATCACTATTTTCTACACTATCATTCAAAACATATTGCTCTACACTTTCGATTTCTGTATCAATAATCCAATATTCGCCTACATTATGTGCTGCATAATCTTCAAACTTAATTCCGTAATCGTTTCCTTTTGTGCTTTTGGATAAAATCTCAACAGCCAAATCTGGAGCAGGAAAAATAAGCTGGTCGTCTTTAAAATATTGTGAAGTCTCCTTTTTGAAAAACACAATATCAGGTTCGTAATCATTGCGAGTACAACGAATCATTACCTTTTCTGCTCCTACAATTCCCAAATCATTATCATCGACATAAATAGACAAACGTCCTGCAAGACGTGTGCAAGTAACCCAATGTTTGCCCTTTACAGGAGAATGAAAAATTACATTTCCATTTATAAATTCGGCTTTTATATCTTCATGAACTAGCTCATAAAAATCAGTTCTCTTCTGCTGCTCCGTTTTCCAAAAGTCGTTTAATTCTTTTAATAACGTAGGCAAATTACGCTGTTTTTTTAAATCTTCTATGTTTACTGACATAATTATGTTTTTTAGTACCTTCTATTCTAGTATCGAAGATACAAAATTTTGTATCAAATCCTCAACGACGGCAACGCCTCGTTGACGGTTGAAAAGAAGCTAAAACTGAAAATAAATAAATGGTTGAACGCCCTCAGATTGTGTCTGCAAAATAATCTGAATAACAATTAAATAACAAATTGCCTTTGCCCAAAAAGGAAGATTTGCAAAATAATTTCCTAGATTATTGTATGATAATTTAGAACTAAAATGTAGAAATAATCCTACAAAAAGCATAACAATAAACAAAGGACGAGTTTCCCAAAAAGGAAGTGCATAACTAAAATCTGTTGCTGTAAAAATCTTTTGAATAGAAAACCACGCCTTTTCAAAACTCTCTGCTCTGAAAAATATCCACAAAAAAGCTACAAAGTGAAAAGTAAAAAGCCAACCTAAGCTATTTTTTATTGAATTAAATAAATTATCACTAAAAGGAAGAACAGTCGCTTTTAAGAATCCAATTCTCTGAGTTTCGTTTGTTTCTTGTTCATTATTGATACTATTTTCTTCTAAATTATTCTTTCTAAATTCTAAAATAAGGGTAAGATAAATCTTATGAACAACTAAACCAACGCCGTGCATTGCTCCCCAAAAAACAAATTTCCAATCTGCTCCGTGCCAAAAACCACCAATGAGCATCGTTGCCATAAGTGCCAAATACATTCTCAAAATGCCATGACGATTTCCACCTAAAGGAATATAAATATAATCACGTAGCCAAGTAGAAAGTGAAATATGCCAACGTCTCCAAAAATCTGTAATAGAAGTAGCCAAATACGGACGGTCAAAATTGATACAAAGCTCATAACCCATTAGCAAACCAAGTCCGATTGCCATATCAGAATATCCCGAAAAATCACAATAAATCTGAATGGTATAGCCATACATCGCCAAAAGATGTTCAAAACCTGTATAACCGTCCAGATTAGAATAAATTAAATCTACATATTGTGCAATATAATCAGCCAAAACAGCTTTTTTGAAAAGTCCTTTCAGAATCCAAAAAAGTCCCCAGCCTAAGGTAACTGAATCAAATTCTAGTTTTTGACGAATTTGTGGTAAAAAATCCTTTGCTCTCACAATAGGTCCTGCCACGAGTTGAGGAAAAAAACTAAGGTAAAACGTAAAATCAAATAGATTGCGACAAGCAGAAATTTCTCTTTTATAAACATCTACAACATAACTAATCGCTTGAAAGGTAAAAAATGAAATCCCGATAGGAAGAAAGATAGCATCTAACTCAATGTTTTGAGAAGTAATTATATTCCAGTTTTTGAGGAAGAAAAAAGTGTATTTAAAGTAAAAAAGTAAACCAACATTTACTAAAATACTAAACCAAAGTACAATTTTTCTGTTCTTTTTGAGTTGAAAAGAATCTATAGAAAAACCACTTAAATAATTGAAAATAGCTGAAAAAGCAAGTAGAAAAACAAAACTACCACTAGATTTATAGTAAAAGAAAAAGCTAAAAGCAATTACATAAACAATTCTTATTAAATCATTTTTGTAAAGAATAATATAACCCCCATAAAATAAAAGAAAAAGCACCAAAAAAATACCACTATTGAAAAGTAAAGGTGCATTTTGAGTATAAACTAAAAATTGATTTAAGAGATGATTAAATGCTCTTTCGAATTCTATCATATTGTCTTGGTACTATCGCTCGTGAGAACCTGAGCAACGGTGGCGTTTTATAGAAAAAAAAGATATAATTTTGGAATAAAAATAAATTTTATCGTTGCTTGTGTCCTCACTAGCAAATCCACTAGCGAAAAATTTTAACACATCTCAAATTCAAATACACACTAGATTTATTTATTTTATCGTACATTAGTCTTACAAAAAAAACTTACTTAAATACTTTCTGTCTTTCGCAATGCAAAACTATACATTAAAAAATTCTTTTCCATATTTATTTAAAATTTTATCAAAATCTCATTTATTAGGTTTTACAGCATTACTATTTGTTTTTGCTTCTTGTGCTGATAAAAAAGAACTTCCAATTACAGCAGAAAAAGGAATCATCGACCTTTCAGACAGAATGATAGAGCCAGAAGAAGTAATTGTATTGACTGGAGAATGGCAGTTTTTTTGGAATAAATGGGTATTACCAAAAAATATAGAAAGTTTAGTTGAGAAAAAAGAGTTTCAATATGTGCTTGTTCCAACAGCTTGGAGTAATTATAAAGACCCAAAAATAAATAAGAATTATCCCTCAAAAGGTGCTGCTACATATAGAATTCAGGTAAAATTACCCAAAAATTTGCGTAAAAATATAGCTATCAAAATTCCTAGAATTTGGACAGCTAATAGAATATTCATTAATAACAAATTGATTTATGAAGTAGGAAAAATGACTACGGTTGCAGAAGAAGCAAAAGATATTTTTTTAGGAGATTTGAAAATGCTAGAAGAAGCCTCTGAATTAGATATTGTAGTTCAGGTAGCAAATCCAAACTTTTTTATTGGAGGAATATTAGAAAATTTCGAAATCGGAACTTATAAAAATCTATTACAGGCAAAAGAAGTAAAACAGACGTGGAGTGGGATTTGGCTAGGGATTTTGTTTTTTATTGCTCTCTATCATTTTGTATTATTTGCTTTTCGTCAAAAACAAAAATCTACTTTTTATTTTGGTCTTCTGACTTTCTTTCTTGGGATTATTCATCTTGTTTTTGCAGACCATTATTTTTACGAATATTTACATTTGCATACTCGTTTTGATACTACTATTCAGCCTAAAATGTATTATGGTTCTTATTTTTTACTTTTTCCGATAGCTATTTTGTATCTACAATCGCTTTATCCACAGGAAGCTAAAAGGTTCATGTTTCTTGTTTCTGATGGTCTGGCCGTTGTAAGTATGCTTTCTTTATTTTTGCCTACGTATATTTTCCTTCAATTTATACAACCTCTGCAAGCTGTTCAGATGATTATTGCAATCATTTTCGGACTTATTATTTTAGGAACTGCTATCTATCGCAGAAGAGATGAAACGCTTTGGCAAAGTATAGGTATTGCTTTTTGGCTACTTACAGGAATACATGATGGACTCAACACAATCGGAATTTCTCTTACAGGATATTTTGATTTGATTCAATTTGGTTTTGGTGCTTTTATTCTTCTTCAAATGGGGATTTTGGCAAAACGTTTTTCTACTGCTTTCAATAGAGTAGAAGACCTTACAATTAATTTGGAACGCAAAGTAACCGAAAGAACACTTGAAGTAAATGAGCGAAATATAAAATTACAACAACAAAGTGAAGTTCTGGAAGAAAAAAATCAACATATTACGGATTCTATTCGCTATGCTGCCAGAATTTAAGAATCTATTTTGGGAGATAAAAATTTATTAAATGAATTATTTGTCCATAGTTTTGTCTTGTTCAAACCTCGTGATATTGTTTCTGGAGATTTTTATTGGTTTTCTCAAATTAATGTGGAAAAAGAAGGAAAAATACAGCCTCATTCTATTATTGTTTGTGCAGATTGTACAGGACACGGTGTTCCAGGAGCATTCATGACCGTTATGGGAAATGACTTGTTGACTGAAATTATAATTAATAAAAAAATAATACAGCCGAGTGAAATCTTAAAACTCTTAGATGAAAAAGTGGAAGCTACCTTTAGAAATCAATCTACAAGAGATGGAATGGACGTTTCAATTATCAAATATTGCCATTCTACCCGAACATTAGAATTTTCAGGTGCTAAAAACCCACTTTATTTAGTCGAACATGGAATAATAAAAGAAGTGAAAGGCTCAAAACATGCTATTGGAGGAGGAAAGTCAAAATACAAAAAAGGTAAAGAAAAAGATTTTGAAAACTCTATTTTTATTCTTCCTAATCAAGCAATGCTTTATATGACTACCGATGGTTTTCAAGACCAATTTGGAAAGTCAAAAAATGAAATAGAAGAACAAAATAAAGCAAGAAAATTTATGAAAAAACGTTTTAGAGAACTTTTGTTAGAAGTCAGTAAATTACCCATTTTGGAGCAAGAAAAAACATTAGATACTATTCTGGAAGATTGGAAAGGAAAGGAAAAGCAGACTGATGATATTCTGGTAATGGGAATGTATATAGAATAAATAAATAATAAGGATTGTTGATTTAATAAAAATATTCTGATAAATTTTTTGTATTTTTGTTTAAAGATTTGCTAATTTTTAATCATAAAATACTTGTTTTACTTTTACATAATTAGTTTTGTTCATTTAATATTACGGATTAATTAAACAAAAAATGATATCTCTTATGAAAACCGATTTTCTCAAAACGGATTATTATTCCTTTCAAATAGACAAAGAAAAAAATAGAATTTATTTTGCTTTCATTAAAAAGTGGAAGGGTATAGAAGACTTTCCTAATTTTATTGAAAATTGGGAAAAAGTAATTGATGAGTTACAACCCAATTTTACAGTTAATTCTGATTTGAGAGTAATGCCAATACTTTCTAAAGAAGTAGAAATATTATTTTCTCAACTTCAATATTTTGTAATAGATAAAGGACTTTTTCGTGTGGCTGAAGTAATTGCTATGAATGATATTTCATACTTACAACTATCTCGTATTTCAGAACGTTCAGGACTTCCTCAAAATAAATTTAGATTTGTGGAAGAAGCAGAGGCTTATTTGGATGAATTGGTAGCTAATTCAGAAAAATAATATAGAAAAAATATCACTTAAGTACTTGAACAGAATTAAATATAGGTAATTGTGATTTTGTCTAAGTCTGTACCTTTAGGTCTGACTTGCACAAAATAAGCCTTTCTAATTGCTCAAATGCTTATTTTAACTTGGTCAGACCTTCGGTACAGACCAAGTTAAAATAGAAGATAAGGTATAAATAATTCTGCACTATTACTTATTAAAATATTTACATATAAATACAACTTATGAAAATGAAAATACATTCACTTACAGAAACTACCTTTTATTCAAAGAATCATGAAAACGACAAACAAAATTACTCTTGAAGATACCTTTGAAGATATTCATAGTCTGTCCAGTTCAATTATTTTAGTAAAAACAGATTATTATACTATTTCTTATAATTCTGATAAGAACAGACTTTACTTTTCTGTTTATGGAAGATGGAAAAGTGAGAGTTTAGTACCTAATTTTTTGACAGATTGGCAAGAAGTAGTGGAAAAGCTAAAACCTAATTTTACGATTATCTCTGATGCTCGTCAGATGAAACCACAATCCATCAAAATAGAAAAATTACATCAGCAAGCACAAAAGTATTTAATAGAAAACGGACTTTTACACGTAGCTGAAATCGTTTCTACAAATGATATCGCAAACTTTCAAGCGTGTAGGATTGTAGAAAAAACGCAAATGCCAAATCATAAATTTACTACTTTAGAAAAAGCTGAAGAATATTTGGATAATCTTATAAAAAAGTAGAGAAATAATATAAAAAATTAATTTCATAAATAAGTCCCATATTTGCAGGTATTTATTTTAGGAACGTAAATTAAATAAGGTGCTATTTTAGAATTTTAATTAATTGATTTTCAATGAGTTAAATTCGTAATTAGCTTCGCTGCTTTGGCAGGTCGTAATTGTTCCTTAGTGTTTACTTTTAGTCATCAAAATGAGTATTTATGAGAATTCAGGTATCAGAATTAGATAATCCGTACTACAAATTAGAAGTAAATTACTCAAAGAATAGGGTGTATTTATCTATTTTGAAAAAATGGAATGATGACGATGATTTTTCTCATTTCTCTAAAGAATGGCAAGAAATAGTTAGTAAAATAAAAATAGATTTTACTATTGTTTGTGATTTTAGATTGATGCCTATTTTGTCTCGTCATATGGTAGTCCTTTTTGAGAGTATGCAAGAATATGTTTCTAGAAATGGTCTTTGCCACATTTCTGAAATAACAGCCGAAAATGATATTTCTAATTTGCAATTAGCACGTATTGCAGAAGAATTGAAAGTTCCTCTTAAAAGATTTAAAACTTACGAACTGGCAGACAAGTATTTAGATAGGTTTCTGGAAGGATGCAGGCAGTAATCAGTTACCAGTAAAAGAAAAGTATGGAAAATAGCTTGCCTTTTCCTGAAATACATTCATAAAACAAACACAAAGTAATATTTCACTCCCCAATCTCCACTCTCCAATCTCTAATAATCCAATAAATCAAGATTATAGCGTTTGATTATCTTCTTCAAAAGTTCGCCATAAATAGGAGAAGTTGCATAACCTACACCACCATATTTTGTAGAACCAATTTTATCAGCCCAATCTTCATAATTTTTTCCCTTTGTAAATAGAGGAGAATAACGTTTGCTCTCATTCAGAAAAATAGAATGAGCTCTAAAAGATTCCCAAGGAGAAGTATAATCTGCAAAACTATCTTTTATTAGACATTTGTAAAGCGTTTTACCGTCTTTTTGGATAATTTTCGAACTCACTACTTTGCTTTTATTGGCTTTATATTCTGCCGCTGTGTAATATTCAGTGGTTGTAATTGCCTTTGTTTTTCCTCTTTTATCTTTTATCCCGAAATAATTATTATTTACAATTCGCTGTCCATAAGCTGTTTCTAAGGCAGATTGAGCGAGTTTTATAGAAGCAGGAACGTGATATTTTGCTTGTTCCATAAGTGCTGTTTCAAATTTTTTGAGGTCTTTTGTTCCTGTAAAATAAGCTGTTACGTGTGGTTCTACTTTTGTTTGATTAAAGACAACTGTAATAAAGGCTTCGCTTAGTTTTTGATTCAAAACAATCATTTTCTGGTCGCTCAATTGCTCCAAGCGAGAAACTTGATTTTCAATTAATGCCTCACTAATTAGTGTATGCTTCATTTTCAAAAAAATCTTTCGTTTATCTTCCGTTTCTGTTTTTGAAATAGGATTGCTTTTAGATAAATGTTTATAACCATATTCCACCACATCGTTGTATTCTACATCATCAGCATCTATATTTTCGTTATTTGTATCCGAATTAGTATCTTCTTTATTCAATCCTTCTCCTTCTAAATATTGCTTTGTAGCATTATCTGTAACTGAATTTGTTTGAGCAAACTGGGTAGTATCTTCTTCTGATTTTCCAGATATTAAAATAGAAACTTGTAAAATAGCTATAATACCGAAGATACCAATTAGAGCAAAGATTAACCTATTATTTAATTGAATAACAAAAGTCAGAACATTATTTTCTCTTTTGAATGGGATTTTGATTTCGAAAGATTTAGAATAAACAGGACGAGTTGCCCATTTTTTGAAAGGAGTTGGTAACATTTTTATATAATTATTTTAAAGCTATTGGTTGAATTTGAATCAAAAAAAAACAAAAAAAATAGATTATCTATACGTAAAGGCTTGCCTTTTATCATATTTTATTTCAGAATTTTTAATTAGTATTTCGCCTACAAATTTAACGAAAAGAAGTCATTTTATCGTTTCCTTGATAAAGAACACAAAAAAGTATGCTTTGTCTTTTTTTCAATCATTATTTTATTCTAAAAAAAATCCGTATTTTTAATATTCTTGTCAAATTAATACCTACAAATCCAAATCTATGCTAATTCTAAAAAAAATAATACTACAACTTCAATCTAAAAATAAAATAAGAAAATCAATCAGTTGGATTATTCTTTTATTATTTGTGAGTATTTCTTTTGCCAGTCAAGCACAAAGACACTTCAATGATGAGAAAAATTTTGTGCAAGATATGCGACAAATCATTGAAAGAAAATCACAACCCACTACATTAGAAATTGCTGATGGAGTAGCGGCACTTTGGGAGAGCGGAATGTCAGATGAACAGAAAAAAATACTATTCAAAGTAGCAAAAAATATGTACAAGCTAAATTATCCAACGAATCCTACTTCGGAGGACTTTTATGCGTGTATTGTCTATGGAAAGAAAAATGGAAGACTAACTGATGAATTACTTACCTCTTTCTTACATGTAGCCGATACGACTGTTTTGGAGGCTTCTGTCGGTGTAACTACCAATTTTTATAGAATTACACGTCTTTACCTAACCGAAAACAAACTGTATAAATACAGAGAAACAAGTGGAGTAATTGTAGAAGGCAATACTAATTTTTCTTTTGGGTATGGTAGAGAAGCGGCTGTTGCTCAAGATGCCGTAGAGCTACCTCCAGATATAATGCAAACCATTGAAGAAAAATCCAATACAGAAACAAATGGTAAAGAAGAAGTAAAAAAAGAAACAGCAGAAGATTTAGGTTGGGGAGAAACCGAAACAGCAGACGATAATGGTGGCTGGGACAACACAGGCTGGGACGCAGTAGAAGAAAATACAGGATTTGTAGAAGCAGACACAGATGTATGGGGAAGTGCCGACGAATGGGGAAGCAGTGGAGGCTGGGGAGATGAAGAACAAACAGACACAAACAAAAAGACAAATGTAACCTATGACCCTATTACAAAACCCAATCCTACAAATAGTTTTGTAGCTCCAATAGCAGAAAAAATTCCGTTGGCAGGTCCTTATATGCAATTAGATGATATTACTCTTACCATTCAAACGCCAAATGATACCGTACAAATAAAAAATACAACAGGACAAGTCGTATTTGCAGAAGCTGCTTTTACAGGAGAAGGAGGACGCTTTGATTGGGGTGTTCTGCCTGATGTATATGGAGAGTTTAATAAGTTTAGTTTTACGGTAAAGAAACCAGAAATCAAAGCCGAAGAATTCAAACTCTATTATAGTAGTTATACAGATTCTGCCGTTATTGGTCAGTTTGATTATTTTGCTTCTCGCACAAATAATAAAGAAAATCCATTATATCCACGCTTTACATCTTATAAAAATGATATAGAAGTAAAAGGATTTCTGAAAGATATTATTTATGAAGGAGGTTTTTCTTTAATAGGCAAAAAAATAATATCTAGATCATTAGGAGGAGGAGCTTCTTCTATTCGCTTAGAACAAGAAGGAAAAGTGCGTTTTAGATCTACTTCAAGACAAGATTATGTTTTTAGCCAGCACGCTGTTACGAATCGTCTTTCTCAACTCATTATTTATACAACAGAACAAGATTCTTTAGCACATCAAGGCGTAAAACTTCGTTATGATGATGAAACAGAACAGCTTTTGGCTCGTAGAGACAAAAAAATGTTTAAGTATGCTCCCTTCTTAGATTCGTACCACGATGTGAGTATTTCGGCTGATTATGTAAATTGGGATTTGAAATCCGATACAATGAATATATATAGTTTGGCAGGTCGGGGAGCTGTTATTGCTGCTTATGAAGCCGCTAGCAGAAATGAAGCGATGAGAGATTCTATCCTCAAACAGATTGATTTTGTAACCGTTACTTCCAATGCCTATTTCAATGAATACGAACTTAGAGCAATACAGGGAATGTATCCGTTTAATCCTTTGGTAATGGCTTGGGCATATGTTACACAAAGAAAACCGTTTGGGCTGTCTTTTACAAGTGCAGATTTGGCAAATCATTTCAAACAAAAGGCTGTACATGTAAAGAGTTCTATGCGTGATATTGCAGGAGCGGGTTTTGTAGAATATGATGAAGCTGCTGATTGGGTTACGCTTACTCAAAAAGGAGTTCTTTATGCAAGAGCTAACTTACCGACAAACAATAGACTTCGCTCTGATTATGACCAAATTAGACTTTCATCTCTAGGTACAAATAGCGACAATCTTACTTATTATTTTGAAAATAATGAACTCAAGGTAAGAGGCGTAGAAGAGGTTTTGTATAGCAATGCAAAGGTAGATTCAGTAAATTATTATGCAGTAAAAGCAAAACCTGTTGATAAGCAAGTTATAATTACTGAAAACAGAAACATGACAATCAACGGACAAGTAGCAGCCAAAAACTTTATCTTTAATGGTGCAGATTTCAAGTTTGATTATAAAGATTTCAAATTTGACATGGCAAAAATTGATTCAATGCAATTTTTTGTAGATGGAGATACAATGCCGAATAGCTTTAAAGACGTATCTGGAACATTTTCCATTAATCTTCCTTATAATAAAGCAGGTATTTATGATGCAAGATTTAAAGATTCTCAACGCTATCCATTGTTTAATACTACTTCGGGTGGAACAGTTCGCTTTGGTGGAAATGAAGTAATGGGAGGAGCTTATAATGATTCAACAGTTCGTTTTGATGTAGATAATTTTACATTAGATAGTTTGGCTAAAAGAAAACCAGAAGATTTGCGTTTTGGTGGAACTTTTAATACGCCTATTTTTGATAAATTTAAAGAACCTATTCGTGTAATGCCTGATAAATCTCTGGGTTTTACACACAATGTAAATGATGAGCAGCACGCAGATGGAATGTCTCTTTACGGAGGAAAAGGTAAATTACTGACAGGTGATATTGTAGTGAGTAACAGTGGTATTCGTGCAGGTCATGAGCGTTATATTCAAGATATTGAAGAAAACCCAAAGAAAAATGCCAAGACAAAAGAAACAAAAGATGAAGTCGTGATTGATAATGAGCCCGCCAAGATGAGTTATTTAGCAGCCGAACTCAGTTCGAATGATTTTATTTTCTTTGCTGATTCTGTTACTGCAAAAGGTGAATTTGCTGCAACATTAGCTACTTCAACAGGCAAAATAAATGCAGTTACGATTGATGATGCTATGTTTCCACAAGTAGAATTAGAAAATTATAGAATGAAATGGCTTCCAAAGCAAGATAGTATGATGCTTGCCACAACAGACACTCCTTTCCGAATGTATAAAGGAGAAGGCGGAACACTAAAAGAAGCCAATTATACAGGAACATTAGCTCTTACTCCAAAAGGATTAAAGGGGTATGGAGAAGTAGAAACACAAGATGCCATCATTGAATCCAAATTATTTGCTTTCGAAACTACTCGTGTATTCGGACGTGAATCCGATTTTCAAATAAAATCGCTAAATGATGCTTCTATGCCAGCCGTTGCTGCAAAAAATGTAAAATTTGAGTATGATATTTTGGCTTCTCCTCGTACTGCTACTATTACTTCAGAAGTATTGGGAGAGCAGGTTTTTGATTTTCCTAGCTTAAAATACAAGACTTCACTAGCAACAGGATACTGGAATGCCGATGCTCAAACGGTAGCTTTTCGTTTGGATGAAACAGGAGATTTGAACAAGCAATATTTTGTTTCTACTGCACCAGAGCAAGACAGCTTGAATTTTAGAGCTGCTTTTGCTAATTATCATATTCCTAGTGGAAATCTTACTATTGGTGGAGTTCCTTATATCTTGGTAGTAGATACCGAAATTTATCCAAGAGAGGGAAATGTTACGATTCGTAAGAATGCTCAAATGGATAAATTGGAAGATGCAGAACTGATTATTAATTATATCAATAAATATCACAAACTTACAGAAGGTGATGTAGATATAGTTTCTAGAAATGAGTATCAAGGTGAGGCAGTTCTAAACTATGATAACGGAACAGACAAAATTCAGTATTTACGACTGAATAACTACGGCAAACAAGTAATTACAGAAAATGATTTGCCTGATAGTTTGCGTAAAACAGAAATTGCTGATAGACTCATCGGCACAGAAGGAACAATTTCAGTAACAACCATTGAAGAAAGAGATGACGTAATTGATGATAGCGATTTTATATATTCAGAGGGTAAGCAATTTAGAGGAGAAGTAACGCTAAAGGCATGGCTTTCAGAATTGGAGTTTAATGGACAAGCAAGACTTGTAATTGATGGTGTTCCACAAACAGGCTGGTTTCCTTTGATAAGTGCTGCTTATGTAGATGCAAATTCGAAAAAGGCTCAAAAAATTGCAGCCGCAGGTTCGTCAGAGCTTATTAGTGGTCAGAAAATCGGTGGTCAGCCTGCATTTCACAGGAATCTATTTGAGTGAAGAGGGTTTGTTTGTTCCTATCATGCAAGAAGAAATTCCAAAATCTGAACCGATACTTCTTAGGAGAAGGACAAGTAAAAGTAAAACCTGAAGAAAAATCAATCTTAATCTTATCTCAAGAAAGAGCAAATTCTTCTGAAATTGAAGATGGAAACTCTTTTAAAGCAAGTAAAACACTAGGAACTAGCCGAGTTTGATGGTAAATTAATGTTATTCAAAAATAATCAAAGAGCACAATTAGATGTTTCTGGAGTTGGAAAAGCAAATTTCCAAAATAATCAATATACAATTGATGCAATGGTTGCCATTAATATAGAAACAAAGGAAGATGCACTCTCATTTATGCAAGATGATTTGAATGGATTTGTAGAAGAAAATAGAGGACGTTTAAAATTAGAACCCACCGTAAACAAATCACAAAACACACTTTTGAAACTTGCAGGACAAGTAGGAGCTAAAGAAGCACAAAATTTTCAAAAGCGTTTTGCACCAAATGATTATGGAATTGCAGATGTAATAAATAAATCTATTGTTCTTTCTAATGTAACACTAAACTGGTCGCCTGACCAAAAATCGTTTTATAGTACAGGAGAAATTGGATTAGCATCAGTCTTGAAAGAAGAGATTGATGTCAAAACAACAGGCTATTTAGAAATTCCTCAGACAGGAGATAGAGAAGAATTTACACTTTATTTTGAGCTTGACCCAGATAAATGGTATTATTTCCAATTTGATGGACGAACAATTAAAACGCTTTCATCAAGTGAAGAATATAATGCTATAATTACTGATCCAAAAGCAAAAGATAAGTTTGATTTGGCAGATAGAGCAGATGTAGATGAGTTTATGGCTCGTTTTAGAGGTCTTTATCCAACTACGCCTTCTATTCCTTTGAAATAGTTTTGGGGCAGAAGGAATTGGGAAATAAGGATGTAGGAAATAATTATAAATAATTTAAAAGCTCATTTGTTTGCGTATTGTAAATGAATGAGCTTTTGAAGTTATCTGTATGGAAAATGGCTTCTATTCCTATAAACCGATAGTTCAGCGAAGCTAGTCCTTCACTAATCCTACCCTAAAAAATAATAAAATTCTTTTCCCATACCAGATAATTGTCCCACTTCAAATCAGCGTAGAAAGTAGAAGTCAAAACAGCTCCAGCAGCTAAATCATTTACTGAAATGAAGGTTAGGGTACTGTTCGGTCTTATAAATCCGTACCATTTTTTCCAACGCAGTTTACAAAATTTAAATTTCCAAATAGTAGCAATAGAAGATACAAATAAATCAATCCATCCTCTTAAAAATGAAAACGGAATAGTATTGAAAGCAGAATTTTTGCAAACGAAAAAAACTATATTTATTCAGTAAAAGAAATATGATAGACTTCTAAATCTTTAAGCATCAATTTCAAATCCGAGGAAAAGCAGTTTTATCCAGAGAAACTGAAAAAGGACTAGATTTTGGCTACAAAAATTTTGAAACTATTGAAATAGGTAGAATAAGGTAATTAACGATAAAAATAACATATGTAAGAAAAGGTTTCTTTATACGTGATAATTATTTTTCGTTTCAAAAAAAACAGTTGGAATTTCCTTTTTGGTGGTTAAAATTATGCATTTTCAATACAACGTTAAAAATTATGAGTAGGGATTCTAGGTTTGAGTACAGGTTAATAATCAAATGCCTAATCGGTCTGCTTTAAACGAAATGACCTGAAAAAATAGATATAGCATATTAAAAGTTCAAGGTCTGGCATTTCCATAGCAGTTTTTAAAACCTAATTCTTGAAAAATTACAATCTTTATCTAGTTTAATATGAGAATATAAAAATAAATTAATTCTAAACCACCGAAACCCTAACCTTCTTCTTCTTCAATTTCATATTATTTACTTTTGGTAAAAGCTCATTTACTACCTTTTTTGGAACAGAAACAAAAGCACAATCATTCTTGAGTTCAATTATTCCCAATTCTTCTTTACTCAAATTTCCCTGTTTAAAGAACAAACCTGCAATATCTCCTTTCGAAATTTTATCTTTTCTTCCACCAGAAATAAATAAAGTCGTCCATTCAGAAGAGTTTGAAAGCTCATCATTTATACTATCTATACTTTTTTCTTTTATATTCTGTCTATTCAAGTTTAGTTCATCAATGAAATCAGGCAAATATTCATCTTCAAAATATAATACATAAGCCGTTCCTTTGCTATTCATACGAGCCGTTCTTCCATTTCGGTGTGTAAATTCTTCTTTTCTTTGTGGCAAATGATAATGGATAATAAAAGTGAGTTCGGGAACGTCAATGCCTCGTGCTGCCAAATCGGTTGCTAATAAAATTTTGTGCGTTCCGTTTCTAAATTTTATCAAAGCTCGTTCTCTTTCTACTTGTTCCATTCCACCAAAAAAAGTACCATACGAAATTCCATTTTTTGCCAAAAAATTACTTATTCTTTCTATGGAATCTTTATAATTACAGAAAATAATTCCATTTTCATTTCCAATATGAGTAAGTAAATCCAAAAGTGTTTCTAGTTTGTCTTTTGTAGGAGAAGCAACTAGTTTTAATTTCAAGTCATTACTTTTCCTATTTCCCTGTAAATAGTCGATAGTTAAAGGATTTTTTAGATTTACAAAGCTGGGAATTTTTACTCCATTTGTGGCAGAAGTAAGTATTTTTTTCTCAATTTTTGGTAGAATATTCAAAATTTCTTTCATTTCACCTTCAAATCCTATTTCTAAAGACTTATCAAATTCATCTAAAACGAGTGTTTTGATAAATTTTGTTTCGAAGGCTTCTCTTCTCAAATGGTCTGCAATTCGTCCCATTGTTCCTATCAAAACGGCTGGTCTGTGTTTTATTTCTATTCTGTCTTTTGAGCCTGCACGCCCTCCATAGACAGCATTTACTTTGAAACCTGTTCCCATTTCACGCATTACTTGTTCTATCTGGATAGCTAATTCTCTGGAAGGAACAACTATAAGAGCTTGTATTTCCTCTAATTTTTCATCTAAACTATTTATTATCGGAAGTAGAAAAGCAAGTGTTTTTCCTGTTCCTGTGGGAGAAAGCAAAATGATTTCATCAGAAGAATGTATGGCTAACTTAGCCTCTTCTTGCATTTCATTTAATTTCTCTATTCCTAATTTGGATAAAATGGCTTTTTGATTTTTGATAGAATTGGACATGAAGAAATTGTAAATTATGAATGGTGAACTATGAATGGCAAGTTATAGAAACAATATGAGAAGAGAAATAAATTAGCTATTTTTGAAAATACAAATTTACCTTATCTACACTTAAAGAAAAAATGAAATTATTCGGATTTGAATTTGGCAATACCTCAAAAAAACAAGAACCTGTAAAACTGGAAAGTAAAAAATTAGATTTTCAAAAAAAGAAGGAAGGCAAATTTCCAGTCATTACACAAACAGACAAAGAATGGGTAGAAATGAGTTTTAAATCATTTATTGAGGCTTACGGACTTCCTGAAAAAGAAAATGCACAAGTTTTATTTGATAAAAATTTCTTTCCAAATTCATTTAGTGCTGAAAAACTAACTGTTCCAAACCTTATAGAAGACTTATCAAGTTTATTACAAGTAGATGCTAATAAGATTGATTTCGTTTTGGAAAAAGATATTTCAGATGCTTATGGAATCCCTTATTCAGCAGAAAATATCAATAGTTCTGAGACAATGATTACAGAAGATGGTTATATTATTTGCATTCCCAATGAGCTTACTAAGCGACCAAATGGTCTTTTGCTTAGTCTTATAAAAGAGTTTATCAGAATACGTTTGATAGAAGGTAATTCGGGAATTGAGGAAGAAGACGGTTTATTTTCAGAGCTATTTATCTATTTAACAGGAATTTACTTTGGTTTTGGGGTAATTTTCTGTCAGAGTATTATTAGTGGTGGCTACTCAACAGACGGTATGTGGGAGACAAAATGGAGCTATATTTCACCGATGCCAAAGGAAGTAATGACTTACTCATTGGCTCTTTACTGTGGTTTGGTAGAAGAAGAAAATTTTGAGTGGAAAGAAACGGTACATCCAACTATAAAACTTCAATTTGAAAAGGCAATGCAGTTTTTGGAAAAGTTTCCTTCTTCATTGCTCAGTCCAGTAGAACTAAAGGCAATCCGTTTGATTGAAAAATCGTATCAAGAATATGAAAAAAATAAATTTGAATTTGCTGTCTCTCTTTTACAAGAATCTCTAACACTAACTAACGATTTGATTACACAAATAGACATTTATAATAATATTGGTTATTTTCAGATTAGAAATGGAGATTTTGAAAAAAGTGTAACCAGTTTTGAGAGAGCTATCGAATTAGAACCTAGATTTGGAAATGCAAACGATAACTTGGCGTATGTTTATGTTAAGTTGGGAAAATTAGAAAAAGCAAAGCATTATCTTGAAGCAGCCATTGCAACAGAAAATAATGAGTTAGGGTATCATTATAGAAATGTGGCTTTGTATTATGCAGCAAAAGCAGAAATTGAAAAAGCAGAAGAATATTTTAAACTCGCTTTTGAACAAGCCGATGATAATCCAGTAGAGTTATTAGAATTTGATTATGCTAATTTTTTATTCAATCAAGAAAAAACAGAAGAAGGAATGAAATATCTACAACTAGCCGTTGAGAAAAATGAACCAGAAGCAATTCAGTATTTGAAGGAAATGGAAAAATGAACTGGTTCAAGCGTCAACGCTTGAACCAGTTTTTTATGATTAGGTAAGCATTCCACCATCAACTTGCAAAATCTGTCCTGTAACATACTTTGAATAATCCGAAGCTAAGAAAATAGTAACATCTGCTACTTCTTTTGCCGTACCTGCACGACGCAATGGAATTGAGCTTTTCCATTCTGCAACCATTTTTTCATCTAATTGGTCTGTCATTTCTGTTTCGATAAAACCTGGTGCAATGGCATTGCAACGGATATTTCTAGAACCTAATTCTAAAGCGATTGATTTTGTAAAACCAATTATTCCTGCCTTTGAAGCTGCATAATTTGCTTGTCCTGCATTTCCCTTTATACCAACAACAGAAGTAACATTGATAATCGAACCTTGTCTTTGTTTTAAAAAAGTCTTTGTAGAAGCCTTTACCAAATTAAAAACAGACTTCAAATTTACTTTAATTACCTCGTCCCATTGGTCTTCACTCATTCGCATCAATAAATTATCTCGTGTAATTCCTGCATTATTAACCAAAACATCTAAGCGAACCAAAATCTTTTGTAAAATCTTCCACTAATTTTTCAGCAGCCTTAAAATCTGAAGCATCCGAACGGTAGCCTTTTATAGTTGTTCCTTTTTCTGAAAGTTCTTTTTGCAATGCCTCACCTTTTTCTACACTAGAAAGATACGTAAAGCCAACATTTGCACCTTCCTCTGCAAAACGTTCTGCCATTGCTCTACCAATGCCACGAGATGCACCTGTGATAAGTACATTTTTTCCTGAAAGTAATCCCATAATATATTTTGAGTTGTAAATAAATTTATTTCTTAATTTAGATTTTCAAAAATACGATAAAATTTAAGACCAAACAGAAGAACTTTTAAAATTCGTGTTTTCGAGGAAAATATAAGCAAAGACAAAGAGCTTAAATAAAAATATAGAGTTAATAATTATTGTTTCGCAAACCATTCATAGAATAAAAATTTATTCTGATATTTTCATTCTAGTAGGGACAATGCATGCATTGTCCCTACACAAATACCATCTTTGAAAAATAAAATTCGTTTGCTTTATAGAGTTGTGAAAGTCCTAAGTTAATGAACATCAATTCCATCAAAATAAATTTCGGTAATAGCAGTATCTTCATATTTTTCGCCTTTATAGACTTCTATTATTTCAAATCGCAATGTCCACCAAGGTTTATCTTTAAAATCATCTCTATCAGATATACCAATTGGTTCAACAGTAAATGATTGCTGATTTCTGTTGTCTTCCAAATTTAATAAAGCTGTCGGAACATCATTTATATACAATTTTAATTGTTTTACCCTTGAGTTTTCTCGCCACGCTTTTTCGGATTTAATATATCCATTTATGATTTTGATTTCTGTTATTCTAGGATGACTAGGTGGAAAACCATAGATTAAATTTTCTCCTTCTCCATAACCTTCAACTCCTTCTACCCAAGCTGTTTCATAATTCAAATCGTAAGCATTACGAGGTAGATAATTTATAGTTTTGTAATTACTTTTTAGACTAGAAGTGGCTGAAACAGTATCTTCTCCTGCTCCACAATACCAGCTACAACCCACTCCCAAAATATCCCAATACCCTTCACTAGATTCATCATAATTATCAAAAAACTCTTTTTCTGCATCAGACAAGTTTTCATATCCTTTTTCTACTAATAGAAAATACCTTTTTTGCTCTTTTATAAATATAGCTTCTCCCTCTTTGCTTTTATCTATCAAAAAGTCTTGTTTTGCATTCCAAACAGGCAACTCTCCTTCCTTTTTTTGAGAAAATGAGAATAAAAATAAAACAAGTAACACGTATAAATTTTTCATAATTATTCTTCAAATGGAGTAATTCCTAAATTCTTTTTCTGTACTTCTGATAGTTTAGTGATTTTATTACTTTTCAAGAGATTTTTTGCATTCTCATAAATAGAAATATTTCTATTTGTTGGATAATTTTTTATCAAAAATGCTCTATAAATATTCTCTATTGTTGTTTGAGCATTTTTACTTGGATAAATTTGATTGGCAACTTCTGCCAAACGAATAGAATAAGCAGGATTGTATTCAGCTTTTAGTAATGCTTCTGTCAAAAGTTCGTTTGCTTTTGCTTTACGTTCTATTTGTTCTTGTAAATTACTTTTTATATCAATCCTTTCTTTTAGAGCATCTACCCTAACCTCTAATTGATTTATTTCTTTGTTTTTATTTTCAATAACTCGTATGGTACTTTTATCTAATTTCAAAACTTCTTCCAAAATTTTCTCTTTTTCTACTAACTTTCCTAATTGGTCATCTAATTGTTTGCTGATATTCATTAAGTTATCTAACTGTGATTTCATTTGCTCATTTTGTCTTTCTACTTCTTCTTTCGCATCAAGAGCGACTCCACGCTCATTCAATGCCCAAGCAGACAAAACTCCTAACATAAGAATTACTGAAGCAATCAAAATAGACCACATTATTTTATTTGCCTTTACTCTACGTTTGCTTTTTGTAATTAATTGCTGTTCGGCATTGGTGAGTTGAAGGGTTTCTAAATGAGGCTCTATTAGAGTAAGACTGTTTTTACTCAAAACTTCACTTGTGTTTTGATAGGTTTTGAGTCCTATTTGTAGAATTTCTTTTGCTTTGGAAAGGTTTTTTTCTTCTGTGGTAAGCCGCTCAATAATCTTCAAGGCAAGACTATCATGAGCTAACTCAACACGCTGTTCTGAAAGATGAATAATTCTGACCTTACTTAGTTCTTCCAAACAGAATTTGATATTATCTTTACTTGCTCCATGCGAATACATGAGGTTTGTAGCCTCATGCAAATCCATCGAAACACGAGTTCCATCGTCTGTTACAAGCAGATTTAAGATTGTCCAGACTTGTCTTTCTTCGGTTTTTGGTAAATGATTCTGGACTTTTCTCACTTGGTCTTCCAAATATTCTCCCAAAACATCGCCTATTGTACTGAGTTCTTTTACAAGCTCTGGATTGAAAGTAATAGGCTCTGACCAATTATCATTTATACTATTTGCATAACCTGCCAGACTGCCTTGCTTACTTTTAGCAAGCTCATAAAGACGGTCTAAATAAATTTGAAGATAGGTAAGTTCTATCAAACTACGCTGCTCTGCAACCTGTGAGACAATCAAATCAGCCGTTTCTTCTGGATGTTCTACCTTAATATCAAATGCTTCTGCTGACTTCAAGATTACTTCCTTAGCATTGCTTCGACGCATTTTTTCTACACGCACTCTATAATCAAAAAGCTGTGGAACACGCTGCTCAAACTCCGATAAGTCAGCCAAATATTCTTCACGCATAACCAAAATAACCTTACAATTATACTCACTAGATAAAACAGTTTGTACAAAATCATAAAATTGGTTTTGCTCTTCTCTACTTCCAGAAATATATAATTCTTCAAACTGGTCAATGATTACATAGATAGGACGGAAAAAAGTCATGTGAAGTGCCTTAATGGCGAGATGCAAAGGCGTATGTGGCTTTAGTTTTCGTTGAAGATACTTATTTGTTTCTTCCAAAATGGCTGTTCCGATATGGTCTTTTCTACGGACGTGAAGAGGTAGCCAGTCATCAGAAGAAAAACAGATTGGCAAACCACAATGCACCAAACTTGTTTTTCCAGTTCCAGATGCACCATAGACCAAAACCAAATTACTTTCAGTTGTTTTTTTGAACAGTAATTGAATTTCGGCATCTCTACCAAAAAAAATTTCTTTGTCTTTGCGTCCATACGCTTCCAATACCTTAAACGGACTAGTTGTCATAATTTTTGATGAACGGCTCTTTTTAGTTTTTAGTTATCAATGATTAGTGATTTGTTTTATTCAATCCCTATTTTATTGAAATTTTATCAAATAAATGTAAGCAATTTATAGGAATTATAAAAATACTATTTCCCTCAACAGACTTAATCTACAACTTTAGTATGAAACGAAGCAAAACTAGTTTTGGTTTTTTGAAGTAACAATAAATATAAAAAAGTAATTAGGTTTTTTAATTAAAAATTAATAAAAAAGGCTGCAAGCCTAACATTTTCTATTTGTGATAGTATTCTTTGATTAAAACAAATTATATTTGTTAGAATAAAAAAATACACACAAACAATTTTGTCTTTTAGATAATATGCCAATTTTTACCACAAAATCTGCTTCGCAATTTGCTGAATTTGTATATGTTGAACAAACCCACACAGGAAAAGTTCGCAAGTATAATGAAGACTCCTGTGCTATCTTCGAAACTCCCAACGGTCTTTTGTGTGTGGTCTGCGATGGAATGGGAGGACATTTGGGAGGAGAACGAGCCTCAAAACTTGCTTTAGAAAAAATAGGCGAATATATGTCATCAAAGCGTTTTGATTTGGCAAAGCTAAATGATGCCTTAGACCAATCTTTTGCTTCTGCTCATGCTGCTATTGTCTATGAAGCCGAAAAAAATCCTGTTTTGAGAGGAATGGGAACTACTTGCATTGCTATTTTATTTCATCCAGATGCTACTTTTTGTGCTCATGTAGGAGATAGTCGTTTGTATATTTTTAGAAATAATGAATTGATAAGACTAACAAAAGACCATTCTTATGTTCAGGGTTTGATAAATGAGGGTATAATTACAGAAGCAGAAGCAGCATATCATCCAAAAAGAAATATAATAGAACGTGCTTTGGGTTCTGATGATGCACAGCCCGATGTTACTAATTTGGGACGAGTTTTACAAAATCTTAGAAGAGAAGACGTTTTTTTACTTTGTTCTGATGGTCTTTCAAATGAATTAGATGATATAGAAATCAAAAATATTCTTGAGAATGAAACTCTTACTTTGGAAGAAAAAATAGAAAGAATGATGGAAAATGCTCTTCAAGCAGGAGGAAAGGATAATATTACAATTCAGCTTATCGAAAAGGTAGAGTAGTAAAAGTAGGACAGTAAAAGTAGCATAATCATTTTTCAATACAAAAAAACTCATATATCTATAAATACTTGGAAATATTTAGAATAGACATATGAGTTTTGAAAAATGAATAATGGAGCAGTTCTTAATTACTGATTACTAGTAATTTTCTAGCGTTTTATTTTAATTATCGTGATTATCTCCTCCCAAGCTATAATAATTATTTTCTTCATCTTCCGAACCAATACTTTCTTGTTGGTCGTCTAATTCAGAACCAGGAACATCAATTGTCTCTCCCTCAAAATTTGATTGTGCGTTATGGAGAGGAGTTTCTTCATACATTTCATTTCTATCGTTTGGAGTAGGTATTCCTTTATCAATAATTAACTCCTCATTGTTATCAATGCTAGCTACTTTTTTTCCTTGATTATAAATATCTTCTTTTGGGTCGTAATCAAATTTATCTTTAAAAAATTCTTGTGGAGAATCTGCGTTCTTGTTTTGATTTTTTTCTTGCTCTTTCATAAAATTAAAAATTTTAGGTTAAAAAATAGAAAGTAGTTTATTAATTAATAAGTTCTTTCTCTGATTTGATAAACGCCAAAAGTTACCTAAATGTTGAAAATAATTTGAAAGAATCGTAATTACCTATTCAATTAACGCCTCTTTATGACTTTGTTTGCAACCAAATTTGTAAAGAATCCATTAACCAACATTTTTTATATTTCCTTTATCCTCGTTTTTGATGATGGTTTCTTTCTTCTTTGGAAATAAAAGAGATGCTAAAATACTAAGAGTTAATATACCCAAAATAATATATATAGAATGTTTGTTGGTAAAGCCAAAGGTTTTGAGCCAAGAAGCAGCAAGCATTTTGACACCAATATAAGTTAGAAGAAAAGCCAAACCTAATTTGAGGTAATGAAAAAGGTGCATAATATTCGATAAGAAAAAGAACATCGAACGCAGACCTAGAATAGCAAATATATTTGAGAAAAATACAACATAAGGGTCTTGCGTAACAGCAAAAATAGCAGGAATTGAATCCACTGCAAAAATCAAATCTGTAAACTCAATTACCAAAACAACAATAAAAAGAGGTGTAACTGCCCATTTAATTCGTTTTTTTCTGTGTCTATTTGAATTGGACGCATTCTTTTTGTTAAATGTACTTTTAGTAAGCATTCCTTCCTCATAAGTAGGCAACGGAATAAAAAAGTGTGAACCTACATAGCGAGGATAAACATTAAAAACCTTAGAAGCCCACTTCACAACAAGGCTATCATCTTTATCAATCTTTTCTTCTTCTTCTCCTTTCACAAACTCATAAAACATCTTTGCTCCACTAAAGATTAGAAAAGCACCAAAAATATATAATACCCAGTGAGCGTGTTCGATAATGGTTGCACCCAAGAATATAAATATAAAACGCATTACAATAGCTCCCAAAATTCCCCAAAAAAGAACTTTCTTATAGTACTTTTCTGCCACTCCAAACGAGCTAAAAATCAAGATAATAACAAAAATATTATCTACCGAAAGTGAATATTCCAACAAATACCCCGTAATAAAATCTAAAGACATTTTATCTCTATAATTCTGAACACTGAGAGCATAATTACCTTCTACCAAAATACCATCTCTATCTGCTAGAGCTATATATTTTTCTACAATTCGTTCTACATCAGCATAATTTTCTACTCCATGAACCAAATCTCCATAATAATGCAAAAACTGCCAGAAACCAAGTGCCAAACATATCCAAAATATACTCCAAATAGTAGCTTCTTTAAATGAAATAATATGATTTTCTTTTGAAAAAACACCTAAATCAACTAAGAGAATAAGGACAACTAAGACGGTAAAAACTCCAAAAAATATGTATTCGTTCATAAAATTACGGACTGCATACATTCAAAGAATGTATGTAAAAATGTTGAATATGCCTTTTAACTAAAATATTTATTCAATAAATAAATCTATAAAATGTAAATTCAGTATTGGTTTGATTTATTAATTTAGTATGGATAGTACTTTGCTGAATTTTACCAAAAACTAATGCAAATCTATAAAATTTTAAAATAGAATTAACATAGAAAGTAAAAAAAAACAAAAATTGCATCAGAATTTGAAAATACAGTATTAAAATTGGTACTTTTTATGAGATAATTTTTATCTAATTAATATATTCTCCTGTTTCTGGATTTATTTTTCGGATTCGTATTCCCACATAACCAAAAATTATACTCATAAAAGGACTAATAATATTGAAGAAACAATAAGGTGCATAATCTAAAGTAGCTACCTTCAAAACACCTGCTTGTGTTGCTCCACAGGTATTCCAAGGAATCAAAACAGAAGTAACCGTTCCAGAATCTTCAAGTGTTCGGCTTAGGTTTTCGGGAGCAAGACCTTTTTTACGAAAGGCACTGGCATACATTTTCCCTGGTACCACAACGGCCAAATACTGGTCAGAAGCAGTAAGATTAAATACAAGGCAAGTACCTACAGTAGCTGCAATCATCGAACCCGTAGAATGAGCCAAAGAAATAACTGCATTACTAATACGTGCTAGCATTCCAGCAGCATCCATTACACCACCAAAAATCATAGCACATATAATCAGCCAAATTGTTCCTAGCATTCCTTTCATTCCACTACTGGACAAGAGTCCGTTTACGGTTTCGCTATCCGTAATCAGACTTACATCGCCAAACATTGCCATCATAACAGCCGTATAGCTTGCAAAATTTTCTAAAGCAAACATACGCATATTTCTATAAACTGTTTCGGGTTCTTTACTGAGCATCTCTAAAGTAGGAGCTGCATTGGCTACTTGAGCAATAATTTCGGGTTGAAAAATAATGGCAAAAACACCACCCAAAACACTTCCAATTAAAAGTGAAGGCAAAGCAGGCACTTTTTTGACAATCAAACCAATGACGACAATAGGAACAATAAAAAGCAATGGACTTATAGAAAATTTGCTTTCAATAGCATTCATAATTTCGTTTACATTACTTTCAGAAGCTGTATTTTCACTCATAAGTCCAATGATTAAAAACAAAATCAAGCTAATCGTAAAAGAAGGAACAGTAGTATAAAGCATATAACGAATATGCGTAAAAAGGTCTGTTCCAGCCATTGCAGGTGCAAGATTAGTCGTATCTGATAAAGGCGACATTTTATCTCCAAAATAAGCACCCGAAATAATTGCTCCAGCTACCAAACCTTCGTCAAAACCAAGTGCAGCACCAATTCCTAAAAGAGCAATTCCGACCGTTGCAATGGTTGACCAAGAACTTCCTGTCCCGAGTGAAACCAAAGCACAGACAATACAAGAAGCTACCAAGAAAAAAGTAGGTGTCAAGACTTGCAAACCATAATAAATCAGAGCAGGAACAATTCCACTAAGCATCCAAGTACCAGCCAATGCACCAATCATCAGCAAAATCAAGACGGCAGACATAGCCGAATTAATACTCTCCAAAACTCCGTCCATTACCTGTGTCCAGCTCATTTTGAGATACCATGCTATAATTCCTGCCACTGCTCCAGCCAAAAGTAAAGCTACTTGATTTGCTCCAGAAGTAGCATTATCACCAAAAATAAGGACATTAAAAACGAGTAAGATAACTAAAGCGAATATAGGAATGAGTGACTGAAAGAGGGTAGGAGTAGGTGTTTTTGGAATCGTGGACATGAGTAGTTTTTAGTAGTCGGTCTAGTTAGTTTTGGAAGTGATTACTATTTTTTTTAATGCTTTTTGCTATCAGAAAAATTGAGAGTACAATATAGTAATTAATCACTAATCGTTAAAAGTTAATCACTATTCAAGGCAAATTAGTAAAAAAATAGTCTAAAAGCATACTACTAACAAAAATAAAAAACTGAAAATATTTTTTGTTAATCAGGATAGCTGTTTTTTAGGCAGTAAAATAGTTAGTCTTATTTGTAAATGTTTTGGTGTAGAATTATTAGTTTTGTGATAGGTAAGAGTAAATACAAATACACGGCAGGGATGCCGAATACATATTGCTCACTCGGCAAAGCCAAGCGAGAGCTATTTTTGGATAGCCGAGCTAGAGCGGGGGAATTTAATGCTAAACCAAAGCCTCTTTTACCTAAACCAACTTTCTAGCCATAAAAGAACTAATATATTATGAAAAAAAGCACTAGAGATATTTTAATTCTAACAACAGGAGTATTACTTGTTATAATTGTTTATAAGTCCTTCTATAGTCTTATGCCAAAGAGATATAGTATTTCACATAGAACAAGCGTAATTTACTCCAGAACAGGAAGTAGCGTACAAGCTGAATTTATGTATAAAGGAAAACTATATACTGTTTTAAGTGCAGCCTACCCTGACTCTAATAGTAGTTATGAAAAGTATAGACAAACTACATATTTGGTAGAGTTTCTTGAAGATTACCCCTCTAGGGGAAGAGTTATTACTGAGTCTATTGTACCCAATAATCTGGATGTTCCATACAACGGTTGGGATACAATCCCTAAACAAATAAAAATTGTGAGTGAGTAGCTATTTAGAACCCGTTGATCGTAGTGTTCCAAAAAAATAGTCGTTAAGCGTTGTCTACGTTCTTGTTTGTGTTCTCATTTTCAGATACTCTTTTACTGCCGTTGTTGCGTCTTTAGTTTCGGCTTGCCGTTACGATGACCAACAACAGAAATACGCACGTACTTAAGCAAAACAATTGGTTTCTTATTTTTGCATTAGCAACGTTTCATTAGAAGAAGAGTACTAGATTTGTAGTAGTGTTTGTTGTTGGTCATCACAACGGCAAGCCGAAGTTAAAGACACAACAACGGCTTATGTTTTTGTGATTGTGGAAGACCAACAAGAACGCAGTAATCCAAACGCATAACGATACCGAAAATAAAAAAAGGCAAAAATCCAATTTTATAACGAACAAGAGCACCCAAATTAGGAGCAGATAAAGCTAAAAGTGTAGCCATTCCGACACAAAAGATAATTCCTACCAGCCATAAGATAGCCAGAGAATTAGTCTCCGAGTTGCCTCTTTTACTTTTCGAATTGGTATTTAACCCAAATAAAAAGCGAACTTTACGAACTAACTTTTTGATAGAAATAGTTTGAATAAAGAAAAATAGAATAATCCAATTTTCCAAAACAGAAGCAAATCTGAAAAAATTAAATTGAGAAGTTCCGAAGGTAGAAAAATCTATTTCTAAAGGAAAAAATAAACCTGCCAAAAGTGCCTTCGGACTTTGCTCACCCAATTGAAATAAAGTAGGAAAGTTTATGTATTCTCTATTTCCATACTTGTCTTGTTTGTAATTGTGATAAGTAGGCTCAAAATCATAATCATACGTAAAATTAATCTGACTATCAAAGTCAGAGCTATATAGAATATTTTGCTGATTAATAAAAATAGCTTCCGAAAGACGTGAAAACCATAAATTAGGATGTAGATTGGAAGCCAAACCAACGATAAAAACAAAATTGGCTAAAAAAATAGCGAATTGAAAACGAATAGATGTATTAAAGTAATTTCTAATCGAAAAAGCTAATTCCAAAAGCAAAAAGCAGAGGAACAAGAAGTGCAAAATAATAGTATTTTAATAAAAATAAACATACAATCAGAAATAGAAAAGCAATTATCTTTATAACAATTCCTATAAAATTATATTTTCTTGTTTTATTATCTGATACATTAAACTTTTCAAAATACTTTAAAATATCTAAAAAGAAAGCAATCAGAAGTCCCATAATTAGCCATAAAAAACTCTCTTTCATCATTGATGATGCCCAAAAAACAACCGAAGGCGTAAAGAAAAAACTGATAGAAAGAGCTAACTTTATTTTCTTAATTTTACTCTCTGAATCGCCTGATTTAATAAACCATTTGGCTAAACTATTTGCACACGTCCATAGACCGATGAAAGCCATTAAAGAACTATAAAGGCTTATTAAATACATATTTTTTACAGCCAAAACACTCATAAAACTCAAATAGCGAATAAAGAAAAAAGCTCTTTCGCCTTCGGTTGCAAAGATATAATTCCAATCAGGATTCAATTTTCCTGTCAATAAAAAAATCAAATAATTGAAACTATCACTCCAAAAATAATTACTAAGTCGAATTATATCTTGTTTGTAAAGAACAAGGTCAGGAAAAATAAAAAAACTCAAATGAAGTTGGTATAATAGAGTTCCGCAAAAAAGTTTGAAAAGCAAAGCCAAAAAATATGTTTTGGACAGAATTTCATCTTTATTGAAATAATAATGCGTTGCAATAATTACCAGAAAAAGTAGAATAGATACAACTATCATTTTTTAAGAAAGGTAAAATAGTTGATAAGGATCAATTACGAATTAAAAATTACGACCTGCTAAAGCAGCGAAGCTAAATGAGTATTCAGCAAAGCTAGTTTAACTTATTGATTATCAATAAATTGATAGTTAAAAAATAGCAGTTTATTTAATTTTCTTTACTAAGTAAAGAAATAATTTGAGTAATTAAATTTAATTAGCTATTTGTAATTGTAAAACTAATCTTGTTTTTTTTGTAAAGACACTTTTTTTAAACATTTTTGTAAAAAATAGCATGTCCAATACTATTATAATACGAAAATGAATGATATACTCATATATAATTGGTTTTCAACAATTGAGCTTGATAAATCAAGCTGCTACATAGTCCAATCGTAGCACCCGAAGAGCAGCGAAGCTAATTTGATTTATCAAATTGACTGCGTCGTCTTTCAGTTCTAAAACCAATTTAATTTCAGTATAAATTTAATAAAGTATAAAAAAGAACATTTTTTGCTTGTTTTATAAATCAATAATTGTCAGAAATACTTATTAGCTACAACAATATCCTATCTTTATTACCACTTTATTACTACCAAATGAATAGAAAATCACGACCGAACTTCTCATCAAATAAGAAAATAATCAAAAAATATACTACAAAACTCAATAAAAGTAATAAAAAAATAATTACTCTTGCTGGCGTTTGTTTATTATTTGTCTTTTCATCATTTTTCTCTCCAGTAAATGAGCTAGTAGAAAACTCATTTTTAAACTTATATGAAAACTGGAAGGGAGTACCTTATAAAATTGATGAAAAAAGAAGTGAAAGTAATTATTTTGCTCCTCATTATTTACCTCATTATCTATCTGAACATTTACCCAAAAATATCTTACCTATACCCCTTAATCCATTAGACGACCAGCTAATAGACGGACGTTTTACGATAGGTTATGGCAATAAAAGTATTTTGTTTGGCTATCCTTATTCTTTTTCTACTTCTCATTTTGTTTTACAGTCAAGCGGAAAATATGCTTCTAATAATCCAGAACTCTCTCAAACGCAAGCATTGAAAGGAATTTTGATTTCTGAGGCAGAAGAAGATGCTGACTTCATTTTTACTTCTAAGGTAATTTATGTGTATGATAATTTGCTAATCACACAAACTCTAGAACCTGTTGATACGGATTTGGAAGACATGGAAAAGAGTTCTAAAGGAAATTTTTATAAAATAGAATATGAGATAGAAAATCAATCCGATGCACCAAGAGATATAGAATTTACACTTTTATTAGACCCTATGATTGAGGCAGATGACATTTGCAAACTTTCTGCTGATGGCTCTCATATTGGAATGAACACAAAATTTGAAACTAATAAAATCCCTTTTCACTTTGCTTTCTATAATGGTAATTTACAGGCGCAGTTGGTAACCAAACACAAGAATGTAACTAGTCCAGATTTGGCTTATGTGGGGCAATGGGCATATCTAACAACTATTTTACAACTTGGACAACAAGAAGTAGGTAGCTATACAGATGATAGTGCTATTATGTTGAGATGGAATACAAAATCACTCCGAAAAGGTCAGATACGCACTTTTAGGGTGTTTTATGGAGTTCCTAATGGACGAGAAGGAATAAATTTGCAACACCATCAGCCAAATAAAAAATCACAGATTACGCTTTATTTTGATGCTAATGAAAGTCAATTGAGTTCAGAGGAAGAAACTCGCTTGAGAGATTTTATTGGTGCAAGACGTTGGAGAGCTGCACTGGTAGAAGGCTATACAGATGCAAAAGGTTCTGAACACATAAATTTGGAACTCTCCAAAGACAGAATCAGCCAGGTAAGTTATGCTTTGCAGATGTTTGGGATTAAATATGAAAAAATTCTACACAAATCACACGGAGAATTTTTTGCTCGTAATGATGAGACAACTAGAGGAAACGGAGAACAGGAAGACAGAAAAGTAGTTGTTACAGTTTGGAGATAAAAATATAGAATCAGTTTTCTGTATTTTTAAAATGTTTTGTGTTTTCAACTGTTCTTTTGTACTGTCTTTTTTGGTAGTTTTGTGCATTGGAACTAACAAAGTGTATAAAACTCGTTACTCTAAACAACTTCTTTTTTATTTTTTCTTGTTTCCTAACTTTAGAAACTTAACTTTGCACTAGGTATTTTCAATTCTGTATTGATTAGAACGGTATTGTCTAAATTTTGAATTTCTAAAAACAAGAAATGTAACTAAAGATTCAAAAAAGTTATCTACCAACTTATTTTAAAAAAAATAAAATAAGGAATACAAAATGTATATCAAAAAAAACTAATCTACTCTATATCCTTTTTTGGACTATTTTCTAACCATTTTTAAATTTATGTCTTACGAGATTGTCGTTATTATCATTTTTGTGCTTGGCTATATGGCTATTGCACTCGAACATAATATTAAAGTTGATAAAGCTGCCCCTGCACTTTTAATTGCTGTACTTTGCTGGACAGTTTATATGGTAGCAGAGGGAATATTACCTCATAATGAGGAAATGATTCATGAAATCGTTCATGGTCATGAACAAGGACTCTTAACTCACCTTGCCGAAACTTCACAGATTTTATTCTTTTTGCTTTGTGCCATGACGATTGTTGAGGTGGTTGATGCACATCAAGGTTTTGAAGTAATTACGAAGCGAATAACAACACAAAATAAAACCAAACTTATTTGGATTATCTGTTGGGTAACTTTCTTTTTATCAGCAGCTTTAGACAATCTTGCGACTACAATTGTGATGGTTTCAATGCTTCGCAAACTTGTTACGGACAAAAACGATCGTCTTATTTATGTTAGTATGGTAGTTATTGCTGCCAATGCAGGTGGTGCTTGGTCGCCTATTGGAGATGTAACTACTACAATGCTCTGGATTGGTGGACAGGTAACGACAGGAAATATTATTATAAAATTAATCCTGCCTAGTATTGTTTGTTTGCTTGTTCCTCTCACTATTATTTCTTTTATGCTAAAAGGAGATTTAAAACCAGAAGAAAAACAAACATTAGATACAGGTGGACATGGTGGACACCCTGTTATTAGGGTAAACGAATTTGATAGAAATCTAGTATTTGGAGTTGGACTTGCAGGTCTTTTGTTTGTTCCTGTTTTTAAGACCATTACTCATTTGCCTCCATTTATGGGAATGTCCTTTAGTTTGGGTGTTGTATGGCTCGTTACTGAATTATTACACAATCGTAAGAAAGCAGAAGAAGGAGCGCATGACAAACTTTCTGTTGTGGCAATTTTAGAACGTGTAGATGTTCCTAGTGTATTGTTTTTCTTTGGTATTTTGCTTGCCGTAGGTTGTTTGCAATCTATGGGAACATTGAATGAATTAGCTACATTTTTAGATAGTACTTTTACAGGAGAGTTTGGATTGTATTATATTGGTCTTCTTTTGGGTATTATGTCAGCTATTGTAGATAATGTTCCTTTGGTAGCTGCTTCAATGGGTATGTACGACCTTGCTACCTATCCTCCTGACCATGTTTTCTGGGAATTTATAGCATATTGTGCTGGTACAGGTGGAAGTACACTTATTATTGGTTCGGCTGCTGGTGTTGCTGCTATGGGAATGGAACATATCAATTTTATGTGGTATCTAAAGAAAATAGCTTGGCTTTCTTTAATTGGTTACTTTGCAGGTGCTGGGGTATTTATATTGATGCAGGCATTGTAAATAACAAATTGTAAGAGACATTTGGAATTATCAAAAACTACTGACAAAGTTTTTACAAAAAAATAACGTAATGAATAAAATTTATTCATTACGTTATTTTTTTGTTTAATCCTTTTCTTACGAATGTATTTGTGGATTTCGCTAAATCAATTATCTAAAATTGTATTCTCTTCGTCATTTTGTCTTTAAAATTAGGCTTATCTTTAAAGAAATACACTATAAAAGTAAATATCCAAAATAAAACACAATCATAAAATAGATAAACCAAATTCCAACCATGATTAGGAGATATTTTGTCTAACCAAAATTGATAATAATATTCAAAAGGAAAACCAATATTTATTTGATAGGCTTTTTCTCTGGGAAGATTAAACCAGTCAGGTAAAATATCATACAAGACAGTCAAAAAAGATACAGCAAAAAATACAACTGCTGATTGAAAAGTTACTTTGAAAAGAAATTTTAGCATAATTTGTGAAAATAAAACCCACGAATTTATTCGTGGGTAAAAAATAGAAGTAGTAGAAATACAATAACGTAAATAGGTTCAATACACTGTTTTGAAAGGTTGTCTATATATACTTCGTGCGTTCAACTCCTCAGAGTTGAACGAAACGCTTCCTCAGAAGCGTGATTTAAGCAAATAAATGACGCTTCTGAGGAAGCGAAACATTCAGTTCTGAGGAACTGAATGCACAGTAAAAACATTGAAAAACTTATTAAATACTGTATTCAAACACAAATTTAGTTTATAATTTACCATTCACAATTCATCATTTCCCCTATGCCTCTTGAGCAACTTGCTTTTTCTCTCTTGTATCAACGACTTGTCTTCCAATACTATTATAATAGGTTTTTAAGTCTTCCATTTGCTGTAAATCAAATACATTTCTTCCATCAAAAATAACTCTTTCTTTCATGATAGAGAATGTTTTTTCAAAGTCTGGTGTGCGAAAAACATTCCATTCCGTCACAATAATCAAGGCATCAGCATTTTTGAGTGCCTTGTATTGATTTTCTTCAAAAGAAATTCTATCATCTCCTTCGTATTGCTCTTGTACATTTTCCATTGCTTCTGGGTCAAAGGCTGAAATAGTTGCTCCTGCTTCCAGAAGCTCGTTTATAATATACAAAGCTGGAGCTTCTCTAATATCATCTGTATTTGGTTTGAAGGCAAGACCCCAAATAGCAAAATGCTTCCCACTCAAGTCTTCACCATAAAACGATTTTATTTTATCTACCATTACTACTTTTTGGCGTTCGTTTACTTTCATTACCGAACTCAAAATCTTAAATTCATAGTTGTTTTCATTTGCCGTTCTCTCTAAAGCCTGAACATCTTTTGGAAAACAACTTCCTCCATAACCAACACCAGCAAACAAAAATCGCTGACCAATACGATTATCCGAACCCATTCCTTTACGCACATAATCAACATTGGCACCTACCAATTCACAAATATTTGCTACCTCATTCATAAAACTAATACGAGTAGCCAGATATGAATTAGCTGCATATTTTGTCATTTCAGCCGAACGCTCATCCATAAAAATAACAGGATTTCCTTGTCTTACATACGGATTGTAGAGTTTTTCCATCACCTTTCTAGCTCTTTCTGAAGACGTACCTACAACTACTCTATCAGGTTTCATAAAATCATCCACCGCTACCCCTTCTCTCAAAAATTCGGGGTTCGAAACGACATCAAACTCTGTTTTTGCATTTTTTGCAATGGCAGCCTGAACACGCTCAGCAGTTCCGACAGGCACAGTACTTTTATCAACAATTACTTTATAATCCTTTATCAACTTACCCAACTGCTCAGCAACACCTAGTACATACGAAAGGTCGGCAGAACCATCTTCACCTGGAGGAGTAGGAAGAGCTAAGAAAATAATTTCAGCATCTTTTATAGCTTCTTCTAAATTGGTAGTAAACAAAAGACGTTCTTGTTTGATATTTCTTTCAAACAAAACCTGCAAACCAGGTTCATAAATGGTTAGTTTTCCTGATTGAAGACGGTTAATTTTATTTTCATCAATGTCCACACACATTACCTGATTTCCAGTTTCGGCAAAACAAGTTCCTGATACCAAACCTACGTATCCTGTACCAATGACTGCTAATTTCATATATAAAGAGTATTTTTGAATAAATTGAAAAAGAAATACTAAACTACTAGACATTTTGTTCTTTGACCTCCCCCAACCCCTCTGAAGGAGGGGAGAAAAGACATTCAAAGTCCCTCCTTCGGAGGGATTTAGGGAGGTCTGCATTTTTGTCTAGTAGTATAAAGAAATACATAAAACGGTATTTTGGTAAATCTATATAGAAATAGTTATGCCGTTTTGTATTTAGATTTACAAAGATACAAAAAGAAGGTTTTAGGAAAGGTTTTGAGAATCAAAATTTTATTTTATCTGAAAATAATTTTGGTTCTCTGACAATTTTTGCTCTTTTGTGATTTTTGGTAGAAAATAAATCTATCTTATATTTTTTTTAAGTCTGTACCGAAGTCTGACTTGAAAAAAATAAGCCTTTTTGAAACTTTAAATACAAGATAATTCTTACAACAAAGGCAAGTGCAAAAATTGTCAGAGAACCATAATTTTTTATACTTATCTAAAGTCTCTTTATAATTAATAAAATTAGTTTTGGGATTTGATAAATCAAATTTCTACATTTAAATTACGTAGCAGCTTGATTTATCAAGCTGCCTTTTCTAAAACCAATTTTTAATCAGTATATTTAATTTCAAAAACAAACTAATATAATCAAACCCAGTTTGGGTAAATAAGAATAAATAAAACAATCAAAAAATGGACAACAAACAAGCTCACTTTGATGTCTTAATTATAGGAGCAGGACTTTCAGGAATTGGAGCAGCTCATTATGTTCAAAATCAATGTCCAGACCGTTCGTATGCTATTCTGGAAATGCGTGATGCCATTGGTGGAACGTGGGATTTGTTTCGCTATCCTGGTATCCGTTCCGATTCAGATATGTACACACTTGGTTATGCTTTTCGTCCTTGGAAAGAAGCCAAAGCCATTGCAGATGGCTCTTCTATTCTCAATTATATTCGCCAAACAGCTATTGATGAAGAGATTGATAAAAAAATCCAGTTCAATAGAAGATTAGTTTCAGCCAATTGGTCTTCTGAAAATAAAATTTGGAATATAGAAACGGTAAGTACAAACAGAGAAACAAAAGAAGAAAAAACGATAAAATATTCGTGTAATTTTCTGTTGATGTGCAGTGGATATTATAATTACAATGAAGGTTACACACCTGATTTTGAAGGAGTTAATGATTTTGAAGGAAAGGTTGTTCATCCTCAGAAATGGACTTCTGATATCAATTATCAAGATAAAAAAGTTGTGGTTATTGGAAGTGGAGCAACTGCCGTAACGCTTGTTCCTAGAGCTTGCCAAGAAAGCAAAATTAGTAACGATGTTGCAGCGTTCGCCATCTTATATTGTTTCTCAACCTTCAAAAGATAAAACTGCTGATTTTTTTAGAAAAATATTTCCTTCCAAAATTGCATATGAATTTAATAGGTGGAAAAATGTATTATTCAGTTTATTTTTTTACAAACTTTCTATAAACAAACCCAATTTTGTAAAGAAATATATCAAAAAACAAACACGCAAAACGCTAGGTAAAAACTACGATGTAGATACACACTTTACGCCAAAATACGACCCTTGGAAACAACGTCTTTGTCTCGTTCCTGACAACGACCTTTTTGATTCTATTAATAAAAAGAAGGCACAAATTGTAACAGACACTATCGAAAAATTCACTCAAAAAGGAATTTTACTAAAATCAGGAAAAGAGTTAGAAGCAGATTTGATAGTTACAGCAACAGGTTTGAAGTTGGATATAATGAGTGGAATGACTTTATCAAAGGATAATGAAAAAATAATATTACCCAACCATTATATGTATCGGGGTATGATGTTTTCAGATATTCCAAATATGGCAATTTGTGTGGGTTACACAAACGCTTCTTGGACTTTAAAAACAGATTTGACCTGCGTTTATGTATGTCGTTTGCTCAATCACATGAAGAAAAATAACTATGAAGTTTGTACACCATATTTGACCAAAGACCTTGAAGATTCCTTTTCTGACCAGCCCATTCTTGATTTTAATTCTTCTTATGTTCTTCGTTCGATAGATTCATTGCCAAAGCAAGGCTCAAAAATTCCTTGGAAATTAAATCAGAATTACCCCTTAGATATAATGACTATAAAATATAGCTCGCTGAAAGATGAAGCATTAAAATACAGCTAATTACGCATTAGAAATTACGGATTACGCAATGACATAGAAATTGGTATTCTTAAATTTCAATAAACAATCTACTTATTGCAACGCAAATAGTGTTTTTTCTGTATATTAGATTAACAGAATTAAAAATGGTTGTTTATTTGTTCTAAAGTAATCAATATCTTTCAAGTTATTGTCAAGTAGAACTATCGAAATTCAATAAAAATAATATATATTCTTCCTATGAAATTAAAATTGCCAAAACTAAAAAAGAAATTTAAATACGGAATTGCAGGACTTTTAATTGTCTTGATAACAAGTTCTGCTTTCTACAATCCAAGCGAAAAATACTTTGAGATTGCCAAAAATCTGGATATTTTTGCTACTCTTTTCAAAGAGGTAAATACGTGGTATGTAGATGATGTAACGCCTGCTAAACTTATGAAAACGGGAATTGATGCTATGCTTGCTTCATTAGACCCTTATACCAATTACATTTCCGAAGACCAAATTGAAGATTATCGTACCATGACCACAGGAGAATACAGTGGAATTGGTGCAGAAGTAGGAACTAGAGATGGACGAATACTTATCATGATGCCATTAGAAGGATTTGCAGCCGATAAAGCAGGAATAAAAGTAGGAGACGAAATTGTAGGAATAGATGGAATTTCATTAGCCGATAAGACGTATGAAGAAACAAGTCAGCTTTTGAAAGGACAAGCCAAAACAGATGTTATTCTTTCTATTAAGCGTTATGGAAATGAAAACCCTATTAATATTACGGTTACTAGAGAAAAAATACAGACCCATAATGTTCCTTATTACGGAATGGTAACTGAGAATATTGGAATGATAAAACTGACTGATTTTACTCGTGATGCAAGCAAGGAAGTAAATGATGCCTTATTAGATTTAAAGGCAAAAGGAGCAGAGAAAATCATTTTTGACGTCAGAGGAAACCCTGGAGGTCTTTTAGATGAGGCTGTCAAAATCTCCAATATTTTTGTAGAAAAAGGAAAAGAAATTGTGAGTACGAAAGGAAAAGTAAAAGACTGGAACAAAACCTACAATGGACTTTCAGAGGCAACAGATACACAAATTCCTTTGGTAGTCTTAACAAGTGGAACAAGTGCATCAGCATCCGAAATCGTTGCTGGAGTAATTCAAGATTATGATAGAGGTGTTTTGATTGGAGAAAATACCTATGGCAAAGGACTTGTGCAAGCTACTCGTTCGCTCTCCTACAATTCACAACTAAAAGTAACAATAGCAAAATATTACATTCCAAGTGGAAGATGTATTCAAGCTATCGATTATGCACACCGAAACGAAGATGGAAGTGCAGGAAAAATGGCTGATTCACTTCGTATGCCTTTCAAAACGGCTGCTGGACGAACGGTCTATGATGGAGGAGGTGTCAAACCAGATATTACAATTGAACATGATAGATTTGCACCCATTACACAAACCTTGTTTTTGAAAGGATCTATCTATCTGACTATGCTAATAAATATCATTTTGAACACAAGACAATTACAGAAGCTACAAAATTCAAACTTACTGATGTAGAATATAATAATTTTGTAAAATGGCTTTCTACTAAAGAATACGATTATACTACAAAAGTAGAAAAAATGGTAAAGGATTTAGAAGAAGCTGCACAAAAAGAAGATTCTTACGAAGCCTTAAAGCCAAAAATTAATGAATTTAAGATAGGAATTGCTCATAATAAAGACAATGATTTGAAAAATTTCAAATCTGAAATCATAGAGCTTTTAGAAAGAGAAATTATTACTCGTTATTATTTAGAAAGAGGACAAATGGAAGCTACCTTTGATGATGATTTGGATATGAAAATAGCTATTGAAGTTCTGAACGATGAGGCTAGATATAAGGAAATTTTGAGTGTGAAATAAGAGAAATATAATTCATAAGAAATTAAAAACGGCTTACTTTATCAATATGATAAAATAAGCCGTTTTATTGTTTCGGTCTGCTCTACGAGACTGACCTTATATTTTGAAGGTCAGTCTCGTAGAGCAGACCGACAGTAAATACTTTCGAATTGATAACAAAAATCATTTACATTCTTTCAGGCATTTCTATTCCCAATAATTTTCCAGCGTGTTTTAATGTTTTGGCAGTTGCGTCAGAAAGTGCGACACGCAATGATTTTTTGGCTTCATTTTCTTCTCCAAAAATAGAAAGTTCTGCCCACAGTTTACTGTACTGTTTTGCCAAATCGTACATATAATTTGCTATTGATGAAGGAGCATAATTTTGAGCAGCTTCATTTAAGTAATTTGGATAATCAGAAAGCAAACGGATTAATTCTTCTTCTGTATTTTCTAATTCTTCCAAACCTTTCAAAGAATTAGATTTATGTGAAATAGTTAGTTTCTTTTGCTTTACGTAAAATAGCTGAAGTTTTTGCGTGTGTGTATTGCAAATAAACACCACTATTTCCCTGAAAATCTATAGAGTCGGCAGGATTAAAAAGCATTTTCTTTTTAGGTTCTACTCGTAAAAGATAATATTTCAAAGCTCCTAAAGCCAACATTTTGTATAAACTTTCTGCTTCTTCTTCCGAAAAATCATCAATTTTTCCTACTTCTTGTGTTCTTTCTTTTGCCATTGCTACCATATCAGCGACTAATTCATCAGCATCAACAACAGTTCCTTCTCTTGATTTCATTTTTCCAGAAGGCAATTCTACCATTCCATAAGAAAGATGATACATTCCATCGGCATAACTTCTACCTAGTTTTTGCATAATCAACTTCAAGACTTTCATATGATAATCTTGTTCGTTTCCGATTACATAAACTGATTTTTGCATTGGAAAATCATTGAATTTCAAATCTGCTGTTCCGATATCTTGTGTCATATAAACAGAAGTTCCGTCGCCACGCAAAACAAGTTTTTCATCAAGTCCATCTTCTGTAAGGTCTATCCAAACCGAACCATCTTCTTTTTTGAAGAAAACTCCCTTTTTCAATCCTTCTTCTATGCTATCTTTTCCCGATAAATAGGTATTTGATTCGTAATAAAATTTGTCAAATTTTACTCCAATACTTTCATACGTTTCATCAAATCCTTCATACACCCAGCCATTCATTTTCTTCCAAAGGTCTGTAACTTCTTTGTCTCCTTGTTCCCATTTTAAGAGCATTTCTTGTGCTTCTTTCAAGCTTGGAGCTTCTTTTTCGGCTTGTTCTTGTGTTCTTCCTGCTTCTACTAATTGCTTTACTTCTTCTTTGAATATATCATTGAACTTCACATAGTAATTTCCAACTAATTTATCACCTTTTACATTCAAATCTTGTGGTGTTTTGCCTTCTCCATGTTTTTGGTAAGCAAGCATAGATTTGCAGATATGAACTCCTCTATCATTTACAAGATTTACTTTCATTACCTCGCTACCATTTGCAGCCATAATTTTGGAAACCGAATAACCCAAAAAGTTATTTCTAAGGTGTCCTAAGTGTAAAGGTTTGTTTGTATTGGGAGACGAATATTCTACCATTACTTTTTCGTCTTTCTTTGCTATGTTTTCCCAAACTGGTTTGTTATTAAGATTGACAAGTGCTTTGACCCAAATAGATTGCTCCAAGACAAGATTCAGAAATCCCTTTACGACATTGAAGTCTTTTATTATTTCTACATTTTCTTTCAAAAATTCTCCTAAAAGAGTAGCTGTTTCGTCTGGTCTTTTGCCTGTAACTTTGCCATAAGGAAAAGTAACAAAAGTATAACTTCCCTCAAATTCTTTGCGAGTTTGTTGGAAATCAATCTCTGCTAAAGGTAGAGTATGATTGAAAAGCGTTTGAAAAGCGTTTTGAATTTCTTTTTGGAGTTGTTGAACTATCATTTTTGAAGTTTTAGCTTAATTTTATTTTTAATCTACAAAGTTGCGAAATTTGTATCGAAAAACGAAAAGAAAATTTTGTCTTTATGTGCATTTGTTTCTTTAGAAATAAATAAAAAATACTTTCTTATAAAGTATAATTTTAGGATTATTCTAAACAATTTGGATAAAAATTTGTATTATACCGTACTTAATGTTAATTTAATGTTACACTAGATTGAATTAACTATGAATCTACTTATTCTAAAAATTAAATTATATGAAAACTAAATTATTAAATTATGCCATAATCAATAAATATCCTCTATTTTGTTTTATCGCAGGTGTTGCATCGGTAGGTGTTGGAGTTTCTCAAAACCTAATAAAGAAAGAAATACTGGTAATGGCTGCTGTTTTTGGAGGATTAACGCTACTAACAATAGCAGGAATTTATTTTACTCGTTATTATATTATTAAAAATATACTCAATACATTAGAAGAAAAATTGATTGATGCGCAGGTAATTGATGCAAACCTTATTACATTTTCTTATCAAGAAGATAATTATAAAATGAGCTTGTATTCAAGTAGAGGGACAACATTTGCATTATTTTATAAAAACGAAAAGCTAATAGCGAATAAAGCAATTGCTTACTCAAGAGAAAGTTTATCAAAAATGATGGTTTTATTGGATTCTGATAAGCCTTTATCAAGTAAAAAATATAAACTAAAAATGAAGAGCAAATGGCTTTAAAACTTTGAAAAGACAGTTTCTTCGTAAAGAAAATAATCCTACTAATTATAATTTGATTAGTAGGCTTATTTATTAGTTTCTATTACAGTTCGTTGTAATTTGACTAGTAAATAAGCTTTTTTGTATTTCATAGATTCTCAATAGTATTTGCCTTCACCTCCTTACCTTCCAGAAAGGTATCAAAGACCTTAAGCACTTTAGTCCAAAACCTATCTCTATGCTGCTTCTTGAAAAGACCAAAATGTCCAATTTCTTTCAGATTATAATCAGAGAAATTTAATTCTGTGAAGGTAATAGGCTTAGAACCTTTTATATGTTTCCAAAAGTGATATGTATTCTTTTTATTTGAAATAGTATCATCAGTAGACCAGAAAGTGTGAATTGGAAAGTCAAACTTCTGATGATTATTCACTGGAACTGTTTTTCCATAAAACTTTTCATCAAAGAAATAATCTTTCTTCAAACACCATTCTTTCCACTCATTGACAGCTTTCCTTGGCATATCTTCCATAATACCAAATTGCTTGGCTTTCACAAATCCATAAACTAGATTACTCAAAGGTGTAAACATAAAAAAGAAAAAGATAGACGTCATCAAATATCCAAAAGGCATATAAGGTAAATAACCTGTAGAGACAGCGAAATTGACATTACCTTTTACATTATCTAAATTATTAACAAAGCCGATTTGCTGTCCTCCTCCACTATGTCCAAAAATAAAGAAAGGTAGATGTGGAAATTTTTGATTAAGGAAACCCTTAATTGCAGGCATATCTTTTATTCCATAATCTGAATATCTATACTCACAACCTTTAAGACTTTTGGGTGCAGATTCTCCGTTGCCTCTACAATCCCATAAGCAAATTATATAGCCATTTTCTGACAAAAATTCTGCAAAAGCAAAGTAAAAGGTTTTCTTTACAGCAGTACCAGAATTAAATTGAATAACTCCTTTAATAGAACTTTCTTCCAATGGGATAAACAATATTCCCTTTAATACAATTCCGTCTTTGCAGCTTGTTTCGAATGGTTCTCTTTTTACTGTAGTTGATGTTTTTTTATACGTTTTCATAAATTTTATACTGAACGTTTGGTATGTAAGGTGAACAAAAAATAGATTTCAAAGCATCACATTCAAAATCTTTTGATAGATCTATTTAAAGCATTTTTTAATAATTGAGTATCTTTCTTTAGTTGCATAAGCAAAATTGAGCCTTCGATATCAGCCATAGTTTCTTGAATGATGCTTTCTAACTGATTCTGATTGTATTTCTCTTTATAGATAGAAATAAGTGCATTTTCAAAATTGTCAAAAAAGTGATTTATTTCCTCTAAAAAGGTATCTTCTACATGAGCTGTCTCCAAAACAGTATTGGCAAAAAAACATCCTCCTTTGAAAACTGTAAAACCTTCAAACAATCTATCAGTCATTTTTAGTAATCTTTCTTTTGGTGTCAGCTCAGTCTGATAGGCAATACTAAAAATATGCTTAGTAAACCAACTAGAAGTTAGCTCTAAAGATTTTATCATTACTTCCTCTTTACTTGAGAAATGATGATAAAAAGCACCTTTTGTAAGACCAATTTCTTTAGCAAGGTCATTCATGGTAGTACGGTAGTATCCATTCTGACGAAATACTTTTACGCTCTTCTTTATAATATCCTCAGGGGTAGTTTTTTGTGTAGGCATTTTACTAAACGTTTGGTATGTAAAACTAGTAAATTTTTTAAATAAATCAAATTATAAACAAAGAAAAATCCTAAAAGCCTTTTAAAACTTTCAGAATTCATAAAAAAAGTGCAAAATTTAAGGAAGAAAAATTACTTCATTAGGTCCTGCACTTGCAGTAAAAGTATTTTTGAGATTTCCACTACTATCATAACGCAATACTTCATTCCCCGTTGTAGCTTGAAAATTAGCAATTCCTACCCAAATATCACCATTTGAAGGCTCAACGCTTATTCCATAGGCATTATTCTGAATAAGTGGAGTTGTAGCCTGAACTGTAGCTGAAATAGGTAATTCGTAAATTCCACTACTAAAATTGTAATACAAAACATCTTTCTGTCCATTAATGGCTAATTGCTGACCTACCCTTTCGCTTCCTGCATTCAAAGGAATGGTAGTTTCTATAGCATTCGTAGATGTGTTTATTTTATACAATGCTCCTGTTGAAGAACCAAAAGGAGATGCTGTAACCCAAAGATTACCGTTTTTATCCAATACCATATCCTTCGGACTGTTTGGAGAAACATCAATCGTTGATTCTAATGTATTGTTAGAAGTGCTATAAACCGAGATAGTTGTACCAAAGGTATTAGCTATAAACACTTTATTGGTTTTATCATCAAAAACTACGTATTCAGCACCTGCACTTGCTTCTATTGTAGTAATGATTTGCTCTGTTTGAGTATCTAAGACTAAGATTTTTGGAGAAATGCTTCCAAAATTTCCCCATGTACTTACATAAGCTTTACCGTTTCCGATAGTAGCCATATAACGAGGGTTTGCAAATTTGAAATTTGTAGTATCAAAAATAGTTGCTTTTCTTTCAAAAGTTCCTCTATCAACTACTTCAATTTTATTACTATTACTTACCATGAGATAGGCTTCATCTCCCAAAATAGAAATAGATTGAAGATTGTCTCCCAAACTATCACCAGTAACTGTCTGGAAAATCTGTTGAGTAACTACACCGTCTAAAGAAATATGTGCAACTGACGCATTATTATCTCCAAAAACACCTTCATTAATTATTAAATAGCCTTGTGCATATTTTCCTGCCAAACTATCAGCTACATTCTCATCATCACTACACGAAGAAAAAAAAGAGGTAGAAATAAGAACATACAAAAATAGCGTCCAAAAATTTGGACGTAAATTAAAATTACGAATAGACATACTAACTAAGGAATAAAATTAGGTAATGACTTCAGTTTTTTCCCGAACCGAAAGTACAATAAGAAAAAAGGCAGGTCTCCTGACTTATTTGAAAAATTGCTGACCTTCCCACCCAAAATCAATTACGAATTAAAGATTACGAATTAAATTTATTAATAGGCAGTGGCATGTAGAGTGCAATTATTTTTTGAAATAGAATTAATTAATCACTTATCACTAAATTAATACCTATCAAAAAACCAAATTCACAGTTGCGGGTACAGTTACGGAGTAAATCTATGATTACCGTATTCCCTTTTCAGTGCTTTTTTTGTTGATAAAAAAACACCACCTTTTCAAGCTATAAAGGTAGTGCTTTTTGTCAGACAATAGTAAATTATTTCTTATTTCAACTATAGAAGTTTATTCTCCATCTAATCTTTCGTTTTCAGATTTTGCTACCAAAAGTGAAACTGTTGCATCTCCCGTAACATTTACAACTGTACGACACATATCCAAAAGCCTATCTACTCCCAAAATAAGATTTATTCCATCAGAAGGAATTCTGGCTTGTTCCAAAACAATGACAAGCATCAAGATACCAGCACCAGGTACGGCAGCAGCACCCACAGAAGCAAGTGTAGCCGTCAGAACAATTCCTAGTTGTTCGACTAAAGTCAAATCCATTCCGTAAGCCTGAGCTATAAAAAGAGCTGCAACGCCTTGATACAGACTCGTTCCGTCCATATTTACAGTCGCACCGACAGGCAAAACAAAACTTACAATTTCTTTGGGAACACCCAAAAATTTGTTTACCCGCTCCATCGTAACAGGTAGAGTAGCTGCACTAGAGCTTGTAGAGAATGCCAAAAGTTGTGCTGGAGCAATTCCTTGAAAAAACTGTAAAGGATTGTAACGAACAAAAATCATTAGAATAATCACATAAAAAACTACCATCAAAACCAGTCCCAGAACAACAGTAAAACAATAAATACCGACTACCTTAAAAAGCTCAACTACCTTATTCAAATCCCCTTCTGCAAAATCTACAATCAAGTACGCCAGCAGAGCAAATACGCCATAAGGTGCAAAAAGCATTATTATCTCTACTATTTTTATAACTAAATCATTAAGAGCATCAAAACCTTTCTTGATAATTTCCCCTTTTTTGAAATCTATCATTACTAAAGCAACTCCAAACATAACTGCAAAAAATATTACTTGAAGCATATTTTGATTGTCTGTAGCTGCTGCAATTACATTATCAGGAACAATATCGATGATAGGTTGCAGAGGACTAGATTCTTTTACGGCTAATGCTTTTTCCTGACTAGCTTTCGTTTTGGCTTCATATTTTTGAGCAAACTCGGCTCTTTTTTCCTCTGAAAACGCATTTCCAGGCTGAATTACATTTGCCAAAACAAGTCCAACAGTAATGGCTACAACTGTGGTAATCAAATAAATGGCTATGGTGCGAGTTCCCAAACGAGAGAGTTTAGAAATGTCGCTCATACTTGCAATTCCCTGTATCAGAGAAATAAATACAAGAGGCATCGCAATCATCTTTAAAGAATTTACAAAAATCTTTCCCCAAGGCTGAATCCAATCTGCTACAAAACCACTCCAACCCATCAAAACGGCACTTATTCCGAAGACGACACCGAGTATCATTCCAATAATAATTTGCCAATGTAGAGCGAGTTTGAAAGATTTTCTCATGACGTGTTTGTGTAATGGTATTCTAAAGAATTTTTTATATAAAGTCCAAATATAGTTGTGTTTCTCTTAAACAACAAATGAAGTTGGTTTTAGCTCAAAAAAATAGTAGAATGGAGTACTATTTTTTTACTATACCCTACTTTTTTTTGTATGGTAGGATGAGTTAAGGATTAGTAGGATTTAAAATACAGATTAACACGAATTTCTATTGAAAAAATCATAAATTTTAGTTGCAGTTTTTTTTAATCAAAAAATAGTACGGTACAGTACTATTTTTTACTAAAAAATAAATTTATAAAGCAAAACAAGGATTTTTAAAAAAGAAAAATCAGACAGCTCAAAAACTGTCTGATATGTTTATTTTTATCTAAAAACCTACTTATCTGTGTTCTGTGGCACATAGAATACAAATGAATAAGTTCTGTGTGCCACAGAACATGGACTTTCTATTTTTAAACAACTTCTATATAAAGACCTACAATTTATAATTATTTTCCCTTAAATTCAGCTTTTCTTTTTTCTAAAAATGCTTGTGTACCTTCCTTAAAATCTTCCGAACGGCAACAGTTGGCAAAGGCATTGGCTTCGGTTTGATAGCCATCTTCTGGACGATATACTGAATTTACGCTTTCAATTATTTGTCCTAATGCAATAGGAGCTTTTTTATTTAATTTTTGAAGTATTTCTTCTGCTTTCGAAACCACTTCATGAGAAGCAACTACATAATTTACGAGACCTAATGAAAGAGAAGTTTGTGCATCAATCATATCTCCCGTCATAAGTAATTCCATCGCTTTAGAACGACCGATATAAATAGGCAAACGCTGCGTACCACCATAACCAGGTATTATACCAAGATTAATTTCAGGCTGACCAAATTTTGCATTTTCAGAAGCGATACGCAAATGACAAGCCATAGCCAGTTCGCAACCACCACCCAAAGCAAAACCATTTACGGCAGCCACAACAGGTTTTGGACAGTTTTCTATCTTTAAGAATATTTCTTGTCCACGTTCGGCAAATTTACGAGAATTCATTTCATCTATCTTAGCAATTTCAGAAATATCTGCTCCTGCTACAAAGGCTTTGTTGCCTGCACCCGTAATCAAAACTGATTTTACTTCCTTATCATCATAAGCACGAGTAAAGGCTTTATCTATTTCCTCCATCGTTTCAATATTGAGGGCATTTAATTTACTTTCTCTATTAATAGTAATTTTCAAAATTCCATCAGAGAGCGTTAGGAGTAAGTTTTTGTATTCCATAGTAATATATTTTAAATAGCTTTGTAAGTTCTACTAGTTACTTTGTGATTTTTTGGTAGCGAGATTAGTATATTCAAAGGTAAGAAGTTTGGCACGTATTCACAATTAATTTATATGCTTTTCGCTTTTTCAATGTTGATAGCTTGTTCAATACTACTATGTGGTTATTGATGCTAGTAAATTTTTAGTATAAAAACTTTCTTTTGTCTGCTCTTGAAATTACATACTAGGCTTCAAGTTTGTTACATTTACAAAAAATAAGTATCTGTTTTCCCTGTGCTTAATTTACTATCTCTATGAAAAAAATATTTTTGGTCGTCTTCTTTACACTATTTATATCTTCATTCTTGAAAGCTCAAGTCTCTGAAAGTACTGCTTTCAAGACAAAGGAAGATTATTATGAGCATCAGTTTCAGGTAGAAAAAGGGCTAAAAGATTGGTTTACTTACAATCCATTAGAAGAGGATAATACGACTATTCAGCTTCGGAATATTCTACAAACTTATTTAATGGCTTGGGTAAGTGGTGCACCTCATATAAATCTGGTTGTCGATGGTAAAATAGAAGGAGAAATGCTTTCTGATAAAAAGTTTGATTACACGCAAGACTTATTTCTAGCTATGGTCTTTGCAAAGACTACCTATTTGATAGAGAACAAAGAAGCTAAAAGTATAGATTATCAAACTAATTTGGCAGGCGTAAAAGGAATGCTACTTATCTATAAAAAAATTAGAAGAACAAACAAAAGATAGAAGAAAATACAGAACAGATTTGCTTGAAAAATATTTGGAATGGGAAAAAGAAGGGAAATTAGAAGAGCAGGTAAAGAAAATGATGAATAATTAATCTAAGATTTTATCAATTTCTTTCATTAACTTATCCGTTTCAGATAAAGCGACAATTATTTTTTGATAGTGATTGATTTCTTCAAAGGATAATTTTCTACCTTTTCTATCTTTGAGCCACTTTTGAGCAGGTTGATAACCTCCAATATAAAATTCCCAAGCCGTAGCAGGAACAGTATCAAAATATTGAGTTTCATTAATGTACACCTTACCCAAACTTGTTTTTTTATCAAGAACAAAATTTGGACGTTGTTCTACCTCGTTTTCGCCTCCTTCATTCGAACTAATGGGATAAGAAGTAATAAATCTATCTACTACATCACTTTCCAATAAATGAATTTGTCTTATCTGACCTCCTAAATCAACCAATTTCCAAAACATTTTTGTATCAGTAGGATAAGGAACTCTAGGAAAATCTATCTTCAAAAATTCCTTGTATTTTTCTCTATATTTTGGCGAATGAAGAACAGCATAGATATAATCTAAAATATCAATAGGTGCGACCTCCCCTAACCCCTCCGAAGGAGGGGGACTTGAAAATTTCTCTTGAATCTTCGATTCATCTTTCTCTTGAATCTTCGATTCTCCTGTTTTGTCTAGTTCTTCCTTTATTTTTTGGGCTACAAGTTTAGGGTTTTCGAATACCTCTTCATTTGTAAATCTAATTACATTGAAACCTAATTCATTTAGTCTTTGAGTTCGTAATTCGTCGTATTCTTTTTGTTGTAAATGAATTTTACCATCTATTTCAATGACTAATTTTTTAGATAGACATACAAAGTCAGTAATAAAATCGTCAATAATATGTTGTCTTCTTATTTTGTGTCCTTTTTTTGAGTTTCGTAAATATTCCCACATTACTTTTTCTGCTTCTGTTGGGTTATCTTTCAATTTATCCCTCATTTCTTTTATGAGTTTATAAGTCAAAGGATTAGCAGTATTATAGCCAATCCTTGATGAAGAAGGCAAAGCCTTTTCATGTCCCCCTCCTTGGGAGGTGCTAGGGGAGGTTGTCTTTTCATTGACAAACTCCAAACCTAATTTTTGAGCGATTTGGTTTACTATTTCCTTTTTTAGATTCGGTTTTCTTGGTTCTTCTTGTGCTTCATAAAGAGTTCGGTTTGTTACTTCTTTTACTTCCAGTGCATTTTTTAATCTTTCTACTTCTTTTTTTAAATTAGTATAAATTTTAGTTTGTTTTCTGTATATTTTTTCTATTTCTTTGATTTTATCTTTTGCTAATTCATTAATTTCTGTAAAAGCTACAAAAGCTAATTCCATTGTTTCCAAACTTGCTCTGCTCTCTTCCCATTGAAGATATATGATAGCTCTTCTTTCTTCTGATAGTGGTTTTTTTGGTTTTTCTTTTTCTGGATAGAGATAGAGAGGAAATAAATTATCTATACTAACACTATCTGACCTAATAAAACCATTGGATATGATTTCTTGAGATACGAAATAATAGGACGTTGGATTAGATTGAGGTTGACGATTTACTGTAACTAATCCAATATTATTTTTATCTAAGAAATGCTGCATTACCTTCTCTCTATCCCTTTCTAACAAATCTGTATCATAATAAATACTTCTAGTATCGAATGGGCGATAATCAATATTTTTTATCAACTCATTTTCAGGTTTAGAGTGATAGACTGATTCTATCTTTTTAATTAAATCTTGACGGCTATAATTTATCAAAACAGCATCTTTACCACTCACAATTCCTACTGAATTAACGACAAATAATTCATTTATAGAAAATCCTTTACTGTATTCTTCTTGTGCTTCAAAATCCTTTTGCACCATAAAATAATTAGGTCCTATATTAGGTAGTTTCGTAAAAGATATATCTTTAAGAGAGTGATTATCCAAAAAATCATATTTTGTTTCTCTTTTTCCGTACAAATCATAGTGAAAAACTTGTCCTAATTCGTCTTTTTTCTTTTTTCCAGTCTTTATAAAAATATTAATACTTACACCTTGTTGAATATCGAATACATTTTGGTCTATGCTACCATCAGGCGAAACTTCTTTTTTCTTAGCATTACCATGTAAATCTAGGGTATAAATTTTATCGTAGGTTTTGAGCAAATTCCAACGCATTCCCCTAAAAGTAGGATTATCTAAAAAACCATGTGGATTAATAAAAGCAAGTATACCACTATCATTTTTTTCTATAAAATGCTGACCATAACGCAAAAATTTGACATAATCATCATTGAGCCATTTTGGATTTCTTTCCTTTAATTTTACTTTTCCTTCGGGTTCTTTTTTGTAGTCTTCCATCAATTCCATAATCCATTTTCCTTTATTCTGACTCTCGCCACTATAGGGAGGATTACCCAAAATAACCATTACAGGCGTATCTTTTTTGATTTTATTGGCTTCATTTGCTTCTGTACTGAGCCAACCAGCAAAACTGCTTTCTAGTTCTGTGCTACCTTCTTCTAATGAGTTGGTCAGAAAAATTCTAAAACGCTGCTGTTTGTTTGACTCTGAGGTGGGTTTGAAATTAGTTTCTTTCAATAAAAAATCTAGTTTTAGATGAGCCATTGCATACGAAGCCATCAATAGCTCAAAGCCATTCAAACGAGGTAAAAGGTCATTTTCTACATAACTATTCCAAACTCCTTTTTGATTTTCGAATTGTTTGTAAATGTGTTCTACTGTTTCGGCTAAAAATGTTCCTGTTCCTGTGGCTGGGTCAAGAATTTGTACACGATGAACCTCTTTTTCTACTAAAACTCTTTCGTTATTTTTGGTTTCGCTTACTTTTATTTTGGTTTTACTACTGTCTGTCAGTCCTTTAGATAGATTAAATTCAGTTTTGAGTATCTCATCAACGGCACGAACTATAAAATTAACTACTGGCTTTGGCGTGTACCAAACCCCTCTCGTTTTTCTCAAATTTGGATCATATTCTGCCAAAAAAGTTTCGTAGAAGTGAATTAGAGCATCTTCTGTTTGTGTAGTTCTGCCATATTCTGCTAAAATAACTTCTACATTGGCATACACAAAAATATCTGAAAGACTATCTACAATCCAAACCAAACGCTCATCTAAATCAAAACCTGCTATGTATTGAAATAATTTACGTAAAAAAGGATTTGACTTTGGGATTAATTCGGCTGCTTTTTTTCTTGTGAATGTAGTAGGGGAATCGTCATGCAAACGTGCAGCAAACATTCCGTAGGCTATTGTTTGAGCATAGACATCGGCAAATGCTTTGTGTGAAATATCTTTTATCAGGATTTGTTTGAAGGCTTCAAATTGTCCTTGTAATGATGAATATTCACCTTCTTTAGTTCCTAATTCTTGGTCAGAGTCAAGTGATTTTTCTATTACATCGGCCAAAAACTGAGCTTTTGCAGCCATCATTTCAGCTAGTTGTTGAGGACTTTTTATAGTTTGTCCTTCATAACTACAAAAGTGTTTTATCTGTCTTTCAAAATTCTCAAAATTTTCTCTAATTGGTTCTATTTTTCCATTTTCTAGTTTACCAATAGCAATGCTTTTGATAAATTTATTTTCTTCGTAGAAATGAAAGTCCAAATAATCAGTAAAAGCAATATTATCAAGTGATTTTTTGTATCTATCAAATTGGGATTTATTGCCAGTTTTCTTTTTTCCTTCTAAATCAGAATCATTAATATTTTTAGCTTCAATAAATCCTATTGGAATATTATTGTTGTTTTTTTGAGTCAAAACAAAATCAGGCGAACCACAAGCAATCCGCTTTGGTTCGTTTGTAGCTGCAATTTTGGGTACAATACTTTCCAAAAGTGTTTGTAAATCTCCTCTAAAAGTATGTTCAGTAGAGTTTCCCAACTCAAAACGCTGATTGATTTTGCTGATGTATTCTTCTAAAGTCATTTTTATTTTATCTTAAAATTTACTTATATAGAAAAGTAAAGATAGCTTTTTCTAGTTGAAAAATAAACAACAAAAAAGGCTTTTATTATTGCATTAAGATTCTACACAAAAAAAAATAGAATTTGGAGGTATGTAAACTATTAAATATCTTTATTGGTTAGATTGAAACAGTCAATATGAGAGTCATTGTTAGGTATTGACTTTTAGTTGCAGAGCAACGTAACCTTGGTAGAACATCAAAAAAGTATTTTAATAGAGCTACAGCGTAGCGTTACCTTGCAATTGGCAATTAAAAATAAAGTTACGCTACGCTGTAGCTTTTTAAATTAATTTCTATTCTTGTTCTACCAAGGTAAAGCTACTCTGTAGCTAATAAACGGATTTTTTGATTTTTACCAATGACACTTAATGTTGGACAGTTAATACGCTTATTAAATACTTTTATTATGGGAATTTTAGCACCTTCATTAACAATATCAGAGTTTTTTAGAGAACACAATGATTCTATTCAGTCTAAAAAAGTTCAAGTTTTGGTTGATAATTTAGTTAGTCAATTAAAGGAACTTACGCCAAAAATGGAAATTTTGGATATTTTTCGTAGAATAGAAAATTCTTTACTCACATTGCAAAAAGAAGCGTTTTTATATGCACTTCAACAAAAGGATTTATTAGAACCAACTATCCATAGACAGGAGGCAAATAACTTGAAAGAAGCATCAAAAATAAAAAGTGAGTTTTTTGCTTTGCAAACTATGCTTTCCCAAGTTTTTGAGGTTATTTATACTATTCAAACGGAAAAAATACAGCTTTCTACGGAACAAATAGAATTTATTAGTTCTGTGTTTTCTGAAAAACTCACTCAAAAACATATAGATTTTTTAAGTGAAATAATGCCTAATTTTAGTATTGATTTAATTACAAAAACAGCTAGAAACGGATTATTACTTGATTTTCTGATGACTATGAGTAGTTATGTTATTGATGAAACAATCAAAGTTGATGTAGAAGAACTAAGACAACTCCTTAGAGTAACACTAGAAGAATATGCAGTAAATCAAATACATTTAGGAACGTGGACACCGAAAGATGATGACGAAAGACAATTAATAAGAAATATTAAGATAAGAGCATCTTACTATAATTATCATCAATCAAAATCCGTAGCATAAATGAAAATAAATTTAGATGCACAAGCAAAACGAGATTTAAAGGAAGTTTTGAAAAGTAATCTAATGGAAAGATTTTTAGAACTTATAGTAAGTAGTGTAGAAAATAAAGATAATCCATTAGTAGGAATAGGAAGTCCAGAGCAGTTAAAAGGCTATAATGAAGCTGTTTATTCAAGACAATTAGACAAGAAAAATAGAATAATTTATAGTTATGGTGAAGAAAATTTAATCATTTTATTATCATGTATTGGACACTATGACGATAAGTAAAATGTTCAATCAAAAAGAAAGCCTACAAAACTCAATTTGTAGGCTTTTTTTATAGAATTTGTGAAAATAAAAAAAGGCAACTTCTAAATTTTAGAAATTGCCTTTTTTTGGAAATATGGGCGAATAGTGGGGCTCGAACCCACGACCCTCGGTACCACAAACCGATACTCTAACCAGCTGAGCTATAATCGCCATATAATAAAAATACAGAGTAGTAAATAATAAATAGTTTTTATCTATCTATTCCGTAATTGTGAATACAAAGGTAATAGCTTTATTTGAAGTTTGCAAGAGATTGAATTAACTTTTTCTATTTTTTTTGTGAAAATTTTCTCTCAAACTTGGCAGTACAGAGTACTACAAATTTAGGCTTTACCTAACTCTTTCAGTATCAATATATAATAAATATATAACTGCGATGAAAAAGAGTTTTTTGCATTCATAAACCCAACTTCTTTTTTTTGAAAAAAGTTCAATCACTATTATTTTCTCTAAAAAGCGATTAACTTTTCATTTTAATCCAAAAAATGAGTATGTTTAATTATGAAAGTAATAGTTTTGCTATTTTCAAAATTACTCAATTCTTTTTCTACATTTTTGAGAAAAGACTATTTAATTTTTTCAGTAGAAAATTATATTCATTCTAGTATCATCTATCCTATTCTACAAAGTTTATTATGAATAATTCAAACTACAAAGATATTTTTATTTCCTATGGAAGAGCGGAAAGTAAATATTTTGCTTCTCAACTCCATGATTTATTAACTCAAAAAGGATACAAAGTATGGTTTGACCAAAATGATATTCCGCTAGCGGTTGATTTTCAAGACCAAATAGATGAGGGAATAGAAAAGGCAGATAATTTTATTTTTGTCATTTCGCCTCATTCTATTCGTTCGCCTTACTGCAAAAAAGAAATTGATTTAGCTACAAAATATAGCAAGCGAATCATTCCTATCCTGCATATCGAACCCTCTGGGGAAATGATAGGAGAATTTATGCACCCTTCTGTAAGTAAACGCAATTGGCTCTATATGAGACAAGATTTTGTAGAAGGAAAAGGACAAAATGAATGGATAGATATTGATGATAGAGAACAAGGACAAGAAGGTTTGTTTTCTATTTTAGAGAGTCATAAAGGATATGTACGTCGTCATACCGAACTTTTACATACTGCTTTGGAGTGGGAAAAGCAATATCGCAATACTCGTTATTTACCTTTTGGAGATACACAAACCGAATCTGAAAAGTGGTTGCTTACCGAATTTAGAGATGGACAACCTCCCTGTTTGCCTTCCTCTATTCATTGTGAATTTATAGCAGAAGCACGTAAGAATTCTGAAAACAGAATGACAGATGCTTTTATTTCGTATGCAGAAGAAGATGAGAAGATTAGAAATAGAGTTTTAAGATCATTATCTCAATACTTGATTACTACTTGGACACACCAAAGCGATATTCAGGCAGGAGGAGACTTTGATAAAGAGGTGGAAGAGGGAATTGAACAAGCAGATAATTTTATTTTCTTTATTACACACGAATCTATAAAATCTGAATACTGTAAAAAAGAACTTGAACATGCTGTAAAATACAACAAGCGAATTATTCCTTTACGAATGGATAATGTCCCTACTCATGAATTTCCAATAGAAATCAGAAATTTACAGTTTATTGATTTTACAGATAATAATTATGATTTTATTCCTCGCTCAAAGAACGAAAAAACAGATTATGAAAAAGATATAGATGAATTATTAAATCAAATAAATAAAGACCGTGATTATTATCACAAACACAAGGTAATTCTCAATAAAGCAATTCGTTGGAAAGAACAGAACCATAATGCAAGTATTTTATTGAGAGGACATAATCTTGATGAAGCAAAGATTTGGTTAAAAATAGGTCTGCAAAGAGATTCACATTTGCCTACTCGTCTTCATGAAGAGTTTATCAGGGAAAGTGAAGCCAAAAGCGGACAGCTTAGTACCGAAGTTTTTATATCTTACTCAAGAGCAGACGGAGATTTTGCAAGAAAACTCAATGATGATTTGCAGGAAAATGGTAAAACAACGTGGTTTGACCAAGAAAGTATTGCTTCAGGAGCAGATTTCCAACAAGAGATTTATAATGGAATTGAAGCCTGTGAGAATTTTGTCTTTGTTATTTCTCCAGATTCAGTAAAATCTCCTTACTGTGAAGATGAAGTGAAATTTGCAGCACAACTTGGAAAAAGGATTATTACAATTCTGTATCGTGCCACCGAAACGTTTGATATTCCGATGGAATTATTGAATATTCAATGGATAAATTTTATCCCCAATCAAATTGCTTTTCATGACTCCTTTGCCGAAATGATTCGTACTTTAGATACGGATAGAGAACATGTAAAGGCACACAATCATTGGTATCAAGAGGCTTTACAATGGAATAAAAATGAGAAAAATGATGATTTTTTATTGGTCGGAACAGAATATTTCTTAGCTCATTCTTGGTATGAAGAATCTATCTTAAAGAAGAAAATTCCAGCACCAAATAGTTTGCAGACCGAATATTTAGAAGCCAGCAAACAAGTAATTGAAGATAGAGAAAATGAGAAAAAAAAGGTAGAACAACAGTTATTGACACTTGAAAAAGCAAGAAATGCAGAAGCAAGAAAACGAATTGAGCGTCAAAAAATATTTTTGATTATCGCCTCTATTGCTTTACTTATTTCAGTAGCAGCGGGAGTCTATGCTTTTATAGAAAAAACAGGTGCAGAAAGAAGTGAAAAAAGAGCTGTAGAAAACGAAAGATTAGCCAAACAAAATGAAGATGAAGCCATCAAAAACAAAATGGAAGCACAACAAGCTATTGATAATCTAAATGATAAAAATCAACAATTAGAACGAGCAATAGCACAAATAGATTCTGCTATACAAAAACAAGGCGTAGCTGTAAAGCAGAGGATAAAGGCTGAATCTATACTCGCTGTAAAAGAAAATAAATTCAAAAAACAGGATGTTTTTAAAGAAAGAACCTTTACCGAAGATAGAATGCGAGTACGTGATGAGGTCTTGAAGATGAAAAAATCTATGCTCAATTATGCTCGTCAGCTAGAAAGTTTGGGAGTGGTGCGTACTTCTGTCAGGCAGTCTATAGAAAATCAGATAGAAGAAGATATAAAAGCATTGCTAAAATCATTGTAAAAATTACGAATTACGAATATATTTCCATACAAAAAGAATCTAAAACAATTACTTCATTGAGTAATTAATCACTAATCACTAATCACTAATCACTAATCACTAATCAAAAAACTATGGTTACTCCTTCGTCAGATTCCATTTCTATAGATAAAACAAAACTTAATTTGCCTTTTTTACGAGAAGAAGTAAGTCAATTAGCCGAAAAAGTAGCCGAATTCATTTACAAGGAAGCACAAGATTTTGATAAAGATGATATTGAAGTCAAGAGTTTTAATAGTTTGGTTTCTTATGTGGATAAAGAAGCAGAAAAAAGAATTGTGGAAAGATTAAGAGAATTACTTCCTCAAGCTGGAATTATTGCAGAAGAAGGAACAGGAACACCAAAAGAAGAGGGTTTTAATTGGATAATTGACCCATTAGATGGCACAACTAATTTCGTACATGGGATTCCTGTTTATTCAATTAGCATTGCTCTTGCACTAACTCAAGGCAACAAAACAGAAATTTTAGTAGGAATTGTCTATGAAGTAAATCGCAAAGAATGTTTTGCAGCACACCAAAATGGAGGAGCAACTCTGAATGGAAAAAAAATAACTGTTTCTGGAGAAAAAGAATTAGGCAAATCACTACTAGCAACTGGATTTCCGTATGAAGATTTTGATAGAATTGAAGATTATCTCTTTATGATGGGAAAAATGATGAAAGCTGCACATGGATTGCGTAGATTAGGTTCGGCAGCCGTAGATTTGGCTTTTGTAGCAGCAGGACGTTTTGAAGGTTATTTTGAATATAATCTTAATGCGTGGGATGTAGCAGCAGGAGCATTATTGGTAAAAGAAGCAGGCGGAATTGTAAGTGATTTTGAAGGAAATGAAATTGTAGATAACTATGTTTTTGGTAGGCAAATTATTGCAGCTACAAATATTCATTCACAAATTGTAGAACTTGTCAAAGAAGTTTTTTTGAAGAAATAAAATAAACAACTGATTCAAGCGTTGACGCTTGAATCAGTTGTTTTAAATTAAGCAATTTTACTAAACATGGGTTTATCTTCTGCTTTTTCTTTATTCAATTTTGAGTTCCAAAGTTGAACATCAAACGCCATACAAACATTTCTTACAAACGGTTTTCCTTTTTCTGTAATTCTCAAATGATTGCCTTTCCATTCCACCAAACCATCTTGTTTTAGCGTTTCTAAAAGGTCAAAATTGATTCCAAAGCCAAATTCATAAAATTGTTCTTCATTCCAAGAAGTTTCGTATCTACACATCAAATCCAAGATATGCTGACGAATAACCAAATCTTCTTTCGTTAGATAATGTCCTCTTAAAAATGGAAATTCATTATTTTCTACTTTTTCAGTATATACTTTTAGGCTTTTTTCATTCTGATTAAATGCCGTCCACGTATCACTAATGGCACTTATTCCCAAACCAATAGACAAACTCGTTGATTGAGTGGTATAACCCATAAAATTACGGTGCAAACTTCCGTTTTTAGAAGCCTTCAAAAGTGAATCGGTAGGTAATGCAAAATGATCCATTCCTATATCTATGTAGCCTTTTTCGGTTAATAATTTTTTACCAATGGCGTATAATTCTGCTTTTTCATCGGCAGAAGGTAAAAAAAGTTCTAATTTCTTTTGTGAAGGTTTGAGCCAAGGCACATGAGCATAGCCATAAAATGCCAAACGAGAAGGACGTAATTCTAATGTTTTTTGAATAGTATTGTGGATAGTTTCAATATTTTGCAAAGGCAAGCCATACACTAAATCAAAATTAATAGACCTAAAACCTAATTCTCTAGCAGTTGCGACACATTCGACTACTTTTTGATAGGGCTGAATACGGTTGATAATTTTCTGTACATTTTCATCAAAATCTTGTATTCCGAAACTAACCCGATTAAAACCTAAGTCTTTTAAAGTCTGTAAATGTTCTCTTGTTGTGTTGTTTGGATGTCCTTCAAAACCCCATTCGGTATCACTAGGAACATCACAAGAAGACTTGAAAATATTGATTAAACGAGTGAGATTTTTTGGAGAGAAAAAAGTAGGTGTTCCTCCTCCTAAATGAATCTCTCTCAAAATTGGTTTTTGAGGAAGGGTTTTAAGATACAAATTCCATTCTTTTTCTATCAAATTAATATACGGTTCTTCGACGCTGTGGTTTGTGGTGATGCGAGTTGTACAACCACAATACGTACACAAATTTTCACAATAAGGCAAATGAATATACAGACTTACTTCTCGTCCACTTGTCCAGAAAGCATTTTTGAGTGAATTTTTCCAGTTTTCTAAGCTATGCTCTGTATTTTCCCAATACGGAACAGTTGGGTAACTGGTATAACGTGGACTAGCAACATTGTATTTTTGAAGTAAATCGTTCATTTTGTTCTGTAAAGTGTAATGATAGATAAATTTATAGTTACAAAGAACGGCTACTTTTTGAGTTGAAAAAATGACTTTTGTTAGGAAATAATATGAGTTAAGGACCAATTACGAATTAAAAATTACGACCTGCTAAAGCAGCGAAGCTAATTACGAATTTAACTTGTTGATTGTCAATGAATTAATAATTAAAAAATAGTAATTTATTTAATTTACGTTACTAAGTTAATAACGTTTTCTCAAAAGCATGACTAAAAAAATAATTTCAAACCTAAATTTACAAATTTCCTACAAAAAAATGATTTTCAGCTAAAAACAAAAAATAAACTATTTTAGAATCCACCTAAAAAAAATACCCTATATTTGTAACACTAAAAAAACTACAACAGAATCTTATATAGTTCAATCCATGAAAAACTTTTCTTTTGCTCGTCTTTTACCTCATTTGTTGGCTATTGCAGCTTTTTATCTTCTTACTTTTGTTTATTTCTATCCTGAATTCATAGATGGAGAATCGCTTCGCCAAAGTGATATGATGCAGTATCAAGGAATGGTACAAGAAAATTCGGATTACCTAAAAGCAAATGGTGAGCCTTCGATGTGGAATGGTCGTATGTTTTCAGGAATGCCTGCTTATATGACGTATCCTATTTTTCCTTATGGTGCATTGCCTGTTTTTGAGGCAATTTTGCGTGGAGGAATTCCTGAACAAATGGCAGCACATTTATTGTTTTTGACAATGATTTGTACTTATATTATGCTTCTTTGTTTTGGCACAAAACCTCTTTGGAGTGCTGTGGGAGGAGCTGTTTTTGCTTTTACAACTTATAATTTGATTCTGATAGAAGTCGGGCATGTTACCAAACTTTGGGCAATTGCGTATGCTGCACTTATTTTGGGAGGAATGAAACTTACTTTCAAGAAAAAATATTGGTTAGGTTTTGCACTGACTGCTTTAGGAATGGCTCTGGAAGTCAAAGCTAGTCATTATCAAATAACGTATTATTTAGGTTTTATTTGTTTGATTTTTGGAATAAATGAACTCATTTTTTCTGCTAAAAACAAGCAAATTCCTGTTTTTGCTAAACAAGCGGGTTTTCTTGCTATCGCTTTTCTTTTGGGAATAGCTGTAAATGCAGGAAAAATTTTGACGACAATGGAATATAGTCCTTATTCTACTCGTGGAGGAACAGAATTAACTGTAAACCCAACCAATCCAAACCCGAATAGTCAGTCTCAAAACAATGATGGACTTAGTAAGGATTATGCTTTTAGTTGGAGTCAAGGAATTGGGGAAACCTTTACTTTGCTTGTTCCTTATTTGTATGGTGGTTCGTCTTCTGAAATTTTGGACAAAGATTCTGAAACCTATGCCGTTTTAAAACAAAGTGGACAGTATTCAGAAAGACAACTGCAAGAATTACCTATTCCTTTTTATCATGGCGACCAACCGTTTACGGCTGCTCCTATTTATGCAGGTGCTATTTTGTGTTTCTTGTTTGTGTGGGGACTGGTTGTACTTGATAATCGGGAAAAATGGTGGATTTTGGCGGCTGCACTTTTTATGATGATGCTGGCTTGGGGACAAAACTTTGCTTCTCTTAATTATTTCTTGTTTGATAATGTACCAGGCTTTAATAAGTTTCGTTCGGTTTCGATGGCTTTAGCTTTAGCAATTCTACTTATGACTATTTTAGCGTTTGAAACGTTGAGCCAAAAATTAGAACATTATTTTATAAAGGGCAATGAAAAGCACGATGTAATAAAAGAAAAAACATTCCTAAAAAAACTTTTTATTGCTACAGGAATTACAGGAGGAACAATAATTTTGATTTTGCTTTTTTCTGGAAATATGGATTTGAATGCAGTTTCGGATTCTCAATTAGGACAATTAGCTGATTTTGTTCGTCAAGACCGTTTGTCAATGATTCGTTCTAGTGCTTTTCGTTCTTTGTTTTTGATTGTTTTGGTAGTGGGAGCAATTTATTTATACATTAAAAAAACGATTCCTGCTCTTGCTGCTTTTTCTCTGATTGCTCTTTTGGCTGTTGGAGATGTATTTTTGATAGGAAAAAATTATCTTCCTGCCTCAAAATTTGAAAAAGGAACTGCACAAACAAGTATGAGTCCTACGCCTGTTGATACAGAAATTTTTAAGGATAAAGAATTGGGATATAGAGTAATGGCACTTCAAAATTTTCAACAAGAAACAAGAACAGCTTATTTTCATCGCTCAATTGGTGGATATTTTGCTGCCAAAATGCAACGTTATCAAGATTTATTAGAGCGACCTTTAGGGCAAGAACAGAGCTATATTATGTCTTCTCTTCAAGCTCAAAAACGACCTGATTTTGCTCAAATCTCCGTTTTGAATATGCTCAATACTCGTTATATCACGTATGGTGTACAAAAAGAACAAATGCTTTACAATCCCAATGCGTTTGGAAGTGCTTGGTTTGTTTCACAGATTAATCAAGTAAGCAATGCTGATGAAGAAATAGCAGCTTTATCAAACCAAGATATTAATTTGGAAGAAACAGCTATTTTGGATACATCTAAATTTACGGTCTCAAAAACAGATTTTCAAAAAGATAGCACAGCAACTCTAAAACTAACAAAATATGATTCTAAAGTTTTGGAATATGAAAGCAATAACTCCAATGATGGGTTTGCTGTTTTTTCAGAAATCTATTATCCAAAAGGCTGGACAGCTACTATTGATGGGAAAGAAGCAAGCATAGTTTCAGTAAATTATGTATTACGTGGGCTAGAAATTCCGAAAGGAAAACACAAAATTACCTTTACTTTTGAGTCAGATTCTTACAAAACAGGAGCATTAATTACTCAAATTTCGTCTTGGCTTGTTTTGCTTGTTGTTTTAGGAAGCTTGGCAATGGGAATAAAAAACCAGTTGAGAAGTTAGATTTTATTTCCTATATTGTACTATCTTTTCAAAATTCAAAAAAGTATTTTTTGTGATTTAATTCTACTGATGCAAAAACGTTTTTCACTCAACTCACTTACAGGAACACTTCAATTTTCGTATGTTTTAGTGACCATTATGTTAGGACTTACTCTTTTGCTTATTATTTGGAGGGGAAATTCTCTTTTTAAGGAACACGAAGATTTGTATAAGATGAGAAGTATGAAGTTCCATTCTAGCGAACTAAGAAATTCACTTAATCATTCATTTATGCTTTTACAATTGTATGCACAATATGATACAATTCCACATGCTGAAGAGCTATATTATCAAACTGCTATTGATATTTTTTATGATAAAACGGTAGTGAATTTTGATTCTATACAAACACTTTCAAAAGGAGAAGTAGAAGCTGTATTGGAAATAAAGCCATTAATGAATCAGCTCAATACAAAGTACAATCATCTTAGAAAGTTTTCAGAAAAAGGAGACCCACTCAAAAATTATCTTCGTATAGATATGATAGGGCTGGTTATGCAACTCAATAAAAGTATAGAGAAATTTATTATAGATGAGAAGAACGCAGAAATTGAAGCCAGAGAAGTATTAAATGATAAGATTGTAAAGAATATTTATTTTGTAATTCCTCTTTTTCTTATAGTTATAATTGTTACTTATTTTTTAGGAAGAAGAGCTTTACAGAAAATCACACAAGGATTGAAGTTGGTGTATCGATATACCAAACTACTTTCTCAAGGAGAAATTCCAGATTCTGTACTTATTCTGCCTAATGAATTTGGCAAAACACTCACTTATATTAAACAACTTTCAGAAGGATTAGAAGAAGTAAAAGACTTTGCACAAGAAGTAGGAAAGCGGAATTTTGAGAAAAACATTGATATTTTTCCTGAAGAATCAGAGCTAGGCGAAGCATTGCATAAAATGAAACTTAGCCTAGAAGGAGTAGCCAAAGCCGAACAAGAAAGAAACTGGCAAAATCAAGGTGTTGTAGAAATGAGTCAAGTAATCCGACAGCATACTGAAGATATGCAATTGCTTTGTGATGAGCTGCTTTCTAATCTAGTAAAATATATTGATGCACAACAAGGAGCAATATTTCTGCCTTCAAATCAAGGAAAAACACTCATTCTTCGTTCTGCTTACGCCTATGGACGCAAAAAATTTGTGGAAAAAGAAGTCAGAAGTGATGAGGGTATTTTAGGAGAAGTATTTCATGACGCTGAAAGGGTATTTATGACAGATATTCCAGATAATTATACTCAAATTAGTGCAGGTTTGGGAGAAGCAAAACCAAGTTGTGTATTAGTTGTTCCTTTGGAAGCACAAGAAAAAGTATTGGGCGTGTTAGAAATAGCTTCTTTTGATGTTTTGGAAGAAATAGAAATTAGATTAGTTGAAAGAACTGCCGAAATTTTGGCAGCTTCTATTTCAAGTGTAGCAAATGCAGAGAAAATGAAAAATTTACTAGAAAAAAGTAATTATTCTGCACAGCAAATGAGTGCACAAGAAGAAGAACTTCGTCAAAATACTGAAGAATTGATGGCAACTCGGGAAGAGTTAGAAAGGCAGTTAATAGAAATACAAGCACAAATAGACGAAAAAGATAATCTCTTTGAAAATAATAATCAGGCTTTTGCTTTTGTAGATCCTTCTGGACGAATTTTGAGAATTAATTATTCCTTTACGCAGCTTTTAGGATTCAATAAAGAGGAATTAGTAGGAAACCCAATCAGTAAATTTGTTCTTGATTTGCGTGGACTGAACAAATACGCAAAAAGAGATAGTGAAAAGGTAACGTATCACGTTTATAAGTCCATTACTAGAGATAAAAAAGAAATTTCTATTTTAGCAAATATTACTCGTCTGGAAGTAAACAAAGAAATTGTCTTTATGATTGGTATGGCAAATATTCCTTCTCAGAACGAACTCAAACAAGACAAAAATAAAGTTGGATAATCTAATTTACTACACAAAATTTATACACAAAAAAGGTAATACAATCGCTTGTATTACCTTTTTTAGGCTTCTGATATTCTCATTCGAATTATTTTAGAGCAATTTCTTTTCTTTGAAACATATCAAATTCTTTAGTACGTTTTTGCATCCATTCTTTCAGGTTTGCATCACGCTTTACAAGGGTCTCTTTTTGCGTCTGGTCATATCCATAGACATCTTTTGAAAAATGTACTTCGCCAGTATCATCTACCCAAGTAGTCCAATAGACAATATGAACTACCCATTGCCTCTCCAAATTTATGTTAGTTGTATTTCCACTGTACATAGTTTCATGTACTTTTTCGGGAGTCCAAACTTCTGATTTCTCTTTGAGAAGATAATTAGCTAATTTTTCAGGTTCAAAAAGACGAATACAACCATGACTTAATGCTCTATTGGCTTCATCAAAACGAGTAGAAGGCGTATCGTGCATATAAATATTATCTGCATTTGGAAAAATAAATTTTACTCTTCCCAACGAATTTCCTGCTCCCGAGTTTTGAACAATAGAGTAATTACCCATATTCGAAACTCTGTTCCAGTTTACCGAACTTGGACTGATTTCTCTCAATCCACTACTTGTACGCTGATAGATACTAAAATTATTTCTTGAAAAATAACTTCCTCCACGGCGAAGTTTTGGTAATAATTCATTCGTCATTATGCTAATAGGAACATACCATTTTGGACTCAAAACGATATATTTCATGGTATCAACAAACAGAGGCGTTTCATGAAAGGATTGTCCGACCATTATTTTAGTTTCAAAATTACGCTTTCCACCGTCATACAAACGCATCCAATACGAAGGAACATTAGCAATAATATAGCTATCTCCTAGCGAATCACGTAGCCATCTCAAGCGTTCCATATTGAGCTCAATCTGTTCTAATCGTTCTTCTGCTGAGGTAGCCATTTCTCTAAGTAGATTCATTCCGACTACACCATCTCTTTCCAACGTATGACGTTCTTGAAAATTCATGACAGCCTGACGAAGTTTTTCATCATAGATTTGTGAAGTATCAGCTACACTATTTTCGGCAAGCTGAAAATCTCCCGTTTTGCTCAAAATATTCCTAATAGTAGGAACAAGAACATGTGTATTAAATTCCTCTGTACTATCTATTTTTAATTTGGTGTAATTTTCAAGATTTATCTTTTCCCAACCTCCTTCTGTTACTATTTTTTTGTATTCTTCTCTAGCGATTTTTAGTTTTTCGTAAAGTTCATATTTGGGTTCTGCTTTTTTGATAATTAAATCGATGGTATTATTCTGAACAGCACTATAAAGCTCATCTACAAGGTCAGCAGGTTGATATTTTTCAATCCATGTGTTGTTTTCATTATCTACTTCAGTAGGTTTTACACGACCTGCATGAGTATGGTGCAAGTAAGTAAGAGCCATTGCAGTTGTAAACACATCAAGTTTCATTAGTCTAGGTAAATCATATTCTCCATCTGTACCCAAAAGTGAGTTCTGAATTTTGTCAATATCAGCAAGTGCATAAGCATCTTCATTAAGTCCTGCCGAACCTGCATTTTTGAGATAACCCATTAGAGATTGCGTATGAGGCAAAACCGTAGTGGCAGAATACCAAGCAGGTTGAAAATTATTTTTTTGGTAGAATAAGTAAAGTTGTTCTTTAAGAAAAACTCTGGCAAAAGAATCTGGAAAATAAAGCTCGCTTTGGTTCGCATTTACTAATTGCTTTACCCAAATTTGAGCTTCTTCTGTATCTATTTCCGTTTCTGGAATCAGATAAGCAATATCAATTTCTTCGGTACTACGCCCGAATTTATCTCGCTTACAAGAAGAAAAAAGAAGTGAAAAAATAATGAGTAAAAAAGCATAGTTGTAGCTTTTTTTATAAAATGAAGAATAATTCATAAGAAAGTTTTGTAGATAATAAGATTAAAAAATGAGAATTTGCTATTAAAAATAGAAGGCAAAACGCCAATTAGCAAAATTCATACCTTTATATACGATTTTACAGGTAAAAAGTTTTGTTTTTGTAATTGGAGTTAGATTGGTTTATTAGTCGGTTCTTTATGAATTTGGTTGCGAACTTGGATTTTAAATCGGTCTGTACTCACATAGGTCTAATATAGTTCTAACTAATTTGAAGGAGTATTTTGAGTTCTAAAAAAGACTTATTTTATCAAAGTCAAATCTATCCATTACAGATTTAGGCAAAATTAGAGGAGAGTTAGTATCAGTTATCAGTAATTTTATTTCTCCATTCCCCATTTTCCAATGCTTATTCTCTACTCCCTATCTTTCAATTTTCGAAAATAATCCTAATATCTTTTCTCAAATGTATTAAAAATCTGTACCTTTGCAAGCTATGAAGAAACCTTATTTAGTCGGTATTACAGGAGGAAGTGGTTCTGGCAAAACCTACTTTTTGAGTCGCTTATTGAAAAGCATTAATCCTAATGATGTATGCTTAATTTCGCAAGATAATTATTATCGTCCTAGAGAAGAACAACCAATTGATGAAAATGGGGTGTCTAATTTTGATACGCCTGAATCCATTGATCACAAACAATTTAGTAAAGATATTGCAGACCTTTGTGCAGGAAAAACAGTTTATAAAGAAGAATACACCTTTAATAATCCAGATGTAGTACCAAAGCAATTGGTATTCGAACCCAAACCGATTATTATTGTAGAAGGTCTTTTTGTATTTTATCATCAAGATATTTCTGATTTGCTAAACTTGAAGTTATTTGTAGAGGCAACTGACCCAGTAAAGATAAAAAGACGCATAATGAGAGATAATAAAGAACGTGGATATGATTTAGAAGATGTTCTTTATAGGTATGTCATGCACGTCTCGCCAGCCTATGAGCGTTATGTCCGTCCGTATAAAGAAAATACAGATATTATTGTTCCTAATAATCATACGTGCGATATTGCACTTGAAGTAATAATTAATCATCTCAAAAAGAAATTACACACGTCTCAAGTAGCTCAATCTATTTCCAAAGAAAAGTCTCAAATCAAGTGATTTTCAAAATAACACTAAAATAATCATATATATTAAATGGCAGATAAATTTGCAGTTATCGGACTCGGACATTTTGGCTATGCAGTAGCACGAAATTTAGCAGCAAGAGGTGCAGAAGTGCTTGCCATCGATAGAGATATTGAAAGAGTAGAATCCATAAAAGATGATGTTGCTTATGCTGTTGCACTTGATGCAACAGATATAAAAGCTCTTAGCTCCCAAAACGTAGCTGACATGGATGCTGTTTTGGTAGCCATCGGAGAAAATATTGAAGGACTTTTATTAACAACTGTTCAGCTTTTGGAACTTAAAGTAAAACGCATTATTGCTCGTGCTATGGCAGATCAGCAGCGTTTGATTTTAGAAAAACTGGGTGTAAAAGAAATTCTTTCTCCAGAAGATGAGGTAGGAAAATTAGTTGCCGAAAAACTTCTGAATCCAAATATGAAGGCTTTTTTGCCTCTACCTGATAATTTTTCGATTGTAGAGATACAAGCTCCTAGAAGAATTGTAAACAAAAAGGTAGGACAAGTTCGTTTTACAGATAATTATGCCTTGGACTTAATTACCATTAAAAGAGTATATGAAGAATATCATGATGGTAGAAAGTTTTTTGCCGAACATTTGATTAATAGACCAACAAAAGATATTGCCATAGAACAATCTGATGTACTAATAGTGTTAGGAAAGTCAAATGATGTAGAGAAATTTGTTGAGCTAAACAGGTAGTCAGTTACCAGTTAATTTCGAATACAATTTCATTTTTATTCTCTAATTCCTAATCTCCAATCCCTAATTCCTAGTAATGAAATTATTCCTCCCTCTCCTCACTCTTCTTATTTTACTACAAAGTTGTGATGCTTTCACAGACAAAAGAGCTGTTACTAAAGAAGAGTTTTATGAAATGAAAGACAATGTAACTATCACAAAAGTAACAGAAGGACAAATTTTAGAAAATGCAACTCCAAAGGCACAACAGATTTATCAAAAAATAAAAAATAAAAAAACACAAACGATTGTATTTTTAGAAAATAATAAAGAGCAAAAGCAAGAGGAGTTATATCAACTCTTAGAATTAGATAGTACAGAACTAGATATCATAGAAAAAATAACTTACTATAAAGATATTTCTAAGATAGAATACGAAAAAGAAAAACAAATTTTTGAAGCCTATCAAAATATCACAGACACTACACTCTACCAAGAAAACTTACAAATTCTTCACGGAAAAGAAAAAATACTTTATAACTACCCAAGTTTTAATTCTACAGAAAATAAATTTGAAGGAATATGGAGTATTTTGCTAAGTCAAAAAGCAATTATTCGTTCTTTTAAAAAGAAAAAATAAATAATTTTCAATACTACTTGTAAAAATACCTGCTATGAAAACTAATAATTCAGATATAAAACTAGATACTATCGAAGAAGCAATTGCTGACCTAAAGGCTGGTAAATTTGTAATCGTAGTAGATGATGAAGATAGAGAAAACGAAGGTGATTTTATTTGTGCTGCCGAATGTATCACTCCTGAAATGGTCAATTTTGTTTTGAAAGAAGCTCGTGGAGTGCTTTGTATGGCACTTACACAGCAGCGTTGTGATGAGTTAGGGATTAATTTGATGGTAGGAAAAAATACTGACCCAAAACAAACTGCTTTTACTGTTACCGTGGATTTACTAGGGCATGGCTGTACCACAGGCGTTTCGACGCATGATAGAGCAGCTACTATAAAAGCTATCACTAATCCAGACATGAAACCCGAAGATTTCGGCAGACCAGGGCATATCAATCCTCTTAAAGCTAGAGAAGGAGGTGTTCTTCGTCGTGCAGGACATACAGAAGCTGCTGTCGATTTGGCAAAATTAGCAGGTTTTCAGCCGATTGGAGTTTTGATAGAAGTGATGGATGATGATGGTTCAATGGCTAGATTGCCAAAACTTAGAGAAGTAGCTGATAAATTTGATATGAAACTCATTACTATCAAAGATTTGATTGAATACCGTCTTGCACATGATTCACTCATTGATAAGGAAGTGGATGTGAAAATGCCTACAAAATGGGGAGATTTTCAGCTTCACGCTTACACTCAAAAAGATACAGGCGATACACATTTGGCACTTGTAAAAGGAGAATGGGAAAAAGATGAGCCTGTTTTGGTTCGTGTTCACTCTTCATGTGTAACTGGCGATATTTTGGGTTCTTTGCGTTGTGATTGTGGCGACCAGCTTCAACAAGCTATGAAATTTGTTGAGCAGGAAGGCAAAGGAGTTGTTTTGTATATGAATCAAGAAGGAAGAGGAATCGGACTTGTAAACAAACTCAAAGCCTACAAATTGCAAGAACAAGGCTACGATACCGTAGAAGCAAATGAAAAACTAGGCTTCAAAATGGATGCTAGAGATTACGGTGTAGGAGCGCAAATTTTGAGAGATTTGGGAGTAAGTAAAATAAAACTTATCTCTAATAATCCTAAAAAACGTGTCGGTCTTATTGGTTATGGCTTAGAAATCGTAGAAAATGTAGCCATTGAAATAAAAGCTAATCCTCACAACGAAAAATATCTTACTACAAAAAGAGATAAATTAGGACATACTATTTTGAAGGGAAAGTAACTTTAAATAGTGAAAAAGAATGAATAATCTAAATTATTATTGTTTCATACCTGTTCTAATAAATTTCATTCTGTCTGTAATTATTTATGGAGATATTGCTGCTGGTAGATATGCTATATTTGGTATTTTGTACTATGTAATGCTATTTTTTTTTCACGCAATATATCTTATGATTGGAAGTATTCTGATGTATCAAGTTGATTATCTTCAAAAAAAACAAGTCATAAAATAACGTGAACTCGGGATTAAACTACTACTTATTCTTAGCTATTTTGCGTTTTTTTCACCATTATCAACGTCAGTTATCTTCAATAACAGACGATTGCTAAGGTAGAATGAAAAAAAACACCTGTCTCCCTTAGCAATCGTCTATTTTTTTAAAAAATAGACGTTGATAATGGGAAAAACCACAAATGCTCTAAGTAACAATCCCGAGTTCACGTTAAAATACTGGTTAATTTTCAATCTTCCTATGCTAATTTTAGTCGTTACTATTGACATCTTTTTGTATATATATGGAGATATTGAAGGAAAAATAAATGACAACGGTATAAAGTTTTTCATCTTGAATAATACTATGATTGTTTTATGGATAGTATCTTCTGTTTTATTTAGATATAATAGTGACTATTTTAAATAACAAACCAATAATCAAAAACATGCAACTACTAAAAACCACTCGTACAAATTTCTTAAATCTATTGAATGAATTTTCATTAGAACAAATCAATCAAATTCCAGAAGGATTTTCTAACAATCTAATTTGGAATTTTGGGCATCTTGTCGTTACACAGCAACTTTTGTGTTACAAACTTTCTGGAAATGAAATGTATATTAGCGATGAAATCGTTAATAAATACAGAAAAGGAACAAAACCAGAAGCTGATGCAACTCAAGCAGAAGTAGATGAACTCAAAAAATTAGCTTTTGATTTGGTTGATAAACTTGAGAAGGATTATACAGAAAATAAAGCTATGTTTAATTCTTATTCTGAGTATCCAACAAGCTATAACTATACTTTGAGGAATATTGAGGACACAATCATTTTTAATAATGTACATGAAGGTGTGCATTATGGATATGCGTTGGCTTTGAGAAAAGCTCTATAACAGAAACTACCTTTCATTTACACAAAAAAAATAACCTTATTCTTACTAAAACAAAAAGTAATTTTAAGGTTATTTTAGTTTAATCTATCTACCTCCTCGTCCCCCTGTTGTTCCTCTTCTATTTTGATTTTTTAGTGTGGAATAATAGCGAGCCGAAACTGATAAATCTCTGAAATCTCCAATAGAATAAGTTACACTATCCCATGCACCACCACGAACTATAAATCCTTCCACCACATCAAAGGAAAGAAAATCAGCGTTTCCATTTTCATCCAAAATACCATTTCCGATCTGGGTTCTTTCAAAACTCAAAGAATTTTGACTATTTACTTTTACAGTATATTCCCAAACATTTCCACTAAGCTCCAAAACTCCCCAAAAACTTGCACCCGATTGTAAGCGTAACTCAAAGTCGGAATTAGAAAAATCTGTACTCTTTGCACCAAAACCATTTCTCAAAACTCCGTTTAACTGATTAAATTCTATTCCAGAATTATAAGATGCAAGTCCTGCTGAATCTATAAAGTTTGCTGATTCTTCAACACTTTCATTTTCTGTTCCATCATTTTTTACGTTATCAGCATCAATAATATAGGGTGTTCCCCAAGAGAATTCCCCCTTTATTGGATTTGTTATTCCTCGTGCAGCCTTTTCAAATTCTAGTTCTGTAATTGGTCGTAGAGATGACCAATCCAAAAAAGCAGCTATATCTTCTGAACTGAGCCAATTACAAGCTCTGTATTTTCCCTCTCTTACTTCATAAACTGCTGGCATATCTAAACTTCCATTTACTCCTTTTCTTCCTTTTTCTTTTATAAAAATAGAATTTCGTAAACGTGTATTTGAAGAAATTGCTAGAGCAGGTGTATTTATTTCGCTTTCTGGAGAATTAGCTGTACGATTTAATTGTTGTTGGAAAGTCAGAGTATTGAGAAAATCGGTGTATTGACTTTGATTAATTTCATATTTCATAATCCAAAAACCATCGTAACCTTTTGGAAAAAGAGTAGGAATAGTTGATTTTGCAAACTCTTCTTCTCCGTTATTTCCATATAAATTACCTTCATTTGTACCTACCAATATTTGATTTTCAGAATTTATTAAAAAAGGTTTTACATCAGTACTATCATTATTTTGAGTAGCTTTTCGAAGTGCATTTTGAGAATTAACACCATCGCCTACAAAAAAACTTCCTTCATCTACCCAAACCATTTCGATAGCATAAAGTGCAATATCATAAATACCAAATTGAGTTGCAATTTCATCGGGTAATTTTATAGAAATAGAAGTTTGTGAAATCCCATTTTTTTCTTCTTGGATAACCGAACTCAAAAAAAAGCCTCCTTTATCATTTACTGTTTCTAATTTTGTGTCTGGAGTTTGATTATCTTGATTTATAAAAACTTCATTTTCAGATAAATAAATAGGTTTCCATGTATAATCATTGCTTCGAATCTTCAAAAAACACCAAACACCATCTTTAAAAGCAAAACTCTTTTTCTGATTAGAATCTTGACTTTCAGAAATTATTGGAAGTTCTTTGTTAAAAAACCAACTGTTCTCCCATTTTATCGTACATTGTAAAAAATTGTTTTCTGTAATTACTAGATTTTCTACTTTTACATTATTAGCAAAACTCTTGAAAGGTATAATAATTAAAAATAAACTGCTAATTACTAGTAAAAAAATTGTCTTAAACTTTCTTTTTTGAATCTCTTGTTTCATTAGATTTTATCTAAATTTTGAAAAATTGCTTTCCCAATTATGAAAAAAAAATATACTTCTAACTTTCTAGTTTTCTTTATTATCTTCTATCTATTTTGCTCACAGAAAAATTCTATTTTTGCTCAAGGTTGTAGTGATGCAGGTTTTTGTACAATGGGAGCTATGCGTCCAGATCAACCTTTTAGTAAAAAGATAAATATTCGTCTTCGTTCTGTTAGTCTGACGCAGTACATCGGACTTACAAAATTCAATGATACTATTTTATCGTATATTGCAGAGGTAAATGTAAGTATTTCTGACAAATGGCAGGCACAAATTAAGCTTCCTTATACTTTTGTACAGGGTCCGCTTGCCAATACAAAAGGAGTTGGAGATATTTCTTTGAGTTTGACAAGAGCAATCATACAAAAAACAGAATGGCAACTAAATGCTACTCTGGGAGCAAAAATACCAACAAATAATGCAAATTTCCAAAACGATATAGGTTTGGCTCTACCCATGTATTACCAAAGTAGCTTAGGAACATACGATATAATTGCGGGAATTTCGTTTATAAATAAAAATTTCTTGTTAGCAGCAGGAGTTCAACACCCTTTCAACCAAGTTGATAACGGTTTTAAATGGGGAGAATGGCAAGAACATCCCTTGACTGAAATTGCTAATCAATATCCAGTTTCACAGTTTTTGGATAGAGGAACAGATGCAATGCTACGAGTAGAATATAATCTTCGTTTTTCAAAGTGGAGCATGAATATCGGAATTTTGCCTATTTATCGTTTTACACCTGATATAATCACAGACCCAATAACAGGAGAAAGAACAGAAATAGACAAGAGCAAAGGAACTGCAGTTAAGTGGACTAATTGGAGGGGCTTATAATTTTTCAGTTCGTTCTAGTTTGAGACTTCTAGTAGGAAAACAACTAAAAGACCGCTACAAAAATCCTGATGGACTTTCTAGAGAATGGGTAAATACAATTACGTATCAATACATGTTTTGATACAAAGTTAGAAGTTAGATTTTGCTGCTTCTGGTGTCGCTAAAACACCAACAACGGTATTAAAATTGGTTTTAGAAAATATAGCCGTTACGTAATTTAGACGTAGTAATTTGATTTATCAAATTCTAAAACTAACGTGAACTCGGTATTAAAATAGTTCTTATTAGTAACCGTTTTGTATTTTTTCACCATTATCAACGTCTTGTTATCTGCGATAACAGACGATTGCTAAGGTAAAAAAACACAAAACTCCCTTAGCAATCGTCTATTTTGAAAAAATAGACGTTGATAATGGGGAAATACACAAATGAACTAAATCATAATACCGAGTTCACGTTAAAACTAATTTTATTTAAGCATAACAAAGACACAAATAAAAAATGGTTCAATTATAAATAATTGAGCCATTTTTTTGTAAGTCCAGCCAATCACACTTTAAGAAAACTGTTCTATCAAGAAATGATATAATGTTCTTACGGCTGTTCCTGTTCCGTTCTTTCCTCTATAACTAGATGGTTTCATAAGGTAAGCTGGTGCAGCAATATCCATATGAATCCAATCAAAATCAACAAAATGTTCTAGAAATTTTCCTGCGATAATTGCCCCTCCAAATGCTCCACCTACATTTTTTATATCAGCTACATCAGACTTTAAATATTCTTTGTATTCATCCCAAAGAGGAAATTCTACTAAGCGTTCATAAGTTTCTCGCCCACTTTTTTCTAAAGCTCTTTTGAGCGTTTCGTCTGCATTTCCCATAAAAACAGCACCTTCTTCACCTATGGCACGAACAGCACTTCCTGTAAGCGTTGCTACATCTATCACTAATTCTGGAGCTAATTCTTTGGCATAATCTAGTGCATCAGCCATTATTATTCTTCCCTCTCCATCTGTATTTGTAATCTCTACCGTCGCACCACTTCGCATCGTAATTACATCACCAGGCATTAGTGCCTCGTTATTGATTGCATTGTCTGTAATTGGTAAAAGTCCAATGACATATAAAGAAATATTATTTTTAGCAAGTGCGTAAATAAGCCCTAGCACACTAGCTGCACCTCCCATATCTGATTTCATAATTTCTAGAGCTGCCATAGAAGTTTTGATATTTGCACCTCCAATATCAAAAGTAACCCCTTTTCCTACCAAAACAATAGGTGTATCATTAGTAGCATCTTTTGGAGAATAGGTAAGTTTGGCAAAAATAGCATCTTCATAACTTGCTTGTGAAATTCCTAAAAGTCCACCCATACGTTCGGCTTTTATTTTTTCTTTATTCCAGATTTCAGTTTCAAAACCCGCTTCTTTTCCTAATTCTTCTATCCTTTGACCAAATGTAGAGGGTTTATTAAAATTTGGTGGGTCGTTTACCAAATCTCTAGTTATCCAAACGGCATCACAAAGTGTAGTGAGCTTTTCCAATTCTTCTTGTTCTATCTTTTCTGTTTCACTGGCAAAGACAACTTCTACTTGCAATGTTTTTCTAGTATATTCTTCCGAATTTCCTTTTTTCTCATAGCTATAACTTCCTAAATTAAGTCCTTCTAAAAAACAAAAAATACTTTCTTTACTTAAAATAGCATCCGAAAAAACTTGTAATTTAGTAATAGAATGTTTTTTGATAAGTTCTGCTACTAAAAATCCTTGATTACGCATTTTTTCCTTATGAACATAATTCTCTTGTGTAGGAGCAAGGTAAGGAACAGCAAAAACAACTTGATTATCTAAAAAAATAGTAGTTGGATTTTTTTCTTTTTCAAAAAAATTAACCAGAGACGAAACAGGAAAATTATCAGAGAAAGTAGAGGGAAGAGTATCAAAATTTTCGCCTAACAAATAAATACAAGGAATAGATTCTGAAAGATGCTCACGAACAGTAAAGAAAATTTGCATATAAAAATAGTAATAAAAAAAATAAGTGTTGTTTGAGATATATCACAACAATTTATGATAGTAAAAGTTTTGATTAAAAAGTATAACAAACGAGCATTATAAAATTAACAAGAAATCTTTTCAACTCTTCTTTGATGTCTTCCTCCTTCAAATGCTGTTTTGAGAAAAGTTTCTATCATTTTTTGAGCTAATTCTTGACTTACAAAACGAGCAGGAATACAAATCACATTTGCATTATTATGCTGACGAGCAAGTGCAGCCAGTTCTTCGTTCCAGCAAATAGCGGCACGAATATCAGCATGTTTGTTTGCACTCATCGCAATTCCATTTCCACTTCCACAAATCAAAATACCTAATTCGGTTTCTTGATTGGTAATAGAATTAGCCAATGGATGTGCAAAATCAGGGTAATCTACCGATTCAGAACTATCTGTACCAAAATTTATAACTTCATGACCCAAATTGGTTAAATAATTTTGTAAAAAAAGTTTGTACTCAGTTCCTGCATGGTCGTTGGCAATTGAAATTTTCATTGAAATGAAGAAGATTTTTGTAAGAAAAGAAGGGTAATAATGTAATTTTTCGAAAAATACGGATTTTTACTTAGATTCAAAATTATACTTTAGTGTTTTTTTTGTTGAGAAATTATAAAAAGCTATTTCTTTCAAACCATACTATCATTTTGAAGTTATAATTAAAAAAATAATCAATATAACATTTTTAAATACTAATAAAAAGATAATTTAATGGACGCATATCAAATTCTCATTCTTATTATCGCTATTTTGGTAGGCAATTTTTTCTTAGAAAATTTTTTGGAATGGCTCAATTCTCAAAAACAACCTGCTCATCTACCCAATCAATTTGCAGATATTTATACAGAAGAAGAATATCAAAAGTCTAAAGCCTATAAGAAAGTAAATTCTAGTTTTTCTCTAATTAGTAATTCGATGAGCTTTATTGTTACTCTTATTTTGCTTATTACGGGTTCTTTCGGTTGGTTGAGTGAAGTCTTAGAAGTTTATTTTCAAAATCCTATTTGGCATGCACTTGCTTTCTTTGGTGTTATTACGATAGCTTCGTCTCTTTTGGGTTTACCTTTTTCACTCTACCATACTTTTGTAATAGAAGAAAAATTTGGATTTAATAAGACAACAAAAAAATTATTTTTTAGCGATAAAATAAAGAGTCTTGCATTAGGTGCTGTTGTGGGTGCAATTATAGGCTATGTTTTGTTGTATCTTGTTTTGGAAATTGGTCAAAACTTCTGGATTTATTTTTGGATAATCATTACCATTTTCTCTATCGGAATGCAATTTTTTTATGCTTCTCTGATAATGCCACTTTTTAATAAACTTACTCCATCTAAAAGAAGGAGAACTCAGGACAGCCATTGAAGAATATGCTGGAAGTGTTTATTTTCCTCTTCAAAATATTTTTGTGATTGACGGCTCAAAACGCTCTACAAAAGCAAATGCTTTTTTTATGGGATTTGGTAAGCAAAAGAAAGTAGTTTTTTATGATACCATTTTAGAAAAACACAGTACAGAAGAACTGGTAGCTATTTTTGCTCATGAAGTAGGACACTACAAAAAAAATCATATTCTCCAAACGATGGCAATATCCATTGTTCAGACAGGACTTACTCTATTTATCTTAGCTCAAATTATTTTTAGTAAAGAAATTTCATTAGCATTGGGAGCTAATGAATGGCAAATTCATTTGAATATGCTTGCTTTTGGTTTTCTTTATTCGCCTATCTCTACGATTACAGAAGTCTTGTTTAATATTTTTTCTCGTAAGAATGAATACGAAGCGGATAATTATGCAAAGACTACCTACGGAAGCAAACCTCTTGCAACTGCCTTGAAAAAACTTTCTGCAGATTCTCTCTCTAATCTTACGCCTCATCCTTGGTATGTTTTCTTTAATTATTCGCATCCGCCACTTAGTGAGCGTTTGAAGGCAATGGGAGAATAATGTCAGTTACCAGTAATCAGTAATCAGTAATCAGTGAATACATTTAATATAGGGAAAATGCTCGTTTTTTATACTGTACTCTACTATTTTTTGTATTGTATGATTGGTTAAGGATTGATAGGATTGAAAATACAGATAACTGAAAATTGACGAAGGAGTTGTTTAAGAATTCAAATCATTTGATTTTAGCTACAGAGTAGCGTAATCTTTGTAGAATGGAAAAAAATAAAGCCAAAAAAGCTACAGAGTAGCACAACTTACAGTATGAAAAATAGCGAGGTTTCGCAACGCTGTTGCTCTAAAAACTTGTACAGGCTAAATTATCTACAAAGGTTACGTTGCGGCTGCAACTAAATTTCTATTCTTAAACAAGTTCGAAGTCAAATACAATTTTTTAGTTGAATAAATCAATTTAAAAAGAGTTTATTTTTAAGAATTGTATTTTAGTTACGCTGACTTTCAGTTCATTCTCTGTGTTCTCTGTAAATCTGTGTTTAATAAAAAAAAGTAGGGTACAGTACGTTTTTTACTTTTACTTAGAAATTTGATTTTATAATAACAAAAAAGCCAATACATTTTTCGTGTATTGGCTTTTTTAGGAATAAAAATTTAACTTTTAAAGCTGTTCTATTCGTTTGATAATTTCATCAAATGTTTTTTTACAAGATTCTTCTTTTTCTACTTTCAGAGGAACTACTTTACAAGCATGAATAACTGTGCTGTGGTCTCGCTTTCCAAAATGCCAACCAATTGCTTTTAAAGGCAAATCAGTATATTCTTTGGTTAGATACATCGCAAACTGACGTGCAAGTGCAATTTCCTTTTTTCTTGTTTTGCTTTTTAATTGTTCTAAAGTAACCTGAAAAAAAGCAGCTACAATTTCTTCAATCGCATCAATAGAAAGCTCATGCGTTTCATTTTGGTGTGCCACTACTGCACTCAATGCTTGGCGAGCCAAATCCAATGTAATACTCATATCTGCCAAAGAAGACTTTGCCAAAAGGGAAGTAATCACACCTTCTAATTCTCTAACATTAGTGGTTACACTTTTTGCCAAAAAATCAATTACATCTAAAGATACTTTTGATTCGTATCCCTGTAATTTTGTATAAATAATTGCCTTTCTAGTTTGTATATCAGGAACTTTCAAATCTAAAGTAACTCCCCATTTGAAACGAGAAAGTAATCGCTCTTGCAAACCCCTCATTTGAGCAGGTGCACAATCACTCGTCATAATTATCTGTTTGCCAGCACTGTGCAAATGATTAAAGATATGGAAAAAACTCTCTTGTGTCTTTACCTTATCGCACAAAAACTGAATATCATCGACAATCAAGACATCTAAATAATAATACTGTTCGGTAAATTGTGTAATCTGTTGTTCACGTACAGAAGCCACAAAATCATTCGCAAACTGATCAGCAGATACATAAACTACTCGCTTTTCAGGATGCTGTTCCAAAATCTTATTGCCAATCGCATGTGCCAAATGTGTTTTGCCCAAACCTACACCACCATACAAAACCAAAGGATGAAAACTTGTTCTTCCTGGATTCTTAGCGATTGCTCTACCTGCTGCAAAAGCAACATTATTACATTCCCCTTCTACAAAAGTATCAAAGGTATATCTAGGATTAAGATTGTGAGGTAGTTCTTGCGTTGTCTTGACAGGACGAAAATTAGACTCTTGCTGAATAGTTTTAGCCTGATTGCGAAACTGAGAAGTAGAAGACGAATAAGCAGTAGAAGGCTGAAAATTAGATGATTTTTGAACTCTTTGTGCAAACGGATTGCTTTCTTTTGTTCTGTTGTATCTATTTTCCAAATCATTTTGCTCACTTGTTCCTATTCTATTTCCTAGTTCGTTTTCTTGACTTGACTGCTCCGAATTAGTAGTTAATTGACTTCTAGAAGTAGCCGATTCATAATTTGAGTTACCATTTAAGACTATTGGACTGTCTAAATCTAGTTCTTTTTGATGTGTACGCTGACTGTTTTGTTTTACTGAATTTTGATTCTGAAACAAACTTGTTTGAGCAGAAGTAGATGCAGAATTATCTTCTTCATAACTAAGCTCTTTGTTAGAAGAAGAAGAATTAAAATTATTTTTTTGAGCTTGACCGTGCTGATTTTGAGATTCTATACTGTTTTCAAACGAAGTATCGGATAAAGGTTTTTGTTTTATTTCTGGAAGAAGAGAATATTCCAATTTTCCGTGTGTCCCTAACTGTTCGATAATCGCTTTTCGGAGTACAAGAACATAATGTTCTTCCAAAAATTCATAAAAATAGCGGCTCGGTACTTGAATCGTCAAAATATTTTGGCGTAAACGCAAAGGTTGTACAGGAATAAACCAAGTATTGAAACTCTGCTCTGGAATTTCGGTCTTGATTATCTCCAAACAATGCTGCCAAACGGTCTGACAATCCTTATAACCACCACCATTTGTTGCATGTGGGTTGGGTAAGATAGTCGTATTTTGTTGAGAAAGTGATACCATAATTAATTGAAAACTAAATTTCCATACACTACTATTCAAATTTCTTTACCGCTAAAAAAATTAGAAAAGGCAATCTGATGACAGATTTTACTATTACTATTCAATGCCTTTTATTTTTACCAATTTAATCTGACTAATTTAATATTTTAGCTGTCCTTATTTTTCCTGATGTTGTGAATTGATAACTAATTACAAAATCTAATTTGTAACTCTAGTATTATCAAATAGTACCAAAAAATAGTATTAAATACTATCTAAATTTTCTTTTGTTTGTTCTCATATAAAGACAAAAATTCCTTGACCTAGTTTGAATAAAAATTAACTATTTATCTAAAAACTAGGGGTGCAAAAACTACCCTCTTGCTATATTTTTTTTAAAGAAAAATATAGGATTTGTCATTTCCATTATTTTCCTGTAAAGAAAGAGAGGTCAGTGATTATCTTTCCGTGTATATGGATTGTGATAACAAATTTGAGGAAAAAAAATGAGAAAAAAAATCGGTTTTTTCCCAAAGAATATCTTTGAGTTTTGATAGTAATACAACCATTTTTAAAGTATAATCACCGTTTTTGATAGCTTTAGAGGGTTCGTGTAGATTTCGGTATTACGCAATCTTTACGAATATGTTACGTAAGGCAAAAAAAATTTTGTTTTTACATTTAGATTACGTCTAACTCTGAAATTCGTAGCTAATAGAAATAATTTACTTTTCTGCAAATGAAAACCCGAATTTTACGTTGTTAAGAATGATTTTTTTTTGGAAAAAAAAGTGGTTTTTTTTCAAACAATTTGACCCATTTTTAATAGTGAAAAAAGTAGCTTTTTTAGAGTAATTTGTCAAGATAGAAATAGAGAAAAACAAGAAGTTGAATTATTTTGATAAAGAATTAGATAGACCTTTAATCCCAAATTCCTTCGCTTGCTATTTCCAAGACATGTCCGTCTGGGTCTTCAAAATAAAAAGAGAGTAAGCCATTTTTCCATTCTTGCTCGTGCGTAATTTTGATTTGAAAATTTATTATATCCTCTTTCCAATTTTCATAGTCTTCTGTCTTTACCTCAAAAGCAAAATGAATTTTTCCCTTTGCAAAATGAGGAGGCAGTGTTTTTTGGTTTTTGGCGTAGTCGTTCATAAAACACAAAAGGACATCAGAACCTGCTCTAAAAAATATAAAGGCATCTTCTTTTCTACTTATAATAGGAAGTTTTAGTTTCTTGTGGTAAAATTCTTCTGTCTTGTCCAGATTGGCTACATAAAGACAGGTTTCTTTTATCTTTTGAATCATGTTAGTAAAATGGTTAATGGTTTTGTTAGATAGCTAATTATTTCTTTACAAGTTTGGTTTAACTTATATTTTCTTTTAGGATTACTTTCCGTATCTTAGCCGTTCTGTTTGAAATCTAATTAAGAAATTACTTGAGAAAAGAGAGCAATAGTGAGAATATTCAATCATCAAAACTAAGTATTAACCCAAAATAAACAATACATATAACTGATTAGCGAGTGATCTATATGATTTGGCTTCGCCGAGCTATCGGTTTTAAGATGAAATACAAGATAAATACAATAAGAATACTAAATATCATTTTATATATAATTAAAATGTATTAATGTATTATCCTGTAATTATCATAGTAATCATATAAATCACTCGCTAATTCATTTGTAATTCGTATTTAATTTTGTCCAACTACTTACTCATTTAACAACTATTCAATTACTAAAAGAAATATAATGCCATACGACGAAAACGAGCAACACAAGAACGAACCTTTCAAGAAACATAAACTGACTTCTGAATCTATCTCTAATGAAGGAAAATCTGAGAAGCCACACCAGCCAGATTTGAATGATATGGACGGAAACAAAACTCCAAAAGATGTTTTGGAAGGCAGGTCAGAGGAAGAACAACGTTTGGTTAGAGCTTTTCAAAAAAGAGATTGGAATGAAATAAAATCAGCTAATTCATGGGTTATCTTTAAGGTAATGGCAGAATTTGTAGAAGGGTTTGAAAAACTAGCTAGAATAGGTCCTTGTGTTTCTATTTTTGGCTCGGCTCGTACTTCTCCAGACCATAAATATTACAAACTTACCGAAGAAATTGCAGCCAAATTAGTCCGTCATGGATATGGTGTAATCACAGGTGGAGGACCAGGAATTATGGAAGCGGGTAATAAAGGAGCAAGGTCTGAAAAAGGAAAATCGGTAGGTTTGAATATTGTTTTGCCTTTTGAGCAGGGTGCAAATGCCTATATTGACTTGGATAAACTCATTAATTTTGATTACTTCTTTGTCCGTAAGGTAATGTTTGTGAAATATTCTCAGGGTTTTATTGTAATGCCTGGTGGTTTGGGAACTTTAGATGAGCTTTTTGAGGCATATACACTTATTCAGACCAAGAAAATTGCTCGGTTTCCTATTGTTTTGGTAGGAAAAGAATTTTGGGGTGGAATGATGGATTGGATAAAAACAACTGTTTTGGAAAAAGAAGCCAATGTAAGTGCCGTAGATTTGGATTTGATTAGTTTGGTAGATACAGCAGACGAAGCTGTAAAGGTAATTGATGATTTTTATTCTCAATATTTACTTTCTCCTAATTTTTAATTTTTCTTTTAACTGGTTTGAGCCTCAACTTGAGCCAGTTTGAATATATATTTGAATATATAGTAGCAATGAAAAACAAATAAAAAGGAGTTTCAGCTAAAATGGTAGTAATGAAATCTTTGTATTGATTCATCATTCACAATTCATCATTCACCATTCACCATTCACAATTCTCTATGATACTTTTTGTAGCAGCTTTTTTATTCGGAATTGGAATTTTGATTGTCCTGACACGCAAAAATGCGATGCTTGTTTTGATGGGAATTGAACTGATGCTAACAGCTTCAATGCTTAATTTTATTGTCTTTTCTAAGACAGTAGAATCACATCTATTTGTTCTTTTGATTATCGTTGTAGCTGCTGCTGAAATTACGATTGCACTGGCTCTAATTTTGAAAATATACAGGTATTTTGGACAAATAGAGTTAGATAAAATTGTAGAGAAAGAAAATTAATCTCTCTAAAATTATAAAATAAAATGTTCAATCAATTTATAGAAAATATAAAGGAAAGTTTGGAAAATAATAGCTTTATCAAAATTACGTTATCAAATTTTGTAGCAAGTCAGGATAATTCTACACTCAAAAAAATATTAGTTCGTAAAACCATTATTAAAAGAGAAGAAAAATTAACTCTCGTTTATCGAAACAAAACAAATGATATTACCAAAAATTATTCTATCGAAGAAGGTATAAAAGAAATTATAACATTTCTCACAAAAGAAAATACTCCTAATAAAGAAGTAAATAATGGAGGTTTTTTCAATCAAGCCATTTTATTTACAACTAATTTTGATTTGCATCTCAAAAATATAAGTAAAAGTCCTTCTATTCATTCCCAGAAACCAACTCAAATATCAACTCAAAAACAAGCTATTTCTCTTTCGCACGACAAACAAAAAAAGCGAGCTATTCTAACTAAAGACCAAACAGGAACTTCAAAAAATTATCTTCAAGCTCTCAAAATAACAGACCACACGGGAAAAGTTTATAAGAATGCACAAAACAAATACAAGCAAATAAATCAATACATAGAAATTTTGAGTGTTTTGTTGAAGCAATTACCCACTCAAAAATCATTGCAAATTACGGATATGGGAGCAGGAAAAGGCTATCTTACCTTTGCTCTCTATGATTACTTGACAAACGTTTTGAAACTCAAAGTAAATAGTGTTGGTGTAGAATTTAGGAAGGATTTGGTAGAATTATGTAATAAGATAGCCAAAGAGTCTAATTTTGAAAATCTTAGCTTTGTAGAAGGAACAATAGAAGAATATCAAATCAAAGAAGAAAGTAAAGAAGAAAATAAAGATAAGCAAGAACGAAAGACGCAAATCCTTATTGCTCTTCATGCTTGCGATACAGCTACTGATGATGCAATTTTCAAGGGGATTGAAGCTAATGCAGAATTAATAGTTGTTGCTCCTTGTTGTCACAAACAAATTCGTAGGGAAATGGAAAGTACAAGAAAACAAAGCGAGAAAACACAAAATGAACTTTCTCCTCTCACTTCTTACGGTATTTTTTTGGAGCGTCAGGCAGAAATGCTAACAGATACAATGCGCTGTTTGCTTCTCAATTATTGTGGTTATCAAACTAAAGCTGTCGAATTTATTTCTGATGCTCACACTCCAAAAAACGTGTTATTGATAGCTACAAAAAAGAAAAATTTTTTACAAGAAAATAAGAGAGCTGAAAGACTAAAAGAATTTGAAGACTTAAAGTCTTTTTTCGGAATAAAAACCCATTACTTAGAAAAGCTAGTTTTACAATAAAATTATTTGGTTCTCTGACAATTTTTGCCTTTTCGTAATTTTTAGTAGAAAATAAATCTATCTTGTATTTTGTTTAAGTCTGTACCGAAGGTCTGACTTAGACAAAATAAGCCTTTTTAGGGCTTTAAATATATATTTTAAACTGGTCAGACCTACGGTACAGACCAATTTAAAATACAAGATTATTTTTAATAAAGACTAGGGCAAAAATTGTCAAACAACCAATTATTTTTTTTCGTAATTTTGCATTTCATTCATAATTTACAATTCACCATTCATAATTCGCCATTCATTTGATTCCTATAAAAAACACATTGGTAAGTGATAATTTAGCTTTTACCGATTTTGTCTGTAATTTGAGCAAGTGCAAAGGTGCTTGTTGTGTAGAAGGAGAAATGGGTGCACCTCTAGAAGACGAAGAAAGACATATTTTAGAAGATATTTATGAAGATGTAAAACCTTTTCTGACGCAAGAGGGAATTGAAGCTATAGAAAAAAATGGAAATTATGTCTTAGATGAAGACAATGAATTTTCTACTACCCTAATTGAAACAACAACAGCTTGTGCCTACGTTACTTACGACGAAAAAGGAATTACAAAATGTGGAATAGAGAAAGCCTACGAAGCTGGAAAGATTGATTTTCAGAAACCTATTTCGTGTCATCTGTATCCTGTTCGCATTACTAAATACGCTAGTTTTGATGCTGTAAATTATGATTATTGGGAAATTTGTAGTCCTGCTTGTGTTTTAGGCAAAGAATTGAAAGTTCCTGTTTACAAATTTTTGAAAACTCCTCTAATCAGAAAATACGGAACAGAATGGTACAATGAGTTAGAAACTTTTATTGAGAAAGAACTTTTGTAAGGTGTAGAAAATATTTAATATTTTATCTTTTTGAACAATAATACTTCCTTCTTGTCGGTCTGCTCTGCGAGACTGACCTCACTTTTTTAGGTCAGTCTCGCAGAGCAGACCGTTATAATTTTATTAAATATTTCAAAACAACAATTATAATATAGTTGTAAAGATTTTTGAAAATTATAGAAAATAAATTATTCGCTTTGATCTGCTGATTCTCCTGTCAATCCTCCTGTAAGTCTAATCAGAGTTGTATTTGCATCAATCAAATTATAAGTTGCCTGCAACTCATTGAAGGCTGCATTCTGAAAAGCATTCTGGATTTGACGATAATCAAAGGAATTTATCAAACCTGAATTATAACGTTCTTCCAAAATCTGCAAATTCTGTTCTGATACATTTTTACTTTCTATTGATAAACTCAATAATTGCCTTCTTACATTATACAAATCAAAAGCTCTTGCCAAGTCCCTTGAAAGAGTAAGCTCTCTTTCATCAATGGTAAGATTTCCTATATTTTCAGAAATTTTAGCTCTCTGAACAGCTCGTTTCAATTGTCCTCCATTAAAAAGAGTAAAGGATACATTAAAATTAAGGAAATAATTTGTTGTTTGTGCGTTTATAGGTTCTGTTGGTGCTGTTCTGTCACCTGCAAAGGTCGCTTGACTCAAATCTTGCCTATTGTAATTGTATGAATTTCCTCCTGCTACCGAAATTTGTGGTGTCATGTCTGCTCTATTCAATAAAATTACATCTCGTAGAATGGATTGAGAAATAAGAAGGCGATTCAAATCTGGATTAGCTTCAAGCATTTGTTTTTCTAGGTCTGCATATTGATAGTTTTGAGCTGGTGCTTGTAATTTCTCGTTTATCTCATACATTTGCTCTACTTCTTTTTCTCCCATTAGTACATTCAAATCACGAACAGCATTGCGATACACCAATTCTTGATTAATTAGATTTATAGAGTCTGTTAGAAAATTAGTCTTTGTAAGTAATGTTTCGGCAGTCGTAGCAGTTCCTAGTTCTATCTGAACTTCTGAATATCTATTTCTATCTCTTGAATAATTCAATACTTTTTTGAGTACATCAATTCGTTCCCTTTCCAAGACTACTCTATAATATCCCAAAATTACAGCTTGAATAGCATTTTGAATTACAATTTCTGCGTTTCCCTCTGATTCTTCTTGCAACTGCTCAAGACGATGTTTTGCTATTCTGGTTCTGAAGCCATTAAAAATTACCCAATTTACATTAAAAGCAGGTTGAATACTGTTGTTGATTACATTTCCAGATAAAAAAGAAGCTGGATTGTCAATATTATTAACTGTATTGTTTTGTTGTAATAACAAATTTATTGTTGGATAACGTCCTGTTTCTCCCCAATTATTATTTAGAGTTGCTTGATTTATACGCTCTCTTTCTATCAAAATACCATAATTACTTCTCAGACTTTGAGCAATTGCTTCTTGAAGTGTAAGAGTAGAATTGGTAGTCCTGAAAACTTGATTTTGAGTAGAGTTTGTTTGAGAAAAACTAAACGAAAATGTTGCTAAAAAAACAAATACAACTACAAAAGAAAGATAAAATTGATAAGTAAAAGAGGAAATATTTTTCATAAAAAAGAGTTGATAAATTGTAAAATCAATAGAAAATTCGAAAAGCTTTTCTAAACAGTTACAAAACAACTCAATTCATTACAAAAGAATAAGAAAATACGAATAGATTAAGAATTTTTAATTCAAACCGTACTATTTATAGCATATCATCCAAATCTACAGCTACATTATGCTGTTTAATAGGCGATTTTGACTTGCTCAAAAACACTTCTTCTATATCACAAGTAGATGTATTTCCTATTTTATCAAAATTCTCTTTGAGCCAACGGTCAGCAGCAGATTTTCCGTACTTTTTGAGTTTTAAAAGAAATTTGAGGTCTGCATTCATTTTTGTTTTAGAGCTTAACTTTGCCATCAAACGCTCTGGAGCAATGTTATGAATAAATAAATCTCTAAATTTTCCATCAATATTTATTCCTCTCTCTAGCATCTTTCGAACCAAATTTATCTGACGAATATCGTGTATTAAGCTAGAGTTAAAGGCTATTTCATTAATTCTATCTCTAATCTCATCTACTGTTTTTGGAATATTCGGAATTCGAATTGGATTTATCTGTACAATCATAATATCAGAAGTGCGAGTATTGTCAATCAAGGGATAAAGAGGAGGATTTCCCATATAACCACCGTCCCAATACGCTTCTCCATCAATCTCTACAGCTTGAAAAATAAAAGGCAAACAAGCAGAAGCCAAAACAGCATCTAAAGACATAGTTTCGTTATCAAAAACCTTTGCCTGACTCGTCCTGACATTGGTAGCACAAATAAAAAGTTTGTTGTAGCGAGTAGCTTTGAGCTTTTCAAAATCTACCATATCTGCCAAAATATAACGCAATGGATTTATATTCAAAGGATTAGATTGATAAGGAGAATACATTGTTGCAAGATATTCCACCATATTAGAGATAGGTGATAACTGGAAAGCTCCTTTTCCCCATATTTTATCAAAAGCACTGGGTTGTATCATAGCAAAACTTTGAAGGTGCGCTATTCTTCTCCAAAACTCATCTAAATGTTCGATAGCTCCTTTTCTTCCTCCTTTTTGCAATCCTGCTGCCGTTATTACAGCATTCATTGCACCTGCAGAAGTTCCACAAATTCCATCAATTATTATTCTTCTATCTTCCAAAAGGCGTTCTAATATTCCCCATGTATAAGCTCCATGAGAACCTCCACCTTGTAGTGCTAAATCTAATTTTTTGCGTTGCATAAACTGGTTGTGTTCTGTATCTGACAGTTTCCAACTGTCGTATATTTACATTTCTGAGAGTTGGAAACTGTCAGCTACTTTATTTTTTAGTTTTATTTTCTGGGTTTATTTTTTAAGAAAATAAAAATTCTACCAAAAGTACGTTTAATAAAATTCCAAAAAAAAGTAAATTGTCCAAAAATTGAACCGTAGAAAAGCAAAACAAGTTGGTAGATGGGTAATATAAGAATTATCCAAAGCAAAAATTTCCAATACCAAGCTGTCGTTTCATCAAAGCCGATAAAAGAAAAAAACCAACGTTTGCCGTACATAACCGTAAAACCTGTAAGGGCAAAGACAAGTAATATAATCATAACTTGCCAAACAGAATTTACTTGCCAGCGAGTTTTGAGTTTTTCTATCCAGTTAGATTTTATTTTTTCTCCTCCCATAAAGTAAATTTAAGCATTAATCTATTAGAAACTAAAATTTGTTAGTTATTTTGTCAAAAGTTCAATCTCATTCCTTTAACCCTAAAAGAACTAGTTTAGAATAATTATGCAAGAAAAAACTATAAAATTACTTTTTACCGATGACCATCAAATGATTTTAGATGGCATTCGTTCACTTTTACGTAAAGAAACAGATATTGAAATCGTAGCAGAAGCAACAAACGGGAAAATAGCTTTAGAAATATTGGAGCAGCAAACTAAAAATAACACTCCTATTGATATTTTGATGACCGATATTAGTATGCCACAAATGGACGGTATAGAACTAACACGACTTGCAAAACTTCGTTTTCCAGATTTGAAAGTATTAGTTTTGACGATGCACGACGAAAAAGCATTCATCGAACAAATGTTGGCAGTAGAAGCAGAAGGATATATTTTGAAAAATATTGGTAGAAAAGAACTCATAAAAGCTATCAAAAAAGTAGCTGATGGAAGTTCGCATTACAGTCCAGAAGTTTTGGAGGTAATTATGCAAAAGAAAAAGGAACAAAATAAAGAAAACACTCAAAACACTCTAACCAAACGAGAAACCGAAATAGTACAACTTATTTGCAAAGAATATTCAAGTGCCGAAATAGCCGAAACCCTTTTTATTAGTACAAGAACCGTAGAAACTCACCGAAAAAACATTCTACAAAAAATCAACGTGAAAAATGTAGTAGGATTGATAAAATTTGCTTTCAAAAATCAGTTGGTTTAATTTTGAGTAGAGAAAATGCAAAAAAAGCAATTTGTATTATCCTGCCTTTTATCATAAAAATCATATAACCGCTAGCTCGGCGAAGCCAACTACGAAGTATTCAGCGAAGCTAAATCACTCGCTAATCAGTTACGGTATTTTCAATATTTTATTCAGAAAAAGCAATTTGTATTATCTTGCCTTTTATCATAAAAATCATATAACCGCTAGCTCGGCGAAGCCAACTACGAAGTATTCAGCGAAGCTAAATCACTTGCTAATCAGTTACGGTATTTTCCTTTGTAAATACAACGAAGGCTAAAGCCTACGCTACAGGAAGTAATTCAAAAAATAACCAAAATTTCTCAATTAAAAATCTGTATCTTTGCAGATTAATAGATAATTGGTTATTGTATCATTTATCTAATTTATTCAAAAAAAATTGTTGCAATTATTCAACGTATTAGAAATAAAAAAACTGAATTTTACTTGTCATTAGTATATTCATTCATAATTTTTAATTCGTAATTCGTAATTGTTATTACTGATAACTGAAAAAAGATTTGGATTCTCCTAACTTCATAGATTACGTTAAATTATTTCTTCGCTCGGGTAAGGGTGGAGCAGGTTCTAGACATTTTCGCAAAGAAAAACACGTTCCTTTGGGTGGTCCCGATGGTGGCGATGGTGGACGTGGTGGACACATTATCATTCGTGCAAACGCACAACTTTGGACACTTATCCATCTGCGTTATCAAAAACACGTCTTTGCAGAAGATGGAGGTAATGGAAGTGGACAAAAAAGTTCTGGTAAGCAAGGCGAAGATACTATTTTGGAAGTTCCATTGGGAACAGTAGTAAAAAACTCTGAAACAGGCGAAAAAGTAGCCGAAGTGATGGCAGATGGAGATGAGGTGATTTTGGTAAATGGTGGACGAGGAGGATTAGGAAACTTCCATTTTCGTACTTCTGTCAATCAAGCTCCTGAATATGCTCAACCAGGTGAGCCGTGTGTAGAAGATTGGTTTACTTTAGAACTTAAAGTTTTGGCTGATGTAGGTTTGGTAGGTTTCCCCAATGCAGGAAAATCAACATTGCTTTCCGTTGTCTCGGCAGCCAAACCAAAGATTGCAAACTATGCTTTTACTACGCTTGTTCCCAATTTGGGAGTAGTGGCTTATCGTGAGCATCGCTCTTTTGTAATGGCTGATATACCAGGAATTATTGAAGGTGCAGCAGAAGGAAAAGGATTAGGTGTTCGTTTTTTGAGACATATTGAACGAAATTCAATGCTTTTGTTTGTCATTTCGGCAGATACAAAAAATATTCAAGCAGAATATGATATTTTGGTTGGCGAACTTGAAAAGTATAATCCAGAATTATTAGATAAAAAACGTCTATTAGCTATTTCGAAGTCAGATTTGATAGACGATGAACTCAAAAAAATGTTAGAATCCGATTTACCAAAAGATATTCCTCATATTTTTATTTCGGCAGTTACACAAACTAATTTAGATGTTTTGAAGGATAAAATTTGGGAGAATTTGCAGAAGTAGTTTTTTTTATACCCACGATCAAAATCGTGGGTTTTGTTTTTTAGAAATTCTAAGAAAATAAATTTATATTTTATCCATTTATAAAATAAGGTTAAAACTGGAAGTAAGGATCAATTACGAATTAAAAATTACGAATTACGAAATAAGTATTCAGCGTAGCTAATTTAATTACTTGAATATCAATTAGTTCTGGTTTTAAAAGTAGCAGTTTATTTAATTCTTATTCCTAAGTAACTACCAATTGGTTGTATTCACTCAAAATCAATAATTTACCATTTACCATTCTCCTTACTCATCTCTAAGAGCTTCAATCGGATTCACTTTTGCTGCCAAAATAGCAGGAATAAGTCCAGCAATTACACCCGAAAAAACTAATAAGGTAAGAGCTCCAACAGCTACTTGCCACTGAATTAAAGGATTGGTAAAAAATTCGTTTTCAATCTTCATGGTCTGTAAAAGCATATTTACTCCAAAAACCACAGCAGTTCCTGTAACTAAGCCTATATAACCAGGTAGAGCAGTCAAGAAAACAGCCTCTTGCAAAATAAGTGAAACAATAGAACTCGGAGTAGCACCCAAGGCTTTTCGAACACCAATTTCACGAGTGCGTTCTTTTACAGTAATTATCATAATATTTCCAACTCCAATAATTCCTGCTAAAAGTGTAAAAATACCCACAAACCAAATAAAGCCACGAATAGCAATAAAAATAGTATCAAATTTTTGAAATTCTTTGCTTGTATTCCACGAACCAATCGCCGAAAAATCTTCAGGTGAAACAGAATGATAACTACCTAAAGTTAGTTTTACTTCCTTTTCTATTTCGGTAGCATCAGCTTTTGGGTCAAGCGTACAGACAAACCAATCTATTCTGTCGGACATATTAAAAATTTGTTGTGCTGCTGTTATAGGAACAAAAATAGCTTCTTCCTCTTCTGCTACTCGGTTTCCACTTCTGACTTCTTTTGTAATTCCTATAATCTGAAAAAAGACATTTTTCGCTTTAAAATATTTCCCTACTATTTCTTCTGGATTATTTTCTAGGGTTTGTGTTCCGAATAATTCTTTAGCGACAGATTGACCTAAGACAGCAACTTTTCGCTTTTCATCAATATCAAATTGATTCAAAAAACGTCCTGCCAAAATCACTTTTGCATTTACTTCAAGAAGTTCTGGCGTTTCTCCACGCATGGAGTAAGAAGCGTATTTTGTCCTATAACTCATCGGAACAGTTCCTACTTCTATTCTAGGAGCAACTGTTTGAATTTCTTTTACTTGTTTTTGTAATGCCTTTACGTTTTCTAACGTATATTGAAAACGCCTTCCTGCTTGCAAGCCATTATAAGGAATTGTAGTTTTTCTTGACCATACAAAAAGTGCATTTGAAGCAAAACCAGCAAACTCTTGTTTTACTCCATTCTCTAGTCCACTTCCTGCACCAAGCATAAAAACGAGCATAAAAATACCCCAAAAAACACCAAAGGCAGTCAGGAAAGTACGCAGTTTGTTCTGCTTAATTGTAAAAAATATTTCTTGCCATTTATCTAAATCGAACAAAGTAGTTTTTAGTTAGTAGTGATTAATTATTAATGAATACAATGAATCATCAATACAATAAATAAAACTATTCATTTTTAGATAGAAAACAGAATTATAGACTGATAAATATTTATAAAAAAACAAAGATAAAATAAAAATTGTTATAATTATCCTGTATTCATCATATAAATCTTCAAAATCACTCGCTAATCAATTATAGTATTTTCTAAAAATCAGCTTTCCAGCCAAAACGAAGCCCAGAAATTCCTGAACTTGTAAATGAATATTCAGCTCTAAAAACCATATTAAAATAAAGTATCATATCAATTCCTGCACCTGTCCCGTAGAGCCACTGATTAGGTAATGAATTGGACTCATAAGGATTCAAAAGCTGTGCATAGCCTGTATCAAAATAGACTTTTGGATAAATAGCAACAGGAACTTTAGAAAACTGAGAAGGCATTTTATCAAAACGGAATGTATTTTCAAATAACTTAAAACGAAGTGTATTCTTCAACACAAAATGTTGTTCGCTTTCTGTTACATTATACTCAAAACCACGAACTACATCACGTCCATAACCAATTCCTCGCAAATTATTATACGGAGTATTTTGAGCAAAGGTAAGTTTCATATTGGCAGAAGTATGAAAAAAGAATTTTTTAGAAAGAGGAACAAATTTGGCAAATTCAGTACGAGTCGTAAACAAGCTAAAGTCATTACTAGCAATTCCCAAACCCTGCTGCTGAACAGAAAACAGAAAATAATAGCCTTTAAGTGGATAATTTGCTCTATCTCTCAAATCTCTGAAAAAATTATATTCTAGCGTTATATAACGCTGATTTGTTTTTCCTTCTCCAAAAAAATTACCATTGAGTTGTGCTACCGTGTCGGCTATATTTTGATTTTGATAACCTATAAAGAAAGTATGACGGTCATAAAAACGACTACGAGCCGTCAGAGAAAGACCACTATAAAAACGTGTACTAAGCACTTCTCTCTCAGCAGTTTCTACAAAACGGAGTGTATCACGGTCAGTAATATAGCCCAAGTTTGTGTTTTCAGCATAACCGACAGACATACTAAGTCCTAGAGTTTGTGCTTTATTGATATAAGGAACAGAATATTGAAGGTCGTATTTGTTGGTAAAACCTGTTTGAAGAAGAAGAGATAAATTTTCATTTCGTCCTCTAAAATTATTATGTTTTACTCTAATTCCATATTCCAAACGCCTTAAATCTCTACCTTGTTGATTCCACCAAACATTAAAATTTCGGTCTGCAAGTTCTATTAAGGGAATTGGATAAATATACCATTGTTCGGTCAGAGTAATTATAACATCTAATTCTCCTTTCGTAAATTCTTCGTAAAAAATATCTACCGTAACAAAAAGACGAGTATTAAAAATTTTGTTTGATTCCTGCTCTAGCACTTCTTCTATATCTTTTCTATGAATTCTATACCCTTCATGTATAGCCAATTCTCTAAAAATAATTCTATCTCTTGTCTTCTTATGACATTCCAAATGGATATGAGAAACGGTTACACTATCACTAGAAAAATAAGTTATTTCTTCATTAGGTGTACTATCTTTATTTTTTGAAGAATTTATTTTTTTTCCTTCTTTCTTTATAGTATTTGATTCTTCTAATTGATTTTGTAATTGCTGTTCTGTTTTGTCTTGTGCAGTAATTTCAAAATTAATTCCAATACTACTACTTATGAAAAAAAATAGGAATAAAATATATTTAGTTAGGGTTGAAATCATTTACTGCTCTGTTTTAATCTTTGTTGGAAGTACTATCTGCCTATCTTTTGATATAGAAGTGGATTAGCTTTTGACGAACCTATCTGTTTTCTAATAGAATGACCCTACAAGATGGCATTTTGGTTGCAAATAATCAAAACCTTTTTGTTATTTTTTCGTTAAATAGCTTTTTTTAATAAAAAATAGTAAAATAAATCAATAAAAAATCCTATTTAAAAAGAACTCATTGTAGTTTTGATTAAATAGGAATTTTCAATTAAAATCAAGGACAAGCAATAAAAATTATTCTGATATAGTTTGTGTAGTTGTATCTTTTGCTGTTGCTTCCTCTTTTGTTGTAGTTTCCTCAACAGTAAGATTTTCCTTTAAGGGATAATCACTTCTCACACTTTTCACTTCATTAGGTTCATACATTTTGGTATAAATTGCTTTCGAACGCTCCATTATTCCCTCTGGGTCTTCATATTGATTAGGAAGTTGCCTTGGAGCTGATTCTCTACTTTCACCGTAGATACGCTCGCTATCTAAGTTTTTTCCTTTATTTGGAGCAGCTTGATTATGCTCACCACACGCTGTAAAAAAAACCAAAAGAGCAGAAATAGCCAATAATGTCTTGAATTGTTTCAACATATTTTTATAATTATTTTTAATACTGATTAGTTGTAAATGAACTTCCTAATTACTTATACATACAATTTGCAAAATAGAAAGTTTATTTAATTTCTTGATACTTCAAAATTACGCACCAAAACTCATATTTAAAAATAAGAATTGATTTTTATTCTAAAAAAGAGTAAAAATATTTATCTAAAAAATTTGTTAGACTAATCTAACTTTGTATATTTGTGCTATCAAACTAAAAAATAAGATTTGATAAATACTAATTTTAGATTGTTCAATAATTTCATTTATAGCTATGCAAAAACAAATTTTACTTTTTATATTTTTTATATCATTCCTTTTTCTATCCTTTCAAACAACTGCTCAAAATAATTCTTCAAACAGTTTAGAAGGAGAAATAAAAGGAAAAGTCAGTTTAGAAAATGAAGATGTCGGCTTTGCAACCATCCAAATAAAGCAAGAAATCAATGGAAAATTAATTGGAACAGTAACCAAAGAAGACCGAACTTATAATTTAAAGAATATTCCTTTCGGAACTTATACATTAATGACTTCTTATTTAGGATTTGAAACGCAAAGTAAAACGTTTACCCTTACTGAATCAAATCCAGTTTTGGAAATTAATTTCGTACTGAAAGAATCTATTTCAGAATTAAATCAAATTGTAGTAACAGGAACACGTACAGAAAAAAAACAAAATGATTTGGCTGTAATCGTTGATATCATTGATAGCAAAACTTTGAATAATACACAATCTTGTAATCTTGCCGAAGGACTAAAATTTCAAGCAGGTTTGAGAGTTGAAACGGACTGTCAGACATGTAATTATACACAGCTTCGAATGAATGGTCTTGCTGGTGGATATTCTCAAATTTTGATAAATGGTCGTCCTATCTTTAGCCCTCTAACTGGACTTTATGGAATGGAACAATTGCCTGTGAATATGATTGGACGTATTGAAGTGGTACGTGGTGGAGGTTCGGTTTTATATGGCTCAAGTGCGATTGGTGGCGTTGTGAACGTAATTACGAAGATTCCAAAAGAAAATAATTATAACCTTTCTTATACGTATCAAAATATAAACGGACAATCAAATGACAATATAATCACAGGAAACGCAACAGTTTTGACAGAAAACAAAAATGCAGGAGTTTCTTTTTTTATCAATAATAGAAAGCGAGATTTTTACGACCATAATGGAGACAATTTTTCAGAACTTCCAAAATTAGAGAATAATTCTTTTGGTGCGAATCTATTTTTTCGTCCTACTGATAATCAAAAACTAGAAGTAAATTTTAGTAGTATTAATGAATACCGTTTTGGTGGAGAAATGACTGACAAACCTGCACATTTAGCCTTGCAAGCAGAGGAAAGAATACATAATGTTTTGCTGGGAAATATTGATTATCAAATCAATTTTAATGGTGGAAACTCTTCTTTAATTGCTTATTTTGCCACTCAGAACACAGATAGAAAGCATTACACAGGAATTATTCCAGATGAGCAAGAGCAGGAAGCCTATCAAAATCATTTTATTAATCCTCCCTATGGCACTTCAGATGCAACAACCTATCAAGGTGGTTTACAACTAAATCACAGTCTTTCCAGTTTTTTGGGAGGAAGTAATATCTTGACTTTTGGTACTGAATATGTTTTTGATGATGTTTTGGACGAAATAGAAGCCTATAATTATAAAATTGACCAAACAACAAGAAATTTAGGTGTTTTTCTTCAAAGTGATTGGCAGATTACAAACAAAGCAAACCTACTTTCAGGAATTAGAATGGACAAACACAACTTTGTAGATAAGCCTATTTTTAGTCCTCGTCTGTCTTTTCTCTACAAACTACAACCTCAAATGCAGTTTCGTGCTACTTGGAGTACAGGTTTTAGAGCTCCTCAAGCCTTTGATGCAGACATGCACCTTGCCTTTGCAGGTGGAGGGATTTCAAGAATTAGTTTGGCAGATGATTTAGTACAAGAGCGTTCGAATAGTTTTAGCACTTCTTTGAATTATGACAAACCAATGGAAAAATTCATCGTAGGTTTTACGGTAGAAGGTTTTTATACACATCTTCAAAATGCGTTTTATTTATCGCCAAATGGAGAAGACGAATTCGGATTTCGTTTCGAAAAGCAGAACGGTTCGGGTGCAGTTGTTCAAGGAATTACGTTAGAAACACGAGCAAATTATGACCAAAAAGTACAATTAGAGGCAGGTTTTACACTTCAAAAAAGTCTTTTTGATCAAGCAGTAGAAAACATTGAAGGCTTAGAACTAAAAAGAGAATTTTTGAGAACGCCAAATGATTATGGTTTTGCGACGCTTTCCATTACACCAAATAAACGATTTGCTGTTAATATGAATGTAGTTTACACTGGGAAAATGCAATTAGTACATTTTGCAGGTTCGCCAGAACAGACGATTGACCAGTATAAAACTTCTGATTCATTTACTGATTTTAGTATTTGAACAAGTTACGATTTTGACTTAAAAAAGACGAAATCAAAACTTCAAATTTATGGTGGAATAAAGAATCTATTTAATGCCTATCAAAACGACTTTGATACAGGCAAGAATAGGGATAGTAATTATATCTACGGAACGGCTGCTCCTCGTACTTTTTTTGTAGGAGTTAGGATTGGAAGTTAGAGATTTAATCTTCTATTAAGATTCCTTCTTCTACCAAAAGCTCATTTACTTTTTTCATTCCTTCTTCCACACTACTGACAATAAAAACAGGACTAGCATAGGGTTTTATCATAAAAATAGCTTTTAAAAGTATTTTATGTATAAGAGAAGAGGCTACAAAAACGGCAGCAATAGCTTGTTTTGCAGTGCGTTCTTTATTATCTTCTAAATACTTTCCTTGCAGAATTCTATATTTGGCAGGCAAATAACTTGCTTTTGTCATATCCAAAATAGAAATATAACGCTCTGCTCTAGTAGGAACAGAGCCCATTTCTTCCAAATAAGCAGAGAAATTTTCATCAGTTGCTGGTTCTCCTGTTAGTTCTACCTTTACAATAGGTAACTCTGAATAATCAAAGATTCCATACGGTTTATTTTCCATTTTTTATGTAGTAAATATTATGTGTTAGTATTTTCTTTTTTCAAAAGCTCATTTATCCATTCATTTGCTTCTTGTTCGTTTTTACAAACTTTCACTTCACTAGGATAAGGTTTTATCATAAAAATTCCTTCCAAAAGCATACGTTGAAAAATAGAGGGTGCAATAATTGCCATTCCCATAGAAAATTCTGCAATAGTTTTCTTGTTTAGTTTTAGTGCATTTCCCTGCATAGAACGGTATTTCGAAGCTACATATTTTGTATCTGTGGTGTCCAATACAATAATATACATTCCTCTCTTATAAATTTCCCCTACTTCGTCTATATACTCTTTGAAGTTTTGGTCTGTAATTTCAGCATTTGTTAGTTTTATGTAAACCAAAGGAAATTTTGAATAATCAAAAATAGCGTATTCGTTTTTCATAGATTTCTATTGTGATGATAAATCTTTATTTTTTTCTTGTTCTATAAGCTCCTGCAAAAAAGCTACAGCTTCCTGCTCGTCCTTACAAAGCTTGTAAGGAGAAGGATAAGGAGTAAGCAAAAAAATACCATTCATAACTATTCTTTGAATAACGGAAGGTGTAACTATCGCCAAACCTATAACAGTATTTTTTATTAAATCATATTCTTCTTTAATTCTACTTCCTTGCTGAATTCGATACTTTCCCTCCAAATAAGATGAGCCATTTGTATCCATTAACAAAGCACATTTTCCTTTCTTGTAAATAGTGTGAGCTTCCTCTAAGTAGTTGCTAAAATTTTCATCTGTCGCTTTGTTTCCTGTCAAGGTTATTTTTACTAGAGGAAAATCTGAATAATCAAAAGTGGCATAAGATTGTAGTGTAGTTTTCATAGATATTATTTTTCTGATTAGATATTCGAAAAGGTCAATTGCAAATGAATGTTTGTCATTTTTTCTATTTCTATTTCTAATAAAACGTTGAGACTATATATATCTTGCAAAATAGAGTAAATTTGAGTAGCCTGTCTTTGCTTATTCTCATTCTCACTTTTCAAAATACTTTCCGATAAATACGCCCTTGCTTCTTCAGAAAAAGAGATTCCGAAAGAAATATACTTTTCTATAAAATAGTTGAAGTTATCAGGATTATCTATTTGAGTTGTACTTTTTATAATTGAATCTACCGAACTAAACAATGTTTTTGGAGGAGTTTCTTTATCAAAATAACCTTTATTATTTTCTGAATTTATATCTAGGAGAAGCTCCAAAATAGCTTTATAAAAATCTAAAATCCTATTTGTAGAATTACCTTGATTAATTCTTTGTCTCCATTTTTCTATAAAATCAAGATTTAATTGAATTTCTTCTTCTTTATTCATTTTCGTTATTTCCTCAAAAACCCAATCTATTTCTTGTTTGGATAATGAATAAACATTGTTTTTTTGAATAAGATTATTCTCTTTTTCTATAAAATAAAGAATTCGATTAATGGAAGAAGAATTGAGAAAAGAGTTCTCAAAAATAGAAACGTCAGGTTTGTTTTCAATTACTTGATTTTTGGCATATTGATAAACTTCTCTTAAATTATTTTTGAGATGATAAATATTATTTTCGTGAATCCATTGTAAGAACAAGAAACAATATTTTTCTAAAATTGAATAGTTTTTTCTTGAAAAAATAGCAGAATATTTCTCGTCTTTATGAATCTCAAAATCAGATTGATACGTTTGAATAATCTCAAAAATATGCTTCCGTACTGTGTTTTGGTCGTGTTTTTTTACCCAAATGGTATATTTCGTATTTGAAATAGGGGTTGCACATTCCCAATTAGACAGAATTCCCATCTGATAAAAACGAATAATTGTCCGTTCGACAGTTAATTTTCTATCTACTTTTTGAGAAAAAAGCCTAAAATCTAAATCTGAAATATCTACTTCTGCTGTTTTTGTAATTATACCTTCGTTTTCCTGCTGATTTTGTTGGTTTTCTGTTTCTGTATGTAGGCAATATTTATCATAAAATTGTTTCATAAATTCTACTTCTTCTCCAACAAGCTCAACCGTAGTAGCCCATTCCAAAAGATGTCTGTACATATCACCACCCAGCCAACTTACTTCTCGGTGCATATTCCTGATATCAGAAAGACGAGTAGTTGGCTCAAAGAGCTTTAAAAGCGTTTTTTCGTCATCTTCTTTTTGAAAAATAATATAGGTTTTTGCGTTTTTCTTTTTGGTGCGATTAGAAATATCTACCAGTTCGGTCAGCGATTTTGGCAAACCATATTGAATAACAAAATCCAAATTTTCTAAATTAATTCCAGAGTTCAGTGCAGAAGTCGAAACAACTAACACGTCTTGAGAAGTTTTTAGCGTATTTCTCAAATAATTTCGTTTGATAAAATGTGTTTCTTTATCATCATGAGAATCCTTTGGAATTTCAACAGAATAAGAATATACTTTTCGCTTCAAATCAAACTCCAAACGTTCGGAAAGTAGATAAGAACCTGTACTTCCATTGACTCCAGAGGTAAAAATTATTCCTGTATTACTTGTAACTTCTCTACTTTGATGTTGAGTTTTGGTTTCGTTTTGAGTCGTTTTGAGAAGCCTTACAAGTGTAGAATATGTGTTTTCTGTTTCTATAAACTCAAAATTAGAGATTTTATTTTCTAAATAATCCGATGAGCTTACAAAGCCAAGAAAATTAGTATCTTTTATCTCAAATGTATTTTGAATAGTCTTTGAAACCGAATTGTCTAAAAAATGAGATAAAAAAACGAAAGGCGTTTTTTGAGAATCCGTACAAAAATAATTGTAATAAATTTGTTCTAAAGCCATGTATTCTTGCCTATGTTGTGGACTCCATTCTGAAAAACGATGAATTTCATCCACCAAAAAATACGACCAATTTATTCTATCTTTTTTATTACTGCCACTTATAAAATCTACAAATGCTTTTGTGTTCAATAAATCGGCTGTCAGAATAAGTAACACAACTTTATTTTCTCTTACCAAATCTTGTACTCTTTTTACTTCCTCACTATTCATTTCTGAATGCCAAATCGTAATTTTATCAATTCCATTTGCAGCTAATTCCTCCATTTTATCCAATGCTGTATCAGTAGAAGTACAGATAAGAAGCGAAGGCGAAGACTGCAAAACAGCAAGCCAACCAAAAATAAAACTAGAATCAACTTGTAGAGGAAGATTAGCCAAAACAGACTGACCATTGAGAGTTTTGGCTAGTAAAATTTGAAGAAAAGAAGATTGATTCTCAGATTGATTATGAACAGCAACAGAATTAAGTAAAAATTCAGCACGTCTTAAATCTTCATACGTATCAAAACTCCACCTATGGAAAGCATTTTTATAAAAAGAGTGAGAAATAACAGGCAATTGTCTTGATAAAGGTTTGCCTTCATCAGAATGAAACGAAAAACGATAATTTTCTGCATATTCATTTCGTATGTTTATCCAGTCAGGATTTGTATCAAAATTATCAAAATCTGTCCAACGGTGCAGAATACTAAAATCTATTTTTGGCTGATTATCAGTAGTATATTTTTCTACTTCTGTTTCTGAAAAAACGGTATTGATTTTGAGTTTTGGAAACACATTTTCTACTGTATTATTTTTAGTAGGAAATAATTGTACAACTAATTTCTGAACGCTCTCAATAGCTAATTCTAGTATCTCTTTTGGGATTTGTTCCTTTTCTCTCATCAAAAAAATAGCTTTCCATTCTACGTCTTCCATCTTCCACTTTCCTCTAAAAAGGAGTTCTGCACTCAGAATTTGAATACGAATAATGGCAGCTTTCCACCAAATTTGTTTAATAGTTATTTCTCGTGGTTTGTTGGTAGTAATTCTATTCCAATCTCTAAGTTTGTGTAAAAAAACAGGTTTTTCTATTTGATGGCGAATCCATTCCATTTTTTCACGAATCAAATCAGTTTCTTCTAAAATCTCTTCACTAGAAAAGCTAACTACATAAATTCCTTTGGCACGTAGTTTTTGTTCAATTTTCTGTTGTTTTTCTCGTTCTTCATTACTGCTTACAATCAAAACGGCAAGGTCTGCAAGGGGTAAGTAAAAATTTACATTTGTATCTTGTACTTCTGTTTCCGTAATTTCTTGTTGTAAAATTTCTGATAAAGGTGAATTTGCCCAAAACAAAAACTCTAAAAAAGACCATTCTGGGAGATAATCGTGTAAGCGTTTTCGCAAAAACAAAGTCATTGCTTTTGCCTCAATACTTGTGCTTACCTTTTCCTCAAAACTCCACTTTGGACTATATTTATTCTTTTCCGAAAGTTGTAATGGAAGAAGAGGAATGCTATTTTCAGTTTTGTTTATAGAATCAAAATTACCCTCTACATCAAATTTTTCAGCCAAATCTAAAGGCAAAGACATAACCAAACCACGCTGCAAGAAACGCAACAGCAAAGCAAATCTAGCTTTCTCTTTTTCTGTAATTGCTTTAGAAAAAGAAGGCAAATTTTGAATAACGAAATGGTTTGTTGTGTTGGTATAACCTGCTGAATAGTGTTGCATAGATAATTACGAATTAGAAATTACGAACTAAAAGCACAATTAATATTTTGAAGGTATATTTATGGAAGTTTTGCATTATTCTCAAATACCTTTTACCTAACAAAAAGAATAATGCTACTTATCTTTTTCTTCTTCATAATTTTCTGTATTAATAGTAGTAGTAGCTTTCAAGTCTATTTCTAATAGTTCAATAATACGTACTTGTTTACTATCAAAATCAGTAATTCTGTGTAAGTTTCATCTCTATTGGAAACAAATTTTGATCTAAAAATTCCTCTACTAAAAAGGTGTATAAAGTGGTAGAAGAAAATGCCAAACGAATAATATTTTTATCACTAATAACATCTTTTGCCAACCATATTTCAGATAAATACTTATAACCCATATCTTCATAAGAAACAGTCCATTTGGTACATTTTATTCCTTTTATGGTTTTAATCTCTCCAGTATTTTTTACGTCTGGTTTGGGTAAAAACGAATTCTCTTTAATAGTGTTACCAAATGTACAAGAGTTATCAACTTTTAACTCATTACTTTTTGGGTAGAGGTTTATAGTATTAGAGTTGATTGAATCCAATATTTTCAATAAAGGCGTTTCGTCATAAGCATCTGTAGAAAAATCATATCTTTTTTTCGCTATCAAATGAACAGCATTTATACCATTTCCTAAAAATAGTTTTACTGTATCTTTATCAATTTGAGAAGAAATTTGAAAGGCAATATAGCCTTGCTCAAATGTATAGTTTTTTTCAACATCTACATATTCAACTTCTGTTATAACTTGAGCTTTTAATGTAGAAAATATACTTAAAAAAATAAGACATAAAATAGCATTCTTGATCATGTGTAATTTAATTTGAGTTGTGAAGATATGTTTGCAGGACTTTTTACAGTATTCACAAAGTCCTTTTGCTCTTTCAATGACTAACTCCTTCAATTCATTAGCTGTCATATTCTGCTGATTTTATCTCAAATTGTTCTAAAATACTATTCAAAGGTTCATTTCTTAACTTTGAGAGTTCAATAAACAAACTTAGTCTTTTGTTGTCATAAGATTCAATGTAAGAAGTTAGTTGAAGTAATTCTTCCTGTTCTTTTAGTGCGTTACTAAACTTTCTATTTCTCAAAAAATTATATCTTTCTTGTATATCTTTTGGCAATGGTCTATTAATTTGTTCAATTATTAGTTGCTCTTGTTCAGACAAAACAGTAGAAAGTTTGTTTTTTCTTAAATCAAAAATATAATTAGTTAGCTTTTCTAATTCAAGAAGATTTAATTTTCCTATTTTTTGATAAAGTTCTTCAAAGTGATTCGTATTTTCAGCAGATGATAAAGTATTCATATAATTTAAAATTAGTGTTTTTTATCCAAACGTAAAAAAGAGAATAACCGTTTAGTAAGTTTTTTCTATAATCTTTTTAAATCTAATGAAAGATAGATAATCCCTGCTGTGGCTCGCAAAATGGTTGGCTCTCGCTCGTTTTTAACGAGTGAGTTATATGTATTCGGCTTCCAGCCGTGTATTTTGTGGTTTAAAGTAGCTTTATAGGCTCACTACGAACAGAATTGAATCATTGGCAATGTTATAAAAAACTATGAATTACAACTTTCACAAACCCAAAAGTTTTTATTAAATTAGCTATAAATAAATTTCAAACCAAAGAATTCTATTTATAAACTCTAAACTGCCTATCTACGTTATGTATAGTAAAAGAATTAAAACAAAATAAATATGCAAACCTATCAATTTAGTACCATTATAGAAAATGGAATGATAAAAATTCCTGTTACTTATTCTGAATTAAACAGTCAGCGTGTAAAAGTAATTGTTTTGTTGGGAGAGGAGAATAAAAGTAGTTTGCCTTTTTTTGTAAAACCATTACGACAAACTATTTCTATTGAAGAACTCAAAATAGAACAAAATTATAAAGGTTTTGATGCAAAAGCCTTTGAATTGTTGTGTCAAGAATTTGATGAAGAATTTAAAGATGAGAAAAGTATAGAAGAATTATTGGCTATGTTATAAAAAAAACTATGAATTATTTACTAGATACTTCTATTGCTTTACTTGCTATTAGAAAAAGAGAATTTAGAGAAACACTATTGAAAAACTATATAAATCAAAATAAGCCTTTGATTTCTGCTAAATATTCTAAAATATTTTGTTGTGTTGGTGTAACCTGCTGAGTAGTTTTTCGGTGTTCTAGTGCAAGGTTCTATCTTGTACTGGTTGTTTGGCTACGCCGACTTTCAGTTCGTCAGCATATGCTGACAAAATAATTGACACAAGGTAGAACCTCACAGATGGGAAAATGGTTTTCTATTGCACCCAAAAATTTTTCCCATCTAGCTGAGACTACGGCTGGGAAAGATACTTGTTTAAGTCAGTTTTATGTATAGAATCAGGATAAAATATTATCGTATCTTGTTCAATACTTTCGTCTTCTATTGCACAAAATACTTCGCCAGTAGATTTTATTAACAAAGAATGTCCAGTATATATATAGTCTCCTATAACTATATCTGAATTTATATGCTTAGCTAATTTTATAGAGTATATAAGTATTTGGCTATTTTCATAATCAACCATTGTGTCAATACTTATGTAAGTTTGATTATCATTTTGAAAAACGTTTACTCCAAAAATCATTAAATCTACATTATCATATGATAGACTAAAACTTTCTTTATATAATAAATCATAAAAGTCATTTTTTGAAACAAAGCGTGTTTTTTGTGGATTTAATATAGCAGAAAATGCCTTGATAAACTCATCAAGTTCTATTTTTCTTAAAAAAGACCACTCTATAAAAGTCATACTATTTTTTGTTTTGACTTATCAGCCGTCATTTGCACACATTCAATTTTCAATAAACATTCCAAAATACTTTAAAATCTAATCAAATCGTATAGCTCTAATAGGTTTTATTCTACTAATAAAAATAGAAGGAATCCAAAGAATAAAAAGAACTAAAATAATAATTCCGACATTAAGCATCAAAATAAGAGGAATATTCCATGAAATTGGAACGCTACTCATATAATAGGTTTCAATATCTAAAGGAATTATTTTGAATGTGTCTTGAATTACACAAAACAAAATCCCAATTATATTTCCTATCAAAATTCCCTTCCAAAGAATAACTAATCCATTTTGAAAGAATATACTCAAGATTTGGAGACTTGTTGCTCCTAAGGCTTTCAACATTCCTATCATCGAAACTCGTTCGGTAATCAAAATAAGCAAAACAGAAACAACATTAAAAAGTGCAACAAATAAAATTACACTCAAAAAAATGGTTACATTCTTATTTACCATCGCAAACCATTCAAAAAAATGTCCGAAAGTATTGGTTACTTTTTGCAAATACATATCATAATCACTATTTGATTCTATTTCGTCATAGATAGCATCTATATTCATCAAAATCCTTATTATCATTCAGAAAAACCTCATAACCACCTACAAGCGTATCTCCCCAGTCATTCAGACGCTGCAAAAGTGCCTGGTCGCAATATACCAGACGCTCATCAAAATCTTCAATTCCTGTTTGATACACTCCTACAACTTCTAGTTTTCGCTGTCTTGGTGGGTCTTGTAAGAAAAAAGCCAGCAAATCATCACCTATTTTAAGGCGTAATTTGTCTTTTGTATTCTTACTGACAATAATTTCTTTAGAGTAATTACTTGTATCAAAGGCAATAAAACGACCTTCAATCAGATTTTTAGTAAAAGCAACTGTATCATACCCTTTGTCCACCCCTTTCAAAACTAATCCCATCAAATCTTCATCAGTACGAAGCAAGACAGGCTTTTGAGTATAAGGCTGGATATGAGAAATATAATCCTGATTTTTGAGCTCTTCATAAAAATCACGCTGCGTAGAAAGTGGACTTGTTTCGAAAGAATTATTCATATCAAATTTAAGAATCTGAATATGACCCGATTGGCTTACTATTTTATCTAAAATAGTCTGCTTAAATCCCTCAAAAATTGCCATCGCAACAATCAAAGCAGCAATGCCCAATGCAATACTTCCAATAGCAATACGTGTAATTACTTTCGAAAAACTACTTCCTTTCTGGCTTCGGATTCGTTTGGCTATAAAAAGCGAAAAATTCACTCTATTTTTATTTATTAGATTTATGATTTTATCAAATTAAAAACAAATATACATTTCTAACTAGCCTTTTGCAATAAAGCATTTTTTATTTACGATATTGTAGAATCACAAATTTATTTTTTACCTACTTATCACAAAATATACTTCTTATGAAAACCCAACCTTCAATACATTCAATTCAAATTTTTCTATTCGTCTTTAGCTTTCTTTTCTGTATGCATGCCGTTGCACAAGTTGCACCTCAAAAAAATAATGTTGGCAAAGCAGCAGCAACAAATAATCAAACTCAAAAAGAAAAAACAGTTACAGTAACGACAGTTCAGCAGTTTTTAGATGCAATTGGTTCTAATACCACTATTCAATTAAAAGGACATTCATTTCATATTTCCGATTTGGCAAGTCTAACTCAATCGAGTACAAATTATGAGTTTAGAGAAGTGTATGATGGATTCGAATTACTTATTCATGATGTCAGAAATCTCAAGATTGTAGGTTTGGGAAATACGCCTGTTCGCTTGTATGCCAAACCTGAATATGGAAATGTACTTTCTTTTGAGAGATGCAATACAATTACTATCGAAAATGTAGATGCTGGACACGGAGCGAGCAAAGGCTCTTGTACAGGAGGCGTTTTTAAGATACAAGATGTAGATAATTTTTTTATAAATAATACGACTATGTATGGAAGTGGAACTGAAGGAATTACGGCAATTAATGTGATGAATTTGGTTTGTACTAATTCGTTTATTAGAAGTTGTACGTATTCTATCATGACGCTGACTGGCTCAGGCAAATGTTCGTTTTGAAAACTGCGTTTTTGAAGATAATGGTATTTATGACTTAGTAAATATTGATATTTGTGAGAATGTAAGTTTCAAAAACTGCTCGTTTGAAAAAAATCGTACAGAAACCTCTGATTATTCTGACTATTTTCTTTTTAAAATCAACCAATCCGAAAAAATTGTATTAGAAAACTGTTTTGTAGAAGCAAATGCAGCCGATTATTTGTGTAATGATGCAAATGCACTTACACTCAAAAATGTAGAAATTAATCACAATGAATTTGTGAAAGGGAAATTTAAGAATTAGTTTTTGTTGTACCAGAAAAAACGTTTATTTTTATTACCTTTTTTATGTAGTATTGATAAGTAAGGTTAAACAAAATAGTTAAAAATCTATTCATTGAACAGTAAAAACCTAGAACGCCATTAATTTTGTTTAACTTTGTGTATTCACAATCTTTCACAGAATTATATAGTCTTCCCCAAAACGATGATAGATAAGGTACTTATCGCACAAGAAAAATGTTATCAAATTAGTGTAGATGTTTCCAAAAATAGAATGTACCTGACTATTGTAGAAAGGTGGCTAGATATACATGATTTAGATACTTTTCAAGCCTCTTGGAGAGAAGGTGTTGAACAGCTTACTACTAATTTTACTATCTGTGCTGATTTTCGTAAAATGGCTGTCGTAACAAAAGAATTGGAAAGTATTTTTTCTATTATGCAACTTTATTCTGTTGAAAAAGGAGTTTTACATGCAGCAGAAATAGCAGCCATAAATGATATCGCTAATCTACAAGTACAGCAAATATCTGGACGTTCGGTTCTTCCTTTTACTAGATTCAAAACAGTAGAAGAAGCAGAGCAATTTTTGGATAGATTACAAGCCTAAAAGAATACTTAATTGATGAAGATTAAGTAGTTGTACAAAATTAATAATACATATGACTTCTATTGTATTTATCTTTATTCATCATATAGATCATAAGAATCATTTACCAATAAGTTCAAGTCGTTTTTATTTTGTCTAACTTAATAGAGAAATAAACGAATTTAGTTCTTAAAAGTAACTAAAAAACGAATACACTTTTTTTGAATAGAAATAGTTAATTAATAATTCTGTAAATTCGTTTTTAATTTAAAAATCATTTTAAAACCTAAGGGTCTTCAAGACCTTTAGGTTTTTGTTATAACAACTATGCAATTTCTCAATCCTTCTCTCCTTTGGGCTTTGTCTTTGATGATTATTCCCATTATTATTCATCTTTTCAATTTTCAACGTCCAAAACAAGTATTATTTACCAATGTTGAATTTTTAAGGCAAGTTCAGCAGGTTTCAAAGTCTCGCAATCGGTTGAAGCATATTTTGATTATGCTTGCTCGTATGGCATTTATTGCCTTTTTGGTTTTGGCTTTTGCTCGTCCTATTTTGCCTTCTCAAAATGCAGATTCTACTTCTATTTCTGCTAGCCAGCAAGTTTCGATTTATTTGGATAATTCATTTAGCCTTCAAAATGAGCAGGACAACAAACGCCTCTTAGATTTGGGTGCAACCTATGCTCAAACCATTCCAGACCTTTTTCCAAAATCAGCTACTTTTCAGCTTTTAGATAATTCTTTTGAAGGTAATACTAATTTTTTCTATCCAAAAACGACTATTTCAGACAAATTATCAACTATTGATTTTAGTGGAATTAATCGCAGTTTTTCAGAAATTTATAAAAAACAACTTCGTACTTTTGAAGCAAAATTAAATCAAGACAATGGAAAAGGAGGACATATTTTTTGGATTTCAGACTTTCAAAAAAATACAATTGCTGACCTTAGTGAAATAGAATTTGATTCGGGATACAATTATTATGTTTTGCCTGTTTCACCTACCAAAACTTCTACTTTACTTATTGATTCAGTTTGGTTAGATAATCCTTTTGTACAACCCAATACGCCACAAAATATTACTATTCGGGTTCGTAATTTGGGAACAGAGGCAGTAGAAAACAAGAGTTTGCAATTATTTATAGATAATAATCAAGTTTCGGCAAGTGTGGTAAGTTTGCCAGCACAGAGCGTAAAAGAAATTCAAATGAATTTCTCGGTTACCAAAACAACAGGAACAGTTTCGGCAAAAATAGCTATTGAAGATTATCCAGTTTTGTTTGATAATGATTATTTCTTTGCGCTACGAATTGCACCGAAAATAAACATTCTAAATATATTTGAAAGACAAAGTGAATCACAGGTTTATATAAAAAATGTTTTTACAAATACTGATTTCTTTGTTTTTTCGGCTACTTCTACTCAAAATTTGGATTATAATATTCTTCAAACTACTGATTTGGTAGTTTTGGAAGGAATATCTTCTATTGATGAAGCATTACAAAAAGCCTTGAGAAGATTTCTTTCTGGTGGTGGAAATGTCTTGGTTTTTCCTGCTGCTAATTCAAAACCTACGGACTTTAATTCTGCTTTAGGAATTTCTGTTCGTGGACTGAATGCAGAAGCTGGTATTGGTCTTTCACTTTCTCCTCCATCTGAAAATGAACCTTTTTTTGCAGGTGTTTTCGAACGAATTTCGCCTTCTATGTCTATGCCAGTTGCTACCTCTGTTTGGTCTGGTCTTTCTTCTGGACAATCTATTTTGAAATATAGAAATGGACAGCCTTTCTTGATGAGCCAGCAAACAAGTGAAGGAAATGTTTTTGTTTGTGCTGCTCCTTTGGATACTAATTGGAGTGGATTTGGAACCCATGCACTCTTTGTTCCAACAATGTACAAGATAGCACTAAGTAGCTTATCACAAACTGATTTATTGGCTTATAATTTGGAAGAACAAACGGCTATTTTATCATTAGATTCTCTTCAAAAGAATAGTATTTTTGAGTTAGTTTCTATAGATGAGGGGAGTATTAATCAAAATACTAATCAAAATACTAATCAAAATACTAATCAAACTAATTCTAGTCAAAATTCGATTTCAAGTAGTCAAGCCATTATCCCTTCTCAACGTATTTCTGGAAATAAAGTAATTCTAGACATTCCTCGTTCTTCGCTCAAAGCAGGCGTTTATCAGTTACGCAACAAACAAACAGGAGAAATTAGAACACTACTTGCCTTTAATTACTCAAGAAAAGAATCCTATTTAGATTTTCATACAAAAGAAGAACTCACAAAAGCATGGGCAGAAAAATCTAATGTTCAGATTTTTTCATTAGATGGAGAAGATGCCAAAGATTTTGCCACTACTTTTAAAGAAAAAAATGAAAATATTCCTCTTTGGAGGTATTTTATTGTAGCTGCTCTTGTTGCTATTTTTGTGGAAGTAATTTTGGCTCGTGTTTTTAGTAGAACCTCTTAGTAGAGTTTCTTAGTAGGTAATTAGTAGATATTCTGTGGTTTTTAATCTCTATTAGGATCAATTACGAATTAAAAATTACTGAATGTCAGTTAATTAGAAATTAAAAAATGGTAGTTTATTTAATTTACGTTCCTTGTCTAATTTGCCACACTATAAAATCATACGAATACTTGTTTTTTAAAGTTAATCGGTTTTTATACGCTGTTTATCAAAAATACCACAGAAATTATATAAAATTTTAAACCATATCTATGTAATACTGTTATCCACCTTAATTACTTCCTCTAGTATTTACACTATCTGCACATATTGTTTTATAAAAAAAGCACTTAAAATAGAAGTAATCATTTTTTAGACTTGTAAGATTATTTTATGTTAGATTCCATTTCATTTTTGCGTGTTCCAGCACATTTACCTCCTGAAAAGCACCGAGATTTCGCTATCCTTACGATGGTCGGCTTGCTTGGTTTTGCTGCTCACGTAATTTTTTTGATTTGCTTTTTGATTTTTGAAGTATATTCGATGGCATATTTCAATGTAGCGAGTTGTTTTTTATTTGCTGTCGTTTTTATGGCAAATAGAAAGATAGATTCAAATTCAGCTATACTATTGACAGTTGCTATTGGAGAGATTATTCTTCACGCTATCTTTGCTGTTACGATTATTGGGTGGGATTCCAATTTTCATTATTATCTTTTTTTGGCAATGATGACTTCATTTTTGGCAAATAGTATGACCACAAAATCTTATTTTCCTAGTATAATTTCCTTTTTCTCCTACATTGCTCTTTTCTTTTATACCTCTCATTTCACACCTTTACAAGAAATCTCGGAAACAGGAACTTTTACTTTTGGACTAATGAACCTTATTAGTGCTGGTGTAATGGTAGTTACAATTACAGGGTATTTTAGTTACGTGGCAAGTGAATCTACTAAAAAGTTTATGGCTTCTAATGCCGAACTTTCACAACAAGCAGAAGAACTAACAAGTCAATCTGAAAAATTAAGCAAAGCGAATACGCATACAATGGATAGTATAAAGTATGCGCTGCGCATTCAAGAAGCATTACTTCCTTCCTCTTATCAATTTGCAAATATTTTGGGAGAAGATAACTTCACTGTTTTTTATAGTCCAAAAGATATTATTTCTGGTGATTTTTTCTGGTGTAATCAGATAGAAAACAAAAAAATAATTGTGGTAGGAGATTGTACAGGTCATGGTGTACCTGGTGCTATGCTTACTATGATAGGCGAGAGTCTTTTGAATAATATTATTATAGAAAAAAGAATTACAAGTCCTGCTCTTATCTTAGATGCTATGCAATCTTATTTTTCAAATCTATTCTTGAGTAGTCGGGATATCAAAGACGGAATGGACGTATCTATTTGTATGTTAGATAGCAACACGAATAAACTAACTTTTGCAGGTGCCAGAAATCCACTTGTTTATATTCAGAATGGAGAGATAAATATCATAAAAGGGGATAGAATAAGTATAGGACAAGCCTTTGATGAGCGTTACAAATCTACTAGTTTTATTAATCATTATTTAGATATTGATGTTTTCACTACTTTTTATATGTATTCAGATGGTTATCAAGACCAATTTGGAGGAGAAAAGAATAAGAAATTTTACAGTAAGAATTTGAGAAAATTACTTTTAGAAATTCATCAACAACCTATGAAACAACAGCGTCTTTCATTGAAAAGAACACTCTTTAAATGGAGAAATCTAACTACACAAACCGATGATATTACTGTAATAGGGTTTAAGATTGATCCTGAAAAAAAACTTCAAAAAAGAAAAAGCATAAAAGAACAAATAATAGAAACAGAATATAACGATGATGTAATAAGTGATGAAGTGATAAACAAACAACTCGAATTAGATAGGCAAAGAGGCGGAAAAAAACTAGAAAAAGACCTAGAAAAAGAGGAAAAAATAATTGAAGAACTTAGAGAATTTAGAGGTTCTGATTCTTAGTTTTTCTTATCATAAATTCGACTTCTAAATATTTTAATAAGATTTTATCACAAAGTACCAAGCAATTATTTTTAAAGAAAGCTACTAAGAACTAATTTTTTTAGCTAAATTTGTCTAATCAAAATTTAAAAATCTAAATAGATTAGCAAAAATCTAGTAAAAATACAATTGTATGGCTAAGAAAAAGGTAAAGACTTCATATTTTTGTCAGGAATGTGGACACGAGTCTGCCAAATGGATGGGAAAATGTTCTGCTTGTGAAGAATGGAATACGTATGTAGAAGAAGTAGTAGATAAAGCAGCAGACAAAACAGACGTAAAAAAACTCTGGCAAAGTGATACTGGAAGGCGAACATCAAACAAACCCAAAAAACTATCAGAAATAGAACAAGCAGATTTTGCTAGAATATCTGCTCACGATGGCGAGCTAAATAGAGTTTTGGGAGGTGGATTAGTTCAAGGTTCGTTAGTTTTGATTGGTGGAGAACCAGGAATTGGAAAATCTACATTAATGCTACAAGTTGCTTTAGCATTGAAAGACCATATGTTTTGTATGTTTCGGGAGAGGAAAGCGAACAACAAATAAAAATGCGTGCAGAGCGTTTGGAAGCCTATTCTGAAAACTGTTATGTATTAAATGAAACAAATACACAAAATATTTTCATTCAAATAGAACAATTCAAAACCAGACGTTTTGATTATTGATTCTATTCAAACGCTTCATACAGCACATATTGAATCTTCGGCTGGAAGTGTTTCACAGGTGCGTGAATGTGCTGCCGAACTTTTGCGTTTTGCAAAGGAAACAGGAACACCTGTGTTTTCTTATTGGACATATTACAAAAGAAGGTTCGCTTGCAGGTCCTAAAGTTTTGGAACACATGGTTGATACTGTTTTGCAATTTGAAGGAGACAGACACATGTCGTACCGTATCTTGCGTACTATCAAAAATCGTTTTGGTTCTACTTCCGAACTTAGGAATTTATGAAATGCGTTCAACAGGACTTCGTGAGGTAAGTAATCCATCCGAAATTTTGATGTCGCAGCGAGATGAAGTAATTGGAGGAATCACTATCGGTACGACAATGGAAGGAAATCGTCCACTTTTGATTGAGGTGCAGTCGCTTGTCAGTATTGCAGCCTATGGAACGCCACAGCGGAGTAGCACAGGTTTTGATGCCAAACGTTTGAATATGCTTTTGGCTGTTTTGGAAAAACGTGGAGGTTTTAGGCTCGGAACGCAAGATGTTTTCTTGAATATTGCTGGTGGTTTTAAGATTGAAGACCCTGCTATTGATTTGGCTGTCTGTACGTCGCTTATTTCTTCGTTGGAAAATTCGCCTATCAGTTCGGATATTTGTTTTGCTGCCGAAGTAGGTTTGGGAGGAGAAATTAGAGCTGTTCAGAGAATAGAACAACGCATTTCGGAAGCTGCAAAATTAGGTTTTCGTCAGATTGTAGTTTCAAAATACAATATAAAAGGATTAGATTTAAAGAAATTTGATATAGAAGTAAAAATTGCCAAAACCCTTGAAGATGTGATTAAATTGGTTTTTTAGGATTTGTATAGTCTATTGTATCAGGACTTTCGCAAAACAGAGTTGTTCCCAAATTTTATTTTGTGTTTTTTCGGTACTGACCTATCGGTCTGACCTACTATAGAAATAAGGTCAGTACCGTAGGTCAGACCGACACAACTGAATATTATTTTGAGTAGAAATAAATTTGTGAAAGTCCTATGTATAAATGTTTGAACTAAGACCAATATTTACTATTTTAGATAAAAAACTAATTAATTATCTAATGAACGTATCAAACTCCAACTCAAAAACGCTTTCTCCAGATTGGATTACACAAGGTCTTATCGATTTTGAGTATAAAAAATATATGCTTTTGGCATATTTGCAGTACACCAAAAAACAGTTTGATGAAGTAAAATTATATCCTACTTTTTCAGAACTACTTTTTCATTATAATAATCTTCTTCAAATAAAGGAAAATAAACAAATTTTATCTGAAAGTTTCCCCAAAAAGCTCTCTAAAGCTGATTTTGAAAAGTTAAAACTAACTTATACATCTATTTTGAAAGATGATGAAATGATGCAAGAAATAGAAAATGTAGTTGAATTTGCATTACCCAAAATTAGTAAAAGCGTACACGAAGGAAAACAGATCTATGATTGGATAAATGAAAATTTGGAAATTGTGCCTGTCGGAATTACACCTATTTATTTTAGAGAAGGGTATTTATTTTTGGGAATGAATAAAAGTCAATTGAACAATACCATTCAAATTTATAGGTATAAAGTTACGCTTTTCGAAATGGCAGACACAAAAGAAATGTTAAGAGGCTTACACTTAGAGCATTACCAAACGCAAACTAAAAGCACTTTTCAGACTTATGAAAACTTGAAAATAAACCTTATCAAGACAAACAAAGAACTGCCAAATCCTGCTACTTTTTTAATGCAAAGTTCGGTTATTTGTTCTTTTGAAAATTCTATTTTTCCGATTGCAAAACGTCGTTTGGTAGAATATTTGACTATTTTGGAGAAAAAATAAACTACTGTTTTTCAAAACAAAAATGATAAAGCAATTTCTTAAAAAATTCATTACACTATTTCTTAAAATTAGCATAATTGGATTACTTTCAACTCTAATTCTATTTTTTGTCTGCAATTATTTTTTCCCTTTTAAGTTAGATATTTCCTATTCAGGGCTTATTTTGGATAGAAAAGGAGAAATAATTTATGGTTTCTTGAGTGAAGATGATAAATGGCGATTTCAAACCGAGCTAGACGAAATTAGTCCAATTTTAAAAGAAACTATTTTATACAAAGAAGATAGATATTTTCAGTATCATTTTGGAGTAAATCCATTTTCGGTCGGACGAGCAGCAGCCAGAAACGTTTGGACAGGAAGACGAACTTCTGGAGCTTCTACTATTACGATGCAAGTTATACGTTTATTAAATCCAAAATCAAGAACCTATTTTAATAAATTTATAGAAACTTTTAGAGCCTTTCAATTAGAATTAAATTACTCAAAAGATGAAATTTTACAGCTTTATCTCAACCTAATTCCGTATGGTGGAAATATTGAAGGCGTAAAATCGGCTTCTCTTTTGTATTTTGGACAAGAACCAGAAAAGCTAAGTTTGGCACAAATTACGGCTCTTACCATTGTCCCAAACCGTCCTACAACATTGGGTTTTTCTACTAACTCAGATAAAGATTATCTAATTACTACTCAAAAAATTATCAAAGAAAGAAACAAATGGCTTACTCGTTTTAAGAGGGATAATTTATTCAAAACTGAGACTATAAATGACGCTTTAGAAGAGCCTTTGGATATTTCTTTTCGGAAAATGAATAGGGAAGCTCCTCATTTTTCATTTTTTCTACATTCAAAATACCCAAATCAGAACGTTTTACAAACTACTTTAGACCGAACCATTCAGCAAAAAGTAGAACAAATTACTCAAAATTATACTAGAAGATTAGGGAAATTAGGTATTTATAATTCAGCTATTTTGGTAGTTGATAATAAGACAAAGGAAATTCGTGCTTATGTTGGTTCACAAGATTTTAGTGATACGTTGCATAATGGACAAGTAGATGGAGTTCAGGCATACCGTTCGCCAGGAAGTACATTAAAACCACTGATTTATGGAATGGCATTTGATAAGGGAACTTTGACTCCAAAACGAAAATTACTAGATGTTCCGATTGATTACGACGGTTATACACCAGAAAATTTTGATAAGAATTTTAATGGAGAAGTGAGCGTAGAAGTTGCTTTGGCGTATTCGCTCAATGTTCCTGCTGTAAATACGCTAAAAGATTTGAGCGTTTTCAAAATGGTTTCGAAGCTTTCTGATACTGGTTTTTCTCAAATTGAAGCAGATAGACACAAACTAGGACTTTCACTTGCTTTGGGTGGTTGTGGGGTTTCGTTGGAGGAAATGGTCGGACTTTTTTCAGCTTTTTCTACAAAAGGAGTTTTTGAAAAACCTCATTATTTAAAGAAAAATAATGATAAAAACGATAAAAAAATGAATGAAAAAAGTCATTCTATTGTAGAAGATAATTTTTCAGTTCAACTTATTTCAGAAGAATCTGCTTATATGATTTCGGATATTCTGACAAAAGTAGAACGTCCAGATTTTCCTTCGGATTATCAAAATAGTAAAAATGTTCCCAAAATTTCTTGGAAAACAGGTACTTCGTATGGTCGTAGAGATGCGTGGAGTATTGGCTACAATGCTGATTATACAATTGGTGTTTGGATAGGAAATTTTGATGGACAGAGTTCTGAATATTTGACAGGTGCAGCAGTAGCAACGCCGCTTTTATTTCAGCTTTTTGGAAGTGTGAATTATGCCGCCACCAACGAATCTATAAAACAACCTAAAACTCTAAAACAGCGATTAGTTTGTAGTGAAACGGGTAAAGTTCCTTCTGATTTTTGTCAGAGTATTTTGAATGATTTTTATATTCCTACTATTTCTCAAAGTGATAAATGTCAGCATTTGAAAAAGGTTTTTGTAAATGTTTTGAGTAATAATGAGTTAGAAGAAGATAAAATAAGTTATTGTTCTTTTTGTTTGCCTAAAGATAATTCGGATTATCAAACGGAATATTTCCCCAATATAAAACCAGAGCTTACTTCGTATTACCTAAACAGAAGTTTACCTATTCGAAGCGTTCCACCTCATAATCCAAATTGTACGCATATTTTTAAAGACAAAAATTCGCCTCAAATTATTTCTCTTTTCGAAAATAGAGAATATATTTTAGATGATGATTCAACACAGCTTTTACTAGAATGCAGAACAGCATCAGATATTAGTAGCGTTTTTTGGTATATCAATGACAAATTTTTGAAGGAAAGTAAGCCCAATGAAAGAGTTTTTTTTAGTCCTTTTGAGTTTTTAGATAATCAGAAAAGTAGCAAAACAAAAATCTCTTGTACCGATAATAAAGGACGAAATACAGATATTTATGTGGTTTTGAAAAGGAATTATTACTAGAAAAAGTGTAAATTTGATAATTAAATAATAAATAAAACTATGGCTAAGAAATTGATTCGGTTTGATTGGGCAATGAAAAAATTGCTTCGTCATAAAGCTAATTTTGGGATTTTAGAGGGTTTTTTATCAGAGCTTTTATATTTTGATGTGAAAATTGAAAGTATATTAGAAAGTGAAGGAAACAAGCAAGATGAATATGATAAATACAACCGTGTAGATATTTTGATAAAATCTGACAAAGGCGAATTGATGCTTGTGGAGGTTCAAAATGATTCCGAAATTGATTATTTTCAAAGAATGTTATATGGCGTTTCAAAACTGGTAACTGAATATATCAAAGAAGGCGAACCTTATGGAACTATCAAAAAAATATACTCTATTAATATCGTTTATTTTGGCTTAGGGCAGGGAACAGATTATGTCTATCAATCTAAAAGTGAGTTTGTAGGTTTGCACCAAAATGATGTATTATTACCGACTACATTCCAACAAAAAGGCTATAAAGTAGAAAGAATATCTGATATTTTTCCCAAATATTATATTCTGAAAGTCAATAATTTTAATGATATAGCCAAAAATACCCTAGATGAATGGATGTATTTTTTGAAAAATAGTGAAGTAAAGGACGAATTTAAGGCGAAAGGATTAGACAAAGCAAAGGAAAAACTGAATTATGAGCAGCTTTCAGAAGAAGAAAAGAAAATCTATGACCGTTCGGTAGAAAATCGTAGAATAGAAATAAGTGTTGAATATACAAGAGAACTTGAAGCAAGGCATAAACAAACTATTGAAATTGCTGGTAGAATGCTCAAGCGTGGAACTCCAGTAGAAATAATTGCAGAAGATACAGGGCTTTCTATTGAGCAGATAGAGGATTTGAGAAAAAACAAAGATTTTTTGTACTGATAATAAAGGACAAAATACAGATATTTATGTTGTTTTGAAGAGGAATTATTAAATAAACTTTACAAAACCTCCTAAAGAACTTTCTTATTCAATTCTATTACTTTGTCTAAAAAATCATAACATCGTTGAAACTCTTCTCTAAATTGTTCTGCTTTTGAAATTGTCTTTGTAAAATACCTCTTCCCATCTATGAAGATTATAGGTTCAACATCTACAAAGAAATTCACTTTTCCATAATCTTTTCCATAACTTTTAATATTTATTTTATTACGAATCTCTTCATAATCTACTTTACCTGATGGGTTATCAGTTAATATATTTTCAAAATCTATATGACAATATAAATCTCCATCAATAGTTGCTTCTACGTTATTTATTGAAACATATCCTATTTCAGAATTATCATCACAGACTTCATCCTCAAAGACAAAATGAACGTATGGCAATACTTCTGCATTTTCTCTCATATAATTCTCAATCTTTAAGAGAATATTTTTGAAAGTTTGTGGGTTTATTTCTTTTTTTGTTGTGTCTTGTTGAGTAAAAGAGAAAGAATCAGATATTTTATTTACATCATCCAAATTACCTTTTTGCCTAAATGCAACATCTAGTATTTTGGATAAAATCTCTTTTTGCTCTTCCTTGGTTACTTCTCTTTTCTTATCAAAAAATATTTCGTTTTCATGAGAAGGACAAATTAAATCTAATTCTTCTTTGTTCAAGAAATCTTCAAATTCAAAATAAGAAGGGTATATTACTTCATCTTTAAAACTTCTTGATAAGAATGGACTTTTAATACTTTCATCTTTTACGTATAATTCTAGTGTTTGTCCCATAGTTTATTCATTTGGTTTGAATACAAAATTAGAAAAAATGTTTTGATATTCTACAGAAAGAATCTGATAGACTAAAACAATAATTTTTATATTTGTATAACCAATATCTATACTTTAAATTATCTTTATGAATCTACAACAACTAGAATATATAATTGCGATTGACAAATACCGTCATTTTGTGAAAGCTGCTGAAGCCTGTTTTGTAACGCAAGCAACACTTAGTATGATGATAAAAAAGCTAGAAGAAGAACTAGAAGTTAAGATTTTTGATAGAAGTAAACAGCCTGTTGTTCCGACAGATATAGGCGAAAAAATTATTTTACAAGCCAAAATAACATTACAAGAAGCAAGAAAAATAAAAGAGCTTGTAAACGAAGAACAAGATAAAATTAGTGGAGAACTCCGTATTGGAATTATTCCAACACTTGCGCCTTATCTTTTGCCTTTGTTTTTACCTTCTTTTCTCAAAAACTATCCTTTGGTAAAAGTTCAGATTAGCGAACTAACCACTGAGGAAATTGTACAGCGATTAGAACGAAATGAAATTGATGCAGGGATTTTGGCAACACCTTTAGAAAATAAAATGTTGGTAGAAAAGCCTCTTTTTTATGAGCAGTTTGTAGTTTATGCTTCTAAAGAAGAAAAATTTATGAATAAAAAATATCTATTAGCAGAGGATATTGATGTAAATCGGTTGTGGCTTTTGGAAGAAGGGCATTGTTTGCGTTCGCAAGTTATTAATTTGTGCGAACTAAAAAACAAAGAAAAAGAAGTGCATCAATTAGATTTTGCAGCAGCAAGCATCGAAACACTGAAAAAAATAGTAGAAATAAATAATGGAATTACAATTATTCCTAGCCTTGCTTTGGCTGATATGACCGAAAAACAAATGCAAAATATTCGGCATTTCAAAAGTCCTGCACCCGTTCGTCAAATTGGTTTGGTTACTTATCGCCATTTTATCAAAGAAAAATTATTACTTTCTTTAGAAAACGAAATTTTGAAAGCTATTCCTGATGAGATGAAAATGAATGCAAAGAAAGAAATAGTAAGGATAGTATAAGGGCTAAATTCGTATTGTTATTTTTATAAAATGAATTAACTTTACCAAAATCAAACAAAAACTAAAAATCATTCTATTTTGAATCAACTCTCAAAAAGTCGTAGTCCGTATTTACTCCAACACGCTCAAAACCCTGTTCATTGGCAGATGTGGAACAATGAAACGCTACAAAAAGCGAAACAAGAAGACAAACCTATCTTAGTAAGTATTGGTTATTCGGCTTGCCATTGGTGTCATGTGATGGAACATGAAAGTTTTGAAAATGAAGCTGTGGCAAAGGTAATGAATGAACATTTTGTTTGTATAAAAGTGGATAGAGAAGAGCGACCAGATGTTGATGCGATTTATATGGAAGCCGTTCAGATGATGGGTGTTTCGGGTGGTTGGCCACTCAATGTTTTTCTTACGGCTGAGGCAAAACCGTTTTGGGGTGGGACTTATTTTCCTGCTAATCAATGGGTTGATATTGTTGAGCAGATTGGAAAAGCCTATCAAAGCAAGAGAGAGGAAGTAGAAGAATCGGCTAATAAAGTAACGAAAGTATTGTCTATTTCTACTTTAGAAAGGTATAATTTGAAAGATGTTTCTGAGTTTGATGTGGCAATTTTAGAAAAAGCTTTTTTGAGTTTAGAAAAACGTTTTGATACAGAAATGGGAGGAATTGGTCAAGCTCCAAAATTTCCTATGCCGTCTTATTATTTGTTTTTGTTGCGTTATTATGATTATTTAGATAGAAAAGATAAGAGCAATAGTAAAAACGCAAATATAATAAATCCTATAAAAGAAAAAATTCTATCACAAGTTCATTTGACATTAAATAAAATGGCTCAAGGTGGAATGTACGACCAAATCGGTGGAGGTTTTGCTCGTTATTCGGTGGATAGAGAATGGTTTGCTCCTCATTTTGAAAAAATGCTTTATGATAATGCTCAACTGCTTTCACTTTACTCAGAAGCCTATACAATTACAGGGAATTCAGAATCTAACTCAGAATCTAATTCAGAATCTAATAATGAGCAGAAAGAAGTTTATAAAACGATAATAGAACAAACAACCGAATTTTTAGAAAGAGAATTACAAGACAGAAACGGAGGCTTTTATTCTGCTTTAGATGCTGATAGTGAAGGAAAGGAAGGAAAATTTTATACGTGGACAATTGACGAAATTGAACATATTTTTACAAATTACACTTTCAAAACGTCTAAAAGTCAAGAAGAAGATCTACAATTGTTCAAAAAATATTATTCCATTACTTCGATAGGAAACTGGGAAAGTCCACACGCAACAGAAGGAGCAAATATTTTATATAGAAATAATACAGATGAGGAATTTGCAAAAGAAAATAAAATTGAATTAAGTATTTTGAAAGGCAAAGTAAATGAATGGCAAAAACATTTTTTGAAAGTTAGAGAAAGTAAAATTCGTCCTAGCTTAGATGATAAAATCTTGACGAGTTGGAATGCACTTTTGATAAAAGGTTTTTGTAATTCGTATTCTGCTTTGAATGAGGATAAATATTTAGATTTAGCTTTACAAACGGCTGAATTTATAGAAAATAATCTTTTTGACAAAGAAAATAGTGAGAATGGTAAAGTAAGATTATATAGAACCTTCAAAAATGAAACTGCTGAAGTCAATGGTTTTTTAGAAGATTATGCACTTTTGATAGAAGCTTATATTGCTTTATATCAAATCTGTTTTGATGAAAAATGGCTTTTGAGAGCCGATAAACTTACAAAACATGTCTTTACTAATTTTTATGATAAAGAAGAAAAACTATTTTATTTTAGTAATCAATCTGGCAATGAAAAGTTAGTAGCTCAAAAGAAAGAAATTTTTGATAATGTAATTTCGTCTTCCAATTCTGTAATGGCGACAAATCTATATTTTTTAGGGATTTTATTAGACACTAATTTTTATAAAGAAACGAGTAAAGAAATGCTTTCAAAAGTAGCTTCTCTGATTGCTGTTCAGCCAAGACACGTTTCGAATTGGGCATCTCTTTTTACTTATTTCCTCTCTCCAACTCCAGAAATAGTAATTGTAGGAGAAGACTATAAAAAGGTTTTACAAGAAATTTCTAAATTTTATATTCCAAATAAAATAATTATTGCTACAAAAAATGAAGAGGAAGGACAAAATTCTGTATTACCACTTCTAGAAATGCGTCCAGTTATGAATAACAAAACGACAATTTATGTTTGTAAAAATAGAATGTGTCAGTTGCCAGTCAATAGTGTTGAAGAGGCTTTGAAGCAAATTTGATAAATACTAAATTTTATAATCTAGAACTGTTTTTTAATCTGCTCGTTCAGTAAAGTTTCCTGTTCTGAAAAATAAATTTCTATATCGTCATACTTAGTGATTATTCTCCATTCTTGTTGTCTTTGTAGATTTTCTAATTCTTCCAAAAGTTCGGATTCTTTTTTCTGTAATTTCAGAAGCAGTTGCTCTAAAAACTTAACATCGTTTATAGATTCAATGTTGTAATCAAAGGCAATTCCTTTCTCTAGTTTTTCCAAAATCTCATTTAATTCCTCTTCATTTCCTTCATCAAAAGCGAGTTTTGCTTTTTTGAAAAGTTCGTTGGCTTTATCTTCAAATTCTGGTCTTACTTTATCTGGGTGGCAGCGTTTTACAATTTCGTGATATATCTTTTTTAGAGAAGCGTTTTTATTTTGATTCGAAACCGTTTTTTGTTTGTAGCTTTCAAAGGTAGATTCAAATTGTTCTTTGTCTGATTTTGCTTGTTGCCAATTTTTATAATCTTCTTTTTTTTCTGTTTTGGTAGCAATTTCTTCAGCTATTTTTTCTTTTAGATCGATTAATTTTTTGAATAAATGACCCAAACGAAGGTGCAACAGATGAATAAAATGATTTATTTTTTGTTTGATAGATTTTTTTTCGGTTTCTAACTGACTGACTATTTCCTCCAAAAATTTGATTTGTTGTTGTAGAGAAATAATTTTTAGATTTGCTCCCAGCTCATTTTTATTTGTAGTTCCTGCATATTTTTGAGATAAAAACTCAAATTCTTCCAAATAGGGTTTTACATATTCCAACTCTTCTGTAATTATCAAATTTTCTCTATTTTTTGTAGCTGCTTTTTTTGTCCAATTATACGAACCTGTCAAGACTACCTTTTTATCAATGATGCAGAATTTATGGTGTATCAATGTTTCGGCTATTTTATGGATTTTAGCTGCATGAGTTCCACTACTTGCCCTTTCTAGTTTTGAAAAATCAAGACCATAACTCCCAAAATTTATTTCATCGTCCACCAAAAAAATACGGATTTGTACGTTTTCTTTTAGTTTTTGTTCCAAAATTCTGAATAAAATAGGGTCAGTAAACCACGCAACAGCCACATAAATAGAAGAAGTCGCTTTTTCTAGTTCTTGACAAATAGCAGGACGGATATTTTCAAAAATGGTTTTCATAGTTTCATAAGTAACTGATAGCTTCCAAGCTATCAGAAAATAAAATATTGATATGTTTACGACAGCTTGGAAGCTGTCGGCTACATTTTGACAATCACACATGTATAATCATCACTTTCTAAAACTCCTAATTTATGTTTTTCATAGCACCATTTTTCAAAAGTTTCTTTTGATTCTGCTATTTCCCACAAATTTTCTAAAAAATCATTTACAGAAATAACTTCTTCAAGTTCATTAATCTTATTTGCTAGATGTCCTATTTTACTGTTTTCTAAAGTCAATTTTTCAAACTCTTCTTTCTTTTCTGTTTGCCAAGCTTTCAATAAAATATACAAAGAAAGTGCATCGCTAGTCAGTAAAATAAAACTTACATTTTCTTTCTCAAAACTTCCCTTCAAAAAACCTTCCTGCTGACACTCTTCTTGAACATTTATCAAATGAGGATAACCAGAAAATTGTGAAGGTAAAGAATAAGGAAACATTTGAAAAGTATTTTCATTTTTATCCTTTTCATTATCAATACTACTTTTTGAAAAAACACTAATACAACTATCGCCATACGTTACCCATTCAAAATGAGTTTCTTTTTCCCACAAACCAACCAATGTGGCTGCGCTTCCCTGTTCGAAAAACTTATTTTGATAATCCCTTCCTAATTTTGCAGCTTTCTGACTATATCTATCATAAAACTGTTCCCAAAAAGCGCCTAACCAATTTGATACGCTTTCTATATTTTCAAAAGGCTCATTCGGTAAATTATCTACCAACTGTCTTGACCAATCGGCAGCAAACAAACCCATTCCTCCAGCACCATCTGAAAGAGCAATTTTTAGATTTTTATCATTTTTATTACTTTTTGAATCAGAATTATAAACACAAAAAGCATCTTCGTTTTGACGGTAGGCTTCTTTTTGGTCTTCTTCGTGAAGGTATTTAGTGCAGGTTTGAGCGTGTATTTTCATTATTTTTATTTATCGCTCGTAGGGACACGAGCAATGGTAGGGTGGTTAAGAATAGGTCGCTCGTGAGGACACGAGCAACGGTAAAGTTGTTTTTTATTCTAAAAATAGTTTGATAATAATAACAAAATACTGAATTTAACTTTCAACTAAATCAAAATAACCCATCTGTTGCTCGTGTCCTCACGAGCGACATACTATAAAAAAATCAAATCCTACTCTTATAATCTCTCAAAAAACTAAATTCATTACTTCCATTTTTATAAAAATTGGCAGATGAATATTTGTATTCTTCAGGTGTATTAGCTAATTGCCATTTTTCCTGTAGTGGATTATTGTGAATATAATTTATTTTTTGTTCTGCAATTTTTCTATTATAAAGTAAAATAGGCAAACTATTACGTTGCCAAAAATGATATTTTCTGTTTTTTTCTTCTGATACAAAATGAGATAATGCCTTTGGATAATTCACTCTTAAATCTTCCAAAAATCTATGTCCTGTATGTTTTGCAAAACTAGCATTCGGAAATTCTTTTCCATTTTTATCTAACATTTCCCAAACCAAATGAATGTGATTTGGCATAATTACAAAACTATAAACAGCAATTTTTTCTTTTTGAGACAAATAATCTAAACTTTCCAAAACGATATTTTTGTACTTTTCTGTCTTCAACAAACTCAACCACCCAACAATAGAAGACGTGTAAAAATAGAGTTCTTTTAATTGCATTTGAGGGAAGTACATATATTTTTGTTTTTTTATTTCGGTACATATCGCTCGTGAGGACACGAGCAATGGTAGGTTTATTGTGTATGGTATATGTCGCTCGTGAGGACACGAGCAACGGTAAATATACTTTTATTCTAAAAATAATTTGATTGCAATGCAAAATAATGAATTTAACTTTCAATTCAATCAAAAGATAACCCACCTGTTGCTCGTGTCCTCACGAGCGACCCATCAAACCGAATTATTTATCTCTACCAATCATAGTACGCTGCGAACGAGAACCAATATCCAACATTCTGACTAGTGCAGCATCATCGGCTTGATAGACCATTGCCGAAAAAACCGAATCGGTCGGAATATCTGTTTTGCGTAAAGTGGCTACATCAACAGCATATTTTTCTGGCATATCCGACGACAAATTATACATCAAGTGTGCATATTTGTCGTTTTGAGGTAACTCGGTACGAGAAAGAGGAAAATAAATCGGTTCTTGCTTGGAAGTGGAAATATGACAGTTGAAAAGCAAAACATTGCCATCTTCGGTATGTAGATGTTTGAGAAACTTTGCTTTTTCTAGTAGCTCATCGTCCGAACAGTCGGTTTGTGCGCCATCGGTAAAATTAAAAACCGTAGGTGGATAACTGCTTGGGTGTGCTGCTATCCAATCAGTCAGTAAAAGAGAAGCGTGTTCTAGTGCTGCTCCCATAGGCGTAAGCGAAGAAGCAACAGACGAAAGCCAATATTTTACTTCTTTGGTTTGCGTTTTGGGAGTACCACGAACCAATTTTGTTTCTGTAATTTCTTCGCTGCCGAGTGGTGTAGCTGCTAACTCGCTTACCGAAACCCACGTTTTGCCTTCCAATTCGCCCTGCCAACACACCGAAGATATTTGTCCGTCAGTAGCACCGTAGCCTATCAAGACAATATCCAAATAATGACGAATCCCTTCGGTACGAGTACAGGTACTGATAAGTTCTCGCAGCGATTGATTGACAGCACGAGCCAAAAAATCAGCCTTACTTTCTTCCACCCCTGCCATTTTTTCGGACATAGAACCCGATTGGTCTATCAAGAAAACCATAGCCGTAGGTTGAGAACGACGAATTTCGGAACAATACGTTTTTTTGTTCGTAGGAAGAACCACCGAAGACTGCAAAGCACTCAACATAGAAATCCCTAATTGATGATTGATTTTTTGGAGCATGATTTTTTATGTAGAACGGTGTATTACATTACAATTTGGTAGAAGTTCGGTTATTCTTTTTTGTTCATAGTTGGATAGCATGTTTTTATCTAACTTCAATATTTTTAGTTTATGTGAATTGCTTATGCTATTTGGTATTTTTTCTATTCTGTTCGCACCCAAATCACATTCAATTATATTAATCATATTTCCAATACTTTCTGGTAATTTTGTTAGTCTATTACCTCGCAAATCAAGCTTTTCTAAATTTATTAAATTTCCTATACTTTCTGGTAATGAAGTAAGTTTATTATATGACAAATCTAATTGAATTAAATTTTTCAATTTTCCTATATTATTTGGCAATGACGTAATTTGATTGTTCTGTAAATATAATCCAGTTAAATTAGTTAAATTTTCTATACTTTTTGGTAATATAGTAAGATTGTTAAAAAATAGAATTAATTGTTTTAATTTTTTTAAATCTCCTATGTTTTCTATTAATGAAGTAAGACCATTACTATTTAAATATAATTCAGTCAAATTAATTAGATTTTCAAGGCTTTCTGGTAATGAAGTAAGAATAGGGTAATTATCAGATATAATTAAATATTCTAGTTTAGTTAGATTTCCTATACTTTTTGGTAATGAAGTAAGATGATTATCAGATATAATTAAACGTTCTAATTTAGTTAAATTTCCTATATCTTCTGGTAATGAGGTAAGCACATTATTACATATATTTAGTTCTGTTAGATTAGTTAAATTTTCTACATTTTTTGGCAGTAAGGTAATTGTATTATTCCACACATACAATTTTTTTAGATTAGTTATTTTATTTATACCATTTGGTAAATATCTTAAATTATTACCATTTAACATTAAAGCATTTAATTTACTTAAATTTTGCATGTAATTTGGTAATTCTTCAAGATTCTGTTCATATAAACAAAAACCTGTTAAATTATTTATTCTTTTAAAAAAGTCTATTCTAGTTTTGTTGTCTTCTATATTTCTTTCAGAAAAGTTTATTCCATAATCATCTTCTACATTTATTCTGAAATTTTCTTGCACTTTATCATCTAATCCATTCCACCATTCTACATCGAAAAAATTGTCTTGTACATTACAATTAGGCAAAATTTCCCTTATTTCTTCAATTTCGTAATTAGATAATGAATTTCCATATAAAGATAAGTGAGTTAGATTTTTTAATTTTTCTATACTTTTTGGTAATGAAGTTAATTGATTATTATGTAGATAAAGTTCTGTTAAATTAGTCAAATTTCCTATGCTTTCAGGTAATAAATTAAGTTTATTATTAGATAAACCAAGTTTAGTTAAATTTTCTAATTTTCCTATATTCTCTGATAGTGTAGTAAATTGATTGTATGATAAATTTAATATAGTTAACTTAGTTAAATTTCCTATCCAATTTGGTAATTCTTTAAGTTGATTACTACTTAAAGAAAGTCCAATTAAATTAGTTAAATTCCCTATACTATTTGGTAATTCTGTAAGTTGATTCTCATGTGAATGAAGTGTTGTTAAATTGGTTAAATTTCCTATCCATTTTGGTAATTCTGTAAGTTGATTTTCAGATAATCCAAGGTTTGTTAAATTGGTTAAATTTCCTATCCATTTTGGTAATTCTGTAAGTTGATTTTCGCCCAGATATAGATTTGTTAAATTAGTTAAATTTCCTATACTAATCGGTAGTTTTGTAAGTTTATTCTGCCATACTTGAAGATTAGTTAAATTAGTTAAACTTCCAATTATTTCAGGTATTTCTGTGAGTTGATTTTTGTGTAAAGCAAACACAGTTAGCTTGGTTAAATTTCTAATCGTTTCAGGTAATTCTGTGAGTTGATTTTCAGATAAACTAAGTGTAGTTAAATTAGCTAAACTTCCAATTATTTCAGGTATTTCTGTGAGTTGATTTTTGTGTAAAGTAAGCACAGTTAGCTTGGTTAAACTTCTAATCGTTTCAGGTATTTCTGTGAGTTGATTATCATGTAAATAAAGTTTAGTTAAATTAATTAATTTACCTATCCAATCTGGTATTTCTGTAAGTTGGTTATCCCTTAGATTAAGAGTAGTTAGTTTTATTATTTTATCAAAGAAATCTATTTCCTCTTCCTTACCTCCAATTTTCTCTCTAAAAATATTTCTCCATTCATCATCTAGACTATCCCACCATTCTATATCAAAAAAATTACTTTTTACCTTATTCCTCTCCACAAACCCAAAAATCTCCAACACTCTCAAATTATTTTGAGAAAGGCTATTGAGTAACATACCAAGTAAATGTTTTAGAGGTTCATCGTTTTGCTGCCAAAGGAGTTGTAGGGTTTGGCTTTGCATGGGATTTTGCAGGTCTTTGTCTGTCAGCAGGAGGTTTTCGGTGTGGTGGTTTTCTATCAGGGAGGGTAAGACGATAAAGGCACGCAGACTAAGCAAAATAACAAGAATAGAAAAATCGTCAATATGTTTTCCCCAATCTTGTGCTGTCCGTTTTGGGTGTTGGTAAGCGTGTCCACCGAGTTCTTGCGACGAAATATGCGCCAGTTCGGGTAGATACATACCATCGTAATCTATCAAAATAAGGTTTTGGTCTTGCGTAACCAAAATATTATCGTGTTTGAGGTCGCCATGAGCAAAGTCATTGGTCAGTAAAAAATGCGCTAGTCGTAAAAACTCGTCATAGATGGTTTGTAGTGCATCGGTATTTCGTTCTTTGGCAGCTTTATGTACGTACTCGCCAAGTGTAAGTCCCTCAATCCAAGGCATTGCCAGCGTAGGATATTCGGCATCGCCAGCCAACTGACTACATACCCAAAGTTCATTTGTATAATAGTGAGTTTTGATAAAATAGTTCTCGGTACGTTGTTTTAGAAATTCGGACAGAATTTTAAGGCGTTCGTTTCGGTGTTTGTCTTCCTGCAAAAAGCATTTGAATGCCCAAAACTGATTTTCTTGTTGTACTTTAAAGACACACGCAAAACCACCAGCAATAAAATAGGGTTCATTGGCATCAAACTTCGAAGGAACGGTTTGTAGCTTTAGGGTTTTGAAATAATCGGTCGTTTCTCTGAACGAATCCTTGTATTCTTCTATGGTTGGTAGCATAAGTTAGAAGACAGGTTAGCTTCGCTGATTTGCAATTCCAAGCTGTCATGGGTACGATATTTTATAAACGGTATATTTTCTGTATATTTTCGGCACTTGGAAAGTATCGGCTAAGTAAAGTACGGAATTGTTTTGTTTTTAGCTATATTTCAATGTGTTTTTTTTAGAAAAAAAAATAAATGTTTTTGTTTCAATAAGAATTTATAAAGATAAAAAAAACGGTTCACTTAAAGCAAACCGTTTTTTAAAAAGATACTCGTAATTCATAATTCTTAATCCGTAATTTTTCCTAAGAAATAACTCCCAATTCTTTCCCAACTTTAGTAAAAGCTGCAATAGCTTTATCCAAATGTTCACGTTCGTGTAGAGCCGAAATCTGAACACGAATACGAGCTTTTCCTTTTGGAACAACTGGATAATAAAAACCAATTACATAAATTCCTTCTTCTAAAAGCCTATCAGCAAATTTTTGAGAGAGTGGTGCATCATAAAGCATAACAGGAACAATTGGATGTTCTCCTTTTACAAGGTCAAAACCTGCTGCATCCATTTTTTCTCTAAAATATTTTGTGCTTTCTTCTAACTTATCTCTAAGCTTTGTAGATTCCATAAGTATATTCAAAACCTCAATAGAAGCTCCTACAATCGGTGGAGCAAGTGTATTTGAAAATAAATAAGGACGAGAACGCTGGCGAAGCATTTCTACAATCTCCTTTTTTGCTGCCGTAAATCCACCTGAAGCACCTCCAAGAGCTTTTCCGTAGGTTCCTGTAATAATATCAATTCTACCCATTACATTTCTATGCTCATGAGTTCCTTTTCCTGTTTTTCCAATAAAACCCGACGAATGACAATCATCTACCATAACTAGGGCATTGTATTTATCTGCCAAATCACAAATTTTGTCTAGTTGAGCAATTGTTCCGTCCATTGAAAAAACGCCATCCGTTACAATCATTTTGTGTTCTGCTCCTGCTGCATCGGCATCTTGAAGTTGTTTTTCAAGGTCTGCCATGTTATTATGTTCGTATCTAAAACGTTTTGCTTTACACAAACGAACACCATCAATAATAGAAGCATGATTGAGAGCATCTGAAATAATAGCATCATTTTCTCCTAAAAGAGGTTCGAAAAGTCCACCATTTGCATCAAAGGCTGCTGCATACAAAATGCAATCTTCCATTCCCAAAAATTCGGCAGTTTTGCGTTCTAATTCTTTGTGCAAATCTTGCGTTCCACAAATAAAACGAACTGAAGAAAGTCCAAAACCATGTGTATCAATGGCTTTTTTGGCAGCTTCTAAAACACGAGAGTTTGAAGAGAGTCCTAAGTAATTGTTTGCACAAAAATTGATTACTTCACCTGTGCTTTGTGTTTTGATAGCTGCTGCTTGTGGCGTTGTGATGATACGTTCTTTTTTGTAAAGTCCTGCATCTTTTATTTCTTGTAATTCCTTTTCTAAAAAAGGTTGAAGTGTATCGTACATTAGTTTTTGGTTGGTTTATAGTTATGTAACTGTTAGCTACTTTTATTCAAATTTAGTGATTGTAATGCTAAAAAAGAAAACAACTTTTGTTTATTTTCGTTTAAATCCACATAGTATCACAGACTTTCTAGTCTGTGTAAGACACCAACAGACAAGATGTCTGTTGTACATTTTTTTAAACTAATTTTTTCTATTATGAGTGGAGGTTATCTATTAATTATCGTTGTTGGTCTTTTAAGCATGGGAGTACAATATATGTTTAAAAATCGCTTTAAAAAATATTCTCAAACTCCTTTGGCTTCTGGAATGAGTGGTGCAGAAGTCGCTCAAAAAATGTTGAACGACAACGGAATGGGAGCAGTAAAGATACTTAGCGTACAAGGACAATTGACAGACCATTATAATCCAAGTAACAAAACGGTTAATTTGAGTGAAGCCGTTTATAATGGACGAAACGCTGCTGCCGTTGCTGTTGCTGCTCATGAATGTGGACATGCTGTTCAAGATGCAAAGGCATATGCTTTTTTGGGTTTTCGTTCGGCAATGGTACCCGTTTTGAATATTACCAATCGTTTTACTCCTTTTCTGCTTATGATTGGAATTGGTCTTTTATTCTTTGCTGATATTCCCTATGTTTTGGCTGCTGGCGTTTTGCTTTTAGCTATTTCTACACTTTTTAGTTTTGTTACTTTGCCTGTTGAATTTGATGCAAGTAGAAGAGCTTTAAAATGGATAAAAGAAGAAAATATAGTTAATCCAAAAGAATATTCAATGGCAAAAGGTGCACTTTCTTGGGCTGCCATGACCTATGTAGTAGCTGCACTTTCTTCATTGGCTACCCTTCTTTATTATGCTTCGATGTTGAATAGAAGAAGATAGTTTTTGTTGGTAAATCGCTTATAATGACATCATAGGTCGTCAAACATTGATAAAATTTATTTCTACTCTGTAGTAGTTGTATATCGGCAGCAATTTGTATTAAAAATCATAAAATTCCAATAGAAAGTTTCTATAGAACAGAAAGGTAATTAAAATTTTAACTTAATGGACTTAGTGTCCTCACAAGCGACTTAATTAAACAATAAAAATGAAAAATCTAAATTTCACTTCTTTTGCAGATGTTCCAAATTTGCAAGAATGGATAAATACGGCTCAAAATTTCAAAAAAAATCCTCTTTCTTATGAAAATTTTGGAAAAGGAAAAACTCTTGGCTTACTGTTTTTTAATCCAAGTTTGAGAACTCGTTTGAGTACACAGAAAGCTGCCATGAATTTGGGAATGAATGTAATGATTATGAATGTTCAGCAAGATGGTTGGAGTATCGAAATGGAAGATGGAACGGTAATGAATCAAAATTCACAAGAACATATCAAAGAAGCAGCAGGCGTAATTTCGCAATATTGTGATATTATTGGTGTTCGTACTTTTGCCTCTTTGACTGATAGAAAAAGCGATTATGAAGAAAAAGTCCTTCAAAAATTCATAAAACATGCGCTCGTCCCAGTTATTTCTTTAGAAAGTGCGACAGCTCATCCTCTGCAATCTTTCGCTGATGTTTTGACGATTGAAGAATTTAAAATCAAATCAAATCTTACCAAAAAGCCAAAAGTTGTTTTGTCGTGGGCTTCTCATCCAAAAGCACTTCCACAAGCTGTTCCAAATTCGTTTGTGGAGTGGGTCAAAAATACAGATTCAGAATTGATTATTGCTTGTCCGAAAGGTTTTGAGCTTAGTGAACAATTTGCAAAAGGAGTTTCTACGGTTCATAATCAAGAAGAAGCTTTTGCAGATGCTGATTTTATTTACGCCAAAAATTGGTCTTCTTTTTCTGATGAAAATGGAAAGTATGGCAAAATAGGTCAAAGTTTAGAACATTGGATAGTTGATGAATCAAAAATGAAACTGACTAATAATGCCAAATTTATGCACTGTTTGCCTGTTCGTAGAAATGTCGTAGTTGCTGATGAAGTGATTGATAGTGAAAATTCTGTTGTTTTGGAACAAGCACACAATAGAGTGTATGCTGCTCAAACAGTTTTATTTAACATTTTGGAAGAGAAATTTGGTTATCCTATGCCTTATTAAAACAATTACGAATTACGAATTAAAAATTACGAATTAGAATTGCTGAATATCAGATAGTTAATCATTTCAATCCAAGTTAGATTCAAACATGATAAATTTAAATCAATTTTATTTATTTATCGGAGCAATTATACCTTATACTATTTTTATGTGCTTAGAATATTTTGTACCGAATGAATACGTCATTTTAAAAAATAGTCTAGTTTTCATCCTTGTTATCTATATAATGTGGTTAGCTTTCGTAAAAATTGAACAAGTAAAACTATATACATTTATCAATATGAGTGTCATTTTTGAGTACTTGATTTTCAGTTGCAGAGCAACGTAACCTTTGTAGAACATCAAAAACGAGCTTTATCAGAGCTACAGAGTAGCGAAACCTTGTAACCTATATGAAATTAGAATTAAAAATAAGGTTCCGCTACTCTGTAGCTTTTTAAATTAATTTTCTATCTTAATCTACAAAGGTTATGCTACTCTGTAGCTAAAAAATGCCTATTTTGATTTTTATCAATGGCACTCATATTGCATTTATACTTTTATTAATTTATATACTTTTGTTGAATGTAGTAGTAAAATCTGTCAGTCTGTATTTTTAAATACCGTCGGTCTGCCCTTCGGGACTGACCTTAAATCTAGGTCAGTCCCGAAGGGCAGACCGACGGAACAAAATAGTATTTTTTTATTGTATCAATCCTGTAATTATCATAAAAATCACTCGCTAATCAGTATTTGAAATGAAAAAACAACTTTACATCATCAAAATAGGAGGAAACTGTATTGATAATCCAGAAGAATTAGATACTTTTTTAGAAAATTTTGCTAACCTTTCTGCAACTAAAATTTTGATTCATGGAGGTGGAAAAGTAGCTACACAAATCAGCCAAAAATTAGGAATTGTTTCGAAATTGGTGGAAGGAAGGCGCATCACTTCAAAAGAAGAGTTAGAAGTCGTAACAATGGTGTATGCAGGACTTATAAATAAAAAAATTGTAGCAAATCTTCAAAGTAAAAACTGTAATGCACTAGGATTATCAGGCGCAGATGCAAATACGATTCTAGCAAAAAAACGTCCTGTAAAGAATATTGATTATGGTTTTGTGGGAGATATTGAAGAAATTAATACAGAAATAATTGACTTTTTACTTCAAAAAAATACAATTCCTGTTTTTTCTGCCATTACTCACGACAAAAAAGGAACGCTATTAAACACAAATGCTGATACGATTGCTTCAAGTCTTGCTGTTTCGTTAAGTCAAAATTATGATACGACTTTGATTTATTGTTTTGAGAAAAAAGGAGTTTTGAGAGATACAGAAGACGAAAATTCTATTATTTCTACGCTGAAATTTCAAGAATATGAAGAGTTGAAAAAACAAGAAATTATTTATCAAGGAATGATTCCGAAGTTAGATAATTGTTTTGATGCACTTCAAAAAGGCGTTCAAAAAGGGATTATTAGTAACATTGATTTTATCAAAAATATGGATTTGCCACATACGGAAATTTTACTTTAGAACAAAAAACCTCGTTGACGGCAAAGCCTCAACGACGGTGGAATCAAAAAACAGTTCTTTTTTTGAACCGTCAACGAGGCGTTGCCGTCGTTGAGAATTATTAAAATTAAAATAAAATGAAAAACTCAACTACTGAAACCAACCTAAAAAACCTTCAAGAAAAAGCCATTCAATTACTTCAAAATTTAATTTCTACGCAGTCATTTTCTAGCGAAGAAGAAGGAACAGCCGTTTTGATTTCTGATTATTTAAAAAATTACGAAATTGATTTTAAGAGAAGTAACAATAATATTTGGGCAACAAATCTCTATTTTGATGAAAAAAAACCAACTATTTTACTAAATTCTCACCACGATACCGTAAAACCCAATCAAGGGTATACCAGAAATCCGTTTGAACCGACTATTGAAGAGGGAAAATTATTTGGTTTGGGAAGCAATGATGCAGGTGGTTCGTTGGTTTCTTTATTGGCTACTTTTGTGCATTTTTATAAAGAGGAAAATCTAAAGTATAATTTACTCATTGCAGCAACAGGCGAGGAAGAAAGTTCTGGAAAAAATGGTTTGTGTGGACTTTTGAAAGAACTTCCAAAAATTGATTTTGCTATCGTTGGCGAACCCACACACATGCAACTCGCCATAGCTGAAAAAGGATTATTAGTCATTGATGGATATGCAGAAGGGATTTCAGGACATGCAGCACACGAAAACACAAAAAATGCTATTTATGAAGCACTAGAAGATATTTTTTATTTAAAGAATTACAAATTTGAAAAGGTTTCGCCACTTTTAGGGAAAGTAAAAATAAGCGTAACTCAAATCAATGCTGGTCAGCAACATAATGTTGTTCCTGCTTCCTGTCATTTTGTAGCTGATGTTCGTTTTAATGAACTTTATACAAACAAAGAAATTTTTGAGTTTTTGAATAAAAATGTAAAGAGTAATTTAGTCGCAAGGTCATTTAATCTCAATTCTTCGGGCATTGATATTTCTCATCCGATTGTACAAGCAGGAGTTGATTTAGGCAGAACTACTTACGGTTCGCCAACGCTTTCTGACCAAGCTGCTTTGTCTTGTCCTTCTTTGAAAATGGGTGCAGGCGATTCTTTGCGTTCGCATAGTGCCGACGAATTTATCTATCTTGATGAAATAAATGAAGCTATTGTAATTTATATTCAACTTTTGTCAAAAATCATCTAAAAAATAAATCTCGTTCAAGCATTTTGCTTGGACGCACTTTTTCGCAAGCATATGCTTGCAAAACGATAAGCACAAGATAGAATCTTGCGCTAGAAAAATTATAAAAAAAATCATTATGAAACTTTGGGACAAAGGCTATTCAATCAATAATTTAATTGAAACTTATACTGTCGGAAATGATAGAGTTTTGGATATGAAACTCGCCAAATACGACGTTTTGGGAAATAGTGCACACGCCAAAATGCTACACAAAATTGGAATTCTGACAGAAAAAGAATTACAAGATATTGAAAAAGGGTTGCAAGAAATTCAGACAGAAATTGAAGAAGGAACTTTTGTAATCGAAGATAATTTTGAAGATGTTCATTCTAAAATAGAATTTCAACTTACTGAGAAAATTGGTGAAGCAGGTAAAAAAATTCATACAGCTCGTTCTCGTAACGACCAAGTTCTTGTCGAGTTGCATTTATACATGAAAGATGAATTGAAGGAAATCAAAGAACTAACAAAAAACCTTTTTGATTTACTTTTAAAATTGAGTGAAAAAAATAAGGATATTCTCATTCCCGGTTATACACATTTGCAAATTGCGATGCCTTCTTCGTTTGGTTTGTGGTTTGGTGCGTATGCCGAAACTTTGATTAGTGATATTATTTTGCTCAATGCTGCTTATAAAATTACTGACCAAAATCCACTCGGTTCGGCTGCTGGTTATGGAAGCTCTTTTCCGATTGATAGACAAATGACGACCGATTTATTAGGTTTTTCAACGCTTAATTACAATGTTATTGCAGCACAAATGAGTAGAGGAAAATTAGAAAAAACGGTAGCTTTTGCCTTAGCATCATTAGCAGGAACGCTTTCAAAATTTGCGATGGACGTGTGTTTGTACAACAGTCAAAATTTTGGTTTCTTGAGCTTTCCAAAAGAACTAACGACAGGTTCTAGTATTATGCCTCACAAACAAAATCCTGATGTTTTTGAGCTTTTGAGAGGAAAAAGTAATAAAATTCAAAACCTTCCTGCCGAACTTATTATGATTACCAATAATTTACCAAGTGGTTATCATAGAGATTTTCAACTTTTGAAAGGAAGTGTAATGGAAGCTATTGAAACGACAAAAGAAAATTTAATTGTTTGTCATTTTATGCTAGAAAATATTATTATTCACGAAAATATAATGGATAATTCGCTTTATGATTATGTGTATAGCGTTGAAGAACTCAATAAACTGGTTTTAGATGGAATGAGTTTTAGAGAAGCCTATCAACAGTTAGGAAAACAGATTTTGGAAGGAAATTTTAATCCTGAAAAAACTGTAAATCACACACACGAGGGAAGTATTGGAAATCTTTGTTTGAAAGAAATTAGAGCAAAATTTGACGAAGTGTTTTAAAAAAAACTTTCAAATTCTTAATCTAAATCAATGTTTTGAAAGGTAAAGGTTTGTATTTTTGTACAACTATCTAGGTCAGTATCGAAGGTCAGACCGATACAAATTTTTCTAAAAAACTATTTTACCATCATGAAAATCGAAGCCTCAAAACTAACTCAAAATCTAATTGACCAAGTCAAAACTAGTATTCAAAAAGCTCAAAAATTACAAAATTTATCGAATGATGAACTAAATTTTCGCACTCAATCTGAAAGCTGGACAGTTTTGGAGTGTATCGAACATCTGAACCGATATAGTACTTTTTATTTACAAGAAATTGAAAAACGAATTGATACAAAAATAACTAACCATAAAATTGTAAATCAAGATTATATTTTTACAAGTAGTTTTATAGGGAATTATGCAGCTAATTCAATGCTTCCTGTTCAGAACAGTATTATTTCAATAAGTGAAAGTGAAAATCCTAGAGCAAACCATTCTTTACAAATAGGTAATAAAATGAAAGCCTTTAGAGACAAAAATCCAATTCATAGTGGAGTGGACAAACGAGTTTTGACTACTTTTGTTGATGATCAAAATGAATTTGTACGGCTTTTGGAAAAATCTAAAAAGATACATTTAAAAAAAACCAAAATTTCACTTACCATTCCTATCCTTAAATTGAATCTTGGAGATACTTTTCGCTTTGTTATCAATCACCAAATTAGACATTTTGTTCAGATTGATACTATTTTATCTAATAATAAATTAGTTGCAGCAGAATAAATACGACCCTCTTTATTTTAAAAACTTTTGTACCTTTGCGTTTTCAAATTCTAAAAAAATAGGTATTTATTATAAAAATAAAAATAGGTTATGGGATTACGTTGTGGAATCGTTGGTTTGCCAAATGTGGGTAAATCTACTCTTTTTAATGCTTTATCGTCTGCTAAGGCAGAATCGGCTAACTATCCATTTTGTACAATTGAGCCAAATGTAGGTATCGTAACTGTTCCAGATGAGCGTATTGGAGCTTTGGAAGATTTGGTTAATCCAGAAAGAACCGTTCCAGCTATTATTGAGTTTGTTGATATTGCAGGTCTTGTTCGTGGAGCGAGTAAAGGCGAAGGATTGGGAAATCAATTTTTGGCAAATATTAGAGAAGTTGATGCGATTGCTCACGTAATTCGTTGTTTTGAAGATGATAATATTATCCATGTGGATGGAAAAATAAATCCTGTTTTGGATAAAGAAACAATTGATATTGAATTGCAATTAAAAGATTTAGAAACAGTCGAAAAACGTCTTGTTCGTATCGGAAAAGCAGCTCGTACAGGAGATAAAATAGCAAAAAAAGAATTTGATGCCTTTGAAAAAGTAAGATTACATTTAGAACAAGGAAAAAATCTTCGTTCTTTAGTTTTAGAAAAAGACGAAAAAGAAATTGTAGATGAAGCCTTTTTGCTTACTCAAAAACCTGTAATTTATGTAGCCAATGTAGATGAAAAATCTATTCACACAGGAAATGCTTTAGTAGAACAACTGAAAGAATCTGTAAAAGACGAAAATGCAGAAGTAGTAATGGTGTGTGCCTCAATAGAAGCCCAAATTGCAGAATTAGACGACCTAGAAGAAAAAGAGATGTTTTTGGAAGAATATGCCTTGAAAGAATCAGGACTTAATAAACTTATTCGTAGTGCGTATTCTATTTTGAATCTAATTACTTATTTTACGGCTGGCATAAAAGAAGTTAGAGCATGGACAATAGAAAGAGGTTGGAAAGCTCCAAAGGCTGCAAGTGTTATTCATACTGATTTTGAGCGTGGATTTATTCGTGCCGAAGTAATCAAATTGAGTGATTATACAAAATACAGAACAGAAGTAGCACTAAAAGAAGCTGGCAAGTTAGCTGTAGAAGGAAAAGAATATGTAGTAGAAGATGGTGATGTAATGCACTTTAGATTTAATGTTTAAAATACCATTACGAATTACGAAATAAGTATTCAGCGTAGCTAATTAAAAATTACGAATGTATTTATTTCAAAAAAACGGCTATTCATCAAAAAATGAATAGCCGTTTTTGTATTTTTATTCTAAAAAGAAATTTGTATTTGTATTTATCTTCATTCATCATATAAATCATAAAGATCATTTACCAATAAGTTCCAGTATTTCAAAGCTTTTGAAAAACAAATCCTTTTTCAGCAAAATGTTCTAAATAACGAGGTAATGTATAAAGCATATTTTTAGAAGCCTTTATACTGTCATGAAAAGTAACTATCGAACCTGACTCTGTACATTCAATAGATTTTTGTAGGCAAACTTTACGAGAAAGAAATTTATCAAAATCACCCGTCAGAACGTCCCACATGACAATTTGATATTCTGTCGAAATTTTCTGAAACTGCTCTGGAGTAAGTTTTCCATAGGGAGGACGAAATAAAGAAACTTGCTCAAAGAGTTCTAATCTAGAATATTCTTCCAAAATTGTCTTTTTACATTCGTTTATATTTTCATAATAATTTTGATTTTCATTCTTCCAACCATTCAAATGATTATGAGTATGATTGCCTACCGAATGTCCTGCTTCAACGATTTTTTTGAAAACATGAGGGTGTTTTTTTACATTATCTCCAATACAAAAAAAGGTAGCTTTTGCATTAAATTTCTCTAAAATAGAAAGTACATTTTCCGTAATTTCTGGAATAGGACCATCATCAAAGGTCAAATAAATAGTAGGCTTTTCGGAAGGTTTGAACCACATTAAACGAGGAAAAAGCCACCGAACAAGTTTGCCACTTTTATGAGGATAAGGTTTGAAACGCATCTTTTTTCAGTTAGCAGTTACCAGTTAAAGACATTTATATTTCATAAATTAAAACGAAACAGGAATTTCCATTCACCATTTACAATTAATCATTCACAATTTCATTGCTATTCCTCTGGAACAAAAGTAGTGAGCGAAACCATTGAAGAAGTCATAAAGATACCCAATACATTTGTACCTTTTATATTTGTTCTTGGATTAACGGGAGGAGGACTAAAAAGACCACCATCATTAAAAACTACACTTGTAAGGTCATTGTAATAATCATAGGCTTCTTTTGTAAGCGAGTACTGCTCCAAACGAACTGTATCGCCAGCTTCATATATAAAAGGAAATTGTAATCCATCTATATTTTCGCCAATTCCTTCATCATTTGCAAAAATAAGGTCGCCTACATCATCGTAAATAAGCGTGTCATTTCTATAATTTCTCCAAAAATAATAATCTTTAGTATCTTGCGGTTCTTTGGCATAAAAATACAAATAATATCCTTCATCTTGAAAACGAGTTCCAGGTGTAAAACGAATCTGAACAGAATCTATATTTGTAGTTCGGTAGATTTTACTCTCAGCCGTAAACGTATTTCCCTCATATTCAATAGACAAATTATAGGTGTTTCCTACCACTCCTTTGTATTCTGAATCTTGCGGAAAATAAAAACCAATTTGTTCGCTACTTTCCAAAAAGTTCATTGTATTACCGTTTTGGTCAGTCATTGAAACGATTGCTCCAGATGCTTTTGGTTGTTCAGAAGGGTCATAAAAATCTAACGTTTTGCTCAATTCAACAAATGAATACCCTTTTACATCAACCAGTTCGGCTTGTACAATTAAGGCAGGAGAATCTTTACCACGCAAAGGCAAATCAATTACCTGTTCACAGGAAGAAAAAGCAAGTAATAAGAAAAGCAAAATAAATGCTTTATTAAGAAATGATATATTTTTCATAGAATGATTTTAGTTTTTAGTTATCTCTGACGCAAGATTCTATCTTGTGTCTATAGTTTTGTAAGCATATGCTTGCGAAAAAGAGCGTCCAAGCAGATGCTTGAACGATTATATTCCTTTATTTCTTATCAAAAGCAAAAGTAAAATTATAGGTAATAGAAGGAATAATTCCAAAAAGAGTAGTCTGGACGGCTTCAAACTCGCCTGTTCCTTCTTCATTTTCGTCTTGTTTTTCTCTAAAATAAATAGAAAAAGCATTCTGACGATTATAAAAATTATAAATAGAAAAATTCCAACTTCCTTTCCAGTTTTTCTTTTGTTTTCCATCAAGAGTAAGCGAAATATCTGCTCTATGATAATCTGGAAGTCTGTCAGCATTTCTTTTTCCACTTTCAAAATACTCTACTGTTTGGTTTCCTACTTGATACCTTCCGACAGGAAAAGTAACGGCAGCACCTGAAGTAAAGATAAAATTACCTGCCAGAGTTACTCTAGGGGAAAACTGATGAGCCACAACAACAGCTAAATTATGAGGACGGTTATAACGAGGACTATATGGATTACCCAAATTAATTTCAGCAATTTGTCTTTGTGTATTCGAAAGAGTATAACTTACCCAACCTGTCGTTTTACCCGTATTTTTCTTTATATAAAACTCCAAACCATATGACCACGCTCGTCCTGCTGCAAGTGCTTCTTCAATATTATCATTCAATAATAAATCTGCTCCATCTCTTACATCAATTTGATTTTGCATATCTTTATAATAGGCTTCTACCGATGCTTCCCAGTCATTATCTGCAAAATTTTGAAAAAAACCGAGTGCTACTTGGTCAGAAATCTGTGGGTCAATGTGCTTATTGGTAGGAATCCAACGGTCAAAAGGAAGAGCTGCTGTATTTGGTGAAGCCGTTTGCAAATACTGACGAGTACGATTATACGATACCTTGATAGCCGATGCTGCATTGAGTACATAATTGATAGACAAACGAGGCTCAAGACCTGCATAAAAACTATATGGCTCAAGGGTATTAAAACGAAGTGTATCCGTAATATTTTCATCAGTCTTCGGTTTTCCCTCCAAATATTCATACTCTTCTGTTGCTCCTAGATTCTGAAACATCGAAAAACGCAAACCATATTGAAGCGTAATTTTCTCGTTTATTTTTTGCTCATTGGCTACATAAAAGGCATTTTCGAAAGCAAATTTATCATTCAGTTCGAAACTATTGAAAATAGACTCGTCGTTTTGAGGTCTTATGTCAGTAGGATTAAAATGATGATAAATGTTTTCTGTTCCGAAAGTCATTGTATTATTCGGATTAATAAAATAATCAAAATCCAATTTGATGGAATAATCTGTTATTCCAGACCTCCACGTAAAATTTTGAACTCCATTATTAATATCAAAACCATAATTAAAATTACTATAAACTGCTGTTGTATTCAAGAATAATTTTTGGTTAAAGATATGATTCCAACGCAGAGTAGCCGTTCCGTTTCCCCAATTCAGACCAAAACCTTCTCCAAACTCAAAAACATCTCTACCAAAATAAGCCGAAACAAAAATTCTGTCTTTCTCCGAAAATTCATAATTCGCCTTTGCATTAAAGTCATAAAAGTACAATTTGTTTTCTCTCAAGGCTGTATCATTTGCAAACCTCAAAAACTGGTCTGCATAAGTACGACGACCAGACAAAATAAACGAACTTTTATCATTAATTGGAGATTCAACAGTCAGACGACTAGAGATTGTACCTATTCCACCCGAAGAAGTAAACTGTTTATTATTACCATTTTTCATTCGAATATCAATAATAGAAGACAAACGACCTCCATATTGTGCAGGAATTCCTCCTTTGTATAGCTTTACACTCTTGATGGCATCAGAATTAAAAACAGAAAAAAAACCGAGCAAATGAGAAGCATTGTAAACAGGTGCATCGTCTAAGAGAATCAAATTTTGGTCATTTGCACCTCCACGAACAAAAATTCCTCCTGTTCCTTCGCCTGCACTCTGAACACCAGGAAGAAGTGTAAGCGTTCTTAAAACGTCCACTTCACCCAAAAGAGCAGGTAATTTTTTGACTTGTTCTATCTCTAGTACTTGCGTACTCATCTGTACTTCGGTAATGTTGGCATCGGCATCACGCTCACCTGTAATGACAACTTCTTTCAGGTTTTGAGCTTCACTCATCTCAATATTGAGCGAAATATCTTTGGATAAATCTATTTCAAAAATTTGATTTTCAAAACTAATGTAAGAAACCAAAACTCTGTATTTTCCCTCTGGAAGGGTAAGAGAATAAAAGCCATATTCATTAGCGACTGCACCCGTACCCGCCATATTTTCTACCAAAACAGTTGCTCCAATAAGCTCTTCTCCATTAGATGCATCTCTGATTTTACCACTAAGTGTATAACGGTTTTCTTGTTGAGCAAAAGCTATATTTTGATACAAAGAAGAAGAGAAAATAAAGAACAAGATTGACAAAACGCATAAATAATGCGTAGAATTCTGTTTCATAAGGCTGGGAAAGTGAATTGAAGGAATTAATCGTTTTTTGAATGAGTAGTTTGTGTGTCTATTTTTTGAAATATAGAAATCGGATTTACAAAGTTACAAGACGTTTGTTTGTTTAGAAAAGTTGCAGTCATGTCTAATTTCTTAACTTAGGTTAATGATTTGTCTTTCTAATCTACTTGACCAAATGTAAGTTTAGTTTCCCCTATATAATTTACAGAGATAAATTGAGTTTAACTTGATTTAACTTCTACAAAATTAATTGTTTTTCATGAATTTGGTTGCAACTTCTATTTTGAACGGGTCTGTACTGCTGACCCATTCAAGATAAGTATTTTTAATTTCAAATAGCTTATTTTGTTCAAGTCAGACCTAAAGGAATTCAACGGTATAGGGCAATTGTGCGAGCTACAGCTGGGAGGCAACTGAGAAAGAGCTTGAGTTACTTTCTATCTTGACCTAATATTGTTCCTATGTCATTATCTTCAACCTGAATTCTTCCCAATAGAGTAGATTCCGTTAGCTCATACTTGTCCCAGTAAACCCAAAACTCATATTTTCTATTAGAATCTTGATAAAGGGAAATATTTGTAGAGTCATTATCTTTTTTCATACAAATAATAATCAAATCTTCTCTAGAAGAATGATGATACTCATTGGGTTTGATATTAGACAAGTAATTACTAATTACTTGTTTTCTATAATTTTTTATCATTATTCCATTTTGATACATAGTTAAATTTTCTTGTTTTACATATTCTTCCAATGTTAGTCTATTTACACTAATAACTTTTTTGCGAAGAAAGCCACTAACAGAAAGAGAAAGGATTATAGGCAAACATAATAGCATTCCCATTATTCCAGTTATATATTTTGTATTTCTATTTTCTGTTTTACGGAAAATATAGAAAAATAAAAAACTTATTATTACTAAAGGAAAAAACAAGATTTTCATATAACCCAAATACTTGCTTATAAGCAGTAAATTTTCTATTTCATTCATCTTATAGTGATTTATATTTCTGATTCAAAAAATTATCAATAACTTTAACTGTATTCTGTGGCATACAGAACATTACTCACTTGTATTTTGTGTACCACAGAACACGGATTTTCTATTCTTAAACAACTTCGTGAATATCTTCAAATTAAAACAATTAAATTCCTATTTTTGTACTACTACAAAATTAATTATTTTAATACAGAAAACAGAAAATAAATGCAACCAGTAACACTCACAAATAGCCAAACTCTTTTTTCGGAAGCTCAACATCATATTCCAGGTGGTGTAAATTCTCCTGTTCGTGCCTTTCAAGCTGTCGGGGGAACTCCTGTTTTTATGAAATCAGCAAAGGGAGCTTACCTTTTTGATGAAGACAATAACAAATACATTGATTTAATTGGTTCTTGGGGACCTATGATTTTGGGACATGCAAATGAAGAGGTTACAGAAGCCATCATCGAAGCTGTGAAAGGTTCTTCTTCTTTTGGAGCTCCAACGAGAAGAGAAGTAACGATTGCAGAACTGATTTGTGAAATGGTTCCGTCAATAGAAAAAGTGAGAATGGTAAATTCGGGAACAGAAGCAACTATGTCAGCTATTCGGGTGGCTCGTGGATTTACGGGAAGAGAAAAGATTATCAAAAATGTGGGTTGTTATCACGGTCATGGCGATTCATTTTTGATTGCAGCAGGAAGTGGAGCAGCAACAATGGGAACGCCAAATAGTCCTGGTGTAACGAAAGGAACGGCAAAAGATACATTGTTAGCTCCTCACAATGATTTGGAAGCTGTTCAGAAATTAGTAGATGCTAATCCAGACCAAATTGCAGCTATTATTATTGAGCCTGTTGCTGGAAATATGGGTTGTGTTTTGCCAAAAGAAGGTTATTTGGAAGGACTTAGGCAACTCTGTGATACACACGGAATTGTACTTATTTTCGATGAGGTAATGACAGGTTTTAGGTTGGCAAAAGGTGGAGCGCAAGAAGTCTATGGAGTAACGCCAGACATGACTACTTTAGGGAAAATAATTGGTGGTGGAATGCCTGTTGGTGCTTATGGAGGTAAAAAAGAAATTATGAATTGTGTTTCGCCTATCGGAAAAGTTTATCAAGCAGGAACGCTTTCTGGAAATCCTGTCGCTATGGCAGCAGGTCTTGCTTTATTGAATATTTTGAATAATAACTCTCAAATTTATCAGAATTTAGAAGAAAAGACTTCAAAAATAGCAGAAGGAATGCGTAATGCCATCAAAGAACAAGGTTTGAATTATACAGTCAATCAAATTGGTTCGATGACAAATATTTTCTTTACAGACAGAAAAGTAGAGAATTTTGAAGACGCACTTACTTGTGATACAGCTCTTTTTGGTAAGTATTTTCACGCTATGCTCAATCGTGGAATTTATATTGCACCTGCACAGTTTGAAAGTTGGTTTTTGTCAAACGCACTTTCTGAAGATGATGTAACTAGAATTATTGAAGCAAATGAAGATGCATTAAGAGAAATTCATGCTTAGATTTTAGGCATAAATTGCAAAATTACCCACGAATTTATTCGTGGGTTTTATTTTTTAGGCAAGCTATTTAGCTTCAATTACTTGCTGAATTACAGTTCCCTACACTAAAATTCAATAAATAATTCAGAATAGTGTCGGTTAAATGCTGGTTTCTTGACAAAAACTAAGAAGGCAATTCCATTTCTTTATTTAAGTTATTAATTGTTTCTTCTGGAACTTCATTCACATCCAAAACCATCAGACCATCAAGTGCATTATTAAATTTTGGGTCAAGATTAAAAGATATAATTTTTGCATTCAACTGAATGTATTTTTTCAATAAAACAGGAACAGAATGACGGTTGGGTTCCAAATCCCACAAAAGTTTATCCAAATGAGCCAAATCATGAGCACCTTCAAAAAGTGCGTCAGTGTCCAACAAATCTATTTTTGGTTTGAATTCTTTTCGTGGCGTAATTAGTTTTGACAAATCATTATTATAAAAATAACGTTGAATAAATTGTACAATCAAAGTTCTGGAGGCTTCTGTATAATTACTGCTAATGCTCACAGGACCAATCAAATAGCGATATTGAGGATTTTGGAGTAAAAAGAACAGAATACCTTTCCACAATAAAAATAAAGGAAGGCGTTTTTGTTGGTATTCTTTAACAATAAATGAACGACCGAGTTCTAAAGATTTTTCTAAATAAGGCGTAAAATTATCATCCATTTTGAAAAGACTTTCCAAATAAAAACCCTTTTTACCAAAACGTCGCATTATTTTATCTCCTCTTCCTACCCGATACGCACCTACAATTTTGTTTTCGTCTTTATCCCAAATAAATAAATGATGATAATACAAATCAAACTCATCTAAATCTGTTTTCTTATTTGTTCCTTCTCCTACTTCTCTAAAGGTAATTTCACGTAACCTTCCTATTTCACTCAAAATGCAAGGAATTTGATTTGAATTAGCTACATATCCTTCATAATTCTGCTGAACAAAAAGTAATTTATCTTCCTTTTTCAGATTTTCTACTTCTTGTATTAGTTTCTCTTTTGGATTTTCTTTTGCAATTTCTTGAGGTTTGGAAGGAAATTTAAAAGACGGATAATAAAATTTTTTTACTTCCATTGTCGAACCAAGTGCATACGTTTTGGCTCTCAAAAAACGTCCAAAACGCTCTATATCCTCAAATTCTTCTTGACTTTTTACAGAAATAGGATGTCCGATTCGTATCCTTACCTCTTCATCTTTTTTATTAAACATTTCACGAGGAATAGAAGCCGTCCTCAAAAGGGGGTGTATTTTCCCGATTAAATGAAAAATACGACTATTACTCCCCTGAAAATAAATAGGAACAATAGGAACTTTGGCTTTTTTGATGAGCTTAATGGCTGGGATTTGCCACTGACGGTCAGAAATCGTTTTTGAGTCAGATTGATAACTAGAGACTTCGCCAGCAGGAAAAATCCCTAAAGGCTTTCCATTACGAAGCTGCGTAAGAGCAGCCTTCATTCCAGCCATACTAGAATAGGCTTCTTGATGATTTTCTAATGGATTTACAGCAATTACAAATTCTGACATTCGGTCAATCCTTTTGAGTAAAAAATTTCCCATTACTTGAAAGTCTTCTCTCTGTTCTACCAAATAACGCAACAACAAAAAACCATCTACTACTCCAAAAGGATGATTCGAAACGGTAATAAATGCACCTTCTTTTGGGATTCTGCTCAACTCCTCTTCGGTTACAATTCCTTTTATATTCAAAAATTCTAAAAAGGATTTTAAGAAATCTAATCCTTCGTTGGTAGCGATTGCTTTGTAGAGGTTGTTTGCTTTTTGAAGTTTTAAGGCACGCATCAAAAGACCTGCAAATAACTCTATGTGATATTTGTTTAGATTGGCAGCTTCGATGAAATCTTCTTTTCCTATCAAGTCTTTTATCTGGTCTTTTATCTGGTCTTTTACTTGAGTTTCTAAATTTGAGTTTTCTATATTTTTATTGTCTTCCATAACTTTGATATATACTAATTTATTTTATAGGGTTTTTTTGGTCTTGCAATATAATAAAGTCAGCTTGAAAGAGTTGAAAATTAAGCATAAAAAACTAAAAATCTGAGTGAATGTATTTTGGAAAGAAATTTTTATACTACTAGACAAAAATGCAGACCTCCCTAAATCCCTCCGAAGGAGGGACTTTGAATGTCTTTTCTCCCCTCCTTCGGAGGGATTAGGGAAGGTCAAAGAACAAAATGTCTAGTAGTTTAGAAATTTTTATAAAAATACTCGTCCATTTTTCGGTTGTGCTATTAATTTGATTTTCAGAACTTTGATTAAAATAAATTAAAAATATTCTTTATTCTAAAATAGCATGAAAATCACAGAAACCAATCAAATAGCAATCTATTATAAAGCCTTACTAAATAAAGATGAAAGCTTTGTAGGAATTTTCTTTGTTTGTGTAAAAACAACTTCTGTTTTTTGTATTGCAAACTGCCGAGCCAGAAAACCAAAATTAGAAAATGTACTATTTTATACTACCTTTAAAGAAGCATTAAGCGAAGGTTTTCGTCCTTGTAAAATCTGTAAACCTACTCAAAATGCAAATCAAACTCCTAAAGAAGTAGAAAAAGCAATTTTGTTGGTAAAAGAAAATCCAAAGGAAAAAATAAGTGATTATCGTTTGCAAGAAAATGAAATTAGTGCAAAAATAGTTCGTAATTGGTTTAAAAAGAACTACGGAATGACTTTTCACGCCTATCAAAGAATGTACAGAATAAATATAGCTTTTCAAGAATTAAAAAACGGAAAACAAACCACCGAAACAGCTTTTGAAATGGGTTATGAGTCACTTGAGTGGTTTTGGTTATACCTTTAAAAAAATTATGGGAAATTCTCCAAAAAATAGCCAAAAAAGCAGTAAAAATAAAGACCAAAGTCATAAAGAAAAAGCAACCGTTTTGATAAGCAGACTCACAACTCCTCTAGGGGCTATGTTTGTTTGTGCAACCGAAAATGGAATTTGCTTACTAGAATTTGCAGACCGAAAAATGCTAGAAACAGAATTTGCAGATATTCAAAAACGATTAAATGCTGTTATCTTGACAGGAGAAAACAAACATATTGCTCAAGCAAAGAAAGAAGTAGAAGAATATTTTGAAGGAAAACGAACTACTTTTGAAGTAAATTTAGAACCTATCGGAACAGATTTTCAAAAAACAGTTTGGGAAGGTTTGCATCAGATTGAGTATGGCAAAACTCGTTCGTATCAAGAGCAATCCGAACATTTGGGAAATCCGAAGGCAATTCGTGCAGTTGCTTCAGCAAATGGAATGAATAAAATCTCAATTATAATTCCTTGTCATCGGGTAATTGGAAAAGATGGAAAACTGACAGGCTACGGAGGAGGATTAGAACGTAAAAAATGGCTTTTGATGCATGAAAACAAATATAATCCGAATGAGGAAAGTAATGAAGAATTGCGTTTGTTTTGAAGAACTAAAATGAAATTTTCACAAAAAAAACACCCATTTTTAAACTAATTTTAGTTTTTGAAATGGATGTTTTTTTGCGAAAGCTAAAGCATTCGGTACATTTTACTCACGCTAAAGCGTAAGCTACATCTAAAAATCATCTGCATTTAGTCTTCCTTCGTCTCTGTAATCTTTGTAGTTTTCATCATCTTCTTCTGGTGCTGGTGGAATATCCAAACTATCAATAAGCTGCTCTATTTCGGCAGCTTCTTCTTCTGTTTTGTCAATGAAAAATTCTAAATTGGGAACTTGACGAAATTGATGTCTTACTCGTTTTCCTACTTCGCTACGAATTAGACCACTTTTATTCTCAATTTCCTCTAGCACAGCATACTGTTTGACTGGAGGAAAAACGCTTACATAAACTCTACATAATCCTAAATCAGGTGCAGATTTCACTGCCGTAATTGTAACTAAAGCATCTTTTCCTATACTTTGGATTTGAAAAATTTCACCTAAATCTTTCTGTATAATTTTTGAAACTTGTTTTTGTCTTTGGCTCTCGTTGTGCATAATGCTATTGTTTTCGTTTTTATTAGATTTACTTGAAAGTAACTGAGTAAAGTATCAAAAAGTTCGTTTTTTGCTCTTCATTTTCTACGAAAGCTAAAGCATTCGGTACATTTTACTCACGCTAAAGCGTAAGCTACATTTATTTAAAAACTACCTTTGTAGCTCCATAGCCAAACTTATCTTTATAGGCATCTTGATAATATTTCACGTGTGGATGTCCACTCAGTCGTTTGTGTATTTCTTGCCTTAATTTCCCTACTCCTATTCCATGAATAAAAATAATTGATTCCATATTGGCAGCCAAAGCTCTATCCAAATACAATTCAAAATGCTCTAATTGCATTGTTATGATTGCTTCATTAGTCATTATATCGTAATGGTCTGGCGATAATTCTTCAATATGCAAATCAATTTCTGAAGGTGGAGCTTGCGTTTTGTAAGGAGAAACTTTTGAGCTATTTTCAATTATACGTTCTCTAAGACTATTTGCATCCACTACTTGCATTTTTTCCTGCTCCAAATCGGGTTGAATTTCTCTTCCCTCTACTCTAAAAAGATAGGATTCTCTTTCCAAAATGGGTGCTGTTCGTTTTATTCTAAAAAAAGAATTATTAAAACCCATTTGGAAATACATCGTTTCTTTAGGCTCAAAATTTCCATCTTTGAAAAAAATGGCTTTGATAATTAATGGCTTCCAATCATTAAACTCTTCTCTACTTAATCTATGAATTCTTGGTGCATTATTTTTATCTATTTGCTCTGAAAAAAGATGTTTTTCATGTCCATTTTCTAGTTGCTCACTGACCGTAACCAGCATAGAATAAGATAAATTATTTACCAAATAAACATTCAATAATTTATCATTAAAATCAGTAAAGGCAAGATAAAGACCTTCTCCGACCGTAGATTTTTTTGCTTTTTTGGTAGGTGGAAGAAATGGTTTTTTTTCTTCTACTTCTACAACAGGAGATTTTTTACCAAAGTATTTTTCTTCTTGTTTGTTTATCAAAACCACTTCATTAGCCATAACAGGCAATGCAAAACCATCCTCAATTTCTATTTCTACTTGTCCGTTTTGTAAAATTTTTGTGATAATACCTTCTTCTGTTCCTGAAAGCATACGCACTTTATCGCCTATTTTCATTTTATTCTAAATTTTAAGTATTAGTTTTTTGTAAAAATACAGCTTTTGGGTTTGTTAAGCAATATAAATAAAAACTAATCAGGCTTTAAATCCCATGACCAGAATATCGTCTGTTTGTTTGTTATCTCCTATATCCATCCATTCGTACAATGTCATTTTGAGGTAAACACGTTGTTTATTGAAAGAAAGATGATGAATATTATGCAGTATTTCTCTAAAATTCTTACTCATAAATTTAGAATTATCCTCTCCTCCAAACTGGTCTTGATAACCGTCTGAATAAATATAAAAACACGTGTTTCCATCTAAATCTATAACGGTGTCTTCAAAATCAATATCCTTTGTTTTATTGATATTTGAGCCTCCAATACTTCTTCTAGCTCCTTTTACCACTATCAGCGTATTATCTCTAACACAAACAAGAGGATTTCTAGCACCTGAGTAAACCAGTTTTTGATTTTGCTTGTCAATTACACAAAGAGCGATATCCATTCCGTCTTGATTTCTTGTATATTCTTGTTGGAGAGTTTGAAATACGTTTTTATGCAATTCCTCTAATATTTGAGCAGGCGAGACAAGTTTTTTATCAATTATTATTTCTCTAATTAAATTCATTCCTATCATCGAAACAAGTGAACCTGGAACGCCATGACCTGTACAATCTGCTGCTGCAATAAAAATTAATCCATTTCTTTCCAAAAAGAAATAAAAATCTCCACTTACTACATCTTTTGGCAAATAAAGCACAAAATTTTCTTCAAAGACAGCATTAAATAATGTTTTGGGTGGAAGAGTTGAATCCTGAATTCGTTTTGCATAGCGAATACTATCTCCAATTGCTTCATTTTTAGCTTCTATTTGTTGTTTTTGTTGCTCCACCGTTTCAACGGTCTGCTGTAATTCTTCATTGATTTGAGATAATTCTTCATTACTTTCTCTTATTTTTTGAGTTCTTTCTACTACCTTTCCTTCAAGTTCTTGAGTAGTTTGTTGTTGTAACTCCAGAGCATATTTTGTTGCTAATGCTTTTTCTTTTCTGATAGTACGGTATTTATCAGCTAAAGCGAGTGAAATCAAAACTACTTCCAAAGCAGAACCAATCTCAACAGCGTGAGTAGTAATAAAAGTAATTGGCAAAATTCCCTTGTTACGAAGCGTAATAAACAATCCTCCTATGATATAAACAACCCAAGCCAAGACGTAAAAGCGAGCAAATTTATTTCCTTTTACCCAACAATAAATGCCACAAGAAAGCATCAGAAGCGTTTGAAGACTTACCATAGAATTTACAATAGACTTTGAAAATCCTAATCTATTAATAGCAAGAGCAATTAATGAAACTATACAAATACCTATCAGCGCATAATAAAACCATTTACTTACTTTTCGTACTTCTAGAAATTGTATGGTAAATAAAGCCGTCGTAATTACTCCTAAAGTAAGTGAAACACGTATCAACCAATCATTGATTGCAGGTAGAGAAGGATGAACGAATTTGAAAAAATAACCACTTACTGACGAAAAAATAACAAGCGTACATAAAATAGTGGCAGCGTAATATAAATAATTGGTATCTCTAAGACCTACAAAAATAAATAGATTGTAGAGTAACATAACTGCCAAAACACCAAAGTAACCACCGTACCAAAGGTGTTTTTCTTTTGCTTTTGTTTGTAGATTTTCCTTTCTATCTATCTGTAAAGGAAGTAGGATAGAATATTGAGTATTTATGCGAAAATAATACGTTTTGGTTTCTTGTGGCTTTATATCTAAATCAAAAACAAATCCTACGTTTTTTATTCCTCCTCTAGAGTCAAAATCTCTAACCCAGCCTGTATTGAGAACATTCCATTTTTGCTGTTGAGAGTTGTAGGAATAAAAATCAAGGGTGTCTATAAAAGCTAAATCCAAATCAAGTAACAAATCGTTAAAATTACTTTCATTTTTGAGAGAAAACTTTATCCAGACGGCATTCTTTGTGTAACCAAGATTTATATCTTCTTGCATACTTGTTTTCCATTCTATAGAATTGGAAGTAGTAATATCTTCGATAGAGAGAATAGTTCCATCCTTTTGTTCGAAGAATAGTAATTTTTCTCCAAAGTTTTCTATACTTCCATTCTGTGGAATAGTAACTTGTTGTCCTATTACAAAAAGAGGAACTATGAGAAGTAAAAGAGTTAAAAAGTAAAAGAAATAATATTTCACAAGTAATAGAAACTAAATAAATGAAATGAGTAGTGTAAGCAGATATTAGTAAGAGAGAGTAATTTTTTTTTCAATATAATAATTAATTTGATTACTTACTTACTAAAACTCAAAAAAACTTACTTCAATTCTTCTCTCAAAAATTTAGCTGTATAACTTTTCTTATTTTTAGCAACTTTTTCAGGTGTTCCTTCTACCAAAATTTGTCCACCTGCTGCACCACCTTCTAAGCCCAAATCGATAATCCAATCAGACATTTTTATTACATCTAAATTATGCTCAATTACCAAAACTGTATTTCCTTTCCCTACCAGTTTTGTCAAGACATCTAATAAAAACTGTACATCTTGAAAATGAAGACCTGTTGTGGGTTCATCAAGGATATAGAATGTTTTTCCTGTGTCTTTTTTAGAAAGTTCGCTGGAAAGTTTTACTCGCTGTGCTTCTCCACCTGAAAGCGTTGTGGCGTGCTGTCCTAAGGTAATATAACCCAAACCAACATCGTTTAATGTCTTAATACGTCGCAGAATATTAGGTTGATTAATGAAAAATTCTGATGCTTCTTCTACACTCATATCCAAAACATCTGCAATAGATTTTCCTTTAAAGCGAATTTCCAAAGTTTCTCTGTTATAGCGTTTGCCTTTACACAACGGACATTCTACGTGTACATCTGGTAAAAAGTCCATTTCAATAAGTTTACGTCCTGCACCTTCGCATTCTTCACAGCGTCCCCCTTTTACATTAAACGAAAAACGACCTGGTTTGTACCCTCTTACTTTTGCTTCGGGAAGCTGCGTAAATAAAGCACGAATATCTGTAAAAACTCCTGTATAAGTAGCAGGATTTGAGCGAGGAGTACGACCAATAGGCGACTGATCAACTTCAATTACTTTATCAATATTCTTCAATCCTACAATTTCTTTATACTCTAAAGGCGTTTTGACACCTCTATAAATATGTTTGTTCAGGATTGGATAAAGCGTATCATGAATCAAAGTAGATTTTCCAGAACCCGAAACACCCGTAACACAAAGTAACTTTCCTAAAGGAAAATGAGCCGTTACATTTCTTAGATTATTACCATTTGCACCCTTCAAGACAAGTTCTTTATCGTTTCCTTTTCTGCGTTCTGTCGGAATTTCTATGCGTTTTTGATTATTGAGGTATTGTGCTGTTGTGCTGTTTCCCTTCAAAAATTCGGCTGGCGTTCCTGCTTCCACTACTCTTCCTCCATGTCTTCCTGCACCTGGTCCTATATCGATAAGATAATCGGCTGCCAACATCATATCTTTATCATGTTCGACAACAATAACTGTATTTCCCAAATCACGCAAATCTTGCAAAGCCTTTATCAGCTTTTCATTATCCCTAGAATGAAGTCCAATACTTGGCTCATCTAAAATATACAAAACGCCAACCAGTTGGGTACCAATTTGTGTAGCCAAACGAATACGCTGTGCCTCTCCACCAGAAAGCGTTCTGACAGGTCGGTCAAGAGTTAGATAATCCAAACCTACATCTAATAAAAATCCTATTCGTTTTCTAATTTCTTTTAAGATTTCGGCAGCAATGATATTTTGTCTGTCTTCCAAACCGCTTTCAATATCCTTGAAAAATTCGGCTAATTGATTAATATCTTTTTGAGCTAATTCTGAAATGTTTTTTTCTGCAATTTTGAAATACAAAGATTCTTTTTTGAGTCGTGCAGATTCACAATCTGGACAAACTGTAATAGTCAAATAATCCTTTAGACTTGCTTGTTGTTTGGTACTTCCTCCTTCTAATTGGTATTTTTCTAAATAATCAATTATCCCTTCAAATTCACTATTCCATGTACGGTCAGAAGATTTTGATTTTACTTTTACAATATCTTTTGAGCCATACAATATTTTTTTCTGTGTCGCTTTGTCAATCTCTTTCCAAACTGTTGTAATATTTACCTTCTGGCTTTTCATAAAGGCAGCCAATTTCTTAAAAAAATACGTATCACGGTATTCTCCCAACGGTGCAACTGCTCCTCTGCTTATACTAATGGTTTCGTCTGGAATAATAGATTCTTCGGTAAGCTGTTCGATTTTACCTAGTCCATTACAGGTTTGGCACATTCCGTAAGGCGAATTGAACGAGAAAATATTTGGTGCTGGTTCGTCATACGCAATTCCAGTAGTAGGACACATCAAAAAACGAGAAAAGAAACGAGCGTCCTTTTTATCATATTCCTGAACCATTACGATTCCGTTACCTACTTTCATAGCTGTTTTGAGCGATGCCATGATTCGTTTTTCATCTTCATTATTTACCAAAATTCTGTCCACCACCACTTCAATATCATGCGTTTTGTAACGGTCGGTTTGCATCTTCGGAACAAGTTCCATTATCTCTCCATCAATTCTGACTTTTGTATAACCACTTTTACGTAGTTGTACAAAAAGCTCTCTATAATGTCCTTTACGTCCTTTGACAACTGGTGCAAGCAAGACCAATTTTTTGTCTTTATAATCTTCTAAAATTATCTCTAAAATCTGCTCTTCTGTTTGACGAACCATGCGTTCGCCTGTATTATAGGAATAAGCAATTCCTGCACGAGCAAACAAAAGACGCATAAAATCATAAATTTCCGTCGTCGTTCCTACTGTTGAGCGTGGATTTTTGGAAGTCGTTTTTTGTTCGATACTAATAACTGGACTCAAGCCATTGATTTTATCTACATCAGGACGCTCTAAGTTTCCCAAAAATGAACGAGCATAAGCTGAAAAACTCTCCATGTAACGTCTTTGTCCTTCTGCATAAATCGTATCAAAAGCCAAAGAGGATTTTCCACTTCCACTAATTCCTGTAATAACGATGAGCTGCTGACGAGGAAACGAAATATCTATGTCTTTGAGATTGTGTTCTCTTGCTCCAAAAACTTCTATAAAATCAGTAGTATTTGGGTGGTTTCCATTTGAATGAATGGAATCTATGACTTCTTTATTTTTATTTTTCTTATCCTTTACTTGTTTAGTTGTTACTTTCTTGATTGCTTTTTTAGTCTCTTCTGTTTTGGTCTTCTTTGGAGTAGCTGATGCCATAATTGTATCTAGGGAAGTAAAAGTTTTTAAAAATATCTGCACAAATTCTGTTCAATTTTGAGAACTTGAACGCATAAACAAAGGTAACAAATTTATAGCCTTTTGGTTAGATTTTTGGCAAGATTTGGATTTGGGACAAATTACTATTCTTATAGAACACGGATTTTACGAATTATACAGATTAAACACGGATTTTCTGAACAAAAACTAGTGCAATAAACTACTAAATGTCATATATTTCCTTCACAGGTAGCTCACAGCCCAAAACCTCTATGCTTACTTTTCTTAGTGGAATAGATATAATTTGTGTTTTTAGTTGTTTATCAAAAATACTAAATTTAGAGTATTTACTAATTCTATAAAACAACAACTATTTACGCCTTAAAATAAGAATGGCTCAATTCAAAAATACCAAATGCTTCTCTGTATGCATTAAAAATATTTTGAATATGCCCTTGCTGATGTTGTGCCATCATTTCGTACATTTTGGATTTTATACGTGGATATTCTTCAAAAACTTCTAAAATATTGGCAAGTGGTAAAATGTAAAGTTCCGTTATGGCATCACAACAAATGGCATTATACAACCTATGCGAACCACTTACTAAGCAATTTTCACCAAAAAATACACCTGTTTTTATTTTACCTAGTTCTTCAAATCTATCTCCAATATCCAAATCCAAACGTATTTGACCTGATTTCACAATATAGAGAGCCTGACTAGGGTCATTTCTAAAAAAAACAATTTCATCTAGTGTATAATTTCGTAGATAAAGATTAGGAAGAAAAGCCATTAACTCTTCATCTGTAAGGCAAGAAAAAAGCAACATTTTTCTAAGAAAATTCATTAGCTTTTTGTCTTGAGAAGAATATTTACGAGCAAAGGGGTTTCGCATAATAAATGTAAAAGTCAGAAGTGAAATAGAAAGATGAAATAATATGAAGTCAAATTTTGAAACCACAATAAAATTATAATTATCTTTCAAAATTAAGCAAAAAAAAAGAAACTAATTTTCTATATTTTTTTGGATAAAAAGTTTATAAGAATTCAAATCAAGACATAATAAATTTCCTAAAAACCATTTTTTATCATAAACACAACCATTATCCAAACAAATTGAAGGAGCTTTTAAGTTGATGTCTTGTAAAATATAATCCAAAAAAGTAGGATTGTGTCCGAAAATTATAGTTTTGTTATGAAAATAATTTTCTTTTTCCTTGTTAGTTATAGCAAAATCTCTTTTCCAAAGCATTGGCTCAAAATCTAAAAATGGATTTTTAGTCTCTAAATCAAATCCAGCGTGAACTAAAAAGAAATTATCTAACTCATAAAAATAAGGCAAACTAGAGACAAAATTATAATGTAGTTCTGAAAATTCAGCAGTTTTATCTAAAAATTGATTTGTCTTTGTTCCTTCATAATCATCAATAAGCATTTGTTCATGATTTCCACGCAAAGAAAAAATTTGATAATCATTTTCTTCTTGATTTTTTTGAAGTTTTATAATTAAATCTAAAACTCCTTTGCTATCCTTTCCTTTATTGATATAATCTCCTAATAAAAATAATTGATCATTTTTAGTCAATTTAACTTGGTTTAACAAGGCTTCGAAAGTAGCTAAACAACCGTGAATATCAGTAATAACTAACTGTCTTCCATTCTGATTTTTAGAAATAAACTTTGAATATTTTGTATGCTCTATTTTCATTTGAAAAAGATTTATTTTGGAGCACGCCAATACAGGTAAATTGCTACCACACCAAAAATAACATTTGGAATCCAAGCTCCTACTCTAGGGTCTAATGTTCCGCTTTGTCCTAAACTTCGTGCTATTACCACAAACAAAATAAAGACAAAAGCAAGTACAAAACCCAGTGCAATGTTAAAACTTGTTCCTTGCCTTGTTTTTTTGGAAGAAACCACTATTCCCATAATGGTAAGGATAATGATGGCAAAAGGCGAAGCATAACGCTGGTATTTTTCGACTCTATAAATTCCCAATCCTAAAGCAGTTCCTCTTTCTTTTTGCTCTGCAATATATTCATCTATTTCTGGCAAAGTGAGCGTTTCGTTGTATCTGTATTTACTCTCAAAATCTTCTGGTAAAAGTCCCATAAGGGTATCCATATCAGTACCTGTACGAATCATTTCTCGTTGTGCATAAAAATTATGGATTTTATAATCATCTACGTGCCAAGTTTGCTTTACTGTATCCCAAGTGATATTTTCGGCAGAGAATTTTTCTACTAATTTTCTATTTTCTATTTTTTCAATCGTAAATTTTCGTCCATTAAACGTATTATTATTATAACTTTGAAGATAAACATAGACATTCGAATCTATCTTTGAATGTACATTTCGCTCGTCAAAAGAAAATGGCTTTTTTACATAAGTACTCTCAAATGCTATTCTTGTTTTGTTGGCACGAGGAACAACCCAGCCACTCAAATAAAATGAAAAAACAGCAATAATGCTTGCTCCAATCAAATAAGGAACAAACAACCTCAAATAACTCATTCCACCACTAAGCATAGCTATAATCTCAGTACGTCCTGCCATACGAGAAGTAACAAAAACGGTTGCAATAAATACCATCAAAGGCGTAATAAGTCCGATAAGATGCATAATGAAGTTGAAATAATATTCTACTACAATCTGCTTGAAACCTAAAGAGTGTTTGATAAAATCATCGCTTTTTTCACTATAATCTATTGCACAAATAACAGCTAAGATTATTAAAACAACAAAAACATAAGTGGTAAGGAATTTTTTGAGAATATATTTATCTATTATTTTCACGCTAATTTTTTTGTGGATTTGAACTGAAATAGTATTATTCTACAAACTTACAATTTTGAAAGATAAGAACGGAATCAAAATTCTGTTTTCTAACAGTTTTAAAGTTTATTTAATGATAAATCATAGTTTTAAAGTTGTTACATTATCTTCGATAATTTTAGAGTTTATGGTTCAAAGTATATAGCAAAAAAACCAGAAGAGTAAAAATAATCACTATATTGTTTTAGCTAATCAGGTTTGACTACCAAATACTACTTTACTTATGAACAATCTTACATCAGAATATACTTTTTTGGAAAAATATTTAATCAATTTTGGTACTTTTATTTTTCTATTTTTTATTCTTACTACCTCTCTATTTGCTCAAAGAATTACTAAAGAGTATCTAATTATTAATGATACCAGTAAATCTTTTTTCTTAGAACCCTATCTAAATTACTACAATGATGAAGTTGGTAATTTATCTATCAATCAAATTAATAGTAGTAAGATAAAAAATCAGTTTTCAGATTCTCTACAAATTACTGAAAAAACAAAATATATCTGGGTTTATTTTGATACAAAAATAAACACTAGCAAAGATTGGATAATTAATATAAGAAACAAAAATAACAATCTATATATAAAAAGAAACAACGAATGGATAACCTACAATTCTTCTAATTATCTATATTCTACTATTCGAATTCTTGTACCCAAACTCAATTCAGATAGTTCAGAGCGTGTTTTTATGCAGTTAGTTCTGAGTAATAGTATAAAAAACAATGGTAAAACAAATATCTATATCAGTCAAAAATATGCTTATGAAAAATATTTTTTAGAAGACACTATTTTTTATATGCTTATAGTAGGAATAATATTCGCTTTATTTTTTTATAATTTGTTTCTGGCTATTAGTACAAGAAGTTATAGCTACTTTTTGTATAGTTTTTCAGTTTTTATTATTGGATTAAAGTTTCTGTTGTTTTCTGATTTATTTAAAGAGTTTTTGATTGACTCTGATTATATATCCCTTTTTTCTAATAGTTGTACATCTATAGCTATTATTTTTTATTCCTCTTTTTCATTAGCTTATTTTAAAGAAGATTATAAAAGCAAATGGACAAAAATTATTATCTCATTTGTAGTATTTCATATAATAGTGTCTGTTCTTTATATGTACAACGCATTCTATTATTTTGATTTCTTTTATTCTTATTTAGGAAATTTGAGTATTTTGGGCGTTTTTCTTTCTCTTTTTATTTTTTCTATTTTTAAGTTAAGAAAGAAAGCATTAGGAGCAAAAGAATTTTTGTTAGCAAACTCTTTCTTGATACCTGTCATATTAGTTGCCGTAATCGTCAATGTAATTTCAAAATCAACTCAACCTATTGGCTATATTCTTAGCTTTGGCGTAGTGGTTCAACTGCTTTTATTTTCTTTTGCAATAGCTTCTCGTTTTAATCTAATCAAAAAAGAAGTTGCTCAAAAAGAAAGTGAAAGGTTGCAATTAGAAAAAAACCAAGTCTCTGAAATGCAAAGATTGACACTAAAAAAAAATGTAGAATTAGAAGAACAAGTAAATTACAGAACACTCAAACTACAAGAAACATTTGCAGAATTACAGGTACAGCACAATAAAGTAACAGACAGCATTTACTACGCAAACAACATTCAAGAAGCTATTTTACCTAATTTGTCAAAGATAAAAGCTGTTTTTGCTGATTTGTTTGTTTTTTTCCGTCCTCGTGATGTAGTGAGTGGTGATTTTTATTGGTATATGCCATTAGAAGATGAAAAATATCTGTTGGGTGCTTTTGATTGCACAGGACATGGAGTTCCAGGTGCTTTTATGTCAATGATAAGTTATCAGATTCTGAATGAGGTTGTTTTGATACAAAATAAAGTAATGCCAAATGAAATTTTGGATGCTCTCCGAAAACAAATTTATTTTTCATTAAAACAAAATGAAAATTCGAACAAAGATGGACTAGATGCTTGTCTTGTTTTGATAGATAAAAAAGAAGAATTACTCTATTTCTCAGGTGCAAAAAATCATCTCTATTATACAAAAAAAGAACAATCAGAGATTTTACAAACTATAAAAGGAACCAATCTTTACATAGGAGGAAAGTATAATGAAACAGATAAATTTATACTTCACAAAATTCCGTTTGGCAACAAAGACACACAATTTTATCTTTCTTCTGATGGAATCCAAGATCAGTTTGGAGGAAAAGAAAATAGAAAATTGATGAGAAACATATTTAAAGAACAATTACTACAAAATAAAAATCTATCTTCAGAAAAGCAGCTTAATTTTTGGAATACTTTTATTACAGAATGGCAAGGAGAGAATGACCAAACCGATGATATGCTTTTGATAGGAATTAGACCTTAATAATAAAAACAACTTTTTTTATCAAAATAAAGAATTAATAATCAAGAAAAATTACGACCTTTGCACTCAAATAGCTACTTTCATTCTTATATTTGTAGCTTTTATTCGAATTATTAATTGTTGTTATTTACTATGAAAGTCATTGAAAAACTTGATGAACTTAAGTCTTTTTTAAAACCTTACAAAGAATCAGGAAAAAAGATTGGTTTTGTGCCTACTATGGGTGCACTTCATAAAGGACATACATCACTTATAAAAGCAGCAAAAAAAAAATCTGATTTTGTAGTGTGCAGTATTTTCGTAAATCCTCTTCAATTTAATAATACAGGTGATTTTACAAATTATCCCATTTCTTTAGAAAAGGATACAAAAATGCTAGAAAAGGCAGGTTGTGATTTGCTTTTTTTACCTCATTCTGATACTATCTATCAAAATCCTGTTCGTACAAAAATGATTTTTGAAGAATTGGATAATGTAATGGAAGGAACGCACAGGAAAGGACATTTTAGTGGTGTAGGAATTGTAGTTGCAAAGTTATTTAATTTGGTAGAGCCAACTCATGCATTTTTTGGGCAAAAAGACCTTCAACAATTTGCCATTATTAGGCAAATGGTAAGTGATTTGTCATTTCCGATTGAGCTTCATTGTTGTCCTATAAAAAGAGAAGAAGATGGACTGGCCATGTCTTCAAGAAATAGAAGGCTAGACGAAGACCAGCGAATTATTGCACCCAAGATTTATGAGAGTCTTATTCTTACTAAGAAAATGCTCAAAAAAGGAGAATCTGTTGAAAAATCACAACGAGTAGGACTTTCTCATTTAGATAAATACAAAGAATTCGAAACAGAGTATTTAGAAATTGTAGATGCCACTACATTAATGCCTCTAGATAGTAAAACTAAATTCAAAAAGATAGAAAATAAAACGCAAATAGCAATTTGTGTAGCAGCAAAATTGGGAGAAATACGTTTGATTGACAACATAATTATTGATTAAGGAATTGAAATTAAATAAACTACTATTTTAGAGTATATAACTAATTGATAATCAATAGATTAAATTCGTAATTAGCTTCGCTGCTTTAGCAGGTCGTAATTTTTAATTAGCTTCGCTGCTTTAGCAGGTCGTAATTGTTCCTAAGAAACTTACAACTTATAAAAACGGATTGCTACACTCACATAAAAAGCTACAACTTTAAAATTAATAAATTCGTATAACTAACTACCAATAATTAAAATTATTTTAATAAAAGATTTATCTTTTTGCTATTTTAATCAAAAAACAAATATGTTATTACAAATATTCAAATCTAAGATACACTGCGTCAAAATTACACAATCTGAATTAAATTATGTAGGAAGTATTACCATTGATGAAGAATTAATGGAAGCTGCCAATTTGTATGAAGGAGAAAAGGTTCAGATTGTAAATAACAATAATGGAGAACGAATAGAAACCTATGTAATTCGTGGTGAGCGTGGAACGGGTACAATTTGTTTGAATGGTGCAGCAGCTCGTCGTGCACAGGTAGGCGATATTGTAATTATTATTTCGTATGCCTTAATGACACCTGAAGAACTAAAAAGTCATAAACCGACTATTATATTTCCGAACGAGAATAATCGTTTGAACTAGTTTTTAATTCCTCTTTATTTTCTAATCTAAATCGTTTTTTATATTTTTGGAAATAAGGTCAGTCTTATAGGACAGACTAATGCAAAGAGAATAGTAAGAGTGTTTTGCCAAAAAATGCTTTTGCGAAAGCTCTAGTATAGCCAAAAAAAATATCTACAAACCGATGTTACGTAAAGTTCTGCTCTGTGTGCCACAGAGCAGGGTTCAAAAAAACTAAAACCGTGTTCTGTGGCACACAGAATGCTATACTGCGTAACATCAGTACAAAAATAAAAATAAATATGAAAATAGGTGTTTTATTATCGGGTTCGGGAGTGTACGATGGTGCAGAAATTCAAGAAACAGTTTTGATTTTGTTGGCTTTAGAGCAAAGCGGTGCAGAATATTTTTGTATTGCTCCAAATATTAATCAGCATCATGTCATCAATCATTTGACAGGAGATGAAATGAATGAAAAGCGAAACGTACTTGTAGAAGCTGCACGAATTGCACGAGGAAATATAAAAGATTTAGCGGAAATAACTGCAAATGATATGGACGGGCTTGTCATGCCTGGTGGTTTTGGGGTAGCCAAAAACTTTACAAAATGGGCTTTTGAAGGCTCAAAAGGAGAAATAAATGCAGATGTAAAACGATTAATAAATGAGGTAATTAAGTCAAACAAACCAATTGCAGCCGTCTGTATGTCGCCTACTACACTTTCGAAAGCATTGGAGGGAAGTGGAATAGAAGCCAGTCTGACAGTCGGGACGACAAAGGAAAAATCACCGTATCAGATTGCTGATATTAATGCAGAAATGAAAAAAATAGGTGCGAATCCTGTGCTTTGTTCGGTTACTGAAGTAGTTGCAGATGATGTGAATAATATTGTTTCTTCACCTTGTTATATGATGGAAGCTACTATAAGTCAGATTAATGAAGGAATACAAAAAACGATTGCCAAACTTGTAGAGATGGTAGAATTGAGAGTTACTAGTGAGTAGTAAGTAACGTGAACTCGGGATTGTTACTTAGAGCATTTGTGGTTTTTCCCATTATCAACGTCTATTTTTTGAAAAAATAGACGATTGCTAAGGGAGATAGGTGTTTTTTTTCACTCTACCTTAGCAATCGTCTGTTATTGAAGATAACTGACGTTGATAATGGTAAAAAAAACGCAAAATAGCTAAGAATGAGTAGTAGTTTAATCCCGAGTTCACGTTAAGTAATAATCAGTTGGTTTTTCGAATGATTAGGCTTTGATTTACTTTTACTTTTTACTTCTGCCTTTCAAGTTATAATTATTCTAATTTGGTTTTACCGATTGAATGTAGCTTTTGACCGACCTACTATTTGTATATATTGAAGAAACAAATCTTGTATCAATTCTTACCGTATATTAGCGTAACGATTAAGACAAAGACGCTTAAAGAGATTATGAATCAATTTGAATGGTCTTGCTTAATTATAAAAACTTTGAGGAAATCTAAGAAATGAAAACGAACTAAAACTAAATAGAAAGAAAAAGAATTTTTGAATTATACTATTAAATAGTATAATCAAAAAAACACCTTTTCAGAAATTAGTTTTTTACTTCAAAATTTCTTAAAAAGATGCTTAGTTTTTAGGATAGGATTGATTGAAATAAGTCAGCAAATTTATTGCTGACTTATTTTTTTGCCTTTTTCTGACAAACGTTTGTAATTTACAACTTTATGAGCAAATTGCAAACTTTTATAACGCATTTATTACTTATTCTAAAATAATCTTTTGAGAATTGATTTCATTTAGGGTTGTCCATTTTGCAATCAAAATTCCTTTTGGTAATTTTTTAGTAGGAATAAGTAAGTGTATTAAATCCTTCTTTTAGTTTATAGTTCTTTTGATAAATAATTTGACCAATTACATTATAAATTTTCAAACTAAATTCTTGATTACTTTGAGTTGCTTCATAATCTAATATAAAATCATTTGATTTTGTATTGGGAGAAGGATAAATTAAAGGAAAATCACTACTCACTAAATTAGAATTATTTATAGAAATAGATATTACCTTTGAAAAGCTAATTGTACCATTCAAATCTACTTGACGCAAACGATAATAAACTGTTTTGATAGAATTTCTCTGAACTTCTTCTAGTATATCTCTATTCCATTCCCTATCTAAAAACTCATATGCTGTAACAGAAACGGAATTTTCAGATTTTGCTTTGAGTTCACCAATAGCTTTAAAAGCAATACCATCAAAAGAGCGTTCGACTACAAACTTTTCATTATCACGCTCCCAGGCTGTTCCCCACTTTAATAAATTTTCTCCAGAAACAAGTTGCTCGCCTGTAAAATAGAGCATCTCAACAGGCAGAAGTCCACCATTACAATCTACTCCACCACTTATTGCAAAACGACTTGTAATACGTATCGTTTGGTCTGGAAAATCAGTAGGGCGAATATTTTCTATAGTATAGGTTTCGCTAATCGTTTCGTTATTTCCTGCTCCATTTGGATTTTGTATTATTCCATTTCCATCCAAATCTATATTAAAGGGAGGAAAACGAACAATAATTCGGTACAAACCATTATTATCAGGAATACCAAAAGGAACTTTTAATGGATTTTGAGAGCCGTGTCCTTTTGCAGCATTTACATCTTGCAGACCACTTTTGAAAGTTCCTGTCATATCCTCTATTCGTATTGTTGTACCTACTCCTTCCCTGAAAAGACCAGGTTCGATACACATAAGAGCTTCTACTTTTAGGTTGTTTTTTGGGCACAATAGGTCGTTTCTCCAAAGCTGATTGTTTCCACCATTTACATTTACATACAAATCTAAGTCGCCATCGTTGTCATAATCTACTAAATTTACTCCTTCTCCGTCTCCATTTACATTTATTCCATAAGCTACTGTATTTCTGTCATTATGGGAACACCATCTATATCTAGTTTCCATCGTTTCTAAACAGATAACCTCCTCCATTCTGAGAAAGAAACAAATCAATATCTCCATCATTGTCAATATCTCCACAAGCACAACCATCTACATCGTCAGTTACTCCAGCTATTGGATTCTTCCGTGTAGTGGCATTACTTCCATCTAATTTTACAAAATTCCCCGTATAAAGACCTGTTTGCATCCAAATAAAATTTTCATTAGTCCTGAAACCGCTTCTCTATCATCATTCGAAGTCCAAATAATATCAAAATCTCCATCGTTATCAAAATCACAAAAAGCTACTCCTCCTTTGTTTCCATTATCTGCTTGTCCTTCAAAAATTGCATCTACAGTAAATGTATTGTCTCCATCATTTGAATACAAATCATTTTCCAAGACTGCTCCACTTTTGCGTGCTAATATATCCAAATAACCATCATCATTATAATCACCAATAGTCATATAATCTCCATCATTAGCTGTAGCTAATAATCCTCTTGTGTCTTCGTTTGGTGTAACATGCATAAAAGGAGGATAAGTTCTTGTGGAGTTACAGTAGGATTACTAGGATGATCACAGTTAATTACTCTGCCAAAGCAACAGCATCTACAGCATCGTTTGGAGTAGCATCTGTTAAGTTTACCCCAATAAAATTGATTTTCAAAAATATCAATTCCACAGTTGTGGTTTTCAATTACCAAGTCTAAATAGCCATCATTATTATAATCTAACCAACCCAATCCCTCTGTATTTTGACCATCTACCAAACGTCCATTATTTATATCTGCTGTTTTTATGGCACCAGGAGCAATTACTCCATTTATTGTACTACCACTACAAATAGTCTGGATTAGGATAAAGGAATTATTGGGAGCAATACCGTCATTTAAGTAGATATGAATAGAGGCATTATTTGCTCCAGTAGCAGACGTATTGCGAGCAAAATCAAGAAAACCATCATTATTAATATCTCCCCAAATTGCACTGCGTTCTCTATTTGTAGTTCCAAGTTCGGCAGGAACTCGTGTATTAGGAACTCTAAAAAATGTACCATCGCAATTAGACTGAAAAAGCTGTGTTCCATCGTTTTGTGTATTGACCAGCAAATCCAAACAATTATCTTTATTAAAATCTCCCCACGCTGTTCCTCCATCTTTTACTCCTCCTACGTTCAGTCCTCCTGTGGTCGCTGCAACTTCTGTAAAAGTAGGTGGTGCAAGTGGTGCAATACAATTTGGGTCTGTTGCTCCAGTTCTCAGTATTCCCTCTACCAATACATTATCTAATTGATGAATTTCATCATCGGCTGTGCTAAATACACGAACTCTTATTTCTAAATTGACACCATCTGTAGTAGTAGTAGAGGATGTTATGAAAGTAGTGGAAAAATTTCCATCATTAAATCCATTGTTCATAAATGGTGTCCAAGCTCCTAAATCTATTCTATATTCTAAAATTATATAGTCTGTTCCAGCATCCAAACCACCTAGTCCTCTTACGTCTGCACTAATTTCTATATTTGTATAACTACTAATATCTATACTTTGACTAAGCCAAATAGCTTGAAATCCATCTGAAGTTTCGCCATCTACATCCTCCCAACGAAAAACATTTCCTTGTACAGAACCTGCATCAGTACTTCCTTGTGCATTTACAGATTCAGTCCACGCTGTTGTTCCTACATCAGTTTCTGTATTGTCAGGAAGGGTAAAATCTTCATTCCAAATTACTACTTGTGCTTGTGCAGAAGGAACTATAAAAACGAATAAAAAAAGAGGTAATAAAAATAAGTGTAATTTAGTTTTCATTGATTGATAAGTAAGTAAAAAACGTAAGAATAGCGTAATAATAGTCTAAAATAAAAGAGGAGGAAGTTAATGAGAAAAGCAAGATACAGAATATAAAGATTACCATCCTTAATGAAGATAAGTAATAGATACAAATTTATAAAAAAACGAGTTTATAAACCAAAATATTTCGTTTTATTATTATATACGAAAATTGCTTAAATAAGTTCTAAATTGAGCTTTTTACTAAAGGCAGGATTAAAATCAATCACTAGCTCTCAAAATAATCCTAAAAGTAGTTCCTTTGCCTACTTCTGACTTCAAAACACTTATTTTTCCGTTGTGGTACTGTTCTACAATTCGCTTTGCTAATGTAAGTCCTAATCCCCAACCTCTTTTTTTGGTCGTAAATCCAGGCTTGAATACTGTTTTGATTTGGTTTTTTGATATTCCTTTTCCTGTGTCTGTTATGTCTAAGATAAGTTGTTTCTGGCTTCTGTCTGAAGAAAAGAATAAAGTTATATTTCCCTTTCCACCCTGTTCGCTCATTGCATCGACGGCATTTTTACATATATTTTCAATGACCCATTCAAAAAGTGGTTTGTTTATTTTAGCATAAAGTTTGGTATTTTTGGTGGCTCTAATACTTAGTTTTACTTTGTTAGAAATTCTTTTTTTGAGGTATTCAGTTACTTCTTCTGTTACTTCCAATACGTTTTGAGAAGTTAAGTCTGGAACAGAACCAATACTTGAAAAACGCTCTGTTATCATAGTTAGTCTTGCAATATCTTTTTCTATCTCTTGTAAAATATCTTCTTCTACACTCTCATCGGCTCTAAAATATTCTACCCACGCCATAAGAGCAGAAAGTGGTGTTCCTAATTGATGAGCCGTTTCTTTGGCAAGACCTACCCAAACTCTATTTTGCTCGGCACGACGAGAAGAACTAAACAAAAAATAAGCAAAAATCAAAAAAGCAGCAATAAGCGAAAGTTGAGCGTAGGGAAAATATTTTAATTGAGTAAGCAATGTAGAATTTTCGTAATAGATATAATATTTCCATTCTTCCGAAACTTTTACTTCAATAGCAGGGTGTGATTCTTTCATAGAGATTAAATGCTGCCTCAAAATCTCATCTTTCTGCTCATCAGTTGCATCTTCCTTAAATTTAATATTTCTTGATTCGTTTGGGTTTCCATCTGCATCTGCAATAATCATTGGAATAGACTGATTTCCCTGTAAAATATTGGTTACCAGAAAGTTAAGCATTAGGCTATCCTCTACTTGTACGACTAATTCTTGTGCTTTTGCTACTAAATCAATTTGTTCTTGTTCACGTTCTGCCAAACTATCAACCAGCTCATCGGTGTAATAAAGTGAAGCCAAACCGATAAGAGAAGCAAATAAGACAGCTATCCATTTGAGATTGAAAGAAGATTGACTTATAAAAAACATAATTTGTTACTAATTTTGAGTAATTTTGCAGTCCAATTTATAAAAGTACAGTATAAAGAGCAATTATTTGTTTTTTGATGCGATATAAACGAACTTATTGAGCAAAAATATAGTTTAAGGAAAGGTCAGGAATGGTAAATTACAAATACTTGGTTACCAAAAAAATTATAAATTTGAAAAATAGCTTATGTAATTCCTATTCCCTAACCATTTGGTGTTGATTTATCATTTTGTATTCTATACTTTATTTCACTCTTACCCCAAAAATTACGATGAAAGAAAATAAACAGAAAAAACTAGAGAAAAAACGTGAAAAATTGGCTAAAAAAATAGATAAAAAGCTAGACTATGAATTTGAGTTTTTGGGAATGCGTGTAAACGATGTGCTAAGAAACTCTACCAACGAACTTATTTCACATCCAAAAATTCAAAATAAAATGTCTTTTTTACATCTTTGTTCTATGTTTTTTAATGAAGAAAAATTAAAAGATTTTTTGGATATGCCAGAATGGGACGAAAAAATAAAAGAAAGAAAACAGCTTTTGAGAGTAATTGGAAAAGCCAGAAACGAACTCAAAGAGATTGAAGACAAACTCTACAAAAGTATGATAGACAAGAATGAAGGAAATTAGCAATGAAGGGAATAGAGAGAGAAATGAGATAGTAGAGAATGGAAATGAGAAAATAATAAATTTCTTAAGTTCGATATTGACTCTTAGCAATAAGAATTAAATAAACTACTATTTTTAAATCTGTAAATGATTGATAATTAGGGATTTATATTCATTCACCATTAATAATTTACCATTTCTTACCTCTAAAACATACCTTTTGAATTTATTTTGAACTATTGTTTGTTCTTCACAGTTGTAGTTGTATATTTGCATCCCGATTGATTTTCGAAAGTGAAAAGCAATTTGTACAAAAAACACAAAGTTAATTATGATTACGTAATTTTCAATTAGCTACGCTGATTATTTCATAATTCGTAATTCGTAATTTTCTTTATTGGGGCTGACTGGTTTCGACAGGACGAGTCTTTGCGTGTATAAGCATGTAGGCTAATGAGAAAACTAGCCTTATATTGATTTCTCAAAACAACAATCGGCGAATCTAATTACGCCATGGCTGCCTAACTCTAGGAGTTAAGTAACCATTGTCTTTGCTTAGTGTCTTTACTCTTCCGACACTACGCTGCGTTTACAATGTAAACACACAGACATCAACCCCCGTAAGAGTTAAGCAAAGATGAGTGCAACGGCATCTGCGACGAAAATTCAGTTGATAAGGAAAAACCTTGGACGTTATCGCCTAGTTCTTTCCCGACAACCAATAGGATAACTAAACATGTAGAAACCACGATGAATGCCGTATCTGGACGTGGGTTCGACTCCCACCAGCTCCACAAATCTTAAAGACATATCTTAATTGATATGTCTTTTTTTGTTGTCAAAAATTCAAAAAAAAACAGAATGCAATTCATAAAAGAAAACCACATTCTGCATCAAAAATAATTAAAACAATAAGCTGAAAAAATAATTCCCTGATAACTGATAACTGATAACTGATAACTGATAACTGATAACTGATAACTGATAACTGATAACTGATGATAACTGAGTAACTGATAACTATTTGTGTCTTTTCTCCAAAACTTCCATTACCTCATCAATTCTGACATCTTGAGACTTCATCAAAACAAGCAAGTGATATAGTAAATCGCCACATTCTTCTTTAAAACGTTCTTTATTTCCTCTCATTGCATCAATTACTACCTCAACGGCTTCTTCTCCGACTTTTTGAGCTACTTTATGAACACCACTTTTCAAAAGTTTGTGGGTATAAGAACTTGCGTTTTCTTCTGTGTCTTTGCTTCTTTCTTGAATTGTATTTTCTAAGTGCTGTAAGAAGTGAATATTTGCTGTATTTTTTTCTTCTCCAAAACACGTATCACTTCCTGTATGACAAACTTCTCCTTCTGGTTTTACAAAAATAAGAAGTGTATCATTATCACAATCTAAGTGCATCTTTTGCAGGTAAAGAAAATTTCCAGAAGTTTCTCCTTTTGTCCAAAGACGATTTTTTGTTCGACTAAAAAAAGTTACTTTTTTTTCTTCTTTTGTTTTTTGGAAGGCTTCTTTATTCATAAAACCAAGCATCAAAACACGCATGGTTTTGTGGTCTTGAATAATGACAGGAACAAGTCCGTTTTGCTTTTCAAAATCTATATTTTGAGTTTGAATTTCTTTGTTTTTATTCATTGCGTTTTTTTGTGCTGGAAAAAATATGCTTTTCCCTACATTTTTTAAATCTATAAATTACAAAAGTAAGCTATAAAGGTAGATTTTTCAAAAAAAATCATTTCTTATTTCCCAGTCTCCATTTCTTTCTCTCTAAAAAATCTACTTTCTAATCGTTTTTATTTTTCTGACTATACGGGAAAAAGTACCTGAATCAGAAGTAGGAATATTATCTGTATCTTGTACATGTCTAATATTCTCTATGGTGTAGAAAGCATTTGGATTATGTGTATTTATTAATTTCAAGAAATGAGGAAGATTTCTTCTCTTTACAATTGAAAAAACAACACCTACATCGCCATGCTTTCCTTCTGCTTTTACGTGTGTAAATCTGTAATGCGTTTCTTTTAGTTTTGAAACTAAGATTTCAGCTTCTTTTCCTGTGATAATTCTGACCATTACCATTCCTAAAGCAATACGCTGTTCAATCCACATTCCTAAATAGGTTCCCATTGAAAACCCCCCAGCGTATGCCAAATAAGACATAATATTTGTTAAGTTTTGCATAATCTGACCAATAGCAAGTAGCCAAACAAATGCCTCTACAAAACCAATCAGAGGAGCAATATTACGCTTTCCCATCGTAACAAGTACAATACGAAGCGTTGAAAGACTTACATCGGTAAGGCGAGCCAAAAAAATTAGAATAGGAAGAATGATATAGGAATAAGCCCACATTGTATCTTCATTGAGATAAGCAGAAAAAAACTCTTGCATAACACTACAATTTGACTGATTTTAGAGCTGATTGACACTCTTTTTTTTGTGTAAAAATTAATTTACTGCAAAAGTCGTAAGATTTAGACTATCAACAAAACGTAATTTGATTATGCCATCAACTGCAAGGGATTTTAAAGAACAAAACCACAAAATAATATATTACCTTTTATTGTTTTCATAAAAGTAATAACTGTATTCTGTCCAAGTAGATAGTTTTGGTTCTTGATTAGTGTCTTTTGAGATAGAATATTCTTCTAACTTAATCAAATGATTATTTTTGTAAAAATACTTATTGTGTTCAATGCGTTTTTTATTATTAAAATAATTCTTTTCCTGACTTATTGTCGTGGAATCTAATTTTTGATACTTATAATACACTTCATAATTAATAGTATCATTTTTTCCTGCAATTAATTCTATTTCTTTCTCTATTTTACCTTCAAAATCTCCGTTTTGGACATAATAAATTTGTTTTATTTCATCTGAATAATAATCTATAGTAGGAATAGTAGTACTCATAGTATCCTTGAAATAATGTACAGTTTGTTTGATTAATTTTTCTTTATTGTATTCTCTATCCATCTGATAGGTATAAACTAGTTTTCCATCAGAATCAGCAACATGCGACTCCTTCTCTATGTTTCCATTTTTATCGTATTGGTAATTCTTCTTTATTAAATAGACCAAATTATATTCTTCTATTTTATTAAAGGTAGAATCATAAAGTAGTTCATTACTAATCCTATCCATTGAATCAAAAACAAATTCTGATTTTTTGTACTGATAAAAACCCATTTTGTCATGAATTTCTATTTTCTGATTTTTGGAAGGGTACTCATATTTGATATTTCCATTTGCAAAACTTTCCCCATACAGTGCATCAATTTCTACAATTCTATTCAGAGAATCATATTTCAAATCTTCTTGTAAGTGATAGGTAAAATACTTGTAACTAATTGCATCTCCATTTTTATTAAAATTATACTCAAAAAAGTTTTCAGAAGTAGTATCTCCTTCAAAAATAGAATGCTGAATAGCAGTTAGTTTTTTTATATTATTTGGCAAAGGCTTAAATTCTTCCATTGCCTCATATTGTGCAGAAACCAGAAAAGAAGATAATAAAAAAAACAAAAACGAAAAGCTCAAAATTAATTTTTTCATAAGTTTTTTGAATGCAAAAACAAATCCTAACTTTATTACGAAGACATAGGCTTTTTTGAAGTACTTAATATAATCATTACGTATTAAATTATTTTGAATTATTTTGTACTATGCTATTTGTGTTTCTAAGGCTATATAATGAGTAACTTCATTAGAATAAAGAGGAAATATTTGAACCTTGCATGCATAAGGAGTTTTGTCTTTTTTATAGTTAATAATAGACATCTCAAAAGGTTCTTTTCTTTGTATGTTTGACTTAATTTCTCTTCTTTTCTCAATTGAAGTCATTTCTCCTTGTAGGAAAGAAGGGTATTTATTGGTAGCAAAATTCTTTGAATAACCCGTCATTTTGGTAAAGCCCTCGTTTACCCACATTATTTTTTCTAAGAAATCAGTAAGTACAATTGCCTCAAAATTATTATTCAAAAACAAACTATCAATATCATTTTTCCATTTGTATTTTTTAGCAAAGAAGCGAATTTTTTGAATATCTAGTTCTCTTTTATCTTTCTTGCAAAAGCTTGAGTTTGAAACATCCCAGCTCAAAAGAGGCTTTATTTCTGTTATAGAAGACTGAATTTCTTTCTTTAGTTTGATAGATTCTTTTTCTTCCAAACTAGAAAGATAAATATCTAAACACATCATATTGGACAGACTATTTTCCATGCTTTTTTACTTTTAATGAAGAACTTACAAAATTAGATTAAGACTCTATTAGATAATTAATAATACAACTATTATTTGCTATAAATGTTAGTTTACTTTCAAAATCCATGTATCAATTTGTGCCTGAATGGTCTGTTCATAAATAAAATTAGCATCATCTTTACCTACTTCCAGTGCTTTTTTTGCACTCTCTACGGCACCTCTATAATCATTTTCTAAAGCCAAAATTTCAGATTTTACCCAATGCGGTAAGTAATGGTCATTTTTGAGCTTGATGGACTGATTAGCCCAATCTAAGGCTTGGCGGAGTTCTATTCTTTCGCTTTTGTAATACGATGCACTACGTACTAATACTTGCCAATCATTTGGGTATTTTGAGATGGCAGTAGCAATATTTTTTTTAGCTTCTTCTACCGTATTTACTTGAATGGTAATGCGTGCTAATTTGCATTCCCAACGCAAAATAAAAGTAGCTTCATTTTCTACTATTTTATCAAAATCATAAGCTAAAGTTTCCTGAAATTTTGATTTTTCGACAGTTGCATTTACTCTCAAAACATCATTTTCTTGATTATAATCTTCCTTTCCCCATGAATCAGTAGCTGTATTAAAAATAAAAGTCCAATCTCCTTTTTTTTGTGGAATAACAAAAATAGCGTATTTTCCTTTCTTTAGAGGCTTTCCATTTATTTTTACATCACTAGAAAATTCTATTGTAGTAGCTTCATTTGCACCTGCTCTCCAAACTTTGCCGTAAGGGACAAGTTCTCCCCAAATATGTTTTTTCCTTCCTTTTACACTAGGACGACCATAACGGACAAAAAACTCTGTCAATCCAATTTCCTGTGTAAGTGTAGAAGTAGAGCTTTTACGTGGAAGTTCTAATTTTTCTTCCTCTTCTGAAGTATCGTTTACCTCTCCTTTCTGTTGAGCAAAAATGGAAGAAGAAATAAGAAACAAAAGAGTAAAAATAGAAAATTTGATAGCTTTCATTTTTTGTATTATTTTGTATTATAGGTTAGAATGAGAATTTCTTTGTGGAACACAGAGCTACAGAGAACACAGAGAATGAGAAATTACTTTTTTTGAAACAATAAATTTAGAAAAATAATTCTTGATAACTGATAACTGATAACTGATAACTGATAACTGACTACTGTAAAGCGTCTTTTAAAATTCTAAATTCAATGGCTGGCGAAATTTTTTCATACAGTGTATTATAGACAGCTTTTATGATTGGCATATCTACTTTATGTTTTTTGGTAACATCGTACAAACCTTTTACGGCATAATACCCTTCTGCCACCATTCCCATTTCTATTTGTGCAGATTTAACGGTATAACCCCGTCCTATCATATTTCCAAAAGTACGGTTTCTACTAAATTGAGAATACGAAGTTACGAGCAAATCACCTAGATAAGCAGAAGCATTAATATCTCTTTCTTTTAGAGGATAGGCTTTATCCAAAAAACGTTTGGCTTCCTGCACCGCATTAGAAACCAAAACGGCTTGAAAATTATCGCCATAATTTAGTCCACGAGCCATTCCACACGCCACAGCAACAACATTTTTGATGACAGCACAATATTGAATGCCATTCAAATCTGGATTGGTGCGGCATTTTATATAATGACCTCTCAAAAGTCTGGCAAATTTATCGCCATAGTCTTCATCGCCTCCAATGGTCAGATAGGCTTGCCTTTCCTGTGCTACTTCCTCAGCATGACAAGGTCCAGCAATGGTAAGAAGTTTTTCTTTAGGAACACCAAATTTTTTCTCTACGTATTCAGTTACCAAAACATTTTCGTCTAAAATCATTCCTTTTATAGCCGAGACAATCACTTTATCTTCAAAAATAGAAGGGTCTAATTTTTCAAAAACATCTGTAATAAAAGCAGAAGGAACAGCCAAAATAATATATTTTGAATCTGAAATAACAGCTTTCACGTCGTTTAGAGGTGTAATTTTGTCAATATTGAGCAATGCAGAACTCAAATAACGTGGGTTTCTGTGGTTTTTTTCGAATAAAATCAATATCATCTTTTGATCGCATCCACCAATTTATACGAACATTATTTTCGGAAAGCATTTTTACAATTGCAGTTGCCCAACTGCCTCCACCTAATACACCAATACGAACAGGTGCATTACCCTCTGAAAATCCAAAAGCTGCCAAATTAAATCACTTTAGTAAAACAATAAAAAAAATAGAAGAAAATAAGAAAAAATAGTTTTTCTTCAATCAGTAAATAACGTGGTTTTTTATTAGTTTACAAAATGATTTTTGTTTAAAAATATGAAAAACAAGATAAGACAACTAAACTGTTTTGAGCCATTTGCAACAATTTTCAAAACATTAGGTTTGTCAGAAATTAAGATTTTGTATTTTTGTCTTTATATAAAGATATATCGCTCGTGGGGATACGAGCAATGGAAAAGTATTTTTAGGAAAGCAATTTTTCTAAAATACGCAATCCAATACATTGAAAATTACTATTGCTCGTGTCCCCACGAGTGATTTCAAAAAAAGAAAAAATTCACTTGAAAAACTCATCTGATTTATCAACCAATTATACCGATTCTGACCACACGGCAGCTTCTCGCAAACAAGACCATATTGAACTTGCCTTTGAGGCACAAGTAGTTCAAAATCAGCTAGATAATAGGTTTTATTACGAGCCCGCTCTGTCTGCACACCCAAAAAAAGAAATAGAAAGTTTTGAGTTTTTGGGGAAAAAAATGAATGCTCCTTTGTGGGTCTCTAGCATGACAGGAGGAACGGAATGGGCAAGAATAATTAATCAAAACTTAGCCAAAGTATGTGGAGAATACAAACTTGGAATGGGTCTGGGTTCGTGTAGAGCATTACTTACAGATGATGATTGTTTGCCAGATTTTGATGTAAGAAAATTTATAGGCGACCAACCTCTTTATGCAAATCTTGGTATTGCTCAAATAGAAAAACTTCTTGAAACAAAACAAGTAAAAAAAATAGATCAGCTTCTAAAAAAACTACAAGCTGACGGGCTTATCATTCATATAAATCCGTTGCAAGAATGGCTGCAACCCGAAGGCGATAGATTTGAAAAATCTCCTTTAGAAACTATAAAAAGGCTTTTAGAAACGGCTACTTATCCAATTATTGTAAAGGAAGTAGGGCAAGGATTCGGAAAAGAAAGCCTAGAAGAATTATTAAACTTACCTATTGCAGCCGTAGATTTTGCAGCGAGTGGAGGAACTAATTTTGCTTTATTAGAACTAAAGAGAAGCTCAGAACTCTCTCAAAGTCTTTTTGAACCTTTAGCACACGTTGGGCATAGTGCAGAAGAAATGGTAAACTTTTGCAATGAAATAAAATCAGATTATTATAATAATTTGAAAAACAAAGTAAAATATACTAATAAAACTATAAATTGCAATCAAATCATTATTTCAGGAGGCGTCAAAACGTTTCTTGATGGATATTATCTAACAGAGAAAATAAATTTTGATGCTATTTATGGACAAGCATCAGGATTTTTGAAGCATGCTAGAGGAACCTATGAAGAATTGCAAGCCTATACAGAAGGACAATTAAATGGACTAAAGGTAGCAAAACAATTTCTGAAAATTAGGTAATAAACGTTATCACAGTTATTTACAGGCTTAATAATCAATACGTTATCTAAAAACAAAACACGCTTATTTTCCATAGCGATAGGTTTGCAAATCTATTGCTTAAACTACTAGACATTTTGTTCTTTGACCTCCTCCAACCCCTCCGAAGGAGGGGAGAAAAGACATTCAAAGTCCCTCCTTCGGAGGGATTTAGGGAAGTCTGCATTTTTGTCTAGTAGTATACCTATCGCTATGAAAAAATGAACATTACTAAATTAACCGTGACAACCTTTATTTTATGTATTTCTAAAATCCTAACTCTAAGGCAATATGAGTGTCATTTTGAAAAACACAAATCTTTGCCAAATTTTATTCTGTGCAAGTATCTTTTTTCCATAAAGTAGGGTTTGCAAACCCTACTTTATGGAAAAAAGCGAACTATTATTTTGTCAAAAATCGGTTAATTCATAGAATTTGAAAAATGACACTCATATTGCTAAGGAATAAGAATTAAATAAACTGCTACTTTTAAAACCATAACTAATTGATATTAAAGTAATTAAATTCGTAATTAGCTTTGCTGCTTTGGCAAGTCGTAATTGATCCTAATTTTATATTCTATTGTTTTTTTATGAAAAAAAATGTACTTTGTGATATAATACAGTAGAAATTCAAATTAATTACTTAAATTACTTTCTACTTTATTAATCTGCACAAAACAAACAAAAAATCATACATTTTTATGAGTACGAATGCTACACTTACTGTTCCCAAAAACATTCCTGAAGAATCTTCTCTTGCTTGGCTTAAAAATATAGAACTTGCAAAGGAAAGAGGCGTACCGAAAGATGTACAAAAAAACATTGAAACTTATTATAAGCATTTTGATCAAAACTATGCAGAGGCGTTTATAAAACATATAATGAATCCTGTTTCAGATTATTATTATCGTCCTGTTTTTGTTGGTTTTGAAGAATTAGAAGAACGAAATAATCCAGAACGACCTTTAATTTATTATAGCAATCACTCTGGAATGGCTTTTCCTTGGGACGGAATGGTGTTTTTGGCAGAGATTTTCAGACAGTTTGGGTATCAGAAAAATGCTATTCGTCCTTTAGTTGCTCCAATGCTTTCACAATCTGCACTCATGAATCCGTTTGGTGCTTATAATTTGTGGAAAAAAATGGGAGGAATAGATGCCACAACCATCAATTTTGAAACGATGATGAACTGTAATGATTATAATATTATGGTTTATCCAGAGGGAGTTCCAGGAATTGGAAAAGGCTTTAATAAAAAATATGAAGCACAGCGTTTTTCGACTTCTTTTATTAGAATGTCTCTCAAATACAAAACTGATATTGTGCCTTTTGCTACCGTTAATGGGGAGTACATTAATCCACATACGTATAGCATTCCTTGGGTAAATAAATTGATTAGTAAAATCGGAATTCCATTTTTGCCTTTAGGACTTATTACTACTTTAGTTCCTATTTTTCCTTGGGTTTTTTATACGGGTTTTCCTGCAAAAATGTATTACGTAAGAGGAGAAAGAATAAATCCTGCTGACTTTTTGGATAAGCCAGCCGAAGAAGCAACACAAGAAGATATAGTCAGAATAAGAGATATAATAAGAGATAAATTTCAACAATTCTTGGATGAGTCAGTAGAAAAATACGGGCAAAAACCCTTTGATTGGAAAGATTTGAGAGCTGCTAATAAAGGAAAAGAAAAACGAGGAAGCAAAATTCGTTTTTTTCCTTACCTTACTCCTATTGGCTTGGCCTTTACTTTTTAATGAGTTTGATAGAAAATATAGAAAATATGAGCAAGAAGGACGAAAAGGAGAGTTCGAATTGCGTATGCGTAGAAGGGATTTTTTACCTTTACTTTTCAAAAATTTAATTGCAATTTCTTATTTTGTTCCTGTTTTGGGTTGGATTCCTCTAGCTATTCGTGGATATTCCAAACCGAAAGGAGAAAAATAAATTGGTTTAGTAAAGAAGCTAATAGATAATGAAAAAGGAGTTTGAATAATTACATTCAAATTCCTTTTTCTGTTGGTTCTAAAATCTCAAAAAAAATAAGGTCAGTCTTTACAATATGAGTGTCATTGGTAAAAATTAAAAAAGGCATTTGTTAGCTACAGAGTAACTTTACCTTGGTAGAACAAGAATAAAAATGGATTTAAAAAGCTACAGCGTAGCGTAACTTTATTTTTAAGTAGTTATGTGCTACAATTTTGTTAAATTTAGTTTTTTAGTTCAATAAACACAATTTTATATTTTTCATGCGTTTCATAGCTACTCTAAGTATTTTTCAAGAACAAGAACTTCGCCGTTATTTATCTAGTACAGATATAAAACTCTTAGAAAGAGAACGTAAACGATTTAGTTCTATTTATTTAAGCTCCAAACATAGATTGACTATTAAGGAGCTTTCCATACAATTTGATGTGAGTGAAAATAGCATAAAAAGTTGGTTTGATAAGTATGAATCAATGGGTTGTTTGGGTCTTTTAGATAAAAACATGGCTCATTCTCAAAGTAGCTTATCTGTTGAGAATGAAGATATTATTTTAGAGTGTGTAAAAAATACACCTCAAAATTTAAAAAGAACTGTTGTTTTATTGAAAGAAGAACATCAAATTGAAACCAATCCCTCTGTCCTCAAACGCTTTTTAAAAAAAAGAATTGGAGCTGGAGACGAATACAAAAATCATTAAAATCTCAACGAGACGAATGGATGCACGATTTTTTTAAATCTGAAATTGCATGGTGGCTCAATCAAGAAACTCAAGGAAAAGTTGAAGTTTGGTTTAGTGATGAAAGTAGTTTTCATCTCAATCCTAATAGTATGTATGGTTGGCAAGAAAAAGCTACTGAAGCACTTAAAAAGGTGTTTTTACCTGCTCAACGAGCTAGAGGAGCTAATATTTTAGGATTTATGCGTACGAATAATGAAAGTGAATTTTATGAATTTTATCAAGCTATGGACGCAAATACATTTATCGTTTGTATAGATGATTTTATTGAAAAACGAGCAAAAGGACAGAAAATAATATTGATTTTAGATAGAGCTAGTTCTCACAGAAATCATAAAGTGGACGAAGCAATAAAAAAATGGAAAGAAAAAAATGTATTCATTCAATTCCTTCCTTCTTATTGTTCAGACTTAAATTACATTGAAATGCTATGGAAACATATTAAACATTACTGGTTGGATATAGCAGCTTGGACAAATGTAAAAACACTTGAAAAAGCCGTTTTAGAGATATTAGCACAGTTTGGAAAAAAATATACTATAAATTTTGCAGATTCATAAAGTCAAAATAGCACTATTAACAAAATAAAATTAAAAACAACAAAATTGTACTAGACAACTACTTAATTGCCAATTGCAAGGTTTCGCTACTCTGTAGCTCTATTAAGGTGTATTTTTGATGTTCTACCAAGGTTACGTTGCTCTGCAACTAAAAGTCAATACTTAAAAATGACACTCATATTTGTCTTTACAAAGTAAAACAATATAAAAATTAAGCTATTTTGATTTTATTTCTACTTAATAAAACCATAAAAAAACACTACCTTTGCAGCCACAAAAAGCAAGGCAATCAATACGATAAAAAATAAGCAAACTATACATAAAATGGCAGCAATTAACCTTATTTCTGGCGAGCATCTTTCCAAAACCTATGGAGATAGATTCCTTTTCAATGATTTGAATTTTGGAATTTCACAAGGAGAAAAAGTAGCTTTGGTAGGAAAAAATGGAGCAGGAAAATCTACATTATTAAAGATTTTGGCAAAGATAGTAAATCCTGATAAGGGAGATGTAAGTTTGCGTCAAGGTGTAAGGGTTGGTTATTTGGCTCAAGACCCAGATTTGCCTCTTAATAAAACGATTTGGGAAGCAATTGTACAGGCAGATAGTCCGACCATTACTGCGATTCGAAATTATGAAAATTCTATTTTGCCAGAGAATATAGAAAACTCTGATGCAATGGAAAAAGCAATGAACGAAATGGAGCGTTTGGATGCTTGGGCGTATGATGCCAAAATAAAAGAGATTACTTCAAAATTGGGTTTGGAAGACACAGAAAAACCTATTTCAAAACTTTCGGGTGGGCAAAAAAAGCGTGTTGCTCTTGCAAAACTTATGTTAGACGAGCCTGATTTGTGGCTTTTAGATGAGCCTACCAACCATTTGGATTTGGCGACCATTGAATGGCTGGAGAATTATTGGGCTTCTGCAAACACTACTTTACTTCTTATTACTCACGATAGATACTTCTTAGATAAAATTTGTAATCGTATTTTTGAGTTGGATAATGGTCATATTTATAGATATGATGCAAATTATGGTCAGTTTTTGGAGCAAAAATCGGAACGAGTGGCACAAGCACATACCGAAGCTGACAAAGCCTACCAACACATGAGAAAAGAGTTAGATTGGATAAGAAGACAACCAAAAGCACGAGGAACGAAAGCAAAGTACAGAGTAGAAGCCTTTGAAGGTATAAAAGAAAAGGCAAGCAACCGTCCAGAAGGAAATAATATGGACATTCAGTTTGGAGCAAAACGTCAGGGAAAGAAAATTATTGAACTTCACGATGTGAGTTTTGATTTTCAAAGTGAAAAAGATGGACAAAAAAGAACACAGAAAATCTTAGATAAATTTAATTACAAGTTTGTAAGAGGAGAGCGTATCGGGATTATTGGAAAAAATGGAGCAGGAAAATCAACTTTTCTATCTCTTCTGACAGGTGAATTGGAACCTACAAAAGGACATATTGAAAAGGGAGAAAATACTCATTTTGGTTATTATACGCAGATGCCACCTACTTTTGATGATTCGATGCGTGTCATTGAGGTTATTCAGCAGATTGGAGAAATGGCTACGGTTTCGGAGGAAAGCAAACATCAAGTTTCGGCTTCGCAGCTTCTTACACAGTTTAATTTTCCACCAGCACAGCAATATAAAAATGTAGGTACGCTAAGTGGAGGAGAAAAAAGACGTTTGCAGCTTTTACAAATTTTGATAAAGATGCCTAATTTCTTGATTCTTGATGAGCCTACCAATGATCTGGATTTGCAGACGCTTTCTGTTTTAGAAGAATTTTTATCTAATTATGGGGGTTGCCTTATTTTGGTTTCTCACGATAGATATTTCTTAGATAACTTGGTAGAGCATCTTTTTGTGTTTGAAGGAGAAGGCGAAATTAGAGATTTTAATGGAAATTATACCGATTATAGAGAAGAAGAAATTGAGAAGGTAAAAGAATCTCAAAACAAATCTTCTACTAAAAATGCTCATTCAATTGCTCCTGTCAAAACAAATACGTCTAATAAATTGAATTTTAAAGAAAAGCAAGAGTTAGAGCAAGCAGAAAAAGAAATTGAAAGACTAACTAAGCAAAAAGAAGAACTGGTAAAATTAATGAATAGTGGAGAAACAGATTACGACAAAATTTTCGAAATGGAGTAATGAAATGGAAATTATCGTAAATTCGCTTGATAAAACAGAGATGCGCTGGTTGGAACTTTCGGAAAGAGAGTAAAGTCTAATATTGTTTCTTTTAGTTCTATAATTTGATAAATTAAATTGAATATCTCTAACAGATTTTGATTTAGTTTATCAAATTTTGTTTAAGAGAGTAGTCAGAAAAATGTATATTTTGAGTAATAAAATAAACAATTTAGTTAAAAAAGGCATTTACAAAACAAAATACGGATTAGTTTTATTTTCTTCCGACATCATGAAAACAATAATAATTGATAGAAAAAACTACACTATGTCTATTGACAGAACTAAAAACCGTGTTTATTTTCTACTTCATAAATGTTTGTGGAAAGATGAAGACTTATTTTTTTTGTTGCCAGATTGGAAGGAAGTAGTTGCAGAAATGAAACCCAAATTTACCATTATATCCGATATTAGAGCTTTACAGATTCAGTCTCCAAAATATGATACAATTCATGAAGAAGCTCAAAGATATGTCTCTGAAAATGGTCTTTTTAAAGTAGCTAGAATTCTGCCAGATGATAACGATATTGTAAATTTGCAGTTTGGAAGGATTGTAAAGCGTTCTGCTATTTCTAGTAATGTGTTTTATTCGGTTGAAGATGCAGAAAAATATTTGGATAGAATAGTAGAACAATTTGAGGAAAGTGATGAGGTAAAAAAGTAAATTTTCAGACTACTAGGTGCATAAATCCTTAGTTATTTAGTTTCTATACTCTTCTTCACTAAGCTCAAAATCTGAATCAATAATCAAAATTTCTTCATAACTCAACTTGTAGAGTTTGTAAACTAGAATATCAATTTGATTTTCATAATCGCTTGTATCTGTGTTTGAATTTGTTTTTTTTGCTTTTAGAATTTTGTTTACTAAATCAGTTAATTGTTTTTCTTGTTTTTGGGTTGGATAAGGCAAAGGAACTTGTTCTAAAAAAGCCTTTTTATATCAAATTTTTCCAACTAATTCTCCTCCCATATAAAAAGATTTAAACAGGAATGTAACAGCTTTTGAATTTAATAAAGCAGTAAGATATTTTAATTTTTCTCCAGTTAGTAAGAAAGTTGTTGCTTCTGGATAATAGCCTTTTTCATCGTAATAAAACTGAGGTTCACTTACTATTTCTGAAAAAATAATTTTATTCTTTTCTATTTCTTTATGATATGCGATTGAATCTTGAACTTCATACCATTGATTAGGAGTTTTCTTTCTAGTTTTTTCATTTTCACCCAAAATATTAACGAAAACTTCGCCAGTTTGATTCAGTTTTGGTAAGAATAACTTTAAATATTCTTTTATTATAGGATAATTTTTTATATCTAAATTTAATGAAGGAAATAGTGTAATCATATACAAATCAGCATAATTACAAAAATATTTTCTTGTATCTCTTCCTCTAAGAATTGGTTTTATGATAGCTTCATTTTTAGAATCTTTGCTTATTAACTCTGTTCTTGTTGCTGAATCAATAATAAATGCTTCATTATAACCTGTTTTTATTCCAAAATTTATAGAAACTTCCCAATCTATTAACTTCTTTCCAATTTTTTCAACTTTATTTTTGAGTTGTTTTAGGTTTGGAGGAATAATATTCCAAATCGCTGAATCTATTTTTAAATTCTCAATTTTATGAATATCAACATAGCTTTTAAACTCTACATTATCATTTTTAAAAAAAACATCAGGAATTCGCACAGCAGATAATTCATTTTGATTTTCTTGTTTTTGAGCAGTAATAATATTTGTATGAACGATAGCACTTTCGAACAATAAATTTTGTCCAAAATCTATAAGTTCGATAGGATTTGTTTTGTCGACTAAATAATTTCTAAGACTTTCGCCATAATTAGCTCGCAACCATTTGTTTGAAATGATTAATGAACTAATTCCTGAAGGTTTCAAAATATTTTGTGATAATTCAATAAAAAGAGCGTAAATATCTCCTGCTGAATTATAAGTTTCGTATAAGTTTGATACTTTTTTCAAAATTGGAGAATTACTAATCGCAAAATAAGGAGGGTTTCCAATCACAATATCAAAACCTACAAACTTTCCTTCCTCGTCTACTACTTCTGGAAAAGCAAAACGCCATTCAAAAGATTTTCAATACATTTCCATTTTTTTATCATAATTTGCTTCTAGTTCCTTAATTTCCTCTACCATTTTATCCAAAATATCTTGTTTGGCAAGACTGCTCATTCCATAATCTGTAAATTTATTTTTCAATTTTTGAAGTTCTATATACTCTTTATCTTTTGGGTTTCTCAAACTATCAAACCACAAACGATGCTCTTCTAATTTTTTATTGATTACCCATTTGGCTTCTTTATCTCTTACCGATTTGTATAATTCCGTTTGTATTTTGTAATCAGGAATGCGTTTTTTGACCAAAACACTCAAACTATTTCCAAAGAAATTCATAGTATCATCAACGTTGAATTTGCTAATCAACGAATTTCCAGTTTTGATATTAATGTCAATATTTGGCAGCGTTTGAAGGTCATTATTTTTTTTATAATTGGTATAATACGCATTTTTCAGAAGCTCAATCCATAAACGCAACCTACATATTTTGACAGAGTTGGGATTGATATCGACACCAAAAAGACAACTTTCTATAAGTGTCTGTTTTTCGTGAAATAATGTTTCCTGTATAGTTTGACTTAATTCATTTTTAGGTCGATAAATAAAAAGTTCGTCATGTTGATTTTCAATAATAAGTTCGTCATTTTCTATTCGAATATAAATAACTACTCGTTTTCCATCTTTATTTCTTAAAATAGAAAGCTCACTTTTTATAACAATAAGTTCGTTCAAAACACTTACTAAAAAGTGTCCAGAACCCACAGCAGGGTCGCATATTTTGATAGAATTAATGATTTGATTTGCTTTTTTTAGAATAACCTCTCGGTTGCCTTTTCTGATATAATCATAAAAATCATTTTTTAAATTTTCAAAATTTTCATATTCCCAACCATAATGAGCATTAAATTTTTGCATCACCGTTTTACGCAGCGTTTCTCTAGCCATATACATCGTAATGTAGGCAGGCGTATAGAATGAACCTTCTTTGTAGCCATTAATTTTTTCAAAAATAAGTCCCAAAACGGAAGACGAAATAAGAACTTTTCCTTGATTGCTCTCATCTACTTTGTTTTGGTCTTTTCCACTAAAATCATACGCATCTAAAAAGCGAAAAATATAAGCCAAAAGAGGAATTTTGCCTTTTGAAGTTTTTAGATTGTCCTTCAAAACCGTTTTATCATAAATTTCTAATTCTACACCATTAATGTTTGAAATTTGCAGAGCTGCATCTTCCAATTCATTCGGCTCAAAAAGCGAACTATTCAAATAGGGAATATTTTTGTACTTTTCTTTTATGCGTTCTTCGTTTCTTTCTTCGGGTTTCTTTGCCAAAGCAGAAAAAAACAAGTCTTCTAAATCATTAAAACGAGTAATAAAATCAGTATTTAGAAACTCATATTCTTTACTTTTATTATAAACTACCAATTGAGCTTCCAGTAATTTGAGAAACAAAATTCGATTTATCCACGTCAGACAAAGTTCTAAGGCAACATTAAATAATTGTTCTTCTCTATTTTCTCCATAATTTTCAAGATTTCTGACTTTCTTTATGTAATTTCTATCTTCTAAAATAAAAATAGTTGTTTCTAATAATGAGCCTTGATTTCTATCTTTTTTCTTTTTTCGTTGAATTAATTTTATACCCTTTTGTTGTACTTCTTCAAGTCCAATAATATGCAAAAGTTCGAAATAAAAATCTTCATTTAGCTGATTGGCATCATTTCCATACGATTGAGCAAGCAAATGAATAGGCGAAAAAACCTTGTATAAAGACACTAATTCATCATCATTTGTATTTGATGAAGGTAAAAGCTGCTCATAATCATTTTTTATATTGATATACAAAAAGGGTAATTCGTTTTTTACTTCTTCAATGTATTTTTTAGCAATTTCATTGTAGAATAATTCATTTTTGGAAGAGTCTTTTTGATTATTTACAAATTCATTGTATTCTTTGAGCAGATTTTTGTTTTTATAGAAAAAATTGTAAAAATCTTCTCCTTTAAAAAAATACCATTCATATCCATTTGTAGCAATCAAATGCTTGATTTGATTATTATTTTCTTCTATTCGTTCTCTTAAATAATATAATAAAAGTTCTTGTAATGCTTTTTTATTTATATCATCTCTTTTCAAAAACTCATTTTTATTACTTGGTCGTTTTGCTTCTATCAAAACGCTTATAGCACTTGTAGCATCTTTTCCAGCATAAATAGCCAAATCAACACGGTCTTTTGTGTTGATTAGATAATTTTGATAAAATGACTTTTGCAGAAAATCACCTATATATTTTTTAACATTTTCTTCACTTTCATTCTTCTCATCGCTTACTTTTATATGCTCCAAACACTCCAACAACAAACTCTTGAATTTATTTATTTCAATTCTAGTAATATTGATTTTGCGATAAGAAGTATTTAAAACTTTACTCGGTGTCGTAATTTCGTTCATTTTTCGTTATATAAAACCTGTATTCAAGCAAATCAAGTAAATCAGTTTTGTTTTTTAAAGATTAAAAGTATAAAAAAAAAGAGCCTTTTGCAATAAAAAATGAGACTCTTAGAACAATATGAATGTCATTTTTGAGCATTTTATTTTCAGTTGCAGAGCAACGTAACCTTGGTAGAACTGAAAGTTGACGAAGTCAATATCAAAAACGTACTTTAATAGAGCTACAGCGTAGCGTAACTTTATTTTTAATTGCTAATTGCAAGGTTTCGCTACGCTGTAGCTTTTTAAATCTATTTTTGTTTTTGTTCTACCAAGGTAAAGCTACTCTGTAGCTAATAAATGCCTATTTTGATTTTTATCAATGACACTTATTACTGTCTAACACAAGTTTATTTGTGTTTTTGTATTCATCAAGATTGCTTTTTTATTTAGCCATTATCAACGTCTTGTTATCTTCGATAACTGACGATTGCTAAGGCAAAATAAAAGGAAATAGAGTTTTATCTCCCTTAGCAATCGTCTATTTTTGAAAAAAATAGACGTTGATAACGGGGAAAATACCAGTTTGCAATATGAATAAAATTATGTTGCACGGTACTCATATTGCTTAGAAGTTCATTTTTGTATTTTGCTCTTTTTCCGTCAATTGAATAGCCTCCAAAATAATCCCACATGCTTTTTTTATTTCTTTTTTTGTAATGATAAGAGGAGGAGCAATTCGCATTGAATTATCACAATACAAAAACCAATCAGAAAGCAAACCTAAATTCAAACAGTGAGCAATCACTGTTTGCAAAAACTCAAAACTCTCAAATTCTACTGCCAGCATCAAACCAATCCCACGAAATTGTTTTATTGATGTGTTTGTTTCTGGATTTAATAATTCCTTAAACAGATTGTGTTTTTCTTCCATATTCTCTATTAATTTCTCTTCTTGAATAACTTTCAAAGTTGCTAAGGAAGCCACACAACTCACAGGATGTCCTCCGAAAGTAGAAATATGTCCCAAAATTGGGTTATCAGAAAGGCACGCCATCATCTTTTGAGAAGCCATAAAAGCACCAATCGGCATTCCTCCACCCATTCCTTTTGCAGCCACCACAATATCAGGGATAATATCAAAATGCTCAAACGCCCAAAGTTTGCCCGTCCTGCCAAAACCACATTGAATTTCATCACAAATCAAGAGCGTTCCTGTTTCGCTACACTTTTTTCTGAGAGCTTGTAAAAATGATTTTTTAGGCACTCTAATTCCTGCTTCCCCTTGTACGGTTTCGATAATTACGGCTGCCGTTTTTTGGGTTATTTTGGAAAGGCAAGGCAAACTATCAAAACAAATATGGTCAATATTAGGCAACAAAGGCAAAAAGGGTTCTTTCCATTGCTTACTCGTTCCTAACGAAAGTGCTGCGTGCGTAGAACCGTGATAGGCATCATGACAACCAATGAGCTGCGTTCTTCCCGTAAATCGTTTGGCTAATTTTATTGCTCCTTCAACGGCTTCACTTCCAGAATTAACGAAATAAGTGGCATTTTGAGATAGATTTTCTTCATTACTTTTATCTTCTTTATCCAAAAAATCTTGTCCTAAAGTAGTCTTAAATGTTTTTGAAAGTGCCGTAGCGAGCTGAACTTGTGGCGTTTGGATAAATTCTCCATACACCATCAAGTGCATATATTTCCGAAGCTGCTTTTGGATTGCCTTTATTACCTTTGGGTGGCGATGTCCTACATTACTCACTCCAATTCCTGAAATAATATCAATCCATTTTTTATTTTTGCTACCAAACATATAAATTCCCTTTGCATTATGAACTTCTAAAGCAAGTGGAAAAGGAGATGTTTGAGCGACATGATTTAGGAAAAGTTGGCGAGATGAAAGCATAGGAGGGAATTGTGAATTATAAATGGTGAATTGTGAATGGGAAATTTTTATTCTTGCTATGCAAAACTACGAAATGCTTCTCACTCTAAAGAGTGAGCTACATAATTTCATCTCACGCTGAAGCGTAAGTTACATGATTTCATACAAGACGGGTTTTGAAGGAACAGCATCAATTTCTAGAGGTGGAATTTGGAGATTTAATAAATAAAGTCCGTCTTTTATTTGATTATCTACAAAAATGAGTTCGGTAATGGTAGCATTTTTTCTAACTTTTGAAAAGTCATTTTGATCATTTTTAGTGAGAATATTCCAAAAACCTTTATGAACCGACAACTTTCCCTTATCTGATTCTCTATCTACGGAAGGCAAATCTAGAAGTAAATGATTGATATTTTTTTGAGCTAAAAATTTTCCTATACTTGGTTCCAAATAAGGAGGGTTTGTTCCTGAATAGTGTTTCGTTTTTTTTGTGTTAGAGTTTGGAAGAGTACGAATGATTAAGGCTTCATAAGTGATTTTTTCGGTATTGGTCTGTTCTACTTCATTCAGTTTTTCTTCAAGATTTTTTTTCAAAATTACTTCATCGCCTATTTCTAGTATTTCTTTCAACTGATTAAATTTTTCATTTTGCAAATTTCTATAATACTCTTCTGTAATTTTTGTAGGATGTAAAGTAATAAGACGAGCCACAAACCAAAACGTTTTCAGAGATTGATTTATCGTAACTTTCTCTTTTTCTTGATTATTCAAATGTCCATAACACTCTGTATGTGTGCCATTTCCGTGTGGTGTAATCGTAATTTTCTGATAATTACAAGCTCCTCCTTCTGCTACACTTCCGACAAAAGTATCTCCAAAACGAATAGTTTCAAAAACTGGATTTTCAGCATAATAACAAGTTGGATTTTTATTACCTGCTTGTAACGGAATTGAAATATCTAAGGGTTTTGATAAATCGGCTGTATAATTTTTGTTGTTTATTGAATAATTAATTTTCATAGAAAAAAGATAAAGTATTTATTTTAACTAGCATTTTTAGCATAAAATTACTAATTTTCGCTTTGAATAAACAATAGTAAGCCAAAAACTATTTACATCAAAATCATCTGAATTAGGAAAAGGCGTGCCTTTCCCCTACAAAACAAAATTCTAATTTTACTTTTATGGATTTATTCCACGCCTTTACTGTTCTGATTGTACTTTCTGCTGCCTTTGCGTATATCAATCACCGTTACTTGAAATTACCTACTACGATTGGTTTGATGTTGATCGCACTTCTTACCTCTCTTGTAATTGTAATAATTGGTCAGTTTAATGTTGCTATTTTTGAAAAGGCACAAGAGCTTGTTGGAAGTGTAGATTTTTCCAAGGTTTTGATGGAAGTGATGCTTAGTTTTTTGCTTTTTGCTGGTGCGCTTCATGTAGATACGCCTACACTTGCCAAAGAACGAACGCCTATTATGATTTTTGCTACAATAGGAGTAACAGCTTCGACTTTTATAATAGGAACGGCGATGTATTTTATTTTAGGTTGGTTAGGTCTTGGAATGGATTATATTTACTGTTTGCTTTTTGGTTCTTTGATTTCTCCTACCGATCCGATTGCAGTTTTATTGATTTTGAAGAGTGCAAAAGTTCCCAAAAACTTAGAAGTTAAGATTGCTGGAGAGTCACTTTTTAATGATGGTGTTGCCGTTGTTGTTTTTCTTACACTTTTCAAAATGGCTAGTCAAGGTGTAGAAAACACAACCGTTTTGGATGTTATCAAGCTCTTTGCTATTGAGGCATTTGGAGGGGTTATTTTTGGACTTGCTATCGGTTGGGTGTGTTACAAACTGATGTATTCGATTGATAATTATGTGGTGGAAGTGCTGATTTCTTTGGCAACTGTAATGGGTGGATATGCTTTAGCTGCTTATTTACATACTTCGGGACCTTTGGCTGTCGTGGTGGCTGGTCTTGTGATGAGTGCTAGAGGACGAGAATTTGCGATGTCAGACAAAACAAGGGATTATGTAGATAAATTTTGGGAACTGATAGATGAAGTTTTGAATGCTGTTTTGTTTGTTTTGATAGGATTGGAGGTTTTGATTCTTTCTTTTGATGGAAGATATTTAGTTGCTGGTGTGATTGCCATTGTGGTAGCTCTTACTTCTCGTCTTATTTCGGTTGGTTTGCCTATTTCGTTTATGAAGCTAAAACGAGATTTTATTCCAAACACAATTTTGATTCTTACTTGGGGAGGTCTTCGTGGTGGAATTTCGGTAGCTCTTGCTCTTTCTCTTACTCCTGCTATGGGACGTGATTTGTTCGTAACAGTTACTTATGTGGTGGTGGTATTTTCTATTATAGTTCAAGGTCTGACTGTTAAGAATTTGGTAAAGCAAGAGATTGTTGAGGAAGCGAATTAATTGTAAAATAATGAAAAAAAATAATCCAGTTCTACCTGTTTTGCCTATTATTGTTTTTTCTCAATTTTGTTGTACTTCGCTTTGGTTTGCAGGGAATGCTGTAATGAGTGATTTGATAATTGCTTTTGACCTGCCTACTGATTCTTTGAGTTCTCTTACTTCTGCTGTTCAATTTGGCTTTATTACAGGAACGCTTATTTTTGCAATTTTGATGATTGCTGATAGATTTTCGCCTTCACTGGTCTTTTTTGTTTGTGCTTTCTTGGGTGCTTTGTGTAATTATTTTACCATTTTTGAGGGAAATGATATACTACAACTTCTGATTTTTCGTTTTCTGACAGGTTTTTTCTTAGCGGGAATTTATCCTGTCGGAATGAAAATAGCTTCTGACTATTATCAAAAAGGCTTAGGCAAATCATTGGGCTATTTGGTGGGAGCTTTAGTAATTGGAACGGCTTTTCCACATCTTTTGAAAAGTTTGCAAGGTTCTGAAAGTTTTAGTTATTCTTTTTCTTGGCGTTTGGTTATTCAAATTACTTCTAGTATTGCACTTTTCGGAGGAATTTTGATGCTTGTTTTTGTTCCTAATCGTTCTAGTACTGTTTCTGATAAATCTGCCAAAAAATTAAAATTGACTGCTTTCTTTCAAGTTTTCAAAAATTCTGATTTTCGTTCGGCAGCTTTTGGATACTTTGGACATATGTGGGAATTATATACCTTTTGGGCATTTGTTCCTATTATCTTACTGACTTATTCCAAACTGCACCCAGAAATTTCTTTGAATGTTTCGCTTCTTTCTTTCTTTATTATTGGCTTGGGTAGTTTTGCTTGCGTTATTGGAGGTTATCTTTCAGAGAATTTTGGAACTAAAAAAATAGCTTTTCTATCCTTATCACTTTCTGCTTTTTGTTGCCTTGTTTCTCCTCTTATTTTTTATGCTGATTCTTATTTTCTTTTGATTACTTTTCTTATTTTTTGGGGTTTGGTAGTCATTGCAGATTCTCCTCTTTTTTCTACTTTGGTGGCTCAAAGTGCTATTCCAGAACTAAAAGGAACAGCACTTACGATTGTAAATTGTATTGGTTTTACGATTACGATAATTAGTATTCAATTTATTAATCTGCTTTCTAATTATCCTAATTTTATTAATGAGAAATATATCTTTACGTTTTTAGCTTTAGGACCGCTTTTGTGTTTGATGGCTTTTGGGAATAGCAATGGAAAATAAAATTTCTTTGTAAATGATTTTGTTAAAGATTAGGATCAATTACGAATTAAAAATTACGACCTTCCAAAGCAGCGAAGCTAATTACGAATTTAACTTGTTGATTATCAATGAATTAATAATTCAAAAATAGTAATTTATTTAATTTACGTTACTTAGTAGGATTCATAGGATTGAAAATACAGATAACTGAAAGTTGACGAAGTCAAATACAAAATCAGTAAAGAAAATAATTCATTTAGAATGTGTTTATAAAAAACTTTGTCAATAGTTTTTCGGTAATCCGAAATTACTTTGACAACAGTTAAGTAGCAAATAAATATTACCCTTTCAACTCTATTTTATGTAACCTAGAAATAATTGCACCTTTATTTCTACCTACTAATTCAGCTATTTCTTTTATAGAATGCCCTAAATGAAACAAATCTTTAAGACGATTTTCCTCTTCGGTTGTCCAAGGTTGATAGGCATTTTTGTGAGTTTTGCGTATTTCTTCAAAAGAATATGTTTTTTCAGAATTGGTGTGCTTTTGCTTAACTGTTTTATCAATTTCTTGCTCTTCTGACTCTACTGTTCTATTTTCTTCTTGTTTTGATTCTATTTTTATCTCTTTTTTTTCTTCAATTTTCTTAGGCGAATTTAGTTTCTTTGTCCAAAACAGAAAATGTTTCTTAAAGTCTTCTGTCTTTATATCATTGCGGTATTCTAAGGCTTCTATCAAATTATCATAAACGCCTTCAAAATCTTTATTTTTGGCTGCTTGCCTTACTTTTTTATAGAAAAAATCTGCTTTTCCTTCATTTATTTCTTTTGAAATAGCTGCTTTTGAAGTTTCAGTTTGAGCAAAAGCAATTACTCGTTTGTCGGTTTTGATGGCTCTGTGTGGAATTTTGGAAGCCAAAATTAGTCCCTCAAAAGAAGTACAGCGGCTAAGTGCTACATAAACCTGACCTGCTGCAAAGGCTTTTCCCAAATCTGCAATTATTTTGTCAAATGTAAGTCCCTGACTTTTATGAACTGTAATTGCCCACGCTAGTTTTAAGGGAAATTGAGTAAAAGAACCTAATTCTTCTTCTTCAATTTCTCCTTTTTCTTCATTCCATTTGTATTTTATATTTTTCCAAACTTGCTGTTCTACTTCAATTTCTTTTTTTGCTTCATCTTCCACAACTATTTTTTCACTCTCTATCCTAATTATTTTACCTAATTTACCATTATGATATTTTTTGTCTTTGTCGTTTTTAATGAACATTACTTGAGCATCAATCTTGAGTTCAAGACTTCTTTCGGTAGGAAAATTTCTTTCTGGAAATTCGCCTGCTAAAGTGGCTTCAAATTTTTGTAAAAGTGTAGAAATGCCATTTAGCCTTTTAGTATTTATTTCTCTTACTTTTTCGTTGTGCGTACAAAGCATGATACAATTGGTGTGTTTTTCGGTGTCCAGATTTTGGTCATATTTTGTATTCAGACTTCTCAATTGGTCGTGAGTAAGATTGCTATTTCTTATTTTGTTGAGAAGATTAATAAAACGCTGGTCTTTTTGGCGATATATTTTTTTGAGTTCGATATAAACGGGTTGAGTTTTCTGAATTACTTTTGAGCTAAAGAAAAATTCACTCTCATAATGAGGTCTCAAAATCTCCTTATCTTCATCTTTCAAAATAGGAGGGAGCTGAAATGTATCGCCAATCAAGATAACCTGAACGCCACCAAAAGGAACAACGTCTCTTCTACGAAAAACACGTAAAAGCCTATCTATTACATCTAATAAATCACAACGCACCATTGAAACTTCATCGACAACCAAGACTTCTAAGTTATTGATTATCTTCTGTTTTTCTTCTGAATAATTAAAATGCTCAAAGATTGTACTTTTATCCTCATCTCCCATATTGGCAGATTTTCGTAACCTTTTATCATTGGGAACAAACAAACTAGGAGGTATCTGAAAAAATGAGTGTATCGTCTGTCCACCTGCATTAATAGCAGCAACACCCGTAGGAGCAACCACAATCATATTTTTATGAACAGTTGTTTTGAGGTATTTTAAAAAAGTAGTCTTTCCTGTTCCTGCTTTTCCCGTTAGATAAACTGTTTTTTTGGTGTGTTTAATAATTTCTAAAGCATTATTAAACTCTACATTATCCTTATCTAATTCTATATTATCTACAATCATTGTTTTGTAAATCCAGTTCTACTCTTATTATTTTCAAACTAAAATTACTAAAAAAATAAATATAAATTCTGCTGTTTTCTATTTTTGATAAAAAAAAATAGCACACAAAACCATAAAAATGATTTCGTATGCTATTTTCAAAAGTAATAAAACGAATAGAGTGAGATATGTAAAAATGAAAACAACTAGCTTAGAAATGAATTTCCACTAATCACTAATCACTAATCACTAATCACTAATCACTAATCACTAATCACTATTGAACTGTTACATTAAATTCTACTTCAATATCTGTTTCTCCACCTGCATTAGCAATATTTCCAGCACTTACACCTGCTGCACTTTTGTTTGGCTCGTGGCGTAAAGTAACTCTCATAGTTCCTTGAGACGCTGCACCTGTAGTAACAGTTGTTTTCAAACCTACTGGATTTGTTCCGTCAGTATCAGCATAAGCTACCGTAACATTTAGACCACCTGTAGAAGAAAAGAAAAATTGATGCTCGTCATCTTCTTCTTCAATCTCTGCTGTTACTCTTTCTGCTGGACATTCTGTTTCGTTTAATAAATCAAGAGAACCATCATAAACTGTATTTGCTGCAAGTGTTCCTCCAGTAATAACGGGAGCATTTGCACCGTCTCCATCCAAATCTCTAAAAGAAAGAATTACTGGAGTACCTCCTGCTTGTGGAGTTAGCGTATAAGTCAAAGGTAGTAATTACTTCTTCCTCATTAGGAATTTCTGGATCGTCATCGTCATCACAAGACGAAAATAAAACTAGCGTAGAAAAAAATAAAACAATAAGTGAAAATAATTTTTTTGATAAAATCATAATGATATGAAAGTTTTAGTTTATTATAAATTTTGAATGCAACTCTGTTGCAAAAGAAAAAACAAATATATAATCATTTTTTTATACATGCAACTTTGTTGCAATTATTTTTTTTGAATGGAATAAGGAATTGATGTATTTTTGTGAATAATTTCTTACTTCTGAACAGGTTGAAACCCTGTTTTAATGTACTAATTGTATTATCCTGTAATTATCATATCAATCATAAAAATCACTCGCTAATCAATTATAGTATTTTATGTTTATGAAATCTAATTTATCTCTATCAGAAAATTATCCAAATTACTACGCACTTTTACAAGATGATATTCAAAAATTTATAGAAGAGAATAAAGAAAAAGAAATTACACAGACACTTCTTAATCTGCCTAAAGAATATCAACACTCAAAACAAAATTTGAGAATAGAAATTGGTAATCAAATCAAATCACTTCAAAAATCAAAGACAAAGCTGCCTCTTTGGTACACTTCTGATAAAATTCTTTTTCCTCCTTCTTTGTCTATTGAACAGGCTTCTTCTGAAAGTACAGCAGAATATAAAGCGAGTTTATTAAATGAGAGTGATAATGATGATAATACTGATTTAGAAAATCAAATACTTGTAGATTTGACAGGTGGAATGGGAGTAGATAGTTATTATTTTTCTAAGAAAGTAAGAAAGGTAATTTATATAGAACAAAATGAACTTTTAGCAAGTATTGCAAAGCATAATTTCGAAAAACTGGGAGCGAATAATATTGAAGTAATTTGTGGTAATGCAGAAGAGTTTTTAGAACAAGCTCAAAAAGAGAATAGAATTTTTGATTGGATTTATTTAGACCCTGCACGAAGGGACGATGTGCAGAAAAAAGTATTTTTATTAGAAGATTGTCAGCCAAATATGGTTGATTTATGGGATTCGTTTAAAAGCAGAGGCAAAAAATGGCTTCTCAAAACTGCTCCTTTATTAGATATTCAATTGGTTTTGAATAGATTATCTAATATAGAAAAGGTAGAAATTGTAGCTCTTCAAAATGAATGTAAAGAGGTTTTGTACCAATTATCTAGTAGGAAAAAAAGGGAGCTTATTGATAAAGTAGTTATAAATACAATTAACTTACATTCCCAAAAAAATAATTTAGAACAATTTAATTTTTTACTAGAACAGGAAAGAGAAATTAATATTGATTATTCTGCCAAAAATGAGATTTTGAATTATTTATATGAACCCAATGTAGCTGTTCTGAAAGCGGGTGCTTTTAAAAGTATTACTCAAAAATATGAAATCAATAAACTTTCTACTAATACTCATCTCTATACATCCACAAGTTTGAAAGAAAATTTTGTAGGGAAGATTTTTGAAATAAAAGAAGTATTTACTTATTCTAAAAAGCAAGTCAAAAGAAAATTTGGAAAAAAACACTTAAATGTAGTTATTCGTAATTTTCCTATTTCTGTTAAGGAATTACGCAAGCAGTTTTCTATTTTAGAAGGACAAAATGAATTTTTATTTTTCACTACAATTACTTCAAATTTAGTTGAAGAAAAAATTGTAATTTTTTGTGAAAAAATAAAATAAAAAAACCTCAAAAAAACAGAGTTGAAAATAAATATAAATAAATCAAAGTACCTGTTTACCTTACACGCTATCAAATAACCTCTATTTATTCATATTCTAGTAATATAAGATTTCTACTTTTGTGAGCAATAACTCTGAGCAGAATACTTTCATAATTTCTCTTTTGAATGCGTATCTGGTTATAAATTGAGTTATTTTTTATCTTTCTCATATTTGAGTGGCGGAAAAAATAAATCTATTTTTAGAATTCTGCACCATACATTTTCTCTTTTATTAACAATTTATTCATATTTTATTATGCAACAAGCATTACTAAAAAAAATATCATTTATAGTCATTATACTGCTTTCCTTTTTTGGACGGCAAGCACAAGCACAAACTGATATAGCTGTATGGGATTTCGATGCTAGTGATTTACTTCCTTCTACTGGAACTGGAACTGCTTCTAGTCCACTTGGTGCAGGAAGTTTCTTTGGAGGAAATCCTTCTTCAGGTAAAGGTTGGTCACTTAATAGTTGGTTTACTAATCTGCCTATAGATAATTCAGTAGTAAATGATGGGAAATATATTGAATTTTCTACTTCAACCGTAGGATATGAAAATATTAAATTTTTATTTGATTTACAGCGTTCGGGTACAGGACCTACTGATTTTGAGGTAAAATACAGTACAGACGGAACTACTTTTTCTTCTCTTTCTCCTGCTTTTATAGGTTCAACTCCTAGTTCATTTTCAGGTTTTTCTGTAGATTTATCAGCAGTTGGTGCTGTTGATAATGCAGCTACTGTATATTTTAGAATATATGGATACAATGCAGCGAGTGGGACAGGAAATATACGTATTGATAATGTAAAAATACAAGGAAACGTAATTGGAGCTGCTACTATCGAAAGTATTATCGGTTTTAATTTTGATGATATCAACGTAACGGCTGATTCTGGCTTGCCTGCAAATACTGCTAGAACAATAAGTAGAGAAGCTACTACAACTTTTTCTTTTCCTGCGGGTGCTTCTGGACAATCAGCATCTTCTAATAATTGGGATAATGGAAACGGAATAAAATATTATGTAATTAATTTTACAACAACGGATTATGAAAATATTACTGTAGAGTCCAAACAGAGAAGTTCGAATACAGGACCTAGAGATTTTAAAGTACAATATAGTATTGATAATACTACTACTTGGGCAGATGTTCCCTCTTCTTCTATCACAATCGGAGATAATTTTACTACTGGCATTTTGCCTACCACTGCTCTTCCTACTATTGCAAATGACCAAGCTACTGTTTATTTGCGTTGGATAATGACTTCTAATATTTCTGCAAATAATGGCACGATAGGTACTACGGGTACTAGCCGTATAGATGATATTATCATAAAGGGAACATTAGCTACACCTAAAACGTTGTTTTTCTCTGAATATGTAGAAGGAAGTAGCAATAATAAAGCATTAGAAATTTATAATCCTACTGGTGCTGATGTTGATTTGTTAGCAGGAGTTTATACCATTGAAAAGTATAATAATGGAGCTTCAACGCCAAACGATATTTTAAGTTTGACGGGTACTTTGGCAGCAGGTGCAACTTATGTTATTGCTAACCCTGGTGCTACTTTTAAAAGTGCATCTTATGTAAATCTGAACACAGGTAGCATTACGTTTTTTAATGGTGATGATGCAATAGTATTAAAAAAGAATGGAGTTGTTATAGATGGTATTGGACAAGTTGGTTTTAATCCTGGAAGTAGTGGGTGGACGGTAGGAACTGGATCTACTACAAACTTTACACTTCGTCGTGGTTGTGCCGTAACATCTGGAGATACAGATGAAACAGATACTTATGCTCCTACAGATTGGGTTGTATTTCCTCAAGATACTTTCAGTGGATTAGGTTCGCACTGTCCGACGTCAGTTATCAATGTAATGGGAACGCCACTTACAGCTTTTACAACAACAGCTATTGGTGTTCCCTCATCAGAACAAACATATACGCTTACAGCTTCTAACCTCACTACAGATTTAGTAATTACTGCACCTACTGATTTTGAAATTGCTGTTTTCGCAGGTGGGACATTTACTTCTACGTTTGGCACAAGTCCTGCGACAGTTCCTTTTGCACTTGCTAATGCTACCACTACTACTGTACAAGTTCGTTACAACCCAAGTATTGGAACTTCTCACACAGGAAATGTAAGTAATGAAAGTAGTGGAGCAACAACAGTAAATGTTGCTATTTCTGGAACTGTTCCCCCATCTTTGATTACTATTGCTACTGCACGTACTCGTCCTGTAGATGAATTAGTTATTGTGGAAGGAATATTGACAGTTTCAAATCAACTTGGAGGACCTGCATTTATTCAAGATGCAACAGGTGGTATTGCTGTTTTTGATAACCAAATACATGGTGGAACATATCCTATTGGTCAGAAACTAAGAATTTCAGCAAAAAGAGTTGATTTTCAAAATCAAATTCAGCTCTCAACAGTAACTTCTATAACTGATTTGGGAGCAGTAACACCGATTGAGCCAGAGGTTATTACGCTTGACCAGCTAGAAGCAAATAGAGGAAAGTTAGTCAAAATTAATGCAGTTACTTTTCCAGATCCAAATGAGTTTTTGTTTGGAAACGCTAATTATACCGTTACGAATGGAGCAAATTCAGGTGATGTACGTATTGATGCAGATACAGATTTATCAGGCAGAACGCAGCCTACTACGTGTGATGTAATAGGGGTGGTAGCTTATTTCCAAACGGCTGCACAGCTTATTCCTCGTTTTCAATCAGATTTACCTTGTACAACTCCTTATGTTTCTTCTACGTCTTCTACTGTTACGGCTTGTATTGCTTTACCCAAAACATTAGAAGTATCTACTTTTAATATCGAATGGTTTGGAGATGAAGCCAACAGTCCTGCTGGTATAAATGCCGATGTAGTACAAAAAAATGCTGTAAAAACGATTATTAAAGCAAATAACGCTGATATTTATACGCTAGTAGAAATTGTAGATATACCTCTTATGGAGCAGTTGGCTACTGAACTGTCTGCTGAAACTGCTGATTCTTGGAAAGTTTTGTTTTCTAATTTTGTTTCTACTGGAGGAGCAAATCCACAAAAAGTAGGTTTTTTGTATAAAACAAATATTATTCAACCTATTTTTAGTTATGCACTTCTTCAATCTGTACACCCTAAATATAATGGAGGAGATAACTCTGCTTTGGTAGGTTATCCTGATGCTGATAGAAGTCGTTTTTGGGCAAGCGGACGTTTGCCTTTTTGGATGCGTGCTAGTGTTACTTTAAATGGTTCTAGTGAAGAAGTTGATTTTATTGTTATTCACGCTCGTGCAAATAATGCTGGAGAGCCGCAGGAAAGGTATGATATGCGTAGGTATGATGTAACTGTTTTGGAAGACTCTATTCGTGCTAATAGTATGCTTGCTGGCAGAAAGATAATTATGGGAGGAGATTACAATGATGATGTAGATTTTACGGTTGCTAATATTGCTTCCACCACTACTTCTTTTGATGCCTTTACTACTCGTCCTGCTGATTATACTACGGTTACTGAGGTATTGAGTTTGGCAAATCGTCGTTCGTATGTTTCTTTTGAAAATATGATTGACCATATTATGGTTTCGAATGAACTTGCAGCAAGTTATATCCCTAATTCTGCAAGTGTAGGATATGAGTATTTTGATGCAAATTATACCAGAGCAGTTTCTGATCACTTTATAGTATCAGCACGTTTTGAGATTGTACCAATTGCTCCTTGTACCTTTACGGCTACTCCGAATAGTATTTCTCAAATTACATTAAACTGGACAGATAATTCGAATATCGAAACTACCTATATTGTAGAACAATCTCTAAATGGAACAACAGGTTGGACTGCCATTGCAGGTTCTCCGTTTGCTGTAAATTCTACCACCAGATTAGTTACAGGACTCAACGAAAACACAAACTATTTCTTCCGTGTTCGTGCTGAAGAATCTGCAACTAACTTCTCTCAATGGAAAGTAGCTTCTGCCAAAACGCTTGCTGTTCCATTAATAGGAGGAGGAAATGGAGGAACTACTACTTCAACAATAATTTCTCCCCCTACTAATTTCAAAGCAACAGGAATTTCCTCTTCTCAAGTCAATCTTACTTGGGATGCCGTAAATGGTGCAACGGGTTATATTCTTTATAGAGGAAATGTAGTAATTGCTACTTTGGGAAATATCACTTCTTTTGAAGATAAAGAAGTAATGGGAGATACATTTTATTCATACAGAATTGTAGCTAGAAATGCTAGTGGTTCGTCTAATGTAGTTCAGTCAGTTATCAGAACATTACCTGATTCTCCTACTGTGCTTTCCTTAATAAATGCGTGTAGTGGAAGTGGTGGAATAATTAAAGTAAGCTCAACAGGTACAATCTATCGTATCTATTCAGATTCTGTTTCTACAACTCCATTATTTGAAACAAACGAAGCTACAATTACGACACTTTCTATTACTGAAACTACTACTTTTTATTTAAGTGTAATAAGTAATGAAAACGAAAGTGAGCGTACTGCTATTATTGTAAATGTAAATCCATTGCCTATTGCAACTATTTTAGAAGATACAGTTATTACTTGTTCTTCCACAGGTACGATTACGGCACAAGAAGTAATGGGAGCATCTTATGAATGGTTGCTTAATGGAAATCCTATTGCTACAACAACGACTAACAATTATGAAGTAATTCGTTCTGGAAATTATCAAGTACGAGTAGTCTTAAATGGTTGTTCTACTACCTCTGATATAATTCCTGTTCGTATTAATTTTATTCCTCTTGCAGAGATTATTCAAGGTCAAGTAGCTCGTTCTTGTGAATCTTCTACTACAATTAGTGCAAAAGATGCAGGTGCAAATGCTAGTTATGAATGGAGAAAAAATGATGAAATAGTTGGAAATACGGCTTCTATATCTGTTTTAGAATCTGGAACTTATACGCTTGTAGTAACTCAAAATGGTTGTTCGGCAACTAATCAAATTGAGGTTGAGGTAAGTACGATAAATTCTGTTGTATCTTTTTCTGCTTCTCAACTTACATTTTGTCCAGACGAAAAAGTTACATTTAGAGTAGATGAGCCACAACAAAATGTTACTTATAGATGGGTTCAGAATGGTAGAGTTCTTCGTAATATAACAGGAACTGAATATGTAACTTCCATTGTAGGAGAGTACAAAGTAGAGGCTTCTCAAAATAACTGCACAGTTGTGTCTGCCCCTATTGTAATTACTCGTACTCGTATCGAACCTGTTTATTTACGTGTAGTTGAAAATGTTTTATCAGTAGAATCTATTACTCCTATTACAGAAATTGTTTGGTTATTAGATGGCAAAGAAAATGTAGCTCTTACTGGTCAGATGAGTTTTACACCAACTGTATCAGGTTATTACTCAGCCCATGTAGTTTTTGAAACAGGTTGTAGAAGTTCTACTATTCGTACGGTTTATTATACAGTTCCAGACCCTATCGTTACAGGAGAAGATAATATAATAAGCGTGGAAACTATTGTTTATCCAAATCCAAGCAAAACAGGTGTTTTCAAAATTCAACTTTCTACTTCTATTACTTCTGAGGTTACCTTTACAATTACTTCTACTATCGGTCGTGTTTTGGAAAGCAAAGTAATAAAAGCAAATGAAATTTCTACACTTCAAACTCTTGATTTTAGTAAGTATGCAAAGGGAATGTACACACTTACTATTAATACAGAACAGGGAACAGTAACTAAGAAAATTATTATTGAATAAATAACGAATATTATTTGAATGAATAATTGATTAATTCAAGAATTAATTGAAAACGAAAAACCTTCACTTTTTGAGTGAAGGTTTTTTTATGTTTTGAATAAATTATTTTCAATAATCGTAGGGGAAATGGCTTGCCTTTTCCTTGTCCATATTGCATAGTTCGTAATTTATAAATCCATAGATTTAGGAAAAGGCAAGCCGTTTTCCCTACAAACTTTAATTTCAAATCTTACCACCTACAACTTATCACTTATAATTAATCACTTACCACTTAATTTCTATTCCCATTCAATAGTAGCAGGAGGTTTCGAACTAATATCATAAACGACACGATTTACACCTCTTACCGTATTGATAATTTTATTAGAAATATCAGCCAAAAATTCATACGGCAAATGACACCAATCTGCTGTCATTCCGTCCAAACTTGTAACAGCACGCAAAGCAACAACATTTTCATAAGTACGTTCATCACCCATTACACCTACTGAATTGACAGGCAAAAGAATAGAACCAGCTTGCCAGACTTCATCATAAAGACCAGCTTCTTTGAGCCCATTAATAAAAATAGCATCAACTTCTTGTAAAACGGCAACTCTAGCAGCCGAAACTTCTCCCAAAATACGAATACCCAATCCTGGACCAGGGAAAGGATGACGCTGTAAAATGAAATTATCAATCCCCAATTCTGCACCTACTCTACGTACTTCATCTTTAAACAAATCACGTAAAGGTTCTACGATTTTAAGATTCATTTTTTCTGGAAGTCCACCAACGTTGTGATGGGATTTGATAGTTGCAGAAGGTCCTTTTACAGAAACCGATTCGATGACGTCTGGATAAATTGTTCCTTGTCCGAGCCATTTTACATCTTGAATGCGTTTTGCTTCTTCATCAAAAACTTCAATAAAGGTATAACCGATTGCTTTACGCTTGTCTTCTGGGTCTGTTTTGTTTTTTAGTTTATGATAAAAACGTTCTTTCAAATCTACGCCTGTTACGTTTAGACCCATTTTGTGATAGGTTTCCAAAACCTGTTCGAATTCTCCTTTTCTGAGAAGTCCATTATCGACGAAAATTCCATACAGATTTTTTCCAATTGCTTTGTGTAAAAGAACAGCAGCAACCGTAGAATCTACACCACCCGAAAGAGCTAAAACAACTTTATCGTTTCCTAGCTTTTCTTTTAATGCTTTGATGGTATCTTCTGCAAAAGCAGCAGGAGTCCAGTCTTGCGAACATTTACAGATATTGACTAAGAAATTTTCTACAATCTTTTTACCGTCTGTAGAATGGGTTACTTCTGGGTGGAATTGCAAGACCATACGTAGGTTCTCCCTTAAAATGATAGGCTGCAACAGGAATACTTGCCGTTTTGGCAATAATTTCAATAGAATCTGGAAGCGAATAAATACTATCTCCGTGCGACATCCAAATTTGAGAATCAGCTGTGATGCCTTCCAAAAGTGGATTTTCTGTAACAGGAATTAGTTTTGCTCTGCCATATTCACGAGTTTCTGAACGCTTTACTTCGCCTTCGTGGGTATGCACTAAAAGCTGTGCGCCATAACAAACGGCTAAAATAGGTAGTTTTTTACGCCATTCTGAAATCTGTGGTACTCTAGGCGAATCTTCTTGATGCACCGAATACGGACTCCCTGAAAGAATAATTCCCTTGACTTCACCAGTGGACAAATCAATTGGAGGAATATTATTAAAAGGATGGATTTCACAAAATACATTGAGTTCACGAACACGACGAGCGATAAGCTGTGTATATTGTGAACCAAAATCTAGGATAATAATTTTTTCTTGCATACACAAAGGTAAGAAAAGCGTTTTTTTCTGAAAACTTTATTTTGAAGAAGTTGTCGGTAAAGAAACTATGCCTATCAAGCCAGTACTAGATTTTGAGATTTTGATTTTTACTACGTTTTTGTAGTCTTAAACGAACAAAATAGTTTGTATATTTGGAAGTATTTATCAAGCTACTAACTTCAAATACAAATACACGGCAGGATGCCGAATACATATTGCTCACTCGGCAAAGCCAAGCGACGGCAATCTTGCGAGGCACAGCAGGGGTTTAAAAACTATAAATAACCTTGTGAAACTTTACAATTAATAATTCAAAATTAAAAATCCAATCATTTTATTTCTGTTGTTGGTCATCGTAACGGCAAGCCGAAACTAAAGACCAACAACGGCGAGTGGCAGCCGAGGCACAGTTAGGGGAAATACTCCTCAAACAACCAAGGTATCAAACCTTTTGGTTTTTGAAAAAAGTCATGTTTAAACTATCTAACTTTATACTATTTGTACCTAATGAATCTAGCTTTTTATAAAGTAATTTATTGTTTTTATTATTTACAGAAGAATATAATACAAGATAAGAATTCCAACTCTTAATCATACCGTCTTTTTCATAACAAGCTTGAGAAGCATATAACCAATCATGTTTACCTTATACATATAATTTATATAATCGGATAACTGGATCAGTTACATAACCTATTGTAAACTTGGTATTATTACTCAAATCATAGTAATTATAATAATCGTACAGCTATAAGAGCTTAAGAACAAACAGATGGTTTATTGTTACTATATAGAATAATTCCTTGCAAAGACTATTCTGTCTTGTTTTCTGTTTTCTTTTTGTTTTTCCCATTTTGTAATTTAAGCAATGTTTCTTATATTGGTCTTTATGTTTATTTTGTAAACCATATTTTCCAACGCAGGAAATCCATCCTCATATGAAGATTTATTATACCAAAGTGAGAAAGGAGTAAGAATTCCCCCGCTCTTGCTCGGCTATCCAAAAATTGCCGTCGCTTGGCTTTGCCGAGTGACTTATATGTATTCGGCTTGTAGCCGTGTATTTGTATTTTGCTATTTCAAATCTAATAAATCTACAATAAAGAATCAAAGAACAACATCAATTAAAACATAAACTTTATACCTATAAAATCCGTTAAACCAGCATAAGCATTTTGTAATTGCTAAAATAAATCGTATTTTGATACATATTTAAGCTATAAAATTAGTTTTTATTCAATTTGTAATCAATTCACTCTAAAAATAAATCAACTCTCTATGGAAAATTTCTTATATCCTTTAGCGTATGGTGGAATTCTGCTCTCGGCAGCCGTTTATTTCTTCTTGAAAGAACGCCAACACGCAGCAGGTTTTGCAAGAAACAGTTTTTTAGTTTCTTCTTTACTCTATATTTTATCATTATTCTTCAATGACGGCGGTATTATGTACGACCTTTTAGGCGTCCTTACTCCAGATTTGGCAATCCTAACGGTTGTAATCTTGATTTTTAACCGTCTTGCTCCTCGTCCGAAAGTGCTTTACTTTACTATTTTTGCAGTTATTGCAGGATCTGAAATTATTCTTTTTTGATTATGCAAGTAACAGATTCTATCGAAATTACTTGTAAATGCTAGAATTTGTTGCTGACTTAAAAGAGGATATAATTAACGACAACAAAATAAATATCTAATTTAAATTCTTGAGCAAATGGCGAACTTCTTTTAGACTTGAATATGTCTAACAAAGATGCTATTTTACCAATCTTGGAAAAATATACTATCTCTATGCGTTTGGCTTTTCCTGATTTACAGCAAGATGAGTATTCTGAATTAGAAGAATATTATGTTTTAGATATTCCTACTTCTCAATTACAAAATCTTGATGTAATCATTGGTGAACTTCAAAATTCGGGTGCAGTAGATTATGTAGAAGATAATGAAATCTTGACTTTACCAGAAAATCCAACTACTTCATTTGACGTAGCACCAAACAAACCAGGTTTTGGAATCAATGACCCGAACTTGAAAGACCTTTGGGGATTTGAGAAAATGGGAGTTGCAGAAATGTATGCTTCTCTAAAAGACCAAACACCTAAGAAAAAAGCGAAGATTGTAATTTTAGATACAGGTGTAGAAGCTGACCACGAAGATATTACAGATAATTATCTTTCTATCGAAAAGAAAAATGATTATGACAAATTAGGACACGGAACGCATTGTGCAGGAATTGCAGCAGCAGTTACCAATAACGCAAAAGGAATCGCTTCTTTTTCTCCAAACTCTAGTTTTGTAAGCGTTTCTAGTATCAAAGTCTTGAATGATGCTGGTTTTGGTTCTCAAGAAACTGTTTTGGCAGGAATTATTGCAGCTGCTGATGCAGGTGCAGATGTAATCTCGCTTTCTTTGGGAGGTCCTTCAAATGATGCTCATCAAAAAGCGTATTCAGAAGCCGTAAAATATGCAAATAAAGCAGGTGCAATTGTAGTAGTAGCAGCAGGAAACTCTAACAAAAATGCAAAGGATTTTTCTCCAGCTAATGCAGACGGTGTAATTGCTGTTTCGGCTATTTCTCCAGATTTGAGTATTGCTCCTTTTTCTAATCATGTACAGGATATGGAAATGGGAATTGCGGCACCAGGTGTTCAGATTTTTTCTACGTATCCGAAAGGAACATACAAATTTTTGAATGGTACTTCAATGGCAACGCCTTATGTAGCTGGTCTTTTGGGTGTAATGAAAGCATTAAATCCAGAGTTAGATACAAAAGCGGCTTTTGAAATCTTAAATTCAACAGGCAAAGAATTAGAAGCTGGCGAAAAAGCGGGTAATTTTATTCAAGCTGACAAAGCAATAAACGCTGTTTTGGAAAAAGAATAAATCTTTTTTTGGTAGTGTTAAAGATGTAATGCTACAATTCTAAAAATCTGTGTTTTATTCGTTCAATCTGTGTTATCTGTGTTCTATTTTTTATTTACAGCATTACTTGTTATAGACTACCGTTTTTTTTAGTGATAAAAAAACAATCCTAAGTTTCTTCTATTGAGAGACTTAGGATTTTTTGTTTTTAGAATTTTCATAATTTGAATAATTTACTTAGATATAGAAGTAATTTTATCGCATCGCATCAGCAGCCTCCGTAGTTGCACCACGCCAAGCAGGAAAAAGGGTGGCAGCTAAATAAGGCACAACAGAAAGAGAAAAAATACTCAAAATATCTCCAAAACTAATAAAAGATTGTAAATCATAAGCAGGATAAAGAACTGACCAACCCACCAAAAAAGGCTTCAAGATAGGAGAGTTGAAAACAAAAACGTGAATATAAGCCAAAACAATTCCTAGTAAAGTTGCTGTAATGGACAGAATGGCACCTTCGGTAAGTTTTAAAAACAAAACATCATTTATCTGCCAACCAATAGCCTTCAAAATTCCTAATTCTTTTTTTTCATTACTACTAAGTCCTGATGCACGTTCCCACATCAAAAGTAAAAAAGCCAAAACAGAAAGCAATGAGCCATAAATAAAAATTCCTCCTCGCCAGCTAAAAAGAGTTTGATAGGTAGAGGAAAGTTGTGAGAGCGTAACGACACGCAAAGAAGGAAAAAGAGTATCTATTTTTTTTCCAATATTCTCAATTTCTTCTGGATTGTAAATCTCAACAGCTATATCTGTACAAAGCGAATCTTGCAAACCAATAATTTTTTGAGCTTCTTTTATGGGTAGAATAATCAAATCTTTAGTCAGCAAATCAGATTTTGCACCAAAACTTCCTACTATTTCATAACTTACTTTTTTGCCATCTATGTCATTCAAAGAAAGAAAATCACCTAGTTGTAGATTTCGTGTTTCCAGAATTCCTGTTCCTACCAAAATGCCATTACTTTCACTCTCTATAGTATTCTCTTGCTTATTATAATCTTCTTTAAAGTCTAAAAAACCGATTTCTTCATTTGGGAAATCACTTCCCATAACCGTCAAGACTGCACCCGTTGCATCATCAAAAAAATAACCCCAATAACGTGGAAAGACTTTTTTTATTCCTCTAATTTTTGAAATAGAATCTTGTAAAGAAACAGACATCGGAACAAGCCTTCCTCCCTGCAATTGCTGAACCCAAAGAGGAGGCAAATCTTGTAAAGTTTCCGAAGTTTCAGTCTTCAAGCTGCTGGTAAAAAAAACTACCGAAGCATAAAAACCAACCACCAAAGCATAAATTACAATCAAAGAAACTTGCTTTTGCCAACTTCGAAGTAAAGAAAGAACGGCATAATTTAGGATATTCATTTTTTATAGGAATTGGGGATTGGGACATGGGAATTGGAGAATACAATGAAGACTATGAGAGTAGATAATGCAATGTGAAATAAGTATTGTATTTGACGTTCTCTAATTTCCATGTACTATCTCTCAGTTCCCAATTACTTCTGTTGTTTCAAAATTACTTCTGCTTGCTTATCACTTACCCAACCCACAATTTTACGAATAATTTTTCCTTCCTCATCTATAAAAAAATTAGTAGGTAATTCTTCTACTTTATACAAATCTGAAATTTTGCCATCTGCATCGATAAGCATCGGAAAGGTAGCTCCAAATTGTTCTTTGAATTTTTCAGAGGCTTCTTTTGGTTGTTTTACGTTGATTGCCAAAATTTCTAAACCCTCTTTTTGTAAGTTTTCGTAATAGGTTTGTGTTTCTGGAAATTCTTGTTTGCAGGTCGGACACCAATCTGCCCAAAAATAAAGCATTACCATTTTTCCCTTTTTAGTATGTTGTTCGATGGTTTGCTTGTTTCCTTCTACATCAACAGTTTCGAAAATTGGTGCTGGTTCTCCTTTATCAAAAGGTGTTTTTTCGGCACAGGAAAATAAGAAAATAGATAGAAATAATAGTATTAGTAATTTATTCATTTTTTATTTTGTTTATTCATTTTAGCCTTAGAAGTTGTTTAAGAATATCATTTGAGTTGCAGAGCAACGTAACCTTTGTAGAATTTTATTAATAGCATGAAGGTTTTAGAGCAACAGCGTTGCGAAACCTTGCTGTTTTTATCCTGAAAGTTACGCTACTCTGTAGCTAAATAAATATGTTTTATTCTTTTTCTACAAAGGTTAAGCTACTCTGTAGCTGAAATTCAATCAATGCTACATTCTTAAACAACTTCTTAGAATACAAAGCAGACTAAAGTTTGCTTTACAGTAATTACAAAGTTAAGTTTTAATATCCTTTAGACAAAAAATAAACCCTAAAACTGATTTGTTTTAAGGTCTATTTAGGTTTTAATCAAAAATTGATTTTAATTTGATATATCTTCATTTTGGTCATCTTCCATTTGCTTACTCTTTTTATTGTCTTTTCCATTTTCCTCTTTATTCTCTTCTCCGTTTTTTATTTTTCCATCGCTAAGCGTAAATCATTTCATTGAGTTTTTCTCCTCCACGTATTCCAAAATCCAAAGTACGAATAGGAAACGGAATCATAATATCATTCGCATCAAAGGCTTCTTTTACAGCAGTAGCTACTTCGGTAGTCGCTACTTTGTATGATTTTTGGTCGGTTTGGTCAATAAAAAAACGAGCCACAAAATTAATTGAACTATCTCCAAAACCATCAAAATCAATTCGTACATCTGAATGCGTTGTACTTACTTCTTTTACTTGCTTTATTGTATCGTATAGTAATTTTCTCACTTCTTTCATATTATCTCCATACGAAACACCTACTTCAAGATTTATTCTTCTGTACTCATTGACACTATAATTAACAAGAGCATTTTGAAAAATTTCTTTCGAAGGAATAATAATATAACGACCATCAAAGTCCTCAATATCAATGGCTCGTAACCCTATCCTTTTAACATATCCTTTATAATCATTTGTCTCTACCAAATCGCCTACTCGCAATGGTTTTTGAATAGTAATGAAGACACCAGAGACAAAATTGGTAGCCAAATCCTGAAAAGCGAAACTAAGTGCAAGACCTATTACACCCGCACCAGCAAGAAGTGAAGTAACGGTTTTGTCAAGGTTAAGAACGCCAAGAGCAAAGAAAATACCTATCAATAAGATAAGTACAAAAACTACTTGTCCTGCTAGCTCTGTCAGATTTTTGTTATCTACCCATTTTGAAAGTACTTTATGAATAAGCGACCTTATGCCTTTTGCTATAAAGTAAAATGCTGTCAGAACAAGTATAGCTAAAATAAAATTAGGTAAAGCAGCTACTAGCAACTTGAACCAAGTAACTAATTTATCTACTAGAGTTTCGTATCCTTTATGAAACAAATCAACTTGTTTGCCTGCTTCATTGAGTACACTAGTTGTATCAGAGGGATTAATTTTAGGATTAGGAGTGACTTGTAAAAGCATTTATAATTGTTTTTTGGGAGAAAAATTTAAATAATAAGAAATTCAGAGTTTGAAATATATCTTTTATAAAGAGGTTTTTTGTCAGAATTGTTTTGGTACCAATTAATTAATCACAAAATTTTAGCTCGTGTGTTTATTGAATTGCATCAAAAAAGTAGTTCCTTCATTTTCATTACTTTCTATCCAAATTTTCCCTTTTTGTTTTTGAAGTATTCCTTTTTCGTTAGGAATTTCTACAAAATGTGCTTCTACAATTCGTTTGGCAATACTTAATCCTAAACCTGTTCCTTTTGGTTTTCGATTATTTTTATCTCTGATTTGATGAAACTTTTCGAAAAATAGAAAATTGATTTTCCTTTGAAATTCCTTTTCCATTATCAATTACACCTATTTGCCAAAATTTTTCTTCTATTTTTGTTTCAATCTGTATTTTGTAGAGAGGAAATTCAGAATTATCTCTTCTTAGATCAATTCTGGTACTAGGAATTCCATTTTCATTAAATTTCATGTGATTAATAGCATTCGAAACTCAGATTAAGCAAGAACTTGTTCGATACGCTTTTCGTCTGCTTTTACAGTTCCTGTTTTCTAAGTTATTTTTATAACTAGTTTCTAATTTTATATTTTTTTGTTTTGCTAAAGGCTGCATAATTTTATAGACTTTTTCTATTAATTTTTTCAAATCAAATTCCTTTATTTCTAAAGGCAGCGTATTGTTTCTGGCGTGATTATCAAAACTTTCTATATCCAAAATTTCATTAATCAATAAGCTAAGTCTTTCACATTCACTCACTACATTTTCCAAAAAATTTTGTCTTTCTTCTTCTTCCAAATCAGGATTTTGATAAACGATTTCAGACAAGGCACGAATAGCCGTAATCGGAGTCCGAAGTTCGTGCGTAACTGTAGAAATAAAATCATCTTTTATACGGTCTTGTTCTTTTAGTTTTTGATTTGAAGTTTCCAGTTCTTTCGTCAATCGCTTTAGTTCGTTGGATTTTTGGCGTAATTCTCTATTTGTAGAAAGTACATCTTGAGACTCTTTCAGAATTGTAATTACTTCATTTATCGCAACTGTTTCTTGTTCGTGAAGTAATGAAGAAACCAAAATACGAGCCGAAACTGCACCCACAACCGTAGAAAGCATACGTTCAGAAAGCGTTAGAAGACGAGAACTAGCAAGCAAAACAGCTTCATTACTTTCTAAATCATTCCTATTTTCATTATTTTCTTTATTTGTTTTTGAATAATTTTCTAATAAAAAAGTAGTTCGTTTTTCTCCCAAAAAGCTATTCAATAATTCTTTTACTTCTGAAAAATAGGCTTTTCCTTTCCACAAAACAGCACTTTCGAAACGATTAGAATACTTGAAAATATCCACAAAAATTTCGGCTTCATTTCGCTCTGTGGCTGATTGTTTTGTTAGAAAAGAAACAAGAATATAGAAAAAACTATTCATAAAAAGCGACCAGAAAACACTTTGGGAAATTGAATCTAAGTAGTCCATTCCAAAAAGAGTTGTTGGATTTAGTAATTGTAGAAAAACAGAATCCGAAATCCAATAGGCAGAAATATAGCCACTTTGAGCAAAAGAAGGCAAAATAAGTGTATAACCCCAAACTAGAAAACCTATAACAGTTCCTACAAAAGCACCATTTTTATTTCCTCGTTTCCAAAAAATTCCTCCAAAAAAAGCAGGTGCGAGTTGGGCAATGGCAGCGAAAGAAACTATTCCGACCGAAACGAGTGAAGAGAGTTCTCCAAGTACTCTAAAATAAAAATAAGCTAAAAAAAGAATCAATAAAATTCCTATTCTACGAAACCATTTTATGGTAGTAATGGCTTTGTAATTTGGGTTTTTCCAATCAAAATCTGAAACCCAGTTGGGTAATAATAAATTATTCGAAATCATTGTGCTAAGTGCAGCCGTCGAAACAATAATCATACTTGTTGCAGCCGAAAAACCACCAATATAAGATAGTAAAGCTATTTGTGGAAAATCAGAAGCTAAAGGCAAACTAAGCATAAACATATCCGAATTGAGAACAGAATCTGTTCCTTCAAACCAAATTTTGCCACCCAGTGCAATCGGCAAAACCAAAAAATTAATAACCAAAAGATACAAAGCAAAAATCCACATGGCAGGAATAATATGCTTTTCACTTTCATTTTCTACTACCGAAACCTGAAACTGACGAGGCAAAAGAAAGATAGCCAAAGCAGACAAAAGCAAATACCAAAACCATTCGCCACTACTTTTTTGATGCTGAATACTAGTCAATTTCTCCAAATCAGGATTAGAAGCTGTTTTTTCAAAAATATCTATCATCCCATCAAACATTCCATAGACTACAAAAAAACCAACTAGTAGAAAAGCCGCCAATTTGATAATAGACTCAAAAGCAATGGCAGCCATCATTCCTCTATTTTTATTATCACTTTGAATATTGCGAGTAGTGAAAAGCATCGTAAAAAAACCAAGAATAAGCGTTGCATAAAAGGCTGTATCGCTTATCCAAAAGTTGCTAAAATAGGTGTTTTGATGCGAAGCAGTTAGTACTTCGATACTCATTGAAATTGCTTTTATCTGAACAGAAATATAAGGCACAATACCCAAAACGCACAAAATTGTAATCAAACGACCTAAGGCAATATTTTTTCCATAGCGAGCCGAAATAAAATCAGCAAGTGTAGTAATTCCTTTTGCTTTACTAATTCGGATTATTTTTCGAAGCACGAGCCACCAAAGAGGAATAGTAAGTAAAGGACCTATGTAAGTTGTCAGAAAACCCAGTCCAGAGGTTGCAGCCTGTCCGACACTTCCATAAAAAGTCCAAGCTGTGCAATAAACAGCCATCGAAAGAGCATAAATAAGAGGCTTGTAGAAATTACTTACTTTACTTTTCAGTTTGTTTTTTGCCTCATTTTCTTTCAAAAAAGGCAATGTTTTATATTCTGTCCAGTAAGCTACACCAAACAAAAGACCTAAATAAATAATAGAAATAACAAAAATTAGAAGTTCGGAATACAAATTGAATTGTGAATTGTGAATGGTGAATGATGAATTAAATACAAATATAATTCTTATTTTGAACCTTCAATGAACTTAAAAGTTTCCTTTAGGAATAATTTCAATTTATAAACATTCCCTTTAAAAGAATTGTCTTTACCCAATTTCCTAAAAAATGAAACGTATTTTAATAGCAGACGATGAACCTAATATTTTGCTTTCTCTTGATTTTTTGATGCGAAAAAATGGCTATGAAGTGTTCATTGCTAGAGATGGAAAAGAAGCTGTAGATATTATCAAAAATACAAAAACCACACATCGTAATTTTGGATATTATGATGCCAGAAATGGATGGTTATGAAGTGTGTCAATTTATTAGGAATAATGAAGAACTCAAAGCTACAAAAGTAATTTTCCTTTCTGCCAAAACACAGCCTGCAGATATTGAAAAAGGTCTGACAATGGCAGATGCGTATATTACAAAGCCATTTTCTACAAAAGATATTGTCAATGAAGTGAAGAAACTAATTTGAATTGTGAGTGATGAATTGTGAATTATGAATGAAATACTTTTTAAAATTGTGAGTGATGAATTGTGGATTATAAATGAAATAATTTTTGAAATTGTGAGTAATGAATGAATACAGAATGGAAAAACAGCAGAACTTGTTACATAAAAAAGGAAGAACAACCCAAAAAGAGCGTTCTTCCTCAATATCCGACATAACACAGTTTCAGCGTTTCGAATAATAGATAATTACCATCAAAAGAAATACTGAAACAAACCACACACCAAATAGATAAAAGAAAGCTGTCGGAACTTTCTCCACCCATTTTATTGTATTGAACATTCCCAATAATGGATAATTGAAAAGTACAACCATTAGTCCAGTCAAAATCAATAAATTACGTGTTAATAAACGATTCATTTTGAATTGTGAGTGATGAATTGTAAATTATGAATGAAATACTTTTTGAAATTGTGAGTGATGAATGTTTCAATTAGCAATTTGTATTCATTCACCATTCACAATTAATAACTCATAATTCAAAAATTAATGGTCTTGAGCAGCACCAGCACCACGAGGAAGACGAATATCTTCTACAATATCTTGTACTTCTTGTGGAGGTGGAGGTGTAAAACTACTAACAGCTACCGAAACAATTACATTGAGAAGCATTCCTAATGTTCCGATTCCTTCAGGAGAAATTCCGAAAAGCCAATGTTCAGGGATATTTAATTCAGGGGAAACAAACTTGAAATACACAATGTACGCCATCGTAAATACAAGACCTACAACCATTCCTGCAATTGCTCCTTCTTTATTCATTCGTTTGTAGAATATTCCCATTACAATAACAGGGAAGAATGAAGCTGCTGCCAGTCCAAAGGCAAAGGCTACTACTTGTGCCACAAACCCTGGAGGATAAATTCCGAAAAGACCTGCAATAAAAATCGCTACGGCTGCTGCTATACGTGCAGCGATAAGTTCTCCTTTTTCAGAAATATTTGGCATCACTACTTTCTTCAATAAATCATGAGAAATAGAAGAAGAAATTACCAAAAGAAGTCCTGCTGCTGTTGAAAGTGCTGCTGCTAATCCACCTGCTGCTACAAGAGCAATTACCCAGTTTGGAAGATTTGCAATTTCTGGATTGGCAAGAACCATAATATCTCTGTCAATTTCCATTTCATTTCCTTTATATCCTTTTGCTGCTACTGCTGCCATAAAAGCTTCATCTTTACTCTTATCGTTGTAGTACTGTACTATTCCGTCGCCATTTTTATCATCATATTTGATAAGTCCTGTTTTTTCCCAATTCCCTACCCAAGCAGGCATTTCAGCATATGGCTTTTCGCTGATTGTATTAATCAAATTTGTACGAGCAAATGCTGCAATCGCAGGAGCAGTTGTATAAAGAATGGCAATAAAAATAAGTGCATAACCACCCGAAATACGAGCATCTTTTACACGAGGAACAGTAAAGAAACGAACAATTACGTGTGGAAGTCCTGCCGTTCCGACCATCAAAGCTGCCGTAATAAAGAATACATCTATTTTACTTTTTGAGCCGTCGGTATAAGCAGCAAAACCAAGTTCTTGATTAAGTCCATCTAGTTTGTCCAAAAGATAGGTATCAGTACCCGTTAAAGTTCCTCCAAAACCTAGTTGAGGAATTATAGTATCTGTCATTTGAATAGAAATAAAAATGGCAGGAACCATAAAAGCAAAAATCAAAACGCAATATTGAGCTACTTGAGTGTAAGTAATTCCTTTCATTCCACCCAAAACAGCATAGAAAAATACAATACACATTCCGATAACTACTCCCCATTCAACAGATACCTCTAAAAAGCGAGAAAATACAACGCCTACTCCACGCATTTGTCCAGCTACATATGTAAATGAAACAAAAAGTGCACAAACAACAGCTACCAAACGAGCCGTATCTGAATAATATCTATCTCCTACAAAATCAGGAACAGTAAATTTTCCAAATTTTCGTAGATAGGGGGCAAGTAATAAAGCTAAAAGCACATATCCTCCTGTCCAGCCCATTAGATAAACCGAACCATCGTAGCCACTAAAGGAAATAATCCCTGCCATAGATATAAATGAAGCCGCTGACATCCAGTCTGCTGCTGTGGCTATTCCGTTAGCAAGTGGGGAAACACCTCCTCCTGCTACATAAAACTCTTTTGTAGAACCTGCTCTTGACCAAATGGCAATACCGATATAGAGGGCAAAAGTAATCCCGACGATAATATATGTCCAAACTAGAATACTCATAGTAATTAAAATTTATTTTGTGTGGTGTGTATTTTTTAAATTAATATCGTTGGTGGAGACACCAACAACGGCTAGTTAGTAGAAAATCAATAATAATTATGTTTTTTGAATAATCTGCCTGACACCTGAAAGTTGTCTTGACAGATTATATTTTTAAGATTATTGTTCATCTACATCAAATTCTTTATCTAGTTTGTTCATTAGCCAAACATAGACAAAAATCAAGACGACGAAAACATAAATAGAGCCTTGTTGAGCAAACCAAAAGCCGAGTTTGAAACCTCCGAGTTTGATTCCATTAAGTGCATCGGCAAACATAATTCCTGCGCCATAAGATACTAGAAACCATATAATTAATAAGACAGTCAGATAGGAAAGATTTTTTTTCCAATACTTATCCATACTTGCTTTGCTGTGGTCTTTGTCATTTTTCATAAAATTTTGGGTGTTGGTGTGTGTGAATTGATTAATTTGAATTGTAAGAAGTTAAATTGTGAATGATAAATTATGAATTGTGAATGGTTTAATTTAAATACTTCTAAGAAATGGTGAATTGATTAATCAGTAATTTGTATTCGTTCATAATTCACCATTCACCATTTACAATTTCATCCGTAATTTGTATTTTAAAGCCAAATATGTGCTTGTAATACAATTTCGCCTCTTCTGGTACTCAAGTTTCCTGCTTCATAGACAGGACGCTGCGAATATTGGAGTGTAATTTTGGCATGATGCCCTGTAATAAAATAGTTTGCACCAAAATCAAACTGCGTAGAAGGGTCGTTTAAGGCTTCAAAATCTTTGTAGGTTACGGCCGCAAAAGGCTGAAATTGTGTTCCATTTTGAAACTGTTTGAACGCATAACCAGCTTGTGTATAAAAAATTGAACCTGTTCCGATGGTAGGCTGTGTGTTTCCACCATTTCCAGAAATATTCATAATTCCTACATTACGAAGATAATTATCTCCAAAATTGTAATTATAAAAAACAGAATAGGCTGTAATAGCACCTTTTCCCAAAGGCATATCTAAGAAGGCATCAACAGAGAATAGAGAAATATCTTGCAATTCAGCTTCTGTTTGTCCTGCTCTTTTTACGCCTGTTGCTTCTGCGTGATAATGAAAACCTGCACCAATGTTAAAGACTTTTTTTGCACCCATATACGTTCCTACAAAAAATGGAAGTTTATTAGATTCTTTATCAAAAAATTGATAATTAAAATACCCTTGTACGGCTGTATTTTCATTCAAAACATTTCGTGCAATTCCATCATCTGGCACTGCATCTGCAAACCACCTGCTGAAAAAGGTTTGTTTAAGAGCAATTCGATAGTCTAATTTGCCTATTTGTCCTTTCGCATACACACCAAACTGACGAGCAAACTGGTCGGTTGCTTCAATCAAAGGCCAATTGAAAATAGGTGCATCAATCATCAAAAAATTGAGTGTACTAGCACTAGACATACGTGAAATTCCATTCCAGTAATGAAGTCCTGTTCCTACGTATAGCTCATCGGCTACCTTAAATTCTGCCCAAGCATCATGCATAAAGAGTTGGGGTTTTTTGCCATTTTCTCCTGTAATACCACCATTCCTAAACGTCTGATTATTGATACCAAAGTGAGTTAAAATCAAAAAACGAGGAGAAACTTGTGCATACATCAACATACGAGAACGACGAAGACCAATATCAAATGTATTATCTGAAGGATTTCCAGCAATATCAGTACTACCTGGATTATTTTGGGTAGAACGAACCCAAAATTGATTCCAGAGCAAAAAGCGAATGTATTTATTTCCACTATCATCCAGTTTCAGAGTCAATGGTTTGTAAGAATGGTCGGTTTCGCTAATGGAAGGTTTCTCCTTGACTACAATAGCTGCCTGAGTAGTAGTAGAATCTTGAGCAAATAAATTTTGGTTAAATACTAGTAATACCAAAAAAAACAAAAGTAACTCTAATTTTAATAGTTTCATTATGTGGTGGGTTTGTGTATATGTGAAATATTATTTTGTGTTAATTTTCATCAATGATACAAACAAGCCGACCTAATTACCAAATGATAGATTGTTTTCTGTTAAACGAAAGATAGCTATTTAATTAAATTGTAAATTATAAGTGATAAATGATAAACAGAATACTATTTTGAATTATGACTAAAAATTTAGTAATTTATATTCGTTTATAATTTACAATTCACCATTTATCATTAATTAAGATGCATTCTAATAACCCTGTTAGAGATAAGAGTTTTAAATTAGCTGTAAGAATAGTTAAGTTGTATAAATTTTTAGTAGAAGAGAAAAGAGAATATACCTTATCCAAACAGTTATTAAGAAGTGGTACGAGTATAGGTGCTATGGTGAGAGAAGCCGAACACGCAGAAACAAAAAAAGATTTTGTTCATAAAATGTCAATAGCTCAAAAAGAAAGCAATGAAACATTATATTGGTTAGAGCTACTCAAAGAAACAGATTATTTGACTGACCAGCAATTTGAAAGTCTATATAAAGATGCAAAGGAAGTAATCAGCATTATCACAAGCATTATAAAAACAACGAAGAAAAATTTAAATACTAAATTATAAACTTTTAGTAAGCAATGAATTACAAATAAAATTCTGTAAAAATACTACTTTGTATTCGTTTATAATTTATCACTTACAATTTACCATTTGTATTAAAGTCTTTCCCACTTGATTATCATAAATTTATCTCCTAGAGGCGTAATTAATACACTAGAATCCTTCAAAGCATCCTTCTCAGCCAAAAAGTCTAGCATTTCTGTATGTTTTAAAATTTTGTAGGTCGGTCGATATTCCCTCATTTTGGGTCTTGATATTTTATATTCCTTTACCCAATTCATTACTGATACATGACTTACTCCTATAATTCGCTCAATCTCCCTATAAGAAAGTCCTTCTAAATAAAGTTGTAATGCTTTTACGACGTAGTATGTATCAATTCGTTTTCCTTCTTTCTGAACAGTAAAATAATAATTACAAGATTTGCATAAAAAACGTTGTTTATTACGTATTTTTCCACTTTTTATGACTTGAGTACTCTGACAACGTGAGCAATTCGGAACTTTAAAAGTATTCATTTTGATAAAAAATTAGTTGTGTATTAGACATTATTATCTCATAATGTAATCAAAAAAAATAACTATATAAAATTTACTTTGTATAGCTATATTAATTTTGCATACCTATATCAATTTAGCAGAGTATTTTTCATAAAAATTAACAAAAACTATACTTTGCTAAAATAGTATCTTTTTTTAGGGAAACCGTTTTTATTTTTTTAGATTGAGGTATGAAAAGGTAGAATTACTCAAAATTTTATTTTTCTACTATAATTACACACCTCAAAAAACACACAAACATGAGAATTAGAACTTTAGAAGATTACACAACAGCATATAGAAAAAGCATAGAAAATCCTGAAAATTTTTGGGAAGAAGTAGCTAATACCTTTTCATGGCACAAGAAATGGGACACCGTTTTGGATTATAGTTTTGAAGATTACTATGTAAAATGGTTTGAAGGAGCAAAATTTAATATTACAGAAAATTGTCTGGATAGGCATCTGCTCACAAAAGGCGACAAAGTAGCTTTAATATGGGAACCCAACAGTCCAGACGACGACGAAATAGAATTTACTTACAAGCAACTACACGAAAAAGTATGTCAGTTTGCCAATGTTTTGAAAGATAACGGAGTAGAAAAAGGCGATAGAGTAGTTTTGTATATGCCAATGATTCCCGAATTAGCGATTGGAGTTTTGGCTTGTGCTAGAATTGGAGCTGTTCATTCGGTTGTTTTTGCTGGTTTTTCTTCTTCTGCTTTGAGAGATAGAATAAATGATGCACAAGCCAAAGTAATTTTGAGTTCGGACGGAAACTTTAGAGGAGATAGAATTTTTGATGTCAAAAAAGTAGTTGATGAAGCTCTTGAAAACTGTCCTTCTATTGAAAAACAAATCGTTTTGAAACGTACTAATTCAGACGTAAAAATGAAAGAAGGAAGAGATATTTGGTGGCATGAGACATGCAGATAAAGCAGATCCATTTTGTCCTGCAACGATTATTGATGCAGAAGATCCATTATTTATCCTTTATACTTCGGGTTCAACAGGCAAACCGAAAGGAGTTGTTCATCATGCTGGGGGCTATATGATTTATACAAAATATAGTTTTGAGAATGTTTTTCAATTGCAAGAAGATGATATTTATTGGTGTACGGCTGATATTGGTTGGATTACAGGTCATTCTTATATCGTTTATGCTCCACTTTTGGCAGGTTCGACTACGCTAATGTTTGAAGGAACCCCTACTTTTCCTGACGCAGGTCGTTTTTGGGAAATTGTAGATAAATATAAGGTTTCCATTTTTTATACTGCTCCGACGGCTATTCGTGCTTTACAGGCAAAGGGATTAGAATATGTAAATAAATACAATTTGTCTTCACTACGTGTTTTGGGAACAGTTGGCGAACCTATCAACCAAGAAGCGTGGGAATGGTATCATCAACATATTGGAAAGGGAAATTGTCCGATTGTAGATACATGGTGGCAGACAGAAACAGGTGGAATGATGATTTCGAATATGGCAGGAGTTACACCAAACAAGCCTACTTTTGCAACGCTTCCATTGCCAGGGATTCAGCCTGTTTTGTTAGATGCAGATGGAAAAGAAATTGAAGGAAATAATGTAGAAGGAAATTTGTGTATCAAATATCCTTGGCCTTCCATTTTACGAACAACTTATGGCGACCACGAACGCTGCAAACAAACTTATTTCTCTACTTATAGAGGATATTATTTTACTGGCGATGGCTGCAAAAGAGACCATGACGGTTTATATAGAATTTTGGGACGAGTAGATGATGTTATCAATGTTTCTGGACACAGAATGGGAACGGCAGAAGTAGAAGATGCCATTAATCAGCATGAAGATGTGATTGAATCGGCAGTAGTTGGTTATCCTCATGATATAAAGGGACAAGGAATCTATGCTTTTGTTATTTGTGATGAAAATTCTGCAAAGTCCAAAGAGCAATTAGAAAAAGAAATACTACAAACAGTTTCTCAATATATTGGAGCAATTGCAAAGCCTGAAAAAATTCAGATTGTTTCTGGACTTCCAAAGACTCGTTCTGGTAAAATTATGCGTCGTATTTTACGTAAAATTGCAGAAGGAGATGTTTCTAATCTGGGAGATACTTCTACACTAGTCGATCCTGATGTAGTTGATGAAATAAAAACAGGTGCAGGACTTTGACAAGTAAAGATTTGTTTTTAAAATGTAACATTGATTTTAATATATTATATATTAAAGGTTATCACAGTCAATCTAGTACTGTTCATTTTTCCATAGCGATAGGTTTGCAAACCTATCGTTATGGAAAAATAAGCGTATTTTGTTTTTAGATAACGTATTCATTATCAAATCTATAAATAACTGTGATAACATTTATTATAAAATGCAAATAAAATTATGTTACACAGTAATGAATCGGTACATAAAAATATTTTTTTGTACCGATTTGCTATTTCAAATTATGGTAATGCTAAATATATAATGCTGCAATTTTGAAAATCTGTGTTTCATTCGTTTAATCTGTGTTATCTGTGTTCCATTTTCATTTACAGCATTACTTGTGATAGACTACCCAAATTATTTATTGAAAGGTTTTGTAAATTAGACCCATAAGAAAATATCTTTTATACATTTATTGATTACCAACCCCAGCTTCCTTCTATTCCCTTAAAAGGTCCTACGATATTTTCAGTAACCCAACCTCCATAAAAATTACCTGGTTGTGGTAGTACAATTTCTCCATCAATAGTACATGTATCTACTTTATGTGCATAGAAAGCCAAATAATTTTTAATTGGCTCAAATCTTTTGGTAGGAGTATCATAATACCAAGCAGCATCTTTTACAAACTTATCTTCTACCTTCAAACTAAAATACGACCCTTTTCCTTTCCATTCGCAATGAGTAGAACTATCTGATTCCACCAAAAAATGTTTCTCAACATCTTCAAATGGAATATAATAAACAGGTGGGTGGCTTGTTTCTAATACTCGGTAGGCTTTGTTAGTACTTACAATCTTCTCATTATTAAAGAATATTTCTATACTTTTAGTAACAGCTTCTAAAGCGGGTGGACGAGGATAATCCCATACTGATTCTTGTCCTTTTTTGGGTTTGATAGGCTCTGGCTTCATTTTCTTGTTTTGGGGTAGTTAGTAGTTTTTAAACTTTCTTTAGAAGAAAAAAATAATTTTCTAAATCATCTTCAAAAATTCCTCTTCACTAATTACAGTTACTTTTGCTTTTTCTGCTTTCTCAATTTTCGAACTTCCTGCTTTATCGCCTGCCAAAAGATAATCTAATTTTTTAGAAACCGAACTTGAAATTTTTCCTCCCAGTTCTTTTATTTTTTCTTTTAATTCTTCTCTTTCAAAGTTTTGAAAAGTACCTGAGACGACAAATGTTTTGCCACTCAAAATCCCGTCTGTAATCACTGCTTTTTTCTCTGCTTGTTCAAACTGCAAACCTGCTTTTTTAAGTCTTTCAATGATTTCTATATTTTTTGGTTCTTCAAAATAGGCTTTTATACTTTGTGCTATTCGTTCTCCAATTCCAAAAACACTTGCAATTTCTTCTTGTGTTGCTTTTTTTAGGTTATCAATAGAAGCAAATTCATCAGCCAAAATTTCGGCAATACTTGCACCTACATGACGAATTCCCAGACCAAAAAGAACGTATTTAAACGGTTGTTTTTTTGACTCTTCTACGCCTTTAAAAATATTTTCTACTGATTTTTCTTTGAAATTAGGCAATCCTAAAATCTTTTCTTTATCTAATTCATACAAATCTGCAATACCTGCAATCAGATTTTCCTTCAAAAACAGCTCAACTGTTTTGCTTCCAATTCCATCAATATTCATTGCTTTTCTATGAATAAAATGCTGAATTTTGGCTAAAATTTGAGGAGGACAACCGTTTTCATTCGGACAATAATAAGCAGCTTCTCCCTCTTCTCTTCCCAACTTCGTCTCACATTCTGGACACAAAGTAGGATAAATAATTGGTTTTGCATTCTTTACTCTAAGTTCTGTAACTACTCGTGTTACTTTTGGAATTATTTCTCCACTTTTTTCTACAAAAACGGTGTCGCCTTCATGTAAATCTAATCGTTTTATTTCTCCTTCGTTATGCAAAGTAGCACGTTTTACGGTTGTTCCTGAAAGCTGAACGGCTGTAAGATTTGCGACGGGTGTAACTGCTCCTGTTCTTCCGACTTGAAAAACTACACTTTTGAGTTTTGATTGTGCTTCTTCTGCTTTGTACTTGTAAGCGATTGCCCAGCGTGGACTTTTTGAAGTAAAACCGAGTTCTTCTCTTTGGTCTAAATTATTAATTTTGATAACAACTCCATCAGTTTCGTAAGGCAAAGTAAAGCGTTTTTCTTCCCAAACCTTTATAAATTCTAATACTTCTTGAATGTTATTTGCTTTTTTATAGAAAGGAGAAACGGCAAAATTCCATTTCTCTAAATGTTCTAAAATACTGGTATGAGAAGTAAAAGGCGTTCCATAGGCATCATAAACAAAACAAGAAAGTTTTCGTTTTGCCATTTCTTGTGAAGATTTCATTTTGATTGCTCCCGAAGCTGCATTTCTTGGATTCTTTAATAATAAATCTGGAATTTTGTCTTCTTCTATTTCTTTCTCTTTTGCACGTTCTACAATTTCTTGGTTAAGAATTTCGAATTGTGTTTTGCTTAAATAAACTTCTCCTCGTAACTCAAAATCTTGTGGTAAATTTTCCTCATTTTTAATACTTAAAGGAATATCACGAATTGTTCTGACATTTGAAGTAACGTCATCACCTTGATTTCCATCGCCACGAGTAACGCCTTGCGTAAAAATTCCATTTTGATAACGCAGCGAAATAGCTACACCATCAAATTTGAGTTCGCAAACATAGACAGGATTATCAACCGTTTTTCGATTCGCTCATCAAATTCTAAAAGTTCTACTTCATTATAGGTATTTGAAAGTGAAAGCATTGGATAACGATGAACTATAGTTTCAAAATTATTGCTAATATCTCCTCCAACACGCAAAGTAGGCGAATCTTGGAAGTTTGAGATTGTGGATTTTCTTCCTCTAATTTTTTTAATTCTTCCAATAATTTATCAAATTCAAAATCAGAAATTTCTGAACTATCATTTTGATAATATTGAGTAGTGTAATGATTGAGCTTTTCGACAAGGAAGTTTATTCTTTCTATAACTGACAAATTCATATATTTTTGTAGTAGGTAATTTTGATGATTTTCAGTAGGTTAAAGGCAAGTATTTGTCCTACAAATAATTTACAAATATAGATACTTTTATTGTTTTATAATCCATTTTTCGCCTTCTTCTAAATTTTCAAAAAATGAAATATGAAGCGTATTATAAATTTTCTGAACCCCAGAAGTAATAAGAGAAGTTGTCATTTTTTGAAACAAATTTTGAGATTCTAATAAAGCCAAATAACATTCTCTGTCCTTGAGTTCTTTGCCATAACGAGGAACATAATTGGTTACAAACCAAGCTCTTGATTGAGGTGGATCATATTCTAGTTTTAAATAATCAAAAATAGCATGGGTATAATTTCCATCTTTAAAGAGTTCTAAATAAGTTTCGAAGCCTTCTTTGTGTTCTTCAGCAGTTAATCGTCCGATTAAATAAAGTTTCAAGACTTTTTGTGTTTTTGGTTCTTGATTTTCTGTTGTGTTTTGGTCTGATAAAGTAACTTCTTCTATTAAAAAAGTCTTGCGTTCGTTTTGATAAATCATGCTATAGTTTATTAAAAAGGAAATTAATTAATGGTTCTTTATGATTTTAGCAGCCCGTAAGGCTAATTCTATTTTACATTATAACAGGGTTTCAATCCTATTTTTATGATAATTTTACGACTTTGCAGAGATATCAACAACAGGAACAGAGAATAAAAAAACTAAACTCTCACTAATTCACTAAAACTTAATTCTCATCTGAATTCGAATATCATTTCTCAAATCTCCATCAATTCGTTCTAATCCAGAACCAATAGTTTCTTGGTCTCTGTACTTTGTATATGCCCATTTTGCCCAAATATCAATTTTCTTTCCTACCTTAAATTGAACCATATAAAAATTACGAAAACCACGTCCATAATAAGCTGGAATAAAGAAATAATACAAAACATCTTTTTCATACACATACTGACGATTTTCATAATCATCGGTATCAAAAAGAGCAAAACGAGTAGAAAAACGAACATTCCCAAAATCCAAATTTATATCCTGAACCAAAACCAAACCTTGTGTTGGTGCAGCTTCATGTTCGTAGGAACTAAACTGAACTCTAGCACGAAGCGAAACAATTTCTTCGGCTTTATAATCGCAATTGAGTTGATAATTTCTTCGTGTAAAAGCCGAAACTCTATTAAAATTATCATTTTCTCCTCTAAAATTTCTATCTCTTACTTCTTCTCTAATCTGTGCATAAAGTTGAATAGAACGGGAAGGACGATACGTCAGGCGAGCCAAATATTCGTAACCATCTGAAGGAGCATCTACCAAAAAACGCATCCAAGGAAAACGAAAACGGTCGTAATACGCTGCTACTTGCCATTTTTTGGAAGGTGTATATTTCATTCCCCAGTAAAAACCCTGTTCATTAATAGGACGAGAACCTTCTCCAAAAGCTGCTCCATAAAACGTATGAAAATCTCTATCGTAATTACGCACCAAAAAAGACATTTCTAAAGGACGAGCTAGCGAGAGAATTACACCCGAAATAAGACCAACTCCACCACTTTTTGAGCGTGCAGCTTCTCCAAAAAAACTCATATTTCGCCACGAATACGAATAATTCAGACCAAAATTATAATTATTTTTTCCATTAAACTCAAACCGATTATACAATCTATCATTTCTCTGTAAAGGTCTATCATAAGAAGTATAAGCCAAAGTAGCTCCTAATTCCAAATTATTTTGTTTGTCTTTATAGGTAATATTTGCACCTGCATCTTGGCGTATAAAATTATCTTTTTTAGCTATTTCGTTTGGTGTTCTGTGGAAACCTGTTGCAATAATTGAACTTATAAAATCGCCTTCTTCACCCTCATTGAGCGAATCTAATAATATTCTTGAAGCTCCTCCATCTTCTCCTACTCGTGAATAATAGCCTGTAATATCAAACTGTCCAGTAGAATATGTAGCTGCTGCACCACGCTGAAAACCTGTTTCCAAAACAGAGGTATAAGGTTGAATTCCTTGCGTACTTCTCCGAACTGTATTAATAGTTTCAGAGCCTTTTCCCGCTGCAAAACCTGCTCCCATAACTAGTCCTTGACCAAATTGAAGCTGGTAATCTCCAATAGCAAGCGTTTTGAATTTTCCTTGATTGTACAAAACAGCATGAGCAGACAGAAAATCAAAACCATATCGGTTTGTTTTTTCATCCCAAATAAACTGCTCTCCTGCATCTTTTTCAAGTGTAAATCCTACACTAAAATCATTGATATGAGAAATACGCATGCGTGTATATACCCTGTCTGGCGAACCTACATAACGAGATGCACCTGTTGTATCACTCTGATAACCTCGCTGGTCTTCCAAAATACGGCTATAACGAATCAAAAGTGTTTTGTTTTTTTCTGCCAAAATACGCTCAAAAAGACCTCTATTATCTTGTTGAAGTGTGCTTTCTGTAATGGTAATAAATGGCAAAATCCGTTGAATAGTATTTTCGTCCCACGAAGGAATTGCCTGAATTTCGTAAATGCTTAGTAATTTTCCATAGTTTTTTCTGTGTTCTAAAAAATCACTAATCTGCTTTTCGGAAAGCAAAAATGTACTTATCAAGTCGTTTCGTGTAGCTCTATTTAAGTCTAAAGGTTGAATAAAAAATTGAAATAAAGACTCGTACAAATCACTATAATCTACATCGTTTTCAGGAACAGGAAAAAGTTCTTGTATTAAAAGGTCAAAATCAGCTTTTTCAGAACTGTATTTTCTTGGAATTTCGAAATCAATGGGTTGAGTAATTGGAGGTGCATAACTAATAGTTGTATCTTTTTCTATATCAGTAAATTCATCAATCGTTTGTGCAAAAACTGTATTTCCAAAAATATTGAAAAATAAGATTAATAAAATAATTACAAAAAGAGCTACTCGCACCCAAATTCCTAAAGAAGCTTTGGTGGATTGTTCTTTTTTGTATTTTGAGATAAACTGTTCGTTATATCCGTGAAATTTGCTAAAATGGTCGTCTTGAAACCTTACTTTTTTACGCTGTTCGGCTTGTCTTTGACCAGAAATAGAATGGGGTGCAGAGCTTAAATCTTTACGGGGTCTTCCTATTTGTTCGCTCATTTTGCTTCAAAAGTTGAATCTTGTTCTGGATAAAAATCTTTATTAAAATTACTATACTGTTTAATATAGAATAAATTAAATGATTTTTTGATAAAAAAACAAAAATATCTATTTTTATCTGTCCCACAACCTGTATATGCTATTACGAATTAAACTGACTCATTGTCCTATCAATTCCGATAGTGCAAAAAGCAAGTGTCATTTCTTCTATCTTATCCAAAACCAAAGGAAGCGTAGCAGCTTCATTTTTATCAAACTCTCCCAAAACAAAGTTGATTTGTTTTCCTTTTCGAAAAATTATCACCAATACCGACACGCAAACGAGGATAATTTTGAGTTTGTAATACATCTTGAATATTTTTTAGTCCATTGTGTCCTGCATCTGAACCCTTCTTACGCATTCGAAGCGTTTCTAGAGGAAGAGCCAAATCATCAACAATTACCAAACAATTCTCAATTTCTATTTTGAGTTCGGTAAGCCAATGACGAACCGCTTTTCCACTCAAATTCATAAAAGTAGAAGGTTTTATCATATAAATTGCTCTTCCTTTATGCTTAAATGAAGCAATATCAGCATATCGTTTGGTTTCGAAGGTAGCGTTTTTTGAATCGGCTATTTTATTGACAGCCATAAAACCTACATTATGCCGTGTATTTTTGTATTCTGAACCAATATTTCCAAGTCCAACAATTAAATATTTCATAGTTTTGTAATTATCCGTACCACAGACTTCCTAGTCTGTTCATAATTTTCACAGACTAGGAAGTCTGTGGTAGTTTTTGATTTGCAAAATAAGGCAAACTAATTTCTAAAATCAACTATAAAGCTAACAAAGTGAAATTCAGAACCGAACTAAATCCTATTCCATTACAACAAAAAATAAATGTATCAGATAAAATATTTCTGATGGGTTCTTGTTTTTCAGAAAATATTGGACAAAAACTTCTTGAAAATAAATTCGAAACGCTTATCAATCCTTTTGGCGTAATCTTTAATCCTCTTTCAGTTATTCAGCTTTTGGAATGGGTAATGGAAGGTGAAAATGGAAATTCATTTATCAAAAATATAGAAAATCAGTACGTTCAGCACGATGAAGTTTTTTATAATTATCACCTTCATTCCAAAATTGCCAATCAGGATAAAGAAGAATTAAAACAAATTATACAAGAAAAAGCAAAGCAAACCCATGATTTTCTAGCAAACGCAAATACTATTATTCTGACTTTCGGAACTGCTTTTATGTATGAGCTAATGGAAGAGAATAATGAGAAAGATAATAGAGTACTGATTTCGAATTGCCACAAACAATCAAAAAATTTATTCAATAAAGAGTTGATAGATTTAGAAATTGCAAAAACAAAATTTGAAAAGTTTATTAATCAACTGAATTTATTTGCCAAAAAACACAACCTTCAACAAAAACAAATTATAATTACGGTTAGTCCTGTTCGTCATTTGAAGGAAGGTTTGGTAGAAAATAATGTTAGCAAATCTATTTTGAGAGTTTTGGCTCATTGTCTTACAGAAGAGTTTGAGAATGTAATTTATTTTCCCTCTTACGAACTTGTTTTAGATGATTTACGTGATTATCGTTTTTATGAAAATGATTTGTTACACCCCAATAAGCAAGCAGTAGATTATATTTGGCAAAAATTTTCTGAAAGTTGTCTTGATAATAATACACAAAATTTTTTGAAAAAATGGCAAAAGATTAGTTCTTCTTTAGCTCACAAACCCTTTTTTCCAAACCGAAAAAGTCATCAAGATTTTACTCAAAAATTGATTTTAGAGTTGGAAAATATAGGAAAAGAATTTAAAGTTAATGTAAAAGAAGAAATAGATTTTTTGAGAAGTAATCTTTAATTCATCTCACTAAAGCAGCAGCAAAAAACAATACAAACCTTTAAAAAACTACAAAGAAAGACTATACCAATAGCTTTTTAAGAAAACTGTAAACTTTATAGGTAAAGAGACGTTTTGAATAGAAATTATTAGAATAAAAAATTAACCAAAAATAGAATGAATTTCATTACAAAATTCATTTCCAAACTCATAAACGAAACCACAATGAACTGGAATAAATTAGAAACTCCCGAAAAATTACAAGAAATTATCAAAAATTCATCTTCTACTCCTGTACTTATTTTCAAGCATAGTACACGCTGTTCGATTAGTACAATGGCTCTTTCTCGTTTTGAGCGTCAATGGAATCAAGAAAAAATAGGTAAAGTAGAGCCGTATTATTTAGATTTAATTCAGCACAGAAATATCTCAAATCTAATTGCACAAGAGTTGAATGTCAATCACGAGTCGCCTCAAGTTTTACTTGTTGAAAATGGAAAATGTACCTATAGTGCTTCTCATTCAGCTATTTATTTTGATGATTTGGTAGGAAAAACTTCCTAAATTAATTGTTAATGATGAATGGTAAATTGTAAACTAATTTCATTGATTTGAAATTGCATTTCCAATTAATAATTAAACATTTACCACTAATAATTTTTTCCTCTTACTGTTTTATAAAAATAATCTTCAATGAAAATAGGAATTGTCTGTTATCCTACTTATGGTGGAAGTGGCGTAGTAGCTACCGAACTTGGAAAAGCTCTTGCAGAAGCAGGACACAAAGTTCATTTTATTACTTATGACCAACCCTCACGCCTTGCTTTTTTGAGTGGCAACATTTTTTATCATAAAGTGGACATCAGAACCTATCCACTTTTCAAGTATCCACCCTACGAACTTGCACTTGCCAGTAAGATGGTAAATGTAGTCAAATGTGAAAAATTAGACCTTCTTCATGTTCATTATGCTATTCCTCACGCTTCGTCTGCTTATATGGCAAAGCAGATTTTGAAAACAGAAGGCATACAAATTCCAGTAGTTACGACGTTGCACGGAACCGATATTACTTTGGTAGGAAAAGACCCCAGTTACGAACCTGTTGTTACCTTTAGTATCAATGAGTCTGATGGAGTAACAGCAGTTTCGGACAGTCTTCGCCAGCAAACTTACGATACATTTAAGGTTAAGAAGGAAATAGATGTAATTCCAAATTTTATTGATTTAGAGCGTTTTAAGAAACAGAAAAAAGACCATTTCAAAACGGCAATTTGTCCCAATGGAGAAAAATTGGTAGTTCATACTTCCAATTTTAGAAAAGTAAAACGTATTGATGATGTAATAAAAGTGTTTGCTAAAGTAAGAGAAAAAATAGAAGCCAAATTATTACTTGTAGGAGAAGGACCCGAAAGAAGTCCAATGGAAGACCTTGTAAAAGAATTAAATCTCTCTAATGATGTTCGTTTTTTGGGAGAAATAGATGCGATTGAAGAAGTTTTGTCGGTAGCTGATTTATTTGTTATGCCTTCCGAAACGGAAAGTTTTGGTTTGGCAGCTTTGGAGGCAATGGCGTGTGAAGTGCCTGTTATTTCTAGTAATGCAGGTGGACTGATAGAACTAAATGTACAAGGTGTAACTGGTTTTATGAGTAATGTTGGCGATGTGGAAGATATGGCAAAAAATGCTTTGATTATCTTAGACGATGAAAATTTGCCTACTTTTAAAGAAAATGCACTAAAAAGAGCAAAAGAATTTGAACTTTCGAATATTCTGCCTTTGTATGAAGCCGTTTATCACAAAGCTGTTGAGAAAGTAAAAGGTATGGCAGTACAAAACATGTAGAACACTCTGTAAAACATAATTTAGTGTGTTTGTATAGTGCAATCATAGTCTTTTTATGAAAGAAATTTTAGATAGAGAAACTGAATAAGAAAGACGATAGTTGGATAGTTGTTTTATTATTTAATTCGATTCTTATTTTAATTTGTTTTTATTGCACATGAGTTTCAAACTCAAGTTAAAGATAGTTTTCTATTTTTGTTAGGAGAAATAATTTTGTTAGTAATTATAAACTCTATTATTACTTTAGTAACATTGATATTTCACCCTCCTTTTTTCTGGAAAAAATGGTTGCTTATGAGTATTTTGTATATTATAATCTTTGTAGTTTTAGTAGTGAACGCTTACATTTTTGTAAAATATTTAATTTAAAGTCTTTCTCATATTTAACCTAAATTACAATGAAAGTAGAAATTATTGACCCTTTTAAAGACAATCAAAGAAATATTTGGGACTTGCAAAGTGTAGCACATACTTATTTTTCGGAAGGAGTAGAAGAAGGAGATGAAAGAAGAGCTATTAAAACTGCTTTAGTAGGAATAAAAAAAGGTTGGGATAATGATCTGATAATGGAAGCAACAGATTTATCCGAAGAAAAAATTAATGAACTAAGAAAAAAACACACCAATTAAATCATTTTTAGTATGGAAAGAAAAATCATTGACCCATTTAAAGACAACCAAAGAAATATCTGGGACTGGGAAAGTATAAAGCAAACGGCTTTTATGGAAGGAAAAAAAGAAGGATTAAGACTAGCAAGAGAAGAAAAAGCTGTCAAAATAGCTTTACTATTGATAAGAGAGGACTTTGATAATGAAGTAATAAAAGAAATGACAGATTTATCCGAAGAAAAAATCAATGAGCTAAGGGAAAAGAAAGTATAGTTAGTTTTTACAACAATTCACACAAACAACAAAATATGTTTTCATTAAAAGACAAAGTAGCACTCATCACAGGAGGTGCAAACGGAATTGGAAAAGCAGTTGCCGAAACGTTCCATAAAGCAGGTGCAAAAATCGTTATTTGGGATTTGGACGTAGAAGGACAAAAAACGGCTGATTCTCTAAACGGAAAATTCTATAAAGTCAATACTTCGGATAGAGAAGGATTAGAAAAAGCTACTCAAAAAGTGCTTTCTGATTTTGGTAGAATTGATATTTTGGTAAATAATGCAGGAATACTTAGAGATTCTTCTTTCCTTAAAATGACTGACGACCTTTGGGATAGTGTCATTAATGTGAATCTTACAGGCGTTTATAACTGTGCAAAAGCAATTGTTCCATACATGAAAACACCAAAAATATGGGAGAATAATAAATGCTTCTTCTATTGCTGGTGTCTATGGAAATTTTGGACAAACAAATTACTCGGCTGCCAAAGCAGGTGTAATTGGTTTTACAAAAAGTCTTGCTAGAGAAGTCGGAAAAGATGGAATTACGGTAAATGCAATTGCACCAGGTTATATTCAAACGGAAATGACAGCTTCTATTCCGCAAGAATTTCAAGAAAAAATTATTGCTTCTATTCCTGTTCGTCGTGCTGGAAAACCAGAAGATGTAGCTAATGCGTACTTATATTTGGCATCAGAAGAAGCTAGTTTTGTAAATGGTTCTGTTCTTCATGTCGATGGAGGAGGAATTTTATAGTCAGTTATCAATAAACAGTTATCAGTATCAGTTAATCTCAAATACTTCAACGACGGCTATTAGCCTCGTTAAGGTTTGTATCTTAAAACCTTCCAATCAAAAAACAATCTTATGAAAACTATTTTTAGTTATTTTATTCCTCTTTGTGCTTATTCTATTTTACTTTTTTCTTCTTGTACTGATACTAAAAAAACAGATGCAGAAACTTCTTCTTTAGATTCTCTCCAAAGTATAAATAGTGATACTACAACTATTATTATTGATGAAGATAGTAGTGCAGGAATACAAATGCCTTTTGTCCAAAAAAAACATTCTAAATCTGTAGATGAAGTTTATATTGCTATCAAATCAGCCATTGAAGCAAATGAGAATCTCAAAATTATTGCAGAAATAAATCATTCAGAAGCTGCAAAAGGTGTTGAAATGGAAATACCAGAAAGCCGTTTGATTATTTTTGGTAATCCAAAAGCAGGAACACAATTAATGCAGCAAAATCAAGTTGTTGCGATAGATTTACCTATGAAAATGCTCGTTTATGATGATAATGGAACAACAAAAATAATTTATAATAATGCTTCAATTTTGATGAATCGTTATGAAATTATGCTTCCAGAATTGGAAACAAAAATGAACGGACTTTTAGATAAAATCAGTCATTCAGATGTAGAAGAAACAAAGTTACAACACTTAAAACTAGGAAGTAATTTATCCGATTTGCAAACAAAAGAAAGCAGTTTGTCAGTAGATAAAGCAAGTGAAAAGCTAGAAAAGTTACTTAAAGAAAAAGGTTTTAAACTGATTGCAAAAGTAGAACACGACAAAGCAGCCAAAAATGTAGGTTTAGAGCTTCGTCCTACTCGTTTGTTTATCTTCGGGAAACCAGAAGTAGGAAGTCAGTTGATGAAAGCTAATTCTACCATTGGATTAGATTTGCCTATGAGAATTCTTTTGTGGGAAGATGAAAATGGAAAAACGCAAGTAAGTTATTTTAAAGGCTCATTTTTGGCAAATCGTCATGCAATTGAAAATGAAGAACTGACAACTAAGATTGATGGCGTTTTAGATATGCTTAGTAATGCAGTTTTGAAATAGTATTGAAACCGATATTCAATGATAAAGATTCAATGATAAAGATTAGTAAGAAAATTTTTTTAATAAAAAAACACCCTATAAGTCAAGTTTATAGGGTGTTTTGGTTTTTAGAATATAATACAAATCAACTTCAAATATTACTTAATTCCTATAATCAACTTTTCTCCTTCATATACCAAATCACCTTGACGATTATTCCACTCTCTTACTTGTGCAGTAGAAAGGTTGTACTTTTGAGCAATAGAAAATAATGTTTCTCCTTTTGCTACGATATGATACAGACGATTTACTCTCACTGTTGTGTTTGCTTGAGAAGCATCAACACTAGTATTATTTTGATTATTAGCTTGCAGAACACCTTCATTAATAATCATTTTTTTACCAACTGGAAGGTCAATTATACTAGTTTCCAAATTATTCCACTTCCAAATATTAGCAACAGAAACTCCATATTTTTCACTCAAATGATACACAGTCTGGCTTGGCTGAACAGCGTGAAAACCTGCACCATAATAATCTACTGGATAAATAGTTGCCGTTTGTTCTCTAACCGTCTTTGTTGTGTTTGGCTTAGATACAAAAAGTGTATCGCCTATATTTATTGAGCCGTTTGGAGTTGTTTGTGGATTCCAAGCCATCATTTCCTGACTTGTTACACCATATTTTTGAGCAATTTTCCCAAGCATATCTTGAGGTTGTACTACATAAATTTTAGCTTTTGTTTGCGTTTCTACAGTTTTGGTTTTGGCAGAATTTTCTTTCTTGTCTGAAAAAACATAACCTGTAATAGGAGTTCCCAATTCGTCATATCCTTCTACCCCTACTTTATCAGGATTTCCACCCATTGCAATAATATCTTCTCTACTGAGTTTTGAAGCATCTGTTTTGCTTTGATTAGAATTCGTATTTACTCCATTACTAATTGCTGGGTCAATTAAAGCAGGTTCTTTAAATTCTGACTTTCCTGTTGCTGCTCCGTTATTTCCACCAGAAGAAGTATTTTTAATTACCTCAACCCTAGAACCGACAGGAACTGCCAAACTAGATTTAAGAATAATCTTGTCTCCTATATCAATATTATCTCCTGTAATAAATCCATTCCAACGAATTACATCTATCGGACTTAATTTATAATCTCTTGCAATAGAATAAAGTGTTTCATCTTTTTTTACAATGTGATAATCTGCATCTCCAGTTATAATAGTTGGCATAATGGGACGAAAGTCTTGCTCAGGAGTAGGTAAAAGAACACCCGAAGAGTCTATAAAAGATACAAAATCACCACTTGCATTTTGTCTAACAACCACTTTTTTATCTGAATCAACGGCATTCTGTTTTTCTGTAACTAATGTTCCTTCATATACTTTGTCTTCTTTGCTACTATTTGGCTGACTAATAATTAATTTCTGACCTGTATATGTCGTATAATCAGCTAAATCATTCCATTCTTTTAATTTGGACATAACTACATTATACCTCTTAGAAATATCATACAGACTTTCTGCTTCTGCTACGGTATGATATTTTACCGTTTTTGTAGAGGTAATTGTATTTTTCTCAGAGCTGTTTTTTGGGTCTGCTTTTTCTGTAATAACTACTCCTTCGGTCTTTTTATCATCTTCAAATTCAGCAAAAGAACCTTGTTCTGCAACTGGAGAAGAAGTATTCGTATTATTATTCTTTTTTATAGTTGTAGTAGCTGTCTGTTTTTCTGTATTATTTATTCCTGCTAATTCTGTTTTTTTGAGTTCTTCCCATTCTGCCATCAATTCTGGGTCTGCTGCGATTTCATTTTCATTATCTTGGTCAAAACTTGCCACAATAGGAGTTACATCTCTTATTTCAACAGGAATTTTCTTTGGTCTTTTGGTCTGAATCCACAAAACACGTCCTACTTTTATTTTATCATCTTCATCCAAACGATTATATTTTAATAAGTATTTATAACGTATTGCATATTTTTGAGAAACATCCCAAAGCGTTTCATCATTCATCAAAATGTGAGTAATGACATCTTTAGCTCGGCTTCCTTTTTCTTGAAGGTAATACACCTGACCTGTTTTGATGGCATCAGTCGGCTTCATATCGTTCCAATCCAGAAAATCAGTAACTTCAATACCAGCAGCACGAGCCATTTCACTCAAAAAATTTCCAGAAAGTGCAACCATTCCTTTTCGTTCATTAATGGTAGCAAAAACGTACTTTTTACCTTCTATGAGGCGTTCTTGTTTGTTTACTATTTTGGGATAAATATCTTTTTTAATAACCAAAGTAGTATCTAAAGGTAAAAAAATACTAGCTGTAATAGGAGAAGCTGAAGTCCAAGAAAAAATAGAAATACAGCTAAAAGCAATCAAAAATGAAAAAATGAATAATTTGTTTTTACTCAATTTCTTATAAAAAAAATAGTACTGCATAAGACTTAAATTTATAGTTTTATTTAGTGAATAGCTAAGTAACAAAGAAGTAAACAAATAGTGTGCTATCCCTTTGAATTTTTGTAAGTTTGGCTTTAATATCTATTGAATAAGCCCAATGAATGGATTTTAGAACTATGATTTATTCAGAAAAAAACCATAAAAGTAATTTTCTAATTTGGATTATAATTAGCATTTTTCAATGGTAATAGAACAAAAAATAATCAATAATTTACATGAAAGATAATCAATTTCTACAAAAAAATACAATAATTACCACATTTACTAATCAAAAACCTAAAAGTATAGTAATTTTTGGTTCAGAGTCTTCTGGAAAATCTACTCTTACAAAGCAATTGGCTTCTCATTATAAGGTTTTTTCGAACCCCGAATTTTCAAGAGTTTATTTAGATACAAAGATGAAGTATATAAACTATGAAGATACAAATTCTCTTACTTTTCAAGACGTTGAGCCGATTGCAATAGGTCAGCTTTGTAGTGAAAACAGAATGAAAGAACTTGCTATTTCTCATACCCATTCTTTTTATTTTTTGGATACCAATCTTCTGACTACTCTTATTTATTCAAATTATATCTATAAACAAGTTCCGTTTTGGCTAGAAAAAGCAATTCAGAATCAAGATTATTCTCATTATCTTTTATTGAATCCAAACACAAAATGGGAATTTGACAAGCAGCGAGAAAGTAATGAAGGAAGACAATTTTTTTATATAAAAATGAAAGAAGAATTAGAAAAAAGAAATATAAATTATTCTGAAATTGAAGAACTGAATGAAAAACGATTACAAGAAGCTATTCAAATAATTGATGATTTGCTAAAATAACCTATAAATTCATGTATGGGTTATTTTTTATTCTAATAAAACTTTAATTTCATTTAGTCTATTCATATAAACAGCATGTTTTTCTTCGTCTTTTTTATTGTACTTTTTCCCTTCTCGTTCTCTTTTACTAACTTCGTTTTTTTGAGCAGATATTATTTTTTCTTCTAATATATGTTTGGCTGTCTCTTGCCTTCCTGCAAAATTACAAGCAAAGTCTGGATTTGCTTTTTGACTTAGCAGTAATTTGATAAGTTCAATATCATGTTTTTCTACTGCAAGCATCAATGGGTTTTTGCCAAAAGAAGCACATTGGTTCCAATTTACAGCATATTCTCCCATTAGTTCTATCCATTTTTTCTGAGTAGGTTGATTTGATTTTCTGGCTGTTTTGGTAAGAATTCTCTCATCAAAATTCTTATTAATTATATCTTCCAAGAAATTCTTATCAATACATGAAGCATCAGTTTTGTTTTCTAAAAGCCACTTGGTTCGCTCAAAACTTATCTTTTGAAATTGAGTTACTTTAGATAATTGATTGAACTCTTCACAAGTTGTTTTACTCAAATCAATTTTGTATTTTTCTTTTAATGCTCTGTAATTCTCTTTTTCAAACAAACTTACTTTATCAATATTATCAATTTTTGCTCCTTTAGCAATCAAAAAATCAAGTGTTTTTTCGTTTGAAGTAAACAAACGTATTTCCTCTATTTTGGCTCCTAAATCTATTACAAACTCAATACTTTTCAAATCATTTTCAATTACATAGTGTTCTGGAAGCGAAACGACATCTATTGTTTTGTTATCCAAAATAGCACCACGAGCAACAAGCTCACGAATCATAGTTGTATCTTCACTAAAGAGCATCAAAACAGGATAATTTTTCAATATCGTATTTACTTTTGAAGTTCTTTTCTTAAATTTTGTAAGCAAAACACGATTACTTATAGCTACTCCCATATTAAGAAGAGCCGTTTCAGCCAAATGAGAAACTACTTCTTCCTCAAAAGAACAAGGAATATTTATATCAATATTTTGAGAAATAAAACTATCAATATTTTGTAATTTTTGTTCTTTATTTACGCTATCTTCTACCAAACAATTACAAAATGCAATTTGTAGAGAATCTTTCTTTTCTTGTTCTAGTTTTAGAGTAATTTTATCCACTTGATTTTCTTCGGCATCTTCTGCTTGTTTGGCAGTCTGACAAGAAGATAATAATGATGAGCAGAATACTAAGCAGAATACAGAAATAAATAAAGGTAAAGTTTTAATTTTCATAGTTTGATTTTAATATGTTTTGTAGCGTATTCTGTTGATATATAATAAATAAATTCTTTTTTGATAAATAAAAATACGAAATTCTTATCAAAATCAATCTAACAAGAAAGTTTTTCTAATCACAATTTCTAGTTCATCGTCTTCTCTGAACTCTTGATATGTATTTGTATGAATCTTGAAAATTTGATTGTCCTTACTTCTTCCTATTATTTTATAACTATTGCCATAAAATTCTATTTTTTCTATTTTTATAGTTTTAGTGTCTTTTGCTTTATCACTTATCATTTTATCAATAATTTCAATCCATTCTGGACGAGTAAATTCTGATTTCTCAACAGAACTGGAAATTTGCTGTATTTCTCCAAAAAGTCTAGCTACATATTCTGTAAGCGGATTTTGATATAATTTTTGAGGAGAATCCAACTGTTCAATTTTTCCATTTCGCATAACGGCAAGCCTATCAGCAAGTGAAAGAGCGTCTTGCAAATCGTGAGTTACTAAAATAGTTGTAGTCTGTGTTTTTTGCAAAATAGCTTTTATCTGTTGCCTAACTTCTCCCTTCAATTGCTCATCAAGATTAGAAAAAGGCTCATCTAAAAGTAATAATTCTGGTTTGGGAGCAAGTGCACGAGCTAAGGCAATTCGCTGTTGCTGACCTCCTGAAAGCTCATGAGCAAACCTTTTTTCATAATCTGGAAGTTCGACAAGAGATAGCATTTCGGCTACTCGTTCCTTTTTCTGTGATTTGTTATAGTGTTTAGTAGTCAATCCATAAGCGATATTTTCAAAAACAGTGAGATGAGGAAAAAGTGCATAATGCTGAAAAAACAAACCTACATTTCGTTTTTCTGGTTTTATAAAAATAGAATTTTTAGTATCAAAAACTAATTTATTTTGCAAAGTGATAGAGCCTTTTGAAGGTTTTTCCAATCCTGCTATCATTCTCAATAAGGTAGTTTTTCCACTTCCACTTTCTCCCAAAAGAGCTAATGTTTCTCCTTTTTTAAGTAAAAAAGAAACATCATCAACAGCACAGTTTTCCATTAAAGGAAATTTTTTATGAACAGTAGTAATTTGTAACATGTAATATACATTTTAGCATGCGAAAAGTTAAATAGCAAATTTCGGCAATTTTATTTCTTAAAGCTAACAATGATGTTTGTCCTACTATTTTTTATAGGTTAGGATTTTGGTTAAAGATTAGCTTCGCTGAGCTATCGGTTAGTAGGATTGAAAATACAGATTTTGAAACCGTACACCTTTCGAAGAACAGTAAAGCTAAATTTTTCTTCTTAGTTTTTTTTGAATTTTAGCTACAGAGTAGCGTAATCTTTGTAGTCAGATGAAAATTAGTATCTTTAAAAGCTACAGCGTAGCGCAACTTTTGGGGTGCAAATGACAAGGTTTCGCAACGCTGTTGCTCTAAAATCATTATTCCTATCATTAAACTCTACAAAGGTTACGTTGCGATGCAACTCTAATAAAAGTGTACGGTTTTAAAAATACAGATAACTGCAAGTCAGCGAAGCTAAAATATATCAAAATAATTTAATTATAATTCAAAAAATCCGTTTTTCATCTGTCTAATCGGTAAAATCTGTGTTCTATAAAAAAAACAGGGTACAGTAAAGCAAGCCATTTTCTACAAATTGTAAAATTTAGTTATTATAACAACCAAATTCCTTTATTTTATTTTCCGTAAACAGAATGATATTATTATATTGCAAGCATGATAAAAATAAATAACTACATAGGAGGAGATTTTATCAATCCTTTTTTAGACAGATACATTGAAAATATGAATCCTGCACTAGGAAAACCATTTTCGTTAGCTGCCAATTCTGATGAAAATGATGTGAATTTAGCCGTTGAAGCTGCAAAGGCTGCTTTTTCAGAATGGTCTTCTAAAGGTGCAGAATACCGTTCGAAGTGGCTTTTAAAGTTAGCTAATTATATAGAAGAAAATGTAGAAAAATTTGCTCAAGCTGAAACGGAAGATAATGGAAAACCCATTTCTCTTTCTCGTTCGATGGATATTCCTCGTGCTATTCAGAATTTGTCATTTTTTGCAACCGCTATTTTACACGACAAAGACGAGTCTCATCATACTTCTACCAATGTTTTGAATTACACATTACGCCAGCCTTTGGGTGTTGTGGGTTGTATTTCGCCTTGGAATTTGCCTTTGTATTTATTTACTTGGAAAATTGCTCCTGCGTTGGCTGCTGGTAATTGCGTAGTTGCCAAACCCTCCGAGCTTACACCTTATACAGCTTATTTGCTTTCTGAAGCCTGTCAGGCGATAGGTTTTCCTGATGGAGTTTTGAATATTGTACACGGATACGGACACAGAGTGGGTTCGCAAATTGTGGCTCATAAAGATATTAAAGCGATTTCTTTTACAGGTGGAACACAGACAGGAAAAACGATTGCCTCTGTTGCTGCACCGATGTTTAAAAAACTTTCTTTAGAATTAGGAGGAAAAAATGCAACAATTGTTTTTGCAGATGCAGATTTGGATGAAGCTGTTGAAACTGCCGTAAAAGCTGCTTTTACCAATCAAGGACAAATTTGTTTGTGTGGTTCTAGAATTTTGGTAGAACAAAAAATATATGAAAAGTTCAAAACTAAGTTTATTCAACAAGTAAAAGAATTGCGATTAGGCGACCCAACACAAGAAAATACCCAACAAGGTGCAACAGTTTCAAGAGTTCATCAAGAAAAAGTATTATCTTATATTGAACTTGCCAAACAAGAAGGAGGAATTATTCTGACAGGAGGAAATAAAGTAGCTCCTCAAAATCTTCCAGAAAGATGTAAAGACGGATTTTTTATTGAGCCAACAGTAATTGAAGGACTTTCAGCTTACTGCCGAACCAATCAAGAAGAGATTTTTGGAGCCGTTGCAACGCTTATTCCTTTTGATAATGAAAATGATGCTATAGAATTTGCAAATTGTACACCGTATGGACTTTCTGCGTCGGTTTGGACACAAAATTTATCACAAGCACACCGAGTAGCCAGTAAATTAGATACAGGAATTGTTTGGATAAATACGTGGCTGTTACGTGATTTGAGAACGCCTTTTGGTGGTGCAAAACAGTCAGGTGTAGGAAGAGAAGGTGGTTATGCAGCTCTCCGTTTTTTTACAGAAGAAAAAAATGTTTGTATAAAGTTTTAGATAACAATTACTGATTAGCAAGTGATTTTTTTTAAAAAAAAGGATAATAAGCAACAAAGCAAAATTAATTGTATCCTTGCTTTTGTTGGTGTTTTAGCGTAGCGACACCAACAAACATACGCACAAAACTAATTCTTAAACAACTTCGATAATTACAACATAATACAATTAAGTAATCTGTTTCCGTAATAGTAAACTAATTTGAAATTTCATAATCCTGCATTTTATCATACAAATCACTTACCAATCAATCTTGGTAGTTTGAATTTGCATTTTTCTACTTCTTTCTTTGAAAAATAATCTAAACTATGCTTACTTTGCATTTATGAAATCTGTTTCAAAAAAACACAACACACAAACAATTAGAAAACAATGAAAAACGTAGTAATACTTGGAGCAGGACGTTCGTCTTATGCACTTATTGATTATTTAGTAGAACATAGCAAAGAAAACGACTGGAATATTGAAGTAGGAGATTTAGATATTTCGCTGGCTCAAGAAAAGATAAAAAATAATGAAAGAGCAACTGCTTTTCAATTTGATGTTTCAAATTTAGAAAGTTGTAGAGAAATTGCACAACGTGCCGACTTAGTAATTTCTCTTTTACCTGCGTTTTTACACGCTCCTGTGGCGGAAATTTGTGTGCAAGAATCCACTTCTATTTTTACGGCTTCTTATGTTTCTCCTCAAATGCAAAACTTAGATGGAGAAGCAAAACAAAAAGGACTTTTGTTGCTCAATGAAATTGGTCTTGATCCAGGTCTTGATCACCTTTCAGCCATGCAAGTTTTGGATAAAATTCGTTTTCATAATCAGTCTAATAATGATTCTGAAAATGAAAAAGCAGAAATTACAGCTTTTCGCTCCTTTACTGGCGGACTTTTAGCTCCCGAATCAGATAACAATCCTTGGAATTATAAATTTACGTGGAATCCTAGAAATGTAGTTTTGGCAGGACAAGGAACAGCGAAATTTATTCAGAATCATCAATATAAATATGCTCCTTATCATCGTCTTTTTTCATACTGCGAAACAATTAAGTCAAAGGAGTTTGCCAGAATAAATGAATACGATACAGATTACAAATTTGAGGGTTATCCTAATAGAGATTCATTGCAGTACCGTTCTACGTATGGTTTGGATGATATTCCAACGATGCTTAGAGGAACAATAAGAAGAGACGGTTTTTGTAAGTCGTGGGATATATTTATTCAATTAGGAATGACTGATGACTCGTATAAGATTGAAAATTCTGATAAACTTACGTATCGTCAATTTGCAAATATGTTCTTCAAATACGATCCTTTTTTATCTTTAGAAGAAAAGCTAAGAAATAATTATAACCTGTCTGATTCGGAACTCAAAAAGTGGGAATATTTGGGATTCTTTGAAGATAAAAAAATAACACTTCATAATGCTTCGCCTGCTCAAATTTTGCAACATCTTTTAGAGGAAAAATGGAGTTTAGACCCAAAAGATAAAGATATGATTTTGATGCAACATAGAATTAAATATACGTATCAAGGAAAATCAAAGGAACTAACTTCTTCTCTTGTCGTCTTTGGAGATGATAGCAAACATACTGCTATGGCAAAAACAGTTGGACTTCCTTTAGCGATTGCAGCAAGGTTATTTTTGACAGGAAATTTGCATCTAAAAGGTGTTCAGATTCCAATCCATAAAGAAATTTATGAACCCGTTTTGGCAGAGTTAGAAAATCACGGAATTATCTTTAAAGAAGAAATTATGGAAATTGATGAAAGTGAACTTTATAGTTAGAACAGCTGATAGGAATAATTTTATAATTACTTACCTAATTCTCGTTTTATTATTTTTAAAATAGTGATGAAATATTGAATTTGTAATATGAAAATTTACAATAAATTAATTATCTTACATTGATTTAAGTAATAAATTATTTTTTATAATTACAATACAAATAATTATGAGCCATTCTTCTTTCTTTAGATATATAAGAAATCTTAAACTAGAAGACATTACAAAAAGAAGTTTTGAGTTTTCGAAACTATTTTTACTTGTTTTTATAGTCTCTCTTGTCGTAGGTTTTGTTTTTGTAATAGTAATAGAGGTAAGGAAGGATAGTTTAGAGTTTGGAGAATTTTCAATGCCTCCTAATCTTATAGAAAAAGGATTTACTTCCGAAGTACTAAGGAATAAAGTAGAAGACAATATTATTTGGATTCGTCATCGATTGAAATCAACAGAAGAATATGATGAACAAGAAGTTTTAAATAATTCGAAAGAAATGGATTTTGATATTGGAAGCACAGGACTTTCACTAAAAAAAATCATTAGTATCGTTAAGCTCTTTATTGGTAAATCTAATAAAGTTGTAAGTGGAGATGTACTTGTTATAAATAATAAGATACTTCTAACGAATCGCATTACTGATCAACTTCCTATGGTTCATACTTATATTATAGATAATAATAATGAAGAATCTATACTAAACCAACTTGCTATTCATATTACAGAGGATATTTTACAGCATACTGAACCTCTACTTTTAATTAGTCATCTAAGACGTACCAAAGAATACGAAAAAGAGAAAGAGATAATCAATTATTGTCTTTACAATGGAAATGGGGATCAGCAGCTTTGGGCGTTGCATTTCTTGAGTTTAGCTCTTATTTTGGAAAAGAATTATTCAGAAGCAATAGAAAAATCAAATGAGATAATAAAAAGAGACAAGAATTTTATGCCTGCTTATATTGATATTATTCAAGCTACTTCAAAAATAGATTCTGCCAAAGCGATACAAGCCTACAAAGATACAGAAGCTAAGTTTGGAGTAAACGCAAAACTCAATAATTATTTAGCTAGATATTATTACGTCAAAAAAGACTACAATAAAGCAATAGAAGAAAGTAAAAAAGTAATTGAAATAGCACCTAATGACTATATTGCTTATGCTAGATTAGGATTAGCGTACAAAAAAATAAAAGATACAGTTAATTCTTTAGAGAGTTATAAAAAATCTATAGCTATAAACTCAAACTATTCTACTGCACATAACAACTTAGCTGTACTTTATGTAGAGTTGAAAAAACATGTAAGAGCAAGCGAACATGCTTTAAGAGCAACACAGATAGATCCTTTTAGTTCAATTTATTACAGAACACTTGCTATGACGTATTGTTATAATGGTCAATACAAAAGTGCCATCGAAACATCAGAACAAGCACTAAAATTGAAAGACAAAAAAATGTACCTTTCGCTTTATATTCAAGCTATTTGTTACGAAGCACTTGGCGAAACAGAACTATTCTATGCTCATTTGCAAAAAGCAGTTGATAAAAAATTATCTATAAAAGACATTAAAACTAAATACACTATAACAGAGCTTTATGAAAGATATAAAAATGAAGAAAGGTTCATAAAAATAGTAGGAGCGGATAAAGAGTTCGAAAGCTCTGATGAAGATGATTAATAGTATAGTCTAGCTTTCAAAACTTACAAAGAGTTAATTTTGAGAGTTGCAATTATTTTTTTAGTAATTTCCCATTTCAATAACTATTCAAAACTCTTTTTAGATTATCAAAAAAGCCTTCAAACTCATGAAATTAAAATTATCCAGTATTCTACCCTTTATTTTTTTAGTATTTATTAATCCAATTTTTGCGCAAAAAACAAATTCTACTGCCTCAAAAACTCAGACAAAAATAGAGAATTATTACTTCGAAACTCTACAAAAACAATATGAGAAAGAAGGAAAAAAACTGACTTTCAATTCTACTATTCCTACTCCAGAACAGATTTTGGGTTTTCAAGTTGGAGATTGGCACGTTTCACACGACAAACTTCTCTTCTATCTGCATACTCTTGCAGAGAAATCAAACAGAATTAGTATTGATACAATTGGATTTACACACGAACAGCGTCCACTTATTCAACTCATTATAACAAATCCTGCAAATCATTCTAATTTAGAGGAAATACGTAAAAAACACGTTGAGCTTACAAATCCAAGTACTGCAACTATTTCTACCGAAAACCTTCCTGTTGTGGTTTGGCAAGGATACAGTATTCATGGAAATGAAGCAAGTGGAAGTAATGCAGCTCTTTTGTATGCCTATTATTTAGCAGCAGCAGAAGGAGAAGAAATTGAAAACAAACTTCAAAATGCAATTATTATTCTTGACCCAAGTTTTAATCCTGATGGACTGAATCGTTTTGCAAGTTGGGTAAATATGCACAAAAGTAAATCACATATAACAGACCCAAATCGTAGAGAAACAAACGAACCTTTTCCGATGGGACGAACAAATCATTATTGGTTTGATTTGAATAGAGATTGGTTACCTGTTCAGCAACCTGAAAGTAAGGCTCGTTTGAAGCGTTTTCATGACTGGAAACCAAATATCTTGACAGACCATCACGAAATGGGAACAAACAGCAGTTTCTTTTTTCAACCTGGTGTTCCTCAACGCACTAATCCAATTACGCCTCAAAAAAATCAAGAATTAACTGCTAAAATAGGAACTTTTCACGCCAAATTTTTGGATAATATTGGTTCTCTTTATTATACAGAGCAGAGTTTTGATGATTTTTATTATGGAAAAGGTTCTACTTATCCAGATGCAAATGGTTCGGTAGGAATTCTTTTTGAGCAGGCAAGTGCAAGAGGACATTCACAAGACAGCGAAAATGGTGTTATTACTTTTGATTTTGCTATTCGCAATCAACTTACTACCTCACTTTCTACTTTAGAGGCTGCTATTAATCTTAGAAAAGAACTTTTAGATTACCAGCAAAATTTCTACAAAACGGCTTCTGATTTTGCCAAAAATTCTACTGAAAAAGGATATTTAATTGGAGGAAAAAATGACATTCCACGTCTGGAAGAGCTTTTGAAAATTTTGGAAACGCATCAAATCGATTTTTATCTTACCAGCAAAGATGTAAACGAAAATCAAGAAAAAAATAAGACAAATTTCTCTACTAAAAATTCGGTTGTTATTCCTATCAATCAAACACAGGGAAGATTAATAAAAGGTATTTTTGATACGCCAAAGACATTTAAAGATAGTGTTTTTTATGATGTTTCGGCTTGGACATTTTCTTATGCCTTTGGATTAGAACAAAAAATACTTTCTACAAGTGATGTTTCAAACCTAAAAGGAGAAAAAATAAACGCCACTTACTTTTCGGAGCTATTCAATAAAGAAAATCAAACTATACAAAAAAGTGAAATTGGTTATTTAATTGACTGGAAAAATTATTATTCACCAAAATTAGTAAACAAATTATTAGAAAATAATCTGAATGTCAAAGTAAGTGAAGAGGCTTTTTCTTTTGTTTTGAATAATAATAAGACAGATTTTGGTAGAGGAACTATTTTTGTAAAAAGTCCAAGCAACGAATTAAATAACAATTCGAATAATCAAAATGAAGCAGACAATTTGGTTCAATTGCTTTCAGACATGAGTGCAGAATATTCTATCAAAGTTACTTCTCTACAAACAGGACTTACGGATAATGGGATTGATTTGGGAAGTCCAAGTTTTCAAACTTTAAAGTTACCTAAGGTTTTGATAGTGGTGGGTCAGGGAGTTGATTCGTATGAAGCTGGCGAAATTTGGCATTTATTAGATGTTCGTTATGGAATGAAAGTTTCTTTGATTGAAGCAAGTGATTTGTCAAGTATTGATTTACACGATTATACTACAATTGTTTTACCAAGTGGTTATCCTCAAAATTTTACTCCTAATACGCTTTCAAGTTGGGTAGAGAACGGAGGAACTTTGATTGCTATTGGCTCATCAATCAACTTTTTAAAAGGAAGTTCGCATTTCAGTCTGAGCCAAAAGATATCTTCTAATCAAAAGAATTCAGAACAAAAACAACGTTTGATGTATGAAAATAGAGGCAATGATAGAGGTTCGAATTATGTTGGAGGTCTTATTATAGAAACACAATTAGACCTTTCTAATCCAATTTCTTTTGGTTATGAGTCTGAAACGATACGCATTTTTAAGGATAATAGTATCTTTTTAGAATATTCTGAAAATCCATATGTTATGCCGCTTGTTTATACATTAAATCCTCAAACAAATATTGTAAGTGGTTATTTGTCTGATTCGAATAAGGAAAAATTACAGAACAGTGTTTCTATTATTTCAAAAAATATAGGTAAAGGAAAGTTTGTTGCCTTTGCTGATAATCCAAATTTTAGAGCATTTTGGTATGGTACAAATCGTCTTTTCATAAATGCAATATTTTTCTAATCAGGATTTGAAATTACCAGTTATCAGTTAATTTCATTATAATTACGAATTACGAATTACGAATTACGAATTACGAATTTTTTTTCAATAAAAGACAATAAATTCAAAACAACTAATTCAGAAGGTAATTCTTGATAACTGATAACTGATAACTGATAACTGATAACTGATAACTGATAACTGATAACTGATAACTGATAACTGATTAAAAGATTTGCTAGGTTTTTGTTTGTATTACTATTTTTAAATATGTTTATATAAAAGTTGCTTACTTTGTAGCATCTTTTGTGTTTTTTGTAAAATTGACCCTAATTAATTGTATGAATAAGTTGATTCCGTTACTATCTCAACTGTCCAATTTGTCTTTTTTTATTCTATTTAGTTTTTTTAGTATGATTTCTTTTAGTTCTTTAGCTCAAACGGCTTCAGATATTGAAGAAAAAGTGGTGGATACAAAGAGAGATAAACTTTCTGCTCGTCAAAGACAAGAATTGAAAAACCCTAATAGAAGACCTTTTACAGCAGTTATTGGAGCAATGCAAGTAGAAGTAGATTTATTCAAACTTAAAGTTCATCCAAAAAAAGATACAGTTATTATGGGTGTTACTTTTACAGTAGGCAAAATGCGTACTCGTGACGTAGTGGTTGTTAAATCTGGAATTGGCAAAGTAAACTCTGCCATGACGGCAGCTCTTTTGATAGAACACTTTAATCCAACAGAAGTAATTTTCACAGGAATTGCTGGAGGAATTGATTCGCTACTTTTACCAGGTGATATCGTAGTTGGGGATAGAGCAGCACAACATGACTTTGGACAATTAACGACAGAGGGAATAACAGTTTGGCAAACCTTTGACTACGATGAAACTTCAAATCCACTGTATTTTCCATGTGATTCTCTATTAATCAAAAAGTCACAAGAAGCAGGAGAAAAAGCAAGAATAAAATTTATCAGAACCTATGATGCCAAACGCAAACCAACTATAAACACAGGTACAATCGTAACAGGAGATGTTTTCGTAGCTTCTACACAATTCAAAAATCGTCTGGAAAAAGAATTTTCAGCTAAAGCTGTTGAGATGGAAGGTGGGGCAGTTGCTCAAATTTGTTATCAACAAGGAGTTCCTTTTGTAGTCATTCGAAGTATTAGTGATACAGCCGATGAGAATGCAGCTAAATTATACAAGAAATTTTTGAAGGTAGCTTCTTTTAATGCGGCTCATTTGGTAAGTGAGCTTATTTTTCTTTTGGAAAAAGAAGACAAAAGAAAGATGAATAAAGAGAAGTAAAGCATCAAGACTAAAAATAATTATTTTTTGATTAGATTGCACTTTCAAACTTATATACTAGGAGAATGATTTAAGAAATTAAATTACTACTAAGATGCAAGTTTGAGATTTTACAACTTTTTATTTTTTTACTATTTAAAATTATTTTTTATGAAAAAGATTGCTATTCTAGTGCTTGCAGCTACTTTTATGTTTGCTTGTCAGTCAGAGAAAAAAGAAACTGTTGAAGAGGTTCCTTATGAAGAAATGGTTCTTTTAGAAGAAGAAGTCCCGACAGAAGAAACGTATGTAGATGAAACTCCACAAGAAACTGTCTATCAGGTTCGTGGTATGGTTGTTGAAATTCCAGCAGCCGATGCAGAGGGAAATGCAATGGTAATGGTTAGTCATGAAGAAATTCCTGATGTTATGGGTGCTATGAAAATGGCTTTCAAGACGAATGCTTCTTACATAAGCGAAGTTGCAAAAGGAGATAAAATTTCTTTTGAGCTTGTCAAAACAGACGACGGTTATATGATGAGAGGTGTTGAAAAGCTTCCAGCAGAAACTGAGCTTATGCTTATGAAATAATATTTTTATAGAATTGGTTCAAGCAAATGTTTGAACCAGTTTTTTTCCGCTTTTGTGAAAGGTAAATTTATCTGTTATTCAAAGTAAAATAACTTTTAGGTGAATCTTTATTTTACTATATAATGACGTAAAAGATAATTTCTAATTTTTTTTAGTCCTATTTGAGTTTCTTCATTTGCCGAATTAGCAATTACTAAGATTGCAATGTTATTTTTTTGGAGTAAAAAAATGATACAGAAAAATGTATCTGCACTTCCCGAGTGTGTGCTTACCATATCGCCAAATGGATTATTTTTATCAGATTGATTTATAGAATACCAACCTATTGAATACTCAGAATTTTCAATATTGAAGTAATGTAGATATTCATAAAACTCTTTCCTATGTTCTTTGTCCAAACCATTCAAACCTAATAAATTCTTCTGAATAAATTTTGCATAATCTACAATAGACATACTTATATTTCCAGCAGGCGACAAAATAGAGTCCATTTGATAGTCAGAATTTGGGTCGTGAGCAATAAGTATTTTTTTCTCTTTGTCAAAAATGTGTCCCCAAGTTCCATTCTTTTTATTATTTCTGGCAGCCCATCCAAAGGTAGTATCAATTTCTAAAGGTTCAAAAACTTCTTCTTGCATTAGTTTTTCCCATTCTTTATTGGTTGCTCGTTCCATCATTGCGGCTGCAACTCCATAACCTGCATTTGAATACCTGTAACCTGCTTTTCTATCTTCTTTTTTAAAACGCATTGGCTTTTGAGAGAGAACCCATTTTGTAAAATTATATCTTCTTTTTTGAGGATTTTTCTCTTCAAAACGGCTCAGTTTTTTCCATTCTTCATCTGTAAAAAATGGAGGTAATTGGCTTTGATGTGAAAGTAAATCACTAAAAGTAACCTTTCTAAACTTTTTATTCATTGTCTTGACTAGCTCTGGAAAAATTTCTTCTAGTGTAGAATCCCATCTCAAAACTTTTTTTTCTACCAAAATTCCTGCTAAATAACCAGTCATCGCTTTTCCACAAGAACCTAAGTGCATTTTATCAGAAACTTCTAAAGAATCGCCGTCTAATTTTCTTAGTCCAAAAGCTCCTAAATTTATCGTTTCGGTAGAAGAAACAACAGCAACCTGAACACCTACCATGTTATGAGTTTCAATTATGTTTTGAACGTAATTTGCTAAACTATCCGAACTTACTTTTTTTTCTACTTGTGTTTGTCCAGTAACTGATTGAATAGAACAACTAATTGCTACAAGAAATATAATTATACTTTTCATTGTTTTAGATTAAAATAGTAGGTACAATACATGCATTGTACCTACCAAATACTATTCTTTTTTAAAATTACAAAATTCCTAAAAACATATCAAAACTACTTAAAAATTAGCTCTCAAAGCCAAAATAAAATTACGTCCTGTTCCACCAATTCCAGAACCATAGGATTGATAATAGTTATCCAAAATATTTTCTACACTTGCATTAGCACTAAATGTTTTATTGATTTGATAGCTAGAACGAAGGTTCAGAGTCCACCACGAAGGAATAAAATTTTCAGGATAAAAAATAACATCGCCTTGGTCTTCTGGAGACATTTTATCAAAATCAACACTTCTAAATTGATAATTCATAAAACTTTCTACTTTAAAGCGTTTGTTTTGATAGCTTAAGGAGACCAAACCAAAAGAAGGAGGCGTATCTGGAAGTCTAATTTCTGCTTTATCATCAAATCCATAGACGTAATTAAAGGTAGATTTGAATTTGAAATTATCTGTAATAGCTGCTTCAATCTGCGAACTTACACCATAAATATAACCAATGTCTGTATTTTGATAAGAAATTACTTGACTAAGAACGCCATCATAAGTAATGGAATCTTGATTGTTGAATGTAGAAGTACGCAAAACCATTGCATCATTCAAAATAGTATAATATCCTGTAACTGTAAATCTTATACGATTGATAAACGTTTTCGAAACTCCAATTTCGGCATTATAGGTATAAGCTGGCGATAAGTTTGGATTAGGAACAACAACAGACCCAGGCACAGATTCAAATAATTTTCCCAAGTCATCAATATTTGGAGCACGAAAACCTGACGAAAGGTTTGCATTGAGCTGCCAAGATTCAGTAGGACGAAAAGTAAAACCTAAACTTCCATTCAACGCACCTGTATTTACGCTTGTTTTGTCAAAAGGAAAATCAAAAAACTCTTTGCTATCAAAATTTGCTTCTGTCCAAATATGCGTATAACGTGCACCTGCTGTAGCTGTCATTTTATCAGAAATATTCCATTTATAATTAAAGTAAGTAGCTGCCATTGCCATTGTACTTCCTCCATCTGGGTAGCGAGTATCTAAAGGACGTGTTTCAGAAGTTGTAATGTTACTTTCTACTGCCGAAGATTTTACATCATTGTAATTAAAATCAATTCCATAAAAAATTTGATGCTTTTTATTGCCCTTCAAATCTTTGTCAAAATCGATATTAAAAGACGTCATGCTTACGTTTTCTGTACGAGAACTCAACCAATTACTTCCTCTAGTTCGGTTATGACGAGATTCTTCCACTTGTTGATTCGAAACAATTACACGCATAACATCAAAGGCTTTTTTCTGTGCAAACCAAGTCAGTTTTCCGTAATTCATCATAAAAAATTGACGTCCATAATACCATTCTGCAAAACGCAATTGACCATTACGCTTTTGTACCAATCGGTCATAACGAGGAATATCAGATGAAGAACTATAATGAAAAGCATATTCTGCCTGCAAATCATCTGAAATTTGATAGGTCAGTTTTTGTAGTAAATTCCATTGCGAATAAGCAGATTGTCTTTGAATAAGTGGATTTGGATTATTGACAATACTGTCTTTTCCGTTTATTCTCTCTACATATTCATTTCTTTTTCCCCAATCTTGATACGTTTCTCCACTCGGGCGAATACCACCAACACGCAAATCATCAAAATCTGTAAAGGTAAAAGTAGTAAGGCTGGCAAGTCTTTTTCCCGCAATATTTAGAGTTACATTTCCTGTTTTTTCTTGATTGGCAGAAGCATAACGCACAAAACTACTTCCACTAATAAGCAAGTTTTTCTCTGTTGCAAATCGTGCTTTTTTGGTGTGAAAATCCATTACACCACCCAAGGCATCACTTCCATACATTACCGAACCAGGTCCAAAAATGACCTCTACTTCTTCCATTGCACTTGCATCAAGACTGATAATATTTTGCAAATTTCCAGAGCGATAAATAGCATTATTCATCCGAACGCCATCGACAACAATCAAAACAGAATTTGCATTAAAACCTCTAAACATGGGACTTCCTCCACCCATTTGACTTTTCTGAACATAAACTTGTCCTGTTTGTCCCAATAAATCGGCAGAAGTTTGGGGATTAGTAAAGGCAATTTCCTTTTGAGAGATTTTGACAATCTCATTTGGAATTTCTCTTTTGTCTTGTTCCCATTTATTAGCCGAAACGACAACTTGCTCTGTTTCGAAAACCTTTTCAGATAAAAGAATTAATCCTGCAGTTTCAGATTTGGCTATTTTTCTGTTTTCGTAACCATAATAGCGAAAATAAAGTGTGTCAGTTGATGAAAAAATACTAAGATTTGCTTTTCCACGAGAGTTTGTAATAACAGATTGCTGTTCGGTATTATAAATGGAAACACCTTCCAAAGGTTGAAGGTTAGAAGCATCCAAAACTTCTATAAATTGAGAATAAGCATTGTTTTGAGTGCAATAAAAAGCACCCAAAAAGAATACAATTATTATTTTAAAATAATTTGAGTTCATTTTTTATAATTGATTATGGAATTAGTCAGTACACTAATACTGCTTTATTTTTAATCTCTAATATTATTTCTTTTCATCAGGGTTGTAGGTTCCTGGAGGACTAAAAAGAACTTTAAAAACCTGTTTTGGAGAACGCACTTTTCTTAAATCTTTTGCAATATCTACAAATTCATGAAAAACTAAACGAATAGGATTTTTTGAATCAATAGGAGTAGTAATTCCATATCTTGCTTTCTCCCCTTCTGGCTCAAAAGTACCAAACATTCTATCCCAAATAATAAAGGTAGAACCGAAGTTTTTATCTAAATAATGTTCGTTTGTTCCGTGATGTACTCTGTGATGCGAAGGCGTAACAAAGAAATACTCAAACCAAGCTGGCATTTTCTTAATTTGTTCGGTATGAATCCAAAACTGGTTCAGAACAGCTATTTGATGACAAATAAAGAAAGTAAGAGGATGAAATCCAAATAGAGCTACAGGAACAAAAAAGATAACTTTGAGCTGCTGAACCCAAGAGAGGCGAAACGAAACAGCAAAATTATAATCTTCCGAAGAGTGATGTGTAACGTGAGTAGCCCACCAAAAACGCTGACGATGTGCCACACGATGTGCCCAATATCTGCAAAAATCTAGTACTACGAAACAAGCAATAAATGACCACCAAGAAGGCTCAATATAAAAAGGCGAAATACTAAAAAAGAACAAAATAACACCAAATGTAAATACTTTAGCTAAAGCAGACGAAATAAGATTACCCAGACCAACTCCTACGGAAGGCCAAAAGGTCTTGTTGTTATAAGTAAGTCTTTTTCCTTCGTGTTGATGTTCTTTTTCATGTTCCTTTTTTTCTTTTCGCTCTAAATAATATTCAAGAGCAACCAAAGAAAGCATCACAGGAACTGCCCAAACAATAATCTGAGGTAGATTAAGCTCATTAATCTGATTATTAAAGGTTTCCAGATTACTAAAATCAAAGATGGGTTTGTTGGTCATATCAGCCAAAACACCAACTAAAAAAGTTGAAAAAAAAGTTGAAAAAATATGGGAAAGGAACATAAATAGTTTTTTTTATATAAAAATGACAAAGTTATTGATGGAGGTAACAATTCAATATTTGTTTTGTTGTACTTTTACAAAGTTACTTATTTTAAATCACTCCAAAAAAGAGAATGCAAAGAGATTTTTGAGATTATCTTTTTGTAACTTGATTTGATTGCTTTTCTAACTAAATTTGTCTTTTCTACCTAAAAATTCAGACTTTATCTCAGATTTTATTATAGATAAAGCTGTCTTCAAATTATTATACTATTCTACAAATGAACTATAAAGAGACTTTAGATTACCTTTTTTCTCAACTTCCAATGTTTCAGCGAATAGGAAATGCTGCCTATCGTTGTGATTTAGAAAATATCAAAATTCTATGCAAACAGCTTGAATATCCTGAAAATAAATTTGATGCCATTCATGTAGCAGGCACAAATGGGAAAGGAAGTACTTCGCATATGTTAGCTTCTGTTTTGCAATCTGCAGGTTATAAAGTTGGACTCTACACCTCGCCTCATCTCAAAAATTTTACGGAACGTATCAAAATAAACGGACAAGAAATAGAACACGAGTTTGTAATTGATTTTGTAGAAAAAATCAGAACTACTATTACCTCTATTTCTCCTTCTTTCTTTGAGGTAACTGTTGCAATGGCTTTTGAGTATTTTGCTCATAAAAAAGTAGATATTGCTATTATTGAGGTTGGAATGGGTGGAAGGTTGGATGCTACAAATGTGATTTCGCCTTTACTTTCTATAATTACAAATATTGGTCTTGACCATCAACAGTTTTTGGGTACTACTTTATCAAAAATTGCAGCCGAAAAAGCAGGAATTATCAAAGCCAATACGCCAGTTATCATCAGTCAAAAACAAGAAGAAACTACAGAAGTATTTGAAGAAATAGCCAAGAAAAACAATAGCGAACTTATTTTTGCAACTGATAACTATGAAATAAGTAAGACTATTTATAGTTATGATACAGATTCTAAAAACGATAATTTTGATATTTCTAGTATAACAAATCACGAAATATATAAAGCAAAAGAATACCAATATCTTTATACAGATATAGAATTAGACTTGAAAGGGATTTATCAAAAACAGAATTTGGCAGGTGTAATTTGTGCATTAGAGAAATTAAAAGTTATCAAATCTAATAGAAGAAAAGATTATTTTACATTTACAGAACAAAATATCATTGAGGGATTAAGAGAGGCAGCACAAAAAACAGGATTAAAAGGACGTTGGCAAACTCTACAAGAAAAACCAATTATAATTTGTGATATTGCTCACAACGAAGACGGAATAACTCAAGTTATTTCTCAATTACGGTCAGAATTAAAGAAAGCAAATTATTCTACTTTAAGAATAGTATTTGGAGTAGTAAATGATAAAGATTTAAATGCAATTTTTGCTCTTTTACAAACACAGCTTCAAGAACAGATTAGTCAAAAATTAGTATTTTATTTCTGTAAGCCAGATGTTCCTCGTGGTCTTGAAGCAAGTATTTTGAAAGGCAAAGCAAAAGAATTTAATTTAAATGGAGACATGTATGGAAGTGTTGGTGCTGCTTTAGAAGAAGCGCAAAAAAAATTTCAATTAGATAAAAATCAGAATGACTTTATTTTTGTGGGAGGAAGTGCTTTTGTGGTAGCAGAAGTAGTATAAGGACAGATTCAGAAAGATTGATTAATCAAGTCAGATAATTAAGGCAAAAAAATTACGCTTACAAATTAATGTAAGCGTAATTTTTGAGTGTCTTTGAAGTACTAAATCAGAGTATTAAATTAAAATACTAAATTAGTCATTTGCTTCTTCTGCATGTTCGATAGTTTCCATTCTTTTCCAAATTGTATAACGAGCATCTTGCAATACTTGAACGGATGAAATTGGCATTTCAGTTTTGTTTTTCAAAACATCGTCCATTTCGTCCAAAATATATTTTTCGCCACGCTTACATTCTTCCAAAATAGATTCTGTATTATCAGAAGATAAGGCTGCTTTAAAATCTAACCAAAACTTGTGAATAGAACCTAAAGCTGTTCCATCTGTTCTGCCTTGTGTTACGGCAGGTGCACCTAAAGAAGCTAATTCTTGATTAATTGAGTTCAAGATTCCTTCACGTTCTTTGGCAAATGTATTAAATAATGTTTTTAAATGAGGAGTATCTACCTTTTGTGAAGCATCTTGATACCCTTTTACGCCATTGATACATAACTCTGCAATGTCTTTAAGATATTCTTTTGATTTGTCGGTATTCATAATTAAAAATTTAGATAAAAAAATAGTATTTTATAAAACATGATATAAAATCATTTCTTATAAAAATGTAATAAAAAATGTGATTTTCATAGTATTGTTTTTAAAGTGTTTTTAAAATTTCTCTTATTTTTAATACTATGAATATTACAATATAAGAACAAGCGTATAATAAAATTGTTTGAGAGAATCAAAATTTTTTTATTAAAGTTTGTTCTGTTGTTAGAGAATTAATGAAAAACTGTGTATTTTGAAGTTTGTTAATCTATATTAATCGGTAAGTTTTATTTATTCCTATATTTTATGTTCAGAAACTTCTCAAATTTCTTTTCATTTGCTCTTTGCATATTTTTTCTATTCTCTTGTAAGACTACTCAAACAACAACTAATACAGATAATTCGCTAACGACTAATCAGAAGATAAATTATTTAGCCTTAGGCGATTCTTATACCATTGGAGAAAATGTAAAGGTAAGAGAACGTTTTCCTATTCAGCTTGCTGAGAGAATAGAATTTTTATCAAAAAATGAAGAAAATAGTGAAATAGATAATGAGAAAAATAGAGTTTATTTTCAAGAACCCAAAATTATAGCAAAAACAGGCTGGACTTGTGAAGAACTTCTGGCAGCCATTCGCTTAGAAGAACAGAAAAATGAACTCAAACAAAAATACGATATTGTTTCTCTTTTGATTGGAGTAAATGACCAGTACGATAAAGAAGATAGTGCAAAATATGAACAGCGTTTTGAAAAACTGCTACAAAAAGCAATAAGTTTTGCGGGAAAAGATGCCTCAAATGTTTTTGTGATTTCAATTCCAGATTATGGAATGACACAATATGCCAAAGACAAAAAAATGGATGCTCAAAAAATAACTCAAGAAATTGATTATTATAACCAAATAAATAAGAAATTAGCATTGAAATACAAAGTAAAGTATTTTGATATAACACCCATTTCTAGAAAAGCAGCTACCAACAAAGATTTGATTACACAAGATAATTTGCATCCATCAGCCGAAATGTACAAGGAATGGGTGGAGCTAATGGCAAATGATGTTTTGGAAATGATAAGTAAATAGATTTGGAAAATATATCTATCTTCTATTTTAAATTGGTCTGTACCGTAGGTCTGACCAGTTTAAAATCAGTATTTAAAGCTCTGAGAAAGACTTATTTTGTCAAAGTCAGACCTACGGTACAGACTTATGCAAAATAGAAAATCATATTTTACTTCTATTTAATTATGTTCAATTACTTACTAGACAGCTACTTTTGCTTTTATGGCAGGATGAGGATTGTAATTTTTGATTATAATATCCTCATACTTAAAATCAAAAATAGAATTGATTTCTTTATTAATCTCTAAAGTTGGAAGTTCTCTTTCTTCTCTGCTAAGTTGTAGATTAGCTTGCTCAAAATGATTGCTATACAAATGTGCGTCTCCCAAAGTCATAATCAAATCACCTACTTCTAATCCGCTGACTTGTGCCAACATGTGCGTAAGAAGTGCATAAGAAGCGATATTAAATGGCAAACCCAAAAAAACATCTGCACTGCGTTGATAAAGTTGTAGCGATAGTTTGTTATCGGCTACATAACATTGCCAGAGCGTATGGCAAGGAGGCAAAGCCATAGTTGGAACATCAACAGGATTCCAAGCCGAGACAATCATACGACGAGAATCTGGATTATTTTTCAAAGAATATACTAATTCATTTATCTGGTCAATACCACCAAAATTTCTCCATTGTGCTCCATAAACTTTACCCAGATTTCCATTTTCATCTGCCCATTCGTCCCAAATAGAAACACCATTTTCTTTTAGGTATTTAATATTTGTGTCGCCTTTTAAAAACCAAATTAACTCATGAACAATACTTTTTAAATGAACTTTTTTCGTAGTCAGTAATGGAAAACCTTTTTGAAGATTAAAACGCATTTGATAACCAAAAATAGAACGAGTTCCTGTTCCTGTTCGGTCAGATTTGTTTGTGCCTTCTTCTAAAATGGTTTTGAGTAAGGTATGGTAATTTTGCATAATTTGAAAAATAAACTAAAGTTTGAAAACATAAAAACAAAAATAACACAAATTTCTCTGTGCTACCTTTTTAAACGCTAAAAAAATCATAATTTTTATTTTTTTTATCCACCACAACCTCCACAGCCACCACAACTACTTCCGCAAGAAGAACCACAACTACTTCCACTTGCATCACTTCCGAAAGAAGAATTAGTAGTACTTGCGTAAGCTACCAAAGGAATAAAAGAAGGATCAAAACCTGCACTATCTACATATAAATAATTCCATTCATTATTACTACTTGCCTGATTTCCATGTACTTTAGGAATAACTACATTTTTATAAAAATTTGGTATACTATCTTTAGCCATTTTCCTAGATAAATTATGCAGATGAATAGTAGCAGCAATTAGAGCAGCTACCAATAGAACGGCTATAAAAAGGAAAGGTCTGTTATTAGATATTCCCATAAAAAGGCGAACAAAACCAATAATCATAATAGCTGAAATGGCTATGTAATTTATTAAAAACAGTTTCGTAAAAGATTTTGAAGACTTTATTGTCTCTATCAATTTGTCCATTGACTGATATACATTTCTAAATACTTCTTTTTTGCTAAGTTCTGATAAAAGTGCAGGGTAATAAACTACTGAGGAGGAAGAGGAAGAGGAAGAAGTAAGGTTTTTTAGTGTATCAAGTATTACAAATTCTTTTACTGAGCTGAATTTTGCTTTTCTACTTGCTTTTATCTCTTGATTACTATCTATTCTTAATGCTTTATTCTTTACTAATTTATTTACTTCATTATGAATAACAGCATTTTTTCCTTTCTTTAAATAAATAACTTCTGAAATAGATAAATCATTAATAAAAGCAACATCTGACCAGTTTTTTAAAACATCTTTTAGATAAGCGGTATTAAAAAGTTGTAATGCAATTGTAGTAATTACAAGCAAAGGAACATAAAACAAGAAAAAATAAGAACCATCTATCTGACTATAGATAGACTGCAATAAAAAATGTAAAGGAATAAGTACAATCAGAGAAATAACAGAACCTAAGATTACAATTTTCTCTAGTGTAGTATTAGACTTTTTCAAATTTAAGGATTGATACATAGAATTATATTCCCAAATATCTTTCGGCTGCTTTCCAAACTCTCTTTCATAGAATTTTTCTGTGTTATCTTTTGCAGATTTGAATTTTTCAAATTCGGCTTTGTTATGTGTGGAGGGAATATGCTGAATTTTCTTTCCCAATAGATTACAAAATTCATTGTATGATTCTGTAAAAATCAAATGTTGATGCCAAACTATATCTACAATTTCAGAAGGAGAAACCATTGTTTCAGACGTGGCAGCCAAATACATAAACTTTTTGTATTCTAAAATTGCTTTTTCTGTAAAATTTTCTGTCCATTTATTTTCGTCAGCCAGACGAGTCACAAATCCGTAATCTGTGAGAGGTTTATTAAAATCAAATTTATTTATCTTATCCCAAGAAATAAGACTTTTTTTGGTTTCCAAACTTTTATATATATCTTCTTTTATGTCTTCTTGTAACGTCTTTTCTTTGTTCATAATTATAAAGTTTGGATAAGCAGTAAAAACAAGTATATTTTATTCTCCTCCTAATAACGTAAAAATTAATGAAAAGGATTGCTTTTTGATTGAAAAAATAGTTGTTGATAGATATGTTGGTAAAGATTCTCAAAACTAGCCTATTACCTTCTAACAGAAAAGTCTTTTTGGGGTTGTACTTTTTATCTCATTTTATCTTATTTTATATCTATAATAAATTAACAATAAATTAACTTTGGGGATTAATTCTAATCTCTATAATCTCCTCTATCTCGCCTTTCTATCGGTTCACTTTCAGAATTTTATTTTTTATTAAAGACATTCTATCCAAAACATATGAAATTTAAACGTATAATAATTACTTTATTTTTTAATCTAATTATTTTTTCATTCTTATTTTCTTTTACAAACTGTATTTCACAAAGAGGTACTAGTCAAGTTCAATCTGTTACACAATCTGATATAAGCACAGAAACAGACACTTCGAAAAGACAATTTACAGAAATATCACTATTACAACAAAGTACTCAAGCCTATTATGCTAAGAATATAGAAGCTATAAATCTAAAGAATCATATTGAATTATTAGCTTCGGAAAGTTTTGAGGGACGAAAAGTAGGTGAAAGAGGACAAAAAATGGCAGGTCTTTACATTCAAGATTTTTTCATAAAAAATGACCTTCAACCAGCCGTTCCGACGGATATAGGAAAACGTTATTTGCAAGAATTTGATGTAGAGAAAAGTAAAATTTTTACAGTAACTATCCAAACAAAAATAAAAGATACAGAAATTAAATTCAAAAATAAAGAAGATTTTTTGGCTAATCCCTTGACGTATCTTCACAATGAAAATGAATTGAATGTAGTCTTGACAGGATATTCTGTTTTGCCTAATGAACAAATAAACGGACGTGGAGTAGCTTTATTTTTAGATACAGATAATAAAGAAAATATCTTTTATTCAAATCAAGATTGGAATGAAAAAACAGAAAGCCAAGTACTTTTAGCACAAAAATCAGGTGCAAAAGCTGTCTTTTTTATTCTCACAAATCCTGATAACTTCGAAACAAACGCAAAAAAACTTCAAAAAAGTAATTACCTCAATCAAGAAATCTATACCTTAAAAACAGAAAAAAGCACGAGCGTTTATTTTCTTTCTATGCAGATGGCAGCCAAATTATTTGATTATTCTTTGTCAGAATGGACAGAGGTGCAGAAGCAATTCAAAGAAAATAAAATTCCCTCTAATCTTCCTTATACAACCATTTCTATTGATGTAAAAAAAGAAAATACAACTACTATTGATACCGAAAATATAATTGGTTTTGTAGAAGGAACAAGTTTGAAAGACGAACTTATAATTGTATCAGCACATTATGACCATCTGGGAAAAGAAGAGGGAAAAAAGAAAAATAATTACTTTGCAGGTGCAGATGACAATGCCTCTGGTGTAGCTGCATTGATGGAACTTGCCAAAATGTTTGCTTTAATCAAGAAAGAAGGATTCGCATTAAAGAGAAGTATTTTGTTTTTAGCTACCACTGCTGAAGAAGTTGGAATGTTGGGTTCTTCTTATTATGCTGATATTGATCCTTTATTTCCTATTTCAAATGTAGTGGCAAACCTAAATATTGATATGATTGGAAGGGAATATATTCCAAAAAATAAATATCCAAAGAATAATTATGTAAGTATTGTAGGTTCGGATTGGCTTTCTCCTCTCTTACACCAAACTCATGAACAAGCAAACCATACTTTCACAAAGTTAAATTTGGATTATAGTTATAACTCAAAATCTCACCCTGAAGAGTTTTTTCATCGCTCTGACCAGTATAGTTTTGCCAAATATGATATTCCTGTTATTTTTTATACAAGTCCAGACCATAAAGATTATCACAAAACAAGTGATACAGCCGAAAAAATAGATTATGAAAGAGTAGAGCAAATAACCAAACTTATTTTTCATACTACTTGGCAACTTGCCAATCAAGAAGAAAGTCCTAGAAAGATAGAAAAAATCAACTTTGATGAATAAAATTACTTATTTCCTTATCTTTTATGCTATTAGATAAATAAGTATGTAAATTATTACCTAATTTTGTACGATTATTTTTTTAAAAAAAATAGTCAGTTGCTAGTTTTGCAATTGATATTCTTCAAAATCCATAAATAAAATTATGAAAAAAATATATTCTATCATTTTTATCTTGTTTTCTTTTTCTTTTTTGTTTTTTTCTTGTAGAGAAGGAAGTATTGATCCAGTTCGTTTGCTAGAATTAAGTGTGGTCGATACACTTGGTGTTCCTGTTGCAGATGCCAAAGTTGATTTTTATTTTGATGAACAAGATTTGAACAGAGATAGAAATCAAATAATTGAAAGTTTCTATACAGATAAACAGGGCATTGTCAAGGTAGCTTTAGATATAGATATTCTTGAATATTATGTAAATATTGAAAAAGAACAATTAAAGAATTGGTACACCACTACACTCATTAGTTTGCCAGCTACTGAAAATACTGCTCGTATTGTATTAAACGAACCTTTTGAAGCCAAACTAACAGGGAAATTTCGTAAACGTTGGCAACAAACAGATAATATAATTAATGGAAACCCTTCTTTTGCTAATTGTAATAATCAACTCTATCATGATTTTACCCGTCGTTTGGATACACAAAAAGATGAACGAGATGGACGAGTGGAACAATTTCGCTCTGAAATATGTCCATTACCAGGAACTTCTGCAGGTATTAATCAATGGATTTACGACAATCAAAATAACACTTTGATTTTTGGAGTTGATGGTTTTAAGGAAATTTATACAATAAAAGAAATCACAGATGATAAAATGTCCTTGGTCTTCAGAACTTCTAATGGGGCTATTACAATAGAAAGAAGATACAAATTTATTGAATAAAAACACACAAATACTATATCAATAATTTATATTTAGTTTATTACAAATTCAAGAAAAATGACAAAAGAAGTAAAAATAAAGGTAAGAGGTTATCATTTAGACGGTTATCAGCATGTTAATAATGCACGTTATTTAGAGTTTTTTGAAGAAGCCAGATGGGCGTTTTTTGAAGAAAGCAATGCACTTCAAACACTTCAAAATAAAAATATTATGTTTGTAGTTGTAAATGTAAATATCAATTATCGTTATCCTGCTTCGGTAGGACAAACACTTGTCATAAAAAGTAAATTAGATAGTCTTGCAGAAGTAGGGAGTAAGAAAAGTACATTCAAACAAACTATTTATTTAGAAAATACAGAAACAGTAGTTTGTGATGCTATTATTACTTTTGTTCTCTTTGATGGAAAGACGCAAAGAGCAGTCGCAACCACAGAAGAAATAAGAGAAATGTTTGTAGGCGAACTTAGTAACTAAATTTAGGTTTCTGTTAAGAAAAATAATTATCTTCTTTATTGTTTTGAATAAACAGTAAAGAAGATTTTTTACTGAAATAATAAATTCAGAAAGTCTCTATTTTTATAGAATGAAAAAATAAAATGCAATTAATGGGTTACTAATTACTGGTAACTCATAACTGATTTGCAATTCTACTCTTTTCATTGTAATTTTAATCAAAATTAAATAGTTTTTCATTTTACCCTCATTTTTTATATGAACATTCACGAGTATCAAGGTAAAGAACTACTCAAGAAATACGGAGTTGCAATTCAAGAAGGAATCGTAGTTGATTCTGCTGCAAAAGCTGCCGATGCTGCCAAACAACTTAGAGAACAAACAGGCACAGACTGGATTGTCGTTAAAGCACAAATTCACGCAGGTGGACGTGGAAAAGGAAAAGTTGTAGGAACCGAACACAATGGTGTAATGCTAGGTAAATCTCCAGAAGATGCTGCCGAAAAAGCAAAACAACTTTTAGGAAACGTACTTGTAACGCACCAGACAGGCGAAGAAGGCAAAAAAGTAAATAAAGTTTTGTTAGCCCAAGATGTTTATTACAAAGGCGAATTCGAAATTCAAGAATTCTATGTAGCTGTTCTTTTGGATAGAGACAAGAATTGTAATGTCATTATGGCAAGTAAAGAAGGTGGAGTTGATATTGAAGAAGTAGCAGAAAACCACCCAGAAAAAATTATTAAAGAATGGATTGATCCAAAATTAGGTTTGCAATCTTTCCAAGCTCAAAAAGTAGCTTTTGCTTTAGGTTTGGAGGGCAAAGCATTCAAAGAAATGACTAAGTTCATCAAATCTTTGTACGCTGCTTATATCGGAATTGATGCTTCTCAAGTAGAAATTAATCCTGCTTTCAAAACATCTGACAACAGAATTTTGGCTGTAGATTCAAAAATTAATTTAGATGATAATGCCTTTTATCGTCATAAGGAATTGGCAGAACTTAGAGATGAGTCTGAAGAATCTCCTTTAGAAGTAGAAGCAAGTAAATTTGGCTCTAAATTATGTAAAACTTGACGGAAATGTGGGTTGTATGGTAAATGGAGCTGGTCTTGCAATGGCTACTATGGATATGATTAAACTTGCTGGTGGTGAGCCTGCAAATTTCTTAGATGTTGGAGGTGGAGCTTCTGCCGAAACAGTAGAAAAAGGCTTTCGCATTATCCTTAAAGACCCAAATGTAAAAGCAATTTTGATTAATATTTTTGGTGGAATTGTTCGTTGCGATAGAGTTGCAAACGGAGTAGTAGAAGCCTATAAAAATATTGGAAAAATTGATGTTCCTATTATTGTTCGTCTGCAAGGAACAAATGCAGAAGAAGGAGCAGAAATTATTAAAGGTTCTGGTTTGAATGTAATTTCGGCAACTGTTTTGAAAGAAGCTGCTGATAGAGTAAAAGAAGTTTTGGCGAATAATTAATATATTAGTTTATTTAAGCTCAATTATATTCTAACTAAAAATTTCCTTTTATTTTCTTTATTTTTATAGAAAGTGAAAGGGGATTTTTTTTTGTATATTTATTTCATTATACCAATTCCTAATCTACAAACCTCATTTACCAGAAAAAATGAAAATCATTGCTATTATTCCTGCTCGTTATGCCTCTAGTCGTTTTCCTGCTAAAGTATTAGTTGATATTAATGGAAAAACAATGATTGAGCGTGTTTTTATTCAAGCCAAAAAAGCTAAAAAGTTAAGTGATGTTTTTATTGCTACGGATAATCAGCTTGTCTTTGATACAGTCAGAAAATTTACTCAAAATGTTTTGATGACAAGTGATACTCATATTTCGGGAACCGACAGGATTGCAGAAGCAGCACTTATTTTACAAGAAAAAAATATTGACTTTGATTTTATTATCAATATACAAGGTGATGAACCGTTTATAAAACCAGAGCAGATAGATAAATTAGCAACCATACTAATGATAATAAAAAAACTCAGCTTGCTACCTTAGTAAGTAAAATAAGAGATTCAGAAACATTATTCGATTCAAATGTGGTAAAAGTTATCTTTGATACCAATCATAAAGCCATTTATTTCAGTAGAAATCCTATTCCTTTCATTAGGAATGCTGATAAGGAACAAAAAGATAGTTGGCTTTCCGAACACATATTTTATTAACATATTGGAATGTATGCTTATCAAAAAGAAGTTTTGCAGCAAATCACAAAATTAAAACCCTCTACAATGGAGCTTGCCGAATCCTTAGAACAGTTACGATGGATAGAAAATGGGTTTGAGATACAGGTTGCCATTACGCCTTTTGAGAGTATAGGAATCGATACGCCAGAAGATTTGGAAAGAGCAATAAAGAACTTATAAACAAGCCTAGCTGCATCAAAAAAACCTCTCAAATCTAAAAGTTTTCTAAAAGATTTGGGAGGTTTTGATGTAATTTGACATATAAATGAATTTGCAAATTATACTCTATTTCTTAAATGCAGCTTTTATTTTATCTACATAATCTAATTTTTCCCAAGTAAAAAATTCTACTTCACGTTCTTCTATCGTAGTAGTTTGGCTGGTAGTATTTCCTTTTTGTTCGGATGTAATAGTAGAAAAATGTGCTTTTTCTTTGTAAGAATCACGTCCCATATGTCCGTATGCAGCAGTAGGTGCAAAAATTGGATTAGTAAGACCCAAACGGCTGATAATAGCAGAAGGACGCATATCAAAAATTTCGTTTAGCTTTTCTGCAATTTGTCCGTCTGTTAAATCTACTTTAGAAGTTCTATAGGTATCTACTGAAAGAGAAACAGGTTTTGCAACACCAATTGCATAAGCAACTTGCACCAAAACTTCATCTGCAATTCCAGCAGCTACCAAATTTTTTGCAATATGACGAGTTGCATAAGCAGCACTTCTATCTACTTTTGATGAATCTTTTCCAGAGAAAGCTCCACCACCGTGTGCACCTTTTCCACCATATGTATCAACAATAATCTTACGACCTGTAAGACCAGCATCACCATGAGGACCTCCAATTACAAATTTTCCAGTAGGATTAATATGAAAAACAGTGTCTTTTGTAATCAGTTTTTCAGAAATAACACGAGGAATTACAATTTTCTTAACATCTTCATTTATTTTCTTGAGCATAGCAGCTTCTGAATCAAAATCATCGTGTTGAGTAGAAACTACAATGGTATGAACATGAACAGGCTCATTATCGTCATTATATTCAATAGTAACCTGTGCCTTTGCATCTGGACGCAAGTAAGGCATCAAATGAGATTCTTCTTTGCGAATTTTGGCAAGTTCTTTTACAATTCGGTGAGAAAAAGCGAGAGCCATTGGCATATATTCAGGAGTTTCTTTGGTAGCATAACCAAACATCATTCCCTGATCACCTGCACCTTGCTCTTCATTTTCTCTATCTACACCTTGTGCAATATCAGGAGATTGGCTATGAAGTGTAACAATTACACCACAAGATTCGGCATCAAAACGATACTCATCGCTATTATAACCGATATGTTTGATAGTCTTACGAGCTACTTCAGCAATATCAACGTATGCCTTTCGTAGTAACTTCGCCAGCCACTACTACAAGTCCTGTTGTTACAAGCGTTTCACAAGCTACTCTTGATTTTGGGTCTTGAGAAAGCATTGCATCTAGTACAGCGTCAGAAATTTGGTCAGAAATTTTGTCTGGATGTCCTTCAGATACAGATTCAGAAGTGAACAAATAAGCCATTTATATAAGTTTAGGAAAAATGAAGTAATTTTTTTAGAAATCAATATAGCCTTTTCAAAATATCTGTATTCAACTTATTTTCGTATTGATAATTTATCAGTTATTTATAGCTAGTATTGATTTTAAGCAAGCAAAAGTACAAACCTAAACTCAAACTACAAAAATATAGGTACGTCAAATTTTTATTTTTTTGATAATTCCTTTTCTTTTAACAAACAGAACAATCTTTTCCTTGAAAACTAATTGTAATAGCATATATTACTTAAAAATATCTTTCCTAAAAATAAACAGAGAGAGTAGAATATTCAGAAAATAAAGCGAAACAGTAGCTGTGTAGAGTTCAAAATAAAGACAAGCTAATGAAGAAATTATCATAATAATATGTAGAATTACTGTCATCATCTTTACCTCACTTTTCAAAGAACGCCAACCATAAAGAGTTACCAAAAAACTAACAAAGAAGTACGCTCCCATTGTATAGCCAAGCATTAAAATACTCTTTGTAAGAAAGGCAATTCCAAATCCTATTAGTACAGTAGAACTGATGACACACAAAAATTTCTTATCCAAAAACTTGAACGCTATATAAAACATAAAACCTTCCAAGACAGCAATAACTACTGCCATTACAATACAAAAAATTTCCATTTTATTATTTTATTTTAATTATCTAACTCAAAATTATTTTTACTAGCATGTTATAAGGAGTGTACCAATGAAGAATGACTTGTAATTATACAATAGAACTTTTAAAATGTTTGGTGTTGTGGATAATTTATATTTAATATACTTATATTGATTGAATGTTGATAATTATCTTCCTATTTAAATAAACTTAAATAGTCTATCATTTCAAACAAAAATTCACTAATTTTCCAGTTCAAACAAACTCAAACTATACAAAACATATATCCTCTATGAAACTAAACTATTTATTCCTACTTTTTCTACTTTCTATAAGCACCCTTTCCATTGCTCAAACCAATCAAAATCAAGAACAGGTTTTGAGAAATATCGAACAGATTATGCAAGGGGATAATTTTGTGGGTATTTTGCCAGAAAATGGTCGTTGGTCTTTTGATGGTAAAGCAATCTATTTTTCCAAAAAATCATCTTTAGAACCTCTACCGACGTGGTACAAACAAGGAATTTCGAATGGTAATCCTATTGGTAGTCCATTAAAAATTGCTGAAAATGATTTTAATCTAAATCCTCAAAATTATGTTTTTGGAAATAGTAATAGTGATATTCATAACTCAATCAGAGACTGAAAAGGTAGTTTCGATAGATGGCGATTTGTATGTACAAGACATTCAAAATGGTTCGGCAATGCGACTTACCAACACACTAGAAAACGAAACAAATCCACACTTTACCAGAAATGATAGTGCAATCGTTTATCAAAAGGGAAATGACTTGTTTTATTTCTGGATTCAGGGAAAGCAAATCGGACAAACACAACAATTGACTTCCTTTGTAAGTTCGGATTCGAAAGCAGAAAAATCTTTGAGTGATGCTGAAAAATGGCTTAATTCGCAACAGAACTCTTTATTAGAAATTGTTAGACTCAATCAATTAGAAGATTCTATAAGAGAGGCTCAACCAAAACCGTATCGTCTGACGGCTATTCCACTCAATGGAAAATATGTTTCTTCAGTTCAGATTAGTAATGATGGTCGTTTTATAATTTATGTTTTGGGAGAATACTCTACAAAAGCAACTCAAGTTCCTAATTACATTAATCAATTTGGCTATACTGAAAATCTCCCTGCACGTTCGAAGGTAGGAAATGATAAAGCTGATTTTTCGCTTTATGTATATGATAGGTACGCTCAAGCAAATGATAAAATTGATTTATCAGCTCTTCCCAAAATGCTAGAAAATCCTGTTTATTACGAAGAATATGGAAAAGAAACAAAAAGAGATTCGCCTAGAAATGTCTGGATTCAGGATGTAAAATGGTCGCCAAATGGTAAAAAAGGAGTTTTGGTAGTTCGTGCAGACGATTCAAAAGACCGTTGGATTGTAGGAATGGATTTGACAAGTAAAGATGAGAAACTAAAACTCGTTGATCACCAGCATGACGATGCATGGATAGGTGGAGAAGGAATAAGTAGCTGGAATGCTTCGAACAGGGACACTAGGCTGGCAAGATAATGAAACCGTTTATTTTCAATCTGAAAAAACAGGATTTTCGCATCTTTATAATTATAACTTTGATTCAAAACAGCAAAATCAACTTACAGATGGAAATTTTGAGGTAACAGATGTTTATCTCTCAAAAGATAACAAAACTTTTTATGTCCGTGCCAATAAAGAAAATTTTCACGAATATCATTTGTATAAACTGAATACTAAAAAGAATACAAAAATAATTTAGAAAAAATTACCTCAAAAAAAGGAGTTTATGAAGATTTGGTTTTGTCGCCAGATGAGAAATACTGGATTGCTCGTTATTCCTACTCCAACAAACCTTGGGAATTAGTCGTTTTTGAGAATAAAGTAAATTCTACACAGCGTCAGATTACAAATTCGGTAAGTGAGGAATTTGAAAAACGCTCTTGGTACGAACCTAAAATCATAACTTTCAAAACACCAGACGGTGTAGAAGTTCCTGCACGAATTTATGAGCCTGATGCAAATCTCAAAAATAAAGCTGCCGTTATGTTTGTTCATGGAGCGGGATATTTGCAAAATGTTCATTACGGTTGGAGTTCGTATTATAGAGAGTATATGTTTCACAATCTTTTGAGAGAACAAGGTTATACCGTAATTGATATTGATTATAGAGGAAGTAAGGGCTATGGAAGAGATTGGAGAACGGCAATTTATAGACACATGGGAAACAAAGAACTCATAGACTATGTAGCTGGAGCAGATTATTTAGTTGAGAATTATGGAATTGACAAAGAAAGAATAGGAATTTATGGGGGTTCGTATGGTGGCTTTATGACACTTATGGCACTGTTCAAAGAACCAAAAGTTTTCCGTTCTGGTGCTGCACTTCGCTCGGTTACAGATTGGGCACATTATAATCACCCTTATACAGCAAATATCTTGAATACACCAGTAGAAGATAGTTTAGCTTATGTTCGTTCTTCGCCTATTTATTTTGCTGATGGTTTGGAAGGCGATTTATTGATTTGTCATGGAATGCTTGATACAAATGTACAGTTTCAAGATGTTGTCAGACTTGCACAGAGACTGATAGAACTCAAAAAAGAAAATTGGGAACTTGCCGTTTATCCTGTTGAAGGACACGGATTTATTTATCCAAGTAGTTGGACAGACGAATACAAACGTATTTATCAGCTATTTGATAGAACGATAGGAAAACAGAAGGAGTAATTTAATAAATATTCAAATCGAATTTAATTGAAAGAAAGCAAACATATTCCTATTCTAAACACGCTTAGAGCCTTTGCTGCTTTAAGCGTTTGTTTTCATCATCATTTATTTACAACCCAAATTCTTGTTCGTGAGTATAGTCCATTGCGTATTTTTGAGTTTGGAAACCACGGTGTAACTTTATTTTTTGTAATTTCTGGTTTTGTAATTCCTTATTCAATGTACAATAAGAACTTTAAGTTACACAACTATGGAAAATTTATCATCAAAAGATTAGCTCGCCTAGAGCCTCCTTATGTTGTAGCTATTTTTTTGGGAATTGCTTTTGCGTATGTTAGAGTACTTAATCCAAATGGAAATGGATTAGATATTACGCCTACCTTCAAACAAGTTATGCTACATTTTGGGTATATGGTTCCTTTGAAAGATTTATTTTCTCACTTTGGTTATTATCCTGATTTGTTGCAAAACAAGGGTTGGATAATAGGAGTTTTTTGGTCTTTAGCTATTGAGTTTCAGTATTATCTATACATAGGGTTAGTTTTTCCTCTTATTATCCATCAAAAGATAATTTATAGATATATTGGATATTTTGTGATTTTCGGAACGGCTACTTTTACTTTCTTACGTTTTAATACAAATTTTCTTCCCTCTTGGCTACCTGTCTTTATGATTGGAATTATTTTATTTCTTCGTCATATAAAACATATCAAAGACATAGAGTTTTATAGTTTATTGGTTATTTCTTTACTTGCTTCTTATTATTGTAGGGGAATGGAAATTACGATTGCTACGGCAATTAGTTTTTTATTGATTATTTTGTTTACTAATTACGAAAACAAATTATTTCATTTCTTTTCTCTAATTTCGTATTCTTTGTACCTAACTCATACCATTGTAGGCGACCCTTTTCTTAATTTTACGAGGCATTATGTTCCAGATTATTTGGAAGAAATTTTGCTTTTTCCTTTGGCAGTTGGGTTGAGTACGGCAGTAGCATACATTTTGTATTTGTTAGTAGAAAAACCTTCAATGAAACTATCAAGTCGTATTTCTTGGAATAAAAAGAAGAGAACCAAAAAAGCAAGAAGAAAAATTAGTTTAGTTTCTGAAAAATCGAATTATGTAATAACTTGATTTTTTTAGTAAGAAAAATAAAAGTATAAATAGTATAAAATAAATGAAAGTAACATTTTTAGGGACAGGAACATCTCAAGGTGTGCCTGTAATAGCATGTGAATGTGAAGTTTGTAACTCATTAGATTATAGAGATAATCGTTTGCGAGTTTCTATTCATATTGAGGTAGAGAATAAGGAAGGAGAAATGAAAAGTTTTATTGTAGATACAGGAGCTGACTTTAGGCAACAATGTTTGAGAGAACGAATAAAAACACTTGATGCTGTTCTTTTTACACACCAGCACAAAGACCATACAGCAGGAATGGATGATGTTCGTTCATTCAATTTTTCTCAAAAAAAAGATATGCCGATTTATGCAAGAGATACTGTTTTAGAGCAATTAAAACAAGAATTTGCCTATGTTTTTGCTGATTACAAATACCCAGGTGTACCAAGAGTAGAAACGCATACAATAGAAAACAAACCTTTTGAAGTACAAGGAGTGAAAGTAATTCCTATTGAAGTTTTGCATTACAAACTTCCCGTTTTTGGATTTAGAATTAAAGATTTTACCTATATTACCGATGTCAATTTTATTTCAGAACAGGAGTTAGAAAAGGTAAAAGGAACAAAAATTTTAGTTTTGGGAGCATTACAAAAAGAAAAACATATTTCACATTTTACGTTAGATGAAGCAATTGAGGTAATACAAAAACTAAATCCTCAAAAAGCATATCTAACACATATTAGCCATAAAATGGGACTTCATAAAACAGTTTTAGAAGAATTACCTCCAACTATTGAATTAGCTTATGATGGTCTGGAAATAAAATTATAATACTATATAACGATATGAATGTCATTGATAAAATCAAAATAGGTGTTTTTTAGCTACAGAGTAGCATAACCTTTGTAGATTAGAATAGAAAATTAATTTAAAAAGCTACAGCGTAGCGTAAACTTATTTTTAATTGTAATTTTATATAAGTTATAAGGTTTCGCTACGCTGTAGCTCTAATAAAGTTCGTTTTTGATGTTCTACCAAGGTTACGTTGCTCTGCAACTGAAAGTCAAATAATCAAAATTTTAAGCAATATGAAATTCAAAGCAAACCTGATTTTTCTACTTTTATCTCTATTTTTAGTATGTTCCTTTTCTTCTTGTACTTTTTTGTTTGGTAAGAAAAAAGACACTTCTATTAACTCTACAAAAGCAGGGGAATATACTGAAAAAGGAATTGCATCTTATTATCATAACAAATACGAAGGAAGACCAACAGCAAGTGGGGAAAAATTTAGACAAAAACTTCTTACAGCAGCACATCGTACTCTTCCTTTTGGTACAATGGTAACGGTTACTAATCTAAAAAATAATAAAAAAATAAGAGTAAGGATAAACGATAGAGGACCTTTTGTAAAAGGTAGAATAATAGATGTTACACGAAAAGGAGCAGAAATGTTAGATTTTGTTCGTGACGGACTTACAGAAGTGAAAATAGAATATGATTTAGATTGAGAAATTCAAGTTATGTATAACAGACTTCCTAATCTGTTCGAAAATGAAATAACTTAAAAATAAGTTTTGAAATTCAAAGTGAAATTAGCTATTCATTACCCCTCAATCACTAACAACTAATCACTAAATAAAAATGGAATTCGAAAAATTGAATGAAGCACTTACTTTTATTCGTTCTTTTTATAAAGACAAACCAAAAGTAGGAATTATTTTGGGAACAGGTTTAGGTGCTTTGGTAGATGAGGTGGAAACTAAACTTACTATTTCGTATGAAGATATTCCACATTTTCCCTTATCGACAGTAGAGAGCCATGCAGGAAAACTTATTTTTGGAAAACTTTCTGGTCAGAATGTAATGGTAATGCAAGGACGTTTTCATTATTATGAAGGCTATTCAATGCAGCAGATTGTTTTTCCTGTTCGTGTTATGAAAATGTTAGGAATTGAATATCTGTTTGTTTCGAATGCTGCTGGAGCATTAAACCCTACTTATAGATTGAGCGAATTGATGGTTTTAGAAGACCATATCAACCTTTTGCCTTCAAATCCATTAATTGGAAAAAATATAAGTGAGTTGGGAATTCGTTTTCCAGATATGTTTGAGCCTTATTCTAGCAAACTGATTAATTTAGCTGACGAAATTGTAAAGGAACAAGCAACTAAAAACAATAAGATAAATTTTCACAAAGGCGTTTATGTAAGTGTTTCAGGACCTAATCTTGAAACGAGAGCAGAATATCGTTATTTGCGTACCATAGGAGCAGATGCTGTCGGAATGTCGACGGTTCCAGAAGTGATTGCAGCCGTACATATGAATTTACCTGTTTTTGCTGTATCTGTTCTGACCGATTTGTGCCAGCCAGAAAACGTAAAACCAATTACATTAGAAGAAGTATTGCAAGCTGCTGCCCTTGCCGAACCAAAAATGGCTTTTTTGTTTAAGGAAATGATTAAGAAATTGGTTTAATACTATGAAAGACAAAGTGAGTTTTTGATAAACTTATATTACTATTTTTTCGTATATTTTATTATAAATCAACTAATAACAAGATTATGAATAATTCGGATACACTAAAATCGTTAAATACTAATCAAATAGAAATACTAAAACTATTTTCTAGAGAGTTAAGCGAGAAAGATTTGATGGAGATAAAGAGATTAATTGTTAAATAACTAGCTCAAAAAGTAACAGATATGGTAGATGATGTATGGGAAGAAAATAACTGGACACAGGAAGATATGGATAGAATGTTAAACACACACAAACGAACTCCTTACAATCCTAAAAATTAATTTAATATTACAATAAGTAATCTACAAAATTCTACGAGCCGTAACAAAATTATCTTGCCAGTGCTTCATATAAAAATCATCTTCTATAACTCCCCTAGACGTTGAGGTATGAATAAAAAAAGTTTGTCCATTCTCTACACGGCTTACAATACCTACGTGTGAAACTCTTCCATTATTCTTTTTTGAGGTAAAAAATACCAAATCACCTTCTTGAAGTGCATTTTTGGGAACAAATTTCCCAGTTTCTGCCTGACCCGTTGTAGTACGAGGCAAATCTATACCTACACTAGAAAATGCTTTACAAGTCATTCCAGAACAATCAGTAGCAGGTAATTTTTTAGGATTTTTGAGTAAATGAGGCGTTCCAATTTGCTCACGAGCTGCCTCAACTACCTTTTCAGCTTTCAATAGATTTTCTTTATACTTCTCGGTTTTTGAATTAGTTGTTTGATTATCTTCTGACTTTTCTACTTTGGATTTCAAAGTATTATTTTCGCTTTTGTGCATATCATTAATGGTAACAATTTTGAAATTACCACAACTAGAAAAGAGTAGAATAGAAACGAGAAGTAAAAAAGTAGATTTAATGATTTTCATAGATAGAATAGTATTAAATAGAATAGATTGGATTGATTCATAAAACTACTAAATTCTATTCTAAAACTATTCCAAAATACTTCTCCCTCTAAAGAGTAAGCTACAAAATATAACTATAACATATCCCACAAATAATAATTTATGGGAAGTTATAATTTTTGAATTTTTTGTCTTCTATCTTTTCTGAGTCTTCTTTAGGGGAAAAATAGTTGTTTTTACGTTTTTTACTTTGTTTATCAAATTTTATTGAAATTAATAGCAAAAAAAATATATATTTAGTTACACACTATTTTTTTTGATGAAGGTTTTAGTCTTATACTTTTATATTAAAAGTATTTTTAAAGTAAAATAAAAATAGCAGACACAAAAAAAGTAGAGTTTCATTTTTTGAAACTCTACTTTTTTTTGGTTTGAAATATATTATAGCAAATACGAAAGCCACGGTAGGATGCCGAATACATATAATTCACTCGGCAGATCCAAGCGTCGGTAGTTTTGAACAGCCAAGCAGGGGTAGTCATCAGGTTTTAGTTAATGAAGAATATTTATTTCTTAATAAACTCATCAATCGTATAATATAGTCTCTTTTCTGCATTAATTATGTCTATAGTTATCAGCTTGAGAAGCTCCTTTTTCTCTTTGTTTGTTTCTTGGAGATTGTGAAATATAAAATCCGATTGTTTTTCTATTCTTTCATAAAGGTTTGCTCTTCTTTCTTCAATATCAGACAAAATAGCTAACTGTTCGTATTCTACTAATTCAATCTTAGAATTAGCGATTGCTCTCCACGAATTATTTCTTATCTCTGGTTTCTGAATTCCATTTCCTATCAATACTAGGTCAATTATTGAAACTGCTTCGTCATCCAAATAGACATCTATACTGTCTAATAATGCTTTTTGCTTAGGTAATACCTGTTTTATATCTTCATTACTCTGTTCTAACTCCTTTTCGATCAAAGAAAAGATTTGATTTAGATAGTTCTCATTCTTTCTATCTTCATTCCAATTATTGATTACTAGTGCAATCAAAATTCCGATGATGACAGGAATAATTTCTCGTATTATTTGCTTTATTTGTTTCATTGATTAACAATGTAGAAAATAATCCTCAACTAAACAAAAGAAAAATTACTCACTCCTGCTCTCGTTTGGCTCTGCCGAGTGAGTAATATGTATTCGGCATCCCTGCCGTGTATTTTGCAGTTCTAATTTAATTCATTTTTCTTCATGTTTGAAGGTAATAATGGATTAGCACTAATGTGATGATAATAACTTTCCAAGCCGTTATGATAATCAACAACAAACATACTCTACAAATCAAGTTTTTTACACTTATTTCCTCAAAATTTCCTTTCCTACTTCACAAGAAAGACACTTTTTAACAGTGCAATATTGACTATACAGTTCTAATAAAGATTGTGATTGTGCAGCCGTTTTTATCTTGAATGTAGAATTTTGTAGATTTTTTAATGGTTTGTACAGACTTATAATGTTATTTTTCTCTGCTTTTAGCTCATTGAACCACTTTTTTGGCAGAACATCCTCTTTTTGTCTATACAAACTATGTGCTATACGAATAGGAATGATTACATTAATGATTAGATTCTGCTGTGCATCTTTTCCCAGCGTAGAATTTTGACTTATTTTACCGTTTTTATCTTCCTTGTTCTTTTTTCCAAAATTATAATGCGTTTTCCAGTATGTAGGCAGTTCAATGTTGAAAAATTTATAAAATTCTTTTAAATCTGTAGCATTTAGAATAGTAGAGAATAAATGGCTTTGCTGCGACAAAAGTCCAATAATTTGTGCTATTCTGACAGTAGGGAAATTGGCAGGACGAAGCCTCAAAAATTTCCATTGTGAAAGATTTACTTCTTTACCTTGTAGAGAGTATTTATGCGAAAGAAAACGAAATTCCTTCTGTAAGTTTTCAAAATAAGTTTTTTCTTCATTTATTTCCTCTTCTAGCTTTTCATTATCTACTTCACTTTGAATTTCATTGTATTTTCTATTTCCTATTGCCAAATCTCTATTTCCCTCTAAAAAGCCTGCCATTCCATAAAAAAGAGCTTCTATTTGAAAAATTTGATTTGAGTGCTTTTTGATTATTTTGAAGGGTAACTCTTTAGCTAGCTGTAAAAAGGGTGCATTATTTTTCTTAAAACCAAAATGCTCTAGTAGTATTTGATAACTTGTCTCTTCCCAGTCAAAACTATTTCGCTCTAAAAGTGAAAGTACATGCCTAGATTTACGAATTAAACGCTCATCTAACGTTCGGTTCATCATTTTTTCAAAAGAAGAAATAAGTGCTATTTCATTATTAATACTACTTTCCCCATTCCAATATCCCTGACAGGGAATTTTGTGTTCGTTTCTCAAAAATTCTTGATAAGTCAGCCACAAACGCTCATCAATTCTGCCTTCCAGAACCAAAACAGGAACTTTCGAACCATTTTTTCTATACACTTCTTTTGGATTTTTCCATACAACGTGAAGAATTACATTCTCATAGGCTTCATTTGTAGCGTGATTGTGGCTTTCCCAATTAAAACCGAATGTATCAATTTCTATTGTTCCTTGCCATTGCGTTTGATTTTTATCTTTACCGATTTTCAAAACAGCATCTTCAAAATCTGCTCCCGCATCGTGATTGTGTATTCCTGCCGAAATTATTTTCAGTTCCAAACCTTCCTCTGTCAATAGATTAGTTTTGTTGAAATATTGAAACTTCCATATATAATGTAAAAACTGTTCGTTCATGATAAATATAGGATTTGAGTGATTTTATCGTTGTAAGTTAATGAAATAGATAGCTTAGAAATGGTAAATGAATGCAAATACTTAATTATCAATTGTTTACAGATTTAAAAATAATAGTTTATTTAATTCTTATTCCTTATACTATAATAGCACTAAGTATAAAAGTTAAATTTTGTAGAATAAACCCAAAAACAAACGTCTCTCTTATAAAATTTGCATACTTTTTGGCTAATTTGTAATAATAATTACTTGTTTTGTCAAACTGATTTATTAATCTATTGAATGACTTAATTGATAATGTAATAAAATAATATGAAAAATAATTTAATAAAAATACTACTAAAGCACTTTAAAGATAATACAATTATATATGTATGTGTTTTTACTGTAAATTTATTTTCTATAAATTTTACATTTTTTTCATACGGACAAAAGAATAAAAATAAAAGCAACATAAAATTAGAAGAATTTCGTCCTATTAATAAATCTGGAGCTGTTTATTGTCCGAGCATTACATTTCTAAATCTTGAGAATTATAGATATTATTACGATCCTCGCCAACTTAAAGAAATCAAGAAATTACAGCAAGAAAACAATTTACCACAACTAAAAAAAGCACTAGATACTTATATTCGTTATTTTGGAATAGAAAACTTCAAAAAAGATTTAGATTTAATTTGGATGTATGCACAAGCTGCTGAAAAAACAGGAAATCAACCTTTAGCTTTAGAATTATATAGGTTGTTACTAAAACATCATAGAGGTGCATCTGTAAAAAGTCAATTAGCCTTTGATTCATTGGCTTCTCCTTCCGAAAAACCTAATTATGTTCCTCTAAAATATTACTATGGGTTGATTGATAAATGGCAATTAGTAGATACGCTTCGTCCGCCTGACCAAATGGGTACAAGTATGGGAGAAGAAATAAATTCGCCGTATGAGGAATATGGTTTGGCTATTGGGCAGACTGATTCTATTATTTATTTTACCTCAAAACGTCTTTTAAAAGATACAGTTAATAATGCTATTCAGAAATATTTACCCGTTTCTTATGATGAAAATCTCTATAAATCGGTTCGTTTGGGAGAATTTGGTTGGGATTTTCCTACGCCTATGAAAGAGTTTAATACAATTTATAATGAAGGTTCGCCTTGTATTAGTAGAGATGGTCAATATATGGCTTTTTCTCGTTGTGGCTCGCCTGATGGTTTTGGAGATTGTGATTTGTATATTTCTACATGGGACAAGAAAAATGAAGTTTGGGGAGATATAGATAATTTTGGTGTTTCGGTTAATTCCTACTACTTGGGATTCTCATCCTAGTTTTTCGGTTACTGGAGATACGCTTTTCTTTGCTTCGGATAGAAAAGACGGTTTTGGAGGCACAGATATTTATTTTACGGTTCGTCAAGGAAGAAAAAAATGGTCAGTTGCTCAAAATATAGGTCCTATTATTAATACACAAGCCAATGAACTAAGTCCATTTTTACACCCTAGCGATAATATTCTTTATTTTAGTTCGAATGGACATTTATTTTCTTTTGGAAGTTATGATATTTTTAAGTCCTACAAAACAAGTCGTGATACGTGGTGCGAACCCAAAAATTTAGGTCCTTTTGTCAATACAAAAAGTAGTGAATATTATTTTACGATTGATGCTTCTGCACGCCTTTTGTATTATGCACGAGCTGAAAAGGAGATTCGATTGATGCGAAATGAACCAGTTGTTCAAGACCCTTACACCAATTCTGATTTATATTCTTTTCCGCTACCGATGGAAGGACAGCCAAAAGCAATTGTTCGTTTTTCGGGAAAAGTAAAGGAAAGTCAGACAGGAGAAGTTTTTGGAGGTGTTGTGGTGGTATATGATATTGCTGATAAGATTCCGATTGCTCCTAAGTATATAGATGAAGAAGGGAATTTTGAATTCGAACTTGATTGATAAAAAGAAATATTTATTGATTGTAAGTGGTGATAATTTCTTTCGTTTGGAAGAACTCTTTGAAGTAAATGGCGATACGTACAGAGAAGTAGAAGTACAGGGAGTTCGACAAAGAATGGCTTCTTCGCCAGCTACACAGATAGAAACAATTCAATTTAATTCTATTGAGTTTGCTCCAAATAGTTCAGGAATTTTGACAAAAATGGAAAATGATTTGCATCTAATTATTGATTTTTTGGTTGAACACCCAGATTTTCAACTAGATATTTTTGGACATACAGATGCAATGGGAGATAAAGAAGCAAACAAAGCATTATCTCTGAAAAGAGCTGAATCTATTCGGAACTATATCTTATCCTATGGAAACTTAGAAGCTAATAGAATACAACATTTTGGTTTAGGTTCTGAGAAACCAATAGTTTTTCCAGAAGTTACTGCAGAAGATAGTAGCGTGTAAATCGTAGAGTAGAATTTAGATTGTACAAAAAAGATATACTGATTTCCAATCCAAACAAGAGAAAACGAGAAAAGTGCAGAAGAACTGGAAAAAGAAAGAATGAAAAATGTAGAAGAAGAAATAAAAGATAATGAAAATCGAGATTGGTAGAAATTTAATTACGGATTACGGAAAATAACACTTTACTAAAACAAATCAAAGCAGGCTAAGTAACGTAAATTAAATAAATTACTATTTTTTAGTTATTAATTCATTGATAATCAACAATTTAAATTCGTAATTAGCTTCGCTGCTTTGGCAGGTCCTAATTTTTCATTCGTAACTGATTACTGCTTTAACTGCTAACTGACTTAACAGCTCTTACCATTTCTCGTTTTGGTGGTGCACCCTCTAGGCTTTCTACTTTCCAGCCTGCTGTTTTCAAATCTCGCTTAAACTGTCCTTGAGCACAATAAGTAACCAAAATTCCATTTTCCTTTGTAAAATCAAATACTTTTTGAAGATTGGATAATTGCCAAACTTCAGCTTGTTTGCTGGGTGCAAAGGCATCATAAAAAGTACAATCAAAATACTCTTCATTACTATTTTCATTACCAAACTTCACTTTGAATTTCAGAATTGTTCTGACTTAATTGATATTCTTCTAGTGTAGATTCTATTTTCTGTAATGAAAAATAAGGAGAAATTTTGTGCTTCTCTTCCCAACTTACTTGATGTAACTGATTAAAAATCATTTTACTTTCCTTCTCCAAAAAATCGGTATAATTTAATTTTTGAGTAATCTCTAAAGGAACTGGAAAAGGTTCTAATGAAATGTATTCTATTTCTATTTGATTTTTTTGAGCAAACTCATATGCCAAAATTGCATTCAGTCCTGTACCAAAACCAATTTCTAGTACTTTGATAACTCTATAATTTTGCTCTTTGAGATAATTCAATCCTTTATCTATAAAAACCCAAAGTGATTCTTGTATTGCTCCATTATGAGAATGATACGTTTCGTTTAGGTCGTGGCGAAGAAGTGTATGCGAACCGTCTTTACTTTCTAGGAATGAGAGTTCTAATTTTTTGGACATTTTTAATCTTATTTTTGTAAATTAATATTTTTTGAATTTTGCTTAATTTAATTAGCAAATCTATAAAAAACGCTACTTTTAGAGCCTATTTTATCAAAAAAACAGAAAAAGCAACTATTTTTAGCAATTTTTTTGCTAAAATGCTGTTTATATCAAAATATTTTGTTACTTTTAATAAATTTAGTTACTTTTATTAGATAATGCTAATAATAAATTATACTAATTAGCATACAAGACTAGTCTATAAAAAGTCTCTAAATAAAGAATTTGCTAAAAGCATTTACTAAAATACTGTTATCCAAATAATTATTCAATACTATTATGTTTCTAAGTCAAAATTTACGCTATTTACGTCGCAAAACCAAACAAAGCCAACAAGCATTAGCTAATGAAGCCTCTATTTCTCGTGGTGCTTATTCTTCTTATGAAGAAGGAAGAGCAGAACCACGTCTTCAAACCTTACAGCGATTAGCACAAATTTTTGATGTACAGATAGATAATTTGGTTACCAAAAATCTGGAAGAAGAAAGTCAGGATACACCCAGCAAAAGATTGGCTCGTTATGTAGCTGCCGATTCTTTGCGAGTTCTTGCCATAACAGTAGATGAAAATAACAACGAAAATATAGAAATGGTACCTGAAAAGGCAGCAGCAGGTTATACCAAAGGATATACAGACGTACAATATATAAAAGATTTGCCAAAATATCGCCTTCCATTTTTACCAAAAGACAGAACCTATAGAGCTTTCGAAATTACAGGAGACTCAATGCTTCCTTTACAGTCGGGTACTATCGTGATTGGTGAGTATGTAACCGATTGGCACGAAGTAAAAGACGGACAAGTTTGTGTTGTTGTATTGAGAAATGAAGGAATTGTACTTAAGAAAGTATTTAATAAAATTGAAGAAAAAGGAGCATTACTTCTCAAATCTACCAATCCACAATACGACCCTTATGAATTAGAAATTACGGAAGTAGGAGAAGTTTGGCGTTTTGTAGCTTATATTGGAAGAACACTTCCTCAATCTGACTTAGATGGGTTGCGTACTGCTGTACAGCGTTTGGAAGACCGTTTTCAAGAGTTTGCTACAAATCAGTAAAATAGTAGAAAGAAATAGATATGATAATTAGTTCTATTTCACAGAAATAACAGTAAAAACAAAAAAGCACAATTTTATAAATTGTGCTTTTTTTATGTCTTAAATTTCTGACTATTACTTTTTTTAAATAAATTGCTTTAGAGAAAAGACAACAAAAATAAGCAAAACTCTTATCACTAAATAATTACATAAAACTTATGAACCTACCACAACACCTATCAGAATTAGAAAATGAATTGCTTTATGATATTAATGTTAGTCAGAGCGATGCCTTGCGTATTTATTACAATAAAAAAGCGAATTGTATAATTACTAGAAGTATTGGATTTGTGTATGATAATGAACTTCGCAATTTTTTGAATGAAATTATTGTCTTTCTAAAAGATAAAAATACCAACAAACTAATTGTAGATTTGACCTATCGCCAAACTTATACCGATGAAGACCAAAATTGGATAGATAAAGATTGGTTTCCTCGTGCCTTACAAGCTGGACTAAATCACTTTGGTTATGTTATTCCTACCAATTTGTTTATGCAACTCTCTGCAGACGAAATTTTGGTAAAACAAAAAGGGAGTGTGAATGTAATTCCATTTGAAGCCTAGAAAAAGCTATTGAATGGATAAAATTACAGTAAAAATCTATGTTTTAGTTCTAAAAAGTCAATAAACTTCCATTAATTCCTTTTTCTGTATCATAATACACAGCAGGAAAAGGAATTTTTATTCCGTTGAATAATCCGAAAAGAAATTGTAGTCCTTTGCGTTTGGTTTTGATTTGACTAAAATTTATATCCAAAGATAGATAAAAAGTTCTTGAACTTTGATAACCATTTTCATTATTCTCACGCTCACTTCCATATAACATATTATTTGCACCATAACCTACTGAAAGAGCTAGCCATTTTGGAAACTTACTTGTATATTTTTCGTTGTTGTTTGTCTTTTTATCAAACCATATAGCAGGACTAGAAGAAAACCAATAAATTTGTCCATTATAATCTTTTAGAATTTTTGTTGGTAGATTTTCACCTAATGTATTCGGACGTAAATTAGAAATAGAAGTTGGAAAAAATGAAAATTTCATTTGAACTCTCTGTTCTTTAAAAGCAATTTGTTGAGATAAAAATAATAATGAACCTGTTCCATTAGCAATCAAATCACCATAACTTGCACCATAAGTAGGAGAAAATCCATCAAAAATCTCAATAGGAAGTAATAACCAAAAACCAGCAGTAGAAGCAAAAAGAGATGTTTTTTCTGAATAATTCAGACTTTTAAAGGAATGATAACTAAGCTTTCCTAACTGATAAGAAGTATAAGCGTGTCCAAATTTATCCAACTGATTCCATTGTTTGTTATCATTAAAAAAATGAAAAGAAGTCTGATTTTCATTTTTGTACCAAGTTTGATATAAAAAAGTCATTCCACCTACGTAGGTTGTAGCTGCGGTAGTAGGAAAAATCCATTTTTTGTTTATTTTTGATTTTGTAGTTATAGAAGTAGTATCTTCCTCTACTTTTTTTTCTTGACCAAAGGAAGAAAAACCAATCAAATAGGTAAAGGATAGGACAAAAAATTTGAATTTAAAAAAAGTAAAATAAGGCATCAAAACTATTTTTGTGAAATGTGTAACGAGTACTAATCAATATGAGTGTCATTTTTGAGTACTTGATTTTCAGTTGCAGAGCAACGTAACCCTTGTAGAACATCAAAAACGAACTTTATCAGAGCTACAGCGTAGCGAAACCTTGTAACCTATATGAAATTAGAATTAAAAATAAGGTTACGCTACGCTGTAGCTTTTTAAATTAATTTTCTATTCTAATCTATAAAGGTTATGCTACTCTGTAGCTAAAAAATGCCTATTTTGGTTTTTATCAATGACACTCATATAGACTAATATAACTCTATTTTTGATCTAAAATTGGTTTATTAGAAAAAAATAGTTTCCTTTGTGTACAAAAAACACTAAGAAAAATAAAAAGCAACAACTACCTAAATCATAACTTATGTATAGCTACGAATACCCCCGTCCTTCTGTTACTGTCGATTGTGTAATTTTTGCTTGGGATAGTCAAAATTCTGACTTAAAAGTCCTTTTAATAGAACGAGCGAATGACCCTTTCGCAGGAAGCTGGGCGTTTCCAGGTGGGTTTGTAGATATGGATGAAGACTTAGAAACGGCAGCACGAAGAGAACTAGAAGAAGAAACGGGTATGAATAATCTTTTCATGGAACAGCTCTTTACCTTTGGCTCTCCAGACCGTGACCCCAGAGGACGAGTAATTAGTGTAGCCTATTACGCTTTGGTAAGTTTGGCTCATCATGCCGACCAAATAAAAGCTGCTTCTGATGCTGCTGATACGCAATGGATTACTATAAAAGAATTATCAGAAGTCAAATTAGCCTTTGACCACGAAGAAGTAATGAAAATAGCTTTGGAAAGATTGCGTGGAAAGGTTCGTTATCAACCTATTGGCTTTGAACTTTTGCCAGAAAAATTTCCACTTTCTCAACTTCAAATTCTATACGAACATGTGTTGGGAATGACACTTGATAAACGAAATTTTAGAAGAAAGATACTAAAGACAAAACTGGTTCTGCCTTTAGATGAATACCAACAAAACGTTTCTCATCGTGCAGCACAGCTCTACAAATTTGATAAAGATAAATACGAACAATTAGTAAAAGAAGGTTTTGTGTTTGAAATTTAATATTAAGTTCGTTTTATTATTTTGTTATTTTATTTTCTTTTTTTCCATTTTTCCAATCTGAATATTGAGTGCTTTTACAGAAATCTGTATTTCAATAATAGATAAAAAGAGTGAAAGCATTAGCAAAACCAAACTTATACTAAAAAGCCATTGTCCTACTATCATTTGTTGCCAGAAAAGAGCAAACATAGAAATTACACATAAAAGTAAACTAAAGACACCCAAAAATTGCATGTTCCGAATTAAATAAACTCGTCTGCGAAGATTCTTGATTTGTTCTATCAAAATTCTGTTTGGTTCAGTTTCGTATTTTTCGTGTAAATTTCGGATAAGTGTTGCAATTGCCAAAAAACGATTTGTATAAGCTAGCAAAAGCAATGAAATAGCAGGAAAAAGTAAAGCGGGCGTGGTAAGGTTGAGTTCCATAAAACAATGATTAACCAGAGACAGTTGATTAGAAATTAGTAACTAAAAATTTATGCAAAGAAAAGGGAATATGATTTGCTGTTCTAAATTACATCTTATAAAAAATCAAAAAAAATTATAGTATCGTAATTTGATTTTAATCCTAAAATACTATCCGATGAATTTTATCAACTTGAGTTTCTTTAATAAAACATTTTTTTTCCTATCCATTTTAGTAGGAATATTCTTTACCAATTTTTCTTTTGTTTCTGCACAAGATACAGGCAATACCAAAGATGATGGTTGGGATACATCACCAGAAGAAGTAACTGCACCAAAAATTGATACAACTATTATAGAACGAAAAGCTCTTTTAGCATATGGAGGAGATTCTATAAAAATAGCAAGTATTGAAGGAAAATTGGGTGTTCTCAACGATACAAATGCTACTATTGTTCCTTTTCAATATGAGAAAATTAGTTTCTTTGAAGGAGAAGATTCTACCTGTACACGCTGGGAAGGAACTCTCTTAGTTCAGAGCAGAGGTAAATATGGTGTGCTTGATGCGACAGGAAAGCCACTGACAGCACTGTATGAAAAAATTGAATTTATGCCTGAGACCTGTCAGAGTGCAAGTGGAAAAACGAAAGTAATGTTATTTCATGAGAAAGGAAAAGTAGGTTTGGCAGATGCTTACGGAAATGTAGTTATTCGTCCTTCTTATGAGCAGATTGAGTTTATAAAATACTACATTACTCGCTATGGAGACACCACCAGAATTGAAAGAGTTTTAAAACCCGAACTTATCACAGCCAAAAAAGAAGGGAAATATGGACTATTTGACCTTGAGAATAATGTTCCTCTTTTGCGTTCAGAGTATAATTCTATTGAATATCTACAGGACATAAAAGTAGAAGAAAAGAAAAAAACGCATTCTACGCATATCTTAAAAATAAAGCAAGGAACAAAATATGGATTTATTACTTTGCATAATAAAGCTGTTTTGATTCCTCAATTTGAGTATTTGGGAGAATTTTCTACTGAAAAAGGAAAAACAACTGGAGAAGCAGAAGATTTAATTGCATTAGTTCAGAGGAACGGTAAATGGGGTTGGATAAACCTAGAAGGAAAAGAAACCATAAAAGTAAATTACGATGCAGCCGAAGCTTTCCGAAAAGATATTGCTTTTGTAAGAAAGGGCAGAAAATGGACAGCGATTGATAGGAATGGAAAACAAATTTTGGAAGATTCGTATGAAGAAATAAAATATCTTACTCTGGAAACCGAACAAAATGCCTTTTTCAAAACGCTTATTATAGCAAAGAAAAATGATAAATATGGGATTTTGGATATAGAAGGAAAAATAGTGCTTGGTTTTGAGTACGACAAACTTACCTTTGTTCCTGAAAAATTTGGCTTCAATGTAGAAATTAATGGAGAGGAAAAATTTGTGAATTTGAAAACTAAATAGTTATTAGTTATTAGTTATTAGTTATTAGTTATTAGTTATTAGTTATTAGTTATTAGTTATTAGTTATTAGTGCAAAATTGCGTTTCTCTGATAATTATTGTAAATGAAAGTTTTTTAATAAAAAAAAAATTCGTAATTCGTAATTCGTAATTCGTAATTCGTAATTCTACAATAAATTTTATGAAAAAAAAGGTTCTTAATCCAACTTATTATATTTTATTTTTTCTTATTTTAATAGTCATTCCTGTTAGTTGTGCTTTGTTTGCGGAGGGAGTTTTGAAGTTATTTTTCCTCAAGAATAAATATTTTATTTCTCTTTTTCAGAATGGAAAGCTAAATTATGGTATGCCTTATTATATTTCCTTAGCTTTGAGTTTGCCAACTACTATGTTGGTAGTTGTTTTATTGAAGAGGCGTTTTATGATTTATGATTTAGAAAAAAATAATATCGGCACACTTTTTTGGATAATAAATGGTTGTTATTTACTTACTCAACATATTCAAATGTATTTCTTTGAAAAATGGTGGAATTATGCTAATTATAGAAATCTTGGAAGTCTTGATATTGATTTATTAGAAAACACGCTTACTGATTATAGTCATTTATATGTTTATATTTTACCTCATTTATTAAATGCTTTTTTTCTTTTTTTTGCTATTCAGATTTTAATTTATATTTCAGATATTGAACAAAATTTCAAAACTGTTCGGCTTATTTTGAGAAAAGTATATTTTACAAAAGAAGAGCTAGAAAAGATAATTGATTACAAAACAGAGATTGTGATAGGTAAAGAAGAAGAGTTTGACTATCAAAAAGAAATTTTACTGAATAAGAGCAATTATTTTACCTATTCAGATTATAGACATTTTCACAATAAAGTACAATTTAAAGACTGAAATCTTTGAATAAGACTACTTTTTTAAAGAAAAAGCTATAAATAGCATCAAAAAGTACCATTTTGTTCTTCAAATAATTTAGTATATTGGCTATGTATTTGTAATTCTCCTATTTTACAAGACAATATACTCTGCTATTCCCTTATATCTGATTTATTCTTGTTAAAAAAATAAGAATCAAAATAATAATTTCTAATAAAAATATATGAGTTATAGCAATACTATAAAATATGCCTTTGTGGTTTATTATTTGGTTTATTTTTTCCTCTTTCTGCGTGGATACTTGATGGTCTTTTTTCAAAAACTTGCTTTTGGTTGCTTCATTGATTGTTACTTGCATCAATCAATCCGATTCATTTTGTTATAGATGTTGCTCCCTTTAATTCTTTGCGGTGCTTTTGCTTAATGGGTGCTTTAGCTGACAAACTCATTGCAAGTTATCAAAAGAAAGGAATTGATTCAGAACAATATGCAAAAGAAAACAATGCAATTTTAAAAAAATTACGTATTGGAAATGTAGCAGCACCAATTATTATTACACTTCTTTTAATTGGAAGTTATTTATTTGTTCAAAGTTTTATATCTGACCAGCAAAGTGATGCTCCTGTAATAAATACATCAGGCAAGCAGCGAATGTTAAGTCAAAAAATAGCTAAAAGTGCTTTATACATAGCTACTACATCTTCACAAAGCGAAGAGCAAGTTCTTTATATAAATGCGTTAGATTAGATATTAAAGAATTTGAAGACAGCACATCTAAATTTGATAGACAAAGAAAATACATTAGATTTTAGTAATAATCACATTAATTCTGAAAAAATAAAAGTTTTATATAACTCTATTTCTCCTTATTATAATGGAATTTTGGCAGGTGTAGAGGAGCTTTTAGAAGCCAATAAAATGTCAGACCCACAAAAGGGTAGAATAAGTATGCAAGATGCAATTCAGAAAATAGAACGCAACGAAAGGGCTTTTCTTCCTATAATGAATAAAATTGTTGTTACTTATGAAACAGAGGCAAAGGAAAAACTAGCTTATCTAGAAGTAGCACAACTTGGAGTAGTAGGCTTTCTTATTGCTTTTATTTGGTCTATTTCATTTTTGGTTTTAAAGCCAATGGCAGACCAAGTAAAGATGGCTTTTGTAGATGTAGAAGTTGCTAACTAAACTCTAGAACAAAATAATGAAGAGTTAGCAGCATCAGAAGAAGAATTACGTCAGAACTCTGAACAAATGAAACTCATCAATGATAAATTAACTAACTCACAAAAAGCACTTGACACCTACATTGATAGAGTTTCACAAGCCAAAAAAATGGCAAAACTAGCTGCTTATGACTTAGATATCAAAACAAACAAAATTACGCATACCGAACACTTAAATTATATATTAGGTCTTGAAGAAGAGATGAAAATTGATACTGTACTTTTAGAAAAAGTTATTCATCCAGAAGATTATGCTATTTTATTAGAAAGTCAAACAAAGGCTATTGAAAATGATGAAGATACTTTTTATCGTCTGCGTATCAAAACAGATTATTTCAAAGACTGGCACTGGTTTCAAGGAGCAACTCATTGTGTATTTAATAAAAGAGGGCAGCTAAATTATATCGTCAATAGCTTACAAGACATTACAGAAAGCGTAGAAAAAGAAAGAGAAATACAAAAACTTCTTCAAGAAGTAAGTATGCAAAATCAAGAGTTACAAGCATCAGAGGAAGAGTTACGCCAAAATACAGAGCAATTACAAGTCATAAATGATAATCTTTTTGTGGCACAACGTGAAGTAGAAGAAAAACAAAAACTTTTATCACGAGCAGAAAAAATTTCTCAAATCGGTAGTTTTGAGATTATTGTCCAAAATCTAGTCTTTAATTACTCTGAAAATTTAGTCAATATTTACGAATTGTCTAAAGAAGAAATGGGAGATATAAGAACACATCAAAAATATTACAGAAAAGAGGAAGGTCAGAAAATACAAACAAATATCAACAAATTATTAGAAGGACAGACTGAAAGTTTTAGTTTTTTAGGGCACTTTACGCCTCCCAATCAACCACACGAAAAAATCCTAAAATTAGAGGGTACACTCATTAGAGATATAGTAGGAAATCCAGAACGAATTTTAGGTGTTATACAAGATGTAACTCAAATAACGCTACAACAGGAAGCCTTAGAGCAATCTCAAAGACAACTAGAATCACTAAGTAATAACCTACAGGGTATTATGTACCGAACTCTGTTAGATAAAGAACTAATAACTGTCTTTATGTCTAATGGAGTAGAGCGTATTACGGGTTATCCTGCTTCTGATTTTATTAATAATGCTATTCGAAATTATGGAAGTTTGATTCACCCAGAAGATAGCCAAATGGATGAGGAAGTAACTTATGCCATAGAAACAAACTCAAATTATAAAATAGAGTATCGCATTATTCATAAAAATGGTTCTATTATTTGGGTAGAGGAATCAGCTCAGGTTATAGAAGACAAAAAAGAGAATATAAAATATCTTGATGGCGTAATAATCAATATTACACAGAGAAAACAAGCAGAACAAATAATTGAGAATCAAACACAAAAACTTTTAGCTTCTCAAAGAGAGTTAGAACAACAGCAAAAAATGCTTAATGATGCTGAGAAAATGGCTAAAATGGGTAGCTACGCATGGGATTTACAAACAAGAGAAATCAAGCACTCTGAAAACCTTCCTAACATTTATGGATTAGAAAAAAATACACTCATCAATCAAATTATTTTTGATGCTATCATACATCCAGAAGAAAGAGAAATTCATCAAAGAGCGATTGCAGAAGCTATGATGAATGGCAAAAGAGAAGTATTTACAACCTATAGAGCCAAACCACCTCATCTTTCAGAAGAGTATTGGAAATATTATCGTACTTATTCTATAATAGAATACAATGAAAATAGCGAACCTATTGCACTAATAGGCACAGCACAAGATATTAGTGAAGAAGTAGCTCAGCAAAAAACACAACAAGAACTTCTCAATTATGTAAAAGAAAACAAAGAAAACTTAGAAGAATCTCAACGTATTGCTCAAATTGTGAGTTATGATATGGATATTACTTCCAAAAAAGTGCAATGGTCAGATAGTTTTGATACCGTATTTAAGGTAGATAGCCATCAAATACCACAAGACACAGGCGTATTTCAAACTTGGATAGAGCAACAATATTTACCTCAACTCAATGAAGCGTGGGCAATATCTGTAACACAAAATGAAGAATTCAATGCCGTTTACCGTGTCAATACACCAAATAAAAGAACACTCTATATAAGAGAAAAAGGCTATCCCGTTTTTGATGAAAAAGGAAGACTTATCAAAATGAAAGGAACTCTTCAAGATATTACAAAAGCAGAATTAGCTAAGAAAAAACTTGAAGAAAAATCGTATGAAATAGAAAAACAAAACAGAAATCTTATTTCTAGCATCAACTATGCACAGCGAATTCAGTCAGCTATGCTTGGAGGTACACAGGATTTGAAGCAAATATTCAATGATTCTTTTGTGTTCTTTGAACCTAAGGATGTAGTTTCTGGAGATTTTTATTGGTATAGCGAAATTGGAACACGAAAAATTGCGATTGTAGGAGATTGTACAGGACATGGAGTGCCAGGAGCCTTTATGTCTCTACTCGGAACTACACTTCTGAATGAAGCAATTCTTCAAAAACAAATGACTACACCCAGTAAAATTTTAGATTTTATGCAATCTGAAATTAGAAGAATCCTGAAACAAGACACTACAGGAAATAGAGACGGAATGGATATGGCTATTGTTGTTGTAGATAATTCTGTTGGAATGATGGAATTTGCAGGAGCAAAGAATCCCTTAGTTTATGTGCATAAAAAACGAAAAAAAGGAGGAGTAGCTGCAAATCTAACTATAATAAAAGGCGATGTACATCCAATAGGTGGAAGAACCGAAAAATATATTGATGAAAAATATACAAATCATGTCATTGAACTAGAAAACGTAGAAGCCTTCTACATTTATTCTGATGGCTACCAAGACCAGTTTGGAGGAGAATCAGGACGCAAATTTATGTCTAATAAATTCAGACAACTTTTGTATGACACACATAGCACCTCAATGCGTCATCAGCGTGTGTCTCTGAAAAGAAACCTAATGAACTGGATGGGAACAGAAAATGAGCAAGTAGATGATATTTGTGTAATGGGAATTAGTATCTAAATTTTAAGTCAAAGATTACGATAAAAAAACAAGCTCCAAAAGAGCTTGCTTTTTTTGTTCCAACAATTAAAAAAGTAATTAGAATTACTTATTTAGAAAGTAGATACATAAAATGGGTTTTGAGTTGCGTTTGTAATCTTGAGTAAAAATAATTTAGAAATGAAATTTGAATAATTTTGAAAAGTTATTTTAATCTGTAAAAAACAATTAATTTAAGAGTATTTTTTTCAATAAGATTATTTCTATTTAATAACCATTTCACCTGCTTCTTCATCAAAATAAAATAGCTCAAAACACTTTTTAGCATCTTTAAAAGACCAAATGATTGTTTCTGGATTTTGGATTTGAGGGATATTTCTCATTGCGACAGGCAAATTATAGAAAGGAATTTGAGCATTCAGATGATGAATATGATGATAACCTATATTTCCTGTAAACCAATTCATGAGAGGATTCATTTTGAAAAAGCTAGTTGAATATAAAGCTGCAAAAAAATAATCCCATTTATCATTCGTTACTAATTTTACATTTGGAAAATTATGTTGTACATAAAATAAATATGCCCCCAACATAGACGAAAAAAACAGAGGAAACCAAAATCCGAAAATAAAAAATTGAATATCAATTTGGATGAATACAACTGATAAAAAAACATGAAAAATAATAGAAACAAAACCATCAAGATGCTTTCTAGGTGATTTTAGAAAAGGTATCAAACACATTCCTAAGAAAAAAACAGTAAAATAACCAAAAAAAATATTGAGAGGATGACGTGTAATTTTGTATAAAATCTGCTCTTTTTTAGGCAAAGAATAGTAATGTGATTTTGATAAAACTGGAAAACTACCTACGCTAGAGCCATACATTTTAGAGTTATTCTTGTGATGATGATTATGCGAACGCTCCCAAATACTAGGAGGATTCAAAACAAGTATTCCAAAACATTTCACAACAAAACGAGCTATTTTATCTTTCTTAAAGATAGCTTTGTGTAGCGTATCGTGATATATAACAAATATTCGGATTAATAACAAACCTAAAACAACACTCACAAATAATTGAAAGTATATATTTTCTAAATTAAATATAATAATTTCTAGTACAACAAGTATGGATAAGGCTTCAATCAAAAAGTACCAATTTTTACGTCTATGATCTACTGCATACTCTGCAAGTTGTTTCATCAAAGATCTATCAAAATGAGATTTTTTCATTATCATAATGTTTTAGGAATGTTTTTCTCAAAAATCTTATTTATCCACTCAAAAGAATTTTGCCACAACGGTTTCTTAGAACGAGGACTAAAAAAACCCATGTGTCCTACTTTTCTTAATCCTACTTGTTTAGGATTTACATATTCTTTTTCCAAAACACAGTTGGTAAATAAATTTGCAATGTCATTTATAGAATTTTGTGTACTCCATTCATCATCAGAAAAATTTACTAAATACATAGGAAAAGAAAGAACACCAAAATAATTGTAAGCAGGATTACTTTCTATAAAATCTAAATTATACCTTTTGTTTCTTCCCCACATGGCAAATTCTTTAGCTACTTCTTTTGGTAAATCTTCACCTAATTTTAAGGATTTTGCAGGCAAAAAACCTTTTATTATCGTTAAAGTAGGTATTATTCCATAATAAAGTATATTCAACATTCCCTTCGTTTTTCTTGAAGGTGCATATCCTTTATATCCACTTTGCATACAAATACAATATGCACCAATTAACCTAAAATGTGTATTACTTTTAGAAAAACCAATAAAAATACCTCCCACGCTATGTCCCACAATAATTATATTTTGATCATAATTTTCAATGATATAATCAAAAACAGCTTTTGCATCTTCACTATATTGATGTAATCTGGTTTTGTAAGCAGTTATTTTCTTGATTCTTGATAAACCAATACCTTGATAATCAAAAGTAACTACCATAAAACCTTGAGTAGCAAGATAATTGGAGTAAGAAGCATAAATACTTTGTTTTACTGCCGTAGCAGGGTTTATAATTATAATTCCTTTGTTCTCTAAATTATTATTTTGATAAATGGTAATAGATATATCTTCATCTCCAAAACCTTTTATCAATTCTTGATTTGTACTTACAGAGTTCATTTCTTTATTATAAATCATAATTAATTGTACACAAAGATATTACACAAATCAAAAAAAAACAAAATTAATTGATGATATTCTGGTAATGGGATTTAAACTATAAAACTATAACAAATAAGACCATCAAATAATTTGTAGTTTTGTATATAGAAATACCAAACCACCCTAAAAAATTATCCATATGGCTCAAACAAAATTAAGTGTAAATATCAATAAATTTGCAACCTTGCGTAATGCAAGAGGAGGAAATAATCCAGATTTAATCAAAGTAGCACAAGATTGTGAACGTTTTGGAGCAGAGGGAATTACGATTCATCCACGTCCAGATGAAAGACATATTCGTTATCAAGATGCTTTTGAGCTTTCCAAAATTGTCAGAACAGAATTTAATATTGAAGGAAATCCATTACAGGGACGTTATTTAGAAATTGTAAAGGAAATAAAACCTACCCAAGCGACTTTAGTGCCTGACTCAGACGGAGTCTTGACTTCAAATGCAGGTTGGGATACCCTAAAACACCAAGATTATTTAACAGACATAATTACAGATTTGAAGGCTTTGGGAATTCGGGTTTCTATTTTTATTGATCCAATAGACCAATTTATTGAGGCTGCTGCCAAAACAGGAGCAGATAGGATAGAGTTCTATACAGAAAGTTATGCAAATAACTTTAAAGAAAGTCCAGAAAAAGCAATCCGTAAGTATATTCAGTGTGCAGAATTTGCTAATAAACTAGGTTTGGGAGTTAATGCAGGACATGATTTGGATTTGGATAACTTAAATTATTTAGCAAAACATTTACCGTATTCCTACAAGAAGTTTCGATAGGTCATGCACTTGTTTGTGATGCTCTTTATTTAGGACTTGAAAATACAATTGGACTTTATAAACGAGCTTTGAAAGTTTGATTTTCGTAAAAAAATCCTATAAGGTTTTCAGAAACCTTATAGGATTGAATACAAGATAATTATATCTTCTTACATTCTTTAATGGTAATATTTGTTCCCCACATAAAGATTCCAAAACCCATAGATTCTTCTGCTTTTACTTCTACTTTCAAACCCTCTTTTTGAAACTCAGGAGCAAGATTTTCTGGTTTGTATTCTGTGCCGTCGTCGGCTATAATTCCCCAAAAACCACCTTCTAAATCTTGATAAACTACTTTGCCTTTGAAATGTGTCATAATAAAAAAATAAATTGAGTAAAATTAAAAAATTAAAAAAACAAAAAAATTAAACGAATAGCATTACGTAATCCGTAATTTTTAATCCGTAATTAATTACGAGGTTTCTTATAAACAGGAACACTACTACACGCCTCACCAAACATAATCAGTTTTGCAATTGGTGCAAGCCTGCGAGTAACTTCTCCATAGACATAATTCGGGATTTGAATTTTGCTACATCCTTTTATTACAACCTTAGCGTCCTCAAACTGTTGCCAATCAAAAGAATTAAAAATATCTTTATACAGTTCGCTTTCTAGTTCTTGGTTTGTTCCTATAATTACTTTTTTTGCAAAAGGTTGAATATTCAAAACGACAACCATAAAAGCCCACATCGGAACAATTGCATCAACGGAACAAATTATATTTACAAATTTGTCTTTATATTGGCTCCAGTCGTAATTTTTTACAAATTCTCTAAAATCTTTTTCCTTTAGAATAAGCTCTTGAAAAAGATTATTTTTCAAGTCGTAAGTAACTCTTTCGCCTTTTGGATATAAATCTTCTAAGTCAAAAGTAATTACTGATGAACTGACTACTTTATTTAGTATTTCCATATTTATTATTTCTCTTGTCTAAATTTGTAAGGTATGGTTACTCACTCTAAAGAGTAAGCTACATAATGAGTTACTGTTTTTTCATCATCTTAAAAGTAAGAACTGTCAAAACTAAAATAATTCCTCCCATCAAAAGCCAAAGCCAAAGCGAATTTTCAAAAAGTGCTTTTATTTTTTCTACTCTTTTTTGTGGTATTTTTTGTTCTTTTTCTAATTCTAATGAAACCAAGTCAGTAGGAATTGTACTTTCAAAACGGATAATATCATAACTTGGTTTCCGTATTTTCTCATTTCCATACATCAAAAAATAATCTATTTCTTTGCCTGCTATGTTGCTTATTGAAACAACCCTAGTAAAGAGATGTTTTACATAAGTTTTCATTTCTAGTTGCCCAATATCTAAAGGTTGATTATCTTGATTATCAATTATGATTTGATACTGATTTGATTTTATAGTTGAATTTGGATGTATAAAAAATTCTGAAACTCCTTCTTGATTTTCAATAGAAGAAAGTAGATTTGTATGAAATGTAACAAAATTATAAATTGTTCCTTTTTCAGTTTCTGTACTGTCCAATAAATACTTAAATTGGATAGTTCTGTAGTAATCAAAATCATTTTTTATCTTCAATGAAAGAAAATCAATAGGAACAGAATGAGCTAATTGTATATCAATAATAGTTTGTTTTTTCTCTTTATCAATTTTTATAGTTTGAGAACTAATTTCTACATTTTCAAAATTTCCTACTACTGTTTTTTGTAAAAACAGATTTGCAGTCTTGATTTTTGGCTCGTTTTCATTAAAATCTTTCTCACTTTGATTTTCAGAATTATCTGTAATTTTTATTCTATAAAAATTATATTTAGAATCTGGAAAGATAATATTCGTAAACTTATATTCTGTAAACTCATTTTGAATAGAAACAATACGATAATCATTCAATAATACCAAACCAATCTTCTTGATTCTGGCTTCCTTCCAGTTTTATTCTCCAATCAAAATTAGTATTCTCAAAATTTAGTTTTATTAAATTTATTGATTTTTCTTTGCTTTTTCCTTCTTTCTAAAGTAAAAAAATACGCATTATCTTTTTGAGAAAAATTAATAATCTTGAAACTAACTTCTTCATTTTCAGACTTTTGTACTACTTTTCTAATCAAAAAAGGAGCTTCTAATGTATCCAAATCAGAAATACCAAAAATCCGAATATCCGAAAAATCGGTATTTGTTTTTTCTATAACTCCGATAGGCAACTTCATTTTATACCATTCTATTTCATTGCTCTTTTCTATTCCTTTTATTTCTCTTTTGTAAAGGAAGTTTTGAGCAAAAATAGTATTACACAAAAAAAGTAAAGTAACTATAAAGCTAAATTGAACGGTTAATTTTTTCATCAGTTTTTTTTTGTAAAACCCTAAGGGTCTTTGAAGACCCTTAGGGTTTTAATTATTTTCTAGCATTCATTAGTTCCTCAATTTCCTCTACTTCAATCGGAATAGTTTCCATTAAATCATCATAGCCATTTTTTGTAATCACAATATCGTTTTCAAGACGAATTCCGATTTTTTCTTCTGGAATATAAATTCCTGGCTCAACGGTAAAAACCATTCCTTCCTCTATTTTTCTATCAAAAGCACCATAATCATGAACATTAATTCCTAGATGATGGCTTGTTCCGTGCATAAAGTACTTTTTATACAATGGATTAGTTGCATCTTGATTTTTAACTTTCTTTTTATCTAAAAGTCCTAAATCTATCAGTTCTTTTTCCATTAAATGTCCTACTTCTTTGTGGTATTCATTTAATGTGTTTGATGGATTTAGAAGTTTCATAGCATCACGCTGAACACGCAAAACGGCATTATAAACCTCTTTTTGGCGTTTTGTATATTTTCCATTTACAGGAATTGTCCTTGACATATCAGAAGCATACCCTGCATATTCTGCTCCTACATCAAACAAAATAATATCGCCATCTTTACAGACATTATTATTCTCAACGTAATGCAAAACACACGAATTTTTGCCTGCTGCAATAATCGGCTCATACGCAAAACCCTTCGAACGGTTTATCATAAATTCGTGCAAAAGTTCGGCTTCAATCTCAAATTCCATTACATTCGGCTTTACAAAAGAAAGCACACGACGAAAACCTTTTTCAGTAATACTACATGCATGACGTAAAAGTTCGATTTCAGTTTTTTCTTTTATAGCACGAATTTTTTGTAAAATGGGTGCATTTCTTTGGTAATTGTGAAGTGGAAAACGGTGCTGCATTTCTTTACGAAAACGGTCATCACGAGTTTCTGTTTCTACATTTTGTCTAGTATGTTCGTTTGTTGTAAGATAGACATTTTGAGCAGGAAAAATAATAAACTGTTGTAAAACAGACCAAAATTGATCAACCCAAAACACCGTTTTTATGCCTGATTGTTTGGTGGCAGCTTCTTTGGTGAGCTTTTCGCCTTCCCATACTTTGATATGTTCATTTGTTTCTTTGACAAACAAAACTTCTCTATATTTTTCTTCTTTTGAGTCTGGAAAGAGAACCAAAATAGTTTCTTCTTGTGCAATTCCTGTTAAATAATAAATATCCGAATGCTGAACAAATGGCATTGTAGCATCTGCACTCATCGGCATAGTGTCATTTGAGTTGAAAATGGCAATCGAATTGGGTAATAAATCTTTCGTAAATTTTTTACGGTTTTTTTCAAAAAGTTTACTTTTAATTGGTTCGTGTCGCATATAATGAAAATAGTATTGTTTATTTTGAGTTTATCCAAAAGTACAAAAAATTCTATGTACAAAAAATACTGGAACCGATTGGCGAGTGATTTATATAATTTTTATGATGAAATACAGGATAAATACAAATTAGATAAATAATTATTGTCTTTACATTCAATTTCATTATTGTTAGGACTTTCGCAAAACCATTTTTCTCAAAATAATATTCTGTTTGTGTCGGTCTGCTCTACGAGGCTGACCTTACTTTCTATATTTAGGTCAGCTCAATAGAGCAGTACCGAAGAAAAACAAAATAAAGTTTTATAAACCACTAACTTTACGAAAGTCCTAATTATACTATCCTGTAATTATTATACTGATCATATAAATCACTCGCTAATCATTCATTACTTTTCATTTCTACCTATCCACTTCTCCCAAATTAATATCCAAGGAACCAACAATGGCAATCAAATCAGAAAGCATTGTATTTTGAGCTAGAAAAGGCAAAACAGAAAGATTACAAAAAGAAGGAGCCCGAACTTTCAGACGAAAAGGAATATCGCCTTTTTTGTGTTTTGGATTATGACGAAAGAAAAAACCTAATTCTCCTTTCGGACTTTCTCCTCTAAAATAAAAATCGGTTTGAGGTGGTTTTATACGTTTTGGAACTAATGCTTGTGGGTCAAATTCTCGTGTTCGTTTGTGCTGCTTGGTTAGTTTTTCCAAACATTGTTCTATTATCTTTGAGGATTCTTTACACTCTTGAAAACGCACAAAATTTCTGTCCCAACAGTCGCCAGTTGTTCCCATTTTTCCTTCTCCAATCGGAATATCAAATTCTACTTCTTCATAAATAGAATACTTATCTACTTTTCTTAAATCCCATTTTAGACCCGAAGCTCTAAGCATTGCACCTGTAACTCCATAATTTATAGCCGTTTGTAAAGGTAAAATTCCAACATTTGCTGTTCTTGAAACAAAAATTTTATTATTGATAAGTAAGTTTTCTAAGTCATCTAATTTTGGCTTCAAATGATTGATATATTCTCTACATTTTTCTTCAAAATCCAAAGGCAAATCGTAATAAAGTCCACCAATCCAAATATAATTATATAAAAGTCTTGCTCCACTAACCCATTCCAAAAGCCTTAAAATATATTCTCGTTCTTTCATGAGCCACAAAAAAGGCGTAGTCGCTCCCACATCAACGGCGTAGGTTCCGATAGCAATAAAATGAGAAGCAATTCGATTAAGTTCTGCTACCAAAACACGAATATATTCTACTCGTTTTGGTATTTTTTCTGTCATTCCCAACAGTTGCTCTACGCCTAAAGCGTAAATATGTTCCGAATTCATAGAAGCTACATAATCCATTCTATCCACATAGGGAATAACTTGAGCATAATTCAGATTTTCGGCGTGCTTTTCAAAACAGCGATGCAAATATCCAATATGAGGAACAACTTCCCTCACAACTTCGCCATCTGTAATTACTTCCAAACGCAAAACACCGTGCATAGAAGGATGTTGAGGACCCAAATTAAAAAGCATTTCCTCACTTTTAAGTGTTTCAGAAGTATATTTTGTGGGTTCGGATTGTTGGAGGAAAGACATGGAAAAAGTGGTAAGTGATAAGTGGTAAGTGGTAAGTGGTAAGTTATAAATGAAATACATTTATTATTACTATTTTGTAATTTTTGATTTAGTGTTTTTTTGATTTATAATAAATTAAATTATTACAGTAGACCATCATCAAGAATTTTAGATTCTGAAACTTCAAAAATAGGTTGGCTCTGTTTTATTTTTTGTTCCAATTTATTTATAAAATACATAATAAGCATAGGAATTAGATTTATCCCCATCTTTGCAACATCTTCATCTCCTGTAAAGCTAATTTGAAATTCTGAGAAAAAAAATGCAAAATTAAATGTAAACAAAGTTTCACTTGTCAAATTCATTCCAATTATAAACTCTATACCTGCAATGTACTTAAAAGAGTAACCCAACAAAGAGAAGCTAAGTATTTGTAAGGCTTGATTGATAGCTGATAATCTGAAAGATTCTTTGTTGGTATAACTCAATAAATGATAACCACAATAAATGGAGAAAGAATACAGTCCTAACCCAACTCCTAAAAGTAAAACTTTCAGTACCAAAATATTTACAGTTTGTAATGCTAACCAAACTACTAAACCTATTCCTATTACTCCACCTATAATTTGATAATAAGCAAGAATTTTGATTTGAATATCTGTGTTTTTATCTAAAGTGTTTTGCATTTTGATGAATAAACTGTTCAAAAAAAATCATTCCCATTCCCCATTCCCCAAACTGAAAACTACTTCATTTCCACAATTGTAACTCCTGCACCACCTCTATCTGCGTGTTCGTCTTTAATGGTCTTGACTTGCGAATACTGGCGAAGTGCATCTCTAACTACCTGACGCAAAACACCTTCTCCTTTTCCATGTAAAATACGAAGATTTTTACGAGAAAGCATGACAGCATCATCCATAAAAGCAGTAACAATTTGGTTTACTTCTTCGGCACGTTTTCCACGAATATCCAAATCTGGACTAAAATTAAGAACTTTGCTATGAAGTGTAGAACCTGTACCCGATGATTAGAAGAACTTAAATTTTTAGTTCCTGTAATAGAAATCGGTAAAATCGTCTCATCTACTTTTTGCAAACGGTTCATCTTTACGGTCGTTTTGAGTGAACCAATACGAAGAAGTGCATCTTTATTTTTGATAGAAAGAACTTCTGCAATGGCAGTTTGTCCTTTTATTTGCACAAAATCACCTTCCTTTATTTCGGTATCTACATAACGAATAATCTCATTATCATTTTTAGGAAGTTCTTTTTCTGTGGTTTCGAATTCTACTCTATTCAATTCGTCTTGCAGACCATCCAAGTCTTTTCTTGCTATTTTTGTAGTTTGTTTGTCAGCTTGTTGTTCTTTGATAGTTCGGATAGTTTGTTCAATACGCTGATTTGCCTTTTGAAGGAGTTCTTGTGCTTCTTTTTTAGCTTCTAACATATATTTTTGCTTATTTTTCTTCAAATCATCTTTCAAAACTTGATTTTCTCTAAGCAATTTATCTACCTCCAAACCTTGTTTTCTAAGATTGGTCTGTTCTCTATCCATATTCGAACGCTGCTTTTCTAGTTGCCTCAAAAGACGTTCTACTTCCAACTGTTCGCCTCCTATTTTTGAGCGAGCAGAATTAATTACCTCATTAGACAAACCTATTTTCTTTGCAATTTCTAAGGCAAACGAACTTCCTGGTTTTCCTATTTCTAGCTTAAATAAGGGTTCTAATTTATCAACATCATAACGCATTGCACCATTGACGATAAACTGTGATTTTTCTGCCATAAATTTGAGGTTGGCATAATGGGTAGTAATGACAGCATAAAGTCTTTGCTTTTCAAATTCCTCTAAAATTGCTTCTGCTATTGATGCACCTACTTGTGGTTCTGTTCCTGTTCCGAATTCATCAATTAGTGCAAGTGTTCGTTTGTTTCCTGCAATGAGGAATTTCTTCATATTATAAAGATGAGAACTGTATGTACTCAAGTCATTATCAATAGATTGCTCGTCTCCTATATCTATAAAAAGCTGGTCAAAGATTCCGACTTTTGAACCTTCTTGAACTGGAATAAGCAAACCTGTCTGATACATATATTGTAAAAGTCCTACTGTTTTGAGAAGAACTGATTTACCTCCAGCATTAGGTCCTGAAATAAGTAAAATTCGTTGATTTCCATCTAAAAATAATGTGTTTGGAAGAACTGTTTTTCCTTGTTTTTTATACGACAAATAAAGAAGTGGATGATAGGCATTTTGCCAGTCTATCAAAGCACGCTTCTCAAAATCAGGGTTAATGGCATTTAGTTTTATGGCAAAACGAGCCTTTGCACGAATAAAATCTACTTGAGCCAAAAATTCGTAGGCATACTTTAAAGTATATAAATGAGGACGCAAAAATGTAGTGAGGTCGGTCAGAATACGTACAATTTCGAACCTTTCTTGGTGCATAAACTGCTTAATATCATTATTCAAATCTACGATTGCTTCGGGTTCTATAAAAATAGTTTGTCCTGTTGAAGAGGTGTCATGAACGATTCCTTTTAATTGTTTGCGATATTCTGTTTTGATAGGCACAACCATTCTTCCCTCCCTAATTGTAGTATCGACATCAGAGCGTAAATAATCATTTTTACGCAATTCTTCTACTATCGAAACTAACTTTTTACGAAGTGTAACCTGCGTTCTGACAATCGCCTGACGAATTTTTTGAAGTTCTGGAGAAGCATTACTTCTCATAAGTCCTTTATCATCAATTACTCTTTCAATATCCTGAATGACTTCATAAGGAACTTCAATTTCCTTACACATGGCTTGAAGGCGTGGAAACTCTTCTTTTGGCTGTCTTCGAATTACTCTCAAAGTCTGGTAAAGCGTATCTAAAGAACGCTTAACATCATAAAATTCGGATTCGGAAAGAAAATTATTTACAATCGAAGCCTTTGCAAGGTAAGCCGAAACATCAAAGTAATAACTCTCTGGTGGACTTTGACCTGTTTCTATTAATTTCTTAAATTCTGCTGTCTGTTCGGTAAGACTGGCAATCATTTCATAATCATTATGAAACTCCATTTTATCAATCAATTGCCTTCCTAAAATCCCTTGACATTGTTCTGCCAAAAGCTCACGAACTTTATCAAATCCTAATTTAGTTTCTATATTTTCAGGGTAAACCATATTAAGTTATCAGTAATCAGTAAAACAGTTATTAGTGAATTTCATTTGATAAATCAAACGACTACCTTTACCTGTATGTAGTATTTTTATTTTGTAATGATTAGATAACTCATTTTTATCGTTTTTGATTCAAAAATATAGATTTTTTTTTGAATGATTTGTAAATCAATGGTTTAGAAAAAATAATATTTTATAGGTAGATAAAAGTTATCTTTTTTTGGACAAAAAGCAGGATTTTCATTCAATTGATTTATAAAATTAAAAATAGTAGAAAAAATTACGTAATTTGTCTGTATATATTTTTTATGCGTTAATTTTGTAAAATAATTATGATAAAATGTAAGAATAGTTTATCTTTCTTATGTAAGAGAACAAAATTATTGAAAACTAAGAAAAAGTCAGTAGATAAAATTTAGAGTTTTATTCGAAGAGGTAAATTTACATGGAAAGACCAGAATTCAATCCACTTTCAACATTTAATACAAACAACTCAACTCCTAACCATTTAGCTTGGTTGGCTCATTTGCCTATATTGGTTTGGCAAACAAATGCCGAACTTATAGTAGAAAATATTATTGGTTCTTTAATAAGTGAGTTTGAGCTTGATACTTCCAAAATTATTCAAAAGACAGTTTGGCAGTTAGAGGACGAGGAAATAAAGGAATCAAACGGTAATTGGATTTTTTCGGCTCAATCTCATGCAAATGTTCTTTTAGGAGATGATTTTTATTCTATACTCAATCATAATGAAAACTTTTATCGCCTTCAAATTACAGCCCTCAAATCAGGAAACAAACTGATAGGAACGGCTGGAATGCTAACTCAAATTATGCTCAAGCAGTCTTACGATAATTCTATTGATTCTACTATTAGTTCTACAAACGATGCTTTGATTTACAAATGTGCTGACCTTTTGCCTTCACCTACGCTCATTTTTTCAGCAACAGATAACAAAATACAGGTAGCAAACGAACCTTTTTTAAAATCCTTTAAATATGAAAAAGAGAATATTCTGAATAATTCTATTAGTGTACTTATAAGTAATCTTGATTTATCTCAAATTCGTAGCCGTACACGTAGAAGAGGCGTAGTCAGAACTTTCGAAATGAAAATGAGGCGAAAAGAAAAAGGTAAGTTTTTTTGGGTAAAAATGGCTGTTCAGATGATGCAAATTGCTGACAAAAAACATTTTTTACTTCAATTTACAGATATTACAAAAAGTAAGCAAAATGAAGAAAAATGGCGTTCACTTATCAAATTTGCACCTGATTACGTTTTACACGTAGATTTAGATGGAAATATTCAATACATAAATCGTACGCCCAACGAAACCTCTATTTCAGAAATGATGGGAAGAAATATTTATAGTATTATTATACCCAATGAAAGACAAGAACTAAAAGAGATATTTAATTATGTTTTTGAGAGTAGAAATATAGGACGTTTTGAGAGTTTGTTTTATAACTATCAAACCAAATCTCGTACAACTTGGCTAAGTATCAGAATTGCTCCTATGGTAACTGATGATGAAGTTACGGGTTTTGCACTCATTGCCTCTGATATTACAAAAGCCAAACAAAATCAAGCTCAGCTCATTCAGAGCGAATCTAAAAACAAAGCCTTGCTGGATACTATTCCAGATCAAATGTTTTTACTTTCCAAAAATGGAACTATCTTAGATTATAAAGCAGACCAACAAGATTATTATAATTTTCAAAACCCTATTAACAAAAAAATAGGTGATGTATTTTCGTTGATGGTTTCTGACAAAGTAGAACAGACCATTCAAAAAACTTTACTTACCAAAAAATCTCAATCCATACAATACAATCATCTCACTAGTACTAAGGAGCTACTCCATTTAGAAGCTCGTATGAATCTTAGCACACAAGGCGAAGTACTCATGATTGTACGAAATATTACTGAGCAAAAACGCAACGAAGAAGCCATTGTAAAAAATAGGCAGGAGTACAAGCAGTTACTCAATAATATAGATGAGATTGTCTATGCCGTAGCAATAAATCCAAATGCAGGAACTTACGGACTTACCTTTGTAAGTGAGCATTTGCAATCCGTTCTTAATTATCCTCTTGATTTTTTTGATGCTGGTTTTATTCCTTGGATGCGTGTTGTACATCCAGAGGACAGAAGGCAAGTACTAGAAACGATACAACACGCCATTTTAAGACAAGTCAAGACTTCCCGAACTTTTAGAATCTTACATCATACAGAAAAACGGTACTTATGGCTTGAAGAACGTATTAATCCCCAAGTAGATAATTTGGGTAATAGTATTGGTTTTTTGGGGGTAGCTAGAGATATTACACAAGAAAAAATTGCGAAAGAAGAAAATCAAAGACTTATTTCTCTTATCGGAAGTAGTCACGAGTTTATTGGTCTGACAGATAAGGCAGGAGTTATAAAGTTTATCAATGAAGCAGGAAAAAAGCTTTTGGGTATTGAAGATAAAAGTAGAGAAGAAGAGAATCTAATAGGAACTTCTATTTTAGATTATTTTACTCGCTACTCACAAGAAAAAATAAGAATGGAAGTCTTTCAATTTCCCAGACATGAGTCGTGGGAAACCGAACTTCGAATCATCAATAGAAGAAAATATATGCCCTTAGATGTAGCCGTTTCTTTCTTTCCTATAAAACTGGATGAACATGAAACCACTTCTATTGCTGTTGTGATGCGTGATATTAGTGATCGCAAACGTTCAGAAAGAAGAATAAAACAAAGTGAACAAAAGTATAGAACACTCATTGATACAATGCGTGAAGGAATTATAGTTTTGAATAGTAAAGATGAAATTGTCTATGTAAACGAACGGGTATTAGAACTTTTAGGACACGCACAAGGCGAAATTATAGGTAGAAATATAAATAAACTTCTTTTTTCAAAAGAAATTGATGAAGAATCACACACTACAATTGAGAAAAGAGTCAAAACAATACCTGAGCAATATGAACTTCAACTTCGTAAAAAATCAGGAGATAGCTTGTGGACATGGATAAGCAGTAATCCAATAAAGGCAGATTATGTAGAATCTTTAGGAACCATATTAGCAGTTGCGAATGTAAACTCACTCAAAATTGCTCAAAACGAAATCATTTCAGTCAATAAAGAAATGGAACAATTACTTTATCGTGCTTCTCATGATCTCAAAGGTCCTATAAGTTCGGTAGAAGGTGTTTTGAATCTCTTTAAAATAGAAAAAAGTGAGGACAAAACTGTTCAGCAATACACAACTATGATAGAAATGTCTGTCAAAAAATTAAGTGAATTGATAAAAGATTTGACAAAAGTTTCTTCTATCAAACAAGGCAAATTAAATGTAAAAATAATTAATTTCGAACAGCTTATAAATAGTATTATAACTACTTTCTCTTTTTACGAAAATTATCAAAATATCGATTTTAGAATACAAATACAGGCAAAGAAAGAATTTTGTACAGATGAGAGTTTGCTTTACACTATTATTCAAAACTTTGTAGAAAATGGTATCAAATACTCCAAACGTTTTTTTGATAACTCATTGGTTCAGATTACCGTAAAAGATACCCCAAAAGGAATTGAAATAGAATTTTTAGATAATGGAATCGGAATTCCAGAAAAGTATCAAACCACCATTTTTGATATGTTTATTCGTGCCAGCGAACAGGCAAAAGGAAGCGGTCTGGGTCTATACATTGTTCATAATGCTATCAAAAAATTACAGGGAACAATCCATTTGGAAAGTGAAGAACATGCAGGTTCTATCTTTACAGTTCGATTGCCTTCTATTGATATTTGCGATTAGTATTTATATACTTAACTTAAGCCTTTTCTAAAATCAATTTTTAAAAGATTTTTATTCTTCAATATGAGTGTCATTTTTCAAATTCTATGAATTGACCGATTTTTGACAAAATAATAGTTCGCTTTTTTCCATAAAGTAACATGAACTCGGGATTGTTACTTAGAGCATTTGTGGTTTTTCCCATTATCAACGTCTATTTTTTGAAAAAATAGACGATTGCTAAGGGAAATAGGTGTTTTTTTTCACTCTACCTTAGCAATCGTCTGTTATTGAAGATAACTGACGTTGATAATGGTAAAAAAAACGCAAAATAGCTAAGAATGAGTAGTAGTTTAATCCCGAGTTCACGTTAAAGTAGGGTTTGCAAACCCTACTTTATGGAAAAAAGATACTTGCACAGAATAAAATTTGGCAAAGATTTATATTTTTTAAAATGACACTCATATTGATTCTTTATTAATTTTCTTTTCTTCTCTTCTTAGGCTTATCTTCCTCTACTGGCAAACCTGCTTGTTTGTCTAGCTGCTTTCTTATAGGCTCCATTTAACCTTCCTGTCGCCCATTTCCAAGTAAAATAAATTTCTACTGGTTTTGTATAATTTTTAGGCGGATTTTCTAAAAGCCAAGGTGCATGTAAGAGAACAGGAACTTCATTTTTGAGTTTATCGTCTAATTTTACATTCAAGTTCTGGAATCCAATTTTTGATATATTCTGCTTTCTTGTCGTATTTTAATCCTTGCCAAATCGGATTTGTATAATAAATATCTAGTGCTTGGGTATTCCAATTCAGCCAATTACTACACGTATCATAATCCAGCAAATGGCTCTCAAACCATGCTGCACCCCATCGCCAATCAATTTTATAGTTTCTAGTCAAGAAAGAAGCACAATTTACCCGTCCTCTATTAGACATAAAACCTGTTTGTAAAAGTTCTCTCATGTGTGCATCTACAAAGGGGACACCTGTCTGACCATTAGCCCATCTTTCAAAAAGCTCATAATCTTCTACAAATTCTTTTGCAGCCTCTTTTTTATGTTTTATTCCTTCAATTTTGAAAATTTGATTGCCATGTTTTAATGATTGGAAATAAAAGAAATCTCTCCAAACGACTTCAAAAACAAGCCACCACGTACTTATATTTTTCTTAACCTTTTCTTCATACTCCTTCACTTTCCAATAAATAAGACGAGGAGAAAGACAACCTACTGCTAAATAAGGCGACAGTTTAGAACTATAATCTTTTCCCAAAGAACGATTACGAGTAAATTTATAACCTGTCAGAAGTTCAGATTCGAAGGTGTAATAATCTAATCTTTGTAAAGCTGCCGTTTCTCCACCTTCGAAAGCAATCGTTTCTAAATGCTCCAATTCTGATTCTTCAAAACCGAGTTCTTGAAAAGTAGGGATTTTACCAAAAAAGTTCTTATGAAAATCTTTATCAAAAGCTTTGATAGATTGAGGTAAATTTATTTTTGTTGGCGTTTCGATAAGTTTTCTAACTTCTGTTTTTTTGGTAAGTTCAATTCTAAATTCTTTTGAAATTTGTGGCGTTTCTGATGGTGGAAAAGGAGAATCTGCAATATGATATAATGTTTTTCCCCAAATCAGTGTAAGTTCAATTTGTTTTTTCCCTACTTTCAAATCTCTTTTTATAAGCTCATTTTTTAAATTTTCTTCAATACTTATCTCTTCATAAGTGGGTTCGCTTTGAGCAAAAATTTCAATTATCTTGTATTTTGTTTCTTCATTTTGATTAAATTCCTCTATAAAATCACAAATTACTGTTTCTGGATTTCCTATTTTTAGAATTATATCTGAACCTGTTTTTTGTAAATTTTTTCTAAAATCTTGAATAGTTTCCAGCAGAAATTGAATGCGTTTTGCATCTGTTTTTCTAAAGTTTAAGTCTAAATCTTTGTTAAGTTTTGTGTTTGATTCAGAACTTTGATAGGTATTTTTATTTAGTTCTGTCTTTTTACTCAATTTTTCAAACTGTCTTTTATCAAAACAAAAAATACAAAGTAGATTTTCATATTTTTCTATTGCCTGATGAATTACTTCGTTGTCGTGAAGTCGTAAATCGTTTCTAAACCAACAAAGAGCCGTTTTTTTTAATTTTGCCATAATTTTATTTGCTTTACTCTATTTCTTACTCTACAGAATACACTACTTTTCGTAAGGAATTTTGGTCTGATTTTCTGGTTCTTCTTTTTTCTTTTTTACTGACTTTACTTTTGTCGTCTTTATTTTTTTAGTAGTTGTTTTCTTTTTTCTTCTACTTGCCATCGAACCCATTCTAGAACCATGTTTTTGATATACTTCTTGAGAAATTTCTTTTGTTGCGGGTAATTTTTTGATAGCAAAATACTTGTCTTTCATTCGTTTCGACTCTACTTTCCAATCTGCAATGGGTTTCGGGTAATTTTCAATGATCTGTTTCCTCTGGATTTTCGGCATGAGCAATTATTTGTTCTGGCGAATAATTTCTTAGTTCTGGAACCCATTCCTTTATAAATTCACATTCTGGATCGTGATCAATAATCTGTTTTGTCGGACTATAGACTCGCAACGTATTAATTCCGACTACACCAGCCTGCATCTGCAACTGGCTCAAATGTATTCCTGCTTCATAATCGGTATATAATCTTGCCATTGGAGCATTGATAGTTTTCCAACTCAAGTGTAGCGTGTGCATCGCAAAAGAAGCAATCATAGCACGCATTCTGAAATTAATAAAACCCGTCTGATTGAGGCAACGCATACACGCATCTACCAAAGGATAACCTGTAAAACCAGTTTCCCAAGCCTCTAAAAATTCGGGTTTGTCGTCATATTCTAGTGCATTATAAGCCGTATTGATAGCTTCAAATTCGGTTTGTGGTTCGGTTTCCAAACGCTGAATAAAATGGTCTCGCCAGTGCAAACGAGAAAGAAAAGAAGATAAAGAACCCTTCCAACGCTTTTTTTCTTTTATCAAAATATCTAGTTCTTCTTTCTGCTTTGGATTTAGTTCTTTGTTTTTTAGTTGTTTTTCTAATTCCTCCAACTCTGCTTTTAATTCTTTTTGTCTGTTTTGAGTAATCTGATAAGCGTAACGACCCGATAAAGTCCCCCAAGCCAAATGCGTAGAAAGACGAGAACCTGCCGTAAATGCAGAATTGGGAGAAGAAATTCCACCTCTATAAGCAATACCCCGATAATACAAAAAATCTTCCAATGTTTGAAGTGCTGCCGTTTCACTGACAGATTGAATTTCTAGTTTTTCTCCTTTTTCATTCTCTAGACTAAATCCAAAATCTTCTACTCTTAGTTTTGGTTTTTCTTCTTTATAGAATGGTTTGTAAAATTCTTTGAGGTGTTTCCAATTTATGGGAATTGTTACAGCTTCAAAACTTTCTTTTGAAGGAAGAGGAAGTAAGGTATCGTAATTAAATTTTGCCCATAATTTAGCTCTTTCATCTCTTGATTTTAGCCTTCTAAAAACGCCAGTTTGTATGAGTTCCGTAAATTCAATATTATTTTTTTTACAAAATTCTATTACCTTTTTATCCCTTCTGAAAGTCCAATCAATTCCTATTTCTTGATGAGCATAAATTTTTTGAAAAGGAGTTTTCTTATTAATTTTCTCAAAAATTTCTACTACATTTCCTCTAAAAACAGCAATTTCTTTATTATAATCTTTTTTTATTACCTGTTGTAAATTAGAAAGTGCATCAAAAACAGATTTTACGTGAAAAACAGATGTTTCTGGAGCTTCTAAAAACTCATCTTCAATTACGAAAACTAAAGCTAGTTTGGCATTTTCACTTTTTGCATCTTCTAAAGCCTTCGAAAGTGCAGGGTTATCACTTAATCTAAAATCTTTTTTGAGCCAGTAAATAAATAGCTTATCGTCTTGTATTTTTGTAGAATTTTTCATACACAAAAAACACTATTTTTATCAAAAGTGTTTAACCAATTTCATTGTTTTTGGTAAAATACCGTAACTTATTGATAAATGATTTGTATGATTTTTAGGATGAATGAAGATAAATGCAACTGATTATTTTGAGGAAAATGCTAAACATACATAACATAGATTCTTTTGTGCAAATAAAATCAATCTATTTATTTCCTCCAATATTACTCCTTACAATCAATAAAAACAGCAAGACAGCCAAATAAATAGCCAATCCATATCCCAAAATACTTAAATAAGGAATTCCACCATTAGTTTTGAGATAATCTGGAAAATTGGCGTTTAAAGCAATGGTAGCCGAAAGAACCAAGGCACAAATCAGCATCGTAAAAGTAAAACGGTTTGTAATCGATTCGGCTTTTCTAAGAATAGGCTCGTCTGCCTGAATTTTTATATCAAAATTAAATTCTCCTTTCCGAAGTTTTTTGAGAATGTAGCGTAATTCAGAAGGAAAATTATACAAAAGTCCTCCAAATTCGGAAAGTGTGTAAGAAAGTTCGGAGTTAATATTACCAACAGAATACTCTTCTGCCAAAATCTTGACACCATACGGACGAATATACTCCAAACTCTGAAAACTGGGATGCAATGTATTTCCGATTCCCTCCAAAATAACCAAAGCACGTAAAATCAAAAATACAACTCCAGGCATTTCTAATTTGTAGGTATAGATAATTTTTTGCAGACGTTCTGTCAAATCTGCCATTCCCATATCTCCAGCTACATCCAAAATCACAAACTCTTCTATAAGCTCATGCAAATCGTATTCAAAACTTCGCATGTCTTCAATTTCACTATCAATAGCTAGTTTTCTGAGATTGGAAGCCATTCCACGAGCATCTTCTTTCGCCAAATTTATGAAGACACCTGCAAAAGCAAATTTCTGATGTGTCATCAGTTTTCCTACCATACCAAAATCCAACAAAACTATCTGACCATTAGGTTTTATCAAGATATTACCTGGATGTGGATCTGCGTGGAAAAGTCCATATTCAAAAATTTGTGTCAGGTAAATATCCATACCTCTTTCAGCGATACGTCTTGGGTCAAGTCCCCACGCTTCAAGCTGTGCTACATCCGTAATTTCACAGCCACTTACATATTCAATCACTAAAACCTTAGAAGTAGAAATATCCAAATAAGGTTTTGGAATATGAAATTCTTCTTTTTTAGATTTATATAATTTTCTAAACTGCTCCATATGCCTTGCTTCGGTCATATAATCCAGTTCTTTTTGCATTGTTTTTTCAAATGCTTTTACTACATCCAATGGATTCAAAATACCAGCCGAAACAAAAAAGTTTTCTGTAAGACGAACAAATTCTATTAAAAGAGCAAGGTCAGTTTTTACTTTTGCACGCACATTCGGACGCTGAATCTTTATTACTACATCTTCTCCTGTATGTAATCTAGCACGATGAACCTGTCCGATAGAAGCTGCACCAATAGGCACTTCATCAAAAAATTGAAAAAGCTCATCCGTTGTTTGTCCTGTTTCTAGGAAGATAATTTCTTTAGCAGTCTCTGTATCAAAAGGCTGAACACTACTTTGTAATTTTTTAAATTCAACAATTAAATCTTCAGGAATAAAATCAGGACGATTACTCAAAACCTGTGCTAATTTTACAAAAGTAGGACCCAGTTCCTCAATAACCATACGAAGACGCTCCGAACGAGTAGAAAAAACCATTAAGGCTTCACTTTCTCCCTGTTCGTTATTTGTCCAAGTAAGATTTGTTTTTGGTGGAATAAGTTTTTGAAGAGGTGTATTGAGTACAATATCTTCAAAACCGTATTTCAATAAAATTTGAATTACTTGTCTAAGACGATTTATATTTTTGACGGTGTTCTGAAAAAACATATAGTTGCATTATATGTGTCGCTTGTGGGGAAACAAGCAACGGCAAAGAGTCTAAGGTAGAAAAAAATACCACCATTGACTTAATTCTATCTAAAATTACAAATTTTGAATTAAAAAAGCCAAATTATTATTCTTTGCTTTTCTTGTTATAAGAAAAAAGAACAAAAATTTGGCTTTACTGTTTTACTGTAGCTTATATATTTTAGCTACTTGCTAAACTGTAATGAAGTAATCCATTTATGAATTCTATGAATTACTTAGCAGTTACAACTTTAGCTTTTGCAGGGGCTTTCTTAATAGCTTTTTTTTCGCTTTCTTCTACTCCACCAACGATACCAGCATTAGCTTCTAATGTTTTGATACGTTCAGTAAGTTCTGCCATTTCTTTGTTTGAAGCAAATTTGAAAGAACGAACAATTTTTTCTACGATAGAAGAAAGTTGAGATTCAAATTCTTTTTTCTTTTCTTCAGTTGTGTCAAAAAATTCATCTACCAATTTCTTACCTTCGTCAGCAGACATTTTTCGCTCACTAACCATTTTATCAACTGCTTCTTGTAATTTTTCAGCAGTCATTGATACTACACCAACACCAGTGTAAACGAGTTTCTTTAATAAATCTTCCATTGAATTTTTAATTTAAATGAGGTTTTTTTGAAATAAAATATGTACCGCAAGTCAGTAATTTAGATATTTTAGTAAATAAATAAGTAAAACAAAATACTGAAATAATCAAACTTTCCACACACACTGAGAAAAATTTAATTTGTTATGCTTGCATACTAATAACGATACAAAGTAACAACAAGTTACAGAGAAATGCAAGTTTTCTATATAAATAGCAAAGATTTACACTAATTTCAGTAAAATAAGAATTTTACTTAAAAATTTTCAATAAAAATCGCTTTTTTTGAAAAATTCAAACCATTAGAAATAAAATGACTGATAGTCATTATATTATCTTAATTAGCTATCTAAGTTATAAATAGGTGTATAGTTTAGAGATTTTTGCATACTACTAGATATTTTACTTTTTTGCCTTGACAAGCATCTGTTATCGAAGATAACAAGACGTTGGCAATGGCAGCAAACAGGATAAATTTAAAAATGTCTAGTAGTATTAGATTTTTGGTAAAAATTTTATCTTTCATTCAAATCTAGTTTTTTTGTATATTTGCTCTTATAATAAAACAAACCCTAAACTTCTATTCAAACATATCAGAACGTTTAGGGTTTAGGTTTTTATTGAAACTTTATCTGACCTTTTTATTAAGTAATGACTCAAAAAACACAAGCAAGTACGCAAATACCAACTCTTTTTAAACGTATTATCGGAGATATTTCTGGTGGAGATAATCAGACACTTTTGGTCTGTATTGGTGGTTTGCACGGAAACGAACAAGCAGGTTATAATGCGTTAGAATATTTAATTTCTCATCTGGACAAACGTCTTTTCAATGGACACTTTGTAGCAGTAGGAGGAAACTTACAAGCTCTAAAAGAAAAAAAACGATACCTACAAACAGACTTGAATAGAATTTGGCTCAATGATTTGATAAACAATATTCCACCTGATTCAGAAATTTCGGAATATGAAGAATTGCGTCAGCTCATTGAAGTATTACGGGTAATTCCTCACGATACCTACAAAAAAAGAATTTTAATAGATTTGCATACTACTTCTGCTCCCAATGGTGCCTTTGTTGTCAAGACGACAACAACTGATGATAAACTAGCCAGTTTATTAGAAATTCCTATTGTTTTGGGTCTTGATAAAAAATTAGAAGGAACTGCCATGACCTATATGGAGCAATGGAATTATGAAACATTTGCTTTTGAGGGAGGAACAATAGGAAAAGAAAATTCGGCTAATAATCTTGTTTTGGGTGTTTGGCGAATTATGCAGGCTCTTCAAATGACTACTCAGCCTATTCCAAACCTAGAACATACCTTAGGAGAAACTATCCGAAGTGGTGTTCCTAATTACCTTACCTGTGAATATATTCATAAAATTCCAGCTCATTCAGATTTCAAAATGATAGAAGGTTTTGGTAATTTTGATAGTATAGAAGAAGGACAAGTAGTAGCACATCAAGACGGAAAAGAAATTCATTCGCCTTATAAAGGCTATATTTTGATGCCTTTATACCAAGATGATGGTAATGATGGTTTTTTTATTGTAAAGTAATATTTATTTATTTTTATTTTTTATCTTCTTGTATCAATTTCTCTCGTATTAATTTCTCTTGTGTATTATTTACTATCTACTATGAAATATATTTTTTCAATTTTATTACTTTCTATTCTTACGCTTATAGCTTTAGTCGCTTCACAATTTATTGGAATGGCTATTATATCAATAATTTTGGATATTCCTTTTATTGAGTTTAGTAATAAGATGCAAAACATAAACGAACACCCAGAGCTTCGTACTCCAATTTTGATTTTACAAGGTTTTACACAGCTTTGTAGCTTCTTCGCAATAGCTTTGTTGTTTGTGAAGTATATTTACAGATTTAATCAAGCAAATCAAAATACTGGAGCCGTCCATGTGATGAATCCAAAATTAGCACAACATTTTTTGGAAGAACCTTTTTTGCAGAGATACAAAACTCCTGCTTTTGTTTTTCTAGTTGTGATTGTACTTGCTATTGTTGCTTTTCCTGCCGTTTGGGTAACAGGTGCATTAAATGGTATTATAGAATTTCCTGAAGCACTAAAAGGTATAGAAATTTGGATGAGAGAACAAGAAAATAATGCTCAAACACTAACTCTTTTTATGACTGACTTTTCTTCGCCTCTACAAGCTGTTTTGGGTTTTGTAGTAGTTGCTTTTATAGCAGGACTTGCCGAAGAGGTTTTCTTTAGAGGAGTTGTTCAGCCAATATTTCAAAATATTACCAAAAATAAGCATGCAGCTATTTGGATTACGGCTATTATTTTTAGTACTATTCACTTTCAATTCTATGGCTTTATTCCTCGTATGCTTTTAGGTGCTTTGTTTGGTTATCTGTATGTTTATACGAATAACATTGCTGTACCTATTTGGGCACATATTCTGAATAATGGACTAACTTTGATTATGTTCTTGTTTATTGATAGAGAATTATTGAATGCTCCTAAAATAGAAGGAAGTGATTTTATTACAATGGTTCCATTAGGTATTCTAAGCCTTTTACTTTGTATCGGACTTTTGAGGTTTATCAAAAAAACGATGAATAAGGAAGTAGAAAAGAATATGAAATAGGAACTGGGAACTGGGAACTGGGAACTGGGAACTGGGAACTGATGGAAAATTCTATTTCAGATAAATTGTTTCATTTATTTTTTATTAAAAAATCTTTGTCCTAGTAATTCCCAGTTTCTCCCTATTATTTCCTACTCTGCTCCAAAAACTTGCGTCCAATAATCATTTTCTCTACCAATACCCATTTCTTTAAAGTTTGGATTCATAATGTTTTTACAATGTCCTTCACTATCTATCCAACCATCAATTACCGCTTTTTCGTTTGGATAACCTTTAGCAATATTTTCTCCGTAAGTTTTCCAATTATATTGCTGTCTCGTTATTCTTTGACCAGCATTTGAGCCATCTTTTCCTGTATGAGAAAAGTAATTTTTATCATTCATGTCTTTGCTATGAAGATAAGCCGCTTTTGCTAATACTGTATTCCATGTAATTGTACTTACGGCTGGCATTTGCTGATTTCCACACTTGCAACCCTCTGCTCTATATGTGTTTACCAAATTTACCAACTCTTGTGCGTTTACGTTAAAATTATCTTCTACAACTAGAACAGGCTCATTTTCGGCTTCTTCACAAGAAAACAAAACACAAGAAAAAAGAAGAAAAAGAAAGTACAGTTTGATTTTTTGAAAATTCATAAGAAAAAGTAGTTTGGTTTGTAGAATAATTTATCAAAGAAGTTACAAATAGTTTGCCTAAAAGTAAAGCCTTTATTTTTGATTCTCCACTTATTGAAACTCTAAAAATTAAATCTAATTCACTTTGAATATCAAAATTGTTTCTTATAGCTAGTTGGTCTTAAAAAAGAAGACGAAGGGAAATGCTCGTGATAAGCAGGGAAATCTTGAAAGGGAGCAATCCATTCAGGCATAGAAAGATGACGAACATGTCTAGATTCTGTTGAAAAGCAAAAATCTGTCAGTAAGAAAACTTTTGAAATTTGTCTTTGATTAGAGTAATAAGTTTTAGCTTCTTCCTTTTGGATAAATTTATAAGAAATCATTCCAGTTATTGCTAGTAACAGAAATGACCAAAACAAAGCAATATAGATAAAGTAATTCTTCATAGTTTTATAGGTTAATTTTAGCAGGTTCAAACCTACGCTACATTTTCAAATTTACACAAAAAATAACAAATAGTAGATTCTAAATAAGCATTCAATTTATTTTTACGTCAAAAAATTGTACCTTGCGTAAAATTACACTATAAACTTTTTTTATTGAAATATTACATTTTAGAAATAGGTTCTTATTAAAGTTCTTATTGAGTTTTTAGTGGGCAAACAACAAAGTTATTTTTTTTATAATCCAATTAATTTTAGAGCATGTCAAATAGCGCAAAAAAAGGCGATTTAGTACAAGTACATTATGTAGGTAAGTTCGAAGACGGAAAAGTTTTTGATTCTTCAAGAGATAGAAAAGAGCCTATTGAGTTTGAGATAGGAGCAGGACAAATGATAAAAGGTTTTGATGCAGCCGTAGAGGGAATGAACCTTAGCGAGGCAAAAACAATAACTTTACCACCAGCAGAAGCCTATGGAGAATCAAATCCAGAAAATATTGTTTCTTTTCCTAAAGATAAGTTACCACCAGAAATGAATCCAAAGGCAGGCGACCAGCTTGCACTTCAAGGACAAAATGGCGAGCAAATTCCTGTTGTAGTAATTGAAGCTACTGAAGAAGGTGTGGTCTTAGATGCAAATCATCCAATGGCTGGCAAAACTTTAGTCTTTGAATTAGAGCTTGTAGGAATTAATCCAAACAAAGTAGAAGGTGGAACGCTTTCTGATTGGTAGAAAATTCTGTGTAAAAGAATAAAATAAATAAAAATGCTATTCCTATTATATATTTTATAATTAGGAATAGCATTTTTATTTACAAATCAGATTACATATAAATTTATTCAACTGAATAACTAGTAACTGTATCTACTATTTATTCTCCATTTCCATTAGGCAACACAGTTCCGAACATAACCAGAGCTTCTGAAGAATTAGAAGCATTAGAAATAACAGTAATTATTTTTCTTTGTTGTCCTGCTTTGTGAGCTGTATTAAAACGGATAATTATTTTTCCTTCTTCATTAGGTGCAATTGGTTCTCTAGTCCATTCAGGAGCAGTACAACCACAAGTAGTTCTGATGTCTTGCAGCATTAATGGGTAATTTCCCGTATTCTTGAATGTAAAGCTATATTCGACTACTTTACCTTCTAAAATTTCACCAAAATCATGTTCACGATTGGTAAAGGTAAGCTGAGCCTGACGATCATCTACTTTCTTGGTAAAAGTAGTTGCTTCTTTCTTTTCAGTAACACTTTGTGCCTCAACAGCTTGATTAATAAAAAGAGTAAAGATTATAAATACGGATGCAAAGAGTATTTTCTTCATAATTAAATTCTATTTGATGTGATTATTATTTTGAATATTATTATTTTGAGTATTATTATTTTGAGTATTATTATTATTCATAAGGAATAAGAATTAAATAAACTGCTACTTTTAAAACCATAACTAATTGATATTCAATTAATTAAATTAGCTACGCTGAATACTTATTTCGTAATTCGTAATTTTTAATTCGTAATTGATCCTAAGAAGATTTAGCATAAAACTTTATATCTTCTAATTTCGTTTGTAGCTTTAAATCTAATTAGAATAAATCAATTATTTTGCCATAAATATTTTTTTAACTTTATTGCCAAAATTTCATCTTATCAATCATTTACTTTATTTTTACCTTATTCTGAAAAAAATGAAATCTCCCTCATCTTACTTGCGTTTATTTTATATTTTAGTTTTATTCAGCATTCCTTTTTTACTTTCATCTTGCGAGCTAATCAATGAACAAGAAGGAGCTTTTCCGCCAGAAGGACATATCTGGGTGGAAATTGAAAATCAAAACTATATATTTTCTGACCCTAGTGGAACAATTCCTTCCTTTCTAAATACATATTCTGGTGTAGCCAAATCTCTTTCTATTTATCGAACTAATAATGAAGTCATGGTTAGTAATTTCCGTGTTCTTCTTACTCGTTTTGATTTTGATGATACTACTCCTAGAACGTTAGAAAAATTAAATACTCGGTTAGAATTTACTCAAGGTAACACTGCCTTTATAGCTTCTAATGATAAAGGAGATGCTAATTTTGAGATTTTAAGTATAGAAAATGATGTGATTAAGGCTATTTTTAGTGGAACTCTAGAAAATAGAGATAATCCAAGCCAAAAACTAAGAATTAGAAATGGAGCCTTAAACATTAGAATACGAAGAGAATGATTAAACTACTAGACATTTTGTTTTTTGACCTCCCCCAACCCCTCCGAAGGAGGGGAGAAAAGACATTCAAAGTCCCTCCTTCGGAGGGATTTAGGGAGGTCTTAATTTTTGTCTAGTAGTATAGAGAATAATATAAATTGAAATAAAAAAAATCTTATAATGCGTGGTAGTAAATGTCTATTTACTCAAAAATCAATACTCTATTTGAAATAAAAATAGAGTATTGATTTTTTTGATTACATTCAAATAATATTTTGTAAATTTGAGCTTTCGAAAAATTAGTTAAAGCACTATTTCGAAAAGAATGGTAAGGTCTAAAACACCTACTCTCATACTCACTACTATTTTTTTTATTAAAATCCAACTATATGGACTTTAAACGCAAATCTATCTCATTTCTTTGTGCCTCACTCATTTTTATTTGTGCAGCTTTTACAGGTTCTCCTTCCGAACCTACAAAGTCTAATTCTAAGCCAACAAGAACAAGCAAGAATAGTAAAACAAAAAAAACGAAAAAACGTTCACATACTCTTATTATCAGCCCTACTTCCGCTTATTCTAACTCCTCAAATGTAGTTTCTACTCTAAACTGCTTTCAAACCCCTTCAGATTTTTTACCCATTTTTTATTCGGTAAATAAAGATACAGTGCTTGTAGAAAATAATATACTAGAAAATACTGGTATTAGTTCTACAGATTACAAAGATGAACAAAACGATATTCTGGATTTACTTGACGCAGAAGCCAATCAAAAAACAAACGAAAATAGTTTTGAATTAAACACAGAAGAAATTGATTATAATGAGTCTTTTACTTCTAATAATTTTGCTATTACTCCTCAATTGTTAGAAAAAATAGTTGTTAGAGAAAATTTTGTAACCTCTTTAGTTGATATCGCAGTTGCTCAAGAAGGTGTCCCTTATGTGTACGGAGGAAAATCTCCAAAGGGTTTTGACTGTTCTGGTTTTGTATCTTATGTATATAGTCAATTCAAAATTAACCTTCCTGCTTCGTCTAGCTCCTACGACCATGTAGGAAAAAAAGTGAAATTAGAAGATGCACAAGTGGGTGATATACTTTGTTTTACAGGCAGAAATTCACGCTCTGGACGTACAGGACACGTAGGAATTGTTGTTGAGAATAATCCTAATGAACCTCTAAAATTTATTCATGCAGCCTCTGGAAGTAGAAGACAGATTACATATAGTACAATGGAAAGTAGTTATTACAAACCTCGTTTTCGTTCGGTTCGTAGGATTTCTGCTCCAGTTTTGGAAAATGAAGACCTAGAAATAGAAGATACAGAATAAACGTTTTACATTTTGTACTTTTATTTGTTATTCTTGAAAAAGTGAATTTAGATATAATTCTAAATTCACTTTTTTTTGATAAATTTTAATTCTTTATTCCTATTATCTCAATGTTTAGATTCAAAAAATTTAGTGTCAGTCAAGAAAACTGTGCTATGAAAATCTGTACAGATGCTTGTATTTTTGGTAGCTATATTGATATTTCAGAAAGCAAATCTATTTTAGACATAGGAACTGGAACAGGACTTTTATCACTTATGCTTGCTCAAAGAACAGCTAATAATTTACCTAATTCTGGAAAAGAAACAAATATAACAGCCATAGAAATAGAGAAAAACGCATTTTTGACAGCAAAAAGCAATTTTGAAAACAGTATCTATGGAAATAGATTACATGCTATTCATTCTTCTATTCAAGATTTTTCAAAGACTAGCTTTTCTACCTTTGACCATATTATAAGCAATCCTCCTTTTTTTCTTCATCAATCCAAAACAAAAAACAATTCTAAAAATATAGCTTTGCATAGTGAAGCTCTTTCTTTTGACGATTTATTAAATTCTATTGACAAACTACTTTCAAAAGATGGAAAATGTGATATTTTGCTTCCTGCTTATGAAATGACTGTTTTTAGGAAGAAGGCAGAAAACTACAATTTATTTCCTCAAAAAAAATTAAATATTTATACCAGAAAAGAACAGGAAGTTTTCAGAATCATAACAAGATTTGAGAGGAAAAATACAAAAGAATATAAAGGAGAAAAGAAAATTACAGAAAGTAATTTGATAATCTATAAATCAAAAACTGAAAAAGATATTGATTTGAATAGAGGTTATACTGAAGAATTTATTGAATATTTGAGAGATTTCTACATTATTTTTTAAATTCCACACAAAAAATACAATTTTTTTTAGTTTTTTGCTCAAAATAGTTGCAAATCTAATTTCTAATCTTTTACTTTGTTTATCAAACAATATTTAATTCAAATAAACTTTATAAAACATATGGCAGATTTACGCAGCATTATTACTGATATGGACAAAGAGTTCAATAACCGTATTCGTTTGGGACTTATGGCAGCTATGATGATAGAAGATTGGATAGAATTCAAGACTATGAAGCATCTTTTAGACCTTACCGATGGCAATTTGGCTAGTCATGTAGCAGCTTTAGAAAGTTGTGGATATATGGAAGTTCGTAAAAAATTTATTGGAAAACGCCCTAATACTTCTTACAAAATTACACCAACAGGCAGACGTGCCTTCGAACATCATTTGCAGAGAATGGAAGAACTTATTAATAAAGCAAGAAGTTAGGAATTGTATCAAAAATAAAATTAAAACTAAACCCACAATTAAAATTGAAGGTTTAGTTTTATTTTCCTACAAAATATAAGTAATAACTTTATTTTTTTAGTTGCTTTCAGAGTTTGGCTTTGCTATTGGACGAATCAAATCAGCTATTTTTTGAGCTACTTCTTTTGAAGTTGTATCTATATGATGAGTAAAATAAACTTTTTTAGTCTTGTATTTTTTACTAGAGTTACTCTGATTTTGTTTTGACCAAGAAAAATATTCCTTTCTTATGACGTGTTTTTTTATCTTGATAGATAATTCTTTTTACGTCTTTCCAATTACCTTCTGTTCCTACAAATCCTAAAAGACCATAATTTTTGATAGAAAAGGTATGTTTTTCTTTATCAAAACAAGCTATTTGATAACGTCCACTTACACTCAAAAACAAAAGTCCTAAAAAAGAAATCCCTGCTGCAATTCCCCAGTACCCCATATACCAATCCCAAGTATTAAGCGAAGGGCGTTCATTAACAATAAAATCATTAAATCTTTTACTCAACATTTCGGGTGTAAGTGCCACATTAGAAATTCTACGCAACGGATAACGCTCTTGTTGTGAGGTAATAAAAGTGGGATTATGATGAATTGCTACATCAGAATCAGTTTCTATTGATGAGAAATAACCTTTGTCCATTCTAATAATGTCAGATAAAAGCAATGAATCTATTTTAAGTCCATTTTTGAAATCAAAATGAGTAATATAACATAAAGTCTGGGGAGTCAATTTTTTAGTTTTCTTCTTTTTTGTTGTATTATCTCCTATTGCTCGTTCACACTTTATGGAGATATATTCAAAACTCATATAAAAACTGACCATCAGAATAGTCAAAAACAATACTGTCCAAACAAAACCCATTGCTGTTTTGCTGCGAACCTCTAAGGCTGATTCTGTTTCCTTTATCTTATACATAGTAATAATGAAAATTTATTGACAAATTTAAAGTAAAAATTATCGGATTCTCTATCTTGCTTTTTTTTGTATTCAATTACTCAAAACACGTAGAGCAATTGTTTGTTTTCAGAAACAAATAACTATATTTGTTGCTAATCTCTAACTAAGGATAAACCAAAAGTAGAGACCAACTAGTAAATGAAGATAAGTTCTTCTTTATTTAAAATTGGCTATATAGTTACAGAAGTCTTATAGTGTGTTTATAGAACTAAATTCTGGTTCGAAATACAAAGCTAAAGTTAGACATTAATAGACTAAATAAATAATTTAAAACAAAAAAGCACTCTCTCTGTTACTTGAAAGAAACCCTAAAAAATTATACTAATTATGACAAAGAAATTTTTGAAACTGTTTTGTATGGCTCTAATTGCCTCGACAGTATTTACTGCTTGTGACGGAACAAAGACTACTGACACAACAGACACAGACACAGTTGCTGTTGTTGAAGAAGAACCAGTAATGGAAATGGAAGAGACTAGTAATGACGTAGTTGATGTAGCTATTAGCTCTCCAGATCATACTACTTTAGTTTCAGCTGTTCAGGCTGCTGGTTTAGTTGAAACATTGAAAGGCGACGGTCCTTTTACAGTTTTTGCACCAACTAATGCAGCATTTGAAGCATTGCCAGCTGGCACGTTAGAGTCTTTATTGACACCTGAAAAGAAAGCTGATTTATCTTCTATTCTTACTTATCACGTTGTTTCAGGTTCTGTAATGGCTGCTGATTTAACAGATGGTCAGAAAGTTACTACTGTTCAAGGTGAAGAATTAATGGTTTCGGTAAAAGACGGTAAAGTTATGATTAATGGTGCTAATGTTACTACTGCTGATTTGAGTGGAAGTAATGGTGTAGTCCATGTAATTGATGCTGTATTGATGCCTAAAAAATAATTCTTAGTAAAATATTCATTAAAAGGGAAGCAATTAAGTTGTTTCCCTTTTTTTTTAATTGAACTTTTAGAAAGATTATTCTATTACATATTTCGATTCTCACAGAAGTTAATTAGAACATTGTTAGATAAAAATTTATTTTTTCTTGTGCAGAATTAAAATAGTATTTTTTGTAAATTTGTCATATCAAAGTGTATTTTGATAAAAAAAATATAGAATAAAACAATATGGTAAAGATTGGAAATATAGAGTTGGGAGAATTTCCTCTTTTACTGGCTCCGATGGAAGATGTAAGTGACCCTCCTTTTCGTGCTGTTTGTAAAGCCTGTGGTGCAGATATGATGTACACTGAATTCATTTCGGTAGAAGGATTGATAAGAGATGCCGATAAAAGTGTAGAAAAATTAGATATTTTTGATTACGAGCGTCCTGTTGGGATTCAGATTTTTGGTGCAGAATTAGATTCTATGCTTCTGGCTACAGAAATTGTAGAACGAGAAAATCCAGAAGTTTTGGATATTAATTTTGGTTGTCCCGTCAAAAAAGTAGTTTGTAAAGGTGCAGGAGCAGCTATTCTTAAGGATATTCCTAAAATGGAATTATTATCAAAAGAAATTGTAAATAAAACGAAACTTCCCGTAACAGTCAAAACTCGTTTGGGTTGGGATCACGATTCTATCAAAATTTTGGAAGTTGCAAAGCGTTTGCAGGGTGTTGGTATTCAAGCACTTTCAATTCATGGACGTACTCGCAAGCAAATGTACACAGGTCAGGCTGATTGGTCGTATATTGCAGAAGTCAAAAATAGTCCTGATATTCATATTCCTATCTTTGGAAATGGCGATATTGATTCTCCTCAAAAAGCATTGGAATATAAAAATCGTTTTGGTGTTGATGGAATTATGATAGGACGAGCAGCTATTGGTTACCCTTGGATTTTTAGAGAAATTAAGCATTATTTGGCTACTGGTGAATTATTAGCTCCCCCAACTTTATCCGAACGTTTAGATATTTGCAGAAAACATTTTTTATTTTCTTTGGAATGGAAAAAAAGTGAAATAACGGCAATCAATGAAATGAAACGTCATTATGCAGCTTATTTTAAAGGATTGAGAGGAATAAAACAATTCAGAATGCGACTAGTTCAGTCTAGTAGTTCGGCAGAAGTATTTGATATTCTTAATGAAATTGAAATTCAATATGCAGATGTAGAATTTGCTCATGAATATTAATTAATAAAATTAATCAAACAGACAAGATGTCTGTTCTACATTTAAACCAAAACTATCATGAAATTTATCCAAGTCTATTTTTTCAGTTATTACATTAGTTATCCTAATTGCGTTTTCTTCTTGTGATGAAAATAATGTTTACAGAGAGCATCAAGATGTAAAGGCAGTACTAAAATGGGAAATGAGCGATGAAAAAACGTATAAAGTAGATGTAGAAGAAGAGGGAATGTATGATATTTCTGTTGAACTCCGTCACGGAATTGGTATTCCTTACCAAAATTTATTACTTATTCTTACCTATGAAACTCCAGATGGAAAAGAAACGGAAGAAAAAGTTGATTTTATGTTGCGTGATGCAGACGGACGTGCAGTAGGTTCGGGAGTAGGTGATACTTATGATACAAATCAAATGGTAATGAGTAATTTTAAACTAGAAAAAGGAACTTATACCTTTAAAATAAAACACGCTATGCCACAACAAGACCCAATAAATCCAGTTTTGGAAGTCGGTTTGGTAGTAGATAAGGTAAAGAAATAAATTTATTTTGGTATAAATTACAACTATGAAACTAATTCAATTTGATTGGGCAATCAAAAAAATGCTTCGTCATAAGGCAAATTTTGGAATTTTGGAGGGTTTTCTGACCGAGCTTCTAAAGTTTGACCTTAAAATTGAACGTATTTTAGAAAGTGAAGGAAATCAAGAAGAACTGCGAGATAAATTCAATAGAGTTGATATTTTGGTCAGAACTAAAAAAGGAGAACTCGTCTTGGTAGAACTTCAAAACACACCAGAAATTGATTATTTTCAACGAATGATTTATGGTGTTTCCAAATTGGTAACTGAATATTTCAAATTAGGGGAAGTCGTATGGAAAAATCAGAAAAATTTTATTCTATAAATATTGTCTATGGTTCATTCGGACAAGGAAAGATTATATTTATCAATATAAAGGAAATTTTGTAGGCACTCACTCAAAAGATAATTTATGAAAATGAAAATTTTCCAAAATACTATATTCTAAAAATAAATAACTTTGATGATGTAGTAAAAGATACGTTAGATGAATGGATTTATTTCTTAAAAAATAGTGAAATAAAAGACGATTTTAGTGCGAAAGGCTTAGATGAAGCTAGAGAAAAAATGCGTTATGAAAATTTGGATAAAAAATCTAAACTTACCTATAATCGTTTTCAAGAAAATCTTAGAATAGCGAAAAGTGTAATTGAAAAAGGAAAATAAAATAACTCCACTAGAAATAGCTAAAGATTTAAAAAATGCTGGTATTTCCATTCATGAAATTGCAAAAAGTACAGGGACTTTCAGAAGAAGAAATAAATAACCTATAATATTTTCTTTCAAAAACTACTAAAACATAAAAAATGAATCTTCAACTCATTCCTGCCATTGATTTAATTGATGGCAAATGTGTTCGTCTTACTCATGGCGATTATGACACACAGAAAATATACAATTCAGACCCATTAGACCAAGCCAAAATCTTTGAAGATAAGGGAATAAAAAGACTACATATTGTAGACTTAGATGGTGCCAAAGCTGGAAAACCTCAACATTTACAAATTTTAGAAAAAATAGCTTCTCAAACCAATTTAATTATTGATTTTGGGGGTGGAATTCGTCATTCTGATTCTATCAAAAGCATTCTTTCCAGTGGTGCAAAGATGGTAAGTGTAGGAAGTGTAGCCGTCAAAAATCCAGAATTATTTGAAAGTTGGCTTTCTGAGTTTGGTGGAAACTCTATTTTGTTGGCTGCTGATGTGCGTGGCGAAAAACTACTTACAGATGCGTGGAAAAAAGAAAGTGAATTTACCATTTTTGAATTTATTGAAAATTGGAAACAAAAAGGACTTACACAATTTTTCTGTACCGATATTACCAAAGACGGCGCATTAGAAGGCTTAAATACTGATTTTTATGGAGAATTAAAAACTAAATTTCCTACACTTATAGTCATTGCAAGTGGTGGTGTAACAAGTCAGAATGATTTAGTTTTGCTTGATAAATTAGGCGTTGATGGTGCAATCGTAGGAAAGGCAATTTATGAAAACAGAATTTCTATCTAGTATTTTTTGTAGTTCGTTTATAATTTATCATTCACAATTTACAATTTAAGAATTTTGTTATCAAAAAGAATAATTCCCTGTTTAGATATAAAAGATGGTCAGACCGTTAAAGGAGTTCAGTTTGAGCAGCTTCGTTTTGCTGGCGACCCTGTTGAGTTAGGCGAAAAATACGCAAAAGAAGGAGCTGATGAGCTTGTTTTTTTAGATATAACAGCCACTCATGAAAAACGAAAAACGTTAAAAGAATTAGCTCTCCGAATTGCCAAAAACTTAAATATTCCTTTTACAGTCGGTGGTGGCGTAAGTAGTATTGAAGATGTTTCAGTTTTATTAGAAGCTGGAGCAGATAAAGTTACCATTAATTCGGCTGCTGTTCTGAATCCAAAATTCATTGAAGAAACTTCAAAACGATTTGGTAATCAGTGTATTGTAATTGCCATTGATGCAAAAGTGAAAATCGGCAGGAAAATGGGAAGTACATACAGGAGGAGGACGAAAAAACTTAGGAATTGATTTTTTGAATGGGCAAAAGAAGCACAAGAACGAGGAGCAGGAGAAATTTTGTTTACTTCAATGAGCCACGACGGAACAAAAAACGGTTTTGCTATCGATGTCTATTTGAAGCTAAATCAAATTTGTAGCATTCCGATTATTGCTTCTGGTGGTGCAGGAAATACACAGCATTTTGTAGATGTTTTTGAAAAAGGAAAAGCCGATGCTGCACTTGCTGCAAGTATTTTTCACTTTGGAGAAATTCCTGTCCCTCTCTTGAAAAAAGAGCTTTTTGAAAAAGGAATACATGTTAGAGTTTAGGGAATAGGGAAAATTATGCTTTTTGTTAAACTTAATTTGTCAATCTATGTTACAAAGTAGGTTTTTACTAAACAAAAAATGGCTGTAATTTGTAGCTTATGTTGTATTTTAATTCTAGTTTCCTAATTCTAACTTCTAATTTGTTATCTATGATTGTGAATACTTCTACTCAAGGTTGGGAAATAATTTTTCAGCCTGCACATGGACTTTTAGCCTCTAAAATCGGTTTTTATTGGCAAAAAAAAGACCATCCCAAAAGATGGTTAGAAACTCTTACTGCTATTGCCGAACATGATGATGAACAGATAGAATGGAAAAAAGATAATTACATTACAGAAGTAGGTGCGCCAAAAGATTTCTCTTTACCTCAAAAATTTTCTTTAGAGCAGCCTAAAAATGTATTTGCTACCTCTCGTTACAAATCTCAATGGATTGCTCTTATGATTTCGATGCACATGACTTATTTGTATGAACCTTTGATAAAAAATGGATATACAAAAGAATTGGGATTGACTAAAAATCAATATCAAGAAACGATTGAGTTTTTGGATGTGCAAAATGAAAATCAAAAATTATTTCGCAAAAACTTAAAGGTAACCAAAAAAGAAGCACAACAATCGTATAATCTCATTCATGTCTGCGATAGATGCTCACTTATTTTATGTAGAGAAAACATACCTGAAGATGGGCGAAAAGTAGAAATTTTTGTTTTACCAAGTGGAGAAAAAAGCTATTTGCATCAACGAGAAGACCAAACTATTTGTATTACTCCTTGGATTTTCGAAGAAGATGAGTTTGAGGTAAGTGTAGAAGTTCATTGCCTTTCTCAATTGAAGTTTGAAAGTGATAAAGAATTAGCCGACGCACTTCCATCTGCTACAGTTATTGAAAAAAAATGGATTTTCAAAAAATAATCTATCTTTTTTAAACCCAAGTTCAAAGAGAATAAAAATGAACTTTTGTGTTATTTAAAAAAGATAAGTACTTGAACAGAATTAAATATAGGTAATCCTAATTTTGTTCAAGTCTGTACCGTAGGTCTGACTTGGGTAAAATAAGCCTTTCTAATTACTCAAATGATTATTTTAACTTGGTCAGACCTTTGGTGCAGACCAAATTAAAATAGAAGATAAGTTATAAATAATTCTGTATTGGTACTTAGATTCGTAATTAGCTACGCTGACTTTCAGTTCTATCTACTTCATATCCTTTATTCTCTGCAAAACATCTTTTGGCTCTGCACGTTTTTTATAATCTGCATCTAAGAAAGAATATACAATTTCATTTTCTGAATTAATAACGTAGGTAGCAGCCAAAGGCAATGTATAAGAAGCATCTCCATTATATTTTTCTAAACCCATATTTTTATAGGCTTCTCTTATAGACTGGTCTAATGGAAAAACGATTCCGTACTCTTTTGCTACTTTATTTCCCACATCACTCAAAACTTCAAACTCTAACGCATTTTTTTCTTTTGTAGAAAGTGTACTATCAGGAAGTTCTGGTGTAATGGCAATTAACTCTATATTTTCGGCTTGTATTTCTGGTAAAATATCTTGCCAAGCAGCTAAAGTAAGATTACAATACGGACACCAACCACCTCTGTACCAAGTAATAATTGTATAACCATTTTTTGTTTTGCTAGTTAGGTCAGTTAAAGTTACTTTTTGTCCTGTTGCATTTGGAAGTGTAAAATTAGGAGCTTTATCTCCTTCTTTTTTAGACTTTTCTATAATTCCACTTTCAGTTACTTTTTGAATGGCAGCTTCGTAGGTTTTTACTTTTTCTGGGTCTGCTTTTTCTTTGAAGGCATTTGCTTTGTCTGATAACTGTTCTGTTAGTGAAGGCATAGTGTTTTGAGTTTCGATAACTTCTTCTTCTACAATAATTTCTTCAGTTGTGGTTTCTGTTTGTTCTTTTTTAGAATCTGAACAAGAAAAAAAACCAAAAGTAAGAGATAAGGAAAGAATAAATAAAAATTTTGAAAAATTAAATGGTTTGTTAGTCATTTTTGAAATCCGATTTTTATAAAAAAATAATATAATTAATGCAAAATCTTTCCCTATTTGCTTTTTGTAAAAGTAATGTATTTTTTCTTTTTATAATTTTAATAATCTATAAATTATTTACTTCCTACTTACCAAGAAAACACCCAAAAATATACACGCTGCCCAGATAAGTTTTGTAGCTGTTAGTGAATCTTTATCCAATGCAACAGCTATAAAAGTAGCCAAAACAGGCTGCAAATAAATATAAATTCCGACCACACTAGAAGAAACACTACGCAAAGCCCACGCATTTAATAAATAGGCAAGAAATGTAGTAAAAATAACAATATAACCCAAACCTACATAAATTGCTGGTGGCATTTGCTCAAAATTTGTAGCTCCTAAGTCTGTAAAACCAAATGGCAAAACAAAAGGCAAAGCAAGTGTAAACATCCATTTACTAATCAATAAAGAAGAATATTTTTTCAAAAGCGGTTTTGCAATTACTAAATAAACAGCAAAAGAAGTGGCATTGAGAAGAATAAACAAATCTCCTAAATTAAAATCAAAAGCAAAGGAAATACCAGAAGCACCAGCAACTGTTTTGCTACTAATCAACATAGCAGCACCCAAAAGTCCCAAACACACTCCTATAATTTTGAGTAAAGTAAACTTTTCTCCTCCCGTTATTGCCGAAACTACCAAGACCAGCAAAGGCGTTGTGGTCATAATTAAGGCGGCATTAATCGGTGTCGTTCGTGCCAATCCTTCAAAAAATAAAAGTTGATTTACCACTACTCCAAAAATTGCACTTAGAAGCAAAATTACTTTTTCTTTTCTGTTTGATAAAATAAGCTGTTTGCCACCTACCAAAATCCAAAAAAGAAAAGTTGCTCCCAAAATACGCATCAAAATAGTAGCCGAAGGAGAAATGTAAAGTGGCATTACTTCCTTTGCAATTGTATAATTTGACCCATAAATAAGTGCTACAGCAAAAAGAGCCAAGTGAACACGAACAGTTTTATCAATCTTAGGTAATTGTATTTTCATCTGACAAAAGTAGCAAATTGTAATCTAAGCATTTGTTTAAAAACTATTAAATAGACTATTTATACTTGGAAAAATCAAAAAACACCATAAAATCCGTTCCAATTTTGAAGATAAATGAAAAAAAATCAATTTTATTTAAACGACTTTGCCTTTTTTGCGTTTATAGAAAAATATAGACGATAGTTACAAACTGTCTTAAAACTAACCTACTCACTTTTTCAACTTTTCTATCCTATGCAAAAATTATTTGTAAAACAATCACTTAGTCAGAAATTATCGCCACAGCAAATACAGTTTATAAAATTACTGCAAATTCCGACCGCTGAATTAGATTCTAGAGTAGAAGAAGAGCTAGAAAGCAATCCTGCACTAGAAGAAGGAAGAGAGAAAGAAAAGGAAAAAGACGATGATAATAGTGATGATTATGATGAAATGGATTATTCGGAAACTTCATTGGAGTCTTTGAAAGATAGTTCCACTGATGTGAATATAAATGATTATTTGAGTCAGGATGATGTTGCAGGTTACAAAATGCAAGGTGATGGAAATTATCAGGAAGAGGAACGAGATATGCCGATTTCTTCTATGAATTCCCTTATCGATGAGCTTACTCGTCAGCTTGGTTATCTGCGTCTGGACGAGCGTATGCACACTATCGGAATGCAGCTTATTGGAAGTGTTGATGACGATGGTTATATCAGAAGAGATATAGATGCAATAGTAAATGACCTTGCTTTTATACAAAACATTCAAACTGATACAGCCGAAGTAGAGCAGTTATTACGTCGCATTCAGCAATTTGACCCAGCGGGAATTGGTGCAAGAGATTTACAAGAATGTTTGTTGATTCAATTAAAAAGACAAGAAAAGGTAAAGAAAGAAGACGAGCCATTAACAGAAGAAAATAAAGGAGAATTTAAGGTTTTGGAAGATGCTATTCATATTATCTCTATGTGTTTTGAAGAATTTAAGAAAAAACATTTTAAGAAAATTCAGCGTAAACTAAACCTTTCAGAAGATGAATTAAGAGCTGCTATGAATATTATTTTGAAATTAAATCCAAAACCTGGTGGTTCGGGTTCGGGAATGGTAAAGGTGCAATATGTAATTCCAGATTTTACAATAAAATACAATAGTGGTGATTTAGAGCTTTCACTTAACTCTAGAAATGCTCCTCAACTTCATATTAGCAGGAATTATACAAATATGTTGGAGGGTTATGATAAGAGTGATAAGAAAGATAAGAAATTGAGACAAGAAGTTTCCTTTGTTAAACAAAAATTAGATGCTGCAAAATGGTTCATTGATGCTATCAAGCAACGTCAGCACACACTTTTGAAAACCATGAACGCAATTATGGAATATCAAAGAGAATTTTTTTTGGAAGGAGAAGATTCAAAACTTCGTCCTATGATTTTGAAAGATATTGCTAATGAAATAGGAATGGATATCTCAACTGTTTCTAGGGTTGCAAATAGTAAAGCTGTTCAGACAGATTTTGGAGTTTTTCCATTAAAATATTTCTTTTCTGAAAGCATTCAGACTGATTCTGGGGAAGATGTAAGTAGTAAAGAAGTAAAAGCAATTTTGAGAGAACTCATTGAAGACGAGAGCAAAAGAAAACCGTATTCAGATGATAAATTAGAAAAATTACTTCGTGCTAGAGGCTATCAAATTGCTAGACGAACAGTTGCAAAATATAGAGAACAGCTTAATATTCCTGTGGCTAGACTTAGAAAAGAGGTTTAGGAATTTTTAATTTAATTTTGGACTCCTTGCAGGGAAATGGCTTGAACTTTCCTAAACATGAATTTGTATTCCAATTGAATACTATAAAAATGCAGATTGAAAATAATTTTAATCTGTTTTTTTTGTTTGACAATATGGGTAGGAAAATGCAAGCCATTTTCCCTACTTTGAAAATTTGTCTATTAATATAAACCCTAAAAATTCCTCCAAACTCTCAAACTCTCTTTCTTCAAAAATCCATTTCCAATTATTTTCTGCTTTTCTTTCTACTTTGATAATCAAATTATTTTCTAAATTATATTTACTTAAATTTTTATCTCCAATTTCTGAATAAATCCCTCGTTTTTCTAAAGCTAGTTTTGTCCAATATGTTCCGATTGCATCGCCTTCTATAAAATAGGTAACTTTATGTTCTTTATTCAAAATCTTAAAATTTCCTTTTTCTCTATCAAAATAAAGAGGAAGACGAACAAAAGCATTTGCCAGTTCTCCATTCAACACTAATTCTTCTGCCAAACCAACAAACAATTTCCTGTTTTGTAATTTTCCTTTTTGATTTAATTTATTTGTAGCATTATTATCAGATGAAATAAGCCATAAAGTATGAGCAATTTGTAATATCAAGTCTAATTCGTGTGTAGAAACCAAAATTGCCTTATCAAACTCGGTTGCAATCTGTGATAAAAGCAACATTATCTCACTCCGATTTACCAAATCTAAATGTGCCGTAGGTTCATCTAAAAGCAAAATATCTCCTTCTTGTGCCAAAGCACGTCCAATCATTGTTTTTTGCCGAAGTCCATCGCTCAATTCTCCTATTGGAATATCTGCATATTCATTCATTGAAACAGCTTCTATTGACCAATCAATTTTTTTTTGGTCTTCGTTATCAAAATTTCCATTCCAAGAAGTATGAGGATAACGACCTAAAGAAATTAATTCTCTGACTGTCAGTCGTGTAGTGGCAGCTTGTTCAGTCAAAACTAGACTTATTTTTTTAGCAATTTCCTTTTTAGAAAGCTTTTGAATTTATTTTTCGATTTTTTTATGGAATTGTTATAACTTAAAAGTAACATTTCCCAGAATTGGTTTTTGTACGCCTGCAATTGTTCGTAGAAGTGTAGATTTTCCTGCTCCATTTATTCCCAAAAGAGCTGTTAGTTTTCCCTTTTCTAAATGTAAATTGAGATTTTCTAAAATGATTTTGGAAGGATAACCAATGGTTAGACTTTGGGTTTTAAGCATTTTTGGAGAATGGTAAGGAAACTATATTTTGCACTAAAAAAGCATTAGAAATATACTGGTTAAAAATTTTAAAAAGTCAGCTTGATAAATCAAGCTGCTACACGTAATTTAAACGTAGAAATTTGATTTATCAAATTCCAAAACTAATTTTTACTAAGTATATACTTCTTACCGTGTAACATAAGTTTGTTTGTATTTTTATGTTCATCAAGATTGCTCTTTTATTTAGCCATTATCAACGACTTGTTATCTTCATAACTGACGATTGCTAAGGCAAAATAAAAGGAAAGAAAGAGTTTATCTCCCTTAGCAATCGTCTATTTTTGAAAAAAATAGACGTTGATAATGGGGAAAATATCAGTACAAAATATGAATAAATTTTTGTTACACGTACTTCTAATGCTTTTTTTAATTAATTAATAATTTATCACTTATAATTTATCATTTTCTTCTTTTATATCTTTCATAAACGGAACAGGAACAGACTCTCCCATTGGAATAACATTTCTATGTTTTTGAGTTCCTTTACGAGTACGCATATTCAAAACTTCCACAAACAAGCAAATGCCATTGCTACATAAACATATGATTTTTCAACATGCACATCTAAAGACTCCAACACTAAAAGAAAACCAATCAAAATCAAAAACGAAAGTGCAAGCATTTTGAAAGTAGGATTGTTATTGATAAAATCACTAATTTTTTTAGCAAAAAGCATCATCACAATCATTGAAATAATAACCGCAACAATCATAACCGAAACTTCTTTTACAATTCCGACAGCCGTAAGAATAGAATCAAATGAAAAGACAATATCTACTAATATAATCTGAAAAATAGCTGCCGCAACAGCATTACTTCCTACTTTTGGAGTTTCTTCTTCTTCGGTAAGTTCCATTTTGTCATGAATCTCGGTCGTACTTTTATATACCAAAAATAAACCTCCCAAAAGCAAAATAATATCTTTCCAAGAGAGTTTTCCACCTTCTCCCAAATCTTTTTCTATTCCTAACATTTGTATAAATGAAGTCACATCAAAAACCGTTGCTGTCAGACCAATTAGCCAAGTAATAGCAAATAAAAGACAAATACGAACAACCAAAGCCATAGCCAAGCCAATTAAACGAGTAGAATTTTGTTTTTCTGGTGGCACTTTTCCAGCAATAATACTGATAAAAATAATATTATCTATTCCCAAAACTATTTCTAAAAGTGCAAGAATAAAAAGACTTGTCAGTCCCTGTGCAGTCAATAAATACTCAAAATTCATAAAATAGAAGGTAATTTAGTTAGAGGAATTAGTTTGAATAGACAAAGCAATGAAATTTTTAGATTTATGATTATACACAAAAATAAAGTATTTTGGATCTTATTTTGCTCATGTTTCAACGTATTAATCTTAAATTTTTACAAAGCTATACAGAATTCTCAAAAATGAAACCTTTAAATTCATTTTTTACGTATAAAAGATATAACTTTGTTGAAATTAGAAATCTGATTCGTCAAAACTTTTAGCATCCAATAAGTATTTTATAAAAAAATAATAAATAACAATTGATTTTTCAAAAATTCCATATTACAATTATTAGTCTCTGGCTTTCTCTCCAACTCATTGTGGGTTCGGTGGGTTTGCCTATTTTTGAGCATTATTGTCAAATGAGTGGAAAGACAGATACTTCTCTTATTGAAAAAGAATGTTGTTGTGAAATTTCGGCTACTAATTTAGCTAAACTAACTGAAGAGTTAAGTCCAGAAAATCATTGTGTAGTAGAGGTTGAAAGTACAAAAGATACTTGTTGTGATACTCAAACTTCTTATGAAAAAGCTAATTTTGAAGCGATTTCGATTGAAAAAACAGTTTTTAAGTTTAATCATTTTGTAACTCTTCTTCCTTCTCAAATTTACTTCAAAAATTTTACAGAAAAGTCATTTTTTACTGCTTTTCAAATTACTCATTTTGCCGACCTTCCTCCTCCCAATTGGAAGATAGGTAAGCGTTTTATTGTCTTTATTCAAGTTTTTAGACTGTAATCTTGTAATTAATTTTATTGAATACTAAGCATTCGATACTTTTTCTTATGCTAAAGCGTAAGCTACATTTTTACTTTTCAAAATCTTAATACATTCAATAATCATGAAAAATTGTAATATTTTGTTTTGCAGTTTTTTGTTAGTTTTTAGTTTATCTATTACTTCTACAAAAGCTCAAAATGATTCCTTTATACAAGGAACAATTTCAGAAATTTCTCCCACCAATCCAGATTCACTTTCTGCTTTACCTTTCGCAAATTTAGTTTGGAAAGGCACAACAGTAGGAACAACTACTGATGAAAACGGAAAATTTAAACTCAAAAAAATACCTCAAACTGATGTATTAATTGTCAGTTATACGGGTTATAAGAGTGATACTATTTCATTAGAAGGTAAATCATTTTTTACAATTACCTTAGAATCTTCTTCTTTACAAACAGTAACGGTAAAATCTAGTGTAGGCGATATAATTGTTTCTCAAAACGAAACTATTACAGCTAATGATTTGAAAAAAGATGCTTGTTGTACGCTTTCAGAGAGTTTTGAAACAAATGCTTCTATTGATGCAACCAGTGCAGATGCTGTTACGGGTTCTCGTCAAATAAAAATGTTAGGTCTAAATGGTGTTTATTCTCAACTTTTGATAGAAGGAATGCCTATGATGAGAGGCTTAAATATTCGCTCTGGTTTGCAGTTTATTCCTGGTACTTGGGTTTCTACGATTGATATTAATAAAGGTGCTGGCTCAGTTGTAAATGGTTATGAATCCATTACAGGACAAATAAATACACAATTAATTAGTCCAAAAAGCAAAAAAGAGCAAAATGAAAACCTTTTAAATCTTTATTTTAATCCAAACGGAAGAGTAGAAGGAAATCTAAATTTGATACATCACATTAATTCAAAGTGGAGTTCTGCAACGCTTTTACACGCAAGTGGAAATGCAATGGAAAACGATTGGAATAACGATGGATTTTTGGATTTACCAAAGTATAGACACATTAATGCTCTAAACCGTTGGAAGTATGAAGGTAAAAAAATGAATGCTCAATTTGGAGTTCGTGTTTTAGATGAAAATCGTTTTGGTGGTCAGCTTAATTACAAACCAACTTCGAAAAGTGATATAATTAATGGCGATATTTCTCAACAATCATATGGTGTGGAAATGAATACTCGTAGAATTGAAGGTTGGGCAAAACTTGGTTTTTCTTTAGGAAATAATCTTAGTTTTGGAAATCAAATTACGGCAAATTATCATGAATTAAATCAAATTTGGGGACAAAAATTTTATGATGGAAGAGAAGAATATTTCTTTTATAATGGAATTTTGGATTGGACAATTTCTGACAAACATTTACTTCGTAGTGGTGTGAGTTATGTGTATAACAACACTTTACAAAATTATACTGATTATCAAAACAAGCCACAAGAGCAAATAAGTGAAGAGCTAATTTTAGACAGAAAAGAATCTATTCCTGCTGTTTTTGCAGAATATACATTTAATAGAGATGGCAATTTTACGGCTGTTGCTGGTCTTCGTTCGGATTTTCATAATCTGTACGGAACGCAAGTTTCACCTCGCCTAAATCTAAAATGGAATGCTTCAAAAAATACGGTTTTCCGTGCTTCTGCTGGGCGTGGTTTTCGTGTAGCTAATCCAATTGTAGAGAATAGTCAGTTTATGGCTAGTTCTAGAAGATTGTTCATAAATCCTGATTTACAACCAGAAATTGCTTGGAATATAGGAACTAGTTTTGTTCAGGGTTTTGAAATTGCAAAGCGAAAAGGAAAACTTACAGTTGATTTTTATAGAACCGATTTTGAAAATCAAGTAGTTTTGAATGTAGAAAATCCGTCTGAAATTCGTTTTGATAATTTAGCTGGAAAATCTTATGCAAATAGTTTTCAGATTCAAGCCGAATATGAATTTTTCGAAGGTTTCGAAGCCGTTGTTGCTTATAAATATTATGATGTCAAAACGACTATTGAAAACAAGTTAGTAACTGTTCCTTATACCGTCAAAAATCGTTTTTTTATTAATTTGGAATACCAAACCAACAATAAAAAGTGGGCTTTTGATTGGACGGGACAATTTCTTGGTTCGCAGCGTTTGCCAGCTTCTTTTGATGAAGGTAATGGAAATCAGATTATTGAAAGCTCTCAAAGTCCTGCTTATTTCCTGATGAATGCTCAAATTACCCGTAATTTTAAAGTTTCGAATCGTTCTTTAGAGGTTTATGTTGGAGGCGAAAATCTAACCAATTATATGCAACCCAATCCAATCATAAACGCTCAAAATCCTTTTGGAGAGCATTTTGATACTAGTAATGTATATGCTCCTATTATGGGTGCAATGGGTTATATGGGACTTCGTTTTTACTTTTAAATATCAACTATTGTCAAGGTCAAGACCATTGACAAAGTTTTTTTATATCAAAATTTTACTTTTTATTTATTCATTCTTAATTTTCAATTTTATGAAATCTATCATTTTTTCATTAGCTCTTCTCTTTATCGCCTTTGCAGGAACTTCAAATACTTTTGCACCTACAAAAAGTGAAACTATCGTTATCAAAACTGAAACTATTCAATGTGGAATGTGCAAAGAACGCATTGAAGAAGCCTTGATTCAAGAAAAAGGAGTAAAATCAGTTTCTGTTGATGTAGATAAAAAAGAAACAACAGTTGTTTTTAATTCCAAAAAAATCAATGCAGAAACTATCAAAAAAGCGATTGCAAATGTAGGTTATGATGCTGATGATGTAGAAGCAGAATCAGGAGCATATAATGATTTGCCTACTTGTTGTCAGAAAGGAGGTCATTAATTTTTAGATTTGTATTTAGAAGAAAGGTTCAAACTTTGGAAGTTTGAACCTTTTTTTTCATTTTCGTATAAACTACTTTCTTTAATTTTGAGAATTCGTATTTTGTTATTCATTCTTATTAGGATTAAGATAAAAATAAATTTCTACTCCTGAAATCATCAAAAAAATAGAACCGACGAAAATAGCTGTATTTAGAACGTTCTTTTCAAAATGAAAGAAAGTGTGATTGAGATAAATTCCACCAAAGAGTAAAACGCCTAAAATTAATTGTAGTGTTGTTTTTTTGTCCAAACTAAAATCAGATTCTTTTATTTGTCTTCTATATTGGTTAGCATACGCAATTTCAAGATTATGTTTTTCTGCTTTTGCTAATAATCTTCGTGCTATTTTATAACGCTTTGATTCTACAGAAGCTCTAAATAAAATATTTATGAGTTCCTTTTCTGACTTCAAAACTTCATGACTTTCTACATGCTTGAAGTATAATTCTGTTACATCAATTCCCAACAAATACCATTTATTTTTACTTTCCATTGCTAAACTAAGCAAAAGCAGATAATCGGTAATTTGATTTTTGTCTTTAGTAGTTTCAATTTTTCTAGTAATGAGTAATTTTCTACTTTCGAAATCTTGAATTATTTTTTCGTAATCTTTTGAATTTTCTGGTTTTATAAATATGGATTCCATTATTCATTTTTTATTTAAAATACAGGAAAATAGTCGCTTTATCTACCGTCAACGAGACTTCGTCGTCGTTGAGGTCTATGAATTTAAAACCTCGTTGACGGCAAAGCCTCAACGACGGTCGATAAAAACTACCTATTCAAACACTAATTAAATTTCATTTTTTTACTCCACCAAAACCACCAAATCATCTTGCTCAACCATTGAGCCACCACCCAAAACAATTTTTTTCACTTTTCCTGCTTTTGGTGTGCTTACAGTAGTTTCCATTTTCATGGCTTCTATTACAAACAAGAGATTCTCCAGCTTTTACGGTATCGCCTTCTTTTACCAAAACTTCGGCTATTTTCCCTTGGAGTGGCGAACCTACTTCTCCGTCTTGGTAGCACTTGCTTTTTGATTAGAAATTTTTGTTATTTTCAAACTCTTATCCAATACTCTGAACACGACGAATTTGTCCGTTCATATCAAAAGTAACTGTTTTCATTCCGTCCTCGTCTGGCTGACTAATCGAACGAAGTTTTACAATAAGCGTTTTTCCTTCTGCAATATCAATCATTATTTCCTCGTTTGGCTGGATTCCATAAAAGAAAATTTTTGTAGGCAAAATCGAAACATCTCCAAATTCTTGAACTGTATTATAAAAATCAGTAAATACTTTTGGATATAATAAATAAGAAAGCAAATCTAACTCGTTTGCATTTTTGAACTCTTTCTTGAATGTTTTCCATTCTTTTTCCCAATCAATCGGTTCTAAATGTTCATTCGGACGTTGCGTAAAAGGTTTTTCTTTTTTTAGAATAATTTTCTGAATTTTCTTAGGAAAACCTCCTTGTGGCTGTCCCAAATCCCCACGCATCATTTCTTTTATTGATTCTGGAAAAGACATCGTTTCTCCTTTTTCTAAAATATCTGCTTTTGTATAACCATTTGCTGTCATAAATAAAGCGAAATCACCCACTACTTTTGAACTTGGAGTTACCTTAATTAAATCTCCAAAAAGCTCGTTTGCGACTGCATAATTTTTCTTTATTTCTTGAAATTTATCTCCCAAACCTAACGATTCAGCTTGTGGACGAAGGTTTGAATACTGTCCTCCCGGTATTTCGTGTTCATAAACTTCTGCTGTTCCTGCTTTCAAATCCGACTCAAAAGGATAGTAATATTCCCTTACATCTTCCCAATAATTAGAAAAAGAATTGAGTTTTGGTAAATATATTTTTTGCTCCCGTTCATGTCCTTCCAGTACTGCCACCATTGAATTAAAGGAAGGTTGAGAAGTCAAGCCAGACATAGAAGCCAACGCAACATCGACCACATCAACACCCGCTTCAATCGCTTTGAGATACGTAGCCGACTGAATAGAAGAGGTATCATGGGTATGCAAATGAATCGGAATCTGAACCGTTTCTTTAAGTTTTGAGATTAATAATTCGGCTGCATACGGTCGTAAAAGTCCTGCCATATCTTTGATTGCCAAAATATGCGCTCCTTCGTCTTCTAGTTTTTTAGCCAAATCTAAATAATACTCTAAATTATACTTTCCTTCTGGATTGGTAATAATATCACCCGTATAACAAATACAGGCTTCTGCAAGTGAATTTGTGTATTTTCTTATAGTTTTGATACTTACTTTCATCGCTTCTACCCAATTCAGAGAATCAAAAACACGGAAAATATCAATTCCATTTTCGGCTGCTTCTTCAATAAATTTTATGACTAAATTATCTGGGTAGGCTTTATAACCTACTGCATTTGTACCACGCAATAGCATTTGCAAAAGAATATTTGGTGCAGCTTTTCGGATATTTTTCAACCTTTCCCATGGGTCTTCGTGCAAAAAACGCATCGAAACATCAAAAGTAGCTCCTCCCCACATTTCTAAAGAAAATACTTCTGGATGGTTTTTGGCAAAACTTTTCGTTACTTCAAGCATATCAAATTCACGAACACGAGTAGCCAAAAGTGACTGATGAGCATCTCTCAAAGTAGTGTCTGTGTAATGAATCGCTTTGTCTTTTTTGAGCCATTTACAAAAATCTTCTCTACCTAATTTGTTTAATTTATCCTTTGTTCCTTTCGGAAACTTATCTATATATTTTTTATCAAAATCTGGAACTTTTGGATTTCTGAAAACGATAGTTGGATTTATTTTACTTACACTTTCGTTTCCATTAACGGTAGTTTCGGCAATAAAACGAAGTATTTTAGTTCCTCTATCAAAACGACGAGGCATCTCAAATAATTCTGGGTAATTATCTATAAACTTAACCGTAGCTTCTCCTTTTTGAAAAACTGGATGCGAAATTACATTCAACAAAAAATCAATATTTGTCTTTACTCCTCTAATCCTGAATTCTCTCAACGCACGGTGCAAACGAATAGCAGCACCCCAAAGAGTACGACCTTTTGCCGAAACTTTTATTAGCATTGGGTCAAAAAATGGAGAAATTCTAGCTCCTGTATAACAATTTCCTGCATCAAGACGAATTCCGTAGCCATCAGCAGAACGGTAAGCGACAATTAGACCAAAATCAGGCTTAAAATTATTTACTGGATCTTCTGTCGTAATCCTGCATTGAATCGCAAAACCATTGCAAGGAACATCGGCTTGGCTATGAATATAAATGCGTTTGTCGGTCAATGGATAACCTTGAGCAATCAAAATTTGAGTACGAACAATATCAATTCCTGTAATTTCTTCAGTAATTGTGTGTTCTACTTGAACTCGTGGATTTACCTCAATAAAATAAATATTCTCCTCTCCATCTACCAAAAATTCAACCGTTCCAACATTATTATATTTTACTTCTTTTGCAATCGACAAGGCATAATCATAAAGTGCATACTTTGTAGGTTGAGAAAGTGTAAGACTAGGTGCAACTTCTACCACCTTTTGAAAACGACGCTGTACAGAACAATCACGCTCAAATAAATGAACAGTCCTGCCATAATTATCAGCCATTATCTGAACTTCAATATGCTTTGGATTATCAATATATTTTTCTAAGAAAATACGGTCATCATTAAATGCTTTTTTGGCTTCACTTTTTGCTTCTTTGAATGATTTTACTAATGTTGGTTCGTCATGACAAACACGCATTCCACGTCCACCACCACCGCCAGCAGCTTTTATAATTACTGGATAACCAATTCTAGTAGCTTCTTTTACGGCAACTTCGGCAGAAGTCAATGGCTCTTTACTATCTTCAATTACAGGAACTAAGGCACGACGAGCAATTACTTTTGCAGCCACTTTATCACCTAATTGATCCATTACTTCTGGCAACGGTCCTACAAAAATAATCCCTTCCTGACGACAACGCTCTGCAAAATGAACATTTTCAGACAAAAAACCATAACCTGGATGAATAGCATCAATTTTTTTGGCTTTAGCCAATTTTATAATTTCTTCAATATCTAAATAGGGTTTTAGAGGGTCATCTTCTGCACCAATTTGATAGGCTTCATCGGCTTTGTAGCGGTGAAGTGAATATCTATCTTCGTACGTGTAAATTGCGATGGTTCGAATGTTTAGTTCGGAAGCTGCACGCAGAACACGAATGGCAATTTCGCCACGATTGGCAACCAAGATACGGTCTAGTTTTTTTATATTGTTCATTGTCAGTTATCAGTAAACAGTTATCAGTTACCAGTAAGAAGAAAGTAAAATGATAAATGCGAATTGTGTAATAAGAAAAGTAATTAATGTCTTGTATGTTTAGAATTGATTTATTTCTAAAATTAGATAAAAAAAGAACTCTATCAAATCAAAATTTAAAACAGTTTAGTAATTTCGTAACTCAAATGTAGCTCACTCTTTAGAGTGAGAAAATGTACCACACTTTAGTGTGCAAAAAAACAAGCTAAAATGCTAAAAAAAATCGTCGTACAACCGACAGGCGGACTGTGTAACCGACTGCGTGCTATTGAATCTGTTTTGCAGTTATTAAAAACAACAGAAAAAACGAAGCATATTACAGTAGTCTGGGAAAATAACCACGAATTAGGAACGGCTTATAAAACACTTTTTAGACAGAATGATAAGATAAAGGTCATTGAGGTATTACCTTTTACAGGGAAGAATATGCTGAATCCTGTTCAGATGTTGAAGGTTTGGAATGTCATTGCACCAACAGAAAAAAATTATCAAAAATCATATCTACTTCGTAAAATGCTGGGAAGAGAAACAGGTTTTGATAAAATTATCTATCAAGATGAAATGTTCAGACTTATAGAAAGCAAATTTGACTTTACTACATTAAAAAACTACGATTCTTTATATCTAGTTTCTTGTTTTGATTTTGAAATTGATTATAAAGATAAGTATTCAATGAACTCTGAAATAATGAATTACCCTTTTTCAAATTTTGTAGCTCATGATTTTATTAAGGATAAAATAAATCAAATAACAAAAGGGTTTGAAAATCTTACAATCGGTTTACATATTCGCAGGACAGACCACGCAGGAGCAATCGAAAAAAGTCCATTATCTCTTTTTATAGACAAAATGAATGAAGAAATAGCTCTAAATCATAAAACTAACTTCTTTTTGGCAACCGACGATAAAGAAACTGAAAAAAAAATGATGCAACTATTTGGAGAAAAAATTATAATAAATCCAGAAAAAGCATTTACTAGAAGTTCAGAAAAAGGGGTTCAGGATGCTTATATTGATGTAGTTTGTCTTTCCAAAACTTCGAAGATTTATGGTTCTCATGCAAGTTCGTTTTCTGAAACGGCTGCTAAAATGGGAATGATTCCTTTGATTATTTGTGAGAAAAATAGACTGTAATTGGTTGCCAATAACCCGTTCAATATCTATTTAGAAAGATTAAATTTTCACTTTCACACAAACCAACAACATAAAATTGTACTTTTAAAGAACATGCCGTATATTAGCAGTAGATTCACATACATTCCAAACATTTTTATTAATCATTTCTTTTTATAGTTAATTCAAAATCTAGTTGAAAAAAGCTAGAAAGCAAGAAAAAGGAATTATTCATTTTTTAACTCGTTTTTATCAATCTCTTTATATGAATATATTAGTTTGCATTTGTCATGTACCAGACACCACAACCAAAATCAAATTTGCAGGTACAGAATTAGACAAAAATGGTGTACAATTTATTATCGGACCGTATGATGATTATGCACTTGCTCGTGCCGTCGAACTTAAAGACGCAAGCGGTGGAAAACTGACTGTCCTTAATGTAGGCGAAGCAGATACCGAACCTACTATTCGCAAAGCCTTAGCCATTGGTGCAGATGATGCAGTTCGTATTAATGCACACCCAAAAGATGCTTATTTTGTAGCTGAACAGATTGCAGCTTATGCAAAAGATAAGAATTTTGATATGATTTTGATGGGACGTGAAGCCAGCGATTATAATGGTGGACAGGTTCATGGAATGGTTGCCGAAATGCTAGATATGCCTTGTATTGTTCCTTGTATGACTTTGGAAGTAGAAGGAAATATGGCCAAAATGGGACGTGAAATTGAAGGAGGAAAGGAATATGTAGAATGTGAAATGCCATTTATAGCAGGCTGTCAAGAACCAATTGCAGAATGGAAAATTCCTAATATGCGTGGTATTATGATGGCTCGTAAAAAGCCATTAGAAGTAATTGAGCCGACAAGCCAATCAGCACCAACAGAAATTATAAATTTTGAACTTCCTCCTTCTCGTGGAAATGTAAAAATGATTGATGCTGATAATATGGACGAACTTGTACGTCTTTTGAAAGAAGAAGCGAAAGTACTTTAGGGATTGGGAAATGGAGATTGGGAAATGGAGATTGGGAATTAGATAATACAAATTACAATTCATCCTATTTAATCTTTAGTTTTCTATCCTTGCCGTTGTTGGTGTCTCCACCAACGACATCATAAAAACATTATAAAAATATAAAACAAATAAAACTATGTCAGTTTTAGTATATATAGAAGCAGAAAATAACGTAGTAAAAAAGTCTTCTTTAGAAGCCTTGACCTATGCTGCAAAAATGAATTCAGGCGACGTAACTGCTCTAGTTACAGATAAAGCCGAAAACTTAGAAGAACTTGGAAAATATGGTGTCAAAACTGTTTTGCAAGTAAGCGATGAACAACTCAAAACTCGTCCTGTAGGTGCCATTGCTAGTGCAATTGCGGGTGCAGCACAAAAAGTAGGTGCAAATGTTGTCGTTATGTCTCGCTCTTCTACTGTTGATGCAGCAGCACCCCGAGTAGGCGTAAAAATGAAAGGGACAGTTGCTTCAAATGTAATTGCTCTTCCTCAAATGGATAACGGTTTTGTAGTTCGTAGAGGTGTTTTTACAGGAAAAGCATTTGCTGATACAAAATTAGAAGGCGAAAATAAAGTGCTTACCATCGCTAAGAATGCTCTTGCAGTTGATGATTCTGTTGGTGGTTCGGCTACTATAGAAGCATTTAGTCCAGAATATGGAGCTAAAGATTTTGCTGTAAAAGTAACAGATGTCAAAAAACAAGAAGGTGATATTTTATTACCAGAAGCAGATTTAGTAGTTTCTGCAGGTCGTGGATTAAAAGGTCCTGAAAACTGGGGAATGATTGATAGTTTAGCTAAAGAATTAGGTGCAGCAACAGCTTGTTCGAAACCTGTTTCGGATATGGATTGGAGACCTCACCACGAGCATGTTGGTCAGACAGGAATTAAAGTTGCTCCTTCATTGTATATTGCAATCGGTATTTCTGGTGCAATTCAGCATTTAGCAGGTGTAAACTCTTCTAAAACTATCGTTGTAATCAATAAAGATGGAGAAGCTCCTTTCTTCAAATCTGCTGATTATGGTGTAGTCGGAGATGCTTTTGATGTTGTTCCTAAATTGCAAGCTGCTTTAGAAAAAGCTGGAGTTTAGTTCGTTTATCTCTCATTAAACAAATTGATAGCTTTTATTTTAAACAAATAAAAGCTATTTTTTTTAGTTACAAATCAAAATTTATGGTATCTAATTTCTTATTATTTCCCATTCTAAAGAGTAAGGAACAATTACCAATTCAAACTATTAAATATCAATTCTAAAATAGTAGTTTATTTAATTCTTATTCTTAAGCTATTTATTAAACCGAAAAAAATCCGTATTTTTGAAACTTATATCTAAAAAAAGACTTTGTAAACTATATATTTAATAGACTTTTATTCATTTTATGCAACCATTACTTAGCGAACAAGAAATTCTGCGTCGTCAGAAAAGAGAACAACTTATACAACTAGGAATAGAACCTTATCCTGCTGCACTTTATAACTTTACGCATACAGCCAAACAGATTCACAATCGTTTTCCAGACGAAAAACCAGAAGGTGAAGAAAATTTTGATAATTTTAAGGAAATTTCGCTTGCAGGTCGTCTGATGAATATTCGTATTCAAGGTTCGGCAGCTTTTGTAGAGATTGAAGATTCTACAGGACGTATGCAAGTTTATTTTCGTAGAGATGATATTTGCCCTGATGAAGACAAAACGATGTACAATACCGTTTTCAAAAAATTGTTAGATATTGGAGATATTATTGGTGTAAAAGGATTTATTTTTCGTACAGGTGTAGGCGAAATTACGCTTCACGCAACTGAATTTACAGTGCTCACAAAATCGTTGCATCCTCTTCCTATTGTAAGAAGAGTAGAAAATGAAGACGGAACAATAACTACTTATGATGCTTTTACGGATTCAGAACAACGTTATCGTCAGCGTTATGTCGATATGATTGTAAATCCAGAAGTAAGAGAAGTTTTTAAAAAGCGTTCTCAGCTTATGAATGTAATGCGTGAATATTTGAATGATAAGGATTATTTAGAAGTAGAAACACCAATTTTACAGCCCATTTATGGAGGTGCAGCAGCTCGTCCTTTCAAAACGCATCACAATACTTTAGATATGACACTTTATTTGCGTATTGCAAACGAACTGTATCTAAAAAGATTGATTGTAGGTGGTTATGATGGTGTTTATGAATTTTCAAAAGACTTTAGGAATGAAGGAATGAGCCGTTTTCATAATCCAGAATTTACGCAAATCGAACTTTATGTAGCTTATAAAGATTACGAATGGATGATGGATTTGGTAGAAGAAATGGTTGAAAAAATTGCTCTAAAACTTCACAATTCGACAGAAGTAAAAGTAGGGGAAAATATAATCAATTTTGCTCGTCCTTGGAAACGCTACACCATGTACGAAGCAATTGAGCATTTTACAGGAATTGATATTTCTGAAATGAGTGAGGAAGAAATGCGTAAAGCTGCTTTACAATTAGGCGTTTCGATTGATGAAACAATGGGAAGAGGAAAATTAATTGATGAGATTTTTGGAGAACATTGTGAATCAAAATTAATTCAACCTACCTTTATTACAGATTATCCTGTTGAGATGTCGCCACTTGCCAAAAAGCACAGAACAAAAGAAGGTTTAGTAGAACGTTTTGAAGCCATTTGTAATGGAAAAGAAATTTGTAATGCCTTTTCTGAACTCAACGACCCAATTGACCAAAGAAAACGCTTTGAAGAACAATTGGAACTTGGAAAACGAGGCGATGAAGAAGCAATGATTTTAGATGAAGATTTCTTGAGTGCTTTGGAATATGGAATGCCTCCGACGGCAGGTTTGGGAATTGGAATTGATAGACTTTCAATGATTATGACCAATCAAAATTCTATTCAAGATGTCTTGTTTTTCCCTCAAATGCGTCCTAAAAAACAGCCAAAATATGCTTCTGAAAGTGATTATGAAGCATTAGGAATTCGTTCAGAACTTATTCCAATTATTCAAAAGTTAGGCTTCCTTACCATTGAAGATTTGAAAGAATCTATTCCTTCAAAACTATTTAATGATATGTGTGGAATGCGTAAAAAAATGAAACTGGGTGAAGTGAAAAACCCAACAAAAGAAGAAGTAGAAGGCTGGTTGAAATAAGTAGAGCTTTTTTAGAATTTATTTTTTATAGCATGACTGTTAATAACAATCATGCTTTATTATTTTAAACCTTTAAATTTGATTCTATAAGAGAGGTTTAGTACAATGTTTAAAAAGTTTTTTTAATGCTTTGACTGTGCATTCAGTTCCCCAGAACTGAATGTTTCGCTTCCTCAGAAGCGAGATTTATTTGCTTGAATCACACTTCTGAGGAAGCGTTTCGTTCAACTCTGAGGAGTTGAACGCACGAAATACATATAAACAAACTTTTTAAACAGTGTATTTAGAATGAAACTCTAAGACAAGAGTTTTAAAATAAAAAATCATACTGCTAAACATTTTTATTTTATCAACCGTTAACGAGCTTTTCAGCGTCGTTGAGTTGCTGAGATAACAAACTCTTACTGAAGGCTAATTTTTTGATAGTACTTCAATAATTTCTTTTACTGTATCTCTGGCTGTTTTGCCAACGCCATAAATTGTAGCAGATGCAAAACCTGTCCAATTACCATAGCCAACAAGCCATAAATTAGGTTCTTTGACTGAACGAGTATTTCTAGTTTCTATTCTATTATTTTCAATAATATTCAAGGATTCCAGATGTTTTAAATTAGATCTAAAACCTGTACACCAAATAACGACATCAAACTCCTCTTTTTTACCATCTTCCCAAATGACTCCATTTTCATAAAATTCTTTGAAAGGTCGGACAGCATTCAGTACATTTCTATCTCGTGCTTCTCTGACACTTTCAATCATAACAATATTAGACAAAGAAACACTAAATCCTCCTATTGATTTTTCACTTGATTTTCCTAAAAACTTTTGCGTTGCTTCATTAAAAAGATAACGACCATCAATGTCATCAGGAAGAAATTGAGGTTCTTTTGGTGTAACCCATTTTGTGTTTGCGACTTTAGAAACTTCAGCTAAAATTTGTGAACCTGAATTTCCACCTCCAATAATCAAAATATTTTTTCCTTTCAAATTATCTGGATTTTTATAATTAACAGAATGAATTTGTTCCCCCAAAAAACTATTCTGATTTGGATATTCTGGAATAAATGGATTGCCAGTCGTTCCCGTTGCACTTACTAAGGTCTTGGAATAAAAAATGTCCTTATTTGTTTCTATTTTGAAAAGGTCATTTTCTTTTACCACTTTCAAAAACTTCGGTTTGTCTTTGTACGGCAAAATCATAACGTTTTTCATAAGCAGATAAATAATTTATCAATTCGGCTTTGGTAGGATATTCTTCATTACTTTTAGGCATTCCCCAACCTGATAAAGAACTATATTCTGAAGGTGAGAATAGTTTTAAACTATCCCAAGTCTGTAACCAAGAACCTCCCATTTGTTCTTGATTATCCAAAATTAAATAGGTTAGTTTTGTTCTTCTTAAGAAATAGGCTATAGACAACCCTGCTTGTCCACCTCCGATTATTAGTACATCATATATTTTCATCTCACTAAGGTACAAAAAAAATAGCCTTAGAATTACTCTTTGTAATGCTAAGGCTATTTGATAAAAAGAAAATAAATTTGCTGATTTATAAAACAAAAAACTACTTCCTTCATCACTTTAAGATACCAATATTAGTGCTTCTATTAAGTTATTGATAAAATGAGTTCTTTTATTTAGGGATAATAAACCAATGGAAAGAAACGGATTTAGATCTTCAAGTTCGACTAATAAAAGCATATTATTTTTTTGACGGCAAGCATCAACTCTTGTAATTCCTCGTTCCATGTTATTCCAGTCAATAAATTTTTTGGCAAATTCTAAATCGCTCTCTGTTGGTTCATATTCAGCTAATTCCCAACGTTTGTTTTTGTCGGGTGCATAGAGTGCATACTGAAAATTGTTATTTAAGTAATAGAAAGATACTTCGTACTCAAAATCAATTAGTGGTTGAATTAGCTTTCCTTGAGTATCTGAATTTAGTAACGTTTCATGGGTCAGAACTTCCATTCCAATAGAATCTGCACCATTTTTTAATTTGACTATATATTTTTCATAATTACCTATTTTATCAACTTCTGTTATACTTTCAATAGTAGGAATTACTGGATAGCCTTGATTTGTTAAGTCTATCAAATATTGTTTTCCTAGTATATCGGCTTTTCCGTCAAATGAATTAAAAGTTAAAATATTCTTCTGCTTAACTTCTGTCAAAAACTGCTGAAAGTATTCTTGATAACCAAGTATTGCACCTGTATTTCTGAAAACTACTAAGTCTGCAATTTCAAGATTAGAAATAGCCTGATGAGGATGTCCAATAAGAATAGTAAAATGTTCTTTTAGCTCAGAAGTAATGTATAAATCCTCCTCATAATATTTTCTTCCTTTTGCTTCGTAATAGAAGTCTGTTAGATATAATAGTGTCTTCATTTTTGTTGCTTATTGTTTTAATTGCTTCAACGTCGGTACAGGTACAGAAACGTACTAGAACGCATCTACTTTACAACAAGCAATATACTTGAAAAAATGGATTTATTTTGCAATAGGAGTACTGTTTTGTGTTTCATGTTTTTGTTTTTTTGACTTCAAACCAAGATACGAAAAAAACTTATTTTTTGATTTTTCTAAATAAAAAAATAGCCTTAGAATTACTCTTGCTAACGCTATTCTAGAAACTATCATTTTGTCCAATTTACAATTTCTAAGCCATTGATATTTTCATAATCTTTTTCATTATTAGTACAAATAGCCAAATTATTTGCCATTGCAATCGCTGCATTAATGACATCAAAATTTCCACTATGTCGCCCTTTTTTATAGAGTTCTGCAAAAATGGAACTTGCTAGTTGAGCAACCTCTTTTGAAGTATCTAAAATTTGAAAAGACGAAATTAAACCTTCAAAGACTTCTACTTGTTTCAAAGCCGATTTTGCTTTCAAGCCTCCCATAATTTCTATAACCGTAATACGACTAATAGAAATTTGATGATGTTCTGCTAAATAGTTTTCAAAATTTGCTACTACAACAGGATTTTTCTTTAAATAATAGGACAAAATATCCGTATCTAACAATACCTTTTTATTTGCCATAAATGATTATTCGTTTATAAGATTATCCATTCGATTAAAAAACTGTTGATTATCTTTTTTTCTACGCTCCATAATTTCATCAGACAATTCTTCCCAATCAAAATTTTCTATATTTTCCTTCACTTTACTTGTATTAGTAGGCAAGTTTTGACGAAAAGCCTGAACGACACCAAAAACCACCTGTAAATATTCTTGTGGAATTTGTTCTAATTCTTTTAAAATATTCAATACTAATTCTTTTTCTGATTGATTTATACTTTCATTTTCCATACGTTACTTATTTATTTTTTCTAAATTTTAATGACTATAAAACTAAGATACGAAAAAAACTTATTTTTTGATTTTTCTAAACAAAAAATAGCCTTAGAATTACTCTTTGTAATGCTAAGGCTATTTTGATAGAAAGGAAATAAATGTGCTGATTTGGAAAACAAAAAACTATTTTCTTTATTACTTTAGAACGTCAGCCAAAGGCTTCCAAATAGCTACTCACTCGTTTGGGAAACTATAAAATAGCTGTAGTATTTTACTTTTTGTTTTCATTTTTCTTGTTTTGCTCTCGTTCTAATTTTTTTATGCTATTTGCAGTAGGCAAATTTTCAGGCATTTCTCCTCCTATTTCTTCTATTGTTTGTCTAACTTTTTTACCTACTTGAAAATGAGTTTGATTTGCAGCTTGTTTGGTGTCTATTTTTTCTCTTTTTAGTTTTTCTTCTGTTTGTGTGGCTCTAAATAAATTTGCTGCCAGTTCAGTACTTCCCATGTGGTCAAGAATATTCTGACTTTTCTTTAATTCTTTTTTTGAATGAATACCTTTTGCATCTAATCCTCCATACAATCCCTTATATCCAAAATTTTGAAATACTGCATATTCTAATGGACTAGAAACACCTGCTTTTTTAGCTGTTTGTGCTAAATTTTTGTTGTGTTTGGTCATTTCTTTTCTCAAAAAAATTCTTCTATCCTCTTCTGTATCTAAATTCTCATATTCATTTTCTAAAAGCTCTTGTTTTCTTGTTTGATTAGCAAAATAAGTTTGTCCTAAAGCAACTACTTCTTTTGAAGGATCGGCATTCTGAACTACCAAATAACAGGCATAACGAGTAAGATGCAAATCACTAATAGGTCGTTTCGTACTTGAACCAATGCTGATTATTTTATCTGCATCAAGAAAATGATTTTCAATTTCTTGTCCAGAATTATGACAGGCTTGTTTTGCTTTTTCTATAACATTTAAAAATTTTTGCCATTTTGCATAGTCTAGTGCTTCTAAAAGCTCTCTAGCACTCCAATAATCTACACCATTATCAGTTACGTGTTTTATACTTTCAAAAATAGTTTCATTTTTCATTGTAGTATTATGAATAGGTTTTGTATGAATTTATTGATTCAATATACTACTTTTTACTTAATTTATAAAATTTAGTTTTTATTTAAAATATTTGATTTACTGACAAATAAATGAAGAAATCAACCATATTACCCACATGGGTAAGATGGTTTTATTATGTTATTAAATTACTCTTTAATAAATAAAAATGTATTTTAAATTTATTTATTCCAAAATATACGTTTTTTTACTTAGTCTGTGGAATTTACTTTCTGCATTTTTATACAAAAAAATACGCTAAAAGTGCCTTTTTAACACTTCTGACTGCATTTATTTTTTTAAATCACTTTCGAAAGTCCTTGTATTTAAAAACAAAAAATAGCCTTAGAATTACTCTTTGGAATGCTAAGGCTATTTTGATGGAAAGGAAATAAACTTGCTGATTTATAAAAAAAACTACTTACCTCATCACTTTAGAACGCCAGCCAGAGGCTTCCAAATAGCTACTCACTCGTTTGGAAACGAGCGAGAGCCTAAGGGGATTAAGAAAATAGCTTAGCAACATCAGGATATTTATCCGCAAAATCATTTTTTTCTTCTTCTTCTGCTGATGAATAAAAAGTTTCTAACTCTTCTGACAAACCATCTGACATTAGAGTGAAATACACATAGTTAGCTGTTACTTCTTTTTCTAATTTCTCATTCTCGTCTTCTAGTTCTTCAATTCTTTCCTCTAACTGTCGAATTTTTTCTTCTTTCTCTGATAATATTTTTTTTAAGTCCATGTTGCTGTTAGTTAAGTTGAATAGATTTTAAATAAAAAATAATGCTTCACAATAATCATACTATTTCTATTGTAAGTAATAAAATATTATTCATGATTAATTGGATACTTTAAAATTACATTAGTAACCAAGTCTTCTATAAAAGATAGTGCTTTACTTTTAGGTAGTTCAACAGTTGATGGATGAGCAAAAGAATTACGAGTACCTAGTCTCTCATCTAGTATTTTTCTTACATCATTAGTAATAATATTACCACCTTTACAAACTTGAATAAAAAGACTTTCCTTTATATTACCGAAGTCATCTTTACTACGAATATTGGTATTATTACTTGCAGATCGCAAAGCTTGAATAAACTCTTGTAGTTTATTAGCTAAAACATACTCATACATATGGTCAATAGTTAATAACCAAACCATTATTATGGATGCTCTGTAAGCACCTACTTCAAAAGTCAGTATTGCTTCTTTTAAAAATCTATTCTCGTTTTCAGAGTCTAATTCATTCACTAAGTTACTTAAATTAATATACACTTCTTGAACAGCAGAATCCACTTCTATATTTTTTGATAATCTTTCTATTTCATTTCTTGTCAAATAATAATAGTTATTACTCTTAATAAATTTTTGATTCTTACCTTTAGATTGATTGCTCAAGTACATACTTACATTGGAATATACAGGAATATTCAAATTTTTAAAACATTTAATACCCTGTTTAAAAAGTTATCTTATATTTTTTATTTTCAGAATTGACTTTTTCATAATGTGTATTTAACTTGTTTCTAGCTATTTCACAAGAGAATTGCCAATTTATTAGAATTTTGTTTTCCATTCGTTGTTCAAAATAACTCATTACTTGTTCTGTAAGTTGATTTATAGATGAAATCCTTCTTTTTAGACATTGTCTTGATAAAGCAGAAAACTCTATCTCTATCATATTTAACCAACTAGCAGATTTTGGTGTATAAATAAATTCAAACTGCTCTGTCAAACTTTGAGCTGTTTGTGCATCAAATACTTCATAAAATGAATTCGGTGTATGTGTATTGAGATTATCTAAAACCACACAAATTTTTTCTGCATTTGGATAAGTAGCAGCCAAGTTTTTCATAAAAACAGCAAACTCTTTTTTTCTTCTATATCTGCGTACATGAGCCAATCTCTGCCCAGTTTTTGGTTCAATAGCAGCTAAAATGCTACAAGAACCGTGTTTGCTATACGCATAGTTCTCTTTAGCAGGACTACCTTTTTTCATCTCAATACCTTCAACCGTGTCGCCTATTAAAAAACACGGACGCTCGTCAAAACAGACTACTGGACGAAGTGGGTTATAAGGCAAAAGATATAATCTAAGAATGATTTCCATCCGACATAAAAACTCTGCTGTCAAACTTCTTATACACCATTGTCTTTTTCTATGAGGTTGTAATTCGTTTTTTTGAGTATTAATCCAACCATAGAATAGGAAATATCTTCAACTAATTCCAGTTCCACCACACGGTCTGCTAATAAACGTAAAGACCATTGAGAATAACCCTCAGGAGCATCACTACAGGCTAAAGCTGTTATTTTTGCTCTTGCTTCACCATCAAATTTAATAGGACGACCACTTCTTGGGCGTTCATCTAAAAAAGAAAGTCCATCGGATTGATAAGAACCTGCCCAAGCTGATACAGTTACATAACTTACGCCTAAGAGACTACTAACTTCTTTATAACTTTTACCTTCGTTCAGATAAAGTAAACCTTTAATTCTTGTTTGTTTACGAACTTTCATTGAACCTTTTGTCAAAGAACTTTCCAAAATTAATTGATCTGTATTGCTCAAAGTGATATGTTGTTTTTTCATATATTTGTAGAAGTTGAAGTGTATTACAAAGATACAAAATAACTTTTTAAACAGTGTATTTAACTATATCATTTGAACTAAAATATTCCTTACCTTCTATTTTTATTAAAAAGTAGCCTAAGTAGTCTATAATTTGAGATTTTGATAATGAATCAAAGTTTTTTACTGTTTTTGCAAATATTTCTAACTTGTTATCCATTAGTTTCCATATCGTGTTCAAAATAATTAATTCCTGCTGTCGTAACTTGAATATCATCAATAGATGATGTATTAATCCAACCCTTGTGGTATCCTGTATCATATAATGTCTGTGGAAAAGAGGGGATTTTTATGCCTAAATGTCTATAACAACTAAATATATAATCGCAATCAATATTTTTTTGTCCTCTTTTTTTACTCAAATAATAAGTAAATAGAAGGTTTTTCTCCATATTGCTTTTTGCATTATAATTTTCATAAAATTCTTTTAATGAAATTTCACTTGTTGGTCTAAAGTTGTAATCTGCTAAATAATTTGGTTGTTTTAAAATCTTTTTTTTACTGCTCTTTTTCTTACCTTTCGCAGTAATCTTATTGTCTTCTGGTATTAGTATCGGTTCTTTTTCATCAGAAATCTCTGGACTTGTACTGTTGTCTTCAATGTGTGAGTAAATAGCTGGCTCTTCTTGTATCGATGGAACAACGTCAAAATGTACTGATAAAAGTCGGAATACTTTCATTACATTTTTAGGATTTAGCTCAGATAGAGCGTCAGCACACGTGTTAAAGGCTTTTCGCTCTTTTTCTTTTTCTGACATATTTTGTGTAATTTATATTTAAAATAGAAGATAGTCCTACAAGATAAAAAAATTCCCTCAAAAAGAAAAAAATTTCAAGAGAATTTCATTACAAAAACAAACAAAAGAAATTTACTTTATTACTTCTGCGTCTTTTCAGTCTAAACAAAAATTGTAATTCTAATCTTTTTAAGTCATTTTTGCGTTATGTAGTATAGCATAAAAACCAAAAACGCATATTTCACGTTTAGTAAAAAAGTTTTTTACTCTAAAAAATACGACTCTGATAGCAATAGAAAATCAAATCCGTAATTTAATTTATGAACTCTCTTATTACCAAAAAGCAGATTTATTGCGTTTTTTGGAAAGTATGCTTTATGTTCCTGCAAAAACAAATGATTTACTTCAATTTGCAGGTGCGATTGACCTAGAAGATGCCGAACAAATGGAAAGAGTTATTAATGAAGGAAATAAAATAGACGAAAATGAGTGGTAAATTTTTGTTAGATACAAATATCTTAATAGCCCTTTTTAAACACGAAAAAGTTATAATTGAAAAGTTAAGCGAACAAAATAATATTTGCTATACTTCTTTTATTACGATAGGAGAACTATATTATGGCGCATTTAACTCTTTTAAAATTGAAGAGAATTTACTGCAATTATCAAAATTACGGCAAGTAATTCCTATTTTGAAGTCTTCTGATACAACAAGTATGTTGTACGGAAAAATTAAGACTGGATTAAAGAAAAAAGGAAAACCGATTCCAGAAAATGATATTTGGATAGCTGCTCTAGCAAAAGAACACGATTTAATTTTGGTAACTAGAGATAAGCATTTTGAAGAAATAGAAGACCTTAAAGTTGAGAAATGGTAAAACCACAATTCCCTCAAAAGCAAAAAGCCTTTAAGGGAATTTTCAGTATAACAAGCAAAAGAAACTTACTTTGTTGTTTGTTTAATATCAGGAAGTCCATATTTAGCAATTATTTCATTTGCCCTTGCTAATTTTTCAGGAAACAAATTTTTATCATTATACTTATCCAGTCGCTTGTCAAAAACGATTTCTGGAGTTTTTACATCGTTTAAATTTTTCTTCTTCATAATTCTCATAATTTTAAATATTTTCTTTTTTCGTTATAAAAAATGCTTCGTAGTCTTTACCTATCATAAAAGACTCCCATTCTGCTAACTTATTCAAGCCATAAACAGCAAAGTATAATTTTATCTCTTTTAAATTTTTTGAGATACCCATTCTGTACAATCTTGTTCTTGAAGGTGTACTTCCTGTTGCTAGTATTAAGGCTTTAGGATATTGCTTAGTAAAAGCAAAAAGTGTAGAAACTACTGTTGATAGAACTTTTTCACTATCTCCATTATTAGTAAAGGATAAATCATCAATTTCGTTTGTTTCTTCATTCAAATCTCCAAATCCAAGATTATATACATTTTCAGTTCCTGTGAAAGAATACTTTATTACTTTTTTGATTTCTCCCTTTAAACCCACACTTACAAATTCGTAAGTTAGAGAGTCATCATCACTTTAGAACAAAAAATACAAAGCGTGACGCTTAAATACATTGATAGGTTCTTAGTGGGACACTAAGAACAGGTGGGGTACATGTGTTAAATGCTTTTCGCTCTTTTTCTTTTTCTGACATATTTTGTGTAATTTATATTTAAAGTAGAAGATAGTCCTACAAGATAAAAAAATTCCCTCAAAAGCAAAAAGCCTTTAAGGGAATTTCATTACAAAAACAAACAAAAGCTACTTTATTACTTCCAAATCTTTTCAGTCTGAACAAAAATTATAATTCTAATCTTTTTAAGTGATTTTTGCGTTATGGATTTTATGGCAAAAACTAAAAACTTGTGTTTTACGTTTAGTATATAAAATTGTTCAATTCAAAATAATATTATTATGATAGCAATAGAAAATCAAATCCGTAATTTAATTTATGAACTCTCTCATTACCAAAAAGCAGATTTATTGCGTTTTTTGGAAAATATGCTTTATGTTCCTGCAAAAACAAATGATTTACTTCAATTTGCAGGTGCGATTGAGTTAAAAGAAGTAGAACAAATGGAAAGAGTTATTGAAGAGGGAAATAAAATAGACGAAAATGAATGGTAAATTTTTGTTAGATACAAATATTTTAATAGCCCTTTTTAAGCACGAAAAAGCTATAATTGAAAAGTTAAGCGAACAAAATAATATTTGTTACACTTCTTTTATTACGATAGGAGAACTATATTATGGAGCATTTAACTCTTTCAAAATTGAAGAGAATTTACTGGAATTATCAAAATTACGACAAGTAATTCCCATCTTAAAATCTTCAGATACAACAAGTATGTTGTATGGAAAAATCAAGACTGGATTAAAGAAGAAAGGAAAGCCGATTCCAGAAAATGATATTTGGATAGCTGCTTTAGCAAAAGAACATGATTTAATTTTGGTAACTAGAGATAAGCATTTTGAAGAAATAGAAGACCTTAAAGTTGAGAAATGGTAAAACCAAAAATTCCCTCAAAAGCAAAAAGCCTTCAAGGGAATTTTCAGTTAAAAAGAAACTGCAATTTAATTTACAATTTACAATTCATCATTTATCACTATTTAGTTACTTCTAACATTTCTTTTACAGCTCCTTCAAGCTGTTCGTCTTTTCCTTCTCTTTGTGGCATAGGATTATTTTTGATTTCAATATCTGGAATAAGCTCTGTATTTTCCATATATTTTCCGTCAGTACGAATAATTCCAAGTTGTGGAATACCAAAAACAATTGTTGGGTCAATCAGAGTTTCCCACCAAACAGCCGTTCCTGTTCCTGCAACTGGCATTCCAATTAATTTACCAACCTTCAAATGTTGATAGACATAAGGAAAAATATTTGCATCTGAATAATTGCCTTCACTCATCAAAACGGTAGAAGGTTTGTTCCATTTAAACATCGGTGCTGTGCCTATTTTTTCTCCTCGTGGAACAAATTCAAAATACTGTTTTCCACTCAAAAAGCTAGTCAAATCATCAGTTAGCCAACCACCACCATTAAAACGAGTATCTACAACCAACGCTTTTTTGTCTGAATGTCTTCCTAAGCTTCAGAGAATAATTCTCTAAAACTATCGCTATTCATTCCTCTTACATGTACATATCCAACTTTTCCATCAGATAACTTTTCGGTTTCTATTCTGCGATTAGTTACCCAACGCTCATATAAAAGCTGACGTTCTTCCCATGTGTTTATTGGCAAAACAATGACTTCTTTTGTAGCATTTGTTTTTGCATCAAGAATAGTAAGAAGTGTTCTTTCATCTGCCTTTCGGTTTAATAAAGTATGATAATTCATAGTGGGAGTAATTTCTACACCATCAATTTTTTGAATAATATCGCCTGCTGCAATCGCTTTATTTGCTTTTTGCAATGGACTTTTATTCAAAATTTCGCTTATTTTCAAACCGTTTCCTTTATAGGTTTCATCATAAAAAGCTCCCAAAACAGCAGTACGGTCTGCCATTGGGTCAGAATGACGATAACGAGTTCCTGTATGTGAAGCATTGAGTTCTCCTAAAAGTTCGCTACCCATTTCTGCAAAATCATAATTATTGTTGATATGAGGTAAGAAACGAGCATATTCTTTCTTGTAAAAATCCCAATCTACGCCATGAATATCTTTTACATAGAATTTCTCACGCACTTGTCGCCACATATGTTCAAACATATATTCACGTTCTGCTGCTGCATTGAGTTGCATTTTGGCATCAATAGAAACAGATTTTGGTGTATTGGTAGCCAAATCAATTACTTTTATACTTCCATCGGCTAACAAATAAAGATTTTTGCCTTCTTTATCCATCATCTAAAGTTCCACCTCTTACACCGAGTTTCAAGACGAGTTTTGTTTCTTTTTCTCTCAAATCTTCTACCCAAAGGTCTGCACCTTTTTCAAAAGAAGTTAGGTAATAGAGTTTATCTCCGTCTGGACTTAAAGCCGCATCACTCATTTGCGAAGCGTGGCTAGTCAAACGTTCTTTTCGGTCTTCGAAGCCTGTCCAATCAAAAGTTAGAGACTCAACTTTTTCGTCTTCTTTGTCTTCGTCTTTATCATCTTTTTTACCTTTCTTATCGTCTTCTTTTTCTTCGTCTTTATCCTTTTTATCGTTTAATTCTTTCCAAAGCGTATATTCTTCTTTTGACATCGTGAATTTTTTCCATTCACTTTCTTCAAAAAATTGAATATAAGCATCGAATTCAGAACCCCAACTTCCATGAGAACGTAAACCCTCTTTGTCAGACATCCAATAAAAAGCCTTTCCTTTCATTGCAAAACGTGGCATAACATCATTATATCCACTTTTTGTAAGATTTTTGATAGCTTCTTTTCCTGTCGCAGAAACCAAACCTACTTGTGAAATCCAAACTTTGTTCGGTTCGTAATTAATCAAAAACCATTTCGAATCTGGACTCCAATTGTAATATTGGTCGCCATCGGAGTATGAATAAGAAAGTTTGTCAGTAATAGTACGTACTTCTTTTGTAGCTAAATTAATGACTTTCAATGCTTTGCGGTTTTCTATATAAGCAACCTCTTTTCCATCTGGAGAAAATAAAGGCTGGAAAGATTCATTTTTATCATTGGTAAGCCCAGTTTCATTCAAAACTGTACTTGCATAAAAATATTTTTCGTCTTCTCTACTTAGTTTAGCTTGATAAATATTCCAACTTCCATTTCTTTCTGCTGAATAAATCAAAGATTTTCCATCTGGAGAAAAATCTACATTTCGCTCTTGCTCTGGCGTATTGGTGATTTGTTTGGTATAACCATTTTCTACTGCCGTTACGAAAACTTCCCCACGAACAATAAAAGCAATCTCTTTTCCATTGCTTGCAACTGCCATATCTGTAATTCCACCTTTGATATTTTTGAATTCAATGGCGTTATAACGATTATCTTGATTGATTTGAATAGCTACTTTTTTAGGTTCTTGTCCATCTTTCATGGTATAGATTTCGCCATTATATCCGAAACAAACTGTCTTATCAGTTGAAGAAGAAAGAAAACGAACAGGATGATTTTCTAATTTTGTAACCTGCGTTTGTGTGTTTGGAGAAGAAGGATTTAGCCTGAAAATATTCATCGAAGTTTTATCATTTTGTACGCCTCCTTTTTCACTCAAAAAATAAACATCATCGCCAACCCAAACAGGATTACGGTCTTCTTCTAGGTTTTTTGTGAGTTGAGTATGCGTTTTGGTAACCATATCATAGACCCAAACATCTCTTGTAACGCTTGAAATGTGGTGTTTTCTCCATTCATTTTCATATCCTTTTCGGTCTTCATAAACGAGTTTGTTACCTGCTGCATTTAGATTTCCTTTTTGAGTAACTTCGTTTATTACTAGTTCTGGACGGTTATTTCCAGTAGCCGCATCGACAGAAATTTTGTACAACTGCTCAAAGCCACTAAAGGGAAAAGCTGCATCAATTTTGGTAGGTATTCGGTACGAATTGAAATACACAAATTTTCCATCAGGCGAAAAAGCAACTGGCGTATCATCGGCAGAGTGCATCGTAAGACGTTTTGGCTCTCCTCCCTCTGCATTCATGACAAAAATATCTTTGTTTCCGAAACGGTCAGAAGCAAAAGCAATCATTTTGCCATTTGGCGACCAAATAGGATTTACATCATACGCTTCATGTAAAGTAAGCAAAGAAGCACGTCCACCAGTTGCATCAACTTTATAAATATCGCCTTTATAGCAAAAAGCTATATTTTGTCCATTTGGAGAAATAGAAGAATAACGCATCCAAAGAGGATTGTTATCTTTTTTCTGACTATTTAATGTGTCAGTTTGAGCCAATACTGGAAAAGTGAGCAGCAGAATAAAGACTGCCAAAATCCATTTCGACGGTTTGGTAAGTAAATTCATAAGAAAATAAATTGTGTTTGTATTTTTGAATACTATAAAAACAGTAAGTAACAAAACTACTTTCAGACTTACAAATTGTGCTTCAAGAGAAGTAGAATTAACTTATTTTAGAAAATTTAAGATATTTGCTAAAAAATTGATTAAAAACTACAATGTAATTTTTTTTTATTAAAGAAAATGTTAGATTTGTGCAATAACTTACTTTTACAGATAAGTTTTAACAATTGCTGCTTTAGATAAAAAATTTAATACAATTCAAAGAAACCGACACACAACTAACAATTATAATGAATTATTTTAATTACTCTCAATCTAAGCTCAAAAGGAAATTTAGGCTTACAACTCTTCAGTTATCAGCTTTAGTAATCTTACCCTTGTTTGTATTTGCATTAATAACTAAGGTAAAAGAGAAAAAAGAAACTGAAAGCAGTAGTAATGAAATTGTAGTTACGCAAAGCATGCAACAGGAAAAACACATTATTTATACTGTTTCACAATCTATGACTCAAAATTCTGAAAGTGTAGAAGATTCTAATTCGGCTAAATAAATACTTCCACTACAACTATTTTTTGTTGCTCCTGTAACTGAAGAAAGCGTATTTGTTTCTCCTTTAAGCCTCAAAACTCCCAAAAAAGCGAAGATTAGAGATTCTTTATAAGAAATAAGTGTTTTATTTCCTTTTTCTACTTCTAGGGTTGGCAACAACTTTTTTAAGTAACTGATTAATAAATTGTTATAAGCTCCTCCTCCCGTAACCAATAACTTCCTTTTTACACTTGTTTCTTTTAGTGTCAATTCAATTTTTTTTATACTTTCTGCAATCTGAAACGCTGAGTGATAGGTAGAAGTATGTAATAAATCTTTAATAATTAGATTATATTGATTTTTTTCTTGTAATTCCTCTATTTTTAGTAAAGGTAAAACAAATTCCTCTACCCATTCTCTACCTAGAGATTTAGGATAATCTTGTTTGTAAAAGTCTAATTCATCTAACTTTTGAAGTACCTTCTGCTTGATTTTCCCTTCTTTTGCTAATTTTCCTTCATCATCATATTCAAAATTCAGTAGATTAGATAGATAATTCAAAACTATATTACACGCACAAATATCAAAAGCAAAACGAGAATTGATATTACCCTTATTCTTAGAGAAAGAAATATTTGCAATTCCTCCCAAATTTAAGCAATACTCGTACTCAGAAAAAAGAAGCTCGTCGCCTATCGGAACAAGCGGTGCACCCTGTCCGCCTAGAGCAATATCAGTCTGCCGAAAATCACAAATCACTTTAAAACCAGTCTTTGCTGCCAACATGGCACCATTTCCAATTTGAAGAGTAAAAGCTAATTCATTTTCATTATTATTTCCTTTTTCTAAAGCAGGTTGATGAAAAACGGTGTGTCCGTGTGAAGAAATACAATCTAAAAGAGAAAAATCAAATTCTTTACTTTGCAAAACAAATTTATTTACGCTTTTTACTAAAAAATTTGTCCATTCTGTTTCTAGTTTTTTGAGTTTAAGAGCTGATAAAAGAGGTGCTTCTTTTAATTTTTGTTTCCAAGCTTTGTCGTATTCTACAAATTCGGCTTTGATAATTTTATAATTCCATGATGAAGAACCATTTTTTGTATGATTCTCAAATTGGCAAAGTGCAATATCAAGCCCGTCCAATGAAGTTCCAGACATAAGTCCAATACTGTGGTAAATAGTTGTCATAATTTTCTTTAAAATAAGAATAAGCACATTTAATAAGTGTAAAATTATATTAAAATTAAAATTAAATAATTAAAATTCTAATAAACTTGTTTGTTTGACGGAATCTAAGTAATTTTTCACACTATTGTTAAATAAAATACTGTTCTTTGTTCGTAAGCTCTTTTATCTCTATTTTTGTCTGTCAATTTTAATATAAAATCTAGTGAAAAATTATCAGTTTAAAGATTAAAAAATTAATTAATCAATCAATGAAACTCAACTACATACTACATTTTTCCATTAGACTATCTTCTATAAAGAAAGTATTTTTTAGCCTAATTTTACCCATTATATTTCTATTTTGTCTGTCTGATTATGTTTTGGGACAAGAATTAACTTCTTATGCAGCCACAGGAAGAGGAGGAATGGCAACTACTTTTGCAACTGATTATCAAGCTCTTGGTGTAAATCCTGCTAATTTAGCTATCCGCAAAAGTTTTAGAGACCCAAAGATAACGTTTGGTTTTTTGGAAGGAAATATTGGTTTCTTTGCAGGAGATGTTACTTTTGGTCAGATACTAAAAAGTTATTTCCCTGCTACATTTAATAGTGGTGAGAATTACCAACTCAATAACTCTCAAAAACAGCAAGCAGCAGCAGCTTTGACAAATACACCTCTTTCTACTACAATTAATGCTACCCTGTTTGGTTTTCATGTCAGTTCTGAAAAGTTAGGTGGCTTTGCTTTCAGTATTCGTGATAGGTTGGATTTTTATAGTAATACAAACTCAACAATTAGTGAGATTTTATTTTTGGGGCAAAATGCTTCTTATTTTAGTTCTCTTTTGCTTTCGAATGGACAGACCATTGCTAATAGTCCAGATTTGTCACAAGAGGTAAGAGACCAAGTAGTCTTTGGATTTCGTCCAGAAGATGAATCGCTTACCTATGGAGAAGTAATGAATAATTCTATTATTCAAATGCTTTGGACAAGAGAATACAACTTTGCTTATGGAGCAAAAATATTTGATAGTTATAACGTACAAGTCTTTGCTGGAATTGGTGGACGTTATATTAGTGGCATTTCACTCATAGATTTAGAAGCTCAAAACAATGAGTTCATTGGCGAGACGATTGCACTTTCGCCTTCTTTTCCAGTAACAGGTTTTGATATTCCAAGTCCTACCAGTGTAGGTTATCAGCCAAAAAGCGGCTTCGGTCGTTTTGCTACCCCAAAACCTATTGGAAATGGTTATGGACTTGATGTTGGAATAAATGTAGTTATAAAGCGTAATCTATATTTGGGTGCTTCTCTTGTCAATTATGGAAAAATGACTTGGACGGGAAATGTCTATAATTTGACAGATGGAATACTTGCACAAACACAAGGAACAGGTTTTGATAATTACAATTTTATTGCTTTTTCTCCTGAAACATTTCAATTAGGTGGTGATGGTTCGGCTCTTGATTGGGAAGGTAGTGCACAATTTGAAGACGAACAACCTGCTATGGTACGTGTAGGAGCAAGTTATGAGTTTTTCAAAACGGCACATTTAGGTTTTGATATGGTAATACCTCTCAATCCAGATGCACCAGGTAGTTTGGCAAATAATTTATATGCCATTGGTGGCGACCTTCGCCTAAACAAACTTCTCACTATTACCTCTGGAATTAGTACAGGCGGAAATCAAGATTTTAATATAAATATTCCTCTTGGTTTGATTTACAATTCGAGAAGAGGACATTATGAAGCAGGTGTAAGTACACAAGATATTTCTTCTTTCATTGGAGATATAGAAGGAGGAGGAAATAATATTTCTTTTGCTCTTGGGTTTCTACGTTTTAAATTCTAGGATTAGGATTAGTGATTAGTGATTAGTGATTAGTGATTAGTGATTAGTGATTAGTGATTAGTGATTAGTGATTAGTGACTTAGTGATTAGTGATTAGTGATTAGTGATTAGTGAGGAATTCTTCTTTCGAATACATTGTTTTACTTATTTTCAATATTCAGAAATTGACTACTGGTTACTGATAACTGATTACTGGTTACTGCTTACTGCTTACTGATAACTGATAACTGGTTACTGATAACTGATTACTGATAACTGGTTACTGAATTTTTCTTTTTACCAATTGAATTCCTAATAGTTCATCAAACCAAGAATAATTTTTCTCTAAATTCTGTTTTATGTAATAGAAATTGATAATAATGACTATTACTGCAATAGATAAAGCGAATATATGAGCATTTTCGAATTCGTTTCTTAGAGCCTTGGCAATTGTGATAATTAAGGCAAAAAAACTATTCATTACCCAATAAAGAAGATTTCTGCCTAAAGTTTGCCAAATTGTAGCAGGAAGATTTGTTTTTGTATCAATAAAATACATTTTTTGAGTTTTTTTTCCAATACTTTTATTTATCAAAATACTATCTCTAAAAGTAAAAAGTACAAAAGACAAAACAGCATAGAAATATTTATTTGCCTTAATATCTAGCAGTGTAAAAAAAGTAGATAAAATAACAAAAAAGACTATCAAAGCAGATATATCCACAAAAAATGCCGAACTTCTATCATCATGATTGACAGAAATAAAAGGTAATTCAATTGGTTTTTGAAGCTTTAATTTTTTAGTTGTTGGAAAAATAGGTAATGTTGCTTTTTGATTGCAATGCGTATTTCCCATATAAACCCAAGAGTCTTTCAAAAAAGCAGATTTACAAACACTACAAAAAACTACCTCATCGCCTTCCAAGAAACTATCTCCCGTAACAGGGTCATTTCTTTCTTCCAACAAAAAATGCTGATGATTTTGCTCTTTAATATGATGAGAATTAACTGACCTAAAACGCATTTTGGAACAAATTATGAAGTAATAAAGTAGTGATCAATTTTTAGTTAAAACGATTAATTAAATATCTAAATATATCAATTTAGAATAATTTTCTGACAAATTATACGTTTTTTTTTGCAATCTAATCTATATTTTTTTTAAAAATACACTTATGAATATACGTAACTACCCATTTTTGGCTGCATTAGTTTTGATTTTTATTCAGATTACTGCCAGTTCTTCTCTTATTGCTCAAAACTTTTCTTATGATATTAATAATAAGACAAAATACTGGGTTTTCTTTTCTGAGAAGGATACAATAAATTACGATTACAAAACTGCAATTTCTAATAGAACCATTGAAAATAGAATTTCACAAAAACTTCCTTTACTACAATATAGTGATATTTCTGTTTCTGCAAAGTTGGTAAAAAAAGTAGAAAATATAGCAACTAATAAATCAATTATTAAATCAAAATGGCTTAATGCAATTTCTATTTACTTAAATGCAGACGAAGCAAGAGCAATTCAGAATTTACCTTTTGTAACTCATTTGCAAGCCTTGACTACCAAATGGCAACCTCTATCTTATCCAAATAAAACAAAAAAAGAAATGGGAAAGGCAATGGAACAGTTAGAACTTCCTGTTTTTCAAAAAGAAAATCTGACAGGAAAAGGAGTTGTAATTGGTGTAATTGATGCAGGTTTTTATGGAAGTGATAAAAGCAATTATTTAGAGCATTTGGATACAAGTCGTGTTTTGGGAATGCGTGATTTTGTAAATCCAAAACAAAAAGATCTTTTTAGAGAAAAAGAAACTAATGATGATTCGCATGGCAGAACAGTTTTGGAAATGATAGGAGGTTATGATTCTGATAAAGATAATTCAAATCAAGTTGGTGCAGCTTCGGAAGCATTATTTTATTTAGCCAGAACTGATCATGGTGTAACCGAAACTCGTTCGGAGGAAGATTTTTGGGTTTCTGCAATGGAATGGATGGATAGTGCAGGTGTAAAACTCATCAATACTTCACTTGGTTATTCTGTCGGCTTTGATGAGGATAAAGATAATTATACCATCGAACAAATGGACGGCAAAACGAGTGTTGTCAGTAAAGCTGTTGATATGGCTTTTAATGAAAAAGGAATTTTAATTGTTGTTTCGGCAGGAAATGAAGGTTGGGATGATTGGAAAATTGTTTCTACACCTGGAGATAGTCCCTTTGCTCTTTCTATTGGTGCAACAAATAATGCAGGTCTAAAGATGGGTTATAGTAGTATTGGAGCTGATTTTGTGGAGTTTTTGAAACCCAACGTAGCTTGTTATTCCCTTACAGGAACTTCTTTTTCTGCACCAAATATTACAGGTTTTGCAGCGTGTTTGTGGCAAAAGAAACCAGAAGCAACAAATAAAGAAATTTTTGAAACCATAGAAAAATCAGCTAGTCTTTATCCTTTTGGAAATAATTTTATAGGTTATGGAATACCAAAAGCCTCAACTGCCATTAAAATTCTGGAAGGAGAAAGAGGTAAAATCATCCATCAAAAAAGTAGTAGAACAAACTTCAAACTTCAAATTTGAGCTACCAGCAGGAAAACGTTATGTCATTTTTCATAAAAAAGACACTAGAATTGTGCTAGAACAAGATTCTGAAAAAACAAACAGCAAAAAAGACGATAAAATTACTATCAAAAAACCAAACGATGCTGAATTCACAACTGTTTATATAGAAGATGCTTGTGGTTATGAAGTGGAATGGAAGGATTAGTGGTTAGTGGTTAGTGGTTAGTGGAAAAATATATTCTGAATAAAATTGCTCTTGAATAATTTTATTTTCATATAAGTATTTTCCCATTCATTTCCTTAGGAATTTCTACATTCATCAAACTCAAAATAGTAGGTGCAATATCTCCTAATTTTCCATTTTTTAAGGCGAAAAATTATTTTTTATGCTATTCTTTGAAAGCAGAAACATCGGAACTTCATTTGTTGTATGTGCTGTATTTGGCGTTCCGTCTTCATTTTTCATTTTATCAGCATTTCCATGGTCTGCAATAATTATAATTTGATACCCATTTTTTAGAGCAGTTTTGGAAATCTCTTCTGCACAAAAATCTACTACTTCACACGCTTTTACGGCAGCCTCAAAAACGCCTGTATGTCCGACCATATCAGGATTAGCAAAATTAAGGCAGACAAAATCGGGTCTATTTTCATTCAAATCACTTATAACTTTATCTTTCAGCTCAAAAGCACTCATTTCTGGTTTCAAATCATAGGTAGCTACTTTTGGAGAAGCACACATAATTCTATTTTCGCCTTCAAAAGGCTTTTCTCTTCCCCCAGAAAAAAAGAAAGTAACATGTGGATATTTTTCTGTTTCGGCTGCACGAAGTTGCGTTTTTTTGTTTTTTTCCAAAATTTCTCCTAACGTATTATCAAGATTTATATCATCAAAAATTACTTTTATATTTTCAAATTTCTTGTTATAATTAGTCATCGTAACATAATACAAATCTAGTTTTTTCATTCCTTGCTGCTCAAAATCTTTTTGCGTCAAGGCTTGCGTAATTTCTCTACATCTATCTGTACGAAAGTTGAAAGCAATTACGACATCATTTTTCTCAATTTTGGCTAAAGGTTCATTATTATCATCTGTAATAATTAATGGTCTCAAAAACTCATCTGTAATTCCTTCTTGATACGCTTCTTTCAAAGCAGAAACGGCATCTTTCACTTTTTTTCCTTCTCCTTTTACCATTGCATCATACGAAAGTTGTATTCTTTCCCAACGATTATCCCTATCCATTGCATAATAACGACCAACTAAAGAAGCAATTTTTGCATTAGTAGTCTTCAAATGTTTTTCCAAATCAATTATGAAATCTTCTCCTGAATGTGGGTCTGTATCTCTTCCATCTGTAAAACCATGAATAAAAATATTCTTCAAACCTGCTTCTGTTGCTAGTGTAGTCAGTGCCTTCAAATGTGAGGAGTGAGAATGAACGCCACCCTCCGAAATAAGACCCATAAAATGAAGTTTTACTCCTTTCTCTTTTGCATACTTGAAAGCATTTTGGAGAATTTCGTTTTTACCTAATTCATTATTTTCAATGGCATAATTTATACGAGCCAGATTTTGATACACTATTCGCCCTGCACCAATATTCATATGTCCTACTTCCGAATTACCCATTTGTCCTTCTGGCAAACCTACAAATTTTCCATCGGTTCGAAGTTTTGAGTTTGGATAATTACTATATAAACTATCTACAAAAGGTGTTTTGGCTACATCAATAGCTGAAACAGATTTATCTTGAGCAATTCCCCAACCGTCCAAAATCATTAAAAGGACTTTTTGGGTCAGTATATTATTTTCTACAGTATTCATTTTTGATTGTGTGTGTTTTTGAAGAAACGAAGATAAAGAAAAACTTTATACTTTACTGGCATACTACTAGACAAAAATGCAGACCTCCCTAAATCCCTCCGAAGGAGGGACTTTGAATGTCTTTTCTCCCCTCCTTCGGAGGGGTTAGGTCAAAGAACAAAATGTCTAGTAGTTTACTTTACAGGGTAGAAAAAGGCAGACTTTTTCCTACAATTTGATATTTCTAAAAGTTAAGTTAATTCTATCTTCATTGATTTTAGATTCTTTTGGGACAGCATGTTGCCAAAAATGTTGAATCTGTCCTGCCATAATAAGAAGCGAACCATTTGTCAAAGAAAATTCTATTTTTTCTCTCTTACTATTAATTATTTCGGTTTGGCGTAACAAAAAACGCCGAGTAGCACCAAAGTTAAGCGAAGTAATTAGAGGATTTTGACCTAATTCCTTTTCATTATCGCTATGCCAACCCATTGAATCTTGTCCGTCTCTGTACCAATTCAATAAAACACTGTTGAATTTTGTAGTTGAGTTTATTTCTGTTGGTTCTAAATTATCGATTACATTTTCAATTTTTTCTTTAATAAAAAGTAATTTTTCATTCCAAGAAGTTGGTTTTAGTTTTAGACCAGAATAAGAATATGCTGCATCTTCATCTCCATACCAAGCCGAAAAACGGGGAACAAAGAGCTGCTTTCCAAAAATTTTGATTTGGTCGTGTGTCCAGTTTATAGTAGTGAAGTTTATTTGTTTTAATTTTTCTTTTTCAAATTCTCTCCAGTTTATAGTTTTGTAATTTTGATTATCTTTAGTTTCTAGTAAATAATCCATTATTTCCTTACTCATTTTTTCATCAAAGAAAGTAGGCAAATAAATCAACTTTCCGTTTGGAATAGAAATAATAAATAGATTTTTGATTTTATCAAAAGAATAGGAATAGCCTTCTTTTTTTGGTAGAATAAAGGGTAATTTATTTTGAAATGAAGATGAATTGAATAAGTTCATTTTTCTTGGAATTTATTTTTCAAATTATGAAGCTGTTTAAACTTTTGTAAAACTATGTTCATAACGAGTTTTGTAAAAACTTGAATGACTTCTATATTTTAAATTATATATCTTCTCTAAAAACGAAATTGTTTCTCAAAATCAAAACAAGTAGCTTCATAGTATTGTAAAAACTAAATTGAAAGACTAATTTCTTAAATTATCTTTCCTTAAATTGTGAATTATTCTACAATACATAAAACATATATAAACATGTCTTCAAAAGTTACTTTAGTGGGTGCTGGTTTGGTGGGTTCTTTGCTTTCTATTTTTTTGGCAAAAAAAGGACATCAAGTAGAAGTTTTTGAGCGTCGTCCAGATTACCGTAAAATTGGTGCAGTAGGTGGTCGTTCTATTAATCTGGCTTTGAGTGAACGAGGTTGGCGAGCCTTAAAACAAGCAGGAATCGAACAAAAAATCAAAGATATTGCACTTCCTATGCGTGGTAGAATGATGCATGGTACTGATGGAGAGCTTACCTTTCAACCTTACGGAAAAGAAAATCAAGCTATTTATTCGGTTTCAAGAGCGATTTTGAATGAAGCTCTGATGGATGTAGCTGAAAAGAAGCACAATGTAAAATTTAATTTCAACCAAAGTTGTGAAGATGTAGATGTAAGAGAAACAAAAGCAACTTTCGAAGATACAGAAAAAAACAATCAGAGAAATGTTGTAAAATCTGATATTATTATTGGTGCAGATGGTGCTTTCTCGGCTGTTCGTGGACATATGCAAAGAACGCCTCTTTTTAATTATAGACAAAATTACCTTCCTCATGGCTATAAGGAACTTCATATTCCAGCCAATGAAGACGGAACTCATAAATTAGCTCCTGATGCTTTGCATATTTGGCCTCGTCATAGTTTTATGTTGATTGCACTTCCAAACACAGATGGAAGTTTTACGTGTACACTATTTTTGCGTTTTGAAGCTGATAAAGGAAACAAGGAAGCCTTTGATAGATTAAATACAGACGAAGAGATAATGGAGTTTTTCGAAACTTATTTTAGTGATACCATTCCAGTTATGCCTACTTTATTGGAAGATTTTAAGCAAAACCCTACTTCTTCTTTAGTAACTATTCGCTGTTCTCCTTGGGCGTACGAAGGCAATGTTTGTTTGATTGGTGATGCTTCTCATGCGATTGTTCCTTTTTATGGACAGGGAATGAATTCGGGTTTTGAGGATTGTTTTTATTTTGATGAGTTTATGGAAAAATATTCTTCTGATGGAAAAATTGATTGGAAAGAAATGTTTGAAGCCTTTCAAGAAGAGCGAATTCCCAATGCAAATGCAATTGCTGATTTGGCAATTCAGAATTTTATAGAAATGCGTGATAGAGTAGCCGATCCAGAATTTTTGCTTCGTAAAAAAATTGAAGCCAAATTATATGAAAAATTTCCTAGCCGTTGGATTCCACAATATACAATGGTTACTTTTAGTCATTTGCCTTATTCCTATGCACTGGATACTGGCAAAAAGCAAGAGCAGATTATGAATGAAATTATGAAGAAAGAGGATATTGAAACAAATTGGGAGAATTTGGATTGGGAAGAAATTGTAGAAAAATTACATAAAGAAGTAGAGCTAAATTCTTAGCAGTACTCAAAACGGATATCTCATTCTTTTTAGAACTTTCGTAAAATGATTTTTTAAATAAATAATTTGCGAAAGTTCTATTTTTTTATTTCTACTACAAATACACAAAAATGAAAAATGATAATTTACTAAAACTTGCAATGGCTCAAATCGCTCCTATTTGGCTCAATAAAACAAAAACAATAGAAAAAATAGAGAAATATATTAGTGAGGCAGGTCAAAAAAACTGTGATTTGGTGGTCTTTGGCGAATCTCTTTTACCTGGTTATCCATTTTGGTTATCGCTTACGGAGGCTTCTGTGTTTAACTCTCAAGTTCAGAAAGAAATTAATGCTCATTATATCAAAAATGCTGTTCAGATAGAAAAAGGTGATTTGGATAGTATTTGCAAACTAGCCAAAACATACAAAATAGCTATTTATTTGGGAATAATTGAACGACCAAGCGACAGAGGAGGACATAGTATTTATTGTTCGCTGGTTTATATTGATAAAAAAGGAGAAATAAAATCGGTTCATAGAAAGCTACAACCGACTTTTGAGGAGCGTTTGAGCTGGGCAGCAGGTGATGGAAACGGTTTACAAGTTCATAAACTGAAAGAATTTACAGTAGGTGGACTTAATTGTTGGGAGAATTGGATGCCATTGGCTCGTACTGCTTTATATGGATTGGGGGAAAATTTGCATATTGCTGTTTGGCCTGGCGTTACCCGTAATACGGAAGATATTACTCGTTTCATAGCTAAGGAAGGACGTTCTTTTGTCGTTTCTGTTTCTGGATTGATGCGAAAAGAAGATTTTCCAAACGATACGCCTCATTTGGACATTATCTTAAAAAATTGTCCTGATGTTTTGGCAAATGGCGGTTCTTGTATCGCTGCACCAAACGGAGAATGGATTGTTTCTCCTTATAATACTGAAAATAAGGAAGAGCTTATTATTGCAGAGTTAGATTTTGATAAAGTGTTGGAAGAACGCCAAAATTTTGATGCTGTCGGACATTACTCTCGTCCCGATGTCTTAAAACTAACTTTGAATAGAGAAAGACAGAGTAATCTGGATGTAATTGAGTGATTTTAGATAAAGCAAAAATTTCTGTTTAATTTGATTACAAATAGGTAGTAAGCAAAAGGATTTGAAGTTGGAGTTTGTGATGTTTTTAGTTAGAAAACAAAAACTCTAAGTATCTTGAAGAACCTTAGGGTTTAAATTTGAAAATAACGAAGCTAACCAAACCTATCCAGACTAAAGCAATACCATAAGTAATTAGAAAATAATCTTTTTTCTGGTTTTTATGCCTAATTTGATACATTAAAAATAAAATACTAAATGCTCCTCCTAGTAGTTCATAGAAATGTAAAGTAGATTCTTTTATTCTCTTTTTAGATTGTATTGCCTTGCGTTTGTCCCACCAAAAAATAATACCCGAAGTGATATTAATCAAAAATAAGTATATAAATAAATAGTTCATTGAGCTATATTTTATGGTTTAAAATAGAATTGTTTCATACTTTAGAAATAAGTAGAATAATAAATAAACAAAACTCAAGAAAGGTGAAAACTAAAACCTTAGGGTTTAAATTTTAGAGTTGAAAATATAGATACTCAAAATAAATATCTAATTATCTAATCCCTTTTTTGCTAAAAATAGTTGCAAATTATTAAATTGAAAAACGAATTAATCTATCCAATTGTTGTATTTTTGATAAGAGAACAAACTTTAAATTAAATACATTATGATTACCTCACTAGACCAATTAGATTTTAATAAAACCTACTCATATGCTGATTATCTGACGTGGCAATTTGATGATTTTGTAGAACTTATCAAAGGTAAGATTATGCCGATGTCTGCACCTTCTCGTTTGCATCAAAAAGCAGTTGTAAATTTGACTACAATTTTAAAAAATCATCTTACAAAAAACCATTTAGAATGTGAGGTTTATGTATCGCCTTTTGATGTTCGTCTTTTAAGAAATCCGAATGAATCGCTGGAAAGTAGATTAAACAAAATAGATAAAGAAATTTATACCGTCGTGCAACCTGATATTTGTGTAGTCTGTGATTTGGAAAAACTAGACGATAAAGGTTGTAATGGTGCGCCAGATTTGATCATTGAAGTAGTATCTGAAAAACATGCAGCAAATGCACAAAAAGATACTGTAGAAAAATATGAAATTTATGCAGCTAATGGAGTTACAGAATATTGGTTGGCTCGTCCATTAGAAAAAACAGTCCAAAAGTTTTTATTAAGTATCACTACAAAGAACTACGAAGCAGAAGGATTTTATAGGCTAAATGATACTATATCTAGTTCTGTTTTAGAAGGCTTTGAAATTGGAGTTCGTGATATTTTTAGTTAGAAAGTAGCTACTGTTAGTGCATTTAATATTTAAAACAAGAAATTATATGACCAAAGAAAATACTAAAATCTATTTCTCTTATGCTTGGAATGATGATAAAAGCGAAGCAGGCAAAAATCGTGAAGATTTGGTAACTAAACTTTATGACTCACTCAAAAACGATGGGTTTGATGTGCGTAGGGATAAGGAAAATTGCACTTATGGAGAATCTATTTCAAATTTTATAGAAGAAATAGGTAAAGGCGATTTGATTATCGTTTTTACAAGTGATAAATATGTAAAATCAGCTTATTGTATGAGAGAACTCTTTTTGGTTGCTCAAAATAATGCTTTTAATAAAGATGATTTTTCAACTGCTATTTTACCTGTTTTAGTAGAGTTTATAAAATTTGATGATCCAGAGGTATTAGATACTTATTTTGATTATTGGAATGAGGAGAATGAAAAATGGCAGAAATTTATGGTAAAACATAGGCAAAATGCTAACAGAGAACAATCTGGAAGGACGCATATTGTACAAGACATTCAGCAAAAATTTGGAACTCTATCAAATTGGATAACTGATATAAATGCCTCTAATAATAGACTCTTACAAGAAAATGATTTTGAAATAATCAAAAATAAAATTCTTGAACGAGTGGGAAAGCCAATGGCGTAACTGAAAAGAAAAGTGAAACAGTTGCGTCTGCTAAAATTGATACACTTACTAATGTGAATAAAAATATTGTAGAACATGTTCCTACATATAACCATACCAGTAGTAATTTTATAAATGATATATATTTCCCACTAACTCTATCTGAAAATAATAGTGGAAATAAAATTAGAATAGATGATAAAGTAAATGAGTTTATAAATAGTTTGGACAAAATAGTTATTCAAGCAGAGGGTGGAGCAGGAAAATCTACTCTAGCTAAATATATTACCTATAGAATTAATAAAAGTGAGAAACTGTTTCCTATCTACATTCAATTAGGAGATGTTTATAGTAAGGGAAACTTAATTGATTATCTTGATAGCTTGGGTATAAATGATAATGACTTACAAATACTATCGAAAAGTTATAATATAATGTTTGTCTTAGATGGATTGGATGAAACACCAAACATTTCTAATGCCATATCTGATATTAAACTTTTCTCAAATAAATTACATACTTCCAAATTTATACTTACTAGCAGACCTAATCGGTTCACAGAATCACTAGGTTTCAAAGAGTATAAAATTATAGACTTATCTTTAGAAGAATCTTTTAGCTTTATTGAGAAAATAGATAACACATCATTAGGACAAAAACTAATTGAGAGTATAAGAATAAGCAAAGAAAGTGTTAATGATTTATTAAAAACACCTCTTTCCTTAATATTGCTTTATAGGGTCTTTAAAAAGACTAGAAGTTTAAGCAAAAGTATTTATAATTTATACGAAGATCTTTTTGATGTTCTGTATGATGAACATGACATAACAACAAAAGGTAAAAACAGAGAAAAACAAGTAGGAATAGAATCAGAGGATCTTTACAAAGTGATATTATACATTGCTTTCAAATCTGCTGACAACCTAGATATTTCTTTTTCTAAGAAGAATCTAAAAGGTTGGATAAATGAAGCTAAACAAAAACTTGAATTCAATTTTTTATCTGATAATTTTATTAGTGATTTGATATTACATATTCCTCTAATAATACAAAATGGCTTCAATGAATATAGGTGGATTCATAAATTGATTAGAAATTACTATGCAGCGTATTATATAGTTTCTAGTGAAGATAAAGAGAGTTTATTAAAAGAAAAATATCATTTTAGTAAAATAAATAACTGGACAGAAATATTAGAAATGTATTATGATTTGGATTATGATTTATTTGAAAAAGTAATATTATATCCAATTTCAAAAATGTATATATACTTTTACAATAATTCTTATACTAATGTAGATAAAAATCTTATATCTGAAGAGGAAGTTAATACACGAAAAAGTTTGATATTTGGTAGAACTCTACTTCTATTTTTAAATAAGTGGGCAAATAGTAGAGGAATGCTGAAAGATGGCGAGTTCGAAAAATATAAAATAGAAGTAGAAAATATAGTGAAAAATAAATATGATATAAAAAATTATGCTATTGCAACCCCAGAATTAAGTTATAGTGGCGATAAATTAGAAAGTTGGAAATTTTATTACCCTCCTAGTTTTATAAAAATTATATTAAGAAAGAAAAATCATCCTTTAGTTGCAGAGCCTCCTCTTTCTAAGTATGACATACCTAAAAATGCTTGGTCACTTTTATATAATATTGACATACAGAATGAAAAATGTATTCATATTGATGAGTTAGTTAATTCTTATTTTGAAATAGACGGAAAAATAATCCCTCTTTTTGTATTAGTCAATAATCATTCTTTAAGAAGTGGTACAATAGGAGGAGGTTGTGGATATGTAATAGAAGAATGTATTAAGTTAGTTCAGAAGTATGAGAAAAGAAATTAATAAAATAACCCTAAGCCTCTTTAAAAAGAAACTTAGGGTTATTTTTTTTGTCATTTTTTAAAAATCTACCGTTGCTCGTGTCCTCACGAGCGATAATTACTCAACCACCAAACTACCAACTCCATGATAGGAATGATACGAAGCATCATACATAGCATCGGCACTAATAAGACCAACTTTATAAGTTCCTTCCGAAACGGCACGAGTTTGATAATAATAATACTGCGTTTTCTTATTGGTTACGTCAGTAAAAATATTTACTCTATCATCTCTAAAGTCAAAATGAGTAGGCGAAGAAGCATCTTTTATCCAATCAAATTGCTGTGAACCTCCCAAACGTGGATTTTCAATTTCCAAACCAGCAGGAAGCATATCGGTAATCACAACATTTTCAATGACATCTACCGAAGTAGAAATTACTTCAATACGCACTACAACTAATTGATTTTGCTTTACTTTTCCAGTAATTACATTTCCATATTTGTCTAAATAAGTACGACGAACACGCATATTTTTGTCTTCTTGCACATAGTCGCCTTTCAAACTTATTCCTTCTTTTTCCCAAAAATAATACAAAGCACCTTCTCCAGAAGTAGTAATGGTGATTTCTTTATCCAAAACTTGATTTTTGGTAAGTGTAATTGTACCGTCTTGATAGGAAGAAAGGTTTGTACCACCTGCCGAAATTTGAGCCGTAATATTGCTATTATTTGCCTTTCGTGCTAGTTTTCCTAAAGCCAAAAACGTAAATGCATGTTCTTGTGTATTCAAGTATTTCGCTGCTCGGTACTGTTCTGAAAGCTGCTTGGCAAGCGTTCCGATTTGTGGATTTTGTGGGTCTTGCTCTAGCAAAACATTCAGTGCAATTGCTTGGTCACGTATATAAGAATAAAAATTACCACCTAAAGATTGTTCTGATTTTTCGCCAGAAAAAGATGAAGGCAAAACAGCATCATAACTCGCCTTGTCTCCCAATAACTTATAGGTAGAAGCTAATAAATAACGAGAGTCAATGGCCAATAACTGCTTATTTGCTTTGTAGTAGTTCATCGTCGAAACGTCCTGTTTTCCTGCTGATGCCAAAATATACATCGAGTAGAAAATAGATTTGTTTGCAATTGGTCTTGAGGTACTTTGTCCATTTACATTGTAATAATAAAGGCGTTCGGTATCTTTACTTTTGATTTTTTTCATTAAATAATCATAGGCTTTATTCAAAACCTCCTCGCTTACTTCATAGCCTGCTTTTTTGGCTTCCATGAGGAAATGAGTTGCATAAACCGTTCCCCACCAACTCGCCTCATGTCCACCTTGCCAGTAACTCAAACCACCATCATAAAGCTGCATTGATTGTAATTTAGCTACCGCAAAACGGATATTTTCTTCTGGTTTTAGGTTATAACTTAGAGCTTTTCCCATTGATTCAGAAATATCTTTTACATAGAGTTGAGGGAAAGCACTAGAGGTAGTCTGCTCAACACAACCATACGGATAACTGACCAAATAATCCAAAGACTTCACAAACTGAACCATTGGCGATTTGCTAATTACCAGTTTTGCACCTGCCGAACTTGGAACATAATTATGCTTAAAACTAAGCGTTTTGTTTTTTCCTCCTTCTACACTTCCTGCATCAGATTCCTTTCAAAAGAGAAGTAAAGGGACGAACAGTAATATCGGTAGTTTGATTAAATTTTTCGCCTAAAGCAGCTACTTCTACATCAATTTCTGCCGTTCCAACTGCCTCAATCGCATTGATTTTGAAGTTTACTTTTGCTTCGCTATTTGGTTGAATAGTAACAGTTTGTGTAGTTGCTCCGTCTGGCGAAACTGCTCCTTTTGTTTTTAAAGTAACGGTTGCTTGTGCTACTTTTTCAGTTGTGTTACTCATCGTAACAGGAACAGTAATTTTGTCTTTTGGACTAAGAAAACGAGGAAGTCCTGCCGAAATTACGATAGGGTCTGCTACTTTCATATTTGCCGTTGCAGAGCCAAATTTTGAACCCTGCACAGCAACTGCCATTATACGCAAATCTCCCGAAAACTGTGGAACATCAATTTCATAATTTACCTCTCCTTTTGCATTTGTTTTCAGCGTTCCAGACCAAAACGAGACAGGTTTTATACGCTTATTTGCCATTGGATTGGTACGGTTTGCAAGGTCATAACCATCTGCACCAAAACTCTGAATATTTGCTTTAAATTCTGGATACAAACGCTCATACATATCAAACGCCTTTACATTTAATGCTCTTTTTTGGAAAAAATAATTGTATGGATCTGGTGTTTTGAAATTTTTGATTAATCAAAATTCCTTCATCAACGGCTGCAATCGTAATTTCTACATCTTGCATCGGTTTTCCTGTCTTGACAATAATATTTTGTTTTTGAGAAGAACGAATACGCTCTGGAACAGTAATTTCTAACTCAATTTTATGTTTTGATTCATTTTCTACTGAAATCGGAAGATAACCGTGAGCGACAGTCAAGGGAACATCGTTATTGGTAAGAGGTTGAATAAGGGTCGCACTGATATAAACGTTTGGCAAATGCTCGTCTGTAATCGGAATATCCATTGAAGCAGAACGATTTTTGACATCAATATAATTGTGCGTAATTACTTTGTCTTTCTCTAAAGTAACGAGCATTCTACCCGAAAAAGGAGCTTTGAAAAGTACCTTTGCCGTTTCTCCTGCATTGTATTTTTGTTTGTTGAGTGTAATATCAATCTGTCCAGCTTTATCTACTTGGAAAGAAGAATTGGAAACCGAACCGTAATAATAGGAATAAAAACTGCTTGAAACATACGTTTCTGCATTGGGAAGAGAAACACGCACTTCATAACGAGCCGAAATTTTTGGAACAAAATTAATTGAAGTTCCAGAAGGATTAATTTTCATTTCCTTATCATATTCAACTATTTCTTTATACTTCGAAACATACGTATATTGGTCGTCATAATTTCTTTCCAAAACGGTATGCCAATCAAAACGAACGACCTGTACTTTTGCATTTGCTGAAATTGCTTTTCCTTCATAATCAAGAGCAATCAATGGAAAATTAAGAGGTTGATTCAGTCCAATCCAATAATAATCTAAGCCTTTTACACCCAAAAAATAAGGCTGTGTAATAATATCAAAACTTTTCTTGAGAACCAACTGGACGACCTGTTTCATCAAAAATAGTTGTATAAAATGTCCCTTGCATAAGTCCAATATTCTTAAATGTTTCTGGAATTTTGACACTTTCTGCTACTTTGCCTTGCAAATCAGTTTCTCCTGTATTTTCATAATCTTCATACGATGGCATTTGATTATCTCCAATATTTAAGAAAAAATTATACTCTTTAAATTTAGCATCTTTTGATTCGAAGGCTTTTTTGTTGTAGGTCAAACGAACTTCATAATTTCGGTCTGCTGCTGGAGGTCCAAAAAGATTTGTTGCCGTTGCATCTAAGTTTATTGCTTGTCCACTTTTGACAGATTCTTCATTTGTTTTTGATTCTACTTTTATGCGTTGTGGCATAAATTCCTCTACATTTATATTTCTTGAAGCCAAAAGAACATCATTTGAGGTATAAACTTCAATTGTATAACTTCCCGTTACGCTCGTACTAGGAAGTGGAATTGTAGCTGCAAACGTTCCCTCTTCTGAAAGACGATTTTGTTTTTCTACTAGACTTCTACCATTTGGCATAATGATTTTCCATTTTACAGGAATTTGACCTACACTTTTCCAATCTTCCCAATTACGAATAATTGCTTTAAAACTAATTTTCTCATCTGGACGGTACAAATTACGCTCTGGATAAATAAAAGATTGATAATTTCCTGCTGTTGGATAAATTCCGTCGGTTTCGAAACCGTAGGTTGAAACTTCATTTTGAGCTAAATGAATATAACTAAAATCAGCATTTTTTTGTGCTGTAATAAACTGAAAATTGTATTTTTCACTTAATTTTCTTAGTCCTGTAAATTTTGCAATTCCTTCTGCGTTTGTTCGTGCCGTTTGGATAGTTTGATTACTGGTACTGACGAGTTTCATTTGCGTTCCTTCTTCTGGCGTTGCATTCATAATTGAATTGGCAAAAACAAAAATTTCGTCATCACTTCTACGAACAATAAAACCCAAATCGGAAACGCAAACAATTTGACGGTCTTTTATCCAACGGTCATCTGGCGAACGCACCACGACATAATAAATTCCTTCAAAAGGACGATTATCAGCAGCCACCACTTCACGCATATCGATGGCATAACTACTTCCAGCCTTTTTGAAATCGGTCATTTTCATCTCCTTTTTCAAAATTACATCGCCATAATTATTCTCTCCATCTCCATAGTAATATTCGTCCATATCATCGTAATCATACGAACCGACCATTTCTCTTAAAAAATGCTGAATATTATTTTCATAAATTTTATAAACTTCTACTTCTACTTTTTCGAATCCGTACATATTTATACCTACATTTCGCTCTCCTTTCGAAGTCAGATAAGAGGCTTTTCCATCTACAAAAGAAATGGTTTTGCTTGCTCCTCCAAAAAGTAAAACGTGTTGATATTCTGCTGTTAGTTTCGTTCCGAAAACACCTTTTAAATCTTGATTGATGGTAAGTTGATAATTCGTTTCGTCTTTAAAATCTGCTTTTATCAAAAATCCTGCATCGGTTTTCTCTATTTCTGTGCGTAATTGTGGAGTAATTGAAATTAAATCTTTTAGTTGAGCTTCGTTTTGCAGTACGCTTTGATTAGTCAAAACTTGTACAATCGTTTTTTCGCTCATTTTATAAGAATTTACTTGCGTAACTTCAAAAACTTGTGGGTCTGGAATATCAGTTTTGAAAGACATTTGGGGAGCTGTTCCGTCGCCTTTTGTCATCTTCAAACCTTCTTTTATAGTTATAGAAATGGTTTTTCCTGCTAAATCTTTGCTATCGCTTGTATTTGGTTTTACGACCAGACGAACATTTTTTCCTGCTTCATTGCTCTTTAAGGTATAGTTTGCTGCCGTTCCGTTTCCTGTTTCAGAAGTTCCTAACGTAGAAAGAGAAAGCAAGCTATTCAACGCACTTGGATTAATGTCGTAATTAAAAAGGAGATTCAAAAGCAGTTCTGGCGAACCGTTGGCATCCGTACTCCAATAGGCTTGAGCCGTCGAAAGGTCAAGATAAGGCGTATGAAATTCGAATTTTTTGTCTTTATCAACTTCAATATTTTTCTGTGTAAGCTCTGCAATAAGGTTTTGAGTGAGCTTTACTTGGTATTTTGTGTTGGGAGCAAATCCTTCATCAGGCGAAAAAATAAGCATTGTCGGACTTGTCCATTTGAATTTTCCTTTTACTTTTGGAGTAATATCTAAATATTCAATTTCCTGCCAAACGTCTAATTGCTCTGGTTTTGCAATGGCTTGATTGAACGTAAAAGTAAGATTTTGTTGAAGAGCAATCTGTTCGCCAAAATTTTGGTCAATGACTTGTAGTTTCTCTGTGGAGGCACAAGAAATTAGTATCCAAAATAAAAATCCTATGCCTAAGATAGAAGTTATGTATTTATAGTATTTGTTAAATAAGTTATTCATAAATTTTGAGGTTGTTATAACGTAGAGTTTAAGTAAATTTGGTAGTAGAAATGGAACATTACAGAATTTAAATTAATTACATCGTCTTTCAATTCGTAATTGATAATTCGTAATTCGTAATTATTTAATAGTACGATGCTTTTTAACAAAAAATTGCATATGAAAAGGTAGTGTTTTTTTGGGGTTTTTCAAATTTTATTTTGTTTATTGTAAAATATTTCTGTACTGAAGAGGTTACGCTACGATGTAGCTTTTTTTGGAACATTCATTTTCTCTACAAAGGTTACGCTACGATGTCATTCATTTTCTATACAAAGATTACGCTACGATGTAGCTTTTTTTGGAACATTCATTTTCTATACAAAGGTTACGCTACGATGTAGCTTTTTTTGGAATGTTTATTTTAATGTATTTAGCAACAGAGTTGCGTAACCTTTGTAGAATAATTGCATATTTAACATTTTCAGTTAGCTACAGAGTAGCGTAACCTTGTATTTTCAATTTCGAACTAATTAATCTAAAAAAGTTATGGCAAACGTATATTCTCAACTCTACATTCAACTCGTGTTTGCCGTAAAAGGAAGAAATAGCTTAATCAAAGAAGAGTTTAGAGAACGAGTGGAAAAATATATTACAGGAATAGTAAATGAAAAAGGACATAAACCTCTAGCTATCTATTGTATGCCTGACCATACACATTTACTCATTGGTTTGAAACCTGATTTAAACTTATCTGATTTGGTAAGAGATATAAAAACAGGTTCAAATAAATTCATAAAAGACAATAATTTTTCAAAATATAAATTTGAATAGCAAGTCGGATATGGTGCTTTCTCTTATTCAAAATCTGCACTGAATAATGTTATAGAATATATTTTGAATCAACCAGAACATCATAAAAAAAGAACTTTTAAAGAAGAGTATGTAGCTTTTCTAAAAAAGTTCGAAATAGAATACAATGAGAAATATTTGTTTGAATGGATTGAAGAATAACCTTTTTAATAAAAATATGAGTGTCATTTTTGAGTATTTGATTTTCAGTTGCAGAGCAACGTAACCTTTGTAGAGCTTAATTAGAGAATGAGTTTTAGAGCAACAGAGTTGCGAAACCTTGTTGTTTTAAACCTCAAAGTTACGCTACTCTGTAGCTTTTAAAGAGAATATTTTTTATTTTACTACAAAGGTTTTGCTACTCTGTAGCTAAAATTCAAGAAAAACTAAAAAAAATATGTAGATTTTAAATTATTGATTTGATTTTTTCTACAAAGGTTACGCAACTCTGTTGCTAGAAATCAAAAAAACTACTCATTCTCTTCCAAAGAAATCAAATTAACTAACAAACGATATGCACCTGTTACACCTTCTGGAAGCTGTCTAAACCAAGAAATTCCTGTATAAGCAAAATTTCCTTTTCCATATTTGGCAATAATAATACTTCCTTTTTGTGGACTTTCGCCTGTATCAAAACTACTGATTGGAGCTTCAAAATGTTCGTCCCAAGAATCAGCAAAATAAAGTCCTCTCTCTTGTGTCCAACCTTCAAAATCTAATGCTGTGATTTTATTTGGCGTATTCAAAACTGGATGATTCGGAAGTTCAAAAGTTACCTTTGCATTTTCTTCTGTTACTCGTTCTCTGGAAATACGGAACGGATAAACACCAATTTCATCACTTACCAAACCACGAGAAGTATTATATTGAACAATCAAATTCCCTCCATTTTCTACGTATTTATGAAGTTTTGGTAGATAAATCGCTAATTCCTCTTGAATATTAAAAGCACGAATTCCTGTCAAGACGGCATCATAAATACTCAAATCTATTGTTCCTAAATTTTTGGCTTCAATAATATCAACTTTATAACCAATTTGTTCTAAAGCCTTCGGAACATAATCTCCTGCACCCAAAATATACCCAATTCGCTCTCCTTTTTTCTCCAATTCGGCACGCATCAAACGCACTTTTGCATTCGGAAACATCGCTTGGTAGGGAATATGGTCGTAATCAATTTTTTCCATTGACTTTGCTAATTCTGTTTTGCCTGTTTTTCCACTTTCATTATTATAATTCAGCTCTACCAAAAAGGCATTATTCTGGTTTTTTGTAGGAGGATTTATTTCAATTTCTATAACTTTGGTTTCTCCTTTTTTGGAAAAAGAAAAATCTATAGTTGAAGGAGAAGGCGTAAAATAAATTGCTTTTGCTGCTTGTGTATTTTGCTTCTCTAAAATTATATTTATTTTTCCCTCAACAAGATTAGAAGTATTTGAAAGCAATTCTAATTTTACTTTTTTGGGTTGATTATTTGCAAAAATAACTACATCATCTAAAAAACGAGCTGTAACTTTTGGTACGACCAATAAAGGTGCATATTTTTCTCCTTTTACAGGATCGGTATTCTTATGTAAAATAGGCAAATCAAAACTCAATTCTTGATTATTTACATTCAATGTTACGTTTAATTTAAGATTGGCAGGATTACTTGGCAAGACCTCTTAACTCTTGATTATCAACATTATACATTCCTACTGTTTGATTTTCATTTAACCAATAAGGAGCAGAATTTTTTACGTTTTGTAATTTAATGGTTTTGGAAAGCGTATTTAATTCATTTGTCTTTAATTTTTGACTGTAGGCATTGAAATAAAATTGCTGCAAATCAGTCTTTCTTATCTCAATTATGTTTTCGCTCACTAGCATTGCCGTCGTAATTTCAACAGGCACATCAAAACGCTTGATAAAATTCAAGTTCTATTTTGAAAGAATCTCCATTTGCTACTTGTGAATTTTCGGTAACGGCTTCTGCAAAAAGTCCTCCTGTCGTGAAAATAAGTTCTGTCAGAATTTCCTTTGCATTTTCTGTAATTGCATTTTTTTCTAATTTTGAAACTTCTTTATAGGCTTCAACCACTAAATTAAACGAATTTTGAGGCATTGCAGGATTATATTCTTTCTTTAATTTTTGAATATGTTCTACAAATTTCTGACTTCCCTTTACTCTGCTCCAATCTGTAATTACGTTCTTTAAAGGCATTTTGTTGTGGCAAATCTCCCTTCAAGATTTGTAAATATTCTGTTGCTTGTCCTCTAAAACCTGCACTTCCAAAACCTTGACTTTTGATGCTGCGAACGACTAGTAGCTGCAATTTCATTGTATGATTTTCCTAAGAAAGCATCATACTCTCCAATTTCTATAGTCATTGTGCTATCTTTGCTCATTTCCATGTCATTTCTAGTAAAAAACCACGAAGAAGTATTCCAAAAAATACGTTTTGCTTGCCAAATCTCTACATACTTTAACTGTTCTGGAAACTGTTTTGGGTCTGCTGCTGCATCGTATGCTAACATGGCAATCTGTGCAGAGGCTGTATGATGTCCGTGTGTTCCTCCTAAAGTGGGAGAAAAACGAGTGATAATAATATCAGGTCTAAACTTTCGAATTGCCCAAACTGCATCAGCCAAAACTTGTTCTTTATCCCAAATAGTAAAAGTTTCTTCTGGTGTTTTGGAATATCCAAAATCGTTGGCACGAGAAAAAAACTGTGTTCCTCCATCAATATTTCTGGCTGCTAAAAGTTCGTTGGTACGAATAATTCCCAAACCTTCTCTTACTTGCTCACCAATTAAGATTTTGTCCACCATCGCCACGAGTAAGGGAAAGATAAGCCGTTCGATAGCCTTTTTCTTGTGCAAAATGTGTAATTAATCGTGTATTTTCGTCGTCTGGGTGTGCTGCAATATACAAAACACTACCTGTAGTTTGGAGGTGTTCTATTTTTTGAAGTGCCTCTCCTGCTGAAAGTGGATTTATTTGAGCAAAAACAGAAGAATTGTTTACGAACAGGAATAAAGTTGCTAAAGCAAGAAAAAGTAAAAAAGTAATCTTTGACATAAGTATAGAAAAGAGTGAGTTTGGTTTTAGACCTTATTTTTAGGGTAGTCTATAACAAGTAATGCTGTAAATAAAAAATAGAACACAGATAACACAGATTGAACGAATAAAACACAGATTTTTAGAATTGCAGCATTACATCTTTAACACTACCATTTTTAGATATTATTTTTAGATAATACTACAAAGAAAGCGAGTTTTGAAGAAAGACTATTGATAAACTCTTTATTTTAAGATTCTTTAGCTATGAAAGAAAATATAATTTGCTGACTTGCTGCAAATAACTCTATACTTTGACTTTCAAAATCTAAGGCGTTATTGGAGTCCTCACCAACGACACACAAATCAAAATCAAATCGGCTTTTCATCCAACTTCCTCAAATACTTCAACAAAATATAGTACTTTGTAAAACGGTTTCCTTTTTCGTCTTTATAAATTCCGTTTTTGTCTAAAGCCATTATCGTTGCTCGTTTTGTGATTCTGTGAATGATTCCTTTATAATGTTTTCCATCAAACGAGAAACTTACCCAGTCGCCTGTCTTTAAATCATATTCTTTCAAGGCTTCCATTTTCCCTGTTAGAAGTTGGTGCGTAAAAGCTGTATGTCCGAAAATAGAGTTAGCTAAATTTTTAAAATTGTCTTTCTTGCAACTTGAATCATTGAAAGCTAAAAATTCTATTAAATGAATTATTTCGTGTTCGATGACGTGGAGAAGTGCTTCCAGACGGTTTTTGGTCTGGAAACCTGCTAAATTTATCGTTTCAGTAGAATTATTTTTGAAGGAATTAAAAATTAAATAAGACGAAATACGCATTCTAAACTGAATAGGATTTTGAGTTGAAATTTTATAGTACATTAATTTTGCACCTGCTGAAGTCATTTTTTTAGAAAAATCAAAAGCCATTTTTTCCGTTACTTTATTTTCTTTGAAGTAATTATCGAAAAAAGTAAGTATCATATAATTCAAAAATTAGTTTTACATCGTCATTCGAAACGACTTGAAAATTATCCGTTTTTATTTGCTTAGATTGAATAAAAACCTGCTGACGGACTTTTTCAAATCGTTCATTTATTTCTTGTTTTAGATAAGTGTAACCTAGAAGTTTCATAATTAAATTTAATCCTCACCGACGGTTTTAACCTCGTTGACGGTTGAAAAATCTTGCTCTCTTTTAACCGTCGTTGAGGTCAAATGAACCGTCAACGAGGATTTTTATAATTACATTTCAATCCCCATTTTTTGCATCAAAAATACTGCATTTGTATTCTGACAAACACCTTTTTTAATCTTATACGGATAATGCAGACCTGTATCCATATTTTCTACTTCAAAAGCGTAATTGGTAATTTTGTCTGGAAATTCTGCTTCTAATTTTGAAAGTTCTATATCATGAGAAGCTACAAAAGCCATTGCAGGAAGTTTTAGAAGTTGTTTTATAATTGCCACCGAACCTAAATAACGGTCTTTCGAATTTGTTCCTCTCAAAATTTCATCTAACAAAACCAAATTATATTCTCCTCTCTTATCTGCTTCTGCTAAAATATCAATAATTTGTTTTAGCCTTTTTAGTTCTGCAAAAAATGAAGATTCACCTTTTTCCAACGAATCAATAATACGCATACTACTACTAATCAGCATCGGCACAAAATCAAATTTTGTCGCACAAACAGGCGAGCCAGCACACGCCAAAACCATATTTATTCCCAAAGCTCTCAAAAATGTACTTTTTCCTGCCATATTTGAGCCTGTAATCAACGCAATTTCACGAATAGTTGCAGCCGTAAAATCATTATCAATTCTAACTTCTTTTTTCAGAAGTGGGTGTGCCATTTCTACTATTTCAAAGGCATTTTCTGTTACTTTTTGTTCCTTTCCATTAGTATTCAAAACAGAAATTACAGGAAAAATATATTCTTTATGATTAAATGAAAAAGAAGCAAAACTAAACAAAGCCTCAAATTCTGCTAATGTTTCTACCCATTTTGGCGTATCGCTTTTGTGTTCTTTTCTCCATTTTTCTAATTTAATGGCAAAATGAACGTCCCATAAAAAAAGTCCATTCAAAAACATGAAAGCAACTCCATTCATTCTATATTCAAAAAGTTCTAAGGTTTTGGCAAGTTCTTGTGCAGCCTTTGAGCTTCCTTTAAGCTGATTTTGTAACGTTTTGGTTTCTTGTTTTTCAAAAGTAGCGTTTTCTATAATTTCCCACAAAGAAGCGTATTTTTGAAGAAAAGGAATATTTTTTCCTACTGTATCATACGTCATTTGAAGTTTTGGAAACAAACTTCCTACAATTGCCAATTGAATAAGCGAAAGAAAAACAGGTAAAATATAAGTAACAAATCCCATAAATGTAGCCACCCAGCTTAAAACCGTAAAAATTGGTAATACAAAGCGAACGATATTCAAAACTTTGCTTTCTAAAAAAGCATCTTCCGAACTCAACCACTTTTTGAGTTGTAGATATTGATTTGGCGTTTCTTCACTTAATTGTGCTGTTGTTTGCAAATGAAGTCGTAATTCTGTTGCTTCTTTCTTGTCTGTTGATAGTTCTTTTACTATTTGCTGTCTTTTAATTATCGTTTTTTCATCTGTTTTTTCTGAAAGCCAGTTTGCTAATAACGCTCTTCCTACACTTGTACTTGTTCTGGAAATGTAAGAAAAAAGGCTTGTCCCACCAAAAATATCCAAATCTTTTATATAGGCGTGCAGAACGTCATAAAATTCCATTCCGTCATCCAGATTTTCAAAATTATAATCTAATCTTTCGTTTTCTTTTTCTAAAAGGTCAATTCTTGCTTTTTGATAATTTCTTTTTTGTTCGGATTGTTGATACAATTTTACCAAAAAAATAAAGCCAAAAAACAGCAAAAAACTAGAACCTGTTACGATTTGCCAACCAAAAGGAATTAAAAAATAAAGAACTACTAAAGCAGCAAAAAAATAAATCAAACGAATAGTAGCAATCAAACGAGATTGATTTTTGAACTTGGAAAAGGCTTGATTAGCTTGAGAAAGATAAGATTGATACATTTTTTATTTAGTGAATAGTTTGTACTTAATAAGTTGAAAATATATGAATATAACAGTATAATAAAACAAATTTTGATATAAAATTAAAATCAAAATTCAAAAGGAAAGTCAGTTTTTAAAACAATACTTAGGTAATAAAGGTTTTATCAATAAAAATTAGTGTAATTTTGTACATTCAATTTGAGAAATCAACCAAATACACGAAAAGAACAGTAAAAAATAAAAGTGCAAAGATACGTAATACTATAGATACAAAAAACACTTACACCAAACAGATACAAAACACTTAACATTATCTTTCCTTACTTAAGGTTTAATTTTATACTTCTAATTTTCATTTTGCAAACAATTTTATGGCAATAAATAACACCTCAAAACCTCAAAAAAAACTTCATCAAGACCTTAACGAACAGCCTATTTCTACCTTCGAAACTGACCAGCACGTTCTAAAATTGCGTACCGTCAAAACTTCAGATGCAGCAGATATTGAAGAAATATCAAAACTCATTTATGCAAAAGACCAAGCATGGACAAAGGAATCAATCATGCAACTGCTCAATAAATTTCCAGAAGGTCAGATTTGTATAGAAGATAAAGGAAAAGTAATTGCGTATGCACTAAGTATGGTAATTGATTATGACAAGTTTGGCGACAAGCATACCTACCACGATATTGTAAAAGATAATTTTATAAATCACAATGATGATGGCGATGTGATTTATGGAATTGAAGTAAGTGTAAATCCAAATAGCCGAAATATGCGTCTGGGAAGGCGTTTGTACGATGCACGAAAAGAACTTTGTGAAAACCTAAACCTAAAAGGAATCGTAGCGGGTGGTCGTATGCCAAACTTTAGCAAATATTCTGATTCGGTAACTCCAAAGGAATATTTAGAAAAAGTAAGACAAAAAGAAATTTATGATCCTGTTTTGACTTTTCAATTGAGTAATGGTTTTTATGTCAAGAAAATATTGCGTAATTATTTACCTGACGATGCAGAATCAGAAGCGTTTGCAAGTCTTTTGAAGTGGGATAATATTTATTACGAAGAAAAACCTACACTTGTAAATCAACCAAAAGAAGTTATTCGTATTGGTGTGGTTCAATGGCAGATGCGTAATGTAAAATCAGTAGAATCGTTTTTTGAAAATGTAGAGTTTTTTGTTGATGCTTTGAGTTCATATCGTGCTGATTTTGTTTTGTTTCCAGAGTTCTTTAATGTTCCGTTGATGGCAGAATTTAATGAAGAGGATACTGCAAAAGCAATTCGAAGACTGGCAGAATATACCGAAGAAGTGAGAGATAAACTCGTCGGTTATGCTGTTTCTTACAACGTAAATATTATTGGTGGAAGTTTGCCTTTATTGGAAAATGGAAAGTTGTATAATGTTTCTTATTTGTGTCGTCGTGATGGAACGTGGGACGTTCAGTACAAAATTCATATTACACCAAGTGAAGTAAATGACTACGGAATGGTAGGTGGAAACAAAGTAAAAGTTTTTGAAACGGATGTAGCCAAAATTGGTATTTTAATTTGTTATGATTCTGAGTTTCCAGAGCTTTCTCGTATGATGGCAGATGAAGGAATGCAAGTTTTATTTGTTCCTTTCTCTACTGATATGCAAAACGGTTATATGCGTGTTCGTGTTTGTTCGCAGGCTCGTGCTGTTGAAAATGAGTGTTATGTAGCGATTGCTGGTAGTGTGGGTAATCTTCCAAAGGTAAAAAATATGGATATTCAGTTTGCTCAATCGGCTGTTTTTTCGCCTTCTGATTATTCTTTCCCTAACAATGCAATTATTGCAGAAGCCACTCCAAATACAGAAATGACAATGATTGCCGATGTAAATCTTGATTTATTGAAAGAGTTACACAATCATGGTAGCGTTCGAAAATCTGAAAGACCGTCGTACCGATATTTATTCTTTGAAATGGAAAGATAAGAATGAAAAATAAGTTATCAGTTATCAGTTATCAGTTATCAGTTATCAGTTATCAGTTATCAGTTATCAGTTATCAGTTATCAGTTATCAGTTATCAGTTATCAGTTATCAGTTATCAGAATAAATTTTAAGTATTGATTTTGTTTCTGATTTTATTGATATTTTTACACAAAAAAGTCTATTTCAAATTATTTGAAATAGACTTTTTTTAATTTACATTAAATTCAGATAAAATAAGGAGAGAAAACACAGGTACAAGCCCGTCAATGAATGACATCCCTGCCCTGCTCACTTCTCCTTTTACCTTAATTCAATTACGAATTTTCAATTACGAATTACGAATGAATTTCGTGACTTTTAGATCAGAACGACAGAATAAAATATTATTTTGAACTAAAATATCGTTACGAAAGTCTTGACAGTAATAATTTAATTTCAACTCGTAATTAGCTTCGCTGCTTTGGCAGGTCGTAATTGAAAATTCGTAATTAAATTTCTTGTAATCAAGAAATTACTACATTCCCATTCCACCCAAATCCATTCCTGGAATATTAGGCATCATTCCTTCTGTACTTTTTTGCATATGTTCTTTGCTTTTTTCTTCTGCCGAATCTAATGCTTTATTTACGGCTGCAACTATCAAATCTTGCAACATTTCTTTATCGTCTGATTTGATAATATCTGGGTCAATATCTAATCTAATTACTTGTTTTTTTCCGTTAGCTACTACTTTTACCATTCCACCACCTGCTTCTCCTTCTGCTGTAATAGTTACGAGTTCTTCCTGAACTTTTTGTAATTTCTCTTGCATTTCTTTTACTTTTCCGAACATCTTCATCATGTCTTTCATAGAATAGGTATTTTAAGTTAGTTCTTATTCGTTTTTATAATTGGTTTGATTGAAAGTAAAAATACAAAAATTCTTGTTTAAAATTTAAACTTAAAACATATTCTTTTACTTTGACTTTCAAATTTTATTTTTCTATTAATTAGTAATGGAACGTGTAGTTTATTAAAAAGTTTGAGTTTTGGCTCTACTTTATTTTCTCTTCATACCATTTAAAGTCATTTGAGAGTTTATAATCTGGTATATTCATTAACCAAAATAAGTCATTTATAAGGCTGATAATTTTCTTCACAGAAACATTATTACCCTTCCTACGATAGTATTCAGCATTATTCAGATAGTCAGGATGCATAAATTCTCCAAATTCATAGTTTAATAAACGGCTCATTTCATTTAAAATAGCTAAATATTCATTTAATATCAATTTATCTTTACTTATTTCTTCTATTTTCAAATCAATAAAAGAACCGTGTACTCCTGTCATTTCAATATCATAATGCTTAGTTATTTCTTCTATTTCATCAACTAATTGATTTTGTTCGTTTGCTACACGATTAAAAAAGTGCATAAAAAGTTCTAACATAGAATCAGTTACACATAAGTCTCTTTCAATTTTTTCGTTTTCAATTTCTATCGTATTGGAAATGTATGAGTGCATAAATTATTTTTTTATGAAAAATTAAAACCACAATTCTAAATCTTGTTCTATAAAACCAATAGACAAAAGAGGTTTTTCTAACTCTTTTTTTCTATAAATCTGTTTTACTAATTTTTGCAACTCTTGATTTAAAAAATCATTTTCCAAACTAATTTCTTCAATAACTGCACCTCTACTCAATTTTATTTTGATAAAATGTTCTTGATTTTTGAAGGTAATTTTTCTAGTAATTTCACAAGCTGGCGAACGTCCCCAAACCCATTCAAACGATTTATATTTTTCTTCTGCTAGTTTTTCTATTCCCTTTGTTTCCTCTTGTGTGAATTTATAGATATGAACAGGTTTATTAAAATAAAGCAAAATGAATTGAGCCAATTTCTCTTCAAACTCTTCTATTATTGGAATAGGCTCGTACTTATTTTTTTCCAAAACTGTTTTTATATTAATTACTTTACTTCTAACTGATTTGAGACTTTTTGAATTGACTTCTACATTTGTAGGAATTGTTATAGCTTTTTCTAATTTTTCTAAATCTGTATCAAAAAGAAGTGTTCCGTGAGTAATAAAACGATTTTTGTTGGTGTATTGTGCTGTTCCTGTAATTTTTCGTTTTTCTATTTCTCCATTTTCGTTTTGATTTTCTAGCCAAATATCAGAACGCTGACCTATATGAGCATTCAAATCTAGTGTTTTCAAAAACTCTACTATTGGAAGCAAAAGTGAATCATAATTAGCGACCAGTTTTGTATCTAAAGGCTTTATAAAGCTAAAATTTAGATTATTCAAATCATGATAAACCGTTCCACCACCCGAAATACGACGAGTCAGAAAAATGTTTTGAGATTGTAAATAATTAAAGTTCATTTCCTCCCACGCATTCTGATTTTTACCCATTACTAAGGAAGGTTCATTCCGATAAAAAAGTAAATATTCACTTTCTTTATCAGTAAAATTAGATAAATATTCTTCTAAAGCGAGATTGAAGAAAGGATAATGGGAAGGTGAAAAGATTAGTTTCAAGGTCTTTAAATTATGTCTTTTGAGAAAATTTATTTCAACAAAAATAAGAAAATAAAAAAGACGATACTAAAAATTAGCATCGTCTTTCTTAATAAGAGAAATTTGTATAAAAGTTTATTTACTTTTCTTTCCTTTATCAGCCATTACCAAATCCATCTCATCGATAAGATGAGAAGCACCAGCTAATTTGTCAATACAAAAAAGAACGTAACGAATATCAACATTAATACAACGTTTGTACTGCTCATCATAAACTAAGTCTCCAGTCATGGCTTCCCAGTTTCCATCAAAAGCAAGACCGATGAGTTCGCCATTACCATTTATTACAGGACTTCCAGAATTTCCTCCTGTGATGTCATTATTTGTAATAAAACCAACGTGAAGAGTTCCATCTTTATCTGCATATTTTCCGTATTCTTTAGACATTTGCATTTCTAAAAGAGCTTTTGGAGCATCAAATTCATCATCATTAGGAACATATTTTTCAGCAACTCCTTCCAAAGTAGTATAATATTGATACAAAACACCATCTTTTGGAGAATAATTTTCTACATTTCCATAAGAAAGACGAAGTGAAGAATTTGCATCAGGATAATACGTTTTGTCTTTATTTTTAACCAAAAGACCAGCTACATAATCTTTCATAGCCGAAGCAACTTCCTCATTCGAAACTGATAATTGAGGTCTTACTTTTGAGTAATAAGCTTCCACCACAGAGGTAATAAGCTGCATAACTGGGTCTCTTTCCATTACTTCTGCATTTGGGTTATCCAAAAGTTGCATTGTTTTTTCTTGTGTTGCAAAAGCAGAATTTTCAAACAGCATTTTTGCATATTTATTAAAATCTGACCCATTTTCATTTGCTATTCTTTCAAATATCGCAGGGTGATATTGCTTATCTATATCTTCATAGAACATTCCCAACAAAGCACCCGTAACATTTTGATCAACTGTAGCATTGTATTCTTTAAAATGTTCTTTTGTAGAGGCTTTCAATTTTTCGACCATCGCATCTATTTGTTCTTTGTTTTCTGCATTTACTCCTCCTTCTAGTGCCTTCTGTAATTGCATAAAACTTGTTCCAAATTCTACAATTTCACTTCCAAAAAATGCTTCTTGCCAATAAGAACTCCAAAGCGAATAATCTACCGAACTGCTATATGCTTTATCCAAACGAGAAAGTGCACTACTGTAAGATTCATTTCCAGAAGCATCTGCCCAAGTCTGATATTCCTTTTCTTCTACACGCTTTTTATCAACTGTTTTTAGGCGTTTTAGTCCTTCATTCTGACCAATAAAATACTTATAATAATTACTAATTGAAGCATATTTTGAAGCATACGCAATACGTGTAGCTGCATCTATATCCATTTGTTCTTTCATTAGAGAAAGTCTTTTTTCACGCAGTTTTATACGAGCAGGATTTGTAACAGCATAATCTATATCCAAACCATATGAAGTTTTGAAACGCTGCGTTCCTCCAGGGAAACCAAAAACCATAGCAAAATCACCTTCTTCTACTCCTTTCATTGAAACAGGCAAAGAATGCTTTGGTTTCAAAGGAACATTTTCAGTAGAATAAGCAGCAGGTTTGCCATCTTTATCCGCATAAATACGAAGCAAAGCAAAATCACCTGTATGACGAGGCCACATCCAGTTATCTGTATCTCCACCAAATTTACCAATAGAAGAAGGAGGAGCACCCACCAAACGGACATCTAAGAATATTTCCGAAACAAAAAGATAATACTCATTACCATAGAAAAAATCCTTAATATATCCTTTATAGTGAGTATCTTTTGTATATTCTGCAATGATTTCAGCTTTTACTTCCTGTAATTTTTTGGCTTGTTCTTCTTCATTAAGACCATCAAGAGCTTTTTTGATACGCTCTGTTATGTCTTCCATTTTTACCAATACAGAAGCTGTAATTCCTGGATTTGGAATTTCTTCTGCATTACTTTTTGCCCAAAAACCATCTGTTAGATAATCATTATCTACACTACTGTGATTTTGAATCATATCAAAAGCACAATGATGATTAGTAAGCAAAAGCCCTTTTGAGGAAATAGCTTCTGAAGTACAAAAATTCCAAGAAGGATCACCATAACCCAATCCAAAAATAGCATCTTTCAGACTTGAATTATTAACGCTATAAATTTCTTCGGCTGTGAGTTTCAAACCATTTGCTTTCATATCTGCTTCATTCAAGCGTTTGACAAGCATAGGCAACCACATACCTTCATCGGCACGAGTATATCCTGTTAGCATGACGAATGCCAAAAGAAAAGCAGAAACTTTTAAACTAATTTTTAAATTAGGTTTGTACATTTTATATGTGTTTAGTTTTTGAGATAAGAGAAATAAAGTTTTGAATCTACTAGTTAGATTTTGAACAATCAGTAGTATTCAACTTAGATAAGTTACAAATGTAAATAAAAATGCTAGTGTTTTTAGCAAAAAATTGACAAAAAATTTACCAATACGAGTGAAATTAACTCATATTTAAATTGATTTAACTAATTTACCAAATAAATGTGGTTAGACAATAAATCAAAAACTACATATATGATGTAAAATAAGAATACTGTACCCTACTATTTTTTGTAGTGTATAATTAGTTAAGGATTGGTAGGATTAACAGGATTTAAAAATACAGATAATACAAAATACTATTTGAATAAGACAATTCAATAGGGGTTTATTTCCAAAAAATGTATTTAGCTTCGCTGCTTTATCAGGTTTCATTCTTTGTGTTCTCTGTAACTCTGTGTTTTAAAAATAGTAGGGTACAGTAAAATAAGAAAATGCTAGTAAAGAAAAGAAATGAGAAAACATGAACAATATGAGTGACATTTTAGGCTAAAAAAATAAGGAAACAAAAAAGGTTGTATATTTAAGTTACCAGACCAAAATATATACTTTTATGTTTCCTAGTATCAGTTCATTTCAAGTTATTTTAGAAACTACTATGACAAGTTCAAATATAAGCATTTTATATTGCTTGATCAATAGTATGTTTTGTGTTCGTTTTAAAGTTACTACTCGTAGTTTGAGTCGTTATAGTAATTTTAGCCTGCGTACTATTTTTCGTTTTTTAAGTTGTGAAATTGATTGGCTTTCTATTCGTATTCTTCTTTTTGTTCACTTGAATTTTAAGTTAGATAGAACCTATATTTTAGCAACAGACGAAACAGTTGAGAAAAAAAGTGGTAAATGTAGTTATGGACTTTCTAAGTTTTACAGTTCCTCTATTGAAAAACCTATCAATAGCATTTGTTTTTCGTCTTTATCTTTGATAGATGTAGAAAGTAGAACTTCATTTATGATTCACATTATTCAAGTGGTTCATAATCAAGCTGATAGATTACGTATTGCAGCAGATAAAGCAAAGAAAAAAAAGGCTAAATTAAGATTACAAAATGGAGGTACACCTTTGAAACGAGGGCGAAAAAAAGGAAGTAAAAATAAAAAAAAAGAAGAGGTAGATAATGCGTCTTTACGAGCTTTCAAACGTATTTTTAGTGACACACTAGCTCTTTTCTCATCTCTATTACCTACTTTGAAAGTAAAATATGTAGTTGGTGATACAGCATATGGAAATGAAAATTACTTGAATATCGTTTCTGAAAATGGCTTATTTTTAATTTCTAAACTTTACAAAAATGCCACTTTATTTGAAGTAGCAGAGAAAAAAGAAAAAAAAGGAGGAAAAGCTAAAATAGGCAGACCACCTTTATATGGAAATCAACTTTGTTTAGCTTCTTTAGATAAAAAATATCTAAAACATTCTGAAAAAGATGATAAAGAAACCTGCATAGAAACTTACCAAATTGAAGCTCGTAGTAAAAATATAAAAGGAAAAAAACTGAATGTAGTTGTACAAAAAGCCATTCGTAAAAATGGAAAAATAGGGATACAAGTTTTTTTTACTGATGACTTGGAACTTGATTATGCAACCTTAATAAAATATTATAGATTACGTTTTCAAATCGAATTTGATTTTAGAGATGCTAAACAATATTTTGGTTTATCTGATTTTAAAAATTACAAAGAAAAAAATCTAACTAATTTTGTTAATTTAAGCCTTACAATGACCTTGATTAGTAAATCAATGGTAGAAAAGTTTAGAGAAAAACACCAAAATCAAAAATTAAGTATTTTAGACCTAAAAATACACTACAACCATAAATTTCACGTAAAATCAATAATTAATTGGTTTATAAATAACCCTAAAATTAATTTTAATTCTCTAAATGAGGAACAATTTGCACCAAAAGACCTAATAAACGCTGCTTAAATGACACTCATATTGACATGAAGATAAATATTCTTAAATTTGTATTCTTTCTATTTACAACTTCTTTTAAGGCGAAAAAACACCTATGATAAAAACTATTTTAGAAGCCAACTCAGGTTATCAATGGATAGACGTAATCAGTCCGAGTGATAAAGATTTAAGAGAGCTTATTCGTCAGTATAAAATGCCTTCGGCTGCTGTCAAGGATTGCATGTCTGCTTTTCACATGCCGAAAGTAGAACCGATCAATGACTGGACGTATTTTATTGTGCGTCATTATGATCTCTACTGTGAAGACGATGCTGATACAATTCAAGAAATTACTAATAAAGTAGCCATTTTTGTAAGTAAAGATTATATTCTTACTATTCACAGAACAGGACAACCGACACTTGCACAGCTTGCCAACGAATGGAGACAAGGTTCGCATTCACGTTATGAAAATAGCGAACATTTTACCTACAAACTTTTGGATATGCTTCTGAAAACCTATGAGTTAGGAATGAACCAAGCCAGCGAACGTTTGGATGCCTACGAAAAAGAGGTTTTTAGAGAAATGAAAGACGGTTCTATTTTCGAAAGGTTATATCAGCTAAAAAGACGGGGTTCAGTTTTTAAAAGAATGCTTTATCTCACTAAAGAACTCATTACTAGCTATATGAGGTATTCTAAAGATTATCCATTGGCACATCACAATGTTGAATTTGCAGATTCTTTATATTATAGAGTAGATGAATTGCATGAAAATGCAAATAATTTGATTAATCTTCGTCTTTCTTTGGCTTCCCACCGAACCAATGAAATTATGGGAGTTCTTACTATTTTTTCTGTCTTTTTTCTTCCCCTTACTTTTATTGTAGGTGTTTATGGAATGAACTTTAAAGTTATGCCAGAGCTAGAAGCCGATAATGGATATGCTATTGTTTGGATGGTAATGATTACGATGGTAGTCGGAATTTATATTTGGTTTAAGAAAAAAGGGTGGGTATGATTTGAATTGTGAGTGGTGAATTTTAATGACTAAATTTGTATTCTGTGGAATACCGAATTGCATAATATTGATAATCAATTCATTTTTCTTGTAAGTTTGTAACTTATAACTCACAGTTTCAATGATTCATTTCTCGTTCTATAAACTCCTTTAAAGCATTCGGTTTTTCTCCTGTTAATTTCTCAAAATCAGTTGTTATTTTTGGTGGCTTTTGAAAACGTGGTACAAAATGAAGCATAATCAAAACGAAAATAAAAGCTGTTTTTTCGCCTTCTTTTTTCTTTTTTATAAAAAATGAAATCAAATTAGGACTTTTATAAACATACTTTTCTTTTCGTTTTTCTGTCAGAATTTCTGTTACCTCCTCAAAATTCAAAAGTTCAGTTTTAGTTCCTGTAATGGTATAGGCTTTATTTTTATGACTTTCTACATTTGATAAGACTGCTGCTATTGCCTTTCCAATATCTTGAGCATCAATCCATAAAAATTTTGCTTTTCCAGCAGGTAAATAAATTTCGTTTTTTTCTTCCAAATCCTTCTTCAAAGTCGTTGTTAGATTTTGCATAAAATAACTTGGACGAATAAACGTATAATTCAACGCTCCTTTTTCTGCACTTTTAAGTAATAACTTTTCTATTTTAGCGTGAGGAATAAAAGATATTTCTTCTGCTCCTTGTACAGACAGAAAAACAATATAATTGACTGTTGTAGTCTCTAATTTTTCAATCAATGGTTTAAAATACGTATCTGTATCTGCAATTTGTGGAGGACGAAGCAGAAAAATAGTATTGATTTGAGCCTCTTTTATAGCAAAAACAGTTTTATCAATATTTTCAAAATCAAAAAAGACTTCATTTTCTTTTGCAGAATCTATTTGACGAGTAGCAATAAAGAGTTTTTGAGATGGATTAGGAATAAAAAAATTCAAAATTTCTGTTCCAATATTTCCTGTTGCTCCTGTAATAAGTATGTTTTCCATATAAAATATAATATAGTTTGCTCAACATGAGTGTCATTTTTGAATGTTTGGTCTTCAGTTGCAGAGCAACGTAACCTTTGTAGAACTTCAAAAACGAACTTTATTAGAGCTACAGAGTAGCGAAACTTTGTAATTTGAGAGAAATTTATAATTAAAAACAAGGTTACGCTACTCTGTAGCTTTTAAAATTAATCTTTTATTGCTTTCTACAGAGGTTATGCTACTCTGTAGCTAATAAACGAAGGATTTGAGTTTGATTGATGACACTCATATTGTTTGCTGGAACAAAATAATAACTCAAAATACGAAAATTTTGCTTACCAGTTTATTCTTATTCTGCTTATTTTATGGTAATAAATCTCAACAAAAAATGAATTTCAAAATTAATCAGATTCTCTGACAATTTTTAATTTTTTATAATTTTGGTAGAGAATAAATCACTTCATGTTTTGTTAAAGTCTGCACCGTAGGTCTGAATTTGACAAAATAAGCCTTTTTTAGTGCTTTGAATGATTATTTTAAAATGGTCAGACCTTCGATACAAACCAATTTAAAATACAAGATTATTCTTAATAAGCTACGAGCAAAAATTATCAAAAAAGCATCAATTAGTAACTATTCTTTCAATCTATTAATCCAATATTTCTCCAAAAAACTATCTTCAATTTCACTCAAATTAAGATTTGGGTTAAAAAATAATTGACTTCTTCTTCCATTCAAAGTAACATACACTTCTGCTCTAATTATTGGATTTGGATTTTCTTCTGTGGTATATTTCTTCTCTAAAAAATGAGCATATTGTAAAATCATATCAACCTGAAAAGCCATTTGTTTTTCCTGATGGACATTCAGAAATTCACTATTATCAACCATTCCTTCCCTTCCTGTAATCGGATTTTTGACGTAAAAAGTAGCACTTCCAGATTTTTCCATTAACATTACTCGCCACGAATAACGAAAGCCTTCTTCTTTCCAAAATAGCGTTTCATTATACGACTGATTGGTATAAAGCATAAAACGAAATGGAAACAAAACTTGAAAAAGGAAATAAATAACTAAAGCATAAAGCCAGTTTGTAGAAATGAATTTAAAATTTTTGAGTGGATTTAATAGCAAATGAGAAGATTGTTTTGAGTTGGAGGAATGAAATAAAAAATACTTTTTGGATTTTGACTGCTTAAATAGTTTTATAAAAAAAGAGCTAATAAAATTTAATACTTTTTCGTGATATTTCGCTTCAAAGAAAATCAAAGTAAGTGCAATCATCACAACAGGAAAAACACCAATTTGAAATAAATAACCTGTCATAGCATGAAAACCAACTACTGCAAAATATGCCCAAATACGAGTTTTTTTGTAGAATAAAGCAAAAGGAATCAGCAAATCATAAAACATTCCTGTCCAAGAAAAAATATAAGCAGTCATTTCATAGGGCATCAAGAAACCAAAAATCGGCATATCATAATGTGGAGGAAGCCAAATTTTCAAAGGCATTGCATCAAAAAGCCATTCCGAATTTAGTTTTGCCAGACCTGCATAAAAATAAGTAATTGAAAGTTGGAGTTGAAAAATCAGAATCCAAGCACGAGAAATAGAGAGAGAAGGAGATACAGAAAAGAGTTTTGAGAAACTATTTTTTTTATTATTTTTACTTTGCTTTTCAGATTTATCTACAAAAAGAATTGAATCTAATGAATAAAACCGATGAGCAGGAGCAAAAATGAGTAAGAAAGCCATCAAACTCACAAAATAATAATGATTGAGGTAATAAGTAAGGTCAATTAATTGGCAATACGTAAAAGTCAGAAATAATAAAACAGCAGAAAAACGATACAAAAAACCAAACGTAACTCCCAAACTTGCCAGCAGTAAAATAATATGAACAGCATACATTCCAAAACTATTCAACGGTTCAACCCACTCAAAACCAAAATACTTGAAATGAAAAACAGGCTGAATATAATGCTTTTCTATCCAACCTAAATACCAAAAACGAAGTGTACTAAAAAAAGTAAGCAAACCAAATAAAATTCGGAAACTTACTAATTGGGAAACTGAAATAGGTTCTTTTAGAAAATTTTTCATTTTTTTACATTACTTTTTTATTGTACTGTATAAATATAAGTTTTCGTTTTCTGTTCAATAATTTCCAGCTGTTGCTAAAAGTAAATTAGATTCTTTAGAAAAACACACTTTTACATATTCCAATGCTTCTTCTTCAGGAAGATTGTAGTATAAATCAAACTCTCCATCTTCATAAAACTCAATAAGACCTAAACTAACAGCATCTAACTCTTCGTCAGTAGGTGTAAACTCTTTCTTGAGTTCTTTCCTCGCCATTTTATCTAGAAGTTCAATTGTATTAATCGCCTTTCTTAGCAGTAACAAAGATTTTTTAAGCCTTTCTAGTCCTTGAGTTTTCACGATTATTGAAAAATTATATCCTTCTTTCTCATACTCATGAATAGAATAGTAGCTCTGAGAAGTCCATTCAATAAGTCCAAAATACTCATCTTGATAATCCGAACAATTATTTTTTTCTATATTCAAAAAGGCACGCTCAATATGTTTGACTGTAACCCGTAGCTCTTTGGGGATTCCTGCAAAGGGTAATTCCTCCCAAGTACCTTCAAGTTGCTTTGAGGTAGCAGTTATTACTCGGTCATCCTCTGCAAAAAATAAATATATTTCTCCGTCAAATGTTACTTCTTTTAAACTAAAGCTTTCAGGTATAAAGAAGCTAAAGGATATTCCTCCTTTAAAGGTAAAACATTTTTGAACCCCTACTATTTCATGATACTCAAAGACCAGTAAACATAAGTTATATTCCCTATTCAGAAGAAAAAATTTATCTGCCAATCGTTTGGCTTCCTGAAGTGCTTCCTTATTGCCATCTCTAATTTTAGCCAATAAATCAAAAATTTCTTGGGTTCTTTTATACTCCTTCATTACTCTATTATCTTCTTTCATAAGTAGTAAGCTACACTTTCAAAAAATTCTTCAAAAGCTCTTCCCCAGCATCTGCACTTTTTTCTGGGTGAAATTGTGCTGCATAGAAATTATCTTTCTGTAAAGCAGCCGAAAAAGGTAAGATATAATCACAACTTGCAACAGTATCTTTACAAAGTTCTGCGTAATAAGTATGTACAAAGTAAAATTGAGGATGTAAACCATTCTCTTTCACTTTGTCAAACAAATTACTATTAAATAATTCTCCTTTTAAATCTTGTGTTGTATTCCAACCCATGTGAGGAACTTTATCAGCCAAATTAGTTGGTTTGAATTCTTTTACATTTACATCGAAAATGCCTAATCCTTTTGTATTTCCTTCTTCTGTATGCGAACATAAAAGCTGCATTCCAAGACAGATTCCCAAAACAGGCTGTTTTAATGTTGGAATAAAAGTATCTAAATCTGCATTTTTGAGTTGTTGCATAGCTGATTCTGCATGACCAACACCAGGGAAAATAATTTTATCAGCAGAACGCAAAACATCTTTATCTGCACTCACAACAGCATTGATTCCCAGACGTTGTAAAGCAAAATCAACTGAACGAATATTTCCAGCTTTATAATCTATGATTACTATTTTCATATAAGTAGCCGACACTTTCCAAGTGTCGTTGTTTAAAGTTGTTTTCTACGACAGTTGGAAACTGTCGGCTACATTAGTTAAACTCCTACACTTCCACTTTTTCCTTTTGATGAAGTGGTCGGAATTACTCTTATTTTTTTGGTTTCTTTATTTGTTTTCTTAGTATCGTCTATTTCACGAACTTCTAAAGTTCTGGCAGTTTTGTCTTGTTCTTTTACCAAGGCAAGTTTCAAAACTTCGCTAGCTCTTTCCACAAAGTGAAATTTCATTCCCTTTATATAATGTTCCTCTATTTCTTCAATATCTTTTTGATTGCGTTTGCTCATCAAAATTTCATTGATTCCTGCACGTTTGGCAGCTAAGATTTTCTCCTTAATTCCACCAACAGGAAGTACTTTTCCATGTAGCGTAATTTCGCCAGTCATAGCCAACTGATTTTTGACTCTTCTACGAGAATAAGCCGAAACCATAGCTGTAAGCATTGTAATACCAGCCGAAGGACCATCTTTTGGAACAGCACCAGCAGGAACATGAATATGCAAATCGTATTGGTCAAAAAGCTGATAATCAATATCCCATTCTTCTGCATTCGCTTTCAGATAGGAAAGTGCTGCACCTACTGATTCTTTCATAACATCACCCAAACGACCTGATAGAGTAATTTTGCCTTTTCCTTTACTCAAACTAACTTCAATAGACAAAATTTCGCCTCCGTACTGTGTCCAAGCAAGTCCAGTTGCGACACCTACCGTTTCGTTTTCTTCAAAAAGCTCTTTGTCAAAAGAAGGTTTTCCCAATATTATTTCTACTTCTTTAGGTGTAATCTTCTTCTGATATTTTTCTTCCATTGCTACCGATTTTGCTACATTTCTACAAAGAGAAGCAATCTGTCTTTCCAAATTACGCACTCCTGATTCTCTTGTATATCCTTCTACTACAAAACGTAATGTTTCGGCAGTAAAACTAATATCTTTAGCTTGCAGACCATGATTTTGTCTTTGCTTTGTTATTAAGTGACGCTTTGCAATTTCTATTTTTTCTTCAATTGTATAACCCGAAACTTGAATAATTTCCATTCTATCACGAAGAGCAGGCTGAATAGTATCCAAGGAATTTGCCGTAGCAATAAATAAAACTTTAGATAAATCATACTCTGTTTCTAAATAATTATCTACAAAAGTATCGTTTTGTTCTGGGTCTAAGACTTCCAGTAAAGCTGAAGACGGATCGCCACGAAAATCACTACTTATCTTATCTATCTCATCCAAAACAAAGACAGGATTAGAAGTACCTGCTTTCTTGATATTTTGCATAATCTTACCTGGCATTGCACCAATATAAGTACGACGGTGTCCTCTGATTTCAGATTCATCATGCATCCCACCCAAAGAAATACGCATATATTTTCTACCCATTGCCTTTGCAATAGATTTTCCTAATGAAGTTTTTCCCACTCCTGGAGGTCCATAAAGACACAAGATAGGACTATCTAATGAGTCTTTGAGTTTCAAAACAGCTAAATATTCTAAGATGCGTTGCTTTATTTTTTCTAAACCATAATGTTCCTTGTCCAGAATTTTCTTTGCATCTTTTAGGTCTAAATGGTCTTTTGTAGTAAACTGCCAAGGCAAATCTAACATAAATTCCAAATAGGTAAGCGTAATAGAATAATCAGGTGCAGCAGGATTCATGCGAGCAAAACGCTCTACTTCTTTTAAGAAGAACTCTTTCGTATCATCACTCCACTGTTTTTTCTCTGCTCTAATATGGAGTTTATTAATATCTTTATCGTTTTCATCTCCAATTTCATCTTGTAAGGTTTTGATTTGTTGGCGAAGAAAATATTCCTTTTGCTGTTGGTCTAAGTCTGAATTTGTCTTTTCTTTTATATCACTTTTTAGCTCTAAAAGCTGAATTTCTTTGTGCATAATCTTCAAAAGCTGCACAGCTCTATCAACTACTTTTGAGAGTTCTAGTAATTTTTGTTTTTCTTTTACTTCTACATTTGTATTTGCAGAAAGGAAATTAACTAAGAAATTAGGACTTTCAATATTTTCTAAAGCAATTTGAGCTTCTGGCGGAATATCTGTACTCAAATGTAAAATCTTAAAAGCAGCTTCTTTTATAGATTCAATAAGAGCTTCTTTTTTACGCTCACTATTTTTTCTACTTCCATTCGAACTGCTCAATGAAACGTCTGTCAAGTAAGTTACCTTTCCAATCAAGAAAGGTTCTTCCTGTACAATATCTTGAAGCTCAAAACGCTGTTTTCCCTGTACAATTATTGTTGTATTTCCATCAGGCATCGTAATTTTCTTGACGATTTTGGCTACCGTTCCTATAGAATGCAAATCTGATTTTTGAGGCTCATCTTCTCCTAGATTTTTTTGAGAAATTACACCAATATAATTTTCGTTTCTGTATGCTTTTTTTATTAAACGTAATGATTTTTCACGTCCTACAGTAATAGGCATTATAATACCAGGAAATAAAACAGTATTACGAACAGGTAAAATAAATAATTCTTCAGGCAAATCGTCTTCCAACTCATGAGCTGCGTTCTCTAACTCTTCCAAATCTATTTGAGGGATATCTTCTTCTGTAAAAGGCACTTGTATATTTTTCAAAAAATGTATATTTATGTAATGAGTTTGAATATCAAAATTAGAAAGAATAAAGAACTAATAATTAAATTAATTTCTATCTTAAAAAATGTCAGATTGGCAGTATTCAGTTTTTTTGAGTACTACAAATAGAATGTATAGATTGTTATAAATTATAAAACCCATTCTATTAAACTATTTAAACTATAAAATTGATCAAAACAGAAAAATTGTTTTAGATTACAAATCATTTGCAAGCTATGTACCAAGCCTAATTTTGTTGTTTTTGAATGCTATAATACGGCAAAATGTCAGAATTTTTAGTTATGAGATTCTATAGTTACACACTTAATTACAACTTTTTGGCAATTCTAAGTTTTGCACTTCTAGCTCTTGGATTTTTTTCTATCTCTTCTTTTGATGGCGTAATTGGTTTTCTATTTATTGCTTCAAAAGGTTTTAAGATATTTCCATAAAAATCTTTTTCTACCTCGCCACTAAATTTACCCATCTGTATCATTTTTTTGAGTGGACGGTCTTCCAAAGAATGATACGACATGACTACCAAACGCCCATCTGGTTTCAAAACTTCGGCACATTGAAGTAGCATATCTTCCAGTGATTCCATTTCTTGATTGACTTCAATACGCAAGGCTTGAAATGCCTGTGCATAATACTTGAATTCTTGTCTTTTTGGTGCAAGTCTTTCTAAAATAGTTTTGAATTCGGTTGTCGTTTCGATAGGTTTGTTTATTCTTGAAGCAACAATCGTTTTGGCTAGAGTTTTGGCGTTTTTTATTTCTCCATAAATACCAAAAAGTTTGTGTAATTCAGATTCTCCAAATTCATTCAAAATATCCTTCGCTGTTTGATTCATTGAAGTATCCATTCGCATATCCAAATCTGCCTCAAAACGAGTAGAAAATCCTCTTGTAGGTTCATCTATTTGATGCGAAGAAATCCCCAAATCTGCCAAAATTCCATCTACTTTTTCTACTTTATACATTCTCAAATACTTGGCTAAAAATCTAAAATTAGCTTTCAGAAAAATAAAGCGAGAAGGATTTTCTGGTGTATTAAATTCTTTAGAAAGTTTTTCGGCTTCTGCTTGTGCGTCTGCATCTTGATCAAAGGCATAGAGTTTCCCAGTTGTGTTTCCTGTATTATTTTTTTCTTTTAATTTTTCTAAGATTGCTCGGCTGTGTCCTCCTCCTCCAAAAGTAAGGTTGACATAAATTCCGTTTTCTTTTATATTCAATGCTTCTATACATTCAGAAAGCATGACAGGTTTATGATAAGTAGATTCCATTTTTTTGCTGACTAATTAGCGAGTGATTTGGCTTTGCCGAACTTCGGTTGTATGATTAAATTAATATGATAATTATAGAATTGATACTATAAAAAATTACTGTAAAATAGGTTCTTTGATAATTACTTTAAATTCTTCTTCTTTATTATTAACTGATTGTTACGCAGTATAGTGTTTTTTGTGCCATAGAATACGATTTTGGTAAATTTGTTTCTGTTATTCTAATTTTTCGACTAATCTATCTAAATAACTTTCAGCTTCTTCTATAGTAAAAAATTTATTGACAGGAAGGTTTGAACGACCAGCTACCCTAGTAGCTTGGAAATCTGTAATATCGTTTTTTGGATATACTTGAGCTACTTTGTAAAGACCGTTTTCTATTAAATACTTCTGAGCTTGTTCGTGTACTTTTTCTATGGAAACTGAATGAGGAACCATAGTCCGAATATCTGAAATAATAGTAAAATTAGGCTGTAGATAAGAAATAGCATTTTTCCAATCTGCTAAATAATCTTCTAGTTTAGTTTTTTCATCCCAGCGTTCATGAATACAAAAATAAATTCTATTTTTTATTACATCTGCTTCTAGGGAATATGTATGTGTAAGGCTTATTTTTATTCTTTGTTCTTCCAAAGTAACTTAAATTTAATTCAATGATAGCTCAATTGAGTTTCATTATGTTCAACAAAAGCAGAGCAAATAAGTTTTTCAGACCAAAATGTTTATGTTTCTTCCTTCGAAATAGATTATATATAAAAATTTATTAAACAAGAATAGTAAAATAAAGAAAGAATATCTTCTTTGTTAAAGTTTCTCTTTCTTTATCAGTACCTAACATTAAAACTCTATTTTATCAGAAGCCTTCATCACTAAAAGTGGACTTTCTGCATGATGAGCCATTTTTGTTGTTACACTATATCCAAACAAACGTTGCACAAAATCACGTTCACGACGAAGCATAACGATTAAAGTAAGCGGATTCTCTTCAACATAATATAATAGAGTATCTTCTACTTTTTGATTTTCTTTTGTAGGAAGAATTTTGAAATTTATATATTCATTTTCTGTGTTTTCCGCTTTATACTGGCTAGCAAACTCTTCAAATTTGGCATTTGTGGAAGCATCTTTTTCAATATGTACACACTCCAAGCGAGCTTTAAAATCAGTAGCTAATGTTTTTAGGTAATTCAAAACTCCCTTGTCATCTGCAATCAGTGAAGTCGCATAAACAATACGTTGATAAGCTCCTCGCTCACTTTTTTGAGGAACAATAATCACAGGACAAGACGAATCATTAATAATCTTACTCGCCACACTTCCAAGAAAAACCTCTGTAAGTCCACTTGCACCTTTTGTACCCATAACAATCAGATCAGAATTGTATTCTTCAGAATAAAATAGAATACGCTGCATAGGATCGCCATCTACGGTTAGATGTTCAAAATCCAAATCGGGTTCGGTTTCTTTTAATCGCATAACGACCTTGTACATATTATCTTCTGATTCTTGTTTTCCAAGAGCAATCAATTTTTTCTTTCCTGTAAAACTGCCACCTCCCATTTGTGGAGGTTGATAGGAATGAAAAACAATAATTTTTGATTCTGTCGCTTTTGCAAGTTCGATAGAATGGCGAAGTGCCTGTAAAGAATTTTCTGAAAAATCTAAAGGAACAAAAATAGTTTGCATAAATAAATTTAAAATTAGATTCTAGAATTGATTTAAGAATATAACACAAAGTTAGTAATAATATGGTTTTGGAAGTCAGATTTTAAAGATTCTGTTTTATAAATTAGATTTAAAATTCGTAGTTTTATTTTTTTTGATACAAAACCGAGTTTACTAATCCATACCTACTACATTGCAACAATTTTTAGAATTATTTCTGACCTATTTTTTTTCTCACAAATTAGAACTTTTTGCAGCTCTTACGGGTCTGGTCTGTGTTTGGCTCAACACTAAAAATAATCATTGGGGTTGGTTTTTTGGTATTTTGAGTGTTGTTCCTTACATCTATATTTTTCTTGATGCAGGTTTGTATGGAGATTCTATTTTGAGTGCTTTTTATTTTGTGGTAAGTATCTGGGGTTGGTATCACTGGCTTTTTGGTGGAAGGAAAAAGTTCAAAAAAGATACAAGAATAGATATCGGAGTAGAAGAATTAAATTCTGAGAATTTTTATAGTCAAAATGATGATACCCAGAAAGTACTAGTAGAAAAAACAGAACTTCCAATTACTCATATGTCCATTAAATTTTGGATAATTAGCTTGCTTATTGGTACTGCTGGAGTTTTTGGTTTTGGAGCTTGGTTTTCTACTCTACCGAATTCTTCTGTCCCTTATTTTGATGCTTTTACGACTTCATTTAGTGTAGTGGCTCAATTTCAACTTGCCAAACGCTGGGTAGAAAATTGGATTTTTTGGTTTGTAATTGATGTTTTTTGTGTAGGAATTTATTATTACAAAGGTCTTTATTTTACAACAGGATTGTATGCTGTTTTTTTAATTTTGGCAGTTTTGGGATATTTTGAGTGGAAAAGACAAATGAAGAATTAGATAAATAAAAAAGGAAATTTATTATGAAATAAATTTCCTTTTTTTAGCAGGACTTTCACATAAAACAGGGTTAAAACCCTGTTCAATTGAAGAAAATAATTCTAAATTATAAATTGGACAGGGTTTTAACGCTGTCTGAAATTTATTAAACAATGCATTACAAAATCTTATTTAAATTAAATTTAAAAAAAACTACTTAAATTTATCAGCCATTTCTGCTGCCATTTCATCTGCATAAACACCATAGGCATTTACAAAAACTCCTTTCAAATTATGTTTGTCTGATTTAATGGCATATAGAATAGAATTATCATCAGGATTACTTTCTCCCTCAAAACGAAATGTATCTTCAATTTCGAATTCATTTGGATAAACGTGAACTTCTTTTCCATCTTTTTTGCAAATCAAACATTCGTTTTTGAGATTAAAATCTGTTGAATATCCTTTGTTTTTCAGTGCATTCATGACCTCACTAAGAGTATCCATTGTGTGAAGTGGAGAATTTGGGTCTGGGTTAGTATTAGTATGTTGTAATTCTTCTAATACTATACGGTCTTCTTTCTGCTGTTTTTCTTGGTTTTCTTTTTTATTGTCCATAATAATTGTTTCTAAAAATTAAAGTTAAAAAAATGGTAATTTCTTAGAAAGAGTGATAAATTATTAGTGATAAGTGATAAACGAAATATATTGAATATCTGTATTTTAAAACTGTTACGCTAATCAATTTCTATTTCTTAGGTTTCTGTTTCTTACCTAGTAAAGTAATTTTGAAAGTTTTTTGTTTAATTTTTAATAAAATTTACTCAAATCTTATTACAATTTTCCTTTTACTGGAATACAAATTTCGAAAGTAGTCTGTCCATTTTCAGAATGCACTTTTATACTACCATTGTGCTGTTGAATAATTCGGTGTGTAATATCTAATCCCAAACCTGTTCCCTTTCCTATTTCTTTTGTGGTAAAAAATGGATCAAAGATATTATTAATTATCTCTTTAGAAATTCCTCCTCCATTATCTGTAATTTTTGTCAAAACAAAATCGTGGTCATTTTTGCTTTCTATTTTTAGCTTTCCTTTTCCCTCCTGCATTGCATCAATTGCATTATCTATAATATTTGTCCAAACTTGATTCAGTTCGCCTGCTTGTGCTTCTATTTCAGATAAATCATCATCAAAATCTAATTCTACATCTATATTTTTCACTTTAATTTTATGATTTAGTAAAGTCAAAGTATTTTCTATTCCTTCCACAATCGAAACTTGTGTAGCATCTGTTCCTTTATCCATGTGGGTATAAGATTTTATTGAATTGCACCAAGATGACCAATTCTTTCTGAAGCATCTTTTATTTCTTGAATAGTCTTTTCGGTAATCAAATTATTACAAATCCAATTCAGAACAGGGCTTAGATGTGCTTCTGAAACAATTTCTTCTACTCTCTCCAAATCCTTGATTTCAAAATCATATTCTACAAAAGTAGGAGCAATATCAAAAGCATCTTTTACATTTTTATCTTCCATATAATCTAATAATTCGTCTTCTAAATTACTTTTTTGAAGAATAGATTTTTTGGAACTTTTGGAAGTGTTTTTATCTCTTTTTTGATGATTTTCTATTTTTTCAAACATAAAATCATTTATCTCATCTACTTTTTCTGGCGTTACTTTGATGGTAAGTACGTCTTTAAACTGTTCGGGTGTGTTTTTTAGGTGTTTTTGTAATGATTCTGCACTACGCACTACTGCCGAAGCTGGATTATTCAATTCGTGAGCAAGACCAGCAGAAAGTTTTCCAAGCGAAACCATCTTTTCTGTCATCTGCTGATTTTTGGTAAACTCTCTTACTCTAGTTGTCATTCTTCTTACCAGTGCTTCTGTAAGTTCATAATTATTTTTTATCAAATCTTGAAACTTTTCCTTTTCAAAAGAAAGTAATTTTGTAGCTTCTAAGGCAATTCCATATCCAGATGCTTTTGTCATACGAGAATAAGGAAGTTGTCCTGTAATTTCGTGAGGTTCATAAATGGCGAGCTGACGCATTTGTCCGTTTTGAGATACATAAAGACGAATTCGACCACACAAAATAATTTGCATAGCAGTTATTTCTTGTTCAGGTTGAAACAAAAATTCTCCTTCTTCCAAATCCTGACATTTTGAATGTTCCAAAAGCCATTTTAGTTGGTTCTCTGGAACTTCCTTGAAATAAGGATTTTCTTTTAAGTAATCTAGGTTTGTCATGTTATTATTTATTCAATAAAATTTCTTCATATCTTTTCCTTTCTTTGTCATCTATCATAGGAGTAGATATTTGAATTGAATCTTTCAAGCTCTTTGAGTCTCTAAGTTGTTTGAGGTCTAATTTGTTAATATAAACAGGGTCTTTCAAATCAAAAACATAATTAGAATCACTATCGGCAATATACCTAAAATAAATCTGTCCTTTTTCTCGTTCGACTGTCCAATCAATTGTTCGTGTATTACGGGGCGTAACAGCTCTAAAATAGCGTCCTCTATTATCAGAAACATACATCACGACAGCATCTTTCCAGTCATAAAAACCATCTTTATTAGAATCTTCATATACCGTTTTGTATAAAATAATAGTAGAAGATTTTTGATACGTACCTATTTCTTCAAACGAAAAAGCAATTCTTTTAAATTTTTGAGTAGTGAGAAGATGAGTTTCTTTTGTTTTTTCGTTGAAGAAAATCAAGTTGTGAGCGTTTTGTGAAATATCTTCGGCTGTTCTTCCATCGTCTGTATAGCTAGCTTCTGCAATATCTCTTTCATTCACGATTTGCATAGGAATAATTGTAAAATCTGTATTTTTTACAGAAACAGGCTGTCCATAGATTACTCTTCGGTGATCCATATTATCTGAAGTTTCTGAAATAGGTTGGCGAGAATCACAACTAGTTAGGCTAAACAAAAATATATAAACAAAGACAAATAAAAATACAAAATTTGAAAAACGAGATACTGAATAAGATACTAAGCCAGACACTAAACAAAAGATAGAAGAGTAATTTTTTTTCATTATGAAACAGAAAATTAGTTAAATACGTTTTGATGAGGAATAAGAATTAAATAAACTGCTACTTTTAAAACCATAACTAATTGATATTCAAGTAATTAAATTCGTAATTTTTAATTTTTAATTCGTAATTGATCCTAAGATAGTTTACTAAGAAAGAACAAAATAAATTTTCACAAATTGCAAATAATAGATTTTATCTCACAATTTAATCAAAAATACATAAAAGCTGAGATTGCATTCCTTTTTTAAGAAAAATAATTTGAGCTTCAAGTAACTATTCTGTATTTTTGTAGTTAGTTTTGATAGTTGCTATCCAAACTAAAAGATACCAATGTTTATTCTTTGAAAAACAAGTAGTACAAAATTAGTAAATCCATCACTCCAAAACCTATAATTATTATTAAAGCACCTGGTTATAAATCCACAAAACGCTATAAATTATCGTCATTCAAATTTGATTTACCTCAAGAATTGACAGCGAAATATCCTACTGATAATCGTGATGACTCCCGCTTGATGGTTGTGCATCGTGATACAGGCGTTATCGAACATAAGATGTTCAAAGATGTGTTAGATTATTTTGGAGAAGGCGACAAAATGATTGTCAATGACACAATGGTTTTTCCTGCTCGTTTGTATGGTTATAAAGAAAAAACAAACGCCAAAATTGAAGTTTTTTTATTAAGAGAATTAAATCCTACTTCGCATCTTTGGGACGTACTTGTTGATCCTGCTCGTAAAATTAGAGTGGGTAACAAACTTTTCTTTGGAGAAGGCGAACTTGTAGCAGAAGTTATTGATAATACTACTTCAAGAGGTCGTACCATTCGTTTTTTATATGATGGCGAGCCTGAAGAATTTTATAAAACATTAGAAGAGCTAGGAGAAACTCCTCTTCCTCGTGAGATTGGTAGAGAAGCAGAAGAATCTGATAAAGAGCGTTATCAAACTATTTTTGCAGGTAAAAAAGGAGCTGTTGCAGCACCTTCTGCGGGTCTTCATTTTACACCTCAACTCAAGAAGAAACTTCAATTACAGGGAGCAGATTTTCATTCGATTACCCTTCATTTGGGTTTGGGAATGTTTCGCCAAGTAGAAGTTGAAGATTTGACAAAACACAAAATGGATTCTGAAAATTTTGATGTAGGAGAAGAAACAGTAAGAGCTGTAAATGAAGCCATTGATGCAAAAAAGAGAATTTGTGCAGTTGGCACCACTTCTTTACGTGCCTTAGAATCTTCTGTTTCGGCAAATGACCATCTAAAACCAAATGGTGGCTGGACAGACAAATTTATTTTTCCTCCCTATGAATTCAAGATTTGTAATGCACTGATTTCTAATTTCCATTATCCACAATCTACTCTTTTGATGATGAATTGTGCCTTTGGAGGTTATGAGTTGATTATGGAAGCCTATGAATTAGCCATTAAAGAAAAATATCGTTTCTTTAGTTATGGCGATGCAATGCTTATTATATAAATTATTTAATTTCTTTTTTGAAGAAATAATGATGAATTGAGACAAAAAATCCTTTTATTTGTAAAAAATGAAAGGATTTTTTGGTTTTAATTGGCAAAAACAATGAATAAAGAACGCTTATACGACGCTTTTGGTGAACTAATTTATGCACTTGCTATGGCAGATGGTCTTATTCAACCAGAAGAATTAAAGGCTTTGAATACCATTTTACAAGGACATCCTTGGGGTTCTCAAATAAAATGGTCTTTTGACTATGAATCAAATAAAAAAATTGATTTAAAAGAAGTATATAAAAAAGCCTTAGATACTTTTACTAGTCATGGTCCAGATAAAGAGTATGCTTATTTAGTAGAGATTTTACAAAAAGTTGCTCAAGCAAGCGATGGAATTGATGAAACTGAACAAGAAATAATTGAGCGTTTCCAAAAAGATTTGAAGGAAAATTTTATTTCTGAAATGGAGAAAAGAAAATTAGTGTAAAGAATAATTTTAATAGTTCTGCAAAAGAGTAATTCTTATTTCATGCTTAATTTTTTCAAACCGCCTATTTCTATCAAAAAATGGATAGGAATTGCTTCTTTACTACTTGTTTTTTGGTTGCTTGCTCTCACTTTTTTTTATGCTCCTACTCTTGTAAGAAGCGTTTTATTAAAGGATTTTTATTTAGATAAATTAGAAACTAAGTTAGAATTTGAGCAAGTTGATATTTATGTAAATCCTGAAATGAGCAAAGAGGAGCGACAAAATAGCATTCTTCTTTATCAAGAAGCAAGACTTAGAATTGATTCAATTTTCGGAAATACAAAAGCAAAGCCTTCTATTTTGATAGGAACAACTGATGAAGTAATGCAACTTTTTGGTAATTCTAGCTCTAAAAGGCAAAACACTAACCCAAACAGGAATGACTCATCTAACTCCTTTTGGAGCTTATATTATTCTTTCTCCTGATGGAACAAATATTGATGTTTTGAGCCATGAGCTATCTCATGCCGAACTTATGGAAAGAGTAGGTTGGCAAATAAGAAGGCAGAAAATACCTGTTTGGTTTGATGAAGGCTTGGCTATGCTTGTTGATAAGCGTTTTGAATATTGGAAAACTCTGCAAAGTAATTGGCAGAATCAAATCGATTTCGAAGATAATGATGTAGATTCAGATTCTTACATTTCTTCTTCTTCTTCTGACTCTCTCTACTTTTCGTCTTTCTCTTTAAAGAATCTTCAAACCACAGAACAATTTTTTACAGAAAATTCTCAAGCTCATTACTTTTTAGCACAAGAAGAAGTTTCTCGTTGGTACATCAAAGAAGGACAGAAAGGACTACTAAAGCTAATTAATGATTTGAAAGAAAATAGTTTTGAAGAAAGTTATTAGTTTACTTAAAATATTAGTAAATAATAATTTTTCTTTCAAGGAAAAGCAAGTCATTTTGTATCTAAATAAACCTATTCCATTTTCTCTGGATAGATTTCTTTTATGATATGCTTGAGTGCTTCACTAGTCAAAGGTTTTTGAGAATATGATTTTATTTCTTCATACTGTGCAATATTATTTTGTTCGTTTTCGGCAGCAGAAGTGGAAAGCATACAAACGACAACTCCTTGTTTCTGTTCCTTATCTAATTTTTTGTACTCTTCCAAAAAGTCCCAACCGTTCAATCCTGGCATATTTATATCCAAAAATATAAGATCTGGATTAGGGTATTCCCCATTTTCTTTCTTTTGAAGGTAATCAAGAGCTTCTTGCGCTCCCATCTTAACTATTATCTCATTTGTTACACTAGCTTTCTTGATTACTCGGCTATGAATATAATTATCAGCCTCTGAATCATCAATAAGTAATATTTTGTTTAATTTAGTCTTCATAATCATTCTGCCTATTTTTAGTTAGGTTTTTTGAAATAGTAAAATAAAAGGTTGTTCCTACACCAAGTTTTGATTCAACTCCTATTATGCCTTTGTGTAATGAAACTATTTTTTTACAAAAAGCAAGTCCTATTCCTTGCCCTTCGTATTTTGAATTACGGTGCAATTTAGCAAAAATACCGAATATTTTTTTCTGATGTTCTTCTGGGATTCCGATTCCATTATCTTTTACAGAAAACTTCCATCTTTTCAACTGTTCCTCTACCGAAATTTCTATTAATGGTGCTATATTATCTTTACTAAACTTTAGTGCATTAGTAATTAAGTTTTGGAAGAGCTGTCTTAATTCTAGCTCAAAACCAATAATAGTAGGAAGTCTTTCATAGATTATTCTACCTTTTTTGTTATCAATCAAAGAGGATATATCTTTCTGTAAGTCATATAAAAGCACATTTAGTTCAATTTTTTCAACTTCACTAGATTTTCCAATTCTTGAATAATTCAGAATTCCATCTATCATATTCTTCATTCTTTCAGCTGCCGAAGTAATAAAATTGAAATTTTGAGTAGCTTCTTCATCAAATTTATCTCCATAATCTTCTTGCAAAATTGTTATCATACTCGTAATGGTACGCAAAGGCTCATTCAGATCGTGAGAAGCAATATAAGCAAAACGTTCTAGTTGTTCATTTTTCTCTTTTAGGCTCTCTCTTCTTTTTTCTAACTCCTCATTAGATTGAACCAAATTATTAATAAGAGGACGAAGAATAGAATAAATATTATAAAAAATAAATAACATCGCCATTGATGCGAACAACTGTATTGCAACAACAATATTATTCAATAAATTAATTTCACTTTTGTTTTCTTCCAGAGATTGATAACTCACTTCTCTTAATTTTGCAATTTCAACTCGTATCTCATCCATTGTTCTTTTTCCTGTTCCTGTCTTTACTACTTCTACTGCTTCATTGGGTTGATTGTTATTTATATAATAAATAGTAGTTTGTATTTTTTCATACTTTTGTTTTATAAGTTGCTTTAATATGTTTACATTTTTCTTATAAGTATCACTTGTATTTGGGTAGTTTTCTATTTTCTTCAAAAGGTCTGGCGTTTTTTCAAGAGAAGAGTAATAAGGCTCTAGGTATTTTTCTTCATTGGTAATAACGAAACCTCTTTGTCCTGTTTCGGCATCTTGCATAGCAGAAAGCAAATCGCCCAGTTCGTTTTCTAACAGCAAAATTTCTCTTAGCCTTTCTTGTGTATTATTCTCAATATTTTGGGAAACAAAATATCCAACCAAAAGAATAAGTATTAACCCTAAGCCAATAGACAATGTACGAATAACTTTACGGCTTTCGATTTGTCTTTTATCTTTCTGTTTTTGCTGAGTTTCTTGAAAAGGCATAAAGAAGATTGAAAATAGTAGTCTAAAAAATAATCATAAGATAGGATAGAAAAATGCCTACTTTTTGTCATAAAAAAGCCTATTCACTTTCAAATAAATAGGAATTTTTACTTACAACTTAAAATTTACAATTTAGTTGCAAATCTACGAATGCTTTTTCAATTTTATATATGAAAAATCCTTACATAGGTGGTGGTAATGGTGGTGGTACGCTTCCAAAAAAACTTTGTAATTCAGTTACTTTTTCGGCTGCTGCCCATTCTGCCATTCCTGCTTTCCAGACATATGAAGTACGGGTAATTTGTCCACTTTGTATCATTTTTTGTAATTCTGCTATTGGAAATGGTCCTGCTTGCTGTCCATCTATATGAACATGAAAAGCTACCATTGGAGGAGGTGGCGTACTATTTTGTTGTTGATTTTGATTTTGTTGCTGATTTTGCATCTGGTTAGACATTTGATTTGCCATCGCCATTCCCATTCCCATACTCAATCCATCATTTCCTCCACTTGGGTTGTTTGCAGAATCTTCCATTGCCTTACCCATCTTGAATTGTGAATAATTATTGAGGTCGCCTTGCATAGAACGTCCCATAATTTCCATTTCATTTCTTTGATCAAGCACTTTTTGCACATGATCTGGCAAAGACATATTCTCTACAATAAAATCAGTAATATCGACACCATAACGGTCAAAATCCAATACTAATTTTTTCTTAATTATTGCACCTAGCTCTTCGTAATTAGCTGCCAAATCTAAAAATGGAATTTTGCTTTCTCCCAATCCATCCGTAAACTGCTTGACAACCAGACCTTTGAGTTTGTTTGTAATCTCATCTGTAGTAAAATGTCCGTCCGTTCCAACTATATCAATAAGAAAACGGCTTGGCTCAATTACCTTAAAATCAAAACTACCAAAAGCACGAATTTCAATTCCCATCGAACCTAACTCGGCATCTCTAACACGAATTGGGTTTTTTGTTCCCCACTTATTATCCACAAAAGGACGCATATTTACAAAATAAACTTCGGCTTTAAATGGACTATTAAATCCATATTTCCAACTCTTTAAGGTTGTCAGGACAGGCATATTCTGCGTCGAAAGCTCATATCTACCTGGAGGAAAAACGTCTGCTAATTGTCCTTCATTAATAAAAACGGCTTGCTGACCTTCTCTGACAGTAAGTTGCGCTCCGTATTTAATCTCGTTCCCTTGTCTATTAAATCTATAAACGATTGTGTCTCGGCTATTATCTGTCCATTCAATGACATCGACGAACTGACCACTAATTTTGTCCCAAAGTCCCATAAAAAAATATTTTAGTTAGTATTATTAGTAATAAATTTGATTTATAAACTAGATTGTCTATAACATGTTCTTAATTTACAAAAAAGAAATAAAAAATCCCATTTCTGAAATAATTTTTCAAAAACGGGATTTTTGAGTTGTTTTAAGAACAACTTTTATTCTATACTTTTTTTTAAATAAATAAATTACGATTTACTTAAAAATACCTTTTAAGATACGGCGTATAATGATTCCTATAATAATTTTTTTCCAGTCAATGCGCTTTAAGATAAGCCAAATTAGATTTAACATAATGGTATGGTTTTATGAGTTTGTTTTATAAATTAATTTCGGAGAAGATTAAAATCTTCTTCAAAATTCTGTTTTTTTATTGAATACAATTAAATATACAATTTATTCTTTAGAAACGAAAAAATACAGCTAAAAGTTATACTAAAAAATGTTAGCGTGTTTTTTTGACCTCATTCATAAAGTTATTATTAAGCCGAACAATCAAACTTTGCTAAATCAAACCACAACATATACCATTTTCCATTAATAGAGGTAAACCCAATCTCTAAGTAATCATCTGTAAGCACAACTATACGACTTATCTTTTGGTCTGTATTTTTAGCAAACTCTCTTTCCTCCTCCGAATGAACCCTTTTTGATAATTTTTTCATTAATTTCCATTCCTTTTTCTATTTCGTTGAAAGAGGAAGTAGTTTGATAGAATGTTCCTGTCTTTGAAAACACTTCACAATCAAATTTCGGCATTTCTTCATTCTTTGGATTTTTACCATTAAACTTCTTAAAATAAGACTCTAAGTGGGGAAGGTGTTCATAGACTTCGTCTAAATCATTAAAATGTTCAACAATAGAAACTGCGGCTGGTTTGTGATTGATATAAAAACCAAGTTGTGGATGAATGTACTCTCTAAGTTGATTATCTGAAGGAACATTTAGAAACTCTTCCAAAACTTCCTCAAATTCATTTGAATTAGTAGAATTTGCACTAGTATTAGAAGCTGCCAACAATACCTTTTCAGAACTAACATTTTCCAAACTGTCGTTCTACATCTGAACAACTAGAAAAAAAAATTGTAGCTGAAGAGACACAAGATGAGAAAATAGTAACTTTTACGTTTATATTGATTATGTGATTGTGCTGATTATGTTTATTAAGGATATTCATAGTTGATTGTTTAGGATAGTTTTTTTTGAATGAACGTAAACCAATAAAAAATGTTTCTAGGACTTTACAAAGAAAAAATTTATTTGACTTTTTTTGTTTATAAAAACAATATAAAAGAAAAAAGATATTCCCAATAAATAGGAATATCTTTTTGTTTAGTTACTAGTTTTTTTCAAATTTTTTGCTATATTTTACTAGCATTTCGCTATTTATATACTAGCTTTTTTATGTTTTTTATCCTAAAGATTTATTACAAAAAGTTAATGACAAAAATTACATAGCATACTCGGATAAAAACTTAATACGCATCAATCGGAGTTCGTCTTCGCCATATTCATCTTCCTCAAACTCATCTAAAGCATCTTGAATGCTATCCGTTTCTGCATTCATAAAATAATCATAGATTTCGTCTTGACGGTCATAATCCATTATTTTGTCAATGTAATAATCAAGATTTAGTTTTGTTCCTGAATAACAAATATGCTCTATTTCAGAAATAAGGTCTCCTACTTTTATTCCTTTTGCATCAGCAATTTCTTCCAAATCAATCATTCTATCAATCTGTTGAATAATAAAAATCTTTACTTTAGACTTATTAGCTGTTTGTTTTACTAATACCTCAGCATCGGTTTCTATGTCATTTTCATCAACATATTTATTGATAGCATCTAAGAATGCTTTACCAAATTTATCTACTTTTGCCATTCCAACACCATTTATTTGTGCCAGTTCGTCATTTGTAGTTGGATAAACAGTTGCCATTTCTTCCAAAGAAGGGTCTTGGAAAATTACATAAGGAGGAAATCCTTTTTCTTTAGCTAATTTTTTACGTAATTTTTTGAGTAAATCAAACAATACTGGGTCGTGTCCTCTTTCTTCTGTTGCTCCCCCAATATCTTTTTCTTCATCTTCTGCTGTGATTTTACTAAAATCATGATCTTCTGTTAGTAATACTTCGTGCGACTTTGGATTTTTGATAAAATCTCTGCCCTTATTATTTAGTTTTACAACTCCATGGTTATCAAAATCTTTATTGAGATAATTGAATAACAAAACCTGACGAATTACAGAACGCCAATAAGCAACAGTCTGGTCTTTTCCTTTTCCAAAAACACTTACTTTATTATGACCATAACTTTTGACATAATCGGTTTCTTTTCCCATCAAAACATCAGCAATATGACTGATTGTGAAACGTTCCTCTGTTTCTTTTACGGCTTTCAAAACCCACTCTGTATGTTCGTTGGCTTCAAATTTTGGTCTCGGCTTGTCTGTATTATCATTAAAACCTCCATCTTTTTCTACATTTTCGCCAAAATAATGAAGTAATTGCCTTCTTCTACAAACCCCTGAAGTAGCATAATCTGCCATTTCTTGCAATAGATAACGTGCATTATCTCGCTCGGTTACGGGTTTGTCTTTATTGAATTTTTCTAATTTATTGATATCTTCTGGGCTGTAAAACATAATACAATCTGCATCAAGTCCATCTCTTCCTGCTCTTCCTGTTTCTTGATAATACCCTTCTAATGATTTTGGTGCATCGTAATGAATCACACAGCGAACATCTGGCTTATCGATTCCCATTCCGAAAGCAATTGTAGCAACAATTATATCTACTTCCTCATTTAGAAAAGCATCTTGATTTTGCATTCTGACATTGGAATCCAAACCTGCGTGATAAGGACGAGATTTTATATCATTGACTTTCAAAAATTCGTGAATTTCCTCTACTTTTTTTCTACTCAAACAATATATAATTCCTGATTGTCCTTTTTTAGCTTTTAAATACTTTATTAATTGTTTTTTTACATTCTTTTTGGGACGAACTTCATAATACAGATTTTGACGATTAAACGAAGTTTTGAAAACATTTGCATCTTCCATTTGAAGATTTTTCTGAATATCTTGTTGCACTTTTGGAGTTGCCGTTGCTGTAAGAGCAATAATTGGTAAATTTCCTAATGAGTCAACAATAAAACGAATACGACGATATTCTGGACGAAAATCGTGTCCCCACTCTGAAATACAATGTGCTTCGTCAATAGCAATAAAAGAAAGATTTGCTTTTGAAAGAAACTCTAAATTTTCGGGTTTTGTGAGCGATTCTGGTGCCACATAAAGCAGTTTTGTATTTCCTGCCAATACTGATTTCTTGACTTTATTACTTTCTGATTTTGAGAGCGTAGAATTAAGGAAAGAAGCATTTATTCCAACTGCATTGAGCTGGTCAACTTGATTCTTCATAAGTGCTATCAGAGGAGAAATCACAATCGCTGTTCCTTCTCTAACAATAGCTGGAAGTTGGTAACAAAGCGATTTGCCTGCTCCTGTAGGCATAATTACAAACGTATTTTTGCCATCAAGTAGATTTTGGATGATTGTTTCTTGATTTCCTCTAAACTGATTGTATCCAAAAACGTCTTTAAGTGTTTTTTTGAGATTTATTTTTTGCTCTACCATTATATTAATTACAAATTAAGAATTACGGATTACGAATGAAAAAATGAACATTCAGCGTAGCTAATTTTGCTTAGTATTTTAATTATTTTAATTTTCTGTATAATAAAGTTAGCATAAAACTTTGATAAAACAAGTTTAATTAGGTGTTTTATTATAAAAAATCAGAAAATAATTTGCAGAATTATATGTTTTTATTTATTACCAATATACTCAATTACTGTAAAAAAACAAGTATTTTGATACAGTAAATTCACTAAAAACAAAATTAATTTGTTATATGCTTAAACACTTTTCCATTCTCAAAATGGTCTATTGTTTTGATTGGACTAAAATCTTTCAATGAAACTTTCATTTCTTTTCTGTCTAAGATAAGCAAAGGGGTTTTTCCATAGAAAGAAGACCACATAGAATACGTACTCGGGGGTCCAAAAATGTAATCACAAGCAGCCATAGAGTACATATCTTCTAAAGCGTGATTGGTAGAAAGACAAACATCTAAGCCTTTTTCAGTAAAAAATTGAGTTACAATAACTTCATTCGAACAAAGAAGAAAACGCACTTTTTGATTTTCAGTTTTATTACTTTGTTCTATTTCTTGTTTTATTTGGCTCATATATTCAGCATATTCTTCCAATTCGAAATAATATTTTCCACCCAAAAAAGTTTTGTAATCTCCTCTTCTCAGATGAACGCCTACCAAAACATCAGTATCTTCTCTTCTTTTATTTATTAATTTGTTTACATTATCTATATATTTTTGTTGAGGTTTGAAGATAGTTCGGAGTTTTTCAGCGTGCTTTTCAAAGTTTTGGTGGTCTCTAAAATTCCACCCTTGAACAAAAAGAATTTTGTTTACTTTCTCTAAAAATTCTTGATTATTCAAATCATATTTTCGCTCATCTTCATCGTACTCTGAAATGTTCAGTGTTTCTATCCACTTTTTATTCTTATCAATTTTTGGCAAACGATAACGCAGACGTTCCAAATTTTGGCGTAAAAATGTATCTACAAATTTGTTTTCAGAAAGACGAGTTTTGATAGGATAATTTAAGAAATTATTTTGCTTAATTAAAGGAAAATACTCTTCATACTCCTCAAAATTGGGGTTATAGAGCGTATATTTGTATTCGATAGCATTTACGATAAAGAAAGCAAACGAAAAAATTCGGTTGGCTAATTGTCCAGATTTTCCATCTATGATGACCATTTTTATTGTTTGTTATTTATACAGACCAAGAAGTCTTTGATGCATTATTTTTTCTGAATACTATCTGTCATGAGTTTATAAATCTGAGTAAAATGAGGATTAGAATCAGATAAATTCGTTTCTGTATTCATTTTTTTTAGCATGTCCAAATGCTTTTTAATTACTTTTTTATCGTTTCTAATTGCAGGTCCTGTTTGAGCATTTGAAGGATTAATTTCTAAGGCTTTTTGCAAGGTTTCCTCCAAAAGAGGTTTGAGCATATCAAAAGGAAGATTTTTTTGCTTTAATATTTGCTCACTAATTGTCCATAAATGATTTGAAAAATTACACGCAAAGACAGCAGCTACATGCAAAACACGTCTATCCTGTGAAGAAACTTGAAATACTTTATTAGAAAACTGCTTTGCTAGATTAGTTAATTTTTCTTCAACTTCTTTCTCATTTTTTTTATCGTTGGCTTCTATACAAAATGGAATAGAACTAAAATCAACTTCTTTGGCTTTGCTAAAAGTCTGTAAAGGATAAAAAACACCAATTTTTTCTATTTTTTGTCCCAATACATTTTGGCTTGCTAAATTTAGTATTTCCATCGGTTGCGAACCCGAAGTATGAACTAAAATACAATTCTTTGGTAAAATTAATTTTGACAAAACGCTTTCAAAAGCATTATCTGCAATCGATAAAATGGCTAAATCGGCATCTGTTTTTGAGAAATCTAGTTGATTGAGAGAATGAAAAACTTCTATATTTTTATTTAGCTTATCTATTTCTGTTAGTTTCTGCTTTAATGATTCTGCATTTTCCTTTGTTCTACTCCAAATATGAGTTATTTGTAAGTTGTTTTTTGTAGAATTAGTTGAGAATAAGGAAGCTAAATGCCAAGCTACATTTCCAGCACCAATAAATATTGTTTTCAAATTTCTTTTTGGGAATTGGAGAATGAGAAATAAAAATGATTCTTAACCACAGAGGATTGAAGAGTTAAAAGAGAAAATGAAATACAAATTACTTTTTTAAACACAGAGAATAAAGAGTTAAAAGAGAAATACATTTAATTTGTATTTATTACGCCGTTTCAAAAGTTTTTTAATAAAAATTGTAATGTTTTATCTCCACCTTCAACGAGGCTAAAGCCGTCGTTGAGGTTTTTGCGAAATAATCCTCGTTGACGGCAAAGCCTCAACGACGGTAGGAAAACGCAAACAAACTTATGTTACACGGTACTATATTAACTGATTACTATTTTCTGCTAACTAAAAAGTTTCTTTTTATCTCCAGTCAGTTCATAATACTTATGTTTTCCTTCTGTATCCTGCACAGCCACAACGTGCAAAATAGGAACTCCTAATTGTTTTAGAGTAAAATTGAGTAGTCTTTCGTCGTTTGCTTTTAGTTTTTCTAAATTAAACTGTCCGATAGTTTGTTTTGGAGCAGGAGTTTGATTTTCCGTTGAATTTTCTCCTTCACTTCTACATTCTTCACAATGACTTTCATAATCAAAAATACGGAAAGAAGGACGGTAAAATTCAATTTGTTTTTGGCAAGTTCGACACGACATATTTTTCACAAACGTTCTATCTCCTCTAAAATCTAGAGTTGCTCCTTCGCCTGAATGTTCTAGTTTAGAAATTTCTTTTAGAAAATCTTTAAGTAAAGTATCTGTATTCAAATCTAAAGAAATAATCTCATCATAACTCGCTTGATGCGCCCAACAATCTTCATTTACAGGCATATCAAAAACATCAAAATCATTTGTTTTTCCTTGATAATAGATTTGCTTTCCAATCGCTACATCTTGTCCACAAAGAAATTTTATTGCTTCCTGAACCTGCAAAGCACCCACCAGCGCAGAGGCAATCTGAACTGTAGGAATCTTGCCTTCACTAACAACCTGCTTCTTAAAATCATCACACGAATAACGCTCTCTTGCTGCCTGCCATTGATTTGGCGACAAACTACACTGATAACAAGGCGCATGAGGAGGTTGATAAAAATTAATTCGTAATCCTAATTCATAAATTCCTGCATCTATCCAAGGCGTTCCTGCTAGATAACATTGTTTGTTTACGGCAATTCTGGTTTCGATATTATCCAAACAACCCAAAACTATATCTACATGTCTGTAAACGCCAGTTCCAAGTTCCCAAACGACATCGCCTTCAAAATAATTTACCTTAAAATCATCTGAAAGAGCCATTTCTTTTATTCTTTCGGCTGCTGTTTGTGCTTTTCGTTTTCCTTCATCGCCTTTTCTGAACAAAACAGTTCGGCTTAAATTAGACTTTGAAATATCATCAAAATCAGTAATTAGAATATTTCCAACTCCTAAAAGAGCTAGATTTTTGAGCGTTTCGTTTCCAATTGCACCAGCACCGACTACCAAAACAGTAGCGTTTTTTAATTTATCTTGTTGCCACCAATCGATTCGTTCTTGACGGTCAAAAAAGCTGTCTTCGGTTGATGAAATATTGGTTACTTCAAATTTTGCCATAGTTTACTTTTTTGGTGTCGCTCGTGAGGACACGATCAACGGATATTTTTTTAAATTTACGATTTATAAAATAAATTCAAATTTCCATTTTCTGTTCTTTTGTTAGAATAGGCTTTTGTATCATTTTTCTGAATTACATTTTCTACTCTTTGATTTGCTAATAAAGTATATTTTTCATCAATTTCAAAACCAATAAAATTTCTACTTAACTTTTTGGCTGCGACTGCTGTTGTTCCACTTCCCATAAAAGGGTCAAGGACGATTTGATTTTCTGTTGTTGTGAGTGTTATCAAAAATTCTAATAATGCAACTGGTTTTTGAGCTTCGTGAAATTTATTTTCATCGTAAACAGATTCAAAACCAAATTCTAATAAATTTGTCGGACTTGTTCCATTTATTTTACATTCTTCAATATTCAACGCTCCAACATTATTTTTTAAAATATTATCCGTAATTGTAATTTTATACGGCTTAAAAAACCACGCAATTGGTTCGTAAATAGGAGCAAGATTTCCTAATCGCCATCCTTTCCATTTTTCTGCATCTTCTTTTAAACCACGTTTTTCCAAAATTCCTGAAAGGCGTTGCGCTCTATGATGAGCAGACGGCTTTTTCCAAGCCAAAACATCTTTCAATAAAAATCCACTATCTTCAAAAGCATTTATAGCTCTATGTAATGTTCTTCTTGCACCAAAAACAAAAACTGATGCGCCTTCTTTCATAATCGGAAAAATAAGCGACGACCAGCTTTCACACCATTCTTGATATTCTTTTCCACTATTTCTATCTGCTGAACTCCAACCGTTTATTGGCTTTCCTCTTCGTTTGAAACCTGTTTTTCCTTTTTGTGCTGGCGATTCTCCCAAAAGAGCCGAATTTGTGTTTTTATGTAAAACGTCCCATTCATCTAAATTTATTCCATACGGAATATCAGAAAGAAATAAATCTATACTTTCAGCTTCTAAATGCTTTAAATGTTCTATACAATCTCCATTTGTAATTGTATTTAGGTAGTTTTTGTTCGTAATTTATCTTCCTGACTACTGTTTAGGAAAAGGCAAGCCGTTTTCCCTACAAATGAAAATTGCCTTTGTATTGACTGATTACTGGTTACTATTTACTGGCAACTGCCTAAACCGTCTTTACATAATACAAACTAAACAAATCAAAATCCTGATGACTTTCTAGTTGGTCAAATTGATAGCCAAAAGTTAGATGAGCAGGACGCTGTGCAAATTTCACATAAGCATACCTATCTAAAAGCTGGAAAATTTTTCCTTGTTTATTGCTCTGTCCATACAAAATAACTTCTAACAACTGCGAATCTATCCTTGTCTCATCACTTACAGCCAAAATAAAATAAGCCACTTCTTCAGCATTCTTAAACTCAAAACGATTCAGAAATTGTAAACTTTGTTCGTCCAGAACAGCTACAAAAAGTTGATTGCCTTCAATAAGTGCATGAACCTGATTCGATTTGTTTTCCTGTAGTAAAAGTCCTTCCAAGAAAGCAGCCGTTTGATGAACGTAGGTAATTCCCGTCTTTTGATGAGGATATTTTTCTTCAATCCAATCCGAAACCGTTTTTGGCATAGAAAAAAGGCAATTTGTGGAAGCTAATTGATGTTCACTAAACTGCACGTAACTTTTAGAAGTATCTAAGGTAGTATTAAAACGCAAGTAAGACAGTGCGTATTCTGTTCTGAAATACTCATCTGGAACATAGGCAAATTCTTTTTCTCCCATCATTAGCGTAATTTTTTGCCAATAGCCAGCCGAAGCAAAGCTGTGAGAATCTACCAAACTACTGAATGCTTCCAAAAATTCTTCGTCGGTTTTCAATGGCATATCAAACGTATAACGTTCGTAACACAGACAGCGGTCTGACTTTGTATCAAAAACAACTATACGACATTCAGTAGGCGTAAGGGCAAAACAAAGTTTGTATCTACCAATTTGGTCAACTTCAAACTTTTCGTCTCGTAAAATTAAATCTTCTTGGAACACGTTCTATTTGTTTGTGTTAATGGTAATGGGATTGATTTATTTTCATGCTAATCAATTGAATAGCTAAGAAAGCAAAAAAACTACACTCTTACAAGTCAATTACGGATTACGAATTAAAAATTACGAACTAAGATAGTTTTGAGTTGCTTTTTTATAAAAAAATTAAATTTTAAATGAGTTTCATTCAATTCTAATTATTTTGATACAAAAAAAGCATCTTGAAATTAATCAAAATGCTTTTCTTTTAGGATTAAACAGACTAGTAAATCTGTTATACATAAATCAAATTAATTACTCCTTTTCAAAATCTAAGGAGACAGAATTTATGCAGTAACGCATTCCTGTTGGTTTCGGGCCGTCATTAAAAACATGTCCTAGATGAGAACCACAATTATTACAAACTACTTCGGTGCGAACCATTCCGTGCGAAGTATCCTTTATTTCTCTCACATTTCCCTGAACAGTTGTATAAAAACTAGGCCAGCCACTACCTGAATCAAATTTTGCATTTGACTCAAATAATTTTTCCTGGCAAGCTCCACAGGTATAAACTCCTTTCTCTTTATGTCCATTGAATTCGCCAGTAAAGGCTCGCTCCGTTCCTTTTTGACGTAAAACTCTATATTCATTTTCTGTCAATTCCTTTTTCCATTCTTCTTCGGTTTTCTTTACTTTATAATCATTCATAGGTGTTTGTTTTGTTTTTGAATCGTTAGTATTATTTTCGTATGCAAGACTTTCAGAAGCCTCTACATTTTTTGAATCAGTTGAACAACTTAGAAATGAAGTCATTCCTAAGCCACAAA
>CAVXHP010000003.1:0-215498 GCA_963761725.1 uncultured Cytophagales bacterium | reverse complement strand
TACTTTTTGATTGTCATTTTTTCTTTTTAGTGCATCTAAATCAACAAAATAATTACCAAACCAATTATGTAGCTTATCAATATCTTTTACATATTTAGAAATTCGCATACGCTTTTTTCCTGAAAAAACAGAAACATAGTTTTGAGTTTTATTAAATCCTGTAATCTCATCAAAGGAAAAAGAGTAATTATTAAAAAGTCCTTTTGAATAAATTCTGATTTTCTTCAATTACAATTTTTGCAGTAAAAAACATCAATTAAACAACCTATTCCTAAAGTAAGTAAAGGCAAGGTAATCAAAAAGAAACAACAATAAAAGATCACTGCTTTCATTAGTGTCAGAGAATATAAAAGGAGCAAAACCTATAAATATGATAAAAATACTAGCTAATCCAATAAGAATAGTAAACCATAAGGAAGTTCTATGTGTACCTTGCATAATTTTTTGTTCAAATTTTACTCAACAGCCTCTTCCACTAGCGTACTATCTTTTTCAGGATAACGCTCATAATAAGGAGTAGGACAATAATAACGACGTTCTATTTTTACAGAAGGTTCTAAAAAAGGAGCTTTTCTGATTCCAGAAGTTTTGTCTTCATAAAGACTTTTCATATAAATTCCAAAAATAGGAAGTGCTGTTTTTGAGCCTTCTCCTACATCAGAAGTACGAAAACGAATAGCTCTATCTTCTCCACCTACCCAAACACCAGTTACTAAATCTCTCGTTACACCCATATACCAGCCGTCTGCAAAATTAGAAGATGTTCCTGTTTTTCCTCCTACATCGTTTCCATTTCCCAACACTCCATACGACCACAAACCTAATGAAGTTCCGTGTGGTTCTTGCGTTCCTCCTTTGAGCATATAAGTCATTAGCCAAGCTGATTCTTTGGATAAAGCACGACGAGATTCGCCATGAAAATAATGAAGTGTTTTGCCATGTTTGTCTTTCACTTGCCATAATATCTGTGGTTCTTGCCACATTCCACCATTCATGACTGTTGCATAAGCTCCTGCCATTTCAAAAAGCGATACATCACTAGAACCCAAACCAATAGAAGGAACTTCTGCTAATTCTGATGTAATCCCCATTTTTTTGGCGTAATGTGCTACAGTTGTCCAACCTACTTTTTCGGTAAGTTTTGCTGTAACGGTGTTTATCGAACGTCCCATTGCATGACGCAAAGTCATATTTCTATTTGTATTTGTCCAGTCGGCATTATGAGGAGCCCAGATTTTTTGTTCTCCATTTTCTTCGTATCTAATAATTGGATTAGTATCTAAAATGGTATCACAAGGCGACATATTCAAGGAATCAATCGCTGTTGCATAAACAAACATTTTGAAAGTAGATCCAGGTTGTCTTTTGGCTTGTCGCACTTGGTCATACTTGAAATATTCATAATCAAGACCACCTACCCATGCTTTTATGTGTCCGCTATACGGATCTAAAGAAACCATTCCAGCACGCATAATTTGCTTGTAATACTTTATAGAATCAATAGTGGAAAGTGTTGTATCTCTACGATGATTTTCGTTTTCCCAACTGAAAACGGTCATTTTTTTAGGCTTCTCTAATAAGATTTGAATGGAATCGTTTTGCTTTCCATACTTTTCCAATAAAAATTTATAATACTCTGTTTTGGCTACATTATTCTCAATATAATCTTCAATAGGCTGTCTATTACTATCTGTCCAAGGAACTAAACCTTTCCATTGCTGATAAAATTTTTCTTGAAGAATAGGCATTTGCTGTGCGACGGCTGCTTCTGCATGAGCCTGAATTTTGGAATCAATGGTAAGATAAATTTCAAGTCCATCGGCATACAAATCATAACCGTTTTGTTCACACCAATTTTTGAGCTTTTGGGTAACATAATTTTTGTAATAGGTGCTATTTCCTGTTTCGGCTACCTCATAAAAAACGGTTAAATCTAAAGGTAATTCTTTCAAAGAATCCAATTGATGACGAGTAATATGTTTGTATTTTCTCATCTGATTCAAAACTGTATTTCTTCTATTTATTGCTTTTTCTGGATTTCGAAGTGGGTTGTAAGTAGAAGGAGCTTTCAAAAGACCAACTAACAAAGCTGATTGATGAATTTCTAAACTGTCGGGAGAGGTAGAAAAATATTTTTTGGCTGCTGCATGAAGTCCAAAAGCATTATTTCCAAAAGTAACTTCATTGAGATACATCGTCAAGATTTCTTTTTTCGTATAAGAACGTTCTAGCCGAACTGCCGTAATCCATTCTTTTGCCTTTGCCACAATTGTACTCAAAACTCCTTTATCGCCTAGTTTTCCTTTACTTTCATCCGAACGAGTATTAAACAAGTTTTTAGCTAATTGCTGACTAAGCGTACTTCCACCTCTATTATCTCCTTTTAAAAGAGCTAAAAAAACTCCAAAAGTAGCTTCTGCATCAATTCCAGAGTGGTTTTCAAAACGAGCATCTTCGGTAGCCAAAAGAGCTAAAAGAGTCATGGAATCTATTTCTTCGTATTTTAAAGGAGTTTTGTTTTGACTGTAATAACGAGCTACTTCTACACTATCAGCCGTATAAACTACAGAAGGAAGAGGAGTTTTTGGGTTTTCGAGTGTTTTGAGGGAAGGAATATCTCCAAAAAACCCAAACCAGTTGAAGGCAATGGCAGCAAAAAATAAAATAATACTTACTAATCCTACTCCAATTATCCACCATACAACACGAACAAAACGCATTATTTTGGATTCTCCTTTTGGAAAACTTAATAACGAACGTATTTTGTTAGCTGCCTTCTTTAAAAGTGGAGAATAATTTTTCATTGAATTCTTATAAAAACTATTTTTTGTTTGATACAGTAAAATTACATTTATAAATTACAATTAACAAAGCAGTTTTGTTTTGAGACAAGAATGTAACAAAATTATTTCTGTAAGTTTTGTAACTTTGTGAAAAATTCTATTCTACTGTTTTATGGAAAACGAATTTTACTGATTATGCAGATTAAACACAGTTTTTTTGATATTTCAACAAAAGTGATAATTTATTAATCAGTTTATAATTGCATTATCCTGTAGTTTATCTAAATCGCTTGCTAATCATTTACATCAAAAAAATAATTCTATGGCTCAACAAGTAAACTCCAAAAACATCATTATTGCTATTGACGGCTATTCTGGTTGTGGTAAAAGTAGTACGGCAAAAGCTGTTGCTGCAGAATTAGAATACGCTTATATTGATACAGGAGCAATGTATAGAGCCGTAACACTTTATTTTTATCGCCATAAGGTAGATCATCTTAGTAAAGGACAAGTCAGAAAAGCACTTACTTCTATCTTATTAGAATTTAAGTTTGATGAAACTACAAAAAGTAGTAATATTTGGTTAAATGGAGAAAATATAGAATCACTTATTCGTCAAATGCATGTTTCTGAAAGAGTAAGTGATGTAAGTACTATTGCAGAAGTACGTCATTTCTTGGTAGCACAACAGCGTTTGATGGGAACTAAAAAAGGAATTGTAATGGACGGCAGAGATATAGGAACTGTCGTTTTTCCAGATGCAGAACTAAAGGTTTTCATGACTGCACAAGTACCAGTAAGAGCAAAACGTCGACAAAAAGAATTAGAAGATTTAGGACAAAAAGTAGAACTTTCCGAAATAATCAGTAATCTTGAAAAGCGTGATTTGATAGATTCTACAAGAGAAGAAAGTCCGCTCCGAAAAGCAGACGACGCCATTGAAATTGATACCACAAACCTAGAATTTGAAGAGCAAGTAAGCCGAGTTTTGGAACTCATGAATCAGCATACTTTTGATAATTAAACGTTTTCCCACGAATAAATTCGTGGGTTTAGTTCTTTATCTTGCTCAATTACTTATACTCGCTTACCAATCCATTTACAAACTGTATAAACAAGCTGGTCATAATCAACAGGCTTTACAATATAATCATTTGCACCTGCATCAAAACATTCTTGTTTGTCTTCCTCTTGTGCTTTTCCTGTAATGGCAACAATTGGATAATGTTTTAAATCTTTATCTTGACGAATAAGTCGCATAGCATCAAGTCCATTCATTTCTGGCATAACAGAGTCCATCAAAACCAAATCAATATCTTCTTCACGCAACATATTGATGGCTTCTTGACCGTTCATGGCTTCCAAAATTTGAGCTTCATAGGTTTCCAAAGCTGATGCGATTACAAAAATATTGCGAATATCATCATCTACAACCAGAATAGTTTTGTTTTTGATGAGTTTTATTGCTTCTTCCTTGCTTATTTCTTTTATAGCTTCGTTACTAGATTTGTACTCTTCCTCGTCTTCCTCGTCGTTTCCGTCTATTTCTTCGTTAATAGAATTACGAGTGAGAGAACGAGGAGGAACATCACCTTCTAGTTTTTCTTTCTTGCTTCTATTTCCTTTTTTGGGGATTAATTCCTCTAATTCTTTATCTACTTGAATCTCTGCTAACAACGATTCGGCAAGTTCTTCAGTACGTGTTTTTTGTTCGTTGTTATTATTTCCTTTTTTGGTTGCTTCTTTTTCTACTTCTTCTTCCATTCTATGTAAAAAAAGAGCTACTTCTTCACGCAATTTTTCTCCTGTATCTCTAGTTTTTAGGATAATACTTTGAGCAGCTTTTCGAAGATTTTTTTCTTCATCATCAGAAAGCGTTTTGCCAGTATAGATAATAACAGAAATGTTTGGATGGTTTTCGTTTATGTATTTACAGACCTCTTGTCCGCTACCATCTTTTAGACCCAAATCTACAATTGCACCGTCAAAACTACCCTTTTCTATAGCATCAATGGCTTCTTTCTGATTCTTTACCCCTGTTACTTTTATATCATCACCAATAATAAGCTCTTTTATAGCTTCCATTTGTGATTCGTCATCTTCTACAACCAATAATTCCTTTACTTTCTTTTGAGAAAGACGAAGCATATCAGTCATTGCTTTTTTGAGTATATTTTCATCAATCGGTTTTTGAAGGAAACCAAAAGCACCCGTAGAAAGCAAATCATTGTCTTTGTCTCTAGCCGAAATAATTTCGATAGGAATATGACGCAATTCTTTATACGATTTTAGCTTTCTCAAAACATCTGTCCCGTCGATATCTGGCAGACCCAAATCCAAAATAATACCACTTGGTTTGTACTGTATTGCTAGGTCAATTCCCTCTTCTCCACTTTGAGCAATCAGAGCTTTTATGTTCTGAGAATGAAGAACCTCTGCCATACTCTCAGCAAACTGAACTTCATCTTCAATAATCAAAATAACATTATCATTTTTATTGATGTCGTTTCTATCATCTTGAATATCTTCTCGTATCAGCTTTCTAGGCAAACGTCTTTGAGAAGAAGATTTGTTTCTACCTGTTTCTAGATTCTTTACCACAACAGTTACTCGGTCTTCTTTTTCGGCTAATTCTTCATCCAATCTTTTGGGTAGAATAATCGAAAATGTACTTCCTTTTCCTGCTTCTGAGTCTAGCTCAATTTGTCCTTGCAATAATTTTGTAAGTTCTCTAGCTATTGAAAGTCCTAGACCTGTTCCACCATATTCTCTTGAAGTAGTTCCATCGGCTTGTTTGAAGGCTTCAAAAATAACCTGTTGTTTGTCTTTGGGAATTCCAATTCCTGTATCATTAATGCTGTATCTATAATGGTCTTGGTCGTGTTCTGTGATAGATAATTTGACGTGTCCTTTTTTGGTAAATTTGAAGGCATTGGATAAGAAATTTCGTAAAATCTGTGCCAGACGTTCCTTATCACTATACATATAGGATTTGGTTTTGTCTTCTGTAATAAACTGAATTCCTTTTTCTTGTGCAATTCCTTGAAACAAATCATTCATATCTGTTATGATTTCCTTATTGGCAAATTCAACAGGATTAATGACCATTTTACCAGCCTCAATTTTAGAAAGGTCAAGAATATCATTGATAAGACGTAGCAATTCTCCACCTGATTTATAAATAATCTTGGCTTTTTTGACGTCTTTTTCTACCAATGAGTTCTTCTCATTTTTAGAAAGCATTTTTGAGAGCATGATAATTGAATTTAGAGGCGTACGAAGCTCATGCGACATATTAGCCAAAAATTCCGATTTGTATTTGTTAGATAATTCTAATTGCTCGGCTCTTCTATCTAGTTCTTCTTTCGCTGAAATTAGACTTTCATTTCTACGACGTAATTCTTCTGATTTTTCTTGTAATTCTCCTTGTTGCACTTCTAATCTTGCATTGGCTTGTTCGATTTCTTGAGCTCTTGCTTGTGCACTTCTTGTGGCTTCTTCCGAAGTAGCTAAAAGTCCTTTAATTCTGTCTGTTTGAAGAACAGAATAAATATAGGTTACGATTGTGTTTGCAGCTTGTAGTAAAAACTCTTGCTTTAGCTGTGTAAAAGGCTCAAAAGAAGCTAGTTCGATTACTCCATACAATTCATATTCAAAGACTAAAGGAAAAGCATAGACATGAGTTGGTGGCTCTTCAACTGTTCCTGTGGAGAGTGCCATGTCTTGTCTTCTTATATTTTTGAGTAAAATTGGACTGCGTTCTAAGCCTACCTGACCGACCAAACCCTCGCCAATTTTGTACTCATTTGAGAGTCCAGAACGCTCTGTAAAAGCATAGGAAGCATTGAGTTTTAGTTTTGAAGAATAATTATCTACCAAATACATTACGCCTTGAGCAGATTCTGTATAACGAGAAATAAAATTGATTGCCTTTCTGCTAAGTTCTAAGGAAAGAAGATTTCCAGAAAGCTGTTGAGCAAGCTGATTGATACCGTCTTTTATCCAGTTTTGTTCAAACGTTTCGATTTTATTTGTTCTCAAACTCTCGGTCATTCGCTGTAAGGCTGCACTTAGCTCGTCTTCTTCTCCTCGTTCTTTTACATTTACGGTATAATCTCCTTTTGCAATTACCTGTGCTTGATTAATAATATTTTTGAAGTTTTCAATCATTTGATTAATTGAAATGGCGAGCAAATCATTTGAGCTTTTTACATCAATTTGCCTTGATAAATCTCCTTTTGCAATATTATTTGTAATCTTAGAAACTTCCCTCAAATTCTCTACTACCTTCCTAACAGAAGAATAAATGCTCTCTTGAGATTCTATTCTACTGAACTCCATCGTCAAATCACCAGCCGAAACTCTACGAGCTATCTCTGCAATATCAGAAGGCTCGCCACCAATTTGTTTGCGAGTATTACGAATTATAAAAAATGCTACTAAAACACTAACAATGATAGAGATAAGAGTAAACGATAAAATTAAATTACGAGAAGTTTGGTAGATTTCTTCGCTTCTTTCAGCAGCTTCTGTTGCGTTTCGAAGGTCTTCAGCAATAAGAAAATTTAGACTTTGATTACTTTCTTCAAAAGATAGAGCAGCCTTCGATATTAATGTTTGCTTTGCTTGTTCTTTATTGTTGTATCTAGAATCCCTTTGTACCTTTTTACTAATTTCCAAGTAATTATTATATGCTTTTTCATAAAGTTCAAAATCATTTCTATTTTTTATTATTTGGCGCATTGCTTTTGACTCTTTGCCATCTTCTCCCTTCTCTATATTGTTCATTTCTCTCAACTTCTCCTGTCTTTCATCTAAAAAAGCTCTATATTTTTGTTCACTCTCTGCTATCTGTGCTTCAATTTCTCGCATTTTGGCTTCATACTCAGCCATTTCTGTTTCAGAAAGTGCAAAAATATGTTGTTGCTGATGTATCATATGATCAGAGGTATTAGTATTTATACTTGAAATTTCATAGATACTAGGCATCCAATTTTCACTAATTTCTAAAGCTACATCTTGCACTTCTGCAAGACGAAGAATTGCACAGCTATTAACTGTAATAGACAGAATTAGGATAAGGGAGAAACCTCCAATAAGTTTTGTGGACAGACGCTCAAACATGTGTATTACTGTATTTTATGGAAAAGCCTACTATAATAATCTGAATAATCTATTACTTTCGCTTCGTTTTTTCTTAATTTCTTTTTTTCTAGCTATAATTTACTACTAATTTAATCAAAATAGCAAACATAAAGCCTTTTATAATCAGAATACCATAAAAATAGCTTGCCTTTCAACGAAATAGAATTATTCATCGGTTGGATTTTCTTTGCTTACTCTTTAACTATCGATATTTTACTTACTCAAAAACGAATTGTGTCAACGGCATCGACACAATTGGAAAATAGATTTTCAAAACGTTTTCTACACTATTTGCTCACAAATCTAAAATAACAAGAGTTCTGAATTTGGTAGGAAACTTTTAAGTCAGCAAAGCTAAAACGGCTTGTCTTTTCCTAAATATATTGTATATTATCCTGTGAAATATCAAAGACCGACTAGGAAAAGGCAAGCCATTTCCCTACTAGGTTAATCATTTTGGTTGTTTTTTGGATTAATTCCTGTTTATAAAAAAAATGCAGAATTTTTGAAACAGCGTATTTCCTCTACTAATTCTAAAAAATACAATACAAAATAAAACCACCAAAAAGCATAGAAAAAGGAAATAACAAACGAAGATAAATAGGTTTTAAGGTAGTGGCTGCTTTAGAAGAAAAGCTATGATGAATTTTGCGTGGAACAAGGTAAAGAATAAGGGAAGTAATAAACATAAACCAACCTAAAATCTCAAAAATTTCTGGATAGCGACAAAAATCTGCATATAAAATTAGAGCAATCGAAATGATTAACCGAATAGTAATTTCTCCATAATTTATAAAATTTGTACTTCCAGCTTTTGCTATTGTAGCTCTAGCTTTTTTTGGATTAAAGAGCATTAAAAATCCTACTAAAATCAAGAATACTCCGAAAGCTATCACTATAAATTTGCTCAAAAATATAATCATAATCTATTCTTTCTCTTTGAAAATTTGAAAGCCATAAGCAGTTATTAAAAAACCTATTCCAGTAAGAGGAGGAGGAGGGATTTTTGAAATAATTCCGATTACAATCATTGCAAGAGCAATGAAAACTAATAAAATACTGATAAGATTGATTTTCTGATTGCGTTTCATAAGTTAGTTTTTTTTAATCCAAAAAAATATCCCTACCAAAAATCTAATAATTTTCGTTAGGGATAAATATACCTATTTAATTTATCTTTTTACTTCATAGCTATTTCTTCCCCAGACTCAAACTTAACATAAGTAAGAATAGATTTTATTTGTTCGTCATTGAAAAAATCGTGATTTGGCATCATTTGTCCATATTCTTCATAGAGTTTTGCTGCATATTCATTTTGACCACTCGTAATTACCTTTTCAGGATATTTGATAAAATTAATAATTGCTGCTTCATCTGTCCAACGAGAATATATACCTTTCAAAGCAGGACCTACTACTTTTTTATTTACAGCATGACATTGAGCACAATTTCCTTGAAAAAGTTCGTGTCCTTGTAAAACAGTTGCCTTTTGAGGTTCGGCTAGTGAGGCTACTTTTGTATTTATATCTTCTACTGGTGCGCTTGTAGCGATATTGTCAGTAGGTTTTCCTGTTGAATTTTGAGAAGAGTCATTAAAAAACATAACTACTGCTACAATCAAAACCAGACCAACACCCAAAATAAGTGCTGATAGTGTAAGCACTTCATTATTATTACTACTATTCGAATTACTCATAATTTACTATATTTTTGTTTTAGATAAAATTAATTAGCTCCTAAAATACTACCGAACAACTCATTATGCAGACTAAAGCATAAAAAAAAGCTATTCACTCTATTAAAAAAACAGAGTGAACAGCGTTTTGGTTTTGAATTTCTGAAAGTTTTGAAGTCTATTTTACTATAAAATTCTGAAAGAAAATAGATTATTTATCATCCTTGTCTTTATCTTTCATTTCTGCTTCTAAATCTACGATTCCAACTTCTTCGATACTTCCGTCTGCTTGTACTTCTTGGATTGTACCCGATTTTACGGTCATTCCTTTTTCTTCTCCTTTTGCTGCATAGGTCATACAACTTACTGTTTTGTCTTCATTAATTTTGCACGTTACTTTTTCTTCTTGCGTAAAACCATCTTCCGAACCTTTTATATAATACTGCATATTTTGTTCTGCAATCGGAATTCCTGCTTCGTTGAAAGTAACTAATTTGGTAAATTGATAAATTGAACCGTCATAGCCATAAAATAAAAGTGCCATAATTCCTTCGTGTGTAGTACCTAATTTCCCAATTAAGTAAAGACGATTTGCTCCACTTGGTTCAATCATTACTTTTTCTCCTATTCCATTAATTATATTAAAATACTTAGTATAAGTAGCCATTGAAACTGGCGAAAACGATTTTACATTTGATTTTTCACTCAAATCATAAGGCGTTTTGACTTCCTTTATTTTGCTAACAAACTGGGCAAAATCTTCTGCTGGAATAGTATCCTTTAAATATAGCTCTTTTCTGTTCTTGTCTTTGCTTTCATCATAGACATTTTTTTCATCTACGGCAATTGTTTTTGATTTGTCTTTATAAGGGTTTTTGTTTCGCTGTGCAAAGGAAACTGTTGAAATTAGAAAGAAAGCAAAAGTAAAAATTAACATAGAATAGATATTGAGATGTTTCATTGTATTAAAATTAAAATAATGAGATTAAAAAATATTTGAAGGTCGTTTTAACGAGAGTAGAAATTGAGATAAAATTAATCAAAGATATAATTACCTTTTTCATTTATTTGAAAAGATAACTCTTTTTTAGTTGCCTCAAATTCTTCATATCCTATCTTTATGTTATCCCAAAATCCTACCAAATTTTGATTTTTTAGATAAAAATGTTCCTTATTTTGTTTTGTCAAACGAAAAGGAAAAATATAAATCGGAATTTTAGTTTGTCCATTTGCTCGTGCTTGTACTGCCAAAACATAAATTTCTTTGATATAATTATCCGTAACTGGAATGCAGCCAATGGTTACACAATCGCCATGTAAATAAATTGCACCTCCCAAGTCTTTTGTTTGTGTTTTGGGATTACGATTTTTATCTGCTTGATTAGGGTAGCTAATTCCTAAAGATAAAAAATAACTACTCGTAGGGTTGAAATGATTAATGTAATAAAATCCTTCTGGAACTTGATAATCGCCTTCTCTATTTTTTGTACCCAAAACACCCGAGTTACTACAAATTGGATAGGTTAAAAGTTTTTGGTACGATATATCAGTTTTGGACTTTACATAGACTTCAAACTCTGATTCATTTTTGTAAGCGACCATCAAAATATTGATGTCTTGTATAGAAAGATTTTTTTCTTCTAATTTATTGGCAAGGTAATTTTCTTTCTCTTGATAAGCTGTACGGACTTTTTTATACCTCTTTTGCCCAAAAATAAAGTCATCGTATTTTTTGTAGCCTAAAAAAGAAAGACATAAAAGAGCTAGAAAAATGAGAGCTATTGAATACTTTTTTTTTATTTTCATAAGATATTTTTTTAAAAAGATACGTTATTTTTCCATTTCTAGTATTCCATTTTTTTTTATACTTCCATTCTCTTGTATTTTATAAATTTGTCCTGATATGGGTATCATTTCTTGATTGATTTGCTTATAATCAATACATCTTAGTGTTTGATTTGGATGCATGTAGAACGTCGTTTTTCCCTCTTGTGCTAATCCATCTTTAGAGCCTTTTATGTGATATTGTACGTTTTGCTGTGCTATCGGATTTCCAAGTTGGTCAAAGGTAATGAGTTTGGTAAATTGAATGCTCGTTCCTTCGGAAGCGTAAAATAAAAGAGCTATAATTCCATCTGGCATTTCATCTAGTTTTCCCAACAAATAGACCCGATTACCATTTTTGGGTGCTAGCACTACGGTTTCTTGTATTCCGTTTGTAATGTCAAAGTAGGTAGTATAAGTGTCCATGAAAAGACGAGAATACAAACTCAAATCTAAATTTTCGTCTATAAAAAAGGGACTTTTAATTGTTTTGATTGTAGTCACAAATCCTAAAAAATTCTTATTAGCGACTGTATTTCTCAAAAACAAATTCTTACGTTTTATGTCTTTACTTTCGTCATAGACATTTGAATCGTCTATATTAACTCTTCTGTCCCTTTTGTAAGAGTTCATATTTCCTAGTACACAAGAAGATAGAATAATAGAAAAGAGGAAAAACACGAAAGAGTAAGCTATAAAAATTTTCATTGATAGAAAGGTTAATAAACAAGCAAAAAAGATTTAAAATGCCTCTGCAATCCCGAAATAAAAATTAAACTGTTCGCCTCTTGCTACATCAAAACGAAGGTTTAGGTTTTCAGATTTTACAATTTTTAGTCTAATTCCTGCACCATAACCTACTTTTACATCTCTAAGACGCAAATCTGCAACTCTATTATAGACCTCTCCAGCACCAACAAAAACTACCATTCCGATAGGGTCAGCGACAGGAAAGCGATATTCAGCTTGTGCAGCCAACATATTGTTTTCCAAAAAACGTCCTTGATAATAACCTCTCATAAGTTCGCTACCCCCAAGAGCTGCCATTTCGTTGATGGGTGCACCTCCATCACTAAAAAAACCGTATCCCTGAACTGCAATAATATCGTCTCTTTGAGAAAGTTTGAAGTAACTACGCAAATCCACTTGAGTAGATTGAAAAGGAATTCCTCCAAAACGTCTGCCATAAAAAGCATTTTTTATTTCGTACAAAGAACCCGTTTGTGCATTCAAAACATTGTCCCTGTTATCAAAAGTGGCAGCCACTTGTAAGCCTGCCGAAACAGAACCATCGTAACCTGAGGGTTTTTCTAGCTCTAATAACCCATCTTCTTCATACTCTAAATTCCAAATATTTCTGTATCTAATTCCACCTCCTAAGAAGAACTTTCCCACAATTCGTTTCAAGAGTAAGGGTTTGAAAAGAATATTTTGATACTCAAAAAGCTCTTCGTTTTGCTTAGAAGTAGTATTTCCAATTCCATAATACTGTTGTGGAAATTTGGAATATCCTATATTTCCTTTGAGCATCCAATTTTCATGATTGAAAAAAATGGTATAGCCAGAAGAAATTATGATTTGATTTTCAAGGGTATAAATTGCCGAAATTGGCATATTCAAAGTACGGGTATCTTTAGTTGCATTTTTGAACTTAAAGAGCCACTTTGCACCTATTCCAAAACCCAAACTCGTTTCTGGTTTGTAAGAAAGAACAGGCGAAATTACAAATTTGCTACGAAAACGAGTAGCATCTTCTTGCTCATCTGCCTTATTTCTAAACTCTACATACTCAACTAATTTGTTGAAAAAAGACCCTTCTTCTTTACTTTCTATTGAGTCAGTTTTTGTAGAATCTTGTACGTTTTCCGATTGATTTTGAGCTTGTAATTGGTTTTGAGTAGAAAACAAAATAGTCAAAAATAGAACTACAAAAGGCTTGTAAATAGTAATTTTCATTAAGTAAGATTGTAAAAATAGAAGATAAAAAAATAGACTTCTTACAACTCTTCTTTCAATTAACTGAGAAGTCTGATTATAGAACGGAGTTTTTGAGGTTTTTGTTGATTCTTAAAAGTTAAAATATTCTGAACTACTTTTTGAAATATAACAAAAGATTACACAAATTAGACTTTAATACTCTTCCTTAATCATTTCAAACAATTCAGTCCAATCTATATCTCCCTTTTTCTTTCCTAGTCTTACGATAACCAAGTTTTTAGAAGGACTTACAAAAACATATTGTCCTAGTATTCCTATTGCCATAAAATCTCCCTTTTTATTTGGAATCCACCATTGGTATTGATAACTAGCAGCACTTCCATTAAGCGTATCTATTTTAGTTGAGTTTTCAACCCATTTTTCAGGTAAGATTTGCTTTCCATTCCAACTTCCCTTATTTAAATAAAGTCTGCCTAATTTAGCAAAATCTCTCGCCCTAGCATTTACACAACAAAACGTTTTTTCTAATCCATTTTTCTTTTTATCAATACTCCAAGTGGCGTCGTATTCCATTTGTAGAGGTGTCCAGATTTTTTCTTCAAAATAACTAGATATTGTTTTGTCTAGTAAAGCTCTTTCCAAAACTAGTCCTAATAATTGTGTATTTCCACTTACATATTCAAATTTTTCTTCAGGCTCTCTTTCCAAACTCATTTTTGATATTTCTTTTCTCAAATTTCTTCCATAATAAAATGAAGCTGCATCACCAAAAGGATTGAAGTAACTTTCATTGAAATCTAAACCCGAAGTCATTAGTAAGAGATGTTCTATCGTTACTTTTTCAAAGCCTTTTTCTTTCATTTCTGGAATGTAATTCGTGATGGGTTCTTTGATAGATTTTATTAATTTATCCTCAATTGCACATCCAATCAGCATCGATGTCATTGATTTAGCCATTGAAAAGGAAGTAACAATTGAACTTTGCTCATAATCATTATAATACTTTTCATACTTAATAGTATCGTTTTGTATCACCAAAAAGGCAACAGTTTTGTTTTTCTCTAAATACTCATCAAAATCATTTTCTATTCTATTCAAATCACTGTTTTCAATACCTTTGTAAAAGGTAAAGATGCTATCTGATTTGTTTTGAATTTTCCTACTCGGAAATTTTTTATAGTCTTTTATGTCTGCAAAATTGTACACCACAAACCTACCTAGCTTACAAGCAGATATATTTAGAATTACGATAATAAAGATGAAATACCTCAAATTTTTCAATGTATATAAAATTTTGATATGGAAAAGTAATTTTGAATGAATTAGTAATTGCTCTACTTATTTCTTTTTATCAACTCGTAAAATATAACTGAATTATGTATCTTCATTATTGATAAAATATTCCTACGATTGAAAATTTTCATAATCTAGCATAATTCCACCTAGAAAAGCAAGAAACTAGAATTTTTTGCATCAAAATATTCTAAAATACTCTTTTCTTCTAAAATACTTTCCTATTTCCATTCTATATTACCATCTACTTTGCAAGTATATCTACCGAAATATCAAAAATAATGTTTAACTTAAACATTATCGCATCAAAATTTAAGCTACACACCAACTTACTACTTACTAGATACCTTATTTCAATGAAGTATATTCTGTTTATTTCTATTATTTGTTTTTTCTTCTTATTCAACGAATTGTTGGCTCAAGATTCTGTTTTAGTAGAAATATGTTTGAAAAACTATAATTCAGTAGAAGAATTAGATGAAAATTGCTTTGAAAAATACAGAGATGAAGAAATTGAAGCAAAGCGATTTTGGCTAAAGGTAATCGTTTATAACGAGAAAAACGATGTATTACTGTTTTCGCCAGCTTCTAAAATAAAGATGTTTTATGCTGATACTTCTTTTATTACAGGTATGGAAATACCAAAAGAAAGTCGCAGTATAAAAGGAACTTTTTATGCACTGCCTGTTCCTGCTTATGGAGAACCTATATACGTAGAGGTAACTAATAATAGAGATCGCAATATATTTTTACAACTTGGGAGTTTGTCTTACAACAAGTTTCACGAGGACTATGTAGTACCAAAATATGATGGACAGCGTTTTCAATTTATTTTTCAAGGAATGCTTTGGATTATTTTACTCTATAATTTGCTTTTGTTTATTACTATTAGAGATAAAGTGTACCTATCTTACTCGGTTTATCTTTTAGGATTGTCTATCTATTCTTTACAAAACCAATCTTTGGCATTAGACTTATTTTTCTATAAATACCCTAATTTCTCACTTCCCTTTTCTGCTTTAGGAATTACGCTAGGACTTTATGGTTTTATTATTTTCATGCTTGCCTTTTTGCCAGAACCAACCATAAATAAGAAATGGAGAGCCTTCTTTCATTTTTTATTACTCTTTACTGTTCTTGCAGGTATTTTCTATGAATTTACGCTTCTTTATATGCAGAATATAACGTGGTTTATCTATTCTACTTTTGTTGGAGCAGGAATTTCATTTTTATCGCTGTTAGTGTTTTTCGTTTATCTAATTATCAAACACTGGAAATATACGATTGTAAAATTCTTTGTAATTGGTTCTTTCTTTATTGTAACAGGAGCTTTAATAACAACTATTTCTCAAGTATATGGAGGAATAACTTATTATTGGCTTCAATTAGGAGGATTAATAGAAGTGCTTATTTTCTCGTTAGGCTTAGGGGTAAGAATGAAAAATATAGAGAAAGAACAAGCCTTATTTCTTGAAAAACAAAATCAGATATTAGAACAAAGAGTAAGCGAAAGGACGAGAGAAATTAGTATAAATAAAGAAGAAATCCTTGTTCAGAATGAAGAATTGCAGCAACAACAAGAAGAAATAACTACCCAAAGAGACCAAATAGAACTTCAAAACAATGAACTTATCAAATCTAACAGAAATTTTATGGATAGTGTGCGGTATGCACAAACTATACAAGAAGCCATTTTACCGTTTAAAGAACGTTTGGAAACTTATTTTGAAGATTATTTCATAATATTTAAACCCAAAGATGTAGTTTCGGGAGATTTTTACTGGGTACACAAAACAGAAGACCCTCTTACTAAAGAAGAAATTATATTGATTGGTGTCTTGGATTGTACAGGACACGGTGTACCTGGTGCTTTCATTTCTATTATAGGATTTACTTTGCTCAATGAAATAGTGGCAAAAGAACATATTGTTAGTCCTGCCAAAATATTAGAACAGCTAAACATAAAAATTAAAAAAGCTCTCAAGCAAGAAGAAACTAACAATCAAGACGGTATGGATGCAGCCTTATGTATGCTTAGAAAAAAAGATTCTTCTACCTATCAACTTACTTTTGCAGGTGCAAAGCGTCCACTTTATTTTGTGAAAAATAATGAGTTTGTGGAATGGAAAGGAGACAGAAGCTCAATTGGTGGGACAGTCCGAAAAGACAAGCAATTAATCTTTAATGAACAACAAACAGAATTATCATCTAAAGATATACTGTATCTATTTACTGATGGGTTTTCAGACCAAAACGGAACTAATGGACAAAAAATGGGTTCACTCAAATTTCAATCTTACTTAGAAGAATTACATGATTTACCTTTCCACTTACAAAAACAGAAATTAGAAAATCAATTTAAAAGCTATAAAGGTAAAAATAAGCAGCGAGATGACGTTACTATTTTGGGTTTTGAGTTGAGGTAGGTTTTAGAAAGAATAGAAGCTATACTTATTTTCCTCCTAAAACAACAAAAGTTCCATCTCTTAAAGAAATGGAACTTTCGCAGTTTTACAGCTTTATATTTTCAATTAAATCTAAAAATTCCATTCCTTTTATGACTTTCATCTTAGGAAATGGAATATCTTTCAAAACCTTAAAATGTCCATCATCTGAAACAATATAATCAGCTTGTGCAGCTACAGCACAATCAAAAAACTTATCATCATCTGGGTCAGCTACAATTAATTGCCAATTATAATAAGTTTGTATTAATCTTAAATTTGGCAAATTGATAAGTAAACGAAGTACATTTTGACTTATTTCGCTTGTCGTTTTTTGTTCGACTACTTCTGCATATTCACTCAATATTTCATTAGAAACAGCAATTTCAAATTTTCCAAAATTAAAGCATCAAAAATAGGATGATAAGGCGATTTTTTCCTAAAGAAGCAACCAAAATATTACTATCTAAGACAATTATCATAATTTTTATAGTACAATTTTAGTGATTATTTTTCAGAAGAAGAACGAACATGACCTTTTGCCCATTCGTGCATAGTTTGTGCTGTCCAATTATTTTCTTCCCAAAGCATATCCATTTGTTGGGTTATTTTTTCGGCAAAATACTGCACCATTAAACGTTTAATGTTTATCAAATCTTCGTCTGGAATATCAGTTGCATATAATTTGAGAAGTTCTAATTGAATATTACTCATTGATTTTGAAGTTTGCATATATTTTAGGTTTTAGTTTATTTTTAGTAACGCAAAAATGATTGTTTGAGTTAATTTCTAAAAATTATGGAAATCGTTTCTTTTTTGTTCTAATATTTGATACAATTCTACAAGATGATTAAATTCAGAGTCAGTTAAATTAAATTCTTTCTTCATTCTACTTGAATACTCTTTATCATTAATGTTATCTTCATAAAATGTTAGATAAGTATCCATAAAAAACCAACCTGTTGGAGTAATTAAATAACCACAATCTCCTAATTTTACTTGTAAAATTTCAGTTTCATTCAAAATTTGACAAAAAATCTCATAATTTTTGTTAGAATTTTTACTAATTTCTCTCTCTGATTTATCAAAGATTAATTTCTTATAAGCTGCAATTTTTACAACTGAATTTGGATGTTTTACAACTTTTTCTGCTTCTGAAATAGTCATTTCTTTAGAAAGCGAATCTATAGCTTCAAAAGTTTCTTCGTATATATGATAACATTCTATTCTTTGGTAAGAAAAAGTTTGTTCATCTATTTCTTCTACTTGCTCTTTTACAGAATCACCAATTCCATCAAAACTAAAAAGCCAAGTTTGACGAAAGGCAGACAAACTAAATATTGAGGTTGATAAAAATAGAATGATTACTCCTTGTACGAACAAAATAGAAAGGTTGGGGAAAATATAGAATCTGTTGCGTTTCATTGTAATAGATTGAAATTAGAGTGGTTTCTATCTTTAGAAATCTTTTTTTTGAAGGAAATTAACATTATTATTTTTCTCCTAAAACTACAAAAGTTCTATCTCTTATAGAAATGGAACTTTCGTTTTTTTGTAGCGTAGGCTTTAGCCTGCGAAGATGTATCCTGACCTTTAGGTTAGGAAAAAAGTAAGCATTTCTGATTTCTAGCCGAAAGCTAAAGCATTCGGTACAGGATTCACACGCTAAAGCGTATGCTACTTTTAGCTTAATTGATGCACACGCATAGCCAATTTAACAGTCGTTTCTTCAGTTTCCAATTCTACTGAATTATCCACATTTTCCAAAACTTCCATTTCTAAAGCCTGTGTTTCATCACAAATATAGTTTTTGAAGTTGGATAAAGCACCGTTCAATAGGTCGCTTCCTTTTTCCACTTGCAATAAAATTTTGTCTTGAACATCCAAACCTTCGTCTTTTCGTAGGTTTTGAATGCGATTTACCAAATCTCTAGCAACTCCTTCTTGACGCAATTCATCATTTAGGTTTACATCTAAAGCAACTGTAATTCCGTTTTCACTCATTACTACCCAACCTGCAATGTCTTCCGTTCCAATTTCTACATCATCTGGAGTAAGTACAATTACTTCTCCTTTTAGGTTCAATGTAAATACGCCTGTTTGTTCCAATGTTGCAATGTCTGCTTGTGTCATTTTTTTGACTTGTCCAGCAATTTGAGGCATTGCTTTTCCATACTGTCCACCTAATTTTTTGAAATTTGGTTTGACAGTTTTGGTAAGTTTATCAGAATCTGGAGCTAAAAACTCTAATTCTTTTACATTTACTTCTGATAAAATAAGTTCCTGTACGGCTTTTATATGTTTTTGAGTAGTTTTATCAACAACAGCAACCATAATTTTTTGTAATGGCTGACGAACTCTCATTTGATTTTTCTTTCTCAATGCGTGTGTCATTGACGAAATTTGTTGAGCCAAATCCATTTGCGTTTCTAAATCTTTGTTGATTAATTTAGAATCCGAAACAGGAAAATCTGCTAAATGAACCGAAGTTGTAGTATCTTCTTCTCCTGCTTTTTTCAAATTACGATATACAAAATCAGCATAAAAAGGAGCAATCGGAGAAGCCAATAAAGCGACAGTTTCCAAACAGGTATGAAGTGTTTGATAAGCTGCAATTTTATCTTCTACTAATTCTGCTTTCCAAAAACGTTTTCTATTCAGACGAACATACCAATTTGAAAGGTCGCTCGTAACAAATTTTGACATGGCACGAGCTGCTTTTGTTGGCTCATAATCTGCAAAATTAGCATCTACTTCAGCTATCAAAGAATGAAGTTTTGAGGTAACCCAACGATCACTTTCTGGACGTTTTGAGATTGGAATTAATTTTTCTGAATCAAAATCAAAGTCATCTAAATTAGCGTAAAGCGAAAAGAATGAATAGGTGTTTTGTAATGTATTAAAGAATTTACGTTGAACTTCTGTAATTCCGTCTTTACTAAACTTCAAACTATCCCAAGGATTAGAATTTTCAATTAAATACCAACGAGTTGGGTCTGCTCCAAAATCTTCTAAAGTTTCAAATGGATCAACTACATTTCCTTTAGATTTAGACATTTTATTGCCTTTTTCATCTAAAACAAGTCCGTTCGAAATTACATTTTTATAAGCCACTGAATCAAAAAGCATTGTTGAAATAGCGTGAAGAGTAAAGAACCAACCACGAGTTTGATCGACACCTTCTGCAATAAAATCAGCAGGAAAAGACGTTTTGAATGTTTCTTCTTGCTCAAAAGGATAATGCCATTGTGCATATGGCATCGCACCCGAATCAAACCAGACATCAATCAAATCCAATTCTCTAGTTAATTTTGTTTTGTCTTTTACTAGCGTAATCTCATCAACATACGGACGGTGTAAATCAGCCTTGTTAGACATAAATTTCTCTAAGAAACCACGATTTTTCTTGAGTTCTTCTACACTTAATATTTTCGAATCGTTTGCTTCTGTAATCTGTGCTAAGAGTTCCTTGATAGAACCAATACAAATCTCTTTTGTAGAATCTTCACTTCTCCAAATAGGCAATGGCGTTCCCCAATAACGAGAGCGAGATAAATTCCAATCAACTAAGTTTTCAAGCCAATTTCCAAAACGCCCTTCGCCTGTACTTGCAGGTTTCCAGTTTATCGTTTTGTTTAGCTCTACCATTCTCTCCTTATAATCCGTCGTTTTGATAAACCAAGAATCTAATGGATAATATAAAATAGGCTTGTCAGTACGCCAACAATGTGGATAATTATGTTCGTATTTTTCTATTTTAAAAGCACGATTTGCATTTTTTAATTTTACAGCGATACGCAAATCAACAGATTCATAGCCTTCTGCACTTGTTATCTCATCAGGTTCGTATTCTTGCTTGACAGCTTCACCAGCAAAATCAGTAACTTCTTTTACAAAACGTCCTTGCTTATTTACCAGTGGCATCGGATTTCCATTTTCATCACTTACCAAAATAGCAGGAATATTATTTTGTTTGGAAACACGAGCATCATCAGCACCAAAAGTAGGCGACAAATGAACAATTCCAGTTCCGTCTTCAGTAGTTACAAAATCTCCTACAATTACTCTAAATGCTTTTCCATGTGTTTCGTCTGGCTGTACATACGGCATCAATTGCTCATATTCCAAACCTTCCAAATGTTCTCCTTTACATTGCTCTAAAATAGTATAAGGGTGTTTTCCTGAATGTTTTTCTTCGTCAAAAATAGCATGGTCGACATATTTTTTCTCATCAAAAACAGTTTTGAGTAATGCTTTTGCTACATATACATTAATCGGTTTTTTTGTGTACTGATTATGCGTTTCCACTTTTACATATTCTATACTCTTTCCAACTGCAAGTGCAGAATTTGAAGGAAGTGTCCAAGGCGTTGTTGTCCAAGCTAAAAGAAAATCATTAGAGCTTCCTTTTATTTTGAATTGTGCAATGACAGACAAATCCTTTACTTCCCGATAACAACCTGGTTGATTAATCTCGTGTGAAGAAAGTCCTGTACCAGCAGCAGGAGAATAGGGTTGAATGCTATATCCTTTGTACAAAAGTCCTTTTTCGTGGAATTGCTTCAACAGATACCAAAGCGTTTCCATATAATTTTTATCGAAAGTAATATAAGGATTACCCAAATCTACCCAATACCCCATTTTTGTCGTAATATCGTCCCAAAGTTCTTTGTAACGCATCACGGCTTCTCTACATTTCTGATTATACTCTTCAATCGAAATCGTTTTGCCTATATCTTCCTTTGTAATTCCTAATTCTTTTTCTACTTGCAATTCGATAGGCAAACCGTGCGTATCCCATCCTCCTTTACGCTTTACTTGAAAGCCTTTTAGGGTTTGGTAACGGCAAAAAATATCCTTAATTGTACGAGCCATAACGTGATGAATACCAGGTTTTCCGTTGGCAGAAGGAGGTCCTTCATAAAACGTGAAAGTAGGTTTGCCTTCTCTATTTTGGACAGAAGCCTCAAAAATCTTATTCTCATTCCAAAAATGGAGAACATCTTTAGCTACGCCTGCGTAACTTATATTTTTTGGTTCGGTATATTTCATTTTATATATGTGTATTCTTTTCAAAACAGACTCTAAGGGTTTTCAAAAACCCTTAGAGTCTGTTGCAAAATGGCTATTCAATTTCAATCAATCCACAAAGGTAAGAAATTGTAAGATAAAAAGATAGAGGAAGAAAGAGAGATTTTTTTTAGTAAAAAATTTGTTAGATTTAGCAATACGAACTAGTTTTTTTGACTGTAGGATAATAAGGTGAAAAACTATTTTTATTCCATATATATTTCTCCTATCAAATAAAGTTTTGCTTGTCCACTTATTTCGACTCTGCCGCCTAAAAATTTGCATTGTAAATGTCCTTTTCGTTCTGAGAGTTGAATGGCAGATAACTCTGTTTTGCCTAGTTTTTCTGACCAATAAGGCGTCAAGGTAGTATGGGCTGAACCTGTAACGGCATCTTCATCAATTCCTAATTGGGGTGCGAAAAATCGGGAAACGAAATCAACATTATCTCCTTTTGCTGTAATTATTACGCCTCGTGCATTAAGAGTGGCAATTTGAGGAAAATTTGGTTTTATAGTTTCGATTTGACTTTGATTTTCAAAAACCAAAACGTAATCTGTTTTTCCTTTTAGTGTTTCTATTGGTAGAATATCAAAGCTATTTTTTAGTTCTGTTGATAATTCTATAGTTTCGAAACTATCTGAAGGGAAATTTAGAGTTAAATATTCGTTTTGCTTTTGAACGGTCAGTTTTCCACTTCTCTCTGAATAAAAATCAATTCTGTTTCCTTCGTGATTTTCATGATTGAATAAAACATAGGCTGCTGCTAGAGTGGCGTGTCCACAAAGGTCGACTTCTGCTTTTGGTGTAAACCATCTTATATGATACTGATTTTCTTTTTTTATGTAAAATGCTGTTTCGGCAAGGTTATTTTCCATTGCAATTTTCTGTAATAGCTCATCACTCAACCAGTTTTGAAGTGGACAGACAGCAGCAGGATTTCCTGAAAAAATAGTATTTGTAAAAGCATCTATTTGATAAATTCTTTGTTTCATTTTTTCAAAAATTAAATTGTAATTATAGGAAATAATAGAGTTTGCAAATGTACAAAAAACAAGTAGTGATTATTTTGGTTGTGTAATAAAATTAGCTATGCTACCCAATTTATGATTACAGACCTAAAAATAAACAAACCCAAACCTATTTTCTTGAAAGAAGAAGAAAAAAAAGAAAGTGTCTTTTTTGATACTACTATAGATAATAAATTAGCTATCAAAAAGTTAGAAGAGGGTAATTTTGTGATACTTACAGAAGTATATAGCAATGGTTTGTTGTTGTTGAAAGAACTTCATACACATTTAAAATCAAGGCTTCCTAACAAAACTTTCAAAGAACAGCACAATTACCGTTCGGAATATCACAAACTTTCTAATCGTATTTTGATAGAAATTAAGGACAATCAATTAGAAGTAAAAAAAGCTACTTCTATTGGTTGGTTAGAAAAACTGTATCCAGAAATTAGTAATTTTTTGCTTACTTTTCCACAAATACAAGGCTTGAATAGTGCTTGGCAATGGTATAAAAATGGAATTTCTATTCCCGTTTTGAGAAATAAAATCCATCCTTATTACGGCACTTATTTCCCTACTCGTTTTGACCATTTGATACTCTTTGATAATTGGCTCAAACGCTATGAAGGTTCTAAAAAAACGGCTATCGAAGTGGGTGTTGGAAGTGGTATTCTTTCTTTTCAATTAATACAACACAAGTTTCAAAAAGTCTTTGGAACAGATATTAATCCCAATGCAATTATTGGACTAACAGAGTTTATGGGAGATACAAAACTCTCTAGAAAAATAGAATTGGATTTTGGACATTTGTTTGGAAAATGGGAAAAACCAACGGAACTCATTGTTTTTAATCCTCCTTGGTTACCTGAATTAAATGGTAAAAATAAAAATGATGAAGCCATTTATTATGATAAAAACCTATTTCCTAATTTTTTTGAAGAAGCAAAAAAACGATTAGTACCAGAAGGGAAGATTGTAATTTTGTTTTCGAATCTAGCTCAAATTACGAACATTACAAAAGAACATCCAATAGAACAGGAATTGGAAAAAGGAAACAGATTTCAATTAGAAAAATGCCTTAAAAAGAAAGTAAAAGCAGCTTCCGAAAAAACAAAACGAGACCAGCATTGGCGTTCTTCGGAAGAAGTAGAACTTTGGATTTTGATTAAAAAATAAGTTTTTTGATTAGGATAATAATTAAACTTCAAAACGATAGATTCTTTTACAATCCAATTTTAATACATTAGATATTTTTTCAATGCGTTTTTCCAACCTGCTTGATTCGCATAATTGACAAAGTAAATTTTCAAATCTGATTGATTTGCATAATCTACAAAAAAAATATCCTTTTTTGCTTGATTTGAATAATCCGTAAAAAACCATTTTCCATCATTATTACCAGCTTGATTTGCATATTTTACCTTATATACCTTTAAATCTGCTTGGTTTTCATATTGAACAACAAATACTTTTACGTCTGCTTGATTAGCATAATTGACAGAGAATACGGTTTGAGCATTCGCAAAATTATACGAAAATGATAGTATCAATAGCGATACTAGAATCAATAAATTTTTCATTTTAGTTAATTTTTAAGTGATTAATCAATACAATTTTGTTATTTCGTCTAATTGTATTTGCCATTTGCAACGTTCTTTTTCTTATCTAAAAACATGTTAGGTTCTCTGACAATTTTTGGTAGAAAATAAATCTATTTTATATTTTTTTCAAGTCTGTACCGAAGGTCTGACTTGAAAAAAATAAGCCTTTTTGAAACTTTAAATACATATTTTAAACTGGTCAGACCTTCGGTACAGACCAATTTAAAATACAAGATAATTATTATAATAAAGGTAAGTGCAAAAATTTTCAGAGAACCACATTTATTATATAGCAAAAATATTTTAAAATATCGACAATTCTGATTTTGTTGTAAAATCTTCCAAAAATCGCATTCCTTTATACGAATTTCCCTTTTGATTCAATTTTGGACTCCAAACAGCAATCGTATATTGGTTTGGATGGACGGCTACTATTCCTCCCCCAACTCCACTTTTTCCAGGTAAACCGACTTTAAAAGCAAACTCTCCAGATTCATCATAAAACCCGCAGGTTTGCATGAGTGCGTTAATTCTCTTCAACTGACTTTTGGTTAGAATAGCAATATTATCAACCCTTCGACGACCGTTATTTGCCAAAAATAAAAAGGATTCTGAAAGCTGCTGACAATTCATTTCAAGAGAACACAGGTCAAAATAAAAGTTAAGAACATCGGAAGGGTCATTTTCAATATTTCCAAAGGACTTAATGAAATTACATAAGGCTACATTTCGAAACCCTATTTCTTTTTCGGATTCTGCAACAGTATGAGAGTAATTTAATGTTGAATTCGTAGAAACACTTCTCACAAAAGCCAAAAAATCTTCCTTTGGGTTTTCTAAATTACTAATCAGAATATCACAAATCACGATTGCTCCAGCATTTATAAAGGGATTTCTAGGAATTCCATTGTCCACTTCCAATTGAGTAAGCGAATTAAAAGGATTACCAGAAGGCTCCACACCTAATCGTTTCCATATTTTTTCACCTACCATTCGGTACGCCAAAACAAGCGATAATACTTTAGCGATACTTTGAATAGAAAATTTATCATTCCAATTTCCGATACCAAAATTAGCTGTATCAAGAGTAGAAATATATATTCCAAACTTATTTACATCAACAGTTGCTAGTTCAGGAATATAAGAAGCTACTTCTCCTTTATCTTCTATATTTTTGATTTTGTGATATACCTCCTCAATTATTTGTTTGAAATTCATTTTTTATAGATTTGATTGTTTTTGTTCAATATGCAAAATACAATTCAATTCTAGGTAGTGTTAAAGATGTAATGCTGCAATTTTAAAAATCTGTGTTTTATTCGTTCAATCTGTGTTATCTGTGTTCCATTTTTTATTTAAAGCATTACTTGTTATAGACTACCAACTTATTAAACAGTGTACTTAATAAAAATTAGTTTTGGAATTTGATAAATCAAATTTCTACGTTTGAATTACGTAGTAGTTTGATTTATCAAGCTGACTTTTAACCAATTTTTGAGCAGTATAATGATAAGGTTAATTTGTTATTGATTGCTCAACTAGATTCACAAACTCACCCATTTTACTATCATCCATCCACCGAGTAACTAGTACCAAGTCATTGGCATTATCAATTACAATATAATTTCCTCCAAAACCAGCCGCAAAGTAAACTTCAGACGAAACTTCCTTCCATCTCTCGCTTGCATTTATCCACCACATATACCCATAATCTTTATTAGCACTTGAAGATTGATGAGCAGCAGTAACCCATTTTTCTGATACTAATCGTTGGTTTTTCCACTTGCCATTTCTCAAAAATAGCAGACCAAATCTAGCTTGGTCTATTGCACTTATAAAAATCCCACCTCCAGAATGACCACCTCCACTTACAGACTGCATCATCAATCCATCAATATTGACAAATGAATTTTCATATCCATACCAACGCCACGTAGTAGAAGCACCAATGGGATCCATAATTTTTTCTTTGAGGATAACAGGCAATGGTTTTCTCCAAACTTGAAGCAAAGAGTAAGCCAGCAGATTGACACGTACATCATTATATTCATATACAGTTCCTGGCTGGTTGAGTTTCCTATTTTGCCAATCCTCAATATTTCCTTCTTTGGGTGGACGGTCTGCCCAATCGTGTAATCCAAAGAGCGTTCCACTCCAATCAGAAGACTGGTTTAGTAAATTATCCCAAGTAATTTTTGAATTATGTTTTCCTTCAAAAGAGCCATCCCAAACATAATTTTTTACACTATCGTTCGGACTTCGTATAAGTCCCTCGTCTATTGCTAATCCTGCTAATGTAGAAAGAAAACTTTTTGTTACACTAAAAGTCATATCTACTCTATTAATATCTCCCCATTGTGCTACAATATAACCGTTTTTTAGAATTACACCTGCTGGACCGCCCCGTTCTTTCATAGGTCCAATCATTTTATAATCTGGCTCTCTGGAATAGGATTTCAGATTGGCAATTCGCAAATCTCTTTCAACTTTATTCTCATTATTTAAAGCAAAATTTACGGCACTATCTAACAAAGTTTTATTCAACTTCATTTCAGTTGGCGTTTTTACCTGCCATGTTGCATCAGGAAAATAGTTGGTTTGTGCCTCTGCAATAGAAAAGCATATACTAAATAAAAATAGCAGAACTTTATTTTTCATAATTTTTTGTTATTTGTAATTTATCAGAATGTCAAACTCTATGATATACAATTTGTCTATACGTACAAAATTTCGTTTAATTATTCAAAAAAACATTACTAATTCCGAAATAAAAACGATTGGCGTTTACAATATACAAAGAAATAAATTCTTGAAACATAAAATAACGACTGGAAGCAGTTTTGGAATTTGATAAATCAAATTTCTACGTTTAAATTACGTAGCTGACTTTTCTAAAACCAATTTTTGACCCTTATCCTTATAGTACACTGTTTTACAATTTTTTTAAATCGTATTTTTTGTGCGTCCGTTTTGTCCAGTTCTGAGGACAACGTAGTCCTTAGCGTAGCTAAATTGAACAAAAAAAAGCATTCTATCAAAAGAGTTTGATAGAATGCTTTTTTTTGATTCAAAAATTTGAAGTTTACATAAACTTCTCTTTCTCGTCTTGCATCGCATATTTGCGTTTGAGCTGTGCATCTACGACGGCAATCGTTACCATATTTACAATTTCACGAACCGAACTTCCAAGCTGAAGAATATGAACTGATTTTTTCATTCCTGTAAGTATTGGTCCTATTGCTTCTGCACCACTAATTTCTTGAATTAGTTTGTAGGCAATATTTGCAGAGGCAAGATTTGGGAAAATCAGAATATTAGGTTCTGCTTTTGCAAGGTCTGAAAAAGGGTAGTTTTCTTTCAAAATATCGTTATTAAAAGCAATATTTGCCTGAATTTCTCCATCAGCAATAATATGAGGATATTGTTCTTTCATCATATCAACTGCTTTTCTTACTTTTCTTGGCTCTTCATCATCCGATGAACCAAAATTAGAATAAGACAAAAATGCTACTCGTGGTTCTAATCCAAACTCCTTAACCGTATTGGCTGTCATGGCTGCAATACCGACCAAATCTTCTGCCGTTGGGTTAGGAATCATAGTTGTATCTGCAAAAAAGATAGGTCCTTTTTTGGTAATCATCAAATAAATACCTGCCACTTTTCGATGACTTTTATACGTTCCTACAACTTCCAAAGCTGGACGAATCGTATCCGAATATTTTCTAGAAAGTCCAGAAATAAGTGCATCTGCATCGCCTTCTTCTAGCATCATTGCACCAAAATAATTACGTTCACGCATTGCTTTTTGTGCTTCATAATTATTAAAGCCTCTTCGTTTGCGTTTTTCAAAAAATGTATTTGCATACCTTTCTATAAGCTCGTTTGAATCTTCACTTCGTGGGTCAATGATAGTTACATCATCTAATTCTAAATTATTTTCTTCTATTAATTTCTTAATTCTTTTTTTATCTCCCAAAAGAATTGGTTCTGCAATTCCATCATCTTTCACAATCTGTGCAGCCATCAAAATTTTGGCATTATCAGCTTCTGCAAAAACAACACGTTGAGGATCTTGCCTTGCCATACTTATCAAACGACGAATAATACTTTGGTCTCTTCCCATTCTTTCGATAAGCTGACCTTCGTATCTTTCCCAATCTGTAATCGGATTTTTGGCTACTCCACTTTCCATGGCTGCACGAGCAACAGCAGGAGCAACCGTTGTGAGAAGGCGTGGGTCTAATGGTTTTGGGATAATATAATCTCTACTAAACGAAATGGTTTGTTGATTATAAGCAATCTTTACAATATCTGGAACAGGTTCTTTAGCTAATTGTGCTAACGCTTTTACGGCAGCCAATTTCATTTTTTCGTTTATTTCTGTTGCACGAACATCTAATGCTCCCCTAAAAATAAAAGGAAAACCGAGTACATTATTTACTTGGTTGTTGTAATCTGAACGACCTGTCGCCATAATAATATCCTGACGAGTTTTCATGGCAAGTTCATAATTAATTTCTGGGTCTGGATTAGCAAGAGCAAACACAATCGCATCACTAGCCATCGATAAAAGCATTTCTGGACTCATTACATCTGCCATCGAAAGTCCCATAAAAACATCAGCACCTTTTAGAGCATCTTCTAATGTGTGTGCATCTGTATCAGTTGCAAAAACTTGTTTGCTTTTGTCTAAATTTTCTCTGTCTGTACGAATAACACCTTTACTATCACAAACGATAATATTGCTACGAGTTACTCCCAAATCAACAAAGATTTTCAAGCACGAAATAGCCGACGCACCAGCACCCGAAACGACCACTTTTACTTTATCAATATCTTTATTTACCAGTTCTAGTGAGTTTAGAAGTGCCGCACCTGTAATAATTGCTGTTCCGTGCTGGTCATCGTGCATTATCGGAATATTTAATTCTTCCTTCAAACGCTGTTCGATTTCAAAACACTCTGGAGCTTTTATATCTTCCAAATTTATTCCTCCAAAAGTAGGTTCTAATGCTTTTACGACCGTAATAAATTCTTCTACACTTTTGGTGTTTACTTCCAAATCAAAAACGTCTATTCCTGCAAAGATTTTGAACAGAACGCCTTTTCCTTCCATTACAGGTTTTGAGGCTTCTGGTCCTAGATTTCCCAAACCTAAAACGGCTGTTCCATCAGATATTACAGCTACTAAATTTCCTTTTGCTGTATATTTATAAACGTTTTCTACATCTTTTGCAATTTCTAAACACGGTTCTGCAACACCTGGAGAGTAGGCTAAAGCCAAATCTCTTTGTGTCTTGGTGGCAGTTGTTGGGATTACTTCAATTTTTCCTGGTTTGCCCTCCGAATGATAACGCAAGGCTTCTTCTCTTCTTATTTTGCTCATAAAAACGTATTTGTGTGTGTAAGTTTGTAAATTCTTGTTTTGTAACTTAAAGTTAATCAATTTATATCAATCTACTAAAAAGGAATTAGAAATAGGATCAATTACGAATTAAAAATTACGAATTACGAGTGTAAATTACTGATTACCAATAAATTATAAATCCAAAAATAGTAATTTATTTAATTCTTATTCCTAGAATAGGACATTCGTGTTTTTTACAAAACAAAAAATCCTAAACGACAAAAATGTAATTTAGGATTTTGGAGAACTTTATTATTCTCATTCATCTTCATTTATCATAAGAATCATTTACCAATCCTACCCTACAGAAATTAACTCAAAAATTCAATTCATCAAAATTCTTAAAATGTCCGTTCATTTTTATTCTGTCTTTTGTTCGTTCTACTTCTCTAATAATTGGAATGATATGGTCTAAATGTTTTGTAATTACTTCCAAACGCTCAGTTTCTTCTGAGATAATTAATAAATCATATTCTTGCTCCAAAGAAAGTCCGATTTTATGAGCAATTTTGAAAGACAAAAAGTCGGTTTCGGTAGGTAATTCGGTTTGTGCTTTTACGAGTTGCCACAGCTCTGTAATTTGAGTAATTACTTTTTCTTTATCCAAAAAAGTAGCATTATCTGTATGAATAATTCGTTCTACTTCGCCTCCTGCATAGAGTTTATTTGGTGCAGGATTGGAATACGAAAGGACTTTAAAAGCACCTACACACTTTGTTTTGATGTCCATTCTTCCATCTGGATGACGACGTGCGATTTCAATTAATTCTACTTCTGCACCATAATCTTGCAATTTTTCGTTTAAAAAAGGAGGAATACCAAAGGTTTGTTTGTTTTCAATACAATCTAAAATAAGCTGCCTATAACGAGGCTCAAAGACATGCAAATTTAGAGGTTCGCTTGGAAAGACAATTAAACTAAGTGGAAAGAGAGGTAACATTATTTTTTCTATCTAAATGGAATACTAAATTATTATTTTATGGCTATCTTAATTATAGTTAAGGATATACTACTAGACAAAAATGCAGACCTCCCTAAATCCCTCCGAAAGAGGGACTTTGAATGTCTTTTCTCCCCTCCTAGGGGTTGGGGGAGGTCAAAGAACAAAATGTCTAGTAGTTTAAGTCAAGGAACAATTACGATTTTAATTTATTGATTATCAGTTAATTATAAATTTAAAAGAAGCAGTTTATTTAATTCTTGTTCCTAAGCAACTTTTATTCAATCATTTTTATCAAACCAAAAAGCATTCAAGTAGAAATTGAATGGAAATAGATGTACTAATTCAAAAAAATAATTATTAATATCTAAGTGTCTTTACTAGTTTTTTGTTTAGAAAAAAATTACAAATTCTTTTTCTCTGCTTTTTTTGTTTATTTCTATCAAACAGAAATCAAGTTTTTGTATGTTTTGTTCTACTTTTTGGCTTATTCTATCTCCTTTCTTAGCCTTGATAATACTCTTAAAATATCATCTTTACTTTCTATCCACACTATTTTTTTGTTTTCCATTACTGCATCATACTTTTTTAGATTTAGAATTGCTTTTGAGGAATAAGTAGAATCAAAAAAATTAAGTTCGGGAAAAAATAAGAGTAAACTATCTGCGTTCTGATTTTTATCTTTTTGTAAATTGGCAGGTAATTTTTCTATAAAAATTTTTTGAAATTTAGTTTCTAAATTGTCTTGAATTAAATTCTCCAAAGCAACAAAGGAAGACGAACCTAAGGCAATTAGATAAATTTTCTGTTGATGTATAGAACCCTGTTTTTTGATTTTTTTGAAGGCTGCATCAATACTTTTTTGTTCGTCTTCAAAAGTCCATTCATTCAATTTTCCATCACTATCTCCAATTCCTTTTTTTTCTATTCTCAATGTAGCAAAACCATTTTTAGTTAGATTTTCTATCCAGTCATAAAATTCATATTCACTTTTGGCTCTTTTATTTTTGGAATACAATTCTTTTTCAATAGACTGATTAGAGGCAGAATTTAGAAGGATGACTAAAGGAAATGTAGTAATTTGTTGATTGTTTTGACTAATAGGCTCACTATTTTCCAAATTATTCTCTGAAGTATTATCTAAACTATTCTCTAAGTTATTTCTGGGAAAAGTAAGAATAGTTCGAAGCCTGTTTTGACTATCCAGTTCTATCTTGTCGTACATCGTTTCGAAATAAAAATTAGTTTCTCTAGGCAAAAATTGAAGAACTAAAGGCGTATTTCTGACTGTATCATTTCTAACAAAAAATAGATTTAAAGTATCATTTCCGTTTTTGGTTTTGATTATGTCTTCAAATTCTTTTAGATTATTTGTATGAATGGAATCAATGGCAATGATTACATCTTTTTCAATCAATCCTGCTTTATCGGCTGCCGAATTAGGGAAAATTTTATAAATAATAATCCCTTTTTCTACTTTCATCTTATAAGCTACTTTGACAGGATTAGTCAGCGTTCCTAGTTCTGCACCAACGAAAGCACTTCTATTTAAAGTAGTAGATTGAGCCAAACAAAATGTAGAAGAAATAAGTAAAACTACACAAAACAAAAAGCAAATTTGAAAACGCATATATAAAAATCTAAGAAGTAAAATTTTGATAAAACTATTCTTGGCAAAAACAACTCATCAATAACTAGAGAAAAAACAAAAATAGTAATAAAAATGAAAGTAAAAGTAAGATTATTTTGTAAAGATTTATTTTTGAAACAGAATTGTTTAACTTTGTCTTTCGATATCTCTGTAAACTTCTATCAAAAATACTCCTTAATTATGTCTTGGTTTCATTGAAAAGATAAAAATATTACTACGCCTACTAATGAAAAGCGTGATTCTCCAAATATGTGGTTCAAAACACCAAGTGGGACAATTATTCTCAAAAAAGAATTGAGAGATAATAATTGGGTATGTCCAGATGATAATCATCATCTTACCATTACACCAGAAAAATATTTTGAAATTTTGTTTGATGAAGGGAAATACATAGAAATAAACACAAACCTTACTCCCCTTAATCCCCTAAATTTCAAAGATACCAAAACTTACGAACAGCGTATCAAAGAAGCAAATGCAAAATCTGGCGTAAATGAAGCTGCTCAGAGTGCATACGGAAAAATGAACGGAATTGATTTTATGGTAACGGCAATGAACTTTAAATACATTGGTGGTTCGATGGGAGCAGTTGTGGGAGAAAAAATTGCTCGTTCGGCTGATTATTGCCTTGAAAATAATATGCCTTTGATGGTTATTTCTCAATCGGGTGGTGCACGTATGATGGAAGCAGGTTTTTCGCTTATGCAAATGGCAAAAACTTCAGCTAAATTAGCCTTGCTTTCAGAAGCCAAAATTCCCTATATTTCACTTCTTACCAACCCAACAACAGGAGGCGTAACGGCAAGTTTTGCAATGCTTGGAGATTTTAATATTGCCGAACCTGATGCACTTATTGGCTTTGCAGGTCCTAGAGTAATTCGTGAAACAATCGGAAAAGACCTTCCTAAAGGATTTCAAACATCAGAATTTGTAAAAGAACACGGCTTTTTGGATTTTATTGTAGATAGAAGAGAATTAAAGAAAAAGCTAACTTCTCTCTTGAAAATGGTTTGGGTCAATCAGAATAAATAATAAATATACTTCCTGCTATCCCATAACTAAAGTTATGGGTTTAAAGTCAAACTTCATTAGTAACCTTGTATAATTAAATTTGCTCAATTATCTTGATGACAAAAAAAAGCTACCCTTAAAAAGAATAGCGTTTTTGTCTTTCTGCTTTGGATACTTCTATCCCCTTTTACTTTCAATGTTTTAGACGGATTGTATTATTTGTTTTTTGAAACGAAAATACAAATAAATATGACTTTTGAGACACTCTTAGAACTTTCGCAAATTTACAATTACTAAGCCTCTTTGTTTGTATCTTAATTATTTACAAAATATCTCCATTCAAAGAATGAAGGTTTTCTATTGTTTTGCTTAATCTTAACTTTTTTTTATTCTAGAATAATTGATTTAGAATAGGAGGTTTTGTTTTGATTGAAGCGTATCAAATATACTCCTTTTGAAAATTTTTGAATATCAATCATAAATTCTTGTTTTCCTTTGTGGAAAGTTTGTTGATGTATTACCTTTCCTGTTGCGTCAAAAACAGAGGTTTGTATATCTTCTATCAAAATAGCTGGAAATTGAACTTTGAAAACTCCTGTACTTGGATTTGGATAAACGTTGAAAATACCTTCCTTTGTTTCTTCTTCTCCTGTAATAACTTCGTCTTTAGGTACTTTGAAATCAACTCCTCTAATTGTCTGAACTAGACAACCATTTTGGTTAATTACTTTAGCGTAATAGTAACCGTCTTCTGTTGGCGTAATTTGATTTGTAGTACCTAGATTTGCATTTGCTTTTCCATCAAAATACCATTCTACACTTATAATATCAGTTTGAGAAAAATTTACATCTTCCACAAAAAGTGATTTTTTATCCTCACTTACTCGCAAATAAATAGGTTTGGTTTCAAAACGAACAATTTCTACTTGATTAGAAACAGCAGTACAAGAAGTGTTTTGAGAAGCTCTTGCACCAACTTGGTAATTACCTTGTATGGAAGTAATGATAGAATTACCTGTTTGTCTTATTGCTACTCCATTTCTAAACCATTCGTAGTCAACATTATCTACTACATTTTCTACTGAAATTGTAGTTTCTTCAGTTGGACAAAGTGCTGTTGAAGTAGCTACCAAAATTGGTTGTTCTGGAACTTGTGTAATATTTACATCAATTTCTGTAAAGCTAATACAACTCTTTTGAGTAGCTTGAAGTCTATATGTGCCTGATTTTGTAACTGAAATATTTGTTCCTTCTCCAATTACTTCTCCATCCAAAAACCATTGATAAGTAGTCTCTGAATTTGTATTACTTGCTGTTAGATTACCAGAAGTACAGAAACTAATACCATCTTGTTCTGCAATTTTGGCAACAGGTGAAAAATTAAGTTCAATAGTTGTGTTTTCAGATAAAAAGCTACAAACACCTTTAGAAACTCTAACTTGATAAGCTGCAGAAAAAGTAGCTTCATAGCTCTGACCAGTTCCTACTTCTACCCCATTTCTAAACCATTGGTAAGTTGCTCCTTCTATAGGCTCTGCTTCCAAAACTAGACTATTTTCACAACTAATTCGGCTTCTTTCTCCTGCTATTTTAGCTTCAAAAGTAGGTTCTACAGTAATTGTAACTGCTTTTCTCTTACTTTCTTGGTTATTACTAAAAACACTGACATAAAAAGTAGTTGTTTCACTAATACTTGGAAGGTCAATAGTAGCATTATTAGTTTCTAAAAGAACTACATCACTTAGAGAATCAGCATAGATACGATAAACTGCACCACTACTACTGACTTGTATTTGGCTACTACCACTTTGGCAAATATTTGTTTGTGAGAGTAAAACAGGAGCTTCTGGGAAAGTAATAGCTCTAGCAGAAACACGAGGAGAAATTTTTTGATCAGAATTTAGTGTATTAACAGCTACCAGACTAAAATCATAAAAAGTATCTGGCTTCAAATCCTTAAACTCATAACTCAAAGTACCTAAAGGAAGTGTAGCTATCAAAACATCATTTTGATACAAACGGTATGAAGTAACATTTTGTGCTACAGCATTCCAAGAAAGATTTATCTGAGTAGTAGAAACAGTCACAGCCTTAAATGCTAGAGGTGCATTGGGAGTAGGCAAAATTGGAGTTGGTGCAGAAGGAGGTATGAGAGCAAATAAAGACCATTCTCCATTTAAAGAATTATTGACAGTATAAGTGCGAGTAGATAAATCTGTCATAGCTCCAACAGCCGTCCAAGTACCTGTTGTGGATAGTCTGGGTTGTACATCAGTAAGATCAAGACCATTATCCAAAACAGATAACCAGCTATAAGTAATATCTCGGTTTACATTGTTGGTAGCATTAATATCCCACCTAGAGGCAATACTTCGTTCTGGTGGAATAGTAGTAACGCCTTGAGTTCCTGTAAAACGGGAAAAAGACAAAGAACCTATATCAGCACCTGCTGCTAGAGAATATCCTAAAAAAGTAGGAAAAGCACCTGCACCTACAGCACGAGTTTGCATAGTTGCTGTTCCTACAATACGACTAGTATTTGTCTCTAAAGGATTGAGAGCAGTAGGAGAAAATACAATTGGAACTGTTTCACTTACCAACAGACCATTTGTAAGAGTCAAGATATTAGAAACAGTAACACTATTTTGTAAATTGAGATTTCCAGTTGGTTTATTTACTTGTAAATCGTACAAAGAAATAGGTGTATTTCCTTGTACATTTTGTACAGTTGTTCCTACAAAAGAAAGTGTAGAAGGAATAGCTGTATTAAAAGCACCATTATTGACAAGATTTCGGGTAAGGCTTAGTTCTCCTATTAAGTTAGTTTCAGAAGTTGCATTGGTATTTGTCCATTCTCCACTTCTGACATATACATTTGCGTCAATGGTAATTTTCGCACCTCCATTATTGAGATATTGTGCCTTTAGAGGTAGAATGCAAGCCAATAAAAGCAGTAGAATTATATATTTTTTCATAGTAAACGATTTTTTTAGATGATAAGGATCAATTACGAATTACGAATGTAAATTATTGATTATCAATAAATTATCAATTTTAAAATAGTAGTTTATTTAATTTACGTTCCTAAACTCAATATGAGTGTCATTTTTAAGTATTGACTTTTAGTTGCAGAGCAACGTAACCTTGGTAGAACATCAAAAACACACCTTAATAGAGCTACAGAGTAGCGAAACCTTGCAATTGGCAATTAAAAATAAAGTTACGCTACGCTGTAGCTTTTTAAATCCATTTTTATTCTTGTTCTACCAAGGTAAAGCGACTCTGTAGCTAACAAATGCCTTTTTTAATTTTTACCAATGACACTCATATTGTAAACTAAAATAGAAATTATGAGATTGCAGTTTTTAAATTCTATTATTCTTTAATAGATACCTTCAACTGCAATGCTTCTTTGATTTGCTCTAGTTCTGCTTTGAGCGTATCGATTTCGTTTACTTTTGTATTTAATGCTTCGTTTTGTTGTTTTAGTGCATCAATTTCATTTACTCTTGCAGCCAATGCTTCATTCTGTGCCTTCAACGTTTCGTTTTCTGCTTTCAACTCTTGAACTGATTTTACCAGAGGAGCAAACAAATCATTGTAACGAACTGAAAGCATTCCTTCATCGTCTTTAGTAATAATGCCACTACCATTAACTCCCGCATCTGCTAGAGCTTTTTCAAACTCTTGAGCGATAAAACCATATTCTATTTTTTTATTAGTATCGTTATTACGGATATAAGAAACAGGACGAAGGCTAGTGATAAAATCTAAACCTAAATCAGAATTTTGGATTGTGTTTTTCCATCTTTTATCAGACGTAACCGTCCAAGCTACTTGAATTTGAGCTAGTGAGATATTGGCATCTCCTATTCTTACTTGGTTGTCTGCTGTAGGACTTGCTACTTGTGCGTTAGAACCGATTGCTATATTATTGCTTCCTGTTGTGATTAAACTTCCTGCTGCTTGTCCTACTGCTGCGTTTCTATCTCCTGTAGTATTACCAAATAAAGCAGCCCCCCCGATAGATACATTTTGGTTTCCTATACTATTAGTACGGAGATTGGAAATGCCAATTGCTACGTTTTGAATTCCTGTAGTATTGCTATAAAGAGCAGATCCACCAGTCGCTATATTATTAATTCCTGTAGTATTACTATAAAGAGTACTAAAACCTGTTGCTATATTTTGATTTCCTATAGTGTTAGCTCTTAGTGCTTCAAAACCATTAGCAATGTTGTTTTCGCCTGTAGTATTATTATAAAGTGCGAAATAACCTGTTGCTATATTATTATCTCCAGTAGTATTACTTCGAAGTGCAGCATTACCAGTAGCTACATTATTACTTCCTGTTGTATTGGTTTGAAGTGCAGACGTACCAATAGCGACATTAAACTCGCCTGTAGTACTAAAACGAAGAGTATTCATACCAAAAGCTACATTTCCTGTTCCAGTAGTGTTCTCACGAAGAGCAGAAAATCCTACTGCTGTATTACCCAATCCTGTAGTATTACTTCTGAGAGATGAAAATCCTGATGCTACATTATTACTCCCCGTCGTATTACTTTGAAGTGAATAAGACCCAGTAGCTACATTGTTAATTCCTGTAGTATTATTGTATAAAGCTTCATAGCCAGTAGCATCATTATCAAACCCTGTAGTATTACTGAAAAGAGCTGATGTGCCAGTAGCTACATTGCGATATCCTGTAGTATTGCTTTTCATAGCTTCAAAACCTGTAGCTACATTATTTTCTCCTGTCGTATTGCTACGAAGTGCAGCATTACCAGTAGCTACATTGAGACTTCCAGTAGTATTACTTTGAAGAGTTCCCACACCTATAGCTGTATTGCTACTACCCGTAGTATTACCTTGAAGAGTTCCCACACCTATAGCTGTATTGCCACCACCTGTAGTATTATTAGAAAGCGCAACTTGACCAACAGCTGTATTAAAAATTCCTGTAGTATTATCTCTAAGAGCAAAATTACCTACAGCTGTATTTAAAAATCCTGTAGTATTATTCTCAAGAGCATTTGCACCGAAAGCTGCATTACCATTTCCTGTACTTGTAGAAGGTAAAGAATTATGTCCAAAAGAAGTATTTCTTTTTGAAGTACCAGTCCCATCAGAAATATACCCAGCTCTAATATTATTCACTCTAAACTCAAGAGGTATGTCATCTGTATTTCCAATAAAATCTGTGCCTAATACAGCTCCTGTATTTCCTTGCAATCCCCAGTTGTTGGCATTGGTTACAGATTTCCATGCTGTCCCTGTATAATAATAAAAACCTGCTGTTGCATCGGTCTGATAAATTAGTAGTCCTGTTGCTGGTGTAACAACGGCATTGCGTTGTGCTTCTGTAAGGCGTGGAATCAATAGACCTTTTGTAGTAGATTTTACATCTAAAATAGCAGAAGTATTGGCAGTAGAGTTATCTTCATTGATAGCTACGCCTTGTGAAAAAGCGAGATGAGTTGTAAGGATAAGAGAGGCTGATAGTAAGAGTTTTTTCAACATAATTAAGTGTAATTGAAATTTTGAAATGGATTATTTTTTTAGCTGATTATAATCTTCTGAATTATTTTCTTTTGTATTTACTAGTACCGTTTAGTAAGAATTAAATTTTACGTTGATCAGCAAAACATAACTGATCAACGTAAAGTATCGGTTTTCGAAAAACTAGTTTGTACTACCCCCTTTAGTAGCCGCTTTTTGAGTAACAAACTTTAAAGTTTTTACTACTTCTTCAATATTTTTGACTTGCGATTTTGTCCAGAAAAACTTGTTCATAAACGGACGATCATTCATCAAAACTTCAAAGCGTTCTTCGGTTTTGTTTCTGTCTCTTGAGACAATCAAACGAACTGATAATTTCTGTACTGCTATACACATACTCGGTGGTATTTTTCTTTGCCATATCAGAATCTAAGTTTGGATTGACGTATTTTTCAAAAAAATCAACCAGTTCTTGTACTTCAGTTAAGTCCAAATATCCAACATCGACTTGTTTGATATTTGCTTCTTTGCTCATACTGATAAGTCCACCTAATTTTCCACCTTGCAAATCGTATTCGGTTACGATTTTTAATCCTTGTGAATATTTTCCAGTTTTGAGGTCAGTAATGGCAATTGGATAAAATTCTACGTATTCGCCTGTTCCAGATTTGAAAACAGCTTTTTCAGATTCGTCTAGTTCAATCTTTAGAAAAGCAATATCTTCCATCATCTTGAAGAGTTCAGAGCGAGGCGTATCTTTTTTGTTTTCTATCGTAGAACCTTCGCTTTATGCATTCACTTGGAACACAGAAACAAAAAGAAAAGCAAACAAAACCAAAGCACTCATTAAATTTTTACGCATAATTGTAGTAGTTTGAAGTGTATAAAAAAAACTCTTTTAAAAGATTTCTGAATTGTTACTAATTCAAAAATCAAAAAAAAGAGGTTCAATAAAAAATTAGTTTATTTTAACGTCGTAAAATCAAAAGTATTCGTCGTATTTCTCGAAAAAAGTTTTAACTGTGCCTTCTAAAAAACTTAATCCCTTCTTTTTTTGCTGTTTGTCTATTGATTATTTTACCGTTCTCTAATTCAAGATGGAGAATAGCATGGTTATCTTTTCCTTTATCTCTTTCTACTTTGACGATGTAATTTTCATTGACGAGCAAACTTTTTCCGTGTGCTTGGGTAAGCGTAGCAATATAATCTTTTGTAGTTGGGTCTGTTATATGTTTCAAATTGGCTACCATTTCTAGCGTTGTACCATCTTTCAGATATACATCTAATACAGATTTTTGTGTTAGTTTTTCTATCAAGACAATATCTTTTATATTGATTTTTTGTGCTGCAATACGCACAAAGAGAGCTTGTTCAGACCTGAACTTAGACAATAATCTTTTTAAAAGTGTGTCCATTCCCTTAGAAGTAAAATCTCTTTTGTCTAAGAATTCAAATGGTCTGGGATAGCCTTTTGATTCATGTGCTGATTCGTACAAATGTTGCTCTTTAGTAAGATAAGCAAACCGAACAGAACTATCGTGCTGATGCAATCGTTTGGCAAACTCAAAACCTGCCGTTGGATGCTCTAGTTCAATATCTAAAATAAATAAATCAGCATTAGAAGAAATAGCTTTTTGAAACGATTTGTCGCTCGTATCACTTACTTCTCCTACTATAAAGCAACCTAGCTTTTCAAATTCTTTAACTAATTCTTCTCTTACAGAATAATTATCTTCTACTAAAAAAATTCTTATCATTTGCTTTTTTTAAAATGTACAACAAACCAAAGTAGTAGTTTTGCTTATCGTTTCATACATAAAAACAGATTATTTAAAGCAACGTCGTATTTCGGAGACTAAACGTCGTATTTTTGGCTTACTCTCAACTAAAGACACATAATTTATCTTTTCAAGATTAGTTTTTGTTTATATCTACTTTCACTTTTAGCTGTACAAGTATTCCTCCTTCTTCTCTATTTTTCCATATAAAACCCTCTTCATAAGAAGCATCTTTTAGTATTTTCAAACCTCTTCCATTTCCTAATGTTGGTTTATCAGAATGTTGTAAAGAATCTTCTGAGAAGCCTTTTCCATTATCTGTATAAACAATAAATACACTTCCTTCTTCTTTAAATAGCTTAATATTTATGGTAGGTTTTATTTGATTGTTTTTCAAAAACTCATCTGGAAAAGCATATTTTAATGTGTTTCGGATAAGCTCGGCTATACATACGACCACTTTTCTAATTGCCGAACGTTCTCCCTTTATTTTTGCATCCAAATTAGATTTTGTTTTGACATCAATTACATTTTCATAATTATATTTTTTGAGAATATTCATAGACATATCATCAAGCAATTCTTTTACTTCTATATTCCCTTTACTTCTGCTCAATCTATTTATGAAGACATAATAATTAGCAATGGCTAACAAACTGCTTTGCAAGTTTTCAAAAAGGTTTTGATTTTCCTTTTTTAATAAATCTTTAATATGAAATTTTCCTGCTCGTTGGATAATCAGCACATCATTATCCAAATCGTGTTCTAAGCTAGATTGTAGTAATTCTATTCTTTCTTTTGCTTCGTTGGTAAGTTCTTTTTGATTGTATAACTCTTGATTCGAAACCTTTAGTTCTTCATTTGTGGCTTCGATCATTTCTTTTTGAGAGTGTAATTCTTCATTTGTGGCAGCTAGTTCACTATTCTGACTTTCAATTTCCTCTTTCTGTTTAGCCATTATCTCAAAATTCTGACGCAACAAAATTCCTTTTTTTCTATTTCTGATAAATAAGTAAAGGGAAAGACCAATTAGAGAAAAAATAAATAAAGCACCCAAAACTTGAATCCAAAGTACCTCATACCAAAACGGCTCAAAAATAAGACAAAATGTTTTGATAGGTTTTCCACTTAATTTCTCCGAATCAAAGAAATAATAACAAGCCACTTGCAACCGACTTTCTCCAGCAGGAAAATCAGGAAGAGCAAAATAGGCATCGGTTTTTTTCCAGTCTGTCCATTCATTATTTCCCTTTTTGAAGCGAAAAACATATACCAAATTTTCAGGTGCATTTTGTGTAATAGCATTCATACGAAAACGCAACGAACGAATTTCTTTATCAAAAACAAGCGTATCAGAAAGTGATTTGTTGATAGGCTGCCACGTAAAAGAAACTTTATCAAAAAAATCTATCTGTCCTGTTGAAACTTCGTGTTTTGGGAGATTGAAAACCGAAGAATCTAATTTGAATTTGTAGAGTTTTTCATCTCCTGTCAAACACAAAATATTTCCTTTACTGTCTTGTGTAAGCGAGTTTTGAGCAGGTTCAATAGCTTCAAAACCATTGTATTGATTGAGAACGAAAAAATAATTTCCTCTATTTTTATAATACTTTTCTAAATCAATAGCAACTAAAGAGGAAGTAGTAGAGGCGAGCAGAATTTTTCCATCATTTACAATTTCTATTGTCTCTACTTTTCCGTCAAGTAAATCTTCAAAGATTCTTTCAAAACTATCTTTTTCTTGTTTGTACTGGTACAAGCCATACGTATTGTTTTGTTTAGCTGCACACCAAAATACTCCATATTTATCCTTTACAGCAGAACTATAAGAGGTAATTGTGATAGAATCTTGCTCATAAAATGAACGTGTTATTATTCTCTTTGTAGAAATATCATACAAAATATAACCTATATTCATTCCTAAGAAATAAGTAATTGAATCTAACTTTTCTATCTCTAATACATTCAAGTTTTTCTTATCTTTAAATTTACCCTTTGGATCTATGTCTTCTCTCAGTAAATATCCTTTTACATTTCTCAAAGAATCATAGACTATAAAACGGTTTACTCCTCCAATAGCAATATCATCAAGAACTGTATCTGTATGAGAAATTAGGTAAATGGTAGAACCCTTGAATACTCCAGAATAGTCATCTAACTGTAAAAACTTATTATTTTTATATAAAAAAGCTCCCGAGTTTGTAGGAAATATGATTTCATTTTTTTTAGTTTTACTTGCTCCATAATACATTGGTGTACCTAATGACGCATTATTTTGAGTTATTTTTTCAAAAACACCTTCTTCTTTTTCTAATTTATAGGCTGTGCCTTGATTATAGCTTCCTACAATATAATTTCCATTATTATCCTCCTCAACTGACCAAGGCATAGAAGGCAATCCATTTTTTTTATTATAGTATGAAATATCTTCATTATAGAGTTTATAAAGACCACTTTCTGTCCCTATCCAAATATTTTTATTTTTGTCTAAAATGATAGAGTTTACTCGCCAAGTAGAATCTAGTTGATAAACCCTTTCTATTCCTTTTTTTAAATCATGGTAGATTAATTTTTTCCTATCAGTGTGTAATATGTGATTATCGTCGTAATGTGTATGTAGTGTTACAAAAGAATAAGGAGTAGTAGCCATTCCTAAGTAATAGATAAATTCAATCTTACCTAACCATTCTTTATGAGAGCTATATGTATTTTTTATAAAATCACTTCGTTGTTTTATGTCTTCTCCTTCATTGCCATACTTTCTAGCTTGTTTGAAAAGACATTTTTCTCCCATGTAATTAAAAACATATCCTTCAATATTATTCTCTCCAAACTCTTCATTTATTTTTTTAAAATAAACTTCTTTTTCTAGGTCAAAACAGATAACAGAATCTAAACTGGGAGCTTGAAATTCTATATATTTTCCATTTTTATCCATTTTGGGCACCTGTCTAAAATCTAATGTTTTTGAATACATATAATCTTTTTCTACTTGTATGCCATTCATTTTTGTTAGTCCTTTTGGTGTTTGTATCCAAGTATTTTTTTGTTTGTCTTCTAAAAAGCTAAAATATTCACTTTCTATCATGTATGGTTTTTTGCCTTTTTCGGCTTTGATAGAAAATAAATAATTACCCTCTAGTATATTTAAACCTAGTTTTGTTCCTATCCAAATTCTGCCTTTGCTGTCTTCATACAAAGCCATTACTTGCATACCTGCTAATCCATCTTTTGGTGTAAAATGGTTATAAGGTTGTTGTTGTGAAAAAACACAGTACGAAACACAGTATAAAAAAGCAATAAGTAAGCATTTCATTATCATAGAAAAGTAATAATGTTAAAGTAGTCAAATAAAAAACGCTAAATATCCACTTAAAAGCAAATTTTTATTAAAAAAAAAGCCTACTTATTATCCTATAATTTGTTGCTATGTAATGGATTATCTATAATTTGAAATATTTTATAAACTTTAAGACTACAAAAACGTATTTTTAATGATAATTTCATAAGTTCGTATTGAATAGCCATTTACCATTCACAATTAATAATTCACCATTCAAAAAAATGCCTTTATACAATTCCGACAAAGAAGCAGCCGACGCATTAAGCAACTATTATCAAGAACTAAAACAAGAAATTTCGAAAGTAATTGTCGGACAAGAACAAACCGTAGAGTTACTCTTGACAAGTATTTTTTCACAAGGACATTGTCTTTTGATTGGTGTTCCAGGTCTTGCCAAAACCCTCTTGATTAGTACCTTATCACAGGTTTTGGATTTAGATTTTAAGCGTATTCAATTTACGCCAGACCTTATGCCTTCCGATATTGTGGGTGCAGAAACGCTTGATAAAGATCGAAATATTAAGTTTGTAAAAGGAGCTATTTTTTCAAATATCGTTTTGGCAGATGAGATAAACCGTACTCCTCCAAAAACACAAGCAGCACTTTTGGAGTCTATGCAAGAATATTCCGTTACGATTGCAGGTATAAGACACGATTTGCCACGTCCGTTTTTTGTGCTAGCTACGCAAAATCCTATCGAACAAGAAGGAACATATCCACTTCCAGAAGCACAACTAGACCGTTTTATGTGTAGTGTTTATTTGGATTATCCATCTTTTGAGGAAGAAGTAAGAGTAGTAACAAGCACAACAACAAGTGAAAAACCGATTTTGAATAAAATCATTTCGGCTGAACAGATTATCGAATTTCAGCAGCTTATTCGTCGTGCGCCTGTTGCTCAAAACGTGATTGAATATGCCGTAAATTTGGTTCACAAAACTCGTCCACGTACAGAGCGTTCGACTTCGGATACTGATAATTATTTGGAATGGGGAGCAGGTCCAAGAGCAAGTCAGTATTTGGTTTTAGGAGCAAAATGTCATGCTCTTCTGAATGGAAAATATTCACCTGATATTGAAGATGTAAAAGCGATTGCGATTGCTGTTTTGAGGCACAGAATAGTACGTAATTTTAAAGCAGAAGCAGAAAATATTACTGTAGAAGATTTAATTCAACGCCTTTGGTAAGATAATAATTAGAAAAATATAGGTTCTTTGAAGCAGATATAATTAAAAGAGCTATCTGCTTTTTTATTTTATATTGGATAATACAAAAAATCACACAGAACTATTAAGGCTAAACTTGGATAAAAAATAGGCTTTTTATGAATTTGGTTGCAAGTTCTATTTTAATTCGGTCTGTACTGCAAATCTGACCGAATTAAAATACGTATTTTCAACTAAAAGACTTACTTTTGTCCAAGTCAGACCTTTGGTGCAGACTTGAACAAAATACAAGTTATAGTTTGCAACTAAATTCATAAAACACTACTATATTTGATTATCTAAAAGCTATTCTTGTTTCCAAAATTACTAAAATGATTATCACTCCAATTTCTAATATAAAATAAGATAACCCCAAAACAGTAAGATTTTGATAAAATAAGACCAATAGAAAAGCTATTATCATACAGTACAAACTGTTTGCAATGATAATAATTTTCAAAAAAAATTGCCATTTTCTTAGAGATTTTCCAAAATTATCAAAAAGAAAAAAGTAACACAAAAAAGAATAAATAGCATAAAAAAGAGCTACAAAAGCTAATATATAAAGTACATTCTTAGGAATCCCGAAATATTCCTGTACTAAAAATCCTATTCCAAATAAAAACAAAAAAGTAACTAAGGCTCCAATTCCATCTATCAAAAATATATTTTTTGGCTCTGTCCTTAGATTCAACTCTACTTTTTTCGCTATAGGTTTTATTTTCATTGTTTGATACTACTACGGAATACTAATTTTTTTTCCTAAAAACTTAGGTTCTTTTCCAGTCAGATAATCTATAAAAACTTTTACACGAGCTAATTTTTCTCTGATTTGTGTTTTGATTCCATAGCTTATATTTACGTCTTTTGCGTTAAAGGCAACGATTTCTATTCCTTCCAAATATCCCAAATAAATCGCTCTTTCGTTATGGAACTTTTGAGAAATAACTGTAAAAGAATTTTGACCAAAAACTTCTCTTGCTCTCACAATAGAATCTAATGTTCTGAAACCTGCAAAATCCATAAAAATTTTACTTTCTGGGATTCCTTTAGCAATCAAAGCATTTTTCATGTCTTCAGGTTCGTTGTACTCCTTTGTGCTATTATCGCCACTTACAATAATATATTTTATCTTGCCAGACCTATAAAGTGAAACTGTTGCATCAATTCTATACGTGAAATAAGTATTTATATATCCATTCGGTAAAATTTTTCTTGTTCCCAAAACAACACCTACTTTTCGTGTGGGAATCATTGTTACATTTTCAAAAAGGCTACTTTCTGTTTTGGAAACAACCAGATAATCAGCTATAATTATGCTTGCTATTGCTCCTAAAATTAGAATAAAAGTAATGAGCATTATTTTTTTGAATATTTTCATCATATTTTTTTTACGAAAGCTAAAGCATTCGGTACATTTTCTCACGCTAAAGCGTAAGCTACTTTTTATAAAAAAACGCCTCATTTATCAGAAAAATGATAAACCAAGGCGTTTTTTATTTTACCGAACAGTTCGATTAAAGCGAAACGTTAGGTGGATAAATTAGTCTTTCAAAATATGTCTTGAAATTACAATTTTCTGAATTTCAGAAGTTCCTTCATAGATTTCTGTAATCTTAGCATCACGAAGCATTCTTTCTACATGATATTCTTTTACATAACCATAACCACCATGTATCTGAATGGCATCAGAAGTTACTTCCATAGCAATTTTTGAAGCGTAAAGTTTCGCCATTGCACCCGAAAGAGAATAATCTCCACCTGCATCTTTTATTTGTGCAGCTTTCAAACACAATAGACGAGCAGCTTCTACCTTTGTAGCCATATCAGCCAATTTGAAAGCAATTGCTTGGTGTTTGTGGATTTCTTTTCCGAATGTTTTTCTTTCTTTTGAGTATTTTAGAGCAAGTTCTAAAGCACCACCAGCAATACCAACAGCTTGTGCAGCAATTCCGATACGTCCACCATTCAAAGTAGCCATAGCAATATTAAAACCTTCTCCATCTGTTCCTAAGCGATTTTCTTTAGGGATTTTTACGTCTGTAAACATCAAAGAATGCGTATCCGAACCACGAATTCCCATTTTATCTTCTTTCTTACCTACCACAAAACCGTCCATTCCACGTTCAACAATTACACAGTTTATTCCTTTGTGTTTTTTATCTACATCAGTTTGAGCCATTACTAGATAGACAGAAGCAGTTTTTCCGTTTGTAATCCAGTTTTTTGTTCCATTTAATAAATAATGGTCTCCTTTATCTTCTGCTGTTGTACGCTGTGAAGTAGCATCACTTCCTGCTTCTGGTTCGGAAAGACAAAAAGCTCCGATTATTTCGCCTGCCGCAAGTGGCTTTAAGAATTTTTGTTTTTGTTCTTCTGTTCCATATTTTTCTAATGCCCAACAAACCAGAGAATTATTGACTGACATACAAACAGAAGCCGAAGCATCTACTTTTGAAATCTCTTCAATAGCCAAGATATAAGAAACAGTATCCATTCCACTTCCATTGTACTCTGGACTTACCATCATTCCCATAAAACCAAGCTCACCCATTGCCTTCATTTGCTCAGCAGGAAAACGCTGTTCGTTATCACGTTCGATTACACCTTCCCAAAGATGATTTTGTGCAAAATCTCGTGCTGCTTTTTGTACTTCTGCTTGCTCTTCTGTAAGTTCGAAACTAAGAACTTGTGGAGTATCTGCTACTAATGCCATATATTTTTATGTTTTGTTTTTTTTTGAATTATATTTTGTATGTTCTTGATAATCAGACAAAAATACAAATTTTCAATCAAATCTGAAAGTTTGTATTTATAATTTTAAAGTCTTTTGTAAATCAATTTTGTTTTGATTTTTGCTAAAAGACGTTCACTTTTATTGCTTATTAAAAGTAATCTCTACTTGTACAGTTGCTGTAACGGGAATGGCTACGTTTATCAACTGCTGAGTTACTTCTGCTGGAATAGGAATGCCAGTAGAATTTTGAATAGCTAATCTTGCTTCTGTGAGCGTGTTTACATTGAAGGTTTGTAGATTGGTACGTGTTTGAGCATCTATAAAATCAGTTTCCTCTCCTTCTAGGTTTACTAAGCCATCAAAAACTAATTTTTCATCTCCTTCTGAAAGTGTCCAAGTTCCTTGTTGTTGATTAGTTCCTTGTCCTATCACAAAGGTTCCATTGTCATTAAAAACAATTGTTTGTCCCTCAATTCCTGTAATAGGATTAAGAGTTTGCTGAACATCCTCTGGAATAGCCTGTCCCAAAATTGGTAGAAAGGTAACTTCTGTATCAGATATAGCCCACGTTCCTGTAGTAAGATTTTGTCTTGCAGTAGGCTCATTAGGTTCGTCGTCATCGCTGCCACAAGAAAATAAAAGAGTAGCACAAATAGCTAAAAGGAAGAACAAATTTAACTTTTTCATTTGAATGTTGATTTAGATTTTATAAGAATTGATGAAATGAATAACTTTATGAAACAAATTTGTTATCTAAACTAATTCATAGAACTTTTGTCTATTTTTGTCTCAATTTATTTTATTTTATTCTACTTCTTAATTTCAGCCACTACTCCAGATTCGTAAGCAATAGCTGTCTTGTCTAACTTGATACGAACACCTTTGTCTATTTCTACAGTTACGGTATTTTCGCTTACATCAATTATTTTTCCGTGTACTCCTCCTGAAGTAACTACCCTCATTTCTCTAGCTAAAGATTCTATAAACGTTTTTTGTTTTTTACGTTGTTGTTGTTGCGGGCGAAGTAAGAAGAAATAAAAGACGGCTACCATACCGACTATCATTAAAATATTTGCCATTCCAGTTCCGTCAGTCAATGATTGTAATAACATTAGTTTCTTATTAATTAGTGAATATTGATTTTTAAAATTTAGAATAATTACAAAATTACTAAAAAAATCAATCATTCGGTTTTGTAGGTTTTATAAAAGCTATTTTTTTCATATTCTTTAAAGTTTGTTTTGTCTTACTAGACTTTCAAAAGCACCTGTTTAATCTATCATCATCAATTGTTTTTCTAATAAAATTATCAATTTCATCTGATTTTTATCAAAAAAGGCATCTTTTGGTTCTTTTTGCTTTCTTTTCCTTTATCCAATAAAAATAGTGTTTTACCATAAAGTATATTTGCGTTTATTGAAAACGAAGGCAGTTTGGTACCCTATCGTGATTTCTTGCGTGGATTTTGAATAGTATCTAACAATTCTTAGAAGAATCCAGAAAAATATCTTAAAATTAATTAGGATAAAAAACAAGAATTAAGATTCAAACTAAGACCAATTAGCTACACGACTTTCAATCGCTCTTACTATTATGATAAACTATATATTCTATAAATCTGAAGAACTATTCTATCAGCTATTTTCTACTACTAGTCGTTATCGCAAGACTGCTGAGGCAATGAATGCGGCAAACTATTATGAGTTACAAGCTGTTTTGGAATCTCATTTACGTAGAGGATATGGATATGCAGAGTTTTTGAATTGGAATGATGCAATTAGAGAATTTGAAAGAGTATTAGCTATTCATCCCAATCATACAGAAGCTCTTTTTGGTCTTTCGGTTTCGTATTACAACCGTTGGTTGGATTATGGAAAACCAACAGATAAATATCGTGCAGCAGGTTTGGCTCGTCGTTGTGTGGATAACCAGCCCCAACATTATAAGGCAATGCAACTTTTGAGTCAGATTTATAAAGGTGCTGCTTTTGAAGAAGCCATGAAACAACGCTCTTGGCACACCAGTATTATGATGGGACTTGTTGGAGTTATGTTTGTTTCGGGAGGTTATTTAGGATATAATTATGTAGAACAAGAATCTAACACAGTTCCGTTTGCTAATGAAATAGTATATTTAACTACTAACAACAATACGGCTAATTTGGCTTTTGATAGTAATAACCTACCTATGCAGGCAGAAGGCTCATTAAAATCAATTACGATTTTGGAAGATAAGGGACTTCATTTGCCAGTAGAATGGATAATAAATCCCAAATTTGAAGGACTAAAACTAGAAGTAGAACAATTGAAATTCAAGAACTTTAACGGTTCGTATTCTTATAATTTGTTAGCAGATTTGTATGTTGCTAGTGGTGCAATTTCTACTCTAAAACTCAAAATTGAACTTTTAGATAGAGATGGAAACGCAATCGCACAAGATATAGTACAGGTAATAGATACCTTTGACCCAATAGCTAGAAAAGGAGAATCAATTCCGTTTCGTTATCTAGAATATAAAGAAGAATTTGTAGAGAACGCTGCCTTAGTCAGAGTACGAGTAGAAAAGGTAGAATATGGAGAAAATACAGAAATAAATTCTATTCCTATTAGTTTGGAATGGAACGATATGAGTAGTTTTAATCCGAATATTTTGCTCTCTGAAAGAATAAGTAATCTACAAGAAGTAGAAGAAAATGGACAAATAGGAGCTTTTCATCACTTTGAATGGGAAATCCAAAACACAACTAAAGAAGGACAAGTAAAATTATTGCAAGCAGAGATAAAATGGATAGGACACCAAGGACAAACATTAGATAGCAGAACAACTTATTTTATAAACTCGTCTGAACCCACTCTGAAAGCAAATCAAATTCGTAGTATTGGAAGAGCCTACCGTTTGGAAGGAATTAATAAAAAAGACATTGCTCGTTATTCAGTAACGATAAAAGAAATTGAAGATTAGTTTTATCTAATCAAAAGATATTCAAGATTAAGGATAGGATAGGATTGAAAAAAGCGTAGGAATTTTTCCCACGCTTTTTTTGTGTTTAAATTTAACGGATAGAGAAGTTGTTTAAAAATAGCTATTTTTCAATAGAATTGGGTTTGCAAACCCAATTTTATGGAAAAATAAAATTTCTATCCGTGTTCTGTGGCACACAGAATACAAATATATTGCGTTCTGTGTGCCACAGAACACGGTTTTTGTTAATTAATGAATTACATTCGTAATTCGTAATTAGCTTCGCTGCTTTGGCAGGTCGTAATTCGTAATTTTTAATTCGTAATTTTATTCCTAAGGAATAAGAATTAAATAAACTGCTACTTTTAAAACCATAACTAATTGATATTCAAGTAATTAAATTAGCTACGCTGAATACTTATTTCGTAATTCGTAATTTTTAATTCGTAATTGATCCTAAGCCATTTCTGCCTCAAATACTTTATATTCATAGAATTCCATAATCAAATTAGCCAATAATTTTTTACAGGCTAATTCTACTTTCTGTTCGGCTTCGGCTTTGTCAGCAGCTTCGATTTCCAACTGAATGTGTTTTCCAATTCTGACATCGTGTACCTGCTTTACCCCCAAATTATCCAAACCTAATTTTACGGCTTTTCCCTGTGGGTCTAAAATTTCTTTAAGTGGCATTACGTCAATTTCTGCTCTGAATCTCATAATATATGTAATTTTGAATGATGTATTTTTGACAACTATTTTTTATGAAAGCAAATATACGGACTTAGTTAATAAATTACTTTTTTTAAAGCATTAAAAAAAACAAATCTCTTTCTTATGACCTATACCCATACCATCAATTCAGAAAAACATCAAAATTTTATTAGTCAAGATAGAACTGACCCAATTACAGGCGAAAAAATAGAAGAAGGACATACCATTGTAATTTGTGCTTCTTGCAAATCTGCTTTTTTTATTGAAAGCTGGGAATATCTAAACCAATCACATTGTGAACAATTTGATACTCTTGAAGAAATTCCTGTTTCAAGAAACTTGATTTTGGAAGGCAAGCCAATGGATTTTTTGGATTTTGGTTTTGCTCGTTCGCCTATGTATATTCCTAATAAAAGTTTGGGTAATTTGTCTCTTGCAGCATTATTTACCGCTCCTTTTTTACTTCCACTTGTAGGAGTTTTATTTGGCTGGGTAATAGGTATTTTGTATTTTATTTCGGTTATAGTTTTTGCAGTAGGAATAGAATTGAATAATAGTAAGCCAATAAAACTCAAAAATCCTACTACAAAACAGATAGAAACTTCAAAATCAAGTTTGAATATAGGAATAGATTTCAAAAAAGGAGGAATAACAATAAAACAGAAAAATGACAAAGAAAGATTTATCCTTTTTGAGGATATAAGAGAATTGAAATATTCTATCAATTATCACCCTACAAAACATCTTAGCTCTAAACTGTTTTGTCAATTGAAATTACGAATACAAACTAATACATCTACTACTTATTATGCCACTATTCACAGAGACACTATTCCAGAATGGAGTAATTTTATTTCACAACTTCCTTATAATCTAAGAATTATAAATAGGGATTTTTAGCTTTTATACTGCTTTATTGTATTTCACTTTTATCAAAAAAAGAACTCCAAAAATTATTATAAAAATCCAAAGACTAGGTTCTGATGAGCGTCTTGCATCTGTCAAATCCAAAAGGCGTTTTCCACTCAAAACTTCTTCTTGTTTCTTCAAAAGTGCATTTCTTTGTGCTTCTGTTTCCAAAACCATAAAAGTAGTAACAGGTGTAAGAATACGAGCCGTAAAACTTTTCTGAACCTGCTCTAACCATCGTTTCTCGGCTTGAGTGGGATATAAAGCCATAGTTTCATTGAGATTTTGGAGAGATAAAGCCTGTGAATATTTTGGCAGTTTCTCAAAATTTTCTATATCTGCACTTGTGATTTCTTCTTTTTTCTCAAATTCTGTAATCGGCAACGTAATTCCATTTTTGGTAGACGTTGGTAGAAAATAGGTTTTTCCATTTTTAGAAATTTGCTTTACTTCATTTAATGAAATTTTCTCATCTTTATCTAAAGGTTGTCCTAAGAGTTTGAAATGCTCAAAATTTTGAAGCATAATTCTATTATTCGAAGCCAGTTCATAAAAATCAAAACCTTCTGGAATATATTTTTTCCATTCGTGCAGAGAACCTGTCCAAACTCCATCTTCTAGCTCATCACTTACAATTATAATAATGGGTTGAGTTTGAAGTAAGATATTACCATTATTTAGACTTTCAAGATAGCTTTTTAACCAAATCTTTTTTACTGCTTTTTCTAAAAAGAAACCTCCTTTATTATTCTGTTTTAGATAATCATCTTTCCAATTATTTCCCAATTCATTGACTTCAAAATCTACACGTGTATATCTTGCTTCTAAATCATTTTGTAATGGATTTTTTGAAACAAAATTTTCTATTCGTTCTATATATTTCTCCTTTCCTATTCCTCCATATTTTGAATTGTCTAATATAAAATGGTAATAGGGTTTTCTCGTAATTACTTTTAGATTATTTAATTCACTTTGAGAAATGTAGTTTTGATGTGAAGTAATTAGAGTTTTTGATGGTTCTATTTCATTATTTTTCCCTAAAAAAACAGTTGTAGAATCATCAATTTTTAGTTCAAAAGGTTCGGCATGTAAAATCTCAAAACCTGTTTTTCGATATTCATTTCTTGCAAATGGAAAAACACGAAAACCTAACTTTCCTTTGTCGTTATAATAAATAATTCCTGGGTCTTTACGAGTATTTACAATCTGACGATAGACCCAAAGAGCCGTTTTTTTCTCTGCCAAAAGTGCCTCTACTTTTTCCTCTCCTACATACAAATAATAATTACTAATAAAAGCACCTTCTGGCAAATCAAAGAAAGTAGCATATTCTCGCTGTCCAAAACCGTTTGCTGCATTGTGCAAAATCAAATCTACTTTGCTTATCCAAGCATTTTGCTTCTCATCAAAAAACGATGTAATTAGTGTACTGTCTATCTTTACTGTCTTATCTCCTTTTCCTGTTTGGAAGTTTCTATTTTGATTTATATTTTCATTATTTTCATTCCATAACCTCCATGTATCGGTAGGTTTTGGCATATCTTCGCCTACAAAAACATTGTTTAGAAGATTGATTTTTGACTCCGAAAGTGTCATATTATCCAAAACAAGCCATTTATAAAAACTATCTAAAAGAGGAATTCCATTATTGCCTATACTCCAATTTTGATTTCTTCTGACCTTAAAATTTTCTATATGATGTAGAGTTGCTGAAATAGAATTCGGATTTGGAACGTTTTTATTTTCTTCACTATTATTACCCTCATTATAATAATCACTACTATACAAATAATCCAAACCTTTATGTAGCTGAATCTTATCGTAATAGGTATTTATTGAAAAAGCCAAAGGAATAATCAAAACAGCAATTAGAAAGCCTCCAACAAGTGAAAAAGTAGAATATCTTTTGGTAAGAAAATCATAATCTTTATAAAGTTGTTGAGTGTGAATAAGAAACAAAACCAAAGGAGTAAGCATCAAAATACCAAAACCAATAATTATCATAATCACAGAAAGAGGCGTAAATGGCATAAAGACAATGAAAAAGTAAATGTATAAGGAAAAACAAAGGCTTTTAGAAGAAAATGAACAAAACTAATTTTATAAGATTTGAATAAAGACGAAGGAATTATCAAAATAATAGCAGCAAGAATAGCAAGACCAAAAAACCAATAGCTTTGAAAATTTCCTAATGGATTATCTAATTCTGTACTCAAAATAAGTCCTAATAGTGGAAAAACGCCTATAAAAAGAATCTCTAAAGTCCTTCGAAGATAAGGAAATTTGTTGTTTAGATACGCCAAATAAACCAACCTAAAAAGCCAAAACAGAGCAGAAATAATAATGACAGAAAATAAAACTGTCATAACAAAATTGGTAAACTTATACGAAAAAGATTGATTTAAAATAGGAACGAGAAGTGTAATAGACAAATAAATAAGCAACGGAATAGCCAAAACAGCCCAAAAATGATACTTTGATTTTTCTTCTTTTTCTGTAAAAAAAACGACAGCGACAATAATAGCATGTAAAATAGAAGGAAAAACAAACATTCCCATAAAACTCTCTACATCAGTAACGCCCTGAATCCAATCAGGAACCGAACGAGGAACCAAATCCTCTGCTTGCAAATAATAAGAAAGCATCAGAAACAAATAAATAGCAATCGTAGCCACAGACCAAATACCTTTTACAGGTTTTGAATTGTAAGTAGAATATCCTGCATAAATGGTTTGAGAGATAATAATTCCCAAAAAACTAAATCCATAGACATACCAATTAGCTCTCGTCCCTTCATCTAGCTCCATTCCAAAGACTTGAAAAGCATTGTAATAAATAATGAAAAGTGTAAGCTGTGGAAGGATGGTAGAAAAAAATATCCAACGAGAGTGCAAAAATGGATTCATAGATTTTTATATTTTTGAACAGACCTTTAAACAAACAAAATGTTTGTTATGCGTTTTCAAATTACTAATTTTCTTTCTTAATTAGATGCAAAACTGAATTAAATTGCATAAAATAAAATATTGGGGGAGGGAGAAATTTATTTCCTAATCCGAACAAACACAAAAACAATTGCAAAGATAACACCTGCTACACTTGTCATCGAACCAGCAATAGAAGCATTCAGAAAAGCAGCCGTATAATACCCCAGAATAGCTACTAGTATTCCAATAAAACAGGAAAGAAAAAGCATCTTTTTAAAATTAGTTGTCAATAAATAAGCCGTTGCTGGAGGAACAACCAAAAAAGCAAGCACCAAAACAGCTCCCACCGATTCAAAAGCTGCAACAGTAGCCAGCGAAACCAAACTCATCAGGGAATAATGCCAAACCGAAACATTGATACCAATAGCAGAGGCAAAAGCAGGATCAAAGGTGGTAAGTAACATTTCTTTATAAAAAAGAATTACAAAAAGCAAGATAATTACCAGCACCGAACCAATCCACCAAGCTGCCCTTGCACCCAGATTCAGAATTGCACCATCGCCCAAATCTATACGCCAAACATGCAAAGGAACATAGGCAATTTCTCCAAAAAGCACACATTCAGTATCCAAATCTACTTTACTGGCAAAAACGGAAATCAAAATTACACCCAAAGCAAAGAGAGAAGTAAACGAAACGCCAATAGAAGCATCAGTTTGTAATTTTCCTTGTTTGTGTAAAAATTCTATCATAAGTGTAGTGAATACTCCCAAAATAGCAGCCCCAACAAGCATAAAAATAGAATCAAAACGCTCAACAATCAAAAAAGCAATCACAATACCAGGAAGAACAGCATGAGAAATTGCATCTCCTACCATCGCCATTTTACGTAAAACCAGAAAACAGCCCAAAATAGCACAACTTACGGCTACTAAAATTCCTACCAGTATTATTTGAAAATCATTCATTTGAAAAACCTGACTAAAAATAAAATGAGTAAATTTGTGTACTCTTTTCTCGCCCTAAAGAGCAAGCTACAGAATGAGCTACTTGTAAAGATACTACTAACCTAAAAGTTAGATAAATCTAAAACAAATTTAGACAAATTTTTCAACCACTCATAAAACAATTTATTAAGATGAACTTATTACGTGTCGTGAGAATGACTTTTGAAGAAAAATACATTGAGAATTTTATAGCTAATTTTGAAGAAAACAAACAGAAAATTCGTCATTTTGAAGGTTGTCAGCATTTAGAACTCTGGCAAGATGCTCATAATCCCTGTATTTTTCTGACCTACAGTCATTGGGAAAGTGAAGAGAAATTAAATCAGTATAGAGAATCAGAACTTTTTGGTAAAGTATGGAAAAAAACGAAACAATGGTTTGCCGAAAAACCTATTGCTTTTTCTTCATTTCAGAAAGCTTTAGTAAAGTAACTCAATACATTTGGTTCTATGTGATGTTTAGTTGCAAATGATAATTTCTACTGTACCCTACTATTTTTTTGTAATATAATGGTTAAAGATTAGCTTCGCTGAATTATCGGTTAGTAAGATTAATAGGATTGAAAATACAGAGAACTGAAAGACTAATTTTGCTACACAACCAAAAAAAGGAATACTATTATTAATGTATTAATAATGATATTCCTTTCTTTATTTGTCTTCAGATATTGTATTTTTTATAGAGTATTAAATTTACGTCTATTGAGTGTCTTTAATTCCTCTTTTATTTGTTCGGTCTTCAAATCATTTTCTAAAATAGAGAAATAAGAGTGTAAATTTTTGAGTAATTGTTTGAATTTTTGGAGAAAAATTTCTATAGGTTCTGAAATATTGCTTTGCATTAAAATATTCAATGAATCATAGGTCGTTTCTACTACTTTGGTTACTTCTTGCGTTTTATCAAACTCTTTTTTGGCATATTCTAAATCGGAATGTTGCCAAGCCCAATTTTTTATCTTTTCAACAGAATCATTCATTTCTATTAACTTATGTGTATTATTTTTAATTGAAGAAAGATTATTTTCGTTTGGGTTAGCAAAAAATTCGAAGACAACTCCCACAAGAGAAGAAATATCAGTAGTGTCAATGGATAAAACAGGTTGAGCAGAACTGAGCATAGCAGACGAATTGGTAGAAAAATTATTGAGTATCATAGATAGGTTAAAAGTATAAAACAAGTATTTCCTTACTGGAAGTTACTAGTTTTTGAAAATCAGAAAAATAAAATGTTTATCAGTTGGTATGAAAATCTGATTTTATATACGGACACGCTAAACAAATAGTTACCAATTTTTCAGATTTAGTTTATATCCTTAACTATTTCTTACCTTGGTAACAAATTAGCAATCTACTGCACTATTTTTTAGTTCAACTTTTTTTTCTATCAACTTTTTTCTGAATTCATTTTTTCTAATTCAATTTGTAAAACTGCTCTTTTTTGTTTTGGTAATTTACTAATGACAAGTTCATAAGAATGACGAATCCAATGTTTAAGCTGTTTTTGGGTAAGCGAATTTTCAAATTCTGTATGTATTCCTCCAAAATAAATTGTATTCCAATGCTTTTTATTCATGTGAAAACCAGCTTTTACGCAATCGTATTTTTCACGTAACTCTATTGCTTTTTCTGGATTACATTTTACATTAAAACTATCAGGTTTGTCAAGATTAATCAAAGAAAACATTTTTCCCTCTACCTTAAAGACTAAAGTATCTTCTCCGAAGGGTAATCCTTCTGTAGATAAAGGGAAAGACAAACAAAAATCTCTAAAAGTTTCTATATCCATCTTAATATTGATTTTGAGTTAATTAGTTTTAATTATTGAATAAATCACAAAAATATAGGTCTTTTCTTCACAAAATATTCAACAAAGTTTGCAAATAAAGAGTATTTGTATTACATTTGATAGTATAGCTATTATGTATGATTGCAATACTAGCAAAAGAATTGAGATTTATTATTCGTAAATTTTAAAAAGAAGTTATTCTGATACGATTTTAGATATTAAAGATAGACAATTAAGCAGAAAGAGGAAGCAAAAAGCTGTTCCCATTTGGGAACAGCCTTTTTTTGTTTTACACTTTATTATTTTATAGAACACAGATTTTACTGATTGTACAGATTATACACGGATTTTTCTTTTAACTATTCTAGTAAAAATAAAATAGCTGAATAAAAATATGATTCTATTTTCTACAAACTCTTTGTTCTTCCACCATCAACAGGTAGATTAATTCCATTTATATAACTTGCCTTATCTGATGCTAGAAACAAAATTGCGTTTGCAATTTCTTCCGCTTCTGCAAAGCGATAAGCAGGAATAGATTCTTTCATTTGATGTGCCGCTTGTTCTTCTGAAATGTTATTACTTTTTGCTTTATTCTGAATAATGGCATCTAATCTTGAAGTAGAAGTAGTGCCTGGCAATACATTGTTTACTGTAATCCCATATTGTGCTAACTCTAAAGAAAGCGTTTTTGCCCAGTTTGCAACGGCAGCACGAATTGTATTCGAAACACCCAAATTTTCAATAGGTTGTTTTACACTTGTAGAAATTACATTTATAATTCTTCCAAACTCTTGTTCTTTCATAAATGGAAATACGGCTTGTACCAATATCTGGTTACAAATAAGATGCTGTTCGAAGGCATCTCTAAAGGATTGCAAGGAAGCTTCGTGTGCTTTGTTTGGTGGCGGTCCTCCTGTATTATTAACTAAAATATGTGCACCTTCGAAAGTTGCTGCTTTTTGTGCATCACTTAACGAATCTTGTAAGGTGGTAGGAGAAGAAAAATCAGCTACCAAATAACTGTGTTTTTGATTTTTTGGAATGGGTAATTCTAAGATAATTTCTTTTAGTTTTTCTTCATTTCTTGCCAAAAGAATTATTGTAGCACCACTTTCTGCAAAGAGTTTGGCTGTTGCAAGTCCAATTCCCTGCGTACTTCCTGCTACCAATGCTATTTTGCTCGTTAGGTCTAAAATCATTTTTTTTGTGATTATATTTTACTCTACATCTAAAGTTTGAAATTACATAAAAAGTAAATGTATAACACCTTACTGGAAATACTATTTTGCATAAAAATAAAATAAACTAATATAGATAACTTAATAATATAGAATTAACTAGGTATATGCTTCTATAAAACACAGAGTCCACAGAAAATACGGGGGAAAAAATATAGTTTTAGAAGAAGAGTCTAATAGGTTTGCCAGTTCTAAAATCGAAGTTAACTTGGTAGAGTGCTTTGATTGTTTTCAAAATTAAATAAGAATTAATCTATTCGTAACAAAATACAATAGTTTCACTTTTTGGAGAAGAATAAACTGATTTTGACCAAAAAAATACTTTTTTTAGGCTTATAAGCTACTGAATTACAGAACGTTGGATTATTGTGCAACTTTTTCAAATTATTTTTTTGGTACTAAAACTGTCTATTTATATGGTAATTTTGAGTATTTGCCAAATATTATTTCTTTAAAATAATTTTGACAAAACAAAATACCTATTTTACTCATAGTGAGTGAGTTAGCTTAGCAATCAGTCGATTTTGTAGTCTCAAAAATAGGTCGTACTTTTGAATTGTGCTTATTTTTTACCGATTAAATTTTTTATATACTATGGCAAACGTAATGGATTCTACGAAGGAAATGTTAGATTTTTGGGCAACTACTCAAAACAAAATCGTGGAAAACTGGGTAGGTTCTACTCGTCAGCTCCAAGAAGCTGCTAAAGAAGGCAAAGTAATGGAGCAAGCTACGGACATGTATAAAAATTGGTATGACAACCAAAAAAGTATCATTTCTGAAGCTGTTGAGAAAAGCAAATCAATTTCTTCTGAGGCAATGCCAGAACAAGTAACTCAACTTATGGAACAACAATCATCACTTTCTAAAAAGTGGATGGATACAATGAGTGAAATGGCTAACCGTCAGATGGAAATGGTCAAGATGACTAATGAAGGTGGCAAAAATGCAATCAATATGCAAGAAAACACCATCAAAATGCAAGAAATGATGACTAGCTCTTACAAAACTTGGTTAGATTCTACTACCCAAATGATGAATGAGAGCAAAAAGATGATGACTTCTAATCCTGCTTTTAAAGCTATGCAACCGATGCAAGAAGCCTTTGAAAACATGACTAAAGGAGCAAAAACCTATTTCGATGCTTACGAAATGTGGAAACCATTTATGCAAATGACCAACAACAAAAATTTTGATGTACAAGCGTATTTCAAGATGATGAATATGGACAAATTGCAAGAAATGGCTAAAGGAATGTTTTCTCAAAATCCTTCTCAGTTTGGCTTTGCCAACTTCGGACAGATGAGTGAGCAAATGAACAAAATGGTAAGTCAGTATCGTGATACAATGACTAACAATCCAATGTTCGCTCCTTACAAAGAAATGATCGAAAAATTCTCTTCTATGATGCCAACAGACATGAAAAACTTTGATATGTCTAAAATGATGGGTATGATGAACATCTCAACCATGAACACATCAAGTCCTCAATTTGGTAAAGAAATATATGAGCGTATGCAAAAAATGTATGCTCCGTTTTATAAATTGATGCCTCCAAGCAAAGAAAAAGAGTCAATGAAACTTTTTTCTCATATGCAGTCTATTTTGTTTGATTATCAAGCTAAAATGTCTGATATGAATGCTATTATTGGTAAAACAGTAACAGATAGCTCTAAAGAGTTTATGACTAAGATGTTTGAGTCGGCAAAAGACGGAAACGTAAAAACATACAATGAGTTCTATATGAACTGGCTTAATCATTTAGAAGAAAATATGATTGAAATTTTCAAAGGCGACGAATTTTCTAAATTACAAGGTGAAGTTTTGGGTCTTCAATTAGACTTGAAAACGAACTTCAATAAAGGAATGGAACAAATGCTTTCTCCTTATCCTGTAGTTTTGAATTCTGAAATTGATGAGCTTGCAAAACAAGTACATGCATTGAAGGCTCGTATTCGTGAACTAGAAAACAATTCTGGTACTTCTTCTTCTACTGCTACTATGTCTCCAGAAATGAAAGACAAAGCCTACCAAGCAAGCGAAGCTCCTGTAAGCAAATCAGAAACTTTAGTTCCTACTAAAGATTCAAAACCTGCTACAAAGAAAACTACAACTAGTAAAAAAACTACAAAATAGTTTTAAACGAATTGTAAAACTGTAATTAAAATCATTCTGGAGTTGAGTAGTTATTCAGAATGTGAATATCGTTTTTTTAGTAAGACTTTATTTTAAGTGAAATCTAACATTTCCTTCGATTAAATTAAAACCCTGACTTCATAAAGAAGTTGGGGTTTTCTGTAAAATAAAACGTATTTTGTAGCGTACACTTTAGTGTGCGAAGCGTACCATAACTTTTAAGGTTCGGAAAAATACGTATAACAAAAAATACTCACACCCTAAAGGGTGTGCTACAGTAAATACACATAAACCAATTTTTATTATGGCAAGTCAAGACAACCAGAATACACAAACTAATGTATTCGAAAACTTTACAAAAGAAATTACAGAGCAAACCGAAAAACTCATGAAGGGTTATCAGATTCTTAATGATGTAGAAGAAATTGATGTAGCTACTTCTGAGAAAGAAACCGTTTGGAGTGAAGATAAAGTAAAACTATATCGTTATACCTCTGAAAAACGTAGTTTGAAAACACCTCTATTGATTGCCTATGCTTTAATCAATCGCTTTGATATGATGGATTTGCAAGCGGATAGAAGTTTTATCAGAAATTTACTAGACCATGGTGTAGATATTTATTTGATTGATTGGGGTTATCCTTCTCGTGTTGATAGATACTTGACAATGGAAGATTATATCAATGGATATATAAATTCGTGTGTAGATTTTATTAGAAAAGAACATGGAATAGATAAAGTAAATTTACTTGGCGTTTGTCAGGGTGGTACATTTTCTACTATTTATACGGCTCTGAATCAAGACAAAATCAAAAATTTGATTACTCTTGTTGCTCCTTTTGATTTTAATACTGATGATGGTCTTTTATTCAAATGGTCAAGAGATTTAGATGTTGATAAAATTGTAGATGGAAATGACGGACTTGTACCTGGTGAATTTTTGAATATGGGTTTTGATATGCTAAAGCCATTGAGCAAATTCAAAAAAATGGCAACTATCACTAATATGATGGAAGACAAAGGAAAAATGATGAATTTCTTACGTATGGAACAATGGGTAGCAGATAGTCCTTCACACGCAGGCGAATGTTATCGTAAGTTTGTCAAAGATATGTACCAAGAAAACAAACTGATAAAAGGAGAATTCAAATTGGGTAATAAATCGGTAAACTTAAAAGACATCAAAAACCCCGTTTTGACGATTTATGCTTCGGAAGACCATTTGGTTCCACCTTCGGCAACTAAACCCCTGAACGATAATATAGGTTTGAAAGACAAAACTTTATATGAATTCCCTGGTGGACATATTGGAGTTTTTGTAGGTGGACGTTCTCAAAAAGAACTTGCTCCTAAGGTTTCAGAGTGGTTGAAAGAGCGTGATTAATTTGTGATTTTTATCTCGCTCGTCAGGACACAAGCAACGGTAGGGTTTTATTAAATATTGAAAAGCATTTATTCTATTTTTTGGAATAAATGCTTTTTTTATTCGTTTATGATTATAGATAATTTCGTTGTATTTTAAACCTCAAATCCATTTTTTTCGTAACTTGTATAAAAGTAACTAACAAAACTACACTACTATGGCAGTTATTAATCTTAATTCAAGTTTGGAACAAGTTTTAGAATTTATCAAAAATCTACCTCAAGAATATAAAAAGGCAGCTTTCAATACTTTGAAACAGGAAATTTATTTAGATAAAATGAAAGAAGTGAATACTAATTTAATAGATGAGTTAGAAGGTTCATTATATGTTGAAGAAGAAATAAATTATAAAGAAGAACTAAGAAAATTAGCTATTGAAAAAGATAAGCGAAATAAATAAAATTATGAAACATGTATTTTTAGACACAAATGTTATACTTGACTTCATAACAAAACGAGAACCTCATACTGTTTATGCAAAACCTATTTTTGAGTTGGCAAACAATAATGAGTTGATGATTTATACTTCTGCTGTTTCTCTATCAAATTGTTTTTATATTTTAGAGTCAAGTTACAAAAAAGAGAGAAGCGAAATCAAAAAAGTCTTTAGAAAATTATTGCAAATTCTCCATATTACAAATTTAAGTGAAGAAAATGTTATTGAAGCTCTTAACTCAAATTTTGAGGACTTTGAAGATGCTTTACAGAATTATAGTGCAATCAATATTTCAGCTATTTCAATCATCATAACAAGAGATAAGTCAGATTTTACAAATTCAGAACTTGTAGTTGTAACACCGAAAGAATTTTTAGAAAGTTTAAAAAAGTAGAAAGAACAATTCTACAACAACTCCAACACCGTTTCCAAACCCATTCCTCTAGAACCTTTCAACAAAACGATACTTTCTGTAATCGGATTTTCTTGTAAATAATCAGCTAATTCTTTTTTATTTGTAAAAGATAACACCAAACTAGAAACTAAATTTCCAGTTGTTTTTGCTTTCTGAAAATCTTTTCCACAAACAATTATTGTATTGATTTTGAGTTGAAGAGCAAGGTCTAGAATCTGTTTGTGTTTGGTAAATGATTCTTTTCCCAGTTCAAACATATCTCCTAAGACGGCAATTTTCTTTTTTCCATTTTTTGGCATTGCTTCCAAATGCAAAAGTGCAGCTTTCATACTATCAGGATTTGCATTGTAGGCATCAAGAAGCAATGTATTTTGAGTTTGGGTACGCTCTTCGACTTGTGAACGGTTGTTTTTGGGTAAGTAATCCGAAATTCCTTTATTCATTTGCGAACTTGTAAGACCAAAAAATTTGCCTATCGCAAGTGCTGCCAAAATATTAGTAAAATTATAAGCTCCCGAAATTTGTGTTTTTATTTCCCTTCCCTCTTCATCTTCATAACTTACAACAGGAACCGACTGCGATAATGTAGCAGAATAATAATTTTCTCCGTTAGTTGAAGAGTCATTTGTGCCATACTTTATTATTTTTCCATCTTCAAAACGCTTTACCATATTGCTCAAAACGCTATCATTACTATTTATAAAAACAGTTCCGTTATTTTTTATAAGCGATTGATACAATTCTGTTTTTCCTCTCAAAACACCTTCATAACCACCAAAACCCTCTAAATGTGCATTTCCAATATTGGTAATCATTCCAAAATTAGGTTCTGCAATTTGGCAAAGCTCTTCTATATCACCTATTTTATTCGCTCCCATTTCTATGATAGCAATTTGAGTAGTGCTTGGTATTCTAAGAATAGTAAGAGGCACTCCAATATGATTATTTAGGTTTCCTTCGGTAGCGTAGGTTTCGAATTTTTGAGAAAGCACAGAACGCAAAAGCTCCTTTGTAGTCGTTTTGCCATTACTTCCTGTTATTCCAATAAAAGGAATAGTAAATTGTTTTCTACGGAAATTAGCTAATTTTTGAAGTGATTCTAATACATTTTCTACCAACAAATACTTGTTTTTGTAGGCTAATTTCTCTTTACTATGTTCATTAAAAACAGGAATTACACTTGCATCATCAATAACAACATGAGAAGCTCCTTTTTCTAAGGCTTGATAAGCAAATTTATTTCCATCAAAATTGTCTCCTGTTAGAGCAAAGAAAAGCTCATTTTCCTTTACGTGGCGAGTATCTGTTGAGACGCCAGAAGATTCTAAAAAAATTTCGTATAAAATAGGAAGCGTAGTCATTATAAAAAGTAGTTAAGAATAGAGAATAGCCGTAAATCAAGAAATTGGAAAGCACAAAAATACGAAAACAATACCTGTAACTCTATGTTGTGCAAGCTAAATCAAAGAGAAAACTAAATTGTTTTCTTCAAATTTTAACTAAGAAAATTACAAACTTTAAGTGCAAAATAGCTGTACCTACAATTATTTTGTTTAAATTTGTGCTTTCAAAAATTCCTTCATTTTATCTTATTTTTATATGAAACGTATTTCTTTATTCGCTAGTGCTATTTTAGTAGCAAGTTCATTGTCATTTCTTTCAAGCTGTAACAATGCTCCTAGTAGCCAAGATGCTGAAGTAACTGATTCAGTTGCTGTTGTTCCTGAAACAGAAGCATCACAAGAACTTATGGTTGATCCTTCTGCTAGTGCAGTTACTTGGATTGGTACAAAACCAACAGGACAACACAACGGAACTTTGGGCATCGCTCCTGAGTCTAAATTGATGGTAGAAAACGGTATGCTTACTGGTGGAACAATTATCATTAACATGACAGACCTTAAAGTATTAGATATTGAAGCTGCTGAAGACAATGCTAAATTAGTAGGACATCTTCAAAGTGCTGATTTCTTTGCTGTTGAAACGTATCCAACTTCTACTTTCACTATCACAAGTATAGAGGCTGTTGATGCTTCAACGATTGAAGTAGTAGAAGGAGGTTATTCTACTGAAAACCCTACTCACAAAATTACGGGTAACCTTAAAATGATGGATGTAGAAAAAGCAATTAGCTTTTATGCAAATGTAGCTATGCCTTCTGAAGGTGAAGTAGAAGCAAATGCAAAGTTTAATATTGACCGTACAGAATTCAACGTAAGCTATATGGCTGAAGGTGCAGCAGCGGTAAAAGACAAATTTATCAACAATACTGTAAATGTAGGATTTGATCTTACTGCAAAGGCAGGTATGTAAAAATAGCTCTTTTTGTTACTTACAAAGAAATTAAGAATAAAAACCAACATCTCTTGTTGGTTTTTTTTGTGTAAAAATTATTTTCTAATTAAAAATACATCTTTTTAAAACTTTGTTCTACGATTTTCACAAAATAATATTTGTTTTTATAAAAAAAATACATTTATTTAGATGCGATTTGAAGAAAACAGATTTGAAAAAATCTACTATTTATTTTTTTGTTTCTAATTCATTCTTCAATTTGGTTTAATTACCTTTGCTTACTTCATTTTATAAAATTCTTTCGATTACTTTTTATTCAATATTCATAAAAAATGATTCATCCTTCTACTGAACTACGCTTCGTAAGTCCTGAAATTGGCTATGGCGTTTTCGCAAAAGAATTTATACCCAAAGGAACGATTGTCTATGTCAAAGACAGTTTGGAAATTGAGGTAACTCCAAAAAAATATGAAAAATTAGATGTCTATGCTCGTGGTGTTGTGGATAAATATTCCTATAGAGATGAGCGAGGTTATAGAATTGTAAGCTGGGATTTTGCAAAATATGTAAATCATTCTTGTGATAGAAACACAATTAGTACAGGATATGGTTTTGAAATTGCATTGCGTGATATTGAAGTAGATGAGCAAGTAACAGACGAATATGCTATCTTTAACTTAGAACAAAATTTTGAATGTGGTTGTGGGTCAGCAACGTGTAGAAAGCATATTAGTCCTTCTGATTTTGATGTTTTGTTTGGAAAATGGGACGAAGAAATAAAAGATGCACTAAGTATTTATCACAATTCAGAACAAGCTCTAGAGCCTTATATAGACGAATCATTGTTCGAAAAACTTCAACATTATTTAGAAACTGGGAAGAGTTATAAGTCGGTTTATTCACTACGTCTGAAAAAACACGAAGCAAATGAAATATCGCATAAATCATAACTAAAAGGTAATTTTTTTTCCAAAAAAAAGAGAATTCAGATAATCGTAAAGATGGTTTGAATTCTCTTTTTTTGTGTCTTTTTTGTGCAACGTTTTTAGCAAAAAAATACGTCTCTAAAGTAAATTGTTTGATTCTACAAATTAATTGCTAAAATTATGAAACTACGCTTTTCTTTATTGTGCTTCGTATTACTTTATGGTTTTTTCTTTTCGTAATTCTTGTAGAAAATAAATCTATCTTGTATTTTGTTTAGGCTGTACCGAAGGTCTGACTTAGACAAAATAAGCCTTTTTAGAGCTTTAAATACATATTTTAAACTGGTCAGACCTTCGGTACAGATCAATTTAAAATACAAGATTATTTTTAATAAAGACTACGGCAAAAATTGTCAAACAACCAATTGTTTTATTCTACAAATCAAATAATAAAATTATTATAACTACTTTCTCTTATCGCTATCCTTCCATTTCCATAAGTACATAGCTGCAAAAGTTCGGTAGGGTTTCCATTTTTCAGAGTGCGTATTCATTAATTTTATCAATTCCTTTCCTTTCTCTTCTGTTTTAAGGAGTTTTTGGATGGCTTGTTGGATTCCTAAATCTGCCACAGGAAAAACATCTGGTCGGCATAAAGTAAACATCAATAACATTTCTACTGTCCATTTTCCTACTCCTTTTATCTGTGTCAAGTATTCTATTACCTCTTCATTGCTTTTCTGATTGATAAATTCTATTGAAATATCATTTTTTTGAGAAAATAAGGCTACTTCTTTGATATAGGTTATTTTCTGTTTGGACAATCCCACTGATTTCAAAATTTCATTATCCATTTCCAATAAAACAGTAGCATTTGGAGAAACTCCATCAAATAAACCTAGAAACCGTTTGTATATAGTATCGGCTGCTTTTACAGAAAGCTGTTGGGAAACAATCGCTTTAATAAGAGAAGTCATTATATTTACTTCACTCTTATTCTGTATTTTCCAAACTCTGTATTTACTTCTATACTTTCTAATACAGGAATAAAGAGTGGGTCTTTTGATAGGTGTTTTTTGGCTTTTTGGAGCATGAAACTAAACTGTTATATTTTAAATAATTTACCTTTATAATGATTTCTAAACTATCTTAATCCTATCAATTTCCTTCATTAATCTATCAGTTTCAGATAAAGCAACGATTATTTTTTGATAGTGATTGATGTCCTCAAAAGTCAGCTTTCTATCTCTTCTATCTTTGAGCCACTTTTGAGCAGGTTGATAACCTCCAATGTAAAACCCCCAAGCCGTAGAAGGAACATTGTCAAAATATTGAGTTTCATTGATATACACCTTGCCTACTTTTTCTGTTTCTTTTGAGAGCTTTTTATCAAGAACGAAATTTGGACGTTGTTCTACTTTGTTTTCGCCTCCTTCATCGGAACTAACAGGATAAGAAGTAATAAATCTATCCACTACATCACTTTCCAATAAATGAATTTGTCTTATCTGACCTCCTAAATCAACCAATTTCCAAAACGTTTTTGCATCCTTAGGATAAGGAACTCTAGGAAAATCTATCTTCAAAAACTCCTTATAGTTGCCTCTGTAATTTGGCGAATGAAGAACAGCATAGATATAATCTAAAATATCAATAGGCGCAAAAGTTCCTTTCTTTTTTGTTTTCTCAACCGTAAACTCTAAACCTAATTTTTGAGCAATTTGAGCTACTATTTCCTTTTTTAGATTTGGTTTTCTTGGTTCTTCTTCTTGTTCTCCAAAAAGGGAGTTTGTAGAATTATTATTTAACTCTTGTCTAAATTTAACTACATTTTCTTTGAGTTGCTTATGTAATTTTATTTGTTGTTTGTAGTGAATAGTTATATCTTTTTCTGGGTTTACCAGAGCTTTATACATTTTTTCAATCTTCTTAAATCCAACTTCAAAATGCTCTAATGATATACATGCTTCTTCATAAAGTAATTCTAAACTTTGTATTTTCTCATTTTTCTCAATTTTGGAATGAAGATTTGGATAAATATAAAGAGGAAAAGTAGTTTCAGCTCCTTGCATTCCTGGTCTTGACCAACCTCGTCTATCTATAATATATTTTGTCAAGAATATAGGTGCAGCATTTTCTTCGTCAAATCCTCTTTTAATAACTAAACCTAAGTTTTCTTTCAGTAAATATTTCATTATGTTATATCTACCATTGCAAACAAAACCATTCTGTTTACCTGTATAAAAGGTTTTTCTTATATCAAAAGGACGATAATTAATTTCTTGATAGGCTTCATTGTTATTTATATTGTTCATTACATCTGCTTTTGCTCTTTTTATTTTCCAATCTCTTGAATCTTGAGTTTTATATTTTACTGCAATTTCAGCCTCTTCTAAATTCTCAAAATCACTTACTACTTTTCTCAATTCATTACTGGTAAAATGTATAGTAATTGCATCTCTTATTGTTTCAATTCCTGCTACTCCTTCCCCAAATAACTCATTAATCTTAAAACCTTTGTCATATTCCTTTTTATCACTAAAATCTTTAGGAACAAAGAAATAATAAGGTTTTGTAAATTTTAAATTATTCCACTTCAAAGAACTAAGCGAATTTTCATTTAAAAACTCATACTTAAATTCTCTTTTTCCATACAAATCATAATGCAAAACCTGTCCTAATTCGTCTTTTTTCTTTTTTCCAGTCTTGACAAAAATATTGATACTCACACCTTGCATAATATCAAAAACATTCTTATCTGGACTTCCATTGGGACAAACTTCTTTTTTCTTGGAATTACCATGCAAATCAATGATATAGATTTTATCAAAACTTTCTAGCAAGTGTTTTCTCATTTGACGGTGTGTGATTCCATCAATAAAGCTATTATTAGAAATATAAGCTAAAATGCCACTTTCATTTTTATCAATAAAATGTTGTCCAAAACGAATAAACTTGATATAATCATCATCAAGGTTAATTTTTCGTTCTTTCAAATCTTTTTTGTAATCAGCAATGAGGTTTTGAATCCAATCACTTTTATTCGAACTACTGACAGCATAAGGAGGATTTCCAATAACTACCATTACAGGCGTATTTTTTTTGATTTTATTGGCTTCATTTGCTTCTGTACTTAGCCAATTTGCAAAACTGCTTTCTAATTCTGTACTTCCTTCTTCTAGTGAATTAGTCAGAAAAATTCTAAAACGCTCCTGTTTGTTTGATTCTGAGGTAGGTTTAAAACCTGTTTCTTTGAGTAGAAAATCTAGTTTTAAATGAGCCATTGCATAGGAAGCCATCAGTAGCTCAAAGCCATTCAAACGAGGTAAAAGGTCATTTTCTACATAGCTATTCCAAACTCCTTTTTGATTTTGGAATTGTTTGTAAATGTGTTCTACTGTTTCGGCTAAAAATGTTCCTGTTCCTGTTGCTGGGTCAAGAATTTGTACACGATGAACTTCTTTCTCTACTAAAATGCGTTTATTATTACTGGTTTCACTTACTTTTATTTTGGTCTTACTGCTGTCTGTCAGTCCTTTAGGTAGATTAAATTCAGTTTTGAGTATATCATCAACGGCACGAACTATAAAATTAACTACTGGTTTAGGCGTGTACCAAACCCCTCTAGCTTTTCTTAGATTTGGGTCGTATTCTGCCAAAAAAGTTTCGTAGAAGTGAATTAGGGCATCTTCTGTTTGTGTAGTTCTGCCATATTCTGCCAAAATAGCTTCTACATTGGCATAAACAAAAATATCCGAAAGACTATCTACAATCCAAACCAAACGCTCATCTAAATCAAAACCTGCTATGTATTGAAATAATTTACGTAAAAAAGGATTTGATTTAGGAATTAATTCGGCTGCTTTTTTTCTTGTAAATGTGTTAGGCGAATCATCATGCAGTCTTGCAGCAAACATTCCATAGGCTATTGTTTGAGCATACACATCAGCAAAGGCTTTGTGTGAAATATCGTGTATCAAGATTTGTTTGAAGGCTTCAAACTGTTCTTGTAGTGATGAATCTTCACGTTCTTTTTCATCAGAATCAAGCGACTTTTCTATTACATCAGCTAATAGTTGTGCCTTTGCAGCCATCATTTCGGCTAGTTTTTTCGGACTTTTTATAGTTTGTCCTTCATAGATACAAAAATCGTTGATATGCCTTTCAAAACTCTCAAAATTCTCTCTAATAGGTTCTATCTGTCCATTTTCTATTTTACCGATAGCAATGCTTTTGATAAATTTCTTTTCTTCGTAGAAATGGAAATCCAAATAATCAGTAAAAGCGATATTATCAAGTGAGTTTTTGTATCTATCGAATTGTTCTTTGTTTCCAGTTTTATTTTTTCCTCCTTTTTTGCCTTCTAGGTCTTTATCTCCAATATCTTTGGCTTCAATAAATCCGACAGGAATATCCTTTTTAGTCAGAACAAAGTCAGGCGCACCACAAGCAATACGTTTAGGCTCATTGGTAGCCGATACTTTAGGAACAATACTTTCTAAAAGTGTTTGTAAATCTCCTCTAAATGTATGTTCAGTAGAGTTTCCTAATTGAAAACGCTGATTGATTTTGCTGATGTATTCTTCTAAAGTCATTGAAAACGTGATAATGATTTGTTTTGAATAGAACTTAAATGCAAGTTAAACAAATTTCAATTTTTCTTAACTATAAAAAAAACGAACCATCTCAAAAAAAGAGATAGTTCGTTTTCTATTTTCTAACAAATACTAGATTGCTTTTACAGAAAGCTGTTGGGAAACAATCGCTTTAATAAGAGAAGTCATGATATTTACTTCACTCTTAATTCCTTCATCTTCTAAATCTTTGAATGTATTTATTTCTACACTTTCTAATACAGGAATAATTGGCTTTTTGTAGCATGGTTATTATATAAATTGGGTTTGTATTTAGTGGATTAAGCTACAAAAATAGAAAGACAAAAGAAATTCATTCAAAAAGCGTCCTTATTTTTTCATAATTAAATTATAAAAAGCTATTTTTGAGTTAATCATTACATAAATCAACAAAAAATTATTTTGATATGAAACCATTTTTGACCACTAAATTACTTTGTTTCTTCTTTTTACTTACTACTTCGGTAAGCTATGCACAGAGTACAGCACAAGAGTATAGTGCAAAGGCATACGAATATAAAAAAAATAAAGATTACGAACAAGCCATCACTTATGCAAAAAAAGCAGCAGAAGCAGAACCTACTACAGCTAAATATTGGAATGGATATGGTTATTATCTGTTATTGGACGGACAGTATCAAAAAGCTTTGCCTATGATTGAGAAAGCAAAAACAGTACTTCAAACTCCCTATGAAACAAATCCTTCTTATCCATATGTAATGGGTAACCTTGCTCATGCTTATCTTCTCAATGGACAATATGAGAAGGCAATGAAAATATACAAAGAAAATGCTGAAACTAAACTAGGTAATAAAAGCTGGTGGGAAGTAGTTTTTGACGATTTGGTAATGTTTAGAGAAAGCACAGGAAAAAATGAAGATTTAGAAAAGGCTTTAGTGGAAGTAGCTAATCTAGGAGATGACATAGACCCCTATTCAGTACAGGAAAAATTTTCTGAGTTTGGTATGTATGAACAAATTATCACGTATATAGATAAAATGATAGACAATTATCCCACAAAGGCTGCGAAAAAGTTAGAGAGGTATGAAGAAAAATTTGAAGAAATGGAAGATAAAGAAAAGGTAAAAGAATATATAGAAGGAATCAAAAAGGGTAGTAGAGTTGTATCTATGTATTTGAAATACAGAGCAGATGCAAATTTTGAATTAAGAAATTATAAAGAAGCAAAACAAGATAATTTAAAAATTATAAGTGACTTTTCAGAAGATATGAAACAAGTAGCTTGGGCTTATGAAAACTTAGCTAATATAGCTATAAAAGAAAATAATCCTAATCAAGCATATCAATACATGGATAAGGCAATAGAATCAACTGAAGATTTGATGAAAACGACTGTTATAATAAATAAAAGTAAAATTTACACTTCTCAAAATGAACATCAAAAAGCTGTTGTTACAATGAATAAAGTAATTGAGTTAGAGCCAAACGAAGCAGATGGTTATTATTGGAGAGGTATAGCTTATGAAGCAAATAATGAATACGAAAAAGCAATTACAGATTTTGAAAAAACTAATAATCTAGAATCAGAAAATGGTAGAGGCTTTAGTGGAATGAGTGGTATTTATTTAAGTCAAAAAGACTATACAAAAGCACTTGAATTTATAGATAAAGCCATAGCAAAAGATAAAAAAGAGTCGGATTATTTAATTTCAAAAAGTAAAATTTATACTTCTCAAAATGAACATCAATTAGCTATTTCTACAATGAATAAATTTATTGAATCAAACCAAAATGATGCTAGTGGTTATTATTGGAGAGGTGTAGCTTATAAAGCGAATAACGAATATGAAAAAGCAATTACAGATTTTGAGAAAACACAAAGTTTAGAACCTCAAAAAGGGAGAGGTTTTAGTGGTATAAGTGATGTCTATTCAACTCAAAAAGACTATGCAAAAGCACTTGAATTTATAGATAAAGCCATAGCAAAAGATAAAAAAGAGTCGGATTATTTAATTTCAAAAAGTAAAATTTATACTTCTCAAAATGAACATCAATTAGCTATTTCTACAATGAATAAATTTATTGAATCAAACCAAAATGATGCTAGTGGTTATTATTGGAGAGGTGTAGCTTATAAAGCGAATAACGAATATGAAAAAGCAATTACAGATTTTGAGAAAACACAAAGTTTAGAACCTCAAAAAGGTGAAGGCTTTTATCGAATTAGTAAAGTTTATCTCAATCAAAATGAATATTCAAAGGCATTAGAATTTATAGATAAAGCTATTGAAAAAGAACCGAAAAACGAAAATTATTTTGTTTACAAAAGTACAATTTATACTTCTCAAAATGAACATCAATTAGCTATTTCTACAATGAATAAAGTAATTGAATTAAACCCAAATGATGCAGGTGGTTATTATTGGAGAGGTGTAGCAAGACTTCCAGCAAAAGATACATTGGGAACGATTAAGGATTATGAAAAAGTAATTTCATTAGAGCCTACCAAAAGTAGGGGGTACTTAGGTTTGGGAGAAGTCTATCAAGATAAAGAAGATTATACGAATGCTTACAAAATGATAGATAAAGCTATCGCAGTAGAACCTAAAGAAATTTATGGTTATCGTGTAAAAAGTTCTATGCAGCGAGAACAAAAAAAGTATAGTGAGGCACTCGCTACAATGAATAAAGCTGTTGTTATCGCTCCTAATAATGAAAGTGCATATTTTGCTCGTGCTAATGTCTATATGGATATGAAAAACTTTGCTGCTGCAAGGAAAGATTATGAAAAAGTACAATCTCTTGTTCCTAATCAAGGATTAGGTTACTATGGAATAAGTGATGTTCTTTTTCATCAAAGAAAAAATGAGGAAGCATTATCCTTTATTAATAAAGCGATTGAAAAAGAGCCTATAGAGGCAAATTATCTTTATCAAAAGGGTCAAATACTTCGTAGTCAAAGAAAATACATTGAAGCATTAGAAGCAATGGAGTCGGCTATGAAGTTAAGAGCGAAAGAAGATGGAGCTTTATCATTAGATATTACTACACTAAGTATTTTATCTCTAAATAAGGATAAAGCAGAAAAATACAAAACTATTGCAGCTAAAAGTGCAGGAATGGCTTTCTATATGGGTAATGCAGACGATTTTAATAAAATGTATGCCTTATTCCAACAAGACAAAAATGCTTTCATTCAAAAATATAAGAATGCAGAAGAAAGTAGTGATAATTTTGGCACAAACTATTTTGGAGCTATTTTATCTATTCTTCAACAAGTAGATAAGAAAAACCTAAAAGAATTACAATCTGAACTTATCGAAATGCGTAGTAAGGCAGAAGAAATGGCAGAGGTATTAGATGAAATGGTTAGTTTTTAGCATGTAGTCTAAAAATCAAATAAATGACTTTTTGAAAAAGTGTCAAAAAAACGAACCACCTCAAAAAAAAGAGATAGTTCGTTTTCTATTTTCTAACAAATACTATAATACTTACGCTTTAGTTTCGTGAAATTGCTCTTCTTCCGTCGAACCTTTCAAGGCAGCAGTAGATAAACCTTCGCCTACGATAGCTTGAGCTACTTGGTCAAAATAACCAGCACCTACAAAACGTTGGTGCTTAGTTCCTGTATAACCTTTTTCTTCGTACTCAAATTCCATATCTTGAAGACGAGAATAAGCAGCCATTCCTTCTGACTTATATTTTAATGCTAAATCGTACATTCCCATATTTAAGCTATGGAAACCTGCAAGTGTTACGAATTGGAATTTGTAACCCATTTCTCCCAACTGCTCTTGGAAATTTGCAATCGTATCTTTGTCTAAATTTGCAGTCCAGTTGAAAGAAGGCGAACAGTTGTAAGCCAATAATTTACCTGGGAATTTTTCGTGAATTTTTTTAGCAAAATAACGAGCTTCCTCTACATCAGGCTTGCCAGTTTCACACCAAACTACATCAGCATAAGGTGCATACGCCAAACCACGAGCAACAGCAGCTTCAATTCCACCTTTCAAAACAAAGAATCCTTCTGAAGTACGAGGCTCATCAGAAATAAATGGAGCATCAGTTTCGTCAATATCACTTGTAATCAAGAATGAACCATTTGCATCTGTACGAGCAATCAAAATAGTAGGAACGTCCAAAACATCAGCAGCCAAACGAGCAGCTTTCAATTTTTGAACAGCTTCTTTAGTAGGAACTAATACTTTTCCTCCCATGTGTCCACATTTTTTAGCAGAAGAAAGTTGGTCTTCAAAGTGAACACCTGCTGCACCTGCTTCAATCATTGCTTTCATAAGCTCAAAAGCATTCAAAACACCACCAAAACCAGCTTCTGCATCTGCAACGATTGGAGCTAACCAATGTACAGAATTTGCATCTTCTGAATTGTTCAATTTGGTCGGCACGTAAAAGTGCATTATTTACACGAGTTACCATTTTTGGAACACTATCAGCAGGATACAAACTTTGGTCTGGGTACATTTGACCAGCTTGGTTTCCGTCTGCTGCTACTTGCCATCCACTCATATAAATTGCTTTCAAACCAGCTTTTACTTGTTGTACAGCTTGATTTCCAGAAATTGCGCCTAATGAATTTACATACGCTTCACTGTGCATCAAATCCCACAAACGCTCTGAACCCATGCGTCCTAATGTGTGCTCTACTTTTACCGAACCACGTAATTTAGCTACGTCTTCTCCTGTATAATCTCTAGTAATTCCTTTCCAACGTGGCGATGTTTTCCAATCATTTTCTAATTCTGATGCGCTTCTGTGAGCATATTTGTTTGATGTTCCGTTTGTCTTAGACATAGTTTTTCAGTTATCAGTTTTTCAGTTATCAGTTATCAATTACCAGTAATCAGTAAATCACAATCTAATAACAGGTTTTGAATTTATTTTTTATTAATTTATATAAAAAGCGTGTGTTTGTGCTTGTCAATTTATTGTGTGTCCAGTTAAGGATTTTGGTTTTTCTTTTGTAGGTTAAAGACTTGTCTTTGACTTGTTAGGTAGTGAATTTGTAATTTCAATACAGTCAAAGGCAAGCCTTTGACCTACATTTTATTTTTTAAATTAAATGATAGGCTTCTGTCGTCAAGAAAGTCCTTATACTCTTTTGTAAAAACTAATCCTTCCATAAGCTCTTTTGCTTTTGGAAATTTTGAGTTTTCGAAGTCATACCCTTTGTAGGTTGCAGCTTCATCTTTGATAGATTGATACTCTTCTTCCATACGTTTTCTCAAATACTCCTCTGTAATAGCTGTTCCGTCTGCTAGTTTTGCATTTGGATTATTGAGCCATTGCCAAAGTTGAGTTCTTGAAATTTCGGCAGTTGCTGCGTCTTCCATTAAATTAAAAATAGCTGCTGCACCAACACCATCCAGCCAAGAAGCGATATAACGAATACCTACATTGAAGTTCATTCTAACGCCATCGTCGGTAATTGTTCCACCTTCAATATCAAAATTGGTAAGATTTTTTGCCGTTTCTTCAATGTTTACATCTTCTCTCAAACGGTCTTTTTGGTTGGGTTTGTCGCCAAATTTAGCATCAAAAACATCTTTTGCTACTTTTACCAAATCTGGATGTGCTACCCAAGAACCATCAAAACCATCGTTAGCTTCACGTTCTTTGTCTTTTCGTACTTTTTCGAAGGCTTGTTTATTAATTTCCTCGTCGTGTCGTGTCGGAATAAAAGCAGACATTCCACCAATGGCGTGCGCTCCTCGTGTATGACAACCTTTTACCAAAAGCTCTGTATAAGCTCTCATAAATGGAACACTCATTGTGATTTGTCCACGGTCTGGAAGTGGATTTTTAACTACATTTCTGAATTTTTTGATAGCAGAGAAAATATAATCCCAACGACCTGCATTGATTCCTGCCATGTGGTCTTTGAGTTCGTAAAGAATTTCCTCAATTTCAAAAGAAGCCATAATAGTTTCTAAAAGAACAGTTGCTTTGATTGTTCCTTGAGGAATTTCAAGATAGTTTTGAGCAAAGACAAAAGCTTCATTCCAAAGACGAGCCTCTAAGTGAGATTCTATTTTTGGAAGATAAAAATAAGGTCCTGAACCACGCTTTACAAGTTCCTTTGCATTGTGAAACATATACAATCCAAAGTCAAAAAGTCCACCCGAAATAGGTTTTCCATCAATCAATAAATTCTTTTCATTCAAATGCCAGCCACGAGGACGAACTAACAAAACAGCCGTTTCTTCATTCAATTTATAATCTTTGTTCTTTTTTGCATCATGAAACGTAATTGTTTTACGAATAGCATCATAACAATTTATCTGACCTTGAACAGCATTTTCCCAAGTAGGCGAATTTGAATCTTCAAAATCTGCCATAAAAATATTTGCACCTAGAGTTAAGTGCATTTATCATCATTTTTCGTTCAACAGGACCCGTAATTTCTACTCTTCTGTCTTGCAAGTCTTTCGGAATTGGAGCAACTTTCCACGTTTTGTCTTCTCTAATGTGCTTTGTTTCGGCAAGGAAAGTAGGCATATTTCCTTTATCAATTTCTGCTTGTCTTTTATTTCTTTTTTCTAATAATTCGTGGCGACGAGCATCAAATTTCTGATGTAGTTCTGCTAGAAACACAAAGGCTTCTGGCGTTAATATTTTTTCAAATTGAGGCGTAATTTCTCCTTTGACTTCCATGTTTACTTGGAGTTCAGATTTTGTATTGGACATAATTGAATGTGTTGATTTTTTGAATGAAATATATTTATTTCCTTATTATAACTCTTAAAACTTTCTAAAGTAGAGTTTGTATTCTTTTTTGTGATAGGATTTGCTACAAACAAAGCGACAAAAAAATAGTAGAGTTTGGAAAGCAAACTACAAAGTGGCTCGTAAAATAGCACAGTAAAAGAAGTTGTATCTATATAATAAATGAGATAGATAATCAGTTTCTTTCTAGTTGTTTTGAATCTAAAACGTGTATCACAAAACGGTTGATTAGCGATTAATTAGCAATAAATCAGAATTGATTAAAAATAATTCTGAAAATTAAAATTAAAACTAGAACAGGACTAGAACACTAAGAACCCTAAATTTGACTTTCTTTTTCTTTATCTAAAAGAAACTTTAAAGCGATTATTTTTTATAGTAGAGAAAATAATTTTAGAAATATAAATAGCATTCTAAAATTAGTATGCGTGCAGCGTATTATTGGTATTTTGTTCAAAGAAAGTCAATAATTTGGATAAAAGCAAATACGACTTGTAAAAAATTAGGGATTATTTCTACTAATCAGTTTTTAGTTTTGCTATAAAGTGATTTAAAGCGTAACTTTTTTCAGTCTTCTAAAATCATTTTTTGGTTTAAAAGAGAATTTAATCACTAAGAGTATTATCATTAAGTCTTTATTTTTCATAACTAATTTTACTGCTTTTAAATAGAGTTCTAAAAAGTTGCTTATCTTAGCTTTCACAAATTATTTTTGAAAATAATAATCTATACCCTTGTTGGTGTTTTAGTGTAGCGAGACCAACAAGCCAACGATTTTTTAACTATACATTCTATGAAAGCAATTTTGGTAACTGGTGGAGCTGGTTTTATTGGTTCTAATTTTATCCCTTATTTTTTAGAAACTCACAAAGACTGCAAAGTAATTAATTTGGATTTGCTGACCTATGCAGGAAATTTGGATAATTTGAGTGAGGTTGAATCTAATCCTCGTTACGAATTTGTGAAAGGAGATATTGTCAATAGACAATTAGTAGAACATATTTTTGATAAGCACGACATAAAAGGAGTAATTCATTTTGCTGCCGAATCGCACGTTGATAATTCCATCACAGACCCAGAGGCTTTTGTCAGAACGAACGTTCATGGCACTTTTACGCTCATCGATGTAGCTCGAAAGCATTGGCAAGATGCACCATTTTCCTATAAAAAAGGTTATGAAGATACTCGTTTTCTGCACGTTTCAACAGATGAAGTCTATGGAACATTGGGAGAAACTGGCTTTTTTACAGAAACAACTCCTTATGCTCCAAACAGTCCGTATAGTGCCTCAAAGGCAGGAAGTGATATGATTGTGAGAAGTTATTTTCATACTTACGGAATGGATATTGTGATTACAAACTGTTCTAATAATTTTGGAGAAAAACAGCATCACGAAAAACTCATTCCTACTATTATTAGAAAAGCACTTTCAAATGAGCCTATTCCGATTTACGGAAACGGACAAAATGTAAGGGATTGGCTCTATGTTTTAGACCATTGCAAAGGAATTGATGCAGCTTTTCAGAAAGGAGAAAAAGGAGAATCGTATAATATTGGTTCGAATAATGAATGGAATAATCTTGATTTAGCTAAAAAAATCTGTTCGCTTTTGGATACTATCAAGCCTAAAGAAAATGCTCAAAATGGAGCAAAATATGAAGATTTATTGACCTTCGTAAAAGACCGTCCTGGACACGATTTGCGTTATGCCATCAATTCTTCAAAAATTGAAAATGAACTAAATTGGAAAGCAGATACAGATTTTGATACAGCTCTTACCAAAACGATTAATTGGTACATTGATTTGTATAATTCTGATAAATTTCAATCTAACTCTGCCGATTCAAAAAAAAAGGATGAACCCGTAAAGATGCACAGTCGTGCATCTGAAAGTAGGGTATCTCAACAAAAAGAAGAACCTATTATAGAACTTAAAACTAGACCTGTTTCAGAACAAAAAACAGATATAAAAGAAGAACCCAAACAACAGACTCAACAAGAGAAACACGTCTATCATTCTACTTTTTCTGCTACTGGTTATGACAAAGTTTTTGATACTGCAAATCTAAATGAATCTTTGGAAGCACTTGCAGAAGTAAAAGCTGCCGTCATTCGTACCCGAAAAGACTATGAATTTTATCAAGAAAAAGAAAAAGATGCTGAAAATAAAGCAAAACGCATTATTGCAAAAGCACAAGAGGGTAATTTGGATTGGAACGAAGCAAATAACCTTGCTATGGAACTTCTAAAAGAACAAGAACGCTCAAAACAGATGGCTGACGGTGCTTTGAATCAACTTGCAGAATTAGGAAAGCTTCAAGACAAAATCGAAAAACATTCTCAAACCGTAAAATCTATCAAAGAAAAACAGCGTGTAAAAATGCCTGATTCTTCTGAAACCATTTCGATGATAGAACGCATGAAAGCCAAAATTCAGAAAGACGAAATTTTGGGAGAATTATATGAAGATTTTGGAAAAGATGCCGATAAAAACGACCCATTATTAAATGAAAAAGTAAATAAGGCACTCGGAATTGACCCAGAAAAAGATGCTTTGAATGCTCTTAAAAGTAAATTGGGAATGGATAAGAAGTAATTCGTATCTATTTGTCAATCAATTGCTTATCTCTATAATAAACTGCATTTTTTTCTCAAATAAGATGCAGTTTTTTTATTCAAATAAACTTTTATACTCTTTTGAGCGTTAGTGTTTTATGTTATGCGTGCATACTATTTTACTTATAAATTTTTGTTTTTATGGCAGACCAAGAACCTTCTAAAACTCTTCCTCAAGAAATTGATTCTAATCCAATTCCAGATTATATTCCAGAACCAAAAAAAAGCATTACCAAGACAGTTTGGAAAGTAATTAGGAAGACAAAAAAAATAACTGCTCAAGCAAATAGTATTCTCAATGGTTCGGTGGGAGATAAGTTTCAAGACTATTCTGTTCTGAAACCTTTGGATATAAAAATGAATTTTTATCATCGGCAAAGTCCTATCAAATTACATAAAGATAGTCTAAAGAAGCGTTCGAATTATTCTTATAATGAAAAACCTATTACCAACAAAATCTGTATTCTTATTCACGGACTTGTCTTTAATGAAACCTGCTGGCAGTTTAAGGATAGAAGTGATTATGGAAAAAAATTAGAAGAGGATTATGGTTATACACCTTTTTATTTGCGTTACAACACAGGTTTGCATATTTCGGATAATGGACAAGAACTAGCTATTCTTTTAGAAGAATTATATCAAAATTACCCTACCCAAATTGAAGAAGTTTATTTTGTATGTCATAGTATGGGAGGTCTTTTGATGCACAGTGCAGCGTATTACGCACAAGAAGAGGGTTTTGAATGGGTCAAGAAAACTAAAAAAGTATTTTTATTAGGCACTCCTCATTTGGGTTCTTTCTTTGAGCGTTTTGCTAATGTTACGACCAATATTTTGCAGCGTGTTCCCAATTGGCATACTCGTTTGGTAGGAAAAGTAATTAATCTAAGAAGTGCAGGAATAAAGGATTTGCGTTATGGTTATTTGAGAGAAGAAGATTGGAAAGACAAAAATCCAGATACGTTTTTAGAAAATACCAAAAATGAAGTTCCGAAGTTAGAAGGTGTAGAATATTTTATTATTTCTGGAAGACTTACCAAAGAAGAAACGCACTGGGTAAACTGCTTCTTTGGAGATATTTTGGTCAGTAAAAAAAGTGCAAATGCTCATTTTATAGATACAAAAGAGCTTGATTCAGAAAGCAATAATTCTATTCAGTTTGCAAAAGCACATCATTTCAAACTTCTGACTATGAATGAAGTCTATGAAAAAATTAGGTTTTGGATAGAAAGAAAATAACAAATTCTCTATTTTTTAGATTAATGAGAGGGAGCAAATTAATCAATCAAAAAGTAATTGTTATTTATGTCCAAATCCAAGAAATTACCCAAATCATTTTATACTCGTTCCGATGTTGTACAGATTGCTAAAGAACTTCTAGGAAAATATTTAGTAACAGATATAGACGATAAAATAACCGTAGGAAAAATTGTAGAAACAGAAGCCTATTGTGGAGAAACAGACAAAGCCTGTCATGCACATCTCAATAAAAAGACAGAGCGAACCAAAATAATGTTCGAAGAAGGTGGAGTTGCCTACGTTTATTTGGTCTATGGAATGTACAAACTTTTCAATATTGTAACGAATGAACACGGAAAAGCTGATGCCGTTTTGATTCGTGCTGTTGAGCCTATTGATGGAATAGAAACGATGTTGGAACGCAGAAAAATGGAACAAATAAAAGATAAGAATGGAGAATTGAAATTAAAACGCAACCTCACAGCAGGACCTGGGATTATGTCTATTGCAATGGGAATCGAACTTGAAGATTATGCACAAGATTTGACAGATAATCGTATTTGGATAGAAGATAGAAAGGAGAAAATCGAAGAGAGCGAAATTATTGCTTCCTCTCGTGTAAACATTGATTATGCAGGAGAAGATAAACATTTGCCTTGGCGTTTTAGGATAAGGGATAATAAATGGACAAGTCCAGCTAAATAAATGTAGCTTACGCTTTAGCGTGAGTAAAACGTACCCTACAGTTTAGCATATGCACATAAAATAATCAAAACAATTATGAAAAAATCTTTCCAAAACTGGTATCAGAAATACAAAAAATATCTTTACGTAGAACCACTTATGTACGGAACAATGATTTTGATAATCATTATCAGTATAATTCTAGTAAAGATATTTAAGGATTGATACTACCTGCTAAAGCAGCATAGCTAATTATCAATTACGTATTTTCATTCTCTTTATTCCTCTGTAAACTCTGTGGTTAAAAATGTATTTAGAAATTTGGTAGTGTTAAAGATGTAATGTAATGCTGCAACTTTAAAAATCTGTGTTTTATTCGTTCAATCTGTGTTATCTGTGTTCCATTTTTTATTTACAGCATTACTTGTTATAGACTACCAGAAATTTTATACATTACTTTCAGTTTTCATCCAAACTGTACGCTGAGGGAAAGGAATTTCAATATCTGCTTCATCCATTTTGTATTTCAATTCTTCAATCAAATCATTATGAACCGTCCAATAGTCAGGAGTTTTTGCCCACGAACGAACAGCAATATTAACCGAACTATCACCCAAACTGGTTACTACAACTACAGGATTAGTAGGAGCTTCACCTTCCTTCAAAACAAGTGGATGAGCATTTGCAGTCTTGGACATAATATCTTTTGCTGTCTTTATGTCATCGCCATAGCTTATTCCGATTGTAATATCTACTCTTCTAATCGGCTCTCTTGAATAATTCGTAATCGGACTGTTTGATAATTCTCCATTTGGAATAATGATAAGTTTGTTATCTACCGTATTGAGCAATGTATAAAAAATTTGAATAGATTTTACTGTTCCAGTCATTCCTTTTGCTTCAATAAATTCGCCTATTCGATACGGTTTTAAGAGAATTATCAAAACACCACCTGCAAAATTAGAAAGACTTCCCTGTAATGCAAGACCTATCGCAAGACCAGCAGCACCAATAATAGCAGCAAAAGAAGTAGTATCAATCCCAACAATAGAGGCAACTACAATAAACAAAAGTACCTTCAAAATTACTCCAATAATACTTGTCAGAAAATTAGCTAAAGCTATATCTTGAATTGCTTTATGTAACGCTTTTTTGATTATTTTGGTAATGAAACTAACGATTATCCAACCAATGATAAGAGCTACTAACGCATAAACGATTTTTAATCCATAGGTTACGATAAGCTCTTCAAAATTGATATTTTTGAGGTCAAAATCCATATATTTCTAAATAAATGATAATAAATGATAGAATGAAAACAAACTATTGTTTGTCTTTACTGTTTAATCTATAAAGTAAGGGAATTGAATTTAGGATTCCAAATAAAGAACAAGTCTACAAACATTTTTGAAAAACTGATTTTGAACTTTATTAGATTACGTATTGGTTAAGGATTTGCAAGCAGATACTAATAATTTTCAAATCGTAATTATTTCATGTAATTTGCAATTACTTATTTTACTAAAAATCATTAAAATTGCAGATAACAATAACATTTTTTAGAATCATTTTTTAAACTAACTAGACAAATAAAATAGAATAAACTATAAATCAAAAAATTACTAAACACAATTTAATCACTTAAAGAATTTAGAAGAATTACAAACAGAAAAGAATTATTTATTAATTCTAATTTCTAACTTCTGACTTCTAACTTTATTATAAATGACAAAGAAAAAGAAAACCAAAAACGAAAAAAATCCTCGTTTGAGCCGTGAAGAAATACAGAAATTAGCCACAGGACTCATCGAAACGCTTGCTCAAAGCAAATCTGAAAGTTTTACACTACGTCAGCTCTACAAAAAAATGGGTCTGACTGAGAAAGAACAAAAAGAAACCATACGAGAAATTGTAGAAACAGTTTCTGAAAAACCGACTTCTCAAAACTCAAATCCGAAAACTTCTCAAAAAGAAGAAAAACAAACTCCTAAAGCACAACAGAATAATCAACAACAAGCAAAAAAGGACGAAGCAAAGCAAAAAGATAATTCTAATTCGGACAACCAAAAACAAGCCGTCAAACAAACTGTCAGAAATATCACTGTTCAGAAGCACGCTCTTTCTGAAGAGTCGGAAAACGAAAAAAGACGAGAAGTAAAACAAGAAGCAAGCAAAGCAAAATCAGATACCCAACTCAAGAAAGATGAATACATTGGAACAGTTGATGGAGGACGTGATTCTTCCTATATTATCTGTGAAGGATTAGAAGAAGATGCTTGGGTCGGAGGACACAAAATAAAAGGAGCAATTACGGGAGATACCGTCAAAATAAAGCTCACAGGAAAACAAAAAGGCAAAAATCCAGAAGCTGAAGTTATAGAAATAATAGAGCGTGGCAGAACCGAATTTGTAGGAAATGTACAATTACTCAATCGTTTTGCCTTCGTAACTGTAGAAGCCAAAAAACTAAAATTAGATATTTTTGTTCCTTTGGACAATCTAAATGGTGCAACAAATGATGATAAAGTAGTTGTAAAGGTATTGAAATGGTCGGAAGAAAAAGGTAAAAATCCATTAGGAGAAGTAACCGAAGTCTTGGGAAAAGTAGGGGAAAATGAAGCCGAAATTCACGCTATTATGGTAGAGTTTGGTTTGCCAATGGAATTTGATGAGAAATTAATCCAGAAAGCAGAAGAAGTAAAAGACGACCTTACACCTAAAGAATTTAAGAAACGTAGAGATTTTCGTCCTGTTCTTACTTTTACCATTGACCCACACGATGCAAAAGATTTTGATGATGCCATTTCATTAGCTTATTTGCCTAATGGAAATTATGAAATAGGTGTTCATATTGCAGACGTTACCCATTATATTCGTCCAAACACGTTACTAGAAAAAGAAGCTCAAAGGCGTGCAACTTCTGTTTATTTAGTTGATAGAGTGGTGCCGATGCTTCCAGAACGGATTTCGAATAATCTTTGTTCTTTGCGTCCACAAGAAGAAAAATTAGCTTTTTCGGCTGTCTTCGAATTGGATAGTAATGGAAGTGTTCATAAGCGTTGGTATGGCAAAACAGTCATTTATTCAGACCGTCGTTTTACGTATGAAGAAGCACAAGAACGCATCGAAACCAAAGAAGGCGATTATGCAGATGAAATAAATGTACTGAATGATTTAGCAAAAAAATTACAAGCCAAACGCTTCAAACATGGTGCAATTAGTTTTGAGAGCCAAGAAGTAAAATTTGATTTAGACGAGAATGGAAAACCAATAGGAGTAATCCAAAAAGTGCGTAAAGATGCTCATAAACTGGTAGAAGAATTTATGCTTTTGGCTAATAAAAGTGTAGCTGAATTTGTATATCGTTATAAGAATGGAAAGGAAAAAAATACAATGATTTATCGTGTCCATGATGACCCAGATCCAGATAAATTATTGAATTTGAAGGCAATGGCGAAAAGTTTTGGCTATGATATAAACGTCGAACCCGAACATTTTGCAGCTTCTTTAGCAAAGTTAGTTCAGGAAACAGAAGGCAAACCAGAACATGAAACACTTCAATCTTTGGCTATCCGTTCGATGGCAAAGGCAGTTTATACCACAAAAGCAACAGGACATTTCGGACTTGCATTTGACCATTACTCTCACTTTACATCGCCTATTCGTCGCTATCCTGATATGATGGCTCATCGTCTGATAGAAAAATACCTCAATAATAACATTACATCTGTCGATCCTGCTAAATATGAAAGTTTGGCTCGTCATTCTTCAGAGATGGAAAAACGTGCTTCTGATGCTGAGCGTGCTTCTATTCGTTTCAAACAAGCCGAATATATGTCTGAGCATATTGGAGAAGTGTTTGAAGGAATGGTTTCTGGCGTTACCGAATGGGGATTGTATGTAGAAATTACGGCAACAGCCTGTGAAGGAATGATTAGATTATCAGACTTGAAAGGAGATTATTTTGAATACGAACCCAAAAATCAGCGAGTAATTGGTCGTAAATCTCAAAAAACATATACATTAGGAAATAAAGTAGAAGTACGAGTAAAAGCTGTTGATATGGAAAAAAGAACCATTGATTTATTAATGGAAACAGAAGAAGAACACTATGTAAGTTCAAATAAATCTCGTAAACCACGCAATGGTAGAAGAAAGTAAGGAACTGTGAATGGTTAACTAACGTGAACTTGTGGAATTAGTAAGTCGTCGGTGGGACACCGACAACGGCAGGATTTGTCATAAAAAAATAAACAAAAAGAGTTCAAAAAAGGTCAAAAAAATAAGTAATTTAAGCAAATTACAACTTGCCGTTGTCGGTGTCCCACCGACGACTATCAGCATATTTTAATTTCAAGTTCTTTCCTTATCTTATAATTCCCTTTAGATTTTCCTATTTTTAAAAAAAGAACTCAATTCAGTGAGTTCTTTTTTTATGCGTACAGTTAGCTTTGAAGCAACTTTTCAAACAAAATAGTTTCACAATTTCTTATTATAGCAAATTATGTAGAAAATAATGTGTGCAAAACCTTCCTTCACCATAAGAGCTAATCTACAAAAAGTACACGGTTTTTGCACAATCTATACTTAAAAGCATCACAATTACTATTGTAATAATTACCTTAAAGGTTGATAACAATACTATTTTTTTAGCATAAAAAACTAAGAAAGTAGTTATTATTAATTTTGTCTTAATCTCTTTTTATTTAAATTAAAAATATGAATATGAAGAATATTGTGTTCTTCGGTGATAGTCTGACAGAAGGATACGGTTTGCAGTCCAATCAAGCTCCTCCTGCTCTTATCCAACAAAAAATTGATAACTATGGACTGCCTTATACTACCATAAACGCAGGTGTGAGTGGCGATACTACGCACAGTGCCATTATGCGTTTGCCTAATGTTTTGCAGCAGCAAGAAGTAGATATTTTTGTGCTTGCTTTGGGTATAAACGACCTTTTTAGAGGAATTACCTCTCAAAGAATGGAACAAAATCTCACTCAAATCATTGAACGCACAAAGGCACAATATCCAAATGTTATGATTGTGATGGCGAAGGTAAAATTGCCTATTGAGTTACTTTTGGGTTTTGGTATGATGGGACAAATTGCTTCACAATACGCCGTTCAGTACCAACAAGTATATGAAAATTTATCTCAAAAATATGGTTCTCCTCTCATTCCTTCTTTGCTGGAGGGGGTAATGGGAGAAGTACATCTCAATCTTTCTGATCGTCTGCATCCGAATGCAAAAGGCTACGAAATTGTAGCTAATACGATTTGGGAAACTATTTATCCTATTCTAAGACAGACCTACACAAACTAATAATTACTCTGTATTTACTTTATACTTTTGTTGTTTATTTAATTTTATATAAAAAATAATATATGCAATAGTTTGTACGAATTAGATACAAAACTACTAATTATTTTTTGTAGTTTTGCCAAACTAATACCGTCCAAAAAGAAAGCAGGTAGTCAATTTGATTGATTATCTGTTTTTCTTTTATAAAAATAGTAGATGTATTCTCTAAATTCTCCAACCTCTGTGATTAAGATATAGTTGTAATTTTTTATATTTAAAACTGGCTTACCAAACCAAAGTGAATTTTGGAATTAATAACAGAAATAGCCTGCGTTTTGGAATTTCCCATAGCATAAATAAAATAAAAAACGCCCGTTTTTGTGGCAAAACTAATTCCTGCACCTGCTGAAGTAGGCAAATCAATATATACTTCATTTCTGAGCGTATGAGCCCGAACGGCTGCCTGTTCTGCAAAAGCCATTAGATAAGAACGCTCTTCGAAGTAAAAACGCCATTCTGCACCTAAAAGTCCGTACCGAGAAACAAAAAAACTGTTTGGGTCAAAGCCACGAAGGTTTTGAAGTCCTCCCACTCTTAAAAGCTCATTCAAAAATAAATTTTTACTTTCTACAAATTGTATTTGTGTTCTAAGCCGAAGAGAAGATAATTTATTTACTTTGAAAAACAAATTTATATCCGTATTGAATTTTAATTGTGGACTTCTAAAATCATCACTGTTCGGATTTTGAGTATCCGAAATTCTGCTTCTACTAAGCGAATCGGTAAAGGTTTTGTTTCCTGTTGATAATTCCGTAATTATCTGAAAACCTTTTCTTGGAAAATAAATATCATCTAGCGTATTATAAGCGTGTGAAATTCCGTAATGCCAAAAACGACTATCAGCATTTGGGACATTTGCCGTATCTGCATTTCTAATAACTCCTGTTCTTGAAGTGGTAAGAAGAGAAGTAAAAAAACCAATTTTGCCTAATTTTGCACTTGGATAAGCTACATTTGCACGCCTTTCAACGGTGCTAAAAGTAGAATCTTCTTTTATAAAATTAAAATTACCTCCTATTTCTAGGTTTGTTTTTAAGAAATTTGGGTGTTGATAATTGGCATATAATGTCTGAGACTCTGGACGAATGCGTTGCCATTCGAAAGCAATTGTTTTTCCTGCACCAAAGGGATTGACAAGGTTTAGTTTTACTTGTCCTGTCAAGAGCAAATTAGAACCACTTTCATTCGAAGAATTTCCTGCTGCTGTTTCGCTTTTGGGTAAAAAACCAATTACTCCATCAAATTGACTGCTCTTTACTTTCTTCAATGGAAGACGTAAATACGCTCTGTCGTAACGAAACTCTACATTTGGTTTGTCACTTAGCTTTAAATAAGGCATTGTTCTTAAAAGACGAACTGCATTTTTTACGCTATTTTCTTTGTATGCTTTTCCTTTTTGGATGTGCAAATAGTTCATCAAAAAATCTTTCTTTATTTTTGCATCACCATTGATAATCAAAGAATCAAATTGAATCAATGACCCATTTTGGTAGGTCAGATTAGCAGAAAAATAAATTCTTTTATCAGTTTTATTATCGGTTTCAACTATTTCTGCACTATCTAGGCTTGTCCTTGCCATCGGATAACCATTATTTTCGGCATAGCTCAAGATAGCTTCTTGTAGTTTTTTTATATCTTGAGTTCTTACAGGAACAGCATTATTGTTTTCTAGTGTGTTTTTTAGTATATCTTTCAAAAAATCTTTTCGCTCAAAATCAGAAATTACATTTTTTTGTATCAAACTAGGAACTGATTTTGTATTTAATTCTTTCCAAAAAGCTCTTTTTCCTACATCAATAATGAGTTTGATTTGATTTTTAGCATTTTGATTTTTTCAAACTATCTATCTCAAAAGGAATTATTTTGGCATTCCAATACCCTTCATTGTGCAAATTTTGGAGTAAATTTGTAGTAATCTCAGTTAGTTCTGATACTGATTTTATTTGTTTGGGAAGCTGAATAGTAGGCAGTTTTTTTTCAAAACTATTTTGATACGAAATACTAATTTGTAGTTGTGCTTTTACATTTTGTATATTAAAAAAAACTAAAATAAACAGTAAAATAAGGCTGATAAAAAACTTTAAATAAGTATTCATAGTAATAAAAGTATCTATTCAATTTAACTGTATTAGCTTTGCTGCTTCAACAGGTTTTATTCTCTCCAACTTTGTATTCAAAACGTATTTACGTATCTAAAAATGTATTCCATAAAATAAAAAATGCAAAACGAAAACGAAAATTTCACTCCTCCTTCTTATCACGATAATAAAGATAATGCTTCAAATCCGTTTCTGTATGAAGAAGTTATCTATAAAAAGAAAAAACCAAAATATTGGCTACATATTTTATTATTTGTGGTTACTCTTTTGGCAACTACTTTTGCAGGTGCAGAATGGATTTTTGGAGAAAAGAGTTTTGTAATTCTTCTTTTTGATGTGGATGGTTTTGCAGGTTTTGGGAGAGGTGGATTAGGTTTTGATGACTTTGTGGCTGGTCTTTCTTATTCTATTCCCTTTTTGGGAATCCTTACTGTTCATGAGTTTGGTCATTACTTTGCTGCAAAGTATCACAATATTCGTGCTTCTTTGCCTTTTTATATTCCTCTTTGGTTGGGTTTTATTGGAATGCCTTCTACGATTGGTACCATGGGTGCTTTTATCAAAATTGAATCTCCTTTTACTTCTCAAAAATCGCTTTTTGATGTGGGTGTAGCAGGTCCAATTGCTGGTTTTGTGATTGCTTTGGGTGTTCTTTTTTATGGTTTTCTGAATCTTCCTTCGCCTGAATATGTAATTGAAGTGGCTCATCCGTCGTGGCAAAAATACGGTTTGGAATATGCAAATCAAGTTTATAAAGGTATTCCAGAAGGTGCAAATATGGAACTGGGTACAAATCTTTTATTTGAACTGTTTAAAAATTATGTCGCTCCAAATCCAGAATGGGTTCCTAATAATAGAGAAATTTTTCATTACCCTTTTTTATTGGCTGGTTATTTAGCTTTATTTTTTACGGCTCTTAACCTAATGCCAATTGGTCAGCTTGATGGTGGACACGTTTTGTATTCCATGTTTGGCAGAAAATGGCATAAAAAAATATCTATGGGAATGTTTATTGTTTTCCTGACTTATGCAGGTTTGGGACTTATTTCTCCACAAGATCCGATTGAAGATATTGCCTTGTATAGTATTTTCTACCTTTTTTTCCTGTTCATTATTTTTCTCAAAAATACAGATAAACCGATTAATGCTGTTGTGATTGCTTTAGCTATTTATGCCTTTCAGTTTCTGATAGTTAGTTTTTTTCCAGAAGCACAGGGTTATTACGGTTGGTTGGCTTTTGGTTTTCTTTTGGGACGCATTTTAGGGACTTTCACATCCTCCTACTGAAAATGAAATTGTACCACTTGGTAAAGGTAGAATGATTTTGGGAGTAATTACGTTTATCATTTTTATACTTTGTTTTTCTCCTCAACCTTTTGTTATTTCTTAAAATTTGGAAAATGGGAAAAATAAAAATAAACTCAATTATTTTTCCAAAATGAAAAAACAACCTTTCCATTATGAAAAAATAATGGGTTTTACGATTTTCATTGAGAAATAAAAATAACTCTTTAATAGCTTTAAATAATGATTTTTAATTATTCTGACTTATTTCCAGCTATTTTTTGGTATTGGCAAGTAGATTGAAATATATAATACAACAAAGCGAATAAATGATTTTCAAAGAAACTGTTTGTAAGATTAAATTATTAGTCAAGCAAAATTTTTAACAGTAACTTTATTTTTTAAGAATCATTTATTTAGAAAGTAAAAGAATGGATAGTATGTGAGTTGTCAATCGGCTAATACCGATTAATTTTTAGCAATTCCTTATTTTTTAACTATTCAGTTCTACTTTTATAAGAAACAAGAAAAATCCCTTTTCATTTTTTGAAAAAAGGGATTTTTTGTTTTTATATTGATTGTAACTCATTCCTGCTTTATTCTGTACAAAGACAAGCATATTTGTAATGTTCTTCTCCAACGATCAAATTAACATTTTCTACAGAATAAATATTTTCATCTAAGTTATTCCATAGACGTAAATCTGCTTCACTAACTCTGTAGGTAGTAGCTAATATCGTAAGTATAAGTCTGATTTTTAAAATTTTGATATAAAGTTTTTGTCTTAAATTCTGCTGCCGTTCCTTTTTCATATTCTTCTTTGATAGCTACTTTTAGATATTCGCCTGTATAAAGGTCTTTAGGCTGAAATATATTAAAACCTTGCGTAGTAATAGAATTCCATTTCACCAAACAAGGCACACAAATTTGATACAAATTCATTATATAGTCAGCCGTTTCTCCTTCTCCTACTTGATGATAGATATAAATTGTGTCTTCTGGCTTTTCGAAAATGGCTTTTCTTTCTTTCTCTGTTGGTAGAGTTGAGTTGTTATTTCTTGTCTCTTCTGTGTTAGTGTCATCAAAATGCTCACCCCAAATATTGTATTCGTACTTTTGAGAAAAAGAAGTTTAAGAGAGAGTTAGGAAAAAAATAGATAAAATAAATAGTTTCATAAGTTTGTATAATGTGCTTTTTAGTTTGTTTGAAAGAAACATATAGAAAGCTATCAAATTCTAAATTAAAAAACAATTTATCTTAATTTTGACTTGCTTTAAAGTTAAGGATCAATTACGAATTAAAAATTACGACCTGCCAAAGCAGCGAAGCTAATTACGAATGTAAATTATTGATTATCAATAAATTATCAATTTGAAAATAGTAGTTTATTTAATTTACGTTCCTAAGAAACAAAAGCTATTCCTTGACTTTGACTATTTTTGTAAACTAATAATTTATTGTTTATTTATCAATTCCTAAAAAATGTCTTCACTTTTATCCTTTCAAGCACATTTGGAAAAGTACCGTCAGAAAAAATATTATTCGCTTTCTATTTCTGTTTTGGGTGGTATTTTAATGGCTTTGGGTTGGTATTTTCCTTTTTCGCCTTTACTTTTTGTGGGTCTTATTCCTTTGCTAGAACTCATAGAATTTTATTTTACTAAATACGAAATTCAAAAAAATGAGCTAGAAAATACTACAAAAAAGAAAAACTATTTTACTCGTCTTTGTTTCTTTACCTGGATTTATTTTGTGATTTGGAATATAGGTACCTATTGGTGGCTCTGGAATGCAGTTGGTGTGGGAGTAATTGGTATCTTTTTATTGAATGCTTTTTTGCAGCTTTTGCCTATTATTGTTTATATTTTTACGAGGCGTTTTTCGGTTGGCTTTATTGATTATCTATCTCTTGTTTCGTGCTGGGTATTTTTTGAGTACATTCATCTCAATTGGCTTTTGTCTTATCCGTGGATGAATATTGGAAATGCTTTTGGTCAGGTGCCTATTTGGGTGCAATGGTACGAATACACAGGAGCTTTGGGAGGAACAATTTGGGTGCTTTTGGCTAACATTTTGGCATATCACGTTTTTATAAAATCAGAAGTAAAAGTAGGTGCTTTTGCCGTTTTGGTGTTGGTTCCGATAGCATTTTCTTATGGACTTTATTCGTTTTATGATGAAAGCGAAACAAGCATCAATCAAGAATCAGTGGAAATGGTAGTTGTTCAGCCTAATTTGGATTGTTATTCTGAAAAGTTTGCTCGCAACCCAAAAACAGGAGAACCTTCTACCAATCATATTCCCTTCGAAGTTCAGATTCAACGTTATATTAATTTAGCTAAAAGTGTAATTACAGATTCTACAAAATATATTATTTTCCCAGAAACGGCTTTTCATCAAAATGCTACTGAATACGACTACACAAGTCAGGAAGCTCTAAAACCTGTTTTTGACTTTTGTAGAGAAAATAATTTAATTTTAATCTCGGGTGCAGATACCTATAAGTTCTACACAGGAAATGATACTGTTCCCAAAACGGCACGAAAAACTAGTGAAGGAGATGCTTATTATGATTCCTATAATTCGGCTGTTCAGTTTGTTTCTTTTGTTGAAGATTCAGTTTCATTTTATCACAAATCAAAACTTGTAATAGGTGCAGAAACAAATCCTATCAAGATGGTTTTGCCTAATCAAAGTGCATCTCTTTTGTTTGTGGATATTATGGGAACAATGGGAACGCAGTCGTATAGAAGTGTTTTTGTATCGCCAAACTCAAAAGCAAAAGTAGCTCCTGTCATTTGTTGGGAAGCTGTTTATGGCGAATTTTGTACAGAATATGCTCAAAATGGTGCAAATGTAATTGTAATTCCGACAAATGAAGGCTGGTGGGGAAATACGCCTGCACCTCGTCAGCTTTGGGCATTATCGGCTTTGCGTGCCATCGAAACACGCAGAAGTGTAGCACGAGCAGCAAATACAGGCATTTCTGGTTTTATAGACCAAAGAGGAAAAGATATTTCACGAAGTAATTATGGAGAACAAACAGCTCTAAAACATACCATAAAATTAAATAATCAACTTACTTTTTACGCACTTCATGGAGATTATTTGGGTAGAATTGCTGGCTTTTTGGCAGTTGTATTTTTTATATCTGCTTTTGTAAGGAAGTTGAGGAATAAATAATGGGGTAATCTATTTTTTGGTTCTCTGACAATTTTTACACTTACCTTTATTATAACCATTATCTTGTATTTTAAATTGGTCTGTACCGTAGGTCTGACCAGTTTAAAATTAGCATTTAGAACTCTGAAAAAGGCTTATTATGACCAAGTCAGACCTTCGGTACAGACTTGAACAAAATACAAGATAGATTTATTTTATACTAAAGAATTATAAAAGGCAAAAATTATCAGAGAACCTATTTTTTTTATAGAACACATATAAATTTCTTAGATAAAATAATTAAAAAATAAGTATGACACGTACATTAGATTTATGTTTGGCTTCTTTATTTGGATTGCTAACTTTTGCTTTTATTTTGCTGATGATATTCAATGATTCCTTTTTTGAGTTTGCTTGGAATCGTCATCACAATTCCTTTGAGTTGGTATATACGACCGCTATTATTATTACCTTTTTGTTTCTTTGCTTACAAAAAAAGTTTTTCAGGAATGCTATTTTCAATCTTTGCATTGGCAACTTCCATGATGTGGTTTCCAGAGCCATCTGTTCCTTCTGAGCAAGCTCAAAATTTTCTGAAAATGGAGATTAACTATTTATCTGCCAATTGGAGTTGGGTAAAAATTCTGATGACTGCAATTGTCCCTTTGATATTTATTCTACTTGGAGTTGCTTTCTGGCGTAAAAAAGCGTTGTGGGGTTTTATAGTACTTATGGTTAGTATTGTAATAAAAATGCTGTGGAGTGTAGTAGAAGGAGGCGATTCTGGTTACGTTTTATTTCCTGCTGCTATTTTGGGCATCTTAGTTTCTGGAATATTGATATATATTGGACGGAAGAAAGACTGGATATAAAAATAGTCAATTATTTCTCCGTTTCTTCAAGCATTTTCAAAATAATACTTCTTACTGTATCTTGATGCGTCCAAGGAATAAAATGATTTGCTTCTGGAAGAGTTGTAAGTTTGAAAGAAGGATTGTCTTTTAATTTTTCCTCAAGAAAAAGAGCGTGTCCATAAGGAACAATTTTGTCTTTTTGTCCGTGTAAAACTAAAAAGGGAATTTTTATTTTATTATAGTTCTCTTCAATTAGTTTCAAATCCTCTGTAAGATGTATCATTTCTTTGTTCGAAACGGTAAGTGCAGCAGGAAGCCACCAGCGTACAAAAATAGATTTCCCAGCCTTATTATACCAACGAGGAACAGTCAGTTCGGACGAAGAAAGACCAGCCAAACTCACTATGCCGCTCATCATATCTGGATAATCAACAGCCATTTGCAAGACGACAGCTCCACCATAAGAATGTGCTACCAAAATTGGTTTTTGTTTGGTAGAATCTTGAAATTTCTCTAAAACTTTTTTATAAAAACGAGCTTGTTCCTTTAGGTTTTTTTCATGATTTCCAAAGCTAGATTTTCCATATCCTGTTCTGTCTAAGGCTACCATATTGGTATGCTTTAGCAGAGTTGAGTCTTTAAAGTAATCCAAAAAAACACTCCAATCGCCAGGAGAACCGTGTATAAAAAATAGAGTTGGAAGCGAATCATTGCCTATTTTGGCGTAATGAATGGTACGCTCTTCAAACTCTACGTAATCAAAAGTAGGTTTTAGTTTTTGATCTTTAAATTCTTTTCTTACTTTTCGGTCACTAATTCTGAATTGCAAACAGCTAGAGGTTAATTGTAATCCTATTATAAAAAATAAAAAAATATATGTGCGTTTTCTACGGAAAATTGTTTTTAAAAAATCATTCATAAGTAATGGTTCTACGGTTTTATCTACAAGCTACAACTTTAATTTCTATCAACTGTTTACTACTTTGATTTTATAAAAAATTATGCAAATTATTTTTATTTCAGATACGCATGGACAACACGCCAACCTTCAGCTTCCAAAATTAGAAGTAGACAAAACTATGCTTATCCACACAGGAGATATTAGCAAACTAGGAAAAGAGGACGAAGTAAAAGATTTTTTGGAATGGTTTGGTAAGCAAGACTATACCTATAAAGTTTTTATAGCAGGAAATCACGACTTTTTGTTTGAGAAAAATCCGACTTTGGCAGAATCATTTGTTCCAAAAAACGTAGTTTATCTAAACAATTCTTCTGTTGAAATAGAAGGAATAAAAATTTGGGGTTCGCCTATCTCTCCCCGTTTCTATGATTGGGCTTTTAATTGTGATAGAGGAGAAAAAATAAGGAAATACTGGAAGCAGATTCCAACTGATACAGATATTTTGCTCACACACAGTCCTCCCTATGGAATTTTAAACCAAACTTTTCAAGGATTGCAAGTGGGCTGTGAAGAGCTTATCCAGTTTGTAGAAAAAATAAAACCCAAAATTCATGCATTTGGACATATTCATGAAGCCTATGGAAAAGTAAATAATAAAGACACTACTTTTATAAACTCTAGTGTTTTGGATATTCGTTACAGACTTGCAAACCAGCCTTTTTTGATTGATTGGAATGAATTATGATTTTGAAATACTGGAACTGATTGGCGAGTGATTTTTATGATTTATATGATGAAAGGCAGGATAAATTTCAATTACCTTTTTTTGAAATTACGAATCAGAACTTTCTTTTTGACTTTCTTCTTTTATCTTATCTTCTACTGAATTATTCACTTCAACTTGACTTTGAGGCGTAACTAATTTTTGATTGTGCTTCAAAAAATTCTCATACAAATTGGCTTTACCAACAGATTCAGGAGTAATCAAAAAGAATTCTTCGTGTTGATTAAAGACAGGCTCGCCTTCTTCTCTTTTATATTTGTAATAATTACTATCTTCTTGTAAAATATAACTATTCATTGTATCCCTCAAATTATAAGAAAGCAGATTGATAGCTTGCTGTTTTGCATTTTCATTAAGCAATAAAAATAAAGATTCAATTCTTCTATCAAAACTACGTACCATTGCATCAGCACTTCCACTATAAATTTTAGGGTCTCCATTATTGTGAAAATAGAAAATCCGTGAATGCTCCAAAAAGTCTCCTACAATTGAACGAACATTAATATTTTCACTAAGTCCTGTTCGTTTTGGTCGAATACAACAAATTCCTCTTACAATCAGCTCAATCGGAACGCCTGCTTGTGAGGCTTCATAAAGTGCATCTATGAAGGCTCTATCTTGCAACGAATTTACTTTTATACAAATTCCTGCTGGTAATCCGTCTAATGCGTTTCTAGTTTCGGTTTGAATGAGTGCAATAAGCTGCTGACGCATAAAATTAGGAGCAGTCAGAAGTTGTTCGTAACGGTCTGGGTCAGAGTGTCCTGTAATGGCATTGAAAAACTCTGAAATATCTCTAGCATAAATCTCGTTTGTGGTCAGAAGTCCAATATCTGTATAAAGTTTGGCAGTAGATTCATTGTAGTTTCCACTTGCCATATGTACATAACGCACTATATTTTGCCCTTCTTTTCGGACAACTAACATTATTTTTGTGTGCGTCTTGAGTTGTGTAACTCCATAAATCACAAAACAACCTGCTTGTTGTAATTTTTTGGCTTCCCTAATATTATTTTCTTCATCAAAACGAGCCGTAACCTCAAACAAAACAGAAACGTGTTTTCCACTCTCACCCGCTCTCAAAAGTGCTGATGTAATTCTGGAATCTTTTGCTAATCTATAAATTGTCGTTTTGATTGCTAATACATTCGGGTCATCAGCAGCTTCTTCTATCATTTCCAAAACAGGTTCCATACTGTTATACGGATGATGAAGAACAATATCTTCCTTCTTTATTCTATCAAAAATACTATCATCACTTCGTTTTTTCTGTGTGTTTACATCCTGACGTAAAAATGCTAGTGGTTTTACAGGTGCATGAGGAAGAGGCAAGAATTCAGATAAATCTTTATGATTTACAATTTGCCAAAGACTAGTTAGGTCAATTAATTTTTCTACCTCAAAAACATTATCCTCTTCAATATCCCAACGAGATTTTAACAGACTAAGCATCCAAGTAGAATAATTTTTCTCTATTTCTAATCTAACTACTCGCCCTGTTTTTCTGGTTTTTAGTTTTTGTTTTACTTCTTGCACAAAATCTACTTCCATATCATCACTTTCAGCAAGGGTAAAGTCTCCATTTCTGGTAATGCGAAGCAAACTAACTCCCAAAATATCTACATTTCTAAAAAATTTATAGACGTATTTTCTAATAATTTCTTCAATAGGTAAAAAAACAATTTTCTCATTTCTATTTATTTCGAAAAAAACGAGGCAGATTTTGAGGAATTTGAATAAAAGATACTTTCCTACTTGCTTTACTTGCTCCTTCTATGTTAGTAACTACTCCAAAAACCAATAACTTATTCATCAGAATTGGAAAAGTATGGTAATTATCATATACCATTGGCGTAAGCATCGGAAAGATAGTATTCTGAAAATAATCAGCTACTAATTCCTCTTCTTCTTGCAAAACTTCACTTCCATCAATAATATTAAAATTATTCTCCCCACAATTAGGAAGCAAATCATATAAATATTGATATTGCTTTTGTACAAAATCCTGACCTTCTTGTAATAATTTTTGACGAAATGGGAGTTCACGCAATCCTGAATAATCAAGTCGTTGTTTGTTGTAATCCATATAATTATACAAACTACCCAAACGAATCATAAAAAATTCATCCAGATTAGAAGCCGTAATTGCCAAAAACTTAAACTTCTCCAAAACAGTACGACGCTCTGCTATTACTTGATCTAAAACTCTATAATTAAATTGAATCCAACTCAAATCACGACTTATATATGGACTTTGTGCAATTACTTCTTCTATTTTTTCTGGCGAAATCATATTGTATTCTCTTAGATTATTTTCTATTTATTCTTAAATCCTAAGGTTCTTGAAGACCCTAAGTGCTTTAAATCATACTTTTACACAAATTACAAAAAAAACTGTGTATCAATCAAGTTGTTTGAAAACTTGCTTGAATTTTTTTTGGGTAAAAACATTCTTTTATCACTCTAAAGAATAAGTTACGATAATGTTTTTTATCTAAAGACTACCAAAAAATCTTTGTGGTCAGAACCCGAAATTGGAAGCGTTTGTCTATGCAACATCTCAATATCTTTAGAATGCCAGACAAAAAATAGAAGAGGAATAAGAAATAGGGTAGCCTATCACAAACTGTAAATAAAAATGGAACACAGATAACACAGATTAAACGAATAAAACACAGATTTTTAGAATTGCAGCATTATATATTTAGCACTACCAGAAATAGAATTACTTTTTTGAACACAAAGAAATAATATTCAACCAAAATGATGGAGATAATCAACAATAAAAAACAAAGAATTTACTTTTCCCTTAATCGTTTTTCAATTTGCTCTATTGTACTTTTATCTGTTTTCTGTCCTGTTTGTGTTACAATTTCTTTATATTTTCTGTAAGCATTTTGGCTATCTTTCAAGCGTTCTAAATTATAATAGGCATGACCGAGTTGGAGGTAAGCGAGAGCAGAAGTAGGCGTAATTTGAGTAAGTTTTTTGTTTATTTCTACTGCATCAATATACTTTTTGGATTGAAGAAGAAGACTTCCATATTTTTCCAAAATCTGAATATATTCCTTTTGAGAAAGCTCAAAATTATTAGTTGCAAAAAGCTCTTGTAATTGCTGTGGCGTTTGGATATTCAATAAAAACTCTGTTCCCCAAAACTCAAAAACACTTTCCAAAACAAGCGTTGCAGAATCATACTTTTGTTCTTTTTCCAATTTCTGTAAAACAGAATAAGTTTTTTTGAGTAGCTGAATCGTTTCGGTTTCTACCTGCATATAATTATGAGGATAAACCACCTGCTCATAAAAATTTACGGCTTCGATAATTTTTCCTTTTTCTACTGCTTTTTTCGCTTTTGCAATAAATTCTACTGAATAATCCCTTGCAGTTTGGTCTTCTAAAGTCAGCTTATTTTTGGATAAATCAAAATCAAAAATTCCACAAATAATAGTTGCTTTATAATTCTGTTCCGAACAAATAAAAATCTTTCCATTGTTATAATACGATTCGGTTTTTTTGTAGGGATTAAAGGTAAAATCTGGAGGAAGTTTGGCAAATTTTCTAAGATTTCCCTCATTACTAAGTCCGTATAAATATTGTTCTTCTCCTTCTGTAGCTGCTCCTATATACAAATTTTTGGTGTTTTTGGGTAATAGGTGTTGAGGAAAGGAATCTATCTTCATATACAAATAGGTACTCAGATTTTTAGGAGAATTTTTTTTGGTATATTGAGTTTCTCCTCGTTGTCCCAGTTGTCTTTCCTGATTATTCTCTTTTGTATCTTTGGCTTGTACTATCATTTCGCTCATCGTTTCAGAAAGCCTTTCTGCTTGTGCCTCACTTACTTTAAAATCAGTAAGAATAAGCTGAACAGAATCTGTATAATTGGCAAAAGAAATGCTATCCTTTATCGCCAAATTAGTAGGTTGAGAAGTGTTAGTACTAACTTTAGTACTACCTCTTGAATTAGAGGAATCTGTAATTACTACTTCTTTATTTTCGGTTTCTTCTACTGTACACGAACTGCAAATAGCTAGTAACGAAGTTATAGTAATTAGTTTACCAAAAAATGAATTCATTATTTTGTTTTTCAAAATCTATTTTGTTAAAATATTCTTATAGTATTTTCCTTAGATTTGTTTGTGATTCTATATAAACAATTTTCGAGCAATTTTGTGTAATCAACAAATTTTAGAGCTATAATTTTATCAAATTCTATTAGTACGCCTTTTTTTACGACAAAATTTTATCTAAAAAACAAAAAGCCATTACCAAACTTAATTGATAATAATTTTATCAAATTCTATTAGTACGCCTTTTTTTACGACAAAATTTTATCTAAAAAACAAAAAGCCATTACCAAACTTAATTGATAATGGCTTTTTTTGATAGCAAAGCAAATATATAATTTATTTAAAAAACTCATCTTTTTTCATTCCCATAAAAGTAATAACAGGATTTTTACAAGTGATAGTGCCTGTAAACGGACTTTCTTTCATTTCTTCGTCTCCCATACTCATATCTTCTGCTACACCATTGATTTTGAAAATTATTTCTTCTTCCGTAAGTTTTACCAATTCCATCGTGCCTGATTTTACTGAAGTTACCTTCATTCCCATCATCCCTTTCAATTTCATTTCTTCTTCACTTCCCGTTTTATTCATAGTCAAGGTAGCAGATAATTTGCCTTCTTTTTTTTCTCCAAACTCAATTGCAGAAGCTCCTTTTATCAAACTAGCATCTCCTGTAATTCCAAGCATTATCATAATTTTATTGTCTTCTTTATCTTGAGCAATTGCAGTTCCCATGATAAGTTGTCCTTGATTGTCCTTCATAACATTAAAAACAACGCCTTCAAGGTCAAAATTGATTGATTCAGAACCTTTCTTTAAGTCAACTTTTGCAGAAGAGGGTTTTGAGCTGTCTGTATTAGACATATCTACATCTGTTCCTAACATTGCACCAGCCATTTCTTTGGCAATCTTTTCTTCTATTGCTTTTTTTGGATTACAAGAATAGAAGGCAAGAATAAGAAAAGAGAGTGCGAAATACGTTGTGATTTGAGTTTTCATTGAATTATTTTTAAAATTGATAAGTAATTTGGTTTTATTTAATGGTAAAAGTATTTGTAATAATTTGATTTACAAACACTTACATACTTCACAAATATAATTAAAATAAAGTAAAAATGAATTTTGATACAGACTACTCCATATTAAAAAAAAAGATAAATTTGGTGATTTTAATTTTGTGTAAGAATAGAGAGGTTTTACTATTTTTCTCCCAGATTCATTAGTCCAGACATGTCCATAACTTTATAGCCACTCATATCAATAGTTGTATTTTGATTTTCGTTTACTTCCGTAACAAGCATTTTCATAGTTTCGCCTGTTTTTTTGTCTGTTGATTCCATTTCCATTGCAAATTCGGTTGGCATAGCCATAAGCTGATTTTTCTCTTTTTTATCTTGCATAAACATTCCTGCAAAGGCTTTGAATTGAGATAAATTTACTTGCTTTGTTGTCCAAGAAATAGCTTTCATTTCGTCCGTTTCCATTATTGTTTCAGAACAGGTATAACCCAAAATATTCTTTGTACGACCTGTACGAGTAATTTTGACATTTTCCATAGCTTCTTCTGGACTTACTTCTTGTTCTTGTGCTTGCTGATACTTCTCAACATTTGGCATTTTCATCGCAACAGCTTGCTTTTGGTCTTCCATAATCGTAATCATAGCTCCTTGAGACCCATCTACTATTATTTTGGATTCCAAACTTTTCACTTTTCCCTCTTTAGTAGCTTCCATTACTTCCATAGCCATAAAACTCGGGTCAGCCGAATTGTAATAACGCATAAACACATCGCCTTCCTGTTTTCCATTCTGTTTATAAGTCTGCATACGCATCATAAAATTAGAATTAAAATCATAACTCGGCTTAATAGTTAATTTCTCTCCACTTCCTCCTCCAAGAAGACCTTCCAAAAACCCTGCACTAGCATTGTTTTCAGAATTTTCTGTTGATTGATTAGAATTGTTTTGAGAAGTATCCTCTTCATTTTCTTCTTTTTTATTCTTTTTCTTACGTTTGAAAAGTCCTTCGATAGCATCTAAGCCTTCGTCTAGTTTGTTATCAATTTTGTTATCGACACGATTATTAGTCTTGTTTTTTGCTCTGTTTTTGGTTCTTTCTGCTCTCTTGTTTTGAGCAGTTACTTCAAATGTAGAAAATGAGAAAATGGCTAATAGAGCAATTAAAAAATACGTCTTCATAATAAATTTGGTTTATAGTAGTAGCAATATAAAATTTGAAAACAATTATCAAATCTGAAATTTGTCTGTATTCAACAATCTATTTTACAACTACTTAACGTAAACAACGTACAAACTATTTTACTTGACCTTAGAAAAATCTTATTTTTTTATTTGGATATTAGTGAAGTAGGAAATAAAGATTAGGAGATATGTATGTATTTTTGCTTTCAGAAAATTAATAAGAATGATTGTTACACACTCTAATAAATTATCAAAAAAAATGTACCCAAAGAAAATGTCTCTATTGTTATTACTTTTCATTTTAGCTAGTTCTTTGTTGCTATTTTCTTGTGTGAAGAAAGATTCAGATAGAAAAAAGGAGTTGAACGAAATTCTAGCTACTGCTCAAAAGTTAAACTATATTCAAGCTATACAAAGTGATTGGGTAGCCAAAAGAAGAGATCATTACAAAATTATATATGATACAGCTTATTCTTATCCATCGGATGTTTGTCATTCTTGTACAGCTAAAGAATTAGACAAAACAGTTTTTGTAGTAGAAGGAATTGAGAATATATCTTCAAAAATCTATCTTAAAGATTTTGTAGAAATGATGTATTATGACAAAAAAGAAGGATTACTAAGAATTTGGTATAAAGATGACAAGGGAATAGATTTCAAAGATGGAAAGTGGAAGGATTTTATTATTAAAAATAAAGAGTTGGTTTACATCAATTAAAAAACAACCAATTAATAACTACTTCGATAGCACGAGGTTGTGCAATGTAAAGAGGCGTATCATAATACCCTTGTCCTGCTGCATCTAGTAAAGCATTATTTACCTTTAGTGTAATCTTGGCTCTACTTACTTTGAAATTGAAGAATAAATCCATTTGAGGAAAACCACCTACATTATACCTATTTTGTAAATGAAACTGTTGGATAAGTGGATTATACCCATCTGCTTTGTATTTGCTATGGTAATGAATATCTGTTCCAATTTCTGCTTCCATTGCATTATTAAATAACTTGCTTTTATAAAAGAACATAAAATTGACAAAAATAGGAGGCATTCTGACTAAATCTTCACCTAAATTTTGATTATAACGAAAATCTAAAAGTGCATTTAGCTTATTATACGAACCCTTCATGACCAGACCTACCGAAATAGGTTGAGTAGCTTTTAAGGTTTGGCGAGCCACCGAATTAGAATCATTATATACCAAATTCTGAATATTGCTTGCCGAAACGTAAGGACGTAAAGAAATTTTGTAGGCAGAATCTACTCTATTTAGAAAGGGTAATTGTAATGGATTGAACTCAAAGGAAGCATAGACTTTATCACTTGTCGTCCTTTTCGAAGTTATCGTTTTGCCAACGCAGTTGTGGCTGGAAAGAATACTGCTGAATCAAGGAAGGAGAATAAACAGTTCTGTTTAAGCCGACAGTCAAATTATTTCTAATCCATTCTCCCGAAATTCTATAATCTCCAACTAACTCCGAAACAAGTTGATATTCTGCCGAAGCATCAATGTAAGAAATGACAGAAATTGAATTATCCATTACAGAAATAGAAGGCTTGAAATTAATATCAGTAGAATCTTTTTTGGAAAGAGAATCTAAAACTTGACGTTCTTTTTCGTAATCATTCAAATTATTTATTAGCTCTTCTGTTTTGTTATTCATCTTCGAATTGAGAAAATAACGCACTCCACCACCCAAAAATAGCTCGGGTGCAATATCTATTTTTTGGCTTGTCTGTATTTCTCCTTGTGCAAATGGAAATTCATAACGCACTTGATAATTTCGGAGTTTGGCAAAGGTTCGGTATTGAAAATTATTTATTCGTCCTTTTATTCCTGCTTTATTTTCTAATTGTGCAAAAGCAGTTCGATACTCAAAACCATTTACTACCGAAATAGAAGGAAAATCAGAAAATTGATTATAAAAATCTAAATTAGCCGCATAATCTATACCCGTATTACTATATCTATTTGTGTTTTGAGAATAATCTGTAAGCTGAAAAATCTCAAACTGTCCTCCTTTTGTAATACTGTATTGCTGATAAATATGGAAGGTGCGTCCATACTGAACTACATCTGCAAAATTAGGTAAGTTGTAATCTAGTTCTGAATTATCTAATTGTAAGAGCGTATCGATAACACTTTGATTGCTAAAACCATCTAAACTAACAGTCGATTTTACACCTCCTGTTTCTAACATAGTATGGTCATACCAAGAGAAATGAGCCAACATTTTGTATCTATGATTTTTGGAGAAAAATCAATTTGTAAAACTAAATGTTTGATGCTCCATTTGCTCATCGTTTCTTCTAAAAGCACGATTAATTACTTTATTGGCACTAAGACGCCTATAAAAAATACTTACATTCCAATCAGGATTTACATTTCTACTCAAATCTACATCCAACCAAGATTTTCCTTGTCCTCCTTGTACCAAATAAATATCTACATAAGGTGCAAGCGTATTGAAATAGGGTATTTCTGGAGGTCTTCTAATATAAGGCTCATACGCTGTAATTCCCCATCTTGAACCAATCTGATTAGGTTCTTGATAAAAAATAGATTGAGAAGCCGTTCCCAAATTCCCCAAATCTTGATAGGTGTAATCATTTCTTTGAATAATACCGTAGCGATGCATGTTATGAACAGAGGTATCTGGATGAATTTCTCTTTTTGTGTTGAGATACAAATCCTCTTCGTAGAGTTTCCAAACTGAATTAGCAGCATAATCTATACTATCGGTATTTATTTTGGGTTTGGTCTCTCCCTGTAAAAGAGCTCCTGTTGTAACTGTACTATCTTGCTGTGTAGTGTCTTGCTGCGTATTTATTTTGTTTTTGATAGAATCCTTTGAAGTAGAATCGGTAGGAAAAGGAGCTACCATAACTGTTGAATCACTCGTTTTTTGCATCAAAGAATCAGCTAAAGGCAATTCGTTTGCAGCAATAGAATCATTTTGAGCAAAAGCAAATTGAGTAAAAAAAACACAAAGGAAAGTGAGTAAAATCAATACTACTTTCTTAAACATTAATACTTGTAAAAAGTAAAAAAACAATTTTTTCTCTTTATAATTTTCCAAAATAGTTGATTTAACTAATTATACTTAAATTAATTTGTACCTTCTTCTTCCGAATGAGGAATTTCATAAAAATGAATTTCTACAATTTCAATACGTGCTCCTTGCATTTCTTTGACAAGAATTGTAAACTTATCATCTTTTATTTGTGTTCCTGCCTCTGGCATTGTACCCAATTTTTCTAAAATATACCCTCCAAGTGTTTCATAATCTCCTTCTGGAAGATTCCAATTGTGTTTTTCATTGAGTTCTTGAATATCATAACGTGCATGAAGCAAGAAATTTTTCTCATCTATTTGCTCAAATAACAAACCTTCTTCATCGTGTTCGTCTTCTATTTCTCCCAAAATTTCTTCTACAATATCTTCAATCGTAACAATTCCTGCTGTTCCTCCAAACTCATCGGTAACCAATGCCATGCTTTTACGAGTAGCAATAAAACGCATCATTAGCTCGTTGGTGTGCATCGTTTCGGGAACAAAGAAAATACTATCGGTTACACTTTTTATAGTCGTTGGATTATCAAAGAGACGCAAAGCGTGGCTATACCCAATTACATTATCTATTGTATCTCTATAAATGATAATTTTGGAATGTCCACTTTCTACAAAAAGTTGTTGTAATTTTTCAATACTCTCTTCAATAGAAATAGAAATTATATCGGTACGAGGAATCATACAATCCCTTACTTTTAGTGTTCTGAATTCTACTGCATTTTGAAACAAATCAGCATCTACATTTGACTTTTCACCTTTAAGACCTAATTTTTGAATATAATGATTGAGGTCAGAAATCCCCAAAAGTGGAAGTTCTCTATTTTCTTCTATCTTAAATGCTGTTTTTGTAAACCATTTAGCAGATTTTATAATTACCCAGACGAAAGGATAAAAAAGAAAATATACCAGTTTCATAAAATGCACTAATACTTCAATAATCTTATTCGGATTAGCGAGTGCAACACTTTTGGGTAAAAATTCGGCTACTGCCAAAACAAGCATCGTAGATAAAATAGTCTGACTTCCCAAAACAGCCGTTTCTACAAGAGTATCATTATTTATAAGTAAGTTTGAAAAAAAACTTTGTAAAGGCGGGTCTAAAACTTGTGCCATAAAGATTCCATACAAAACCAGTGAAATTGTATTTCCTGTAAGTGTCGTACAAATGAAATAGTCTTCTAATTTGTAAAATCTATACAATAGTTTTGCTGTTCTTCCCCCTTCATTTTGTTTTAAGGCAAGTTGCAGACGGTCAGCCGAAATGAAAGCAATTTCGATAGCCGAGAAAAAAGCCGAAAATAAAAGTGATATAAATATGGGAATCCAAGGGTTCATTATAGGAATTGGAGATTGGGAATTAGGGATTAGAGATTAGATAATAAAATTAGTATTACTTTCTCTTCTTACGTTTCTTTTTTGGTGGCATATAATTAGTATTCTCCTTATCTGAATAGTGTTTTGTTTCTTTACTAACCGTATTCTCTTTTTTATCTTTTGCTTCTGCTTTTTTCAAATTTTTTGATTTTATCCATGTATAGATAAGAAACAAAAATACAGAAAGACTCAAAATCCAATATACTTCTTGTACTTCGTAATAATAGAGTTGATGTACGCCAATGGCTAAAGATGCAACACAGAAAGCTAATAGAATATTTTCGAGTAATTTCATGGAATGAATTTGTAAAATAGAAATTTTGGCAAAGGTAGTATTAATTTTGATTCTTTTGTGGTTTAGAATTATACTACTTCTGATACTATTTCTGATATTATTTCTCTACTGACCTTTTTACAATTTAGGATTTTGCTCATTTTCCTTGCTTTTTTTATTTATCATGTCTGTACTATCAGGTTTTTCAAATCCTTCTGTTCTTTCTTTATAGATAAAATTGCCTGTCGGTTGCTTGATTTTATATTTACTAAATTCTTCATTAGATACCATTCCAATTCCATAGAGTGTTTCGGTTGGCGTTTTGATAGCGATTTCTTTTTCAGTATAAATTTCTCTCTTAAATTGGTTCCAGTGTAATTCTGGTGTATTTACTTTCTGTTCTTGCTGGTGATTAATTACTTCTACATTTCCATAAGCGTGATATAATTTGCTTACACGTTCGAAACGACCCGAATCTGCTGTTAGAGTAGTTGTAATACTTCCACTTGGATTATACATAGTAATCCTAAAATTTTTGGGATAAAATACATCTTCATTTTGATAAATGTATTCTATGGGTGCTTCTACTTTTATTTTGATTAGCCCTTCTTCACTATAAATTCTGCGAATGTTTTCAAAAGTAGCAAGAAGTGTATTTTTTGCTCTTTCTTCCTCACTCATTTCATCTTCTCCACAGCTTTGAAAAGCAAATCCCATCAAAGTCAAACAAAAAAGTACAAAATAGAAATAGTAATTACCAGTGTATAATTTAGAGTTCATAATTGTTTTTTCTATCTGAAACGAGTTCTAATACTGATACTAATAAAAATTATCATTCACAAAATTACAACTTTCTACAAACAGTCTCTACTTTTGGGTGTCTTAATTTTTGGCAAAAATAATTATTATTTGGTAATCTGTGTATAAAGAAAATCGGTAGTCTATAACAAGTAATGCTGTAAATAAAAAATAGAACACAGATAACACAGATTGAACGAATAAAACACAGATTTTTAGAATTGCAGCATTACATCTTTAACACTACCAGAAAATCCAAAGCATACCAAAGAATAGCATTAAAAGAGAAAATAGTTTTACGAAAATTCTAGTATTAGTTTGACAAAAAAAATACCATTAAACTAGATTGCGTTTATGGTATTTTCTTCAATTTTTGATAAAAAGTAATTACTTCCAATTATTATTTTCTTTACAAACCTCTGCTAATGTTCTTTTATGAACAGCCAGAAGCTCATCTGGATGCTTTATATCCAAAAAATCTACTCGTATATCATCTTCGTTTTTCTCCAAAAATTCAAATCCCTTTTTGCACACTTTTTTGAGAATTTTCTGTACATTTTTAGCATTTGCAAGAGTAAGAAGTGCTGAATAATAGAGTTCATCTACACGAATATAGAAGCGAATTTGCGTTCCATAATCTCCATTTCCCATAATACTCGGTTGCATATAACTAATTTCGCCTCCCTCATTATCCAACTTCATAAAGTAAGCTAATTTTGCTTCGTGCGAACGCAGTGTCTTCAACTCCGTTTTTATAGATTCCAATTGGTTTAGTTTTGCCATGATAATTATTGATTTTTAATCAGATACGTACTAGTTTGAATATTCATAAGTTGTTTAAATTAATCTGATTGTTTTTCTGATTGTTTTGATAGAACATTTTAGAGATAAGTAAAAGATGATAATTTACTATTAAAATGTTCAGGTCAAAATTATTTTTCTTAAAAAAAACTATATTTATGTTTATTGCAATTTAATTCAAATAAAATAATTTTGACTTCTATAAATTAATATTTTAAATCATGATAGCACTTATTCAGCGAGTTAGACAGGCTTCAGTTGTAACAGAGGATAAAAAAATTGGAGAAATAGAAAATGGTTTACTTGTATTTTTGGGTATTTCAGCTACTGATACTTCAAAGACGATTGAATGGCTAAGTAAAAAAATAGTTGGTTTGCGTATTTTTTCTGATAAAGACGATAAAATGAATTTTTCAGTAAAAGATTTGAACTTAGATATTTTGCTAATTAGCCAGTTTACTCTGTATGCAGATGTAAAAAAAGGCAATCGTCCTTCTTTTACAAATTCTGCACCTCCTTCTCTAGCTATTCCAATTTATGAAAAAATGATAAAAGCAATAGAAGAAAAATTAGAAAAACCTATACAAACAGGTCAGTTTGGAGCAGACATGAAAGTAGAATTACTCAATGATGGTCCTGTAACAATTTATATAGATACTCAGCAGTATGGTATATGAGCCAAATATAGCAAATATACAACCGTTCTGTTTAACAAAGGTAATTAAAATATTGTCTTTTATATAGTTGTAACTGTTTTTTTATTGACCCAGATTCAACAAAATACTGTTTTTCTACTTTATCATTTTTTCAAAATGGAAAAATGGTTTTTCATTTTGGAAAAATAATACCTTTTTGATTTATCTTACTTTTTTAGAAAATGTGTCTCATAACCCTCAAAATTGCTTTTCTTGCATTTTATTACATCAAGAATGGTTTTCGGCATAAGAGATGTTATACTTAAAGTTAAATATTGTTTTTAAATCTATCTTCCTTATCATGCGTTTGCGTACCAAACTTTTTGCTGGACTTATGTTGTTGTTTGTAGTAATTTCACTACTTGCTGCAGTAGGCAGTTATGCGGTTTACAAATTAGATAAAAGTTCAGAAGAAATTCTTTCAAATAATTTTGCTTCTGTGGAATACAGTGTAGCTATGCTCAATTCCCTTGACAAAATCAGGAATGCACAACAAATTATGCTATCTGATCCTAACTACTCTATAAAAGTAGCAAACGATTATAAAAGAGCCAAACAACAATTTAGAGCTACTTTTGATGCACAAGCAGACAACATTACAGAAAAGAATGAAACTAACTTAGTAGCTCAACTCAATAATGCTTATACAGATTATATATCTAGCTTTGAATCAGCACAAAGTAAAAAAGGTTTGACTTTGCCTTTTTATACCTCTAAAATAGAACCACTTTATTCTACTACTAAAGATAATATTTTGGTTATTTATGAACTCAATAGAAATGCTCTCTTGGCTCGTAATGTATATGCAAACGAACTAGCAACCAACAATTCTTTATTTATTATTACTTTGGGTTTGCTTAGTGTAGGACTTACTTTTGCATTTATTTTATACTTCCCTATCTATATAACAAAACCGCTCGTTCATTTGAAAGAGAAATTACAAGCTGTTTCTAACTATGATTATTCTCAGCAATTGCAAATAAAATCAACAGACGAACTTAGGTTTGCTTGCCTCTACCTTCAATACAATGGTATTGCGTTTGAAAGAATATGAAGAATCATCGGTTTCCAAACTGGTGTACCGAAATCAGCACACACAAGCTGTCATGAATCAGTTGCAGGAAGGTGTTTTGGTCTTAGATGAAAACTTGAAAGTAGTAGCTATAAATGATTTGCTTTCTCATTTGATGCAAGTAGGAGAACCAAAAGACTGGATGGGAAAATATGCTCCTGATATGGCTCTTAAAAGTAATTTGATGAGAAAATTAATAGCACCTACTCTAAAACCTCGTTCTATTGATAATCATACATTACATCCCTCTCAAGAAATATCGGTAAATGAACAAGATAGTGATAAACATTCACGTATTTTGCGTATAGAAGATAATGGGCAGGAATATATCTATCAAGTAACACAACAAATATTCTATACAAATAATAAAAGTACTAAACAATTTGCTGGTTATATTATTACTGTAAAAGAAGTAGTTGAAAAACAACCTCAAATTAGTCAAATGCAAACCAATTCTTTTCTTAATCAATTGGAAGATAATTTAGTAAAATTGAAAAAAAATGAAGACAAAAATGAAACTCTTCAACACATTAACAAACTTATAGATACTACTCAAAAATTTAATAGCACTTTGAATGGAAGGCTCAATACTACTCATTGATGATGAAGAACAATTATTAAAACTCTTCACAAGAACTCTAAAGTTAGAAGGATATGAAATTACGCAGGCTAAAAATATAGCAGAAGCATTTAAGGCATTAGAAAAAGATGAATTTGACCTTATTCTGACTGATGTAAAATTACCTGATGGAGATGGTGTAGAAGCCACCAAAACCTACAAAGAAAAATATCCAAATACAGAAATAATAGTCATTACGGCTTACGGAACTATAAAAGATGGTGTAAAAGCTATTCAAAATGGGGCGTTCAATTATCTCACAAAAGGTGATGATAATGATCGCCTTTTGCCGTTGGTTGCTAATGGAATTGAAAGAGCAAGATTGCAACAACGTCTTAATCGAATTACGGATAAGGCACAGAATAGTTTAGGGTTCAAATCCATTATCGGAGAATCTGAGAGCTTAAAACAGTCCATTGCTCTTGCTAAAAGAGTAGCCTCAACACCTACTACAGTATTGCTTACAGGAGAAACAGGAACAGGAAAAGAAGTGTTTGCACAAGCTATTCACTATGAAAGTGATAGAGCAAAAGAAGCATTTGTTGCTCTTAATTGTAGTGCTTTTGCTCCTCATTTATTAGAATCCGAACTCTTTGGCTATAAAGCTGGAGCTTTCACAGGAGCTAATAAAGATAAAAAAGGACTTTTAGAAGAAGGACACAGAGGAACCGTATTTTTAGATGAAATTGGTGAAATGCCATTAGAACTTCAAGCAAAGATATTGCGTTTCCTTGAAACTGGAGAATTTATAAAAGTAGGAGATACAAAGGTTACCAAGATACAAACTAGAATATTAGCTGCCACAAATAGAGAGCTGTTAAAGGAAGCTGAAGAAAATAAATTTAGATTAGATTTGTATTATCGTTTGGCTGTTTTTCAAATTCATTTGCCACCTTTAGTTGAGCGTGGAAGAGATATTGAACTTTTAGCTCGCTTTTTTGTCAAACATTTGTCTTCAAAGATGGGAAAGAAAAGTCCCATGATTGAGCAAGATTTTATTGAAAAACTACAAACCTACAGTTGGAAAGGAAATGTAAGGGAACTCAAAAACGTAATTGAACGAGCTGTTATTATGTCTGATGATTCACTTAGTCCAGATGTCTTGTTGTTCGGACAAACAGGAGCAACAAATGGAACCATAATTACTCCCCTTACCAGCCTTGCAGAAGTAGAGATGCACCATATGAAACGAGTTTTGGCACATACAGAAAACAATAAATCAGAAACTGCTAAAATATTAGGTATTGGTCTTACTACGCTTTACAGAAAAATGCAAGAATATGATTTGGAGAAATAAATTTATTTTTTCTAAAAAAGTAAAACCCTCTTATTTACTAGAAACTAAGAGGGTTTTTTGATTCCGAAACTAAACAGAGCATCTATTTTAACGTAAACTCGGGATTGTTACTTAGAGCATTTGTGGTTTTTCCCATTATCAACGTCTATTTTTGAAAAAATAGACGATTGCTAAGGGAGATAGGTGTTTTTTTTCACTCTACCTTAGCAATCGTCTGTTATTGAAGATAACTGACGTTGATAATGGTAAAAAAAACGCAAAATAGCTAAGAATGAGTAGTAGTTTAATCCCGAGTTCACGTTATTTCACTACTCTCAAAACAGGATATTTCAGATGCGTTTTTTCAGAATAGACAGAGTTTTGATAGACAAATTCTAATTGTAAATAAGCACTTTTAGCAAACGCTTCATTGCCTATTTTTTTATCTTCTAACTCTTTTCGTAAAGCAGGATTTTCTTCCAAAATTTTGGCTGCAATATCTTCAAAAACATAAGGCGAAAAGTGTTCTTTTTGCTGTAAAATTCCGTCAAAAAAATTCCACGCAAAAAACGAGTCTTTGCCTTGCGGTTCGAGCATTTCTACAATGTATCTATTTGCTTTTTGGTTCAATTTTACCAAAACATACTTCTGTTCTGGATAACGCAAAGCCTCCTCAAATTTCATCTTTTGCTTCGAAACCTCAATATCATAATGCAAATAATGACTTTCGTAAGGAGAGCCAACCGTTTTGTAATCTTGAATAGAATACATTTCTACATTATGTCCTTTATGTTCTTCGTTAATTAGGGTATCCATTTCAACATTATTCCATCTTAGTCTATCCAAAACTTGCGTATAAGCCAAAGGAATCAAGTAGGCTTTTGGTGCATCAATTTTTGAAGAGGGTTTGAAAGCATCGTAATACTTTATTTCTTTTTGGTAGGGTTTCGAACGGTCGTATTTCATTCTATCTAATCCAGAAACTTTACTTTTTTCTAGTGAAGATTCATAGCCTTTAAAATTCAGTTTTCTGTATCTTTCTTTATCTAATTCCCAATCCAAAACAAATTCTTTTTTTGTCTTTACTTCATTTTGGTCTTGTGTTTTTATTTGCTGCAACTGCTTTCCATTTTCCTGAACGTACTCTAAGAGTTCTTCCATAAAAATAGACGTTGCTTTTACTCTTTTGTCATACGGCTTCAGCATATGCGTTTCGGTAAGCATCGAAAAAGTCTGGAAAAGAGCCGCATAACCCGTCGAATAACGGGGCGAATCCATGAAACCTTCCCAGCCATCAACTGGGTCAGAGCCAAAAACATTTACATAAGGAGTCATTTCTTCATTTCGTTCTCTCATTGCTTTTTCTAAAGCTGGAGTAAATTCTTTATTCAAAAACTCTCCCATTTTTCCTCCTAATTTATCTGCTTGCGTAGCCAAATGCGTCATGGTATATTGATAATCTGCTCCATTCGAAACGTGATTTTCAAGATATACCAAAGGTTGCCATTTTTGAAATAGCTTAGTAAAACTCTCACCATTTTTGGAATCACATTTTATAAAATCTCTATTTAAGTCCAAATTCTTTACATTTCCACGAAAACCATACTCTTCTGCTCCATTCTGATTGGCTCTCGTTGTTGAGTTTCTTGTCAAGGCTCCACTTATATTATAGAATGGAATTATTACCAAAACAATATCTTTATATTTATTCCTAACTTCTTCTTTTGTACACAAATCACGTAGAAGCATAAAAGTAGCATCTATTCCATCAGATTCTCCAGGGTGAATTCCATTATTTACAAAGACAACAAATTTATTTTCTTCTTCTATTTCTGAAAGAGGACTGAATTTTCCAGTTATATCAAAAATAATTTCGTGCAACGGTTCTCCGCTGTCTGTCATTCCAAAAGGGCTTACTTTCAAAAACTGAGGATAGGCACTAGCCAATTTGCTTAGAAAATCAATTCCTTCTTGATACGTAACTGTTTGATTTGTGTTTGTATCAAAAGGAATAGAAAAATTAGGTGGAGGTAAAGAGTTTGTTTTTTGTGCCACAGAATAAGAGGAAATAATGAACATAAATAAAAAAGGAATACCGAAAAGTGAAACTATTTTTCTCATAAAAATAACATTTGTAAAATTTTTGGGTAATTAATGTTTGAAATTACGTTTTTTTTTGTTAGAATCAATTAGATTACTACTGATTTTTGTATTTGCTTGATACTTGGAAATCGTAAAGTTGAAAAATAAGGTGAGCCAAATTTGCTTTTTTTCTATAAAACTACTTTCAAAAAAATAATTCCCTAGCTCAATATGAGTGTCATTGGTAAAAATTAAAAAAGGCATTTATTAGCTACAGAGTAGCTTTACCTTGGTAGAACAAGAATAAAAATGGATTTAAAAAGCTACAGCGTAGCGTAACTTTGTTTTTAATTGCTAATTGCAAGGTTACTTTGCTCTGCAACTAAAAGTCAATACTTAGAAATGACAATCATATTGCTAGCTGGAAATAATAAATAAATCAAATAAATATCTAATCTAAGATCCTAAAAATGAGGAATTTGTATTAATTTATCATTCACAATTAATAATTTACCATTCTCTATATAGGTTTTGGCAAAATGATTTTTTATTTTTATCAATTCTTATTCTTTTGTGTTTTTAATCAATATTATTTTCAGTGAATTATTCTAGTACAAACGGAGATACCCATGTTGGTTCTCTGCGTGATGCCTTATTTCAGACTTTTAGTTCGAATGGCGGTCTTTTACTTCCCGAAACAATAAACCTTTTACCCAAAGAATTTCTGGCTAATCTTCATACTTTTTCTTTTAAAGAAATTTGTTTGAAAGTCTGTTTGAATATTTTTGGAGATGAAATACCAGAACAGGATTTAGAAAGGATAATTGAAAAAGTCTTTGACTTCGAAATTCCATTGGTAGAAATTTATGAAAAAGAAGTGTATTCATTAGAACTCTTTCATAGCAAAACACTCTCATTCAAGGACGTAGGAATGCGTTTTATGGCAGAACTAGTAAGCTACTTTTTAGAAAAAGAAAATAAAAGTAAAGACGATACAAGTAAAAAAGATAAACCACTAACCATCTTGGTAGCCACAACAGGCGACACAGGAAGTGCAACAGCAAGTGCATTCTTCAAAAGAAAAGGAACTAGAGTTTGTATTCTATATCCCAAAAATAAATTAAGTGTCTTACAAGAAAAACAGCTCAATACATGGGGAGAAAATATAATAGCTTTAGAAATTGATGGAACATTTGAAGATTGTCAAATGCTTGTAAAAGAAGCTCTTTTGGATAAAGAATTAAATAAAAAAGTTTGGCTCACAACAAGTAATTCGTATAATATTGCTCGTCTTTTGCCTCAATGTCTATATTATTTTTGGGCAGTTGCACAGCTAAAAGAAGAAAGACGAACAATTATTTTTTCTGTTCCGAGTGGAAATTTTGGAAACATTACAGCAGGAATTATTGCCAAAAAAATGGGACTTCGGATTAGTCGTTTTATTGCCGCTACTAATATAAATGATGTTGTTCCACAATATCTACTCAATGGAAGTTTTGAGCCTCGTCCTACAGTAAACACTATTTCTAGTTCGATGGACACAGCAAACCCAGTTAATTTCAAGCGTTTACTTACTCTCTACAATCATTCTTATACTCGTTTTTGTGCCGATATTGCAGGATATAGATTGACAGATAGAAGAACCAAAAATACACTCAAAGACTTATATGAAGGATATAATTATTTGGCAGACCCACATTCTACAGTGGCTTATGCTGCCCTGAAAAATTACCTTACACCCGAAAGCGAAGTAGGAATTTTTCTTGCCACAGCACATCCAGCGAAATATTATGAAGTAGTCAAACAAACTATTCCAGATATAAAACTCAAAATGCCTGTTTTTTTGCAAGAAGCATTAAAGAAGAAGAAACAAATTGTGCCTCTTTCTTCTAAAACTGATGATTTTAAGAGTTTTTTGAAGGACTCAACTACTTTACTATAAATGGGAATTATAAGTCTTTTTCTTTTCCAGTAGGATAAAGAACAATGATATGAGCAATGATACCAATAACGACCAGAAAAGCAATTTCTATATTAGTAAACAAATCTATTGTATTAAAAGCTCTATTTACTCTAGCCAATTCTCTTGCTCCTTCATCAACTTGTATGTCTGACAATGAGCTGAGGTTATTTCTTAATCGTAATAGTTTCGTCTCCATTTTACCTCTCCACTCCTTATTTTGAAAAATAGTAACATCACTTGAAATTTGGTTTTCTAATGCTTCTACATCTTCGAAATTATCATATAATCTTTCTAAATATTTTCTCTCATTTTCAGTAAGTCGTGTACTCGTAAATTTGTCTATTAAAGTATAAATAGAATCATTTACGTTTTTGACTTTTTTAGAGTAAAAATCAGAATCTGAAATTAAAAAAGCAACTCTCTTTTCTTGTGTAAGGTTAGAGATATTATAAATTAAGTTTTTAACAATTAACCTGTCTTTATACATCGTAGAAACAGAAGCTCTGACACCTTTTATGTGATCTCTATCTATCAAATTGGTTCCCAAGACCAATAAAAAAATGAATAATAAACCAGCTACCCATAGTACTTTATTAACAACATTTTTCATAAATAGACTTTTTTGTATAGAGAATCTTTTTTGAAGTTATTTGAGCTTTTGAATTATGTATTTCATGATTAAGAACCGAATAAGAAACGCTTTCTTAAAGCACCAACCATTACCAAACTACTCATTTTAAGTAAACAAATATATATATAAAATCTTCTATAAATACAGTTGGTATAAATGAATTATCAAGATAACATTTCTTATTCGAAAATATACTACATATTAATCTAGCTAGGTCGTAATTTTTACTAAATCAATTTTTTTTTGCTAAAAAAGTAGTATTAATTAACTCATTTTCAGTAACTTAGCATTTTTATTTAGGAAGGCTTGATTAAAACTAATGTTTTGAGTCTAAAAATATCTAATTATTTGTAGAAAAATTAGATAAATGAAGAAATTCTGTTTCTGAAAAATTTACTTCAAACTAGTTATCTAATTATAAAAATGGATTTTTAATAGTATTTTACTTGTTTAATACAAATTACAAAACTACCTTTGCACTCCCAAACGGATTGACAACAATCTGACAATGAAGTAATTAGTTTTATTATTTTATCAAATCAAAACTTGATTTATTAGATTATATATCCTAAAATAATAAAATACAAGAATCCAAAATAGACCGCAAAAATTATATCTAAATACTAGAATATAAGAAATTTATGAATAACTAATTTTATATTCTTAATTTTATATTCTTTGCAGTAGTTTATTTGGAATTATAACAATTTTACTTATTTGTCTGATTTTATAGTTGTATCCTTTTTGGAATATGAATGGCTAAATACAAATTGAAATAATTGTACTGTTTCTATACTTCTTTAATTGGCAAGTGATTTTATAGTTGCTAGACAGATAATTTTGTATCAAAACTAGGTAAATCAATTTGAATTTTATCTATTATACTTATTGAATTTTATTTTTGATAATTAAAGTTTGTTACTTATCAATTTATCTAAAATTCATTCTTTTAACCCCAAAAAAACAACCACAGTGACTAAAGCAGATCTTATTGCAGAAATTGCTAATCGCACCGAAAAAGATAAATTCGATGTTCAACATATTGTAGAAGAATTTTTTAATGTCGTAAAAGACAATATGGCAGACGGAGAGAACATTTATGTTCGTGGATTCGGAAGTTTTGTCAATAAAAAAAGAGCTAGAAAAGTAGCTCGTCATATTGCAGCCAAAAAATCAATAGTTATCGAACCTCATTTTGTTCCTAGCTTCAAACCTGCCAAAACATTTGTAGAAGCAGTCAAAACAAGCGAAAAACTACTTGCAGAAGTGGAATTAGCAGAATCAGATAAAAAAATGAAAGCAACAGCTTAAATACAATTATGACTTGTGAATTGTAAATTATAGAGTTATGAGCTTTCAATAGATTACAATTATAATTCACATAAAAGTAATTTCTCTCAAAGTAAACCAACCTGAATAGTAATCTGTTTGCTACATGTATTACGTTCATAATTTACAATTCATAATTCACTATTATTTTTAAAGTTATGCAAATAAAACAATATTCGCTTATTGCAGCAGGGATTGGACTGACAGCTATCTTGGCTTTTTTGCCTAAAGGAGTTGTAAAAAATGATTCTGAGGCTTCTGCTAATCCTGATGAGAGTATCGTATCGACTTCTTCTTCTCTCAGTCAAGAAATGAGTCAAGAAACAACTCCTCTTCCTGAAGGACATAGTGAAGACGACGGACACGATCACAGTAATTTAGAATCCAATGAAGAAACGCAAGATGGTGCTACACAGCATCTGATGACTGTTTCGGAAGAAGACAAAGAGTTATTGAAGTCAGCTCGTACGCTTTACTTTGAAGTTTCTAGTAAAAAAGATGTAAGTCATAATGATGAGCATCAAGCATTAGAAAATTTTGTGGCTCAACTCAAAAATATAAGTCTTTTTGATAGTGCAGGCTATTATTTGGCTCTTGAAGCAGACCAAAATCCAACCTTAGGACATAATCTTGCAGCAGCAGATGCGTATTATGAGGCTTCTGTATTTGCTATTAATCCAGCAAAAGCGAGCCGTGCATCTGACAAAGCCAGAAAGTATTATGAACTGGTTTTGAAGCAAGATCCAAAGAATACAGATGCTAAAGCACAACTTGCCATGACTTATGTAACTACGTCTAATCCAATGCAGGGAATTGCTATGCTAAGAGAAATAGTAGAGAAAGATCCAAATCATGCAAAGGCAATTGAGAACTTAGGATTACTTTCTGTTCAGTCTGGACAGTATGACAAAGCAGTAACTCGTTTTGAGAGACTGATAGAACTCAAACCAGATGATGCTTCGGCACATTTGTATTTGGGAGTAAGTTATAAAGAAATTGGAGCAAAAGAAAAAGCTAAAGAACAATTAGAGTTTGTATTTAATAATGCTACTGACCCAGCTTTGAAAGAAGCTGCAAAGGAATATTTGAAAGGGCTTTAATAAAAATATCCTATCACTTGTGTCTTTATAAATGATTATATATAAGCAATTATGACAAATTTTCATTAATTGTATGGTTTTTGTACTATTTATAGTATCTTTGCCAAAATTAGGTGCAAAGTAAGTAAAATCAGTTTTTAATTGATTTATTCATTATTTTTGAGTATATTATGTTCTCAAAAAGAAACTTTATACGATTTAGATTACCAAGTTTATTCTAATACAGTTTACTTTAATACAGTTTATTCTAATACATTTAGGATATGTTTTATTAAAATTTTATCCTAAAGATAGCAAAACCAAAAAATCTAAATCAACCTTATACTTTATTTGACTTATATAATAAATTGACCTATTTTTCTAAAATATGGAGAATACACTAATTTATTAGTAATTATATTTCAAAATTATTTTTATTCATCTAAATCAACAACATTATGCCTTGCGGAAAAAAACGTAAAAGACACAAGATTGCTACTCACAAACGTAAAAAACGTCTTCGTAAAAATCGTCATAAGAAAAAATAACTGACACGTTCTACAAAAACAGAGACTAGTATAAACAGATATATTCTGTGGATAAAGGTTTCTGTTTTTGGTATTAAAAGCGTTTGTGGTAGATTGTAACAAACACTTTCTAAGGTATAATTACGAATTAAAGATTACGAATTACGATTATAACACGCTGATTTCAAGCGAAAAATAATCAAGTGTTCATTTTAATAAGTTTTATTCCTACGTGTATTTGTGAGGTTTTTTATTTTTATCAAATCTTATGAACTACAAGTTTGTGTTTTTAAACACAACCATAAACTAAACAAAGAATCTTCCTAACTTATTTAAAGCGCAAGTTAGTTTAGATAAATTATTCAACTAATCGAATTACGAATGTGAGTAACGAATTAGTAATTAATGCCACCCCTGAGGGAGGGCGAATTGCGCTTTTGCAGGATAGAAACTTAGTAGAGTTTCATCACGATGAGGGAAATCATCAGTTTTCAGTAGGTGATATGTATTTAGGAACAGTAAGACGTATTGTTCCAGGCATGAACGCAGCCTTCGTTGATATTGGATACGAAAAAGATGCGTTTTTGCATTATTTGGATTTAGGTCCGAATGTAAGTTCTTTGATAAAATATACGAAGCAAGTACGGAGTAATGCTCCAAAAAACGGTCAGCAAGACTACAAGTTTGCTAATTTTAAGCTAGAAAAGCCAATTGACAAACTCGGTAAAATGGGTGATGTTTTGAAGCCCAATCAGCTTGTTTTGGTACAAGTGGTTAAGGAACCCATTTCAACAAAAGGACCTCGTTTGTCTTGTCAGCTTTCATTAGCTGGTAGATATTTGGTATTAGTTCCTTTTGATGAACGAGTTCTTATTTCTCGTAAAATTACTAGCAAGACCGAACGCCGTCGTCTTCAACGTCTTATAGATTCTATAAAACCAGAAGGTTTTGGAGTAATTGTAAGAACAGTTGCAGAAGGAAAAGATGTAGCAGAACTCGATAGAGACATGAGTACACTTTCTGATAAATGGCGTGGAGGAATGGCTAATCTTTCTAGTGCAAAACCTAGAGATAAAGTAATTGGAGAAATTAGCAAAGCAACTTCTATGCTTAGAGACCTCTTAAATGAGAGTTTTGATAGTATTACAGTAGATGATGCAAGTACGTTTGATACCATAAAGGAATATATTCACAAAATTGCACCTGATAAAGAACGCATCGTAAAGATGTATAATGGAAGGGGTAAAATTTTTGAAACTTTTGGTATAGAAAGACAACTTAAGTTATTATTTGGAAAAACGGTAAGTTTGCCAAGTGGTGGTTATTTAGTCATCGAACACACAGAAGCTCTGCATGTTGTAGATGTAAATAGTGGTAATAAATCGTCCTCAGAAAACGACCAAGAAACTACTGCACTAAAAGTCAATATGGAAGCCGCAGCAGAAGTAGCAAGACAATTGCAACTTCGTGATATGGGAGGAATTATTGTCATTGACTTTATAGACATGCGAAAATTGGAAAATCGTCGTATGTTGTATGAACACATGAAAAAAGTCATGCATTCTGACCGTTCCAAATTTACTATTTTGCCACTTTCTAAGTTTGGATTGATGCAAATTACACGTCAGCGTGTGCGTCCCGAACTAAATATTGCAACTAGAGAAATTTGTCCTTCTTGTAACGGAACAGGCAAAATTTCGGCATCTATTGGTGTAGCTGAAGCCATTACGCATAAGCTAGATTATATTTTAGGCAAACAAAATGAGAAAAAAGTTACTATCGCTTTACACCCTTATTTATATGCTTTTTTTACGGCAGGATTTATTTCTATACGTATCAAATGGTTTTTTAAATATTACAAATGGGTAACGTTAGTAGAAGATTCTTCTTTAGCTCTTACACAGCACCATTTTTATAATACGAATGGAGAGGAAATAGAAATGGGATAACCCATCATAGAAAACTTACAAAGTGTATTAGGAGAAATTACGAATTAAAAATTACGATCTGCCAAGGCAGCGAAGCTAATTACGAATGTAAAATATCAAATATTTATCATTTGAAATGAGTACTTTATTAAATTCTTATTCCTTCATTATTTTTCTTTTACTAGAAATCTATTCATTCACTTTTATTCATAGAAAAAGACAACTAAACGTCAACTACTTAGAGAACTAAAAGACTTAACAAAAGAGAATATTTCCCTCTCATTTTGTGCAAAAGCAAGAAAAACCTTAGCCAACGGAACGGCTAAGGTTTTTTTTTGTTGATAGAAGTTGATAGAAGTTGAGGTCAATTATCAAAATTTAGAATAGTATATAGACTATTTCTTTTCGTCTTCACTTAAATATTTTTCAACTCGTTTTATAAGAAGAGCCAATAGACGGGGAATAAGAAGTTTGATAAGTTGAGGTAGAAGAATAGCAGAGGCAATAAAGATACCTAGTTCCAAAACTTGGTCTTGTAATTTATCAGAAAAATGTCCTGTCGTAATAAACCCCCAAATATCTTGTATCAGACGATAATTGACTGCGATAAGAATAGGAAGTGTAGTCATAAATGCCCAAAAAGTAGCACTTTCTTCTAACTTAGTAAAAAAGAATTTTATGTTTTGTGCGTGTAACTTAAAGGCATCTTCAAAACAACAAAACCACGCTTCTCCTTTATATTTTGTTGGGTCAGGAACAAAATTAGTAACATCACCATCTAGTTCGATAAGCGTTCGCATAATAAATTTTTTGGTACTTACTCCATCTTCCAAAACATATTCGAATTCGGTATCAATTGTGTAAGCTCCGTACCTTAAAATTTCTATAAAATACACTATAAGACGTGGTGCAGCAGAGATATAACCCAAACGAATGTCAAGCCATCTCATTAATTGAAACCAGAAGTTTTTTAAAAGTATTTTCCACAAAATCAACTAAGAATTACGAATTTAATCTATTGATTATCAATTTGTTATATGCTCTAAAATAGTAGTTTATTTAATTTCAATTCCTAAGTACACTGTTTAAAAAGTTTTAGGTTGTTTTTTGTACATAAAACAGGGTTAAAACCCTGTTCAATTGAAGAAAATAATCCTGAATTATAAATTGGACAGGGTTTTAACCCTGTCAAAGTTTATAGTAAAACTTATTAAACAATGTACTAAGTTAGAAGAAACTAACTGATTACTGTTTACTGACTGATTCTATCCTATTCGTTCTGGTTTGCTTGTAAAGGTATCGTCTATTCCTGTATTTATTTGTTTGCCTGTTACGCCTGTAAAAACAGTTCCTGCAAGCCTAGAGACAGCTTGAAATAAATATTGCCACATTCTGATAGAAGTCATGATAGAAGATTCGTGTACCTCTTTAATCATTTTTTGTTCCCGTTCTGGAAAGTGCAAAAAGCGAGTAGTAATATAGGAAGTAATATCTCCTTCTACTTGTACGACAGTCTGGAGCAAAACTCGTTGTGTTCCGATTTCATTTGCCTTTCGAATAATAGAAATCTGACTAGGATTGAGATTCAAATCTTCCAAGTGATTTAGACGCATAGTAGGAAAATCATTATCACTCTTTATAGGGTCGTTTGATTCATTCTGTAAATCCAAAAAGATGTCAATTATCTGTTGGCTCTGCCTTACAATACGCTCACAAAGCATCACTCTTTCATTGAGTATATCAACTTCTACATCTGTCAGACGAACTCGCTCTAGTTCTTGCTTAAATTCATCTCGTTTTACTTCTGCAAAATGCTGAATTTCTAAAAAAGAATCCAAGCCTGCATTCAAATTCTTGAATTCTTTACGCATTACTTTACTTTCTTTACTCTCTCCAATCTCTGGATCAATGGCAGTAACTGTATAAGAAGTAAGTAATTCACGATAAGCACTAGCAATATCATAGAACTCCCAACGGTGCGAACGAGGTTTGTCGCACACCAATTGGTCTTTTACGATGGTGTTTACTTCCAGTCGTAAAAGGTCGTTTGCCAAATTAGTAATAAAATCCTTTTTCATAGAAAATTCTTGACCTTATAAATGATTAAAGTAAAGTATTTTTGATTTAAAAACCAACACTTACTTATTTGAATTGAGTTCTCTAAAAAGGTCAATCAAAGAAGCTATCGCTTGTATGTTTCCCTGAATAATTTCGTGTCCTTTTTCTTCTTTGTGAGCGTGAAAATTACGCATCCACTCATATTCATCACTTACTAGTTCTTTGCTAATATGCGTTGTAATATCGCCGTCAAGTAAATTGATACGGCTATTCATGAGTTTGTAATCGTGGTCTCTTCGTAGAGAAACTTTTTCGTTTACATCTACATCAAAATCACCTACAATCGTCTTTATTTCTAGGTTTGTCAAGTCCACAACACGCTCTTCAACATATTTGATGAAGTCGTCTAGTTTATTAACATTACTCCTTTCAATTTTATTTACGGTAACATTTGTCGGAACAACTGCACCACTTCCTCCCTTTGCTGGGTCGTTTAAATCTCCTTCTGCCATAGCTTTTTGAATTGTGAGTTATAAATTGTGAATTATGAACTTAAACTTATCTATCAGAAACATGCGAACCCCCAAAGATTCCACTCTTTCGCTTACATCTTTCGACAGAAGCTAATCGCTGTTCAATTTGTCCTGTATCAAAAAGATTTTTTATACTTTCGTTGTACGATTCAATTGCCTTCGAATACTGTCCTTCTATTTCGTACATTATTCCATATTCATTATGAATTGTACCCAGATTAATCCCTTCAAAATCCACTGCTTTACTCAACAAATCTTTGAGCTGGTCAAATGCTTTTGTAGAAGAGAGCAAAACAGCATAATTGTAATAAATAGGAGGATAATCAGGCGAATGTTGCAAGGCTAATTTATAACACTCTTCAGCGTTTTTGAAGTCTTGGTATTTGTTGTGATAAATCCAACCTAAATGATTGTAGGCTCTACCAAAAGTAGGGTCTTCTCTAAGAATTTGTTGAAGTTCTTTTACTGCTTCACCGATTTTATCGTCCTTGATAATTCGGTCAGCGTACATAAAACGTTCGTATAAATCTGGGTTTGTATCAAAAATCATAGATTAGATAGTATTTGAGTGTGCATAATAATCAAATTCTGTTTCAAAAACAATAAAAAGAAACGATTACGGATTAAAGATTACGGATTAGGAATATAACCTATTATTTAAAAGCAATCTGTATTTATCAATATGAGTGTCATTAATTCAATTTAAAATAGCTCTTCATTAGCTACAGAGTAGCATAACCTTTAGCTTCGGTGACTCGCTGCTCTTCGGGTGTAGAAAGGAATAGAAAATTAATTTTAAAAGCTACAGAGTAGCGTAACCTTGTTTTTAATTCTAATTTTCTCGCAAATCACAGAGTTTCGCTACTCTGTAGCTCTAATAAAGCTGTTCATAATGTTCTACCAAGGTTACGTTGCTCTGCAACTGAAAATCAAATACTTAAAAATGACACTCATATTGATTTATAAAATTAATATTTAATTTATGTTCGAAAGTAATTATGAAACATAATTTAAGAATTAGACCAATTTAAAACGTTACTTTATTGGTTTCTCTGAATTAAAAAAGTATAATTTTTGATTTTTGTTTGAAAATACTATTCAATTTTATGAAACGATTTACTTTATCATTGTTCCTTTTTTTGTGTTTCAGTTTTTCTTTGTTTGGACAGAATGAAGTTAATGAAAAAGAGGATACCTTGCTTATTTGCGTAACTGAAAATCCTGCTACTTTTGAAGGTGGAATGGATAATTTTTATAGAATAGTTAATGACCAAATTTGTGTTACAGAGAAAATGAAAGAAGGAAGAGTTTTTATTCAGTTTGTAGTAGATACGACAGGGCAACTATCAGAAATGAAAGTAGTAAAAGGCTTATCAGAAGAAAATGACAAAGAAGCCTTACGAATAATGAATTTTATAAATGACAATATGAGTGTCATTTAAGCAGCGTTTATTAGGTCTTTTGGTGCAAATTGTTCCTCATTTAGAGAATTAAAATTAATTTTAGGGTTATTTATAAACCAATTAATTATTGATTTTACGTGAAATTTATGGTTGTAGTGTATTTTTAGGTCTAAAATACTTAATTTTTGATTTTGGTGTTTTTCTCTAAACTTTTCTACCATTGATTTACTAATCAAGGTCATTGTAAGGCTTAAATTAACAAAATTAGTTAGATTTTTTTCTTTGTAATTTTTAAAATCAGATAAACCAAAATATTGTTTAGCATCTCTAAAATCAAATTCGATTTGAAAACGTAATCTATAATATTTTATTAAGGTTGCATAATCAAGTTCCAAGTCATCAGTAAAAAAAACTTGTATCCCTATTTTTCCATTTTTACGAATGGCTTTTTGTACAACTACATTCAGTTTTTTTTCTTTTATATTTTTACTACGAGCTTCAATTTGGTAAGTTTCTATGCAGGTTTCTTTATCATCTTTTTCAGAATGTTTTAGATATTTTTTATCTAAAGAAGCTAAACAAAGTTGATTTCCATATAAAGGTGGTCTGCCTATTTTAGCTTTTCCTCCTTTTTTTTCTTTTTTCTCTGCTACTTCAAATAAAGTGGCATTTTTGTAAAGTTTAGAAATTAAAAATAAGCCATTTTCAGAAACGATATTCAAGTAATTTTCATTTCCATATGCTGTATCACCAACTACATATTTTACTTTCAAAGTAGGTAATAGAGATGAGAAAAGAGCTAGTGTGTCACTAAAAATACGTTTGAAAGCTCGTAAAGACGCATTATCTACCTCTTCTTTTTTTTTATTTTTACTTCCTTTTTTTCGCCCTCGTTTCAAAGGTGTACCTCCATTTTGTAATCTTAATTTAGCCTTTTTTTTCTTTGCTTTATCTGCTGCAATACGTAATCTATCAGCTTGATTATGAACCACTTGAATAATGTGAATCATAAATGAAGTTCTACTTTCTACATCTATCAAAGATAAAGACGAAAAACAAATGCTATTGATAGGTTTTTCAATAGAGGAACTGTAAAACTTAGAAAGTCCATAACTACATTTACCACTTTTTTTCTCAACTGTTTCGTCTGTTGCTAAAATATAGGTTCTATCTAACTTAAAATTCAAGTGAACAAAAAGAAGAATACGAATAGAAAGCCAATCAATTTCACAACTTAAAAAACGAAAAATAGTACGCAGGCTGAAATTACTATAACGACTCAAACTACGAGTAGTAACTTTAAAACGAACACAAAACATACTATTGATCAAGCAATATAAAATGCTTATATTTGAACTTGTCATAGTAGTTTCTAAAATAACTTGAAATGAACTGATACTAGGAAACATAAAAGTATATATTTTGGTCTGGTAACTTAAATATACAACCTTTTTTGTTTCCTTATTTTTTTCTAGTTTCAGTTTTTCTTGACTCCTGCTACTTTTGAAGGTGGAATGGATAATTTTTATAGAATAGTTAATGACCAAATTTGTGTTACAGAGAAAATGAAAGAAGGAAGAGTTTTTATTCAGTTTGTAGTAGATACGACAGGAAAAATATCAGAAATGAAAGTAGTAAAAGGCTTATCAGAAGAAAATGACAAAGAAGCCTTACGAATAATGAATTTTATAAATGAAAATTACAATTGGAAACCTGCCGAACAACGAGGTAAAAAAGTAAAAGTCAGAATGACAATTCCTATCGTTTTTAAGAGAGAAGATTAAATAAAGTTTCGAAATGTGTGGTAAAATGGCTTGGCTTTTCCTACTATGAAGTAATTTTTCAAATTGATACAAAAGACAAGTATAGAAAAAGGCAAGCCGTTTTTGCTTATTATTTTATTTTGCCTCAAAAACAGAGATTTAATCCTATTTATGAGGCAAAAATAGTTTAATGAGAGCTATTGTCCTCACAGCGACCTATAAAAAAATTACTCCATTTCCTTCATAATCTTCAAACGCATCATTTCACGGTTGGCAGGTTCTACTTCTTCCGAATTTGGATAAGGAACATCTTCTTGATAGCCTTTCCATTTATAAGTTACCCAGCGTTTTGTATAGACAATCATTCTACGTATATCATTGACGACAAGAAAAATAACAGGGAAAATAAGAAGAATAAAAAACGTACCGAAACCAATACCATAGGCTACCGAAACAGCCATCGGAATAAGGAATTGAGCTTGAAAACTAGTCTCTAAAATAAGAGGTCCAAGACCTGCTACAGTCGTAACTGTAGTAAGCAAGATTGCTCTAAAGCGAGAAATTCCTGCATTATAAATAGCATCTGGCATAGTCATTCCTTCTTGCAAATTAGAATTAAATTTACTTACCAAAACAACGGCATCGTTAATAATAATTCCTGAAAGTGCCAAAATTCCCCACAAACTAAGCAAAGAAACAGGTTTGTCGGCAAAATAATGTCCAAAAACAGCACAAAATAAACCTAAAGGAATAAGTAACATTACCAAAATAGATTGGCTAAGCGAACGAAAAGTAAGAGTAATCAACAAAATAATTATGAAAAGCATAATCGGAAGAGCAAACTGCAAGGACTCTTGCGACTGCTGACTACGCTGTTGCTGTCCTCCAAAATCAAAAGTAAGACTAGGATATTTACTTTTTAAGTCTATTAGAGTTGTGTTTTCTAGTTTCTCAATAATCTCAACAGGCGAACCGTCTGCGTCAGATAATTCGGCTTCAACAGCAATTTCTCTTGAACCATTAAAGTGCTTTATATCCACAATTCCTCTATCAATTGTATAAGAAGCCACTTCTGATAGTGGAATTTCTTTTCCATCAGCCATTTTTATACGCATTGTTTCGAGTTGCCCTAGCGTCTCACGACTTTCTTCTGGATAACGTACCCAAACACGTACCTCGTCAGTTCCTTTTTGAAGGCGTTGAATTTCTTCTCCAAAAAATCCTTGTCTAATCTGACCTGTAATATCAGCGTGTGTAAGTCCTAAAAAATAGGCTTTTGGTTTGAGTTCTAATTGTAATTCTCGCCTTCCTACTCGCTGATTATCCGTAATTTCTTTCAAGCCTTCATAGTTTTCCAACTCTCTTTTGAGTTCTTGAGTAGCTTGTTCTAATGCCTCATTATTTTTGGATAATAAACGAACGGAAATAGGTTTTCCAAAACGATTTCTACCTGCAACAGTATAGGTTTCTGCTTCTGGTATTTTGCCTATTTTTTCTTTTACTCTATCTGAAATTTCATTACTGGTAATTTCTCTATCGTCCATATCTAAAAGCGAAATGGAAACGTGTCCTGCATGCGAACCGTTTTCACTTCCATCAGATGTTCTACCTAAATTTCTAAACGTAAAATTGATAAAATCCTTCTCATCGTTATATTCTTTTTTGAGTTCGTCGTTTACTGCCCAAGTTGCTTTTTCGAAACGCTCTAGGTAAGAAATAACTTTTTCTTTTGGCGTTCCTGCTTTAAAGGCAATACTAGCATCAAAGCTATCAAAAGGAATATTAGGGAAAAACACAACCTTGATAAGCTGTCCATTTACCATTCCCAAAACCATCATTACAAAAACAAAAGGCACGAAAATGTAAATATATCGAAAACGCAAAACATGAACAAGTGCTTTTCCATACACCTTATGACGCAAAAATTCAATTCCTTTATTTAGATTTTCTCTCCATTTCCCTTCACTTTTTGTGTCTGCCATATCCTTGTGGGTAAGATGCGAAGGCAAAACAAAAAACGCTTCAATCAGAGAAACAGCCAAACAAATAACTACGATAAGTCCCATCTCTTGTAGAAAATCAAAGCCTTCAATACCAATTGCAATTGGCATAAAAGCAACAATTGTAGTCAAAACGGACGTAAAAACAGAAGGCAAAACCTCATAGGCTCCATCAACAGTTGCTCTTATAGGCGATTTGCCCATCTCAAAATGCGTGAAGATATTTTCTCCAATTACAATACCATCATCTACCAAAATACCAACCACGAGTATCATCCCAAAAAGAGAAATCATATTAATCGTAATTCCCATTAGTGCAGCAATAATAAACATTCCAGCAAAGGAAATCGGAATACCTAAAGCCACCCACAAGAGAAAGGCGAAGACTAAGAAAAAGACCCAAACAAATCAGAACCAAAACAAGTCCAACAATGCCATTTTCGATAAGCATTTGAAGGCGTTGAGATAACAAATCAAAGAAATCAAAGGAAACGACTAATTCAACATCAGAATGTTTTTTATTAAATTCTTCTACATATTTGTTAGCATAAATTGAAATTTCTTCCAAATCCTCCTCTTTCAGCTTCGTAATTTCTAATGAAACCGCTTTTTCTCCATTAATATGTAAGGCATTTGGTACGTCTGCAAACTGTTGTTTTATGGTAGCAATATCTCTCAAACGAAGGTCGCTTCCATCTGCATTTGCACGAAGAATGATATTTCCTATTTTTTCAGCTATTTTTTCCTTTGCTCTTGAACGAATTAAAATTTCTTCATCTTTTGATTTGATTGCTCCTGCCGAAATATCACGATTATTCTGACGCACAGCCGTAGCAATCTGCTCAAAACGCAATCCATAACGCAAAAGTGTAGCTTCTGGAACTTCAATTGAAATTTCTATTTCTGGATAACCATTTATATTAACTTGTGAAATAGTTCCTGATGCCAACATCTCATCTTCGATTTGTTCAGCGTATTTTTTGAGCAGAAACAAGTCTAGTTCCTTTCCCTCTCTTGCCCTCAAACCTAAATACATAGTTCGGCTTCTCGGCTTTGCTTTGAAAACTAAAGGTCTTTCTGCATTGGTTGGGAATGAATTTATTCTATCCACTGCATTTTTTACTTCTGCTAGTGCTTCGTCTGCATCAACTCCACGCTCTAATTGGACAATAATATTTGCATTATTTTCAGCAGAAGTAGAAGTAATTTCTTTTATTCCTTCAATTCCTTTTAAGGCTTCTTCAATTTTGATGGTAATTCCTTCCTCCATTTCCTCAGGCGAAGCACCTGGCAAAACTACTCCCACTGAAATAGTAGTAGGTTCGATTTCAGGAAAAAAGGAACGCTTCATTACCCAACCATACGACAATGCTCCAAAGATTACCATCGTAAAGATGATGGCATTTGCCCAAATTGGGTATTTTACGAAGTATTCTATAAGATTTTTCATAGTATTTTAGTTAAAATCCTAAGGGTCGCTGAAGACCTTTGGGATTTAAGATTTAATTAGCCGATATTGTTTTTTCTTGGTTTTCTTTCTCTTCTTCGCTTACCAAAACTTTTACAATCATTTCATTGTAAGCATTTATCAATGGTTCGGTTACTACTTTCTCTCCTTGTTTTACTCCAGAAACAATTAGTGTTTCTTTATTTGATTTCTTGATTTGAATAGTTTGTAAATTCAAAACAGAATCATCTTTTACCGTATAGATTTCATTATCATTAAAAACAGCTCTTCTTGGTATTTCGATGGCATCCTGAATTGTCCCTCCTTGCATCGTTGCACGCAAATACATTCCTGCATAAATTGGATTTTTGCCATTCTGAATTTTTACATACACATCTAAAGATTGTGTTGTGGGATTGACAACATCACCAATTCGTGCAATTTTACCTGTCCATTGCTGAGTCTCATCTTCTGTCGCTACCTCTACGCTTGTTCCCTCTTTAAGCCAATGAACATCTTTTGTATCAACAGGAACTTTGAGTTCTAACTGACTATTCTGAACCAAACGCAAAACCTTTCCATTAGGAGGCGAAACCGAACCGTTTTGTAGATATACCTCACTAATTGAACCTGAAAAAGGAGCAGTAACTACGTATTTGTCTAAGGTAGATTCTTGTGATTTGATGTTGTAATAACTCGTCAGTATTCCTTTTGTAGCCAGAAATGTTTTTTCTTTTTCTGATTCGTAGCTTGGAAGCTTGGGTAATGATTTTTCTACTTCTAGACTAGCAAAATAAGTACTCCACGCCTGATACCGATTTGGATAATCAATTTTCATATCAGGCAGAATCATTGCTACTTCTCTCATAAAACTACTTTTTTGAGCTTGTAACCCTAATTCGAAGGTTTCCTTTCCGAGCGTAAACAAAACTTGTCCTTTTCTGACCGATTGCCCTACTTGAAGATGTACGTTTTCACGAATTTTGCCAGAAACTTCGGCTACAATATTGACAGGCTGCTCGGATTCTACTCTACCAAACGTAATTATTTCGGCTTCAATAGTAGAAGGATTTGCCTCCTGAATATTGACAGACATTTTTTGTGGTTTGGCAATACGTTTTGGTGGGTCTTTTTGCATACTTCCAAAAAGCTCGTAAAGACCATAGCCTCCACCCAAAAGAATAATTGCAGCAGCAAGAGAGAGTAAAACTTTATTTTTCATAAACTTATAATTTCACCTAATTTAATTTTATGAACTAGGTTTTTGTAGCAGATTTGATGGAAACTAAAAAATGATAACTACTTATTAGTCAGCTAGTAAAAAGACTAGTAAATTAATTATTCTGATTTTAAGAAAATAAGTAGTCGAAGTGTTTGCAAAGTTACGGGGTATCTATGTATATTTGCAGATAATTAACACTCTTTATTTTTGTAGGTGGTTTGTAAGGACAGGAATAGTGGTAGAGTTTTGTTATTAATAAAGAAAAAGGGACTATTAGCTCAGTTGGTTTAGAGCACTACCTCGACAAGGTAGGGGTCATTGGTTTGAATCCAATATGGTCCACAAATAGAAAATTTAACTCATATAACTGCAACTAAAAGGCTAGTAATTCATTTTACTAGCCTTTTTTATTTGGTTGTGTAGTAAAAATTGTGCTTCACACCAAAAAAGTCAATTTGATAAATCAAATTAGCTTCGCTGCTCTTCGGGTGCTACATTTAAACAATGTAGAGGCTTGATTTATCAAGTCAAAAAACAACAAACACAATTTTACTACACTACCTTTTAATTTTACAAAAAAGTTAAAATTAACAAAAATTAATATTTTGTGTTTTTATTATAATTGGTTCTTATTTCGTAGTCTCCTATAATTTATTATCTTTAAAGAACGTTTTTATACTACCTGCTGCTTATATCTATATTATAACACCTATCCTTATTCTTGTTTCATAAATTTTACTAAATGCTCCTTAATATACCCCCTATTCTAACAGATGTAGTTGTTATTTTAGCTCTTGCTATTCCTGTTATTTTGATTTTACATAAAATGCGTTTGCCTAGTATTGTTGGTTTTTTGCTAACAGGTGTAATTGCAGGTCCTTATGTTTTGAAACTTGTAACGAGCCAAGAACATATTGATATTTTGGCAGAAATTGGAGTTATTTTACTCCTTTTTACCATCGGAATGGAGTTTTCGCTTCCCAATTTGATGCGTATTAGAAAAGCAGTTTTTGTAGCTGGTTCGCTTCAGCTTATTCTTACTACAGTTGTTTTTGCTTTTATTACTTATTATGGAACGATTGATTATTTGCCGATTGCTATCTTTTACGGTTTTCTTTCTACGCTAAGTAGTACAGCAATTGTTTTGAAATTACTGCAAATGCGTGGCGAAATGGGAAGTCCTCACGGGCAGATTATTCTTGCTATTCTTATTTTCCAAGATATTGCTGTTGTTCCGATGATGCTTATGATGCCTATCTTGGCAGGATTAGCTGATAATGTGGTACAAGAAGTCTTTTTAATGATTGTCAAGACGGCTGCTGTACTTGCTCTTTTGATTTTGGTCTCAAAGTTTGTTTTGAAGCCATTTCTTAATATGATAGTAATGACAAAGAGCAAGGAATTATTTATTTCTACAATTGTAGTAATTTGTTTTTCGGTAGCTTACCTTACTTCTTTAGCGGGTCTTTCTCTTGCTTTAGGAGCATTTTTGGCTGGACTGGTCATGTCAGAATCGGATTATTCTCACGATGCGACAAGTTATATTTTGCCTTTTAAAGAGATTTTTACAAGTATTTTCTTTATTTCCATTGGAATGCTTTTAGATGTGAATTTTTTTTGGCAAAACCTTGTCGAAATTCTTTTACTTACTCTAATGAGTGTAGTTGTTCAGGCATTTCTAGCTTTTTGGGCTGTAAAGGCATTAAAAGTAACTGCAAAAACTGCTATTATGGTTGGCGTCTCAATTTGTCAAATAGGAGAATTTGCTTTTATACTTGCCAAATCAGGTACTGATATCGGACTTATGCCTATCGAACTTTATCAGTATTTTCTTTCTACTTCTGTTTTATCAATGGCAATTGCACCTATTTTGATACTAAATTCTAAGCATATCGCTCATTTCTTGATTTATAAATTACCAAAGCCAAAAGTAATAGATAGTTGGGCTACAAAAAGAGTAAAATTACCTGAATTTCTGCAAGAATTTAAAAATAAAAACTTAGAAGACCACATGGTAATAATAGGTTTTGGTTATAATGGAAAATCAATTGCAAAGGCTGCTAGACTTTCAAATATTCCTTTTATCGTTATCGAAACTGACCCTAAAAAGGTGAAGAAAGATAGTTTGTACAGAAATAATATTTTGTTTGGCGATGCAATGAATGAAGAAGTGCAGCATCAAGTTCATTTTGATAAAGCTCGTATTGTCGTAATTACTCTGACTGATGTGGAGATTACAAAAGTGATTACGCATAAAATAAAATACCTCAATTCGGAAATAGCTGTTTTAGTACGAAACAAAAAAGCAAAAGATGTTGCAGCCATTGAAAAAGCAGGAGCAGATATTGTCGTAACAGATGAATTGGAAACTAATTTAGAACTTTTTACACAGGCTTTACAATACTATCATTTACCTCAAAGAGAAGTATATTCTTTAATTTCAAGAATTAAGGAAGAACTGATTGAAGAGTAAATAGTGATTAGCTGTGAATTATTAGTGATTAATTGAATTCTAAACCACTTTTTTTATAAAACATGCGTAAACAAAATTCATCATTTCTCTCTATCCTTATTTTACTTTTTATTGGGTTTGGAAACTTATTTTTACTTTCTTCTTGCGAACACGGTTCTAAGGATTTTATTTCTCAATCTAGTTCGGAAACGAATTATACAGAAGAAGATTTGAATTATATTAAAGAATTAAACTCTAAGAGTTTGATAAAACTTACCAATATAAAAGACAAAAATTCGCTTAGTTCAAATACTTTTCCTCCACAAGAACTAAAAGATTCTTTAGCCTTTGGACAGCTTTTGTATGTGCCTGTTTATTCTGAAATTTATAGTATTGGACACCATAGAACAGAACGACTTTCTTCTACCTTGAGCATAAGAAATGTAAACCTTGATGGCGAATTTTATATTACTCGTTTGGAATATTACGATACAGAGGGAAATATTTTGAAGGAAATAAAGGCAGCAGAATTACCTATAAAAGTAAATAGCTTGGAAACCAAAAATCACGTTATTGCCCTTTATGATGATAGAGGAGGAGTGGGTGCAAATTTTATTTTGGAATGGAGGAGTAGCAAACCGATCGTAGAACCAATGGTAGAAACGATTATGATTAGTACAGAATCGAATTGGGGACTTTCTTTTACTGCTGTTTCTAAAACGTTGAAAGAGTATGGAAAGTAAAATACCGTAACTTATTGGTAAATGATCTATATGATTTTTAAGATGAATGAAGATAAATACGAATGAAAATAGCTAGTTTATGATTAATTAATTTAATTTTTTTGTAATCAATTATCAAAAAAAACGTATTTATCTGTATTTTCAAATACTATCAACATTTAAAAAAATCATTAAAAAGCATTTTCATTTATCTTCATTCTTCATATAGATCATAAAAATCATTAACCAATAAGTTCGAGTAGTTCTCATTATGAAAAAGCAAATCACTAAAAAAAACAAAATCCTTCAATTAGGCATAACAGGAGGAATAGGAACAGGAAAAAGTACGGTTTGTAAAATCTTTGAAACGCTAGGAATAGCCGTTTATGATGCTGATAGTCGTGCAAAAATGGTTATGATAACCGATAAAATCTTGAAACAAGAACTCAAAAAAGCCTTTGGAGAAGAAGTTTATTTAAGCGAAAACGAAATTAATAGAGATTTTTTAGTAAAAACAGTTTTTTCAAATCAAGAAAATAATGAGAAAGTAGAAATCCTTAATTCTATCGTTCACCCAGCCGTAGGAAGGGATTATCAGCATTGGTACAACGAAAATGCTACAAAAAGTCCGTATCTTTTGAAAGAAGCAGCGTTGATGTTTGAGTCAGATTCCTATAAAGTTTTAGATGCCATTATAGTAGTTCATGCACCTTTGGAAGAGCGCATAAAAAGAGTTTTGCAAAGAGATTCCCACCGAACTGAAGAGCAAGTAAAAGCTATTATTTCAAAGCAATTACCAGAAGAAGAAAAGCTAAAACGTGCTGATTTTGTGGTTTATAACGATGGCTCTGAGTTCTTTGATTGAACAGGTTTTGAGGTTGCATGAAACTTTTTTGAAAATTTAATTTGAGTTGGTTTATTTTTCGTAATTCAACTTTCGCAGAACGCAAAACAATCATATTTCCTTCTTTGAAAGCTCTAAATTCTGCTAGTCCTTCTTTTGGTCTATGAAAATTAAGTTCATTGGTTGCTCCAAAATAAGAAAGCATATAGGTGAGGCGTTTGTTTTTCGAATAACTATACCGTTCGTTTGCTCCCTCTAAAAATATCTTTACTGTTATAATTTCGTTGTTTATGTTACCTGTATATTCTCCTACTAATTCTTGAAAAGGAATTTCTTTAATTTTGGTAGCAGAAGGAATCGTATTCCCTAAAATTACTGTTTCATTTTCTGAACTAGAATAGGGTTTTGAGCTAGTGTTTGAGTTTGATAATTTGCCTAAATTAAAGATAAATATTCCTCCTATCACTAAAAAAATAATCCCTACAATTCCGATTATTACATACAAATATTGTTTTGTAGAACCTTCTGAAACTGTATTTTCTGTTCTGTTATCAACTCTTCCTGTATTTTTTGGTGTTCTTTCTTGTGGGTCTATCAAACATTACTCTTCTTCTTTCTTAAATTTTATTTTAGCTTTTTGTTTTATTTTCCAATAATCTCCTTCTTTTATTAGTATTCCTTTTTCTACCGTTTCAACGGCATTATCTTCAAAAGATGGAGAACCAATAACTTCAAAGGCAAAAACAAAACCAGATAGAGAACGGTAAAAAGAGTTGAAAAAATTTGTCTTCATTTCCTTATACGTTTCTAGTGTTGCTTCGGTATCGGAAATCTGATTAATGAGAAAAATACTATTACTAACAGACTTATTTCTTCCTTTTTTAAAAAATTTATCTTCATCATTTTCTTCAATATCACTTATTGAAAGATAGCTTTTAGTTGGAAATGTAGCTGTTTGAATTGGCTTTGTTTCTTGTATCTGAACTTGTGGTTGCGTTATTTCTTCTATTTTACTCTTCTCTATATTCTGATTCTGTAATTTCTGATTTAAAGCAGCTTGGTTTTTTCGAATCGGAATAGGTTGTTGATGAACAGGAGGAGTATATTCTTCTATTTCTATTTTTTCGCCTGTAATTCTGTACATCAGATTGAGAATAGCTCCTTCATGTTTTATTCCCTTATCAAGTGTTTTATAATACTTGTTTGCTCTCTGTATTTTTTCTTCTGCACTTATCTTTTGTCCTAAAGTAGTTTGTAATTCGTACATCGCTACACCTAATTTGCGAAGGCGTAATTGTTCTTTAAATTTTGCGATTTCGTTATCGTCCATGAGGTTTTTCTTTTTTGAGTATTTTTATAGAATAACTTTCTGAAACCGTCAACGAGGCATAAAGCCGTCGTTGAGGAATTTTTATCTATTTACGAAAACTTCACTTTCAAACGATTTTTCACTTTCCACACATCATCTTCTTTTATCAATTCTCCTTTTTCTTCTTGCGTAATTTTTCTAGCTGTATCAGTAAAAGTTGTATGCTCCATAAGATGGTCTAGCTTTTCAATAGAACGAAAAATAGACTCAAAAGCCATATCTTTTATGTCTGAATGTAATGTGAAATCTGCTTTCTTGGGTTCGTTTTCTCCCTCGCTATACGGACGAATTACAAAAATAGTGTTGCTCATTCCTTTTTTGCGTTCCGATTTTATTCCATTTTCTCCAATATCTGACAAAGCAACATACAAAGGTTCGTGATAATTCTTTGTGTTTTTTGGTGGAGTGGCTACTTTCTGAACTATTTTATTTTCTTTGTTATCCACATTTTCTACTGGTTCTTTTTCTGTATTTTCTACTTTAATTTTAGTTGATAATTCTTCTATCACTCTGATGAGTTCTTTTATTTCCGAATTATTGGCTACTTCTGAAGTTATATTTTTACTTCTAGCTTCCTTTAATTTCTGCTCGTCAGATAGTTTAGAATTAGTCAGAATAGCCGTTAATCTATTCTTTTCTTCTTGAATTTGATTCTGAATAAGTATAGTTTCTCGTTCCTTGTTATTTGTGTTTTGTACATTTTGAGTAATTGGAGAAACTACTTTTGTAGCAACATTATCTCTACTCAAAGGGTCTTTTTTTACGACATTTTTTTTAATTTCTTTTGGTGTAATAGGCTTATTTTTTTCATATTGCTTATACATCACAAAACCAATAACCGAAACGGCAATTACGCCAAGTATAATCAATATCATATAATTTTCTTCTTGTGTTGTTGCAATATTCAAATCAATAATATAACGCTCTTGATTTCCTTCTAAAATAAGTGAATTATTTGCGCTCGCTACTAGAAAAGCTGTGTCTAAATCAGAGTTTCCTTTTACACGAAATTGAACAGAATCATTCTTATTTATATCTAAACCAAACTTATAAGTAGGTCTTCCATCTTCTGTTGTTTCGTCTATTCCAGTAAGCTCTTTTTCTTCATCTTGATTAATTTTGTAATAAATAATCTTGGAAGAATCTGTTTGAGTTTTTTCTGTTTTTACTTCTATATCTTGTTTAGTTGTAGAATCTTGTTTGATAGAATCTATTTTTTCTTCTTTTGGTAAATCTATTTTTTCATTTGAACTAAGACTACTTACAGCAGAGTTTTTAATTTTAGCTAATTTTAATTTTAAATCACTAAGTTGTTTTGGTGTAAGTTTGAACTTGCTTTGTTTATCTCCAAAATCATTTGTTCTTGCTACTACTTTATTTACAATTTTATCTAAAGAATTGATAGTCGAAGGCAAGTTGTCAGTAGGATAGCTTTTTGAACTTAATTTGATAAAATCAATATCATAAATATAACCTGCTACACCATCACTCATTTTTTCTTTACTAAATATTCTATCCAAAGATTTTGCTTGAATAGTCGGTTTTAGCTTTGCTACTTTACTGAAAGTAGTGTCTTTTACTTCCTTATTTTCTGCAAATTTTACAGTATTATCAATTTCATTTATTCTCTTCAAAACAGCAATAGCAAATTCATAATTCATCTTATCGATAGCTTTATGAACTACTTTTTCGTTTGATTCTTGGTTTTGAGCAAATGCAGTTTCATTTCTTAAAAAAAGAATGAAAATTAGAGATAAAAAAATGTAAAAGGATTTCATGGAAATTTTTGTTTTGTAGTTTAACTTTGAATCCTTTCACAGGCTCAATAGTTAAAAACGAAGTCAACTATTGCAGAGTTTTTATTCTATAAATTTTATAATTTACCGTTTTATTTTTCGCCATTGCAAGAGCCAAATCTCTGATAATGATACGCAAAGGATAAAAGAAAAACGACTCACGCACAGGCGTATAACCACCAGAAGCATTACTGCGCTCATATATCATTCCTTTGGCGAGTTCTTTTGACTTAATGGCTTTAAAACCTTGTTCGAAAGCTGCCAAATTGGTTTCAATATTAAAATCTTCAAAACGAGTTTGAGGGTTTTTGTTCATATCTAAGAAGAGTTCTAAAAATTGGTCTAAATTTTTACTTACTCTAATTGCCATCTGATTTCCTTCTTTGGTTGGTTTGCCGTTTTCGTCTATCAATTCCTCATAAGTTAGATTTTTTTGAGGTAATAATTCGTCTGGTGTCGCATCAATTTCTCCCAAAAATACAGTATTAATATTTTGTCCTAATCCTAATTCTTTGTAGTCGTCCGAAAAGCTATAAATTCCTCCAAAACTTGTCGCTTCTTTTGGTTCTTTGGTCATATGAAGATTAATAGTTCCTCCAATTTCGCCTGTTTCTTCTGAATCAGAACTTGGCAATCCTCCTTCTAACTCCTCAAAACCTTCGAAACCTGCAAAGACATTTTCTTCTTCGTCTTCTTCTGCATCAAGATTATTTTCTGTTTTTGGTTTGGTAGTAATTCCTAATTCTCTGTATTTCTCGTACGTTTTTTGAGCAAAAATTTCAGTAAATTTTTGTAAACCGTTTTTGTCTTCGCTATGGTCTAAAAGATTTAGGTATTTTGAACCTGTTCCACTAAAACAAAAATCTTTTGGATAAGGCATTCCACTAATCGCCAAAAGCTGAACGGCATGATAAATACAAGCTGCATAATGCAACAAGAAAAGAAGTAACATATCTTTATCTTCGCTCAATTTTTCGGCAAAATCAATGTGTTCGGCTGAAAACATAAAACTAGATTTGTCGCCAGAATCAAAACGTCCACTATCCATAATTTCATTAAAAATCATTTCTATACGTGAACCTGCTGCCTGACTAATTCCTTTTTTGGTAAGAGAAATTCGCTCTTTAAACCACGGACGATATTTTGCTACAATTCCTCCTTCTGTTGTTTGATTGGAATCTTTGCTATCTCTTCCTTCCCAAAGTGTGTTTGCTCCAAAAAATGCAGAAGTTGCCAAACGTTTTTTTCCACCATTTGAAACGAGTGCAATATCAGTAGAACCTCCACCAATATCTATTGAAACGACAGAACTACTTTTGTCTATTTTACCCGTTGCACGATAATAAAAATAAGGTGCTTCCGACTCATTTACTAAACGAATAGTAACATTTTTACCTAAAATTTTTCTACTGTTTTCATTCCAAACTCTAGTCAATTTATCAGTCAATGTTTTTGGCAAACTCAACGGCTTAAACCAAACTAAACGAGTTCTTGACAAGTCGCCACCATTCAAAATTACTTTGTTGCGAATCATGTAAAGTATCTGTTCAATAAATACTTCTACCAGTTTTGAGTTTTCAGCAGACCATTTTAAATTTGTCGTTACTTCTTGTCCATGTCTTGCGATGTCTAAATTGTCTTTTTCGTATAAAAATCCGATAGATGAATTAAGCAAAACATCAAATTTTACATCATTAGAATGAATAAGAGCTGTTCGGATAGGAAAAGCATTTCGCCAGTTTTGGTACAATGCTTCTTGTGCAGGAGGATTTCCAATCAGATTTGGCATAAACATTCTATCTTGAAAAAACGTCGTCGCAAGTCCAATTGCATTATCATCAAAACTATATCTTTCCAGCATCACATGCTTTTTGTCTGCTGTTGGCTTGTTGAGCGTAACGGCTTGCATGTCTTCTTCTCCTATAAAAAATGGATAGGTTTTAATTTTTCCTGCTGACATCGCATCATCATCTGTAAAAGCTACAAATGTATTTGTTGTTCCAAAATCTACGGCTACCGTAAATGGTTTTGGATTTGTTCCTCTATGGGGTGGTTTTTTCCAACGTGGTACAATCCAACCTCTTGCTTTTTCGCCTGTTTTGCCTTGATAGGGAGTAATTATTTCTAAGGCATCAAAACAAGTTCCTGAAACCGAATAAACAGAAAGATGAGAACCTTCTACTTTTCGTTCGAATCTACTTATTTTTTCTATCGCACTATCACTTGTTGAAATGGCATTTTCTTCATTGTACGCCAACAAATCATATTCCTCTACATTGTCAAGCTGCGAAGAAAGCAGCATTATTTTATACATCGTATCGTACTCTGCATCGCCAGTACGTACAAAAGGATAAATAGAGATAGAAAAAGGCGACGGAATATCGTCCATTGTTTCGTCTTTTCCATCATCTACCAAATTAATTATTTTTCCATTATTCTGATTTCTTGGATTTCCATAATCATAGAAACGAGTAAAGGTAATGAAGGCAGCAGAATTTGAACTATTATTACTGTTTGCATTTCCTTTTATCGGAACTTTCAAACTCACTTTTATATTTCCTTGTTCGGAATCTACTTCTTCAATAGCTAGATTTTGAATGAGCGTTTCTTCATCAAAAAACTTGAAATACAAATCCGTTACAGGCAAAAGAAAATCTACACTTTGAGCGTGAATATGATTTTCTGGAACAACAAAAGCATCAGGATTGATAAGATAAGGCATTCGAATCAAATCTTCTGCTAACAAATCTGTCGTTACCAAATAGGGATAATTATAACCTATTTGTGGCAAATTTCTATCTTCCCAACTATTTTTTGGTAATGAAAACTCTACTTTCGTTTTGTTGTTCCACGCTTTTCCTTTAAAGTAGGTAAAATTTGGATTATCAAATCCTTCTTGCAAAACTAAAGGCAATACTTTTTTTACATTACTTCCCTCTCCAATTTCTAAACGAGCCGTTTTTTCTTTCGAAAGGCTTGGTTTAATTAAATAACTACTATCCAAATCGCCATCTGTAATAATTGGCGCACAACTTTTCCATGCAACTCTTTCTATGCGTGGCGTTTTTCCATTGATTACAACATCTTTATAATCCATTTCGAAAGCTCCCATTTTAGAGTTTTCGTCGTAAATATCTTTTATCTCATCGCCTTTTGTGTTGTGGAATTTTTCTCGTTGAATACGCATGTACTCGTGTACGTTGTCCATCTGATTGAGAAGACCTTTATTCAAATAAAACAGACGATGAACATAAGTTTGAAACTCCATTGGACGCTGATGTAAAGGCTTTACTCCTGTAAACATCGCTCTGCCATCTAGCGTTTTGATAGGACTAATTAAGTCTAAAAAATGTTTTTCTTCTGCTTCGGCTGTTTTGGAAACGAAGGCAAAAGTAAGAGGAGAAGTAGCAATAATTGGCGTAGAATCATACGTTAGAATATAAAAACTAGGTGTTTTGCGCTCTTCTTGATTGTCTTTTGCAAAAGGTGAAAGCTGACCAGTAAAGAGTTCTATTGTTTTTCCTAAAAGCCTGATGTCCCTCATTGTCAGAATTTTTCAAAACCTTTATTCTTTCATCCAAATTCCATTCTACAAGAGAAAAATGTCCGTTTTTATCGGCTTGTAAATGTTCTCTAAGATTATAAATTAAATCTATGGCATCAAGACATTCCGAAACCAGTTGATGATATATGGTGCTTCCTTCATGTCCCAAACGATTTACCATTTTAAAAGCAATATCGTAGAGGTGCATTTGTGCAAAAGGAGTAGGAATTGAACTCGGTGGAATGGCTACTTTTGAGCCATTAGGGTCGTCTATTTCTTCTATTCGTGAAGAATTATAAATTTCAGTAGTATGCCAGCCTTTTTTGTCGGTACTTCTTTCTTTGCGTAAGGTAAGTAAATGACGACTGCTGTTTTGAGGTTGTGCCATAATGGTATTTTTATAAACTATTGTCAGAGTTATTTTGGATTACCAAAAAACTACTGACAAAGTTTTTTTAGTTTTCTTATATCTTTAAAACTTTGACAGTCCTTTCAGAAGGCTGTCAATAGTTTGAAATTAGATTTTAAAATATTTCGTATAAATAGAATCAGTTGCTCTATCCATTAATTCCAACATTTTTTCAAATCCTTTTCGGTCAGTTTTTAGATTTCTTACTTCATCATTCATAATTACATTTATTCTATCATCGGAAAGGCGAGTATTGAATAATTTGGTAGCAAAACTTTTCTTGACAATTTTTCCATGGTCAACTATCCACTCATTCATATCTGTATCTACATTAAAAGGTAGAAATTTTCTTTCCTTTACACCTAACTCTCTAAGCCACGCATTATAATCTATCAAAAATTTCACTAACGGTTCGAACTCTCCATTTCCTTTCTTAAAACCGTCCTCGTGTTCACTTCCCAATGTTTCCTTAAACCACGGTTGAGAATCTGCATTTCTACCCAAATTGTTATACACATAAGTCAGAAACAAGAATTTTATGATTGGCTTATGAATAATTCGGAGTGTTTCTTCATCAAGATTGTATAAAGAGAGTTCTTTGTTATCTATTTCGACAGCAAATTCATGAAAATTACCTTCTCTTTTTGTAGAAGCTACATTTGTATCATAACCTTTTGATAAAGACGAAAAATTTATAATTCCCATTGCTGCCACCATTTCTACTAAATGCGCTGCATTTTCTTGTGTTTTTTCATCGTTGTTGTGCATCGCAAGCTGACTATCTGCAATGTAATACAACTCATCAATTCCCTTTAATTGATTTTCATAAAAGGATAAAGCTGCCTTTGTTTTGGTAATAAAAGAATTTGAATCAATGAAACTATCCTTATTTTCATTGAGCTTAAAGTAAGGCATTACACTAACAGCACCTTTTACAGCCTTCTGAATATTATCGCCAGCACTTTGTAGATTTTTGAGAAGCAAAGGAAAACCAGATGCACCCGTTCCACCAAAAATAGAACTGACCAAAAAAATCTTATCTCCTGTATTAAAAACACGTTTGAAAAACTTAAATTCTTCTGAATCTTCTAGCTTATTCAAAATCACACTTCCCATACTTGGATTTCCTCTAAAACCGACAGCCATTTCACTTTTTCGGTCTTTTTCAGAAAAAAACATTGATACAAAACTTTGATCTTGATTAGACATATCTTTGTTGTAACCGATAAATTCCTCAAAGGTATTTTTGGCGTATTTACTAAAATTTAGACCAAAAGAATTATCTATTTTTTCGGTGTCGTTTATGGTTTCGCTATGCAGTTTTCCTAACGGTAATATTTCGGTAGAGAAAAACGAAGCATTTGTCGTTTTGGCGTGTTGGAAGTTTTTTTCATATTGTTCCAACATCATTTTTACTTTTCTGTATTCGTCGCTTGTTTCGTGTGGGTCAATCAGAATAGGAATTACTTTTTCAGCATTTATTTTTACGCCTGCCGAAAGAAGCATAATCAAGGATTTGACTACTCGTGTTCCTGTTCCACCAATTCCGAATATAAAAAGATTGTTTTTGCTGCTCATTTTTTATTTTTTTGTGTCGTTCGTGAAGACACGAGCAACGGATATATTTTTTTTACTTTTGTACAATTATTCTGTTCCGTTAGGAACTATATATTGATAGCATTTTTAATTTTAAACGAAATTTCCAATATAAAACTCCTACGGAGTAAATGAAAGATAACTTTATAGATTTCTACCAATATTCAACTCCTAAAGGAGTAAAAAATCAAAATTCTTTTGTAGCTAATATCTATATTTTTTTGTAAAGTATTCAATTAACCGTTGCTCGTGTCCTCACGAGCGACTTACTCAAACCAAACTAAACCCTAAAAAGGTGTCTTTCTTCCATTAGTAGAAAACCATTTGAAAATAAGTGAAAGCACAAAAAACAAAAGAAAACCATACAATAAATTGATGACAGCATACCAAAGTGAAAGCGTCAAAACTGGTTTGAAGGCTTTAGAAAAAGCTGCGTAAGCAATAATAAAAGCAACTATTCCAGTCAAGAAACCATTGAGTAAAAATGTTCTGAACCAACCACCAAAACTATTGTAAGAAGAATACAAACGATTGTAAAAGAAATAGAAAAGAATAGCCATCACAATAGTAATTGCCAAAAGAAGCCAAAGCGTAAGAGGAAAAACATCGTTTCGCCAAGTAGCAACTGTATTAGATGGAATTTGAGCGACACTTCTCAAAAACTTCTCATAAATAAACATCAAAAAATCTCTCATGGGAAAATCAATTACGAATTAAAAATTACGAATTACGAATGTAATTTCTTTTAAAATATTTTTAATTAGCGAGTGATTTTTTATGATTAATATGATAATACAGTCAGAATTAAACTTTATTGTATTTATCCTGATTTCATCATAAAAATCATATAAATCACTCGCCAATCAGTTACGGTATTTACAAAGCACTTGCAGTAATAATATACGGATAAGAAAACAACGTTTCATTATCGTGTGCTTCTTGAATTCCTGATATAACTCTTTTGAGAAGTACCGTTCTTTCATTTCGCTCTGCATCTGTTTCGTCAGATTCTGTATTCCAATCGTTTATCCAAGTAGGCAAACTGTTTTTGAGTTCTAAATTTAGACTTGTTTTACAAGGAATATCTACGGAATAGGTTTCTATTTCTACAAAATGCGTATATTTTTTGGCAAGAACAACATCTTCTTTTGCCACTTTTGGCTCAAACTCTTTATACGTATAAACTTTGGTTATGTTACTCTTTGAGTTTGACGAACGAACTAATAAATTAGCTTTCAAGTAATCTAAATCTTGATGTTGTTTGGGTAACTCGCTCAAATTCAAGCCGATAGTATAAGTTAATTTTTCTTCTTCAGAAATATATTTTGCTTCTGCAATAATGCTTGTACAATTTGATTTTCGTTGCCACAATGATTCTGGATTTCTGCCCGATTGTGCTAATATTTCGCCTTGAACAGTTTCATATTCTTTGCCAATATGCAGCTCTTCCGAAAATTTTACTTTTTCACTAATCAGTTTATCAATCTGTTCTACTAAAGACTGTTTTCCCAACACCCAAACATAATACGGACGTTTATCCGAACAGCAATTTTCAACAACTTGATTACTTACTGTATAAAATTTTCCTGAATAATCCGATTTGAAGGCATAAACAGAAAGAGCCATTTCTGGACGTTTCAAAAACATTTCTCGCAATCTAACATTGAGCGTTCCTTCCAAATTCAGAACATTAGGAGGAGAATATAAAAAGTCAGAAACGATAATACTAACGTCTTCTTGATTGTTCTTTTTGATGATTTTTTCTACTAAATCGGGAAGGGTTGTCGTTTTTCCAAAATCAAAATCTGCTCTTGAAATTTTTGAGGCTACATCGTCTTTTGATTCAAATTCTAATGTTGTTTGGTCGTCTTTTATGCCATAAAAGTTTTTAGATTTTGATTCTACACTCGTTACAAACCACGAAAAAAGACTTGCCATTTCTTTCTGAAAACCTGTACTTCTACCTGTTTGCTTCGGCATATAGCCTTTCATACTTCCAGAAATCTCTAAATAGACATTTAAGTTATCAATTTTGCTAGACGTAATTTTGAGCGTATCTCTTTTGCAACCTGTACAAGGGTCTATCAAATCCGAATTTTCGACAGGCTCACTAGAAACACAATTATCTATTACATCACTTACATTATCATAATCTACATCGTCATTCGGACACGCTCCACCACACGAATACAAAGAAAAACACAAAACGAATATTCCCAATAACCAATCATATTTTACTTTAGACATAGATTTCTTTATTTTATTTTTTGTTTGTAAACAGAAGTAGAATCGTATGCAATATGTAATTTTTTTTTTAGATAGGAAAGTGGGAGGGAGAATTTGATTTTTTGTTTAGAACTAATTCTTATAAATTTGATTGACAAAAAATATTTTGTGGGGTATTTTTTGATAAAATGCTTTTCTTGATTGAACAAAACAACAACTTTTTAATAAAAATTATTTTCAATAACTGACATTACGCAGTCAAAAAATTTGTTTTTTTTAAAAGAAATACAGTCGTAACTTTACATAAAAAACGTCTATTTTCTATGAAATCTCCTCATTTAATGGATTTGTATTCAGATTATCTATTGAGTAGTCCTACTGTAGTTTCTGCTTTAGTTTTGGTTAAAGTCTTAAATGATTCTTATAGCCACGATTCAGTAACTCGTATGCTTTCACAACCTGAACTAAGTCAGCATCTTTATTGGAAACACGTCAAACGTGTAATTCGTCAAGTAGAGAGTGATTCGGGAGTTATAAGTGTTGATGATAGCATCATTCATAAGCCTCATAGCAGTGAAAATGAACTTGTTAGTTGGCATTTTGACCATAGTACAGGTATTTCTTGTAAGGGTATCAATTTGGTTACTTTTACTTATGTGAATGATTTAGCTGATACAACAAAAGTAAAAATTCCAGTTGCTTGGGAACTTGTCCGTAAAGATCAATTAGTTGAAAAGACTGAAAAAAAAGAAGGCAAGTTTATTACTCGCAAAGTTAGACAGGCTAGTGTAAGTAAATTTCAATTAGTAAAAGATAGATTGAGCGTATTGGTACATCAAAACAAAGTCAAATGTAAATATATCGTTTTTGATACGTGGTATAGTAGTGCTGATTTGATGAATCACGTAGTTACACATCTAAAAAAACACTTTGTTTGTGCTTTAAAAGACAATCGTAAAATTAGTTTCGACACCAGTAAAGCAAGTCAAAAATCTAAAGCTTGGCATCAAGTAGCACAAGCAGAGCTTGATCCAGATAGAGTCTATCAAGTTTGTATAAAAGATGTTCCTTTTGTACTTCATTTGATAAAAAAGGTTTATCACAACCTAAATGGCTCTACAGGGGTACAATATCTGATTAGTAGTGATACTTTTCAAGAAGCAAAACAGATAGACCAAACTTATCAAAAAAGATGGTCTAGTGAAGATTTGCATCGTTCTTTGAAGCAAAATACAGCTTTAGAGAAGATGCCTGCTAAAATGGAATGCTCACAAGCTAATCATATATTTAGTTCTATGATAGCACAAGTAAAATTAGAATCGCTCAAAATAGCAACTAAGAAAAATCATTATGCTCTTAAGAAACAAATACTAATTGAATCACTCAAAACAGCTTGGCAATATGTACAGCAACTGAAGAACGACCTCTTACAACAAAATATCAATTTTCCAAATTTTAACCCTGCGTAATGTCAGTCAATAAAATAAAAAATTACTAAGTGATGATACTAAATATTGCTAGATTTTTTGCTTTATGTTAATTATATTTGCAACCTAAAAAAACAACTATTATGAGCATACTTCGTGGAGGTTTAGGAAGAAAAAAACCTCAATTAGATATAAAAATAGAACACCTACACCCAGATCCTAATAATCCTAGATTACCTCGGGAATATCAAGGAAGAAAAGAATCTGAACTTATAGAAGCATTATACAAATTTTTCAGTCTTGAGGAAATAGCTATTTCTATGTTTGAAAATGGGTATTTTGATGCTGAACCTTTAGTAGTAATTCCTGAAAATCTACCTAAAGAATTTGAAGGAAAAGAATATGAAGAATTAAATAATGATGAAGATTATAAAAAATTCATTGAAGATCCAAAAACTCATTTTATAGTTGTAGAGGGTAACAGAAGACTTTCTACAGCAAAACTTCTTTTAACTGGTGGAAAAAAGAAGTTTCCTTTAATAGAAGATGCAGCAGAGGGAATAGCCGAAGATATAAAGATTCTTCCTGTTATTGTGTACCCACAACGAAAAGATGTATTGGCTTACATTGGAGCTAGACATATCATTGGAACTAAAAAATGGGATGCTTATGCAAAAGCTCGTTATGTTGCAAGTCTTAAAGAAGAACATGGCTTAGATATGGATGAAATTCAGAAAACAGTTGGAGATACAGGCAATTCAGCGAGAAAGATATATGCTTGTTATAAATTAATTGAAAAAATAGAAGAAGAGTTTGAGAATATAGATACTGGAGATGCTAAAGATAATTTTTCCTTTTTAATGCTTGCAACTGGTCAAGGTTCTGCCAAAGACTATATAGGTTTAGAAAAAAGATGGGATAAAATTGATTTTGATAGTGAAATAATTCCTAATGAAAAATTAGATCACCTTAGACAACTATTTTTATGGCTTTTTGGAGACGGTAAAGATAATAGAAGAGTTATAAAAGAGTCTCGTGATATAACTAATTACTTATCTGATATATTGAGGAGTAAAGATGCCATGGATTATCTAAAAACAACAGGTGATCTTATAGGAGCTTTCGACCGTAGTGGAGGAGTAGAAAAATTAGCTGAAAAGTATATTAGAAAGGCAAATACTAGTATGGAATCTGCGATGGGCCTGATTCACAAAAGTGATTCTGAAAACATCAAAGAAGAGTTGGAAAACCTAGAAGAACTTGTAAACAGAGCATTAAAATATGTAGAAAATGTTTAAATACGATATATCACGGTTTAAGAGTACAAACTATGTAGCCGATTGGGTAGAATTGTACATTACCTACATGGAAGATTCTTTATCGAAAGCAGAGTTATCATCTAGATTAGAGTCTAGCCAAGGTAGTGAACCTGATGAAGATTTTATAGATAGTGTTTGGAATGAATTAGAAACAAGAGTAGCACGATATGGAATAGATAAATCACCTTATAAAGTAGAAGGAAAGTTAGTTTCTTCAATTATAAAATGGCAAGATATTCCAGAATACCTAACGTGTTTAATATTCGCACTCGAAGGAAATCCAAATACAGAAATTCCTGCTGCTACCTCAGGAAAATTATTTGAGTATATTAGCCAAATTGCTGTAAAAAATTATATAAATGGTGATTGTGTCATTTATGGTTCTCCTGATGGAGAAAAAGCTGATGAAATGGCTAAAAAAATGAATGAGTATTTTATAAAGTTTCCTCCTTCTCAACGCAAAGATAGAGATTTAGATTTGTGTGCTTGGAAATCATTTGGAGATAACCGTGCTAGTCAGATTATACTCTTGATACAATGTGCAGCTGGACAAAACTGGAAAGGAAAACTAAATAGTTTAAGTATAAAAGCTTGGAGTAGATACATAGATTTTGCAGTCTGTCCTTTACGTGGATTTACCCTTCCTATAATTATGGAAGATCAAGACTTAATAGAATACTCAAGTGATGGTGGAGTTATCTTCGATAGAACTAGATTGTATAACAACATCGTTGGCTTTCATATAGATGAAGAACTAAGAAAGGAATTAATTACTTGGTGTAATATAAGATTATCAGAAATTTTAGGCTAATGAGATTTATTGATTTATTTGCTGGATTAGGAGGGTTTCACGTAGCTTTAGAAAAGTTAGGTCATGATTGTGTATTTGCTAGTGAAAAAAAAATAAGTCTAGCTAATCTCTATGAAGAAAATTTTAATATTAAAGTTGATAGAGATATAACCAAAATAGAAGTAGAAGCTATACCTAATTTTGACATTCTTTGTGCTGGTTTTCCATGTCAGCCTTTCTCTAAAGCAGGTAGCCAAAAAGGATTAGAGGATGAAAAAAATGGGTCATTATTTCATAAAATAATTGAGATTTTAGATTATCACAAACCAAAATATTTTATACTAGAAAACGTAAGAAATGTAGAGAAGCATAATAATTCCAATACTTGGAAATATATGGAGGAGCAACTTCAAATTTTAGGTTATAATGTAGATAAAAGGATATTATCTCCACATTTTTTTGGAATTCCTCAACATAGAGAAAGGTTATTTATTATTGGCTCAAAAGATAAGCTAGATGATTTTGAATGGCCCAAACAGACAAAAAAGAATAGTTCTATACATCCTTTTTTAGATGTTAACCCTGACAATGCAATTCTATTAGAAGAAGAAAAATCAAAAGTTATAGATATTTGGCAAGAGTTTATTGCATCTATTCCTAAAGAAGCAAATTTACCTAGTTTTCCTGTATGGAGTATGGAATTTGGAGCAACTTATCCATTTGAAGAAAATATACCTTTTAGATATTTAACAGAAGAATTACAAAAATACAAGGGTAATTTTGGAAAATCTTTGATGGGAATGAATAGAGAAGAAATTTTTAAAAATCTACCCAGTTATGTTCAAAAAAACCAACAAGATAGTAATGGAAATGAAGTTGAGTTTCCAAATTGGAAAAAACATTATATAAGAAGTAATAGAGCTTTTTATGACAAGCATAAAACAGAACTCAAACCAATAATAAAGAAAATTAAAAAACTATCTATTTCTAGTTGGCAAAAATTTGAATGGAATGTACAAGGTGGAGAGAGAGATTTATCCAAATATTTAATACAATTTAGAGGTTCAGGAGTAAGAATTAAGAAAACTGATTTCTTTCCCTCATTGGTTACTGTAAGTACACAAATTCCTATACTTGGGTGGGAACGAAGGTATATAACACCATTAGAAGGAGCTCGTTTACAATCTTTAGAAAATATCATTCTTCCAGAAAATACAGGGACTAGCTTTTCAGCTTTAGGAAATGCTGTTAATGCACATATTGTTAAATTAATAGTAAGTAATTTAATTAAGTCATAAATCTTATTTAAGTTTAAGATAATAATCTTCCATATTTTAAAAATTACCTTTTAAAAGCTATAATTCTTTTTCTACAAGTCTTTCCTAAACCCACAAAAAAACCAAATTCGGCAAAATACCCAAAAGAACAGTAAAGAAAATCAAAATGATAGCAATGATTTTTTGAGAGGTAGAAATGTCTTGTAAATCTACGTTTTTGAGTGTTTGATGGAGTGAAAAATTGCCTAAAAACATTCTTTTGTACGTCCAAAGAAAATAACTGGCTGTAAAAATAAGTGTTAAGGTAGCCAGAATAGATAACCAAATCGGAATATAATCCGACGAAAAAGCACCTAAAAAAACAGTCAGTTCGGCTACAAAACTAGAAAAAGTAGGAAGTCCCAAACCTGCAAAAAAAGCAATTCCTACAAAAGCCGTATAACGAGGCATTTTATGGAAAAGTCCACTATAAGAAGTAATTGTCAAATCATTAGTTTGCTCATAAAGAACTCCCACCAACAAGAAAAGTAAAGGCGAAATAAGTCCATGACTAAGCATTTGATACATTGCTCCATTTGTTCCCTCTGCATTGATAGCAGCCAAACCCAAAAGCACAAAACCCATGTGAGAAACCGAAGAATAAGCAATCATACGTTTGAGGTGCGTCTGTCCCAATGCTAAAAAAGCTCCATACAACATCGAAAAAACTCCCCACGCAGCTATCCAAAACGAAAAATCTATCGCTACATCTTCAAAAACAGAAAACGGTAAACGCAAAAGTCCATATCCTCCTACTTTCAAAAGAACGCCAGCCAAAACCATCGAAATCGGTGTTGAGGCTTCTACATGAGCAATCGGTAACCACGTATGTAAAGGTGCAATCGGTAATTTAATCGCAAAACCAATAAGAAGCAGAAAGAAAACAGTTGTTCGTAACGTATTTCCACCAAAAGTAGCAGAAGGAAAAAGAGCAGAATCAGCAGAAAAATAATTGGCATCTTTGAAGGCAAGCATATCAAACGAATGCACAATTTGAGTAGCATTTTCAGTAAGAAAGGTAGAATTATTAAGTTTTGTGATGAGTTCTTTATTCGTTATTCCTAATTCTAAAGCCGTTTTGGTAATGTCTATTCCAGAATTTACGATGATTATTCCTGCAATCAGAATCAAAACCGAACCAACCAAAGTATAAATAATAAATTTTATGGCTGCATATTCCTTCTTTTTTCCTCCCCAAATTCCTATTAAAAAATACATAGGAAGCAGCATAAACTCAAAACAAATAAAGAAAAGTAAGAAATCAAGCGACAAAAAACTTCCCATTACAGCACAAGAAAGCAATAAATACAAGAAAAAATACAAACGAGGACGAACCAATACTTTTTTAGAAAAAACAGAAGCCAAAGCTCCCACCCACAAAATAAGTGCAGCAAGAGCAATCAACAAAACATTATTCTTATCTATTCCCAAAAAATAATCAGCATGCAAAATTCCGAAATTACCCAAACTGACATGCCACCAACTTAATTTTTCAGATAAAAGTAAATTTTGCTCACTTGTTAGAGTTCCTAAAAGTTGTAAATCTAAGTTCATTTTGGCAAAAACAAGCATTAGTAGCACCAAAAACAGTTCGATAGAAAGAACGCCTATTCCAATCGCTTTGTAGAAATGAGTTTTGTTTTCTCCAAAAGGAATCAAACAAAGAATACTTCCAAAAAGAGGAAACCAAAAAATAAGAGAAAGAATAAAATTTTCCATTCACAAATTTACTATTTTTCTGTTTCCTTTCTATCAAAGGTTTCTTCTAATTTCTTTTTCTCTCTTTCTATCGCCTTCGCAGTAGAAATAATATACACCGTTTTTCCATTTTCTACAAAGACAACTCTGTCAAACGATTTTTTTTCAATCAAAACCATTCCTACAAATGGATATTTGGCAGTTGTCTGTGAATAATCATCTTCATATAACCAAATAATCTCTTTTTGTGCATAAGTAATATGTTCGGTATTGATTTGCGAAGGTCTTTTTTCATATTTTACAACGGCTACTACAAACTGCTCCGAAAAATCAATCTTATCACCGTCTTTTATTTTTCCAAAAGCAGTTTCGAAACTATCTTTGTCTGTAAAATACATAAAACGAGTAGTGTCGCTGGTAGGTTTGTAATCTTTATTTTGGTACTCATAACCCTCTAAATCAGCATATTCTAAGCGCTCTAAAGAATCGTAAGAAGTAAAAGAAACACAACTTGATAAAAAAGCAGAATTTACAAAAAGACAGAAAACAGAAAGCGTAAAAAATAAGTTTTTCATATAATAGAAACAATTATGACCTGCTAAAGCAGCGAAGCTAATTAAAAATTATGAATTACGATTGTAATCCATTTATAGTTTGAGGATATAGTGAATATAACCTTATCTCATATAAAAAAGGAATATCAAATTTTGATTGAACGACTTGAAAAATTAATAACTAAATAGAAACAAGTAAGTTAGTTTTTTTTGATAAAATTACAACAATTCTTAAAATCAATATTCGTTTTTGTATTTTTGAGGTATAAAAGAATTCTTGTACTTGTAGGGAAAAGGCACGCCTTTTCCTAATAATAGTATTTTTCAACTTGCAAAATATCTAAAAAGAAAGGAAAAGGTGTGCCTTTTCCCTACTAACTTCGAATTTACAACAACACAGAAATTATATTTTATGCTAGAATCAACTATTCAACAAAAAGTCAATCATTGGTTAGAGGGAAATTATGACAACGAAACAAAGGAAGCCGTAAAAAAACTATCTGAAACAGACCTTACAGATGCTTTCTATAAAGATTTAGAATTTGGAACAGGTGGACTTCGTGGACTTATGGGAGTTGGCACAAACCGAATGAATCGTTATACGGTTGGTGCAGCCACGCAAGGACTTTCAAATTACCTCAAAAAATCATTTCCAAACCAAAAAGAAGGAGAAATTAGTGTTGCTATTGCGTATGATAGTCGTAATAATTCCCCAGAATTTGCACAGATTGTAGCCGATGTTTTTTCTGCAAATGGAATTAAGGTGTATTTATTTACTGCTTTGCGTCCTACTCCAGAACTATCTTTTGCTATTCGTCATTTGGGTTGTAAAAGTGGTGTTGTTTTGACGGCTTCGCATAATCCGAAGGAATACAATGGTTACAAAGCCTACTGGGAAGATGGTGGGCAGGTTGTCGAACCTCATGACAAAAATATTATTACAGAAGTACAGGCGATAAAAAGTGTAGATGAAATAAAATTTGAAGGAAAAACAGATTTGATTCATAAAATAGACAAAGAAGTTGATACACCTTATATTTCTCAACTCATAAACTCGTTAGCAGACCCAAAAACAAAGGAATTAGTCAAAAGACAAAAAAATCTTTCTATTGTTTATACGCCTTTACACGGAACAGGAATTACACTTATTCCACAAGTTTTGAAGGAATTAGGTTTTGAAAACCTGCATAATGTAGAAGAACAAGTGAGTGCAGACGGAAATTTTCCTACAGTTGTTTATCCAAATCCAGAAGAAGCTGAAGCGATGACTTTAGCACTCAAAAAAGCAAAGCAAGTTGATGCCGATGTTGTGATGGCAACTGACCCAGATGCTGATAGAGTAGGAATTGCAGTAAAGAATAAGGAAGGTGATTTTGTATTAATGAACGGAAATCAAACCCTTGCTTTACTTGTCGCTTATAATTTGGAAGCGTGGAAAAATGCAGGCAAACTCAATGGCAATCAAATGGTAATAAAAACGATTGTTACAACGGAATTGATTAAAGAAATTACACAAAAGTATACTATTAATTTATACGATACTTTGACTGGTTTCAAACATATTGCTGCACTTATTGAAAGTAAGAAACAGACAAATCCAAATGAAGAATTTATTTTGGGAGGAGAAGAAAGTTATGGTTATTTGATTGGCGATGAAGTTCGTGATAAAGATGGCGTGGCTTCATGTGCAAGTATTGCACTTTTGGCTGCGTATGCAAAAGACAAAGGTTTTTCTCTTTTTGAGTGGCTTATCGAAATCTACAAAGAATATGGTTTTTATTTGGAAGAACTTGTTTCTATTACCAAAAAAGGACAACAAGGAGCTTCGCAAATTGAAGAAATGATGAAAACATTTAGAGAAAATCCTCCAAAAAAATTAGCTGGAAGTAATTTGTTACATGTTTATGATTATCAAAATCAAACTATTTTAGACGTTCAGAAAGGAACTTCTAAACCAATGGAAAGCGATTTGCCAAAATCAAATGTACTTGCTTTTTATACAGAAGATGGAAGTAAAATAAGTATGCGTCCGTCGGGAACAGAACCAAAAATTAAAGTTCTATTTTTCTGTAAAAGACAAGTTAGACAGAACAGAAAATTACGAAAAAGTAAAAAAAGAACTTCAAGCAAAAATTCAAAAACAGATTGCTGATTTGGGGATTAGTTGATTGTAAAATTTTTGTTTTTGTAAAATCCTTCTTTGAATAATTTTTATTTGAAGAAGGATTTTTTACGATAACCAAAAAAACACACATTTTAACAACATACAAACGGAAAATCAAAAAATATAATTATCTTTACATATGTTGAAACAAATGCTCATTTCATTCTTTATTCTAATTCTTGGAATAATTTTACTTTTCTCTACTTATTCTCCTGTTTATGGTCAAGATAATTTTTACTATCAAGATTATTTTCCAAAACAAGAAGTAGATTCTGTTCAATGGTATTTTGGAGAGCTTCCAAGTGGAAAGGATTCTATTTCAAACCTACAACTAGACCGAGAAATTTATTACAAAGATGAAGTATTTCCTTTTGAAGACCTTACACTACTAAAGGCATCTTATTTCGAAAAACGAGCTACACTTACAGATAATTCTGATATTCAAAAACTAGTACAAGTTTTTCCGATAGATAGCTGTGAGACTTATCCCACTTGGCGTTGCTCTCGTACTTATAGGGATATTATGGTTTTTTATGAGGAGGGAAAGCCTATTTCTGTTTTGAAGATTTGCTTTTCCTGTCAAACTACTTGTTTTATAAGTAGTGATGGACAAGAAGACAAAAATGCAAAGTGTCTTTCAAATCCTCTACCTTTCAAAACTATTGTAAAAGAATGGATTCGAAGAGGTTGGATTGATTTGAGAAAAAGTAGAGAATAAAATAAATCTTCACGAAGTTGTTTGTTGTTTCGAAAAATGAAATCCGCATTTATCTTCATTCATCATAAAGATTATATAAATCATTTACCAATCAGTTACGGTATTTCTCATTAAAGACTATACCTCATCATCTTCCATAATCACTCCTCGTTTGCCTAATTCTATCACTTCTACATTTGAGATTTTACCTTTATTTATTTCTAATCGAATGAGAGTTCTGATGTGATGAAACCCGTGCTTTCCTGCTGCACCCGAATTAAAGTGTATCAAATTTCTTTTTGGGTCAGGCATTATTTTAAGGATATGCGAATGTCCACAAATGAAAATTTTAGGTTTTATTTCATTTAATTCTCGTCTAACTTCTGTATTGTAATTGGGTGGATAACCTCCAATATGCGTCATAAAAACCTTCACTCCTTCACACTCAAAAATCTGGTTTTTGGGATACCGAACTCTCATTTTTTGGTCATCAATATTTCCATAGACAAAAATAGTAGGTTTGAAGGCTTCTAACTCGTCTGCAACTTCTATACTTCCAATATCTCCAGCATGCCAAAGCTGATCGCAATCTTTAAAATACGTTTTTACTTTTGGGTCTAAATATGAATGTGTATCTGAAATAATTCCTATTTTCATTTTTTAATTTTAGTTATAATAAAGACAACAATAAATTAGCGAGTGATTCGTATGATTTTTATGATGAAATATAAGATAATACAAATTCAGATGAACTAAATTTCATGTATTATCCTGTAATTATCATAGTAATCATATAAATCACTCGCTAATAATTTTTCATTGCTTGTGTCACCATGAGCGATACTAAGAAAAGACAATTACGCTTTTTGCTTCTCTTCTTCCAAAGTAGGATAATCTGTGTATCCTTCTGCACCTGGTGTATAGAATGTATCTGGATTTGGCTCATTTAGATGAGCATTTGTTTTCATTCTTTCTACCAAATCTGGATTTGCAATGAATGGACGACCAAAAGAAACTAAATGTCCCAAACCGTCTTTCAAGTCTTTTTCAGCTCTTTCTTTATCATAGCCACCACTTAAAATAATAGTTCCACCAAAAGCATCTCTAATTTTTTTCTTTACAGAAATAGGAACTTCTGGAGCACCCATAGGAGCATGATCTACAAAATGAATGTAAGCCAATTTCAATTTGCCTAATTCTTTTGCCAAATACTCATAAAATTCTTCAATTCCTTCAAACGAACCTGTATCATTGAAAACTCCATACGGAGAAAGACGAATAGCTGTACGTTCTGCTCCAATTTCTGCAATGACTGCTTTTGCCGTTTCGATAACAAATTTTGCTCTTGCTTCATCGCTTCCATTGTAGTCGTTTTCTAACCCATTTACATTACGGTTGATAAATTGTTCCATTAAATAACCATTTGCACCATGCAGTTCTACCCCATCAAAACCTGCTTCAATTGCGTTTTTTGAGCTTTTTACATATTCTTGCATTGCTTTTTCAATGTCCTTTTTATCCATTAGTTTGGCTGGTGGATAAGGCTGTTCTCCTTTTTGGTCAGTGTACATTTTACCTTCAACTACCGTTTCAGTTGTACTAACAATTTCAGCATCTTTTGGCATATTTAAGGGGTGTGCAACTCTACCTGTGTGCATCAATTGAAGAAAAATCTTTGCTCCTCCTTTATGAACTTCCTCTGTTACTTTTTTCCAACCTTTCGTTTGAGCATCTGAAAAAGCACCAGGAATACGTGGATAACCCAAAGCATTTGGTGAAGGAGCTGTACCTTCTGTAATGATAAGACCAGCACCCGAACGCTGAGAATAATATTTTGCCATTAAGTCGTTTGGAATATTGTCCGTAGCTCTTGAGCGAGTAAGAGGCGACATCACAACACGATTTTGTAATGTTATATTTCCGAGTTTGAATGAATCAAAAAGCATATTTTTTGTGTAATTTATAAAATAAAAAAATCAATAATTAAAAAATGTAGAACATGTGTTCTGAATTTTCTAACTTATTGATTTCTCTAAAAGTTATGTTAAAAAAGGTAATGACATGAGAGTAAAAAGATATTATAAGTCTTATACTTGAGCTAGAGCTTCTACAATTTTCTTCTCGCCACTATGCATCGTAATTATTTTTTTGGAAGTGGAACGACTATTCAATAATTCAATCAATGTATCAGCAACATCTTCAATCGGATTTTCGCCTGCATTTTCTATATTAATTTCTATTTTTCCTGTTCCTTTTTCTTCTTTGAGCGTGCTAGGTTGTAGAATAGTATAGTCCAGATTTGTATTTTTTATGAGCCACTCATCAGCGTAATGTTTTGAAATATAATAATCAATCATATCTTCTGTAATTTCGCTCCATTTATCTGTATCTGTTGCAAAGACAGTACTTAGCATAATGTAACGCTTGATATTTTTCTTTTCTGCAAGTTTCATTGTCTTGATTGCTCCATGCAAATCGGTCTGTAAAATATCTTTCCCTCCCGAACCTGCAACGAAAAAGACAGCATCTATTTCATTGGGAAACTGTTTTTCCATCTCTTCGATAGAAGCAGATAAATCTAATTTTGTCTGCGAATAATTTTCTGCATCAAAGAGTTTTTTGTCTTTTCTAGTTGTGCCTATAACGTGATGCTGTTTTGCTAAGAGTTTTTCTGTCAATGAACTTCCTACTCTTCCACTTGCTCCAATAACTACTACTTTCATAATTTATTTGATTTAAGATACGTATAAAATAAATTAACAGTTATTACAAGTGAATAGTTTGTTTTTTCTACAAAACACTGTATATATACCTTTTATAATCTAGTCTTTTCTCAAAACCATTTCGAAGCTAACAATTCCTCCATCAATAACTGCTTTTTCCAAACTTCCACTCTTATAATAGAAAAAACTTTCCTTACCTTTTGGATTAACTTTCTTGTATTTGTGATTTCCTAGATGAGTAATTGTATTGAAATCTCCTTCTTGTTCGGAATAACAACGCTCTATGTTTACAGGCTCTTCAAAATACATAGCAATAGTAGAATATCGAACCGTTTCTTTGAACGTATTTTCAAGTTCTCCATCTTTTATGACTTGATATTCATTATTTTTACGTTTTGTATTGGCTTGAGCGTGATTATTTCCATTGTAGTTTATATCCACATCTGCCGTTTGTAGAATCTGATTATCAAATACTACATCATATTCATAATTTATATCAAAGGTTTTGATAAATTTTATTTGTATGTTGGTTGAGCTTTTATAATACGTTTTTGAATCTACTTTTTTTTGGGTTGCATACAAAGTTCCAACTGATTTTCCTCTCCAAATCATATCAAAAGATAGCTTTTTTTCAGAAGGTGTAGCAAAATTAGACTGACAAATAATAAAACTAAAGAGAAGCAAGTACCAAGTCATAAATCATTTTTTTAATTGATTCTATTGTTTTACAAATATAACTTATCTGAAGTTAAGTGTAGTCAAAAATATTTTTTTTTAGTATTTCTTTATTTTTTCAAAAACAAACCATCATTTATTACCAAAATTCCTTAAAAAAGGATTGAACTTGGTAGTAAAAACTATCTATTAGTTGATTTTCGTCAAATTTCGTATTTTTACATTCCGAAAAACGAATTAAATTAAAATTAATCAGGAATTATTATTTCTTCTTTATAAACCTTCAAAAAATAGAATTTCAATTCTACTATTCTTCATTTTTTATGAAAAAAAATATTCTCTCTTTTCTTGCTCTCATTCTGTGTAGTGGGTTTCTAATTTTTGCTTGTACAACTGCAGAAGCTCCACCAAATTACAATCCAGATACTACTACAATAAAAACTGAAATTCCTGCTCCTGAAACGGTTTTGCGTTCTATGCACGATGAAGTTTTGACAAACTCTCCAGCTTATGCACAACTTCGTTATCTCTGTAAAGATATTGGTGCACGTCTTAGTGGTTCGGAAAATGCTCAAAAAGCCGTTGAATATATGCAGCGAGTTTTGGATTCTATGAATTTAGATACAGTTTATTTGCAACCTGTCATGGTGCCTCATTGGGAAAGAGGAGAAAAAGAATTTTGTCAGATTGTAGGCAATGATAAGAATAAAATCAATCAAAAAATTCTTGATATTACGGCTTTGGGTGGTTCTGTGGGAACAAAAGGAAAACTCAAAATGGAAATCGTAGCTGTAAATTCTTTATCTGATTTAGAAAATTTATCTGAAAAAGAGGCTAAAAAATATGAAGGCAAAATTATTTTTGTAACTCAACCTATGGAAGCAAAATTTATAAATACGGGTTCAGCATACGGAGCTTGTTCTTCTGTGCGTGTTCGTGGTGCAAATTATGCTGCAAAAGTTGGCGCAAAAGCATTCTTGTTGCGTTCGCTTACTCTAGCAACTGACAATCATCCACATACAGGCGTAATGGTTTATGAGGAAGGTGGTAAAAAAATTCCTGCTGCTGCACTGAGTACAATTTCGGCTAATTATTTAGAAAAATTATTAGTTGAAGCTAAAAAAGAAAATAAATCGGTAGAAATGGAATTGCAATTAAACTGCGAAACTTTGCCAGATGTACTTTCTTATAATGTAATTGGAGAACTCAGAGGAAGAGAAAAACCAGAAGAAATAATCACAGTAGGTGGTCATTTGGATTCTTGGGATTTGGCAGAAGGAGCGCACGACGACGGAACAGGTTGTTTGCAATCGGTTGAAGTTTTGCGATTAATTCAAAAATTAGAAACTAGACCAAAAAGAACAATTCGCTGCGTTTTGTTTATGAGCGAAGAAAATGGAGCAAGTGGAGCAAAAGAATATGCAAAAGTAGCAAAAGATAAAAACGAAAATCATATTGCTGCTTTAGAGTCGGATAGTGGAGGATTTACGCCACGAGGTTTTAGAGTACAGGATTCTACTCGTTTGAAGATTATTCAAAAATGGATTCCTTTATTTGAACCTTATGATTTACACAAAGTAGAGTATGGTTATGGTGGAACAGATATTCGTCCTTTGGGAGAATCTGGAACACTTTTAATTGGTTTAGAACCCGATTCTCAGCGTTATTTTGACCATCATCATGCTCAAACAGATGTCTTTGAAAATGTCCATGAAAGAGAATTTTTATTAGGAGCTGCTGCAATGGCAAGTCTTACCTATATGATGGCTGAATATGGAATAGAATAGTTTTTATATTTCCAAACCCTAAGGGTCTTTGAAAACCCTTAGGGTTTAAATATGAATCTTTGTTTTTTAGAATAGAAAAAGTAATTTGTATAACAACAAATAATCAAAAAAATTATGAAAACAACTTACGGATTACCAGCCAAACGAGAAGAAGTAATAGATACTTTAAATACTGCTTTTGCCGAGCAAAATTTGGATGATGAAGAGTACGAAAACCGAGTAAAAGAGGCCTTAAATGCAAAATGTATTGAAGAGTTAGAGTTGGTAGTTTTTGATTTTCCTAGAGAAATAAAAGATAAATTATTTCCTACTAAAAATATTGTACATCAAAAATCAGATTTTCCTCCTGCTGCTTTTTCGTCTTCTAGTTGAATGACAACTCATTTGAGTTCGGAGTTATCAAACCTTTTTCCTTCAAAAAGTTCGAAAGCTATTTTTACTACTGATAAAGAATTAGTTTCTGTCTTGACTGAAAAACCAGTACACTTTCAAGCTGTTTTCGGAACGCAAAAAATAGACTTTAGAAATTGCCGTTTTGAAGGAAATCGTTTTAAAATAGATGTAGATAGTATTTTTAGCACCACTGTTTTGGATTTGAGAAATCAAGATTTAGCTGGAAAACATATTGATATTTTTATAAAAGGGGTTTTTAATGAAATCAAAATTTATATTCCTACTGGTGGGACAGTTCAGAAAAATACCAATCTTATTTTGGGAGAGTATTCTATAAAAGACAAACAAAAAGGCTTTATGAGTCAAGTAAATAAGTTTTTGGGAAATGAATCTACTCAACCTGAATCTATTGCTTTTACAATTACTTTGCATGGAAATACATTTTTGGGAGCCGTAAAGGTAATTTATTAATTTTGAAATAAATCTAATAAAATGAGCAAAAAAATGACTATTTTAGCAAATTGTAATTGAATGTAGCGTAGCCTTTAGGCTGCAAAAATGTACCGAATGCTTTAACTTTCAAAAAAATAGTTTAAGATAATATGGAAAATGCTTTGCTCTGGCTGATTTTGATAGGAATAGGAATTGTAATTTTTTTACTGATAAAACTAATACAAAATAAAGAAAACACAAATGGAAATAAATTAGTAGAAAATCTTCAATTTATAGAACGAGATTTACAAAAAATAGAACAGCAATTTATCTTCAACCGTCAAGAACTTGCTCAACAATCAAAAGAAAATAGGTCGGAAAATAACCAGACTTTTGAGCAGTTTAGAGAAACATTAGGACAAGTTTCAGAAAAAAATCAAGACCAATTAGAAAAAACCATTCGTCAGATTGCAGAGGCTTTTCGTCATTTCAAAACCCAATTAGACAGCAACAGACAAGAATCACTACAAACAATATTGCAGTTTGAAAGCAAAATCAACGAAACAACGACTTCAAACCTAGAAAATATTCGCAAAACTTTGGAATTCAAAGTAAATGAATTACAAACTCAAAATACAGAAAAACTAGAACAAATTCGTGTTGTGGTTGATGAAAAACTACAATCTACATTAGAAAAACGTTTGGGAGAATCTTTCAAAATTGTGAGTGAGCGTTTGGAACTTGTTCATAAAGGATTAGGGGAAATGCAGCAATTAGCAAATGGAGTAGGCGATTTGAAAAAGATTTTGAATAATGTCAAAACAAGAGGTGTCTTTGGAGAATTTCAATTAGAAGCAATTTTAGAGCAAATTTTAAGTAACGAACAGTACGCCAAAAATGTAAAACCAGACCCAAATAGTAATGCCATTGTAGAATTTGTTTTGAAGATTCCACACGCAAAGGATAAAAGTCAGCACGTTTTAATTCCGATTGATGCAAAATTTCCTGTTGAAGATTATCATTCTCTAATGGATGCCTATGACCAAGCAGAACCAAAACTCATAGAAGAAAAAAGAAAAGCAATGATTAATAGAATAAAATCATCTGCAAAAGATATTAGTCAAAAGTATATTGTGCCTCCTTATACTACTGATTTTGCGATTATGTTTTTGCCTTTTGAGAGTTTGTATGCCGAAGTGATGCGTTGTGACGGACTTTTTGAGCAAGTACAGAGAGACTATAAAGTTACCATTACCAGTCCGACTACACTTTCAGCTATTTTGAATAGTTTGCAAATGGGATTCAGAACGCTAGCCATTGAACAGAGAAGTAGCGAAGTTTGGCAACTTTTGGGAAGCATAAAAAATGAATTTTCTAATTTTGGAAATGCGTTAGAAAAAATCCAAAAGAAATTGGGAGAAGCTAGTACTACCCTAGACCAAGCAAATGTTCGTTCTCGTGCCATTGAAAAGCAACTGCAAAAGGTACAGGAAATTAGGATTGAGGAGTAGCATTTTAATGTAGGGAAATGGCTTACCTTTTCCTAAACTATAGATTTGAAATTTATCAGTAGAATTGCAAATACAAAATACCATCACTGGAAAAGGCAAGCCATTTCCCTACAAATACGTTTGAATAGATTTTTAGGTATAAAACTTATCGTCTTCCCAGTTTTCTACGTTGGTCAAAATATAATTTGAAATATTTTCGTATGATTTTTCACTGCGAATAATATGATCGTGAAAACTCACCTGCCAACCTGAGTCTAATCCCATACGATTAGCATGTTTGGTTAAACCTGATTTGTAACCTCCAACGATTGAAGAAATTGTCTTCTTAGCTTGTTTTTGAAAACTTTCCTCCGAAAAGGACACTTTATTATCTATTAATTCCTGCATTTCTATTGGCTTATCTAATATAATTATTCCGTGTATGTGATTTGGCATAACAACAAATTCCTCTAACTTTACATAATTTCTTCTTTCTTTCAACTGATGCCAAAGTACATCCGCTATTGCTCCTAAATTTGATAAGTACATTTTTTTATCTTTTATTTCTCCAAAAAAATGTTCTTTATTTTTTGTACAGATAGTAATAAAATATGCAGAATACCAACCATAATTCCACCAATCAGCACGTGTAGATTTTCTTTCGCCTTTAAATTCCATAATTTCAAATTATCAATGTAGGGAAATGGCTTACCTTTTCCTATGAAAGTATTTCGTATTCAATTATTCCAGTTCAAAAATTAGTAGGGAAATGGCTTGCCTTTTCCTATGAAAGTATTTCGTATTCAATTATTCTAGTTCAAATTAGTAGGGAAATGGCTTGCCTTTTCCTATGAAAGTATTTCGTATTCCATAATTCTAGTTTCAAATTAGTAGAGAAATGGCTTGCCTTTTCCTATGATAGTATTTCGTATTCCATAATTCTAGTTTCAAATTTATTCAATTCCCCAATCAAAAATGGTGAGTTCAGAAATAATTCCCCGTTCTATAATTTTTTGTCCAAAACATTCAGGTTGATTACAATACAAAAGACTTTCGGTTCTTTTATAAGCCAAACCAATCTTGTTAGCATAGATTTCATAACGCAAATTTTTATCTACCAAACTAGAGTCCTGACTTTCAATAATTGTAACGGTGTTATTAAAATCCGTACTTCCAATTCGCTTTCCAGAATTCATATCCTGTACTATATAATTCCTTACAGGACGAGCATTAAAGAGATTTCCGTTCCAAGTTTTGCCTTCTTCTATCGGAAAATCAAGTTTTACATACGGAATATTATGTTCCATTTTCACGACTACATTCTCATTTTTTCTAACTGAAAACACAGAATCCAAACGAAAAACCTCTAAGCCATTCGGACGAACATAACGCAAAACTTCATTTAATGTATCGCCACTTTCTCCCACAAACTCATCTCCGATTACTTCTTTGAGTTGATAGGTTGTAGTAATAGGGTTTTCATTAAGTGCAAAGCGTGTTTGTCTGACAAGAAAAGTTTGAAAAGTTCCTTTTTCAATTGGATAAAAAGATTGTCCAATAGTAAGGTCTTTTGGTTCTTCTGGTGCTTCATCTTTACAAGAAGAGACAAAAAGAATAATAATGCTGAAAATAAAGATGGTATATGAAGTTATATTTTTCATTCGTTTTAATTTTTTAGTAAACTCTAAAGATAGTTATTTGATGTGTGTAATTTGGGTTCATAAAACTTGCCAAAAATTTACTTCCACCTCCAGCTTGTTTCGTTGAGGTATTCAATATTCAAATCCATTACTTTTTGTTTGAATGTTTCTGTATTTAAAACATAGTTTTTGGGAATAATGATTGCTCCTCCTTTTTTCATTTGCAGGAAAAAATGGTCTTTGAGTTCAATGAGTTTGTCTGCATCACTTGTTTTTACCTTTCCTTCTATTCCTTGTTCTACAACATAAAAATAGGTATTATTTCCTAGTTTTAGTGCATCAACATGGTCTAGTTTGTCTTTATATTTTTTTTTGATATGTTTTAGATACGACCTTTTGTATTTCCATTTTGAATAAAGAGGGTAAATCAAAATCCATAAAGCACCCAAAGAAACACAAATCAAAATTATGCTTTGATTATTATCATAGAAAAAGAAAAAAATACTCAATAAAATATACAGAATAGGAACAGCAAAAATTGAGAGCAAACGTTTTTTTCTAATCTTTTCTGATTTGGAGGTAATATAAAGTTGATACTCCAAAATATCCTCTTCTGCAAGTGTGTATTCTATTTTCATGACTGCTTTAGCTCTTTTTCTAGAATGAGAGTGTTATTTTATATTTAAAAATACGATTAGTTCATAAAATTACAAATTCTTACCTTTGTAAAAAATTACCTGTTCTCTATTTTCTCTATTCTTTCTATTTTTGGTCAATTCTTGACTTATTCTTAATCTATGAGCCTAAAACGCATACAAAAACCTATTGAATCTGAAATGAAAGTCTTCGAACAGAAGTTTAGAGATTTTATGCGTTCTGATGTGATGCTTTTGGATAAAATAACCAATTACATCGTCAAAAGTAAAGGAAAACAGATGCGACCGATGTTTGTTTTTCTTTCGGCTGGCATGTGTTCGGAATCTGGAACGATTGGAGAGGTTACTTATAGAGGTGCTTCTTTGGTGGAGCTTTTACATACGGCCACTCTTGTGCATGACGATGTGGTAGATGAATCTAATTATAGAAGAGGATTTTTTTCTATTAATGCACTCTGGAAAAACAAAGTAGCTGTTTTGGTAGGTGATTATTTGCTTTCTCGTGGTCTTTTACTGTCAATTGATAATGGTGATTTTGAGCTTTTGCGTATCGTTTCGAATGCTGTTAGAGAAATGAGCGAAGGAGAATTATTACAAATTGAAAAATCAAGAAAATTAGATATTACAGAAGACGTTTATTTTGAAATTATTAGACAAAAAACGGCTACGCTTATTTCTGCTTGTTGTGGTGTCGGTGCTTCTTCGGCTGGTGCAGATAAGTCAATAGTAGATTTAATGAAAGATTTTGGCGAAAAAATAGGAATTGCTTTTCAGATAAAAGATGATTTGTTTGATTACGGAACTGCCGAAGTAGGAAAGCCTTTAGGAATAGATATTAAAGAACGAAAAATGACCTTGCCTTTGATTTATGCTCTAAAAAATGCTTCTGATAAAGACAGAAAACATATCATTTATTTAGTCAAAAATAAGAATAATAAAGCCGATAAAATAAACGAAGTAATAGAATTTGTAAGAGCATCGGGAGGAATAGAATACACCAAAACGGTAATGGAAAAGTACTATCAAGAAGCCATGGAAATGCTAACTATTTTTCCAGAATCTGAACACAAAACTTCGCTTATGGAACTGGTAAAGTATGCGATTGAGAGGGAGAAGTAGTGATTAGTGATTAGTGATTAGTGATTAGTGATTAGTGATTAGTGATTAGTGATTAGTGATTAGTGATTAGTGATTAGTGAAAAACTAAGTTCTGATAACTTTGTTGTAAACTACTCTATTTTATTTCGCTTTTCTTTGATTAGTGATTAGTGATTAGTGATTAGTGATTAGTGATTAGTGATTAGTGATTAGTGATTAGTGAAAAACTAAGTTTTAGAACCTTCGTTCTGAGAACCTTTGTTGTAAACTACTCTATTTTATTTCGCTTTTCTTTATTAAAATTTCTTCTAAAATAACACATTCAGAAAAACATATTGTTGCTCAGAATCTAAAAAACCCTATTCGTCTTCAAGAATATGGAGTAGGTATTTTTATGCTCATCCCTACAAAATCGGCACTCAAAAAAGCATTGAAGAAAAATTATATTACTGTAAATGATAAACCTGCCACAACGGCTACTTTCATAAAGGGTGGCGAAACCATTGTTTTGTCTATCCCAGAAGAAGAAAATAAGGAACTAGCAAAAAAAGAATTCATTTTACCTCTCAAAATTCTTTTTGAAGACGAATATTTGGCAGTTATTCACAAACCTGCTGGCATTTTGGTAAGTGGGAATAAATTTAAAACCATTGCAAATGCACTTCCTCAAAATTTGAGAAAAAGTAATTTTGACGATTTTACACTTCCTCAACCTGTTCATCGCTTAGATTATGGAACGACTGGAGTTTTGCTTGTCGGAAAAACGGCTAGTAGTATTCGTGCTTTAAATAAATTATTTGAAGATAAAGAAATAAACAAAACCTATTACGCTGTTACGATAGGGAAAATGAAGGAACTTAATAAAGAAGAGAAAGGAATAATAAATTCAGAAATTGATAGAAAAGAAGCCATTTCAACTTATCAAGTTATGAAATCTGTAATTTCTAAGCGTTTTGAGTTTCTCAATTTAGTAAAACTTAAACCTCAAACAGGAAGAAGGCATCAACTTCGCAAACATCTTGCAAGTATTGGAAATCCTATTTTAGGAGACAAAGAATATGGAATTAAGAATTTAATTTTGAACGGAAAAGGAATTTATCTGCACGCTTATTCTTTAGAATTTGTCCATCCATTTACACAAGAAATTATTTTTGTGGAAAGCGAATCGCCTGAAAAGTTTTTGAAAATAATGTAGCTGACACTTGTCAGAAGTATAGTATTTCTACGACTATACAGATTTATTTCCCTAAAAAAATAAAAGTAATTGACTTATTTTACTAATAATATTTAAAAACGTAATTCTATCTATTAGACCGTTTTTGAATTGTGTATCTTGGTAAGAGTAAGTAGGGCAGACTTCACAGTCTGTTCGAAAAAACACACAACTATTTTACACAGGCTAACAAGTCTGCGATACATTTATTACCGTGTAACAAAAATTTATTCATATTTTGTACTGATATTTTCCCCATTATCAACGTCTATTTTTTTCAAAAATAGACGATTGCTAAGGGAGATAAACTCTTTCTTTCCTTTTATTTTGCCTTAGCAATCGTCAGTTATCGAAGATAACAAGACGTTGATAATGGCTAAATAAAAGAGCAATCTTGATGAATATAAAAATACAAACAAACTTATGTTACACGGTATTTATATTCTATTTTATGAAACATTCTATTTACAAAATTGGAGCTGTTACACTTGGTCTGACTATCGGACTTGGTCTAACATCTTGCAATGAAACAAAAAAAACAACAGCTACCGAAACAACAGAAGAAGTAGCAACGGACAACAAACCAGCTGATTATTTAGCTATTGATTTGGCTAATTTTGATACAACTGTTCGTCCTCAAGACGACTTTTTTATGTTTGTCAATGGAAATTGGCTCAAAAATAACCCCATTCCTGCTTCTGAAACTCGCTGGACAAGTTTTAGTGAAATATTAGAACGCAATAGAGAAATCTTGAAACGTGTTGCAGAAACGGCTTCTGGCAATTCTTCTGTTTCACCTACTTCTGCTGAAGGTCATGTAGCTGCTTTTTATAAAAGTGGTACAAACGAAGAAAAGCGTGAAGAAATGGGTATCAAACCTCTTCAAATTCATTTAGATGCGATTAATAAAGCAACTTCTTTAGAAGAACTATTGAAGGTTTCAGCAATGCAAAAAGCTGTTGCAGGGGGTTTGTTTAGTGTTTATGTAACGGCTGATGAAAAAAATAGCTCTACAAATGCACTTTATCTCAATCAAGGAGGAACTTCTCTTTCAAAATCCTATTACGAAACAGCAGACCTTAAAGAAAAACTAAATGCTTTTGAGAAGCATGTCGCTAATATGTTTGTTTTGATGGGAGAAAACGAGGAAATGGCAGGCAAGAAAGCCAAAAATGTAGTAAGTATCGAAACGGCTCTTGCTAAAGTTTCTCGCACGCCAGCAGAACGCAGAGATTCAGAAAAGAATTACAATAAAATGACTTTAGCAGAACTTCAAAAACTTTCTCCAAACATAGATTGGAAAGCACATTTATCAGATATTGGTGTTCCGAATATGGAAAGTGTAGAAAATGTTATTTTGGGAACGCCTGAATTTTTTAATGGACTAAGTAAAGTCTTGAAATCTAATTCTTTAGATGCACTTAAAGATTATCAAAAATATCAGCTTGCTAGTAGTTTTGCTAATTATTTAAATAAAGATTTTGAAAAAGAAGCATTTGACTTCTACAACAAAACAATGCGTGGACAAGATGAAATGCAAGAGCGTTGGAAGCAGGTCTTGAATGTAATTGATAGAAGTGTAGGTCATTCTTTGGGTCAGCTTTATGTGAAAGAGGCATTTAGTCCGAAGGCAAAAGAACGTGCAGAAATTATGATAAAAGATGTTCGTGCAAGTTTTGAAGACCATATCAAAGGTTTGGATTGGATGGGAGAAGACACCAAAAAACAGGCTCTTACTAAACTTGAAGCTATTTCTACAAAAATTGGTTATCCTGATACGTGGAAAACCTACGAAGGTCTTGAGCTTTCAGAAGATAATTATGCTCAAAACTTTATGAATGCTCGTATTTGGTCATTAAACGAAAATTTAGAAAAAGTAGGAAAGCCTGTTGATAAATCAGAATGGTATATGACGCCTTCTACCGTAAATGCCTATTACAATCCAACAAGTAATGAAATTGTATTTCCTGCTGGAATTCTTCAACCTCCATTTTTTAGTGAATATGCTGATGATGCTGTTAATTATGGTGGAATTGGTGCTGTTATCGGACACGAAATTTCGCACGGTTTTGATGACCAAGGAAGTCAGTACGATGCAGAAGGAAATATGAATAACTGGTGGACAGATACAGATAAGTCACAATTCAAGGAACGCACAACTTCACTTATCAATCAGTACAGCGATTATAAAGTATTAGAAGATATTTCTGTAAAAGGAGATGCAACTTTAGGTGAAAATATTGCTGATTTGGGTGGAATGGCTGTTGCTTTTGATGCACTTCAAAAATCTTGGGCTAGAGATGGCAAACCAGAAATTGAAGATGGATTTACTCCAGAACAACGTTTCTTTATTAGTTGGGCTCAGATTTGGCGTGTAAATTTTACAGATGATGAGCTTCGTAATAGAATTGAAACCGATTATCACTCTCCAGGAATGTTTCGTGCAAATGGACCACTTAGTAATTTTAATCCTTTCTTTACTGCCTTTGGGGTGAAAGAAGGCGATAAAATGCGTAGAGCAGATCAGATTGTTATTTGGTAATAATAAGTATAATTTGATTCTATTAAAAAAATCCGTTTTGCTATTCTTTTTATAGAATAGCAAAATGGATTTTTCTTTGCGCTATAATTTTATACTCCGTATTAGTAATAATTCCCACTTATTGTTAGCTTCATTATATATAATATTCCACTAATAAAATGAAATAAGAAAACAGTGAAAAATATGATAGATTTTATATTTTTTAGACCTTTTTCTTTTACGTACTCCAAACCTATAGACACCGAAATAAGAAAAAGTATATAATTACAAACTATAACTTGCCAGCCAAAGTTTCCATGTGTAGCTCTCAAACCTGTTTCTTGTACGAATATATATATCAACAATGCTACAATAAAAAGTAAGACTGCATATATATAAATTTTCTTATTTATTGCTCGTCTGAAAAATAAAACAAAAACTACTATTGGTAGAGCCAAACTTAGTATTGAATCTAATAAAATATTTTTGCTATACAGTTTCCAAACATACATAAAACTAAAAGAAACCCCTCCATTATTAGCTTCATAAGGATTCTGAACGTACAAATAGATGTATTCTAAGACAACACATAGAGTAGTATAAAGAGACATTCCTATTGCTATCTTAATTTTATGGGTGTTATTTCTGTGAAAAATAATTACTGTCGCAGAAAATACAGGTGCAAATGCAAGCAAAAAGCTAGGTTTACTCAACGCATTGAGTAGTATTAATATAGAAATTATCAATATTCTTTTTTTAGAAACACACTCATTTTCTATAAATAAGTAACTTTGATAGAATAATAATAAGGCAAATGGCATCAAAAATATAGTTGTGGAATTATGCCAAATGTTCATACCTAATTTTCCCACTAAAAAATTTGATTCAATGTCAAAATTAATGGGAGTAACAATCAAAATACTCAGAAAAGCGAACAATACAGCTATTTTGTTTACCTCAAATAATTTATTGACAATATATACAGAAGTAACATACTTTGCTGCCACAGCTACAGAAAGTACTATAACTACACAATTATATAGATTTTCTATTAATATAGATAAACTGTATAATGTAATATAATAAAGTGGAGGGATAGGAAAAAATCCTTTACTCAAAGCAGTAATTAATGCCTCTGTATGTATTTGTATGTCTGTATCTACAAATAATACTATATATCTAAAAAATAAAATGTAAATAATAAGAATAATGAAAGATAATATAATTTCATACTTATATTTATAAAAATTATACATGGCTATTAGTGCATTTAATTAGGGTAGTTAGGGTTTATCAAGTCTATTTTATCTTTCAATATATATCCATATTTTCTATTTAGAAACAAGAAAATAACGGATAATAAAATACTAACTATAGCTATATAAAACTGCTCTTTCATTTTGTTTGTAGTAACTTGATTTTGTCAGATAATATATAATCATAAGAATTTTCTGGCTTATTTACTTAGCCTCAAAACAAATCGTGTTGGTATAGGCTCATTCTCATAAAGTATAGCTACAGTATCTACTCTTATATCTTTTGGATTGATAGAGTAATGTTGTTTCATATATTCTTTATACATGCCTATTCTATCTACACTTTCACTTTCTTCAACAAATAAAAGTACGTCTTGATTTATTATACCTTTGTATATATCATTTATACCTCTTTTCTTTAAGAAGTCTTTAGATAGCTGAGTATTCTGTCCTGTACCTAAAGTAAAAATGTTCAGTTTATCCATATCTAATTTATTATCTCTCAAAGAAATATATTCAAAAGGAAAGCCTCCACCCCAAGAAACAAAGAATTGGTTTCTGTCTGAGTTCAAACGACTTACTTTTACTTCTAACTCTCTACTCCAGCGTTGTAGTTCTTCGCTTATTTTTAAAGACGAGTATATTCTATATGAGCCTATCAAAAACACAAACAGAATTAAAACATTTTTAGTAAAACTAGAAAATCTAAACGTGTTATCTTGTGTATAGATTTTTAATATTAGTAGGCTCAATAACGTAGCAAGATAAACTGTCATTAGTACTCTATAAGGAGGTATCTTTAGAAAAAATGTTATAGCAGCAATTATAGCTACCATATACGCAAATAGCAGAAAGGAGAATAAAAGATGTTTTTTAATGTTTTTAAAGAAAAAAGCAAATGCTAAAATAATGAAACACACCATAAATATAATAAGTTCTCTATCTTTGGCGAGATGAAAAACAGGTTGTATTTTCTTTATATCATAAGTCATTTTATTTGAAGATAATTTTTTGTAGCTCTTAGTATTATAAATTGTGGTGTCCGAAAAAAACCAATTTTTGAACATGTCGTAATCATTCTTACTCCAATTTATTTCTTCCAAAGTGGCTATTAAATTAGTAGAATCTTCTTGTATACTGCTATACTCTTGAGCCTTTCCTCTATAACTATTTTGATTTATGAAATCTGAAAGTTCTTGTTGATATAGATAGGTATTGAGTACATTCAAACTTATAGAAACTAGTACTAGCATTAATAAAGGCAAAAAAACAATCTTAATACGTTTTATGTCTATCAGAAGTGAAGGTATCATTATCAATACTACCATAAGGAATACATCAAAACGCACTAAAGAACCTAATAGGCAAAGCAGACCACCAAACAAAACAGAATAGAAATTAGAACAAACTAGCATACCAAAAAGACCTATACTACACAATACTCCTGCTATAATACTAAACTGAAACCAAAGTAGAAAGGAAATTCCTAACAAGGAAAAGCAAACAAAATAAAGTAACATACCTTTCTCTAAACCAAACTTAGTCTGCAGTATGTAAGAAAAATAAGTATAAGAAGAAAATAGGCTTATATAGAAGAACACTACATACCAATTAGTACTAGGAAGATAGATATATATGTTTTTAAGAAACTTACCTATCAAAACATGCATAAACTGTATATATTCAGTGGGTTGATCTACTATCACTTTTCCCATCACACTAAGCCACATGCCCGTATCATCGTTGGTCTTAAAGAATGGATGAACTATTGAACTCATTACCAAAAACAATAGTATATTTATTCCGATGGCAATATATACTTTTGGTAGGTTCTTGAAAAATGGAAAAACAAGTATTCTGTTTATCAAAATTAGAAATGCAGCAACTGAAAGAAGTATAATGATAAAAAAAACATACTTATTCATAGTAGAATTTGTTTATACGATCGATAATAGAATTTAGATTATGTTCTGTAAGTTCATAATAAAAAGGAAGACGGACTAGGTAGTAAATTTCTAAAAACTGTTCTTTATGTTGATTTAGTGTAAAAATAAAACAAATACTCGTACTTTATTATAATCATGCATATCTCAAAACACTAATATGTCTGTTTAATCAAAAATTTGAAAAAGTACAAGAAACCACTAAATGTATGAAGCGAGAAAAACACTAAAAACCATATAGACTTACGCTGTTTCCAACCTTTTTCTTTTACATATTCGAATCCTATTAATGTAGATAGTAAAAATAATATATAATTACATACAATTGCTTGCCAAGCAAAATTACCATGATAAGTTCTTTCTCCTGTTTCATGAATTACAAGATAAATCAAAACAGAAAATATAAATAACGAAATAGCATATATGAATCGTTTGTCTTTTTTGATTCTTTCAAAGAATAAAATACATACTACTAAAGGTAATGCTATGCTACTCAATAAATCTATAATTAGGTAATCACCACTGTGAAATATCCACACTTTTGCAAATCCGAATCCTACTCCATCACCTTCTTTATTCGGATTAGTAATATAGATATAAACATACTCCATTATGATACAGAAAAAGCCATAGACGGAAAAAGAGAGAGCTACTAATGATTGTTTCCAGTCCTTTGTGTTTATAAAAAACAATAGGGGAAATATAGGAATAAATACAAACAAAAAACTAGGTTTTATAAGAACATTAAGTAGTATAAGAACAAATAAAATGAGTCCATTTCTTTTGTCTATCTTCTTTGCTTCTATTATCTTATAAGAATAGATAAACAACAAAATAGCAAAAGGCATCAAGAATATTACAGTAGAGTTATGCCAAACATTCATAGATATTTTTCCTACCAAAACGCTTTTTTTAGTTAGGATAGGAATAGCAATCATGGTAGCCAGTATTATATAAGCTAAATATGATTTTTTTACTTTATAATCAGAACCAATTTTCAATGCTGTTAGATATTTCGCCACTACTGCAATAGAAAGAAGGATCACTGAAGCGATTCTTAAATTTCCTACAATATAAGATAAAACATAGATAGTAAAATAATACAAAGGAGGAATAGGGAATTTCCCTTGTGCTAACAAAATTTCAAACTGCTCAATGTGCAATTGTATATCAGTACGTACATAAAGTAGTATGTAATAAAAAAAAGTAAGGCAAAAGATAAATATAAAAACAGGTATTTTATTTTTTATAAGATTACTTTTTATAAAATCAATCATATTTATTTATTTTTATAAAATTGAGAAATTGTATTGATTATATTCTTCAATTTGTTCTTCTGTAAGCTCATAATAAAAAGGAAGACGGACTAGACAATCTGCATAGTTATCACAATTTGGCAGCTCTCTTCCGTCATGTTTATCTTTGTAAAAAGGTGATTTGTGTAATGATAAATAATGAAAAACAGCATATATATCGTTTTCTTTCAATTTAGCAATAAGTGCAGAACGTTCTTCTATATCTTTACATACCAAATAAAACATGTGTGCATTATTGGTTGTATAATTTGGAACTTTAGGGATACTGACAAGATTTTTCTCGTCTAACTTCTTTAACCCTTCGTAATATTTTTTCCAAATATGTTTTCTGCGATTTTGTATATCTTCCAAGTTTTCTAATTGAGCATACAAAAAGGCTGCAATAATGTCAGAAGGCAAAAAAGAAGAACCAATATCTACCCAACCGTATTTATCTATTTCTCCTCTAAAAAAAGCCGAACGGTTTGTTCCCTTTTCTCTAATGATTTCAGCACGTTTGATAAATCTATCATCATTAATAACCAACATTCCACCCTCTCCAGAAATAATATTTTTGGTTTCATGAAACGAAAAAGCAGCTAAATGTCCAATACTTCCAAGTGGTTTTCCTTTATAAAAACTATCAATGGCTTGTGCAGCATCTTCGATAACAAAAAGATTATGCTTGTCTGCAATAGCCATAACTTTATCCATATCACACGCCATTCCTGCATAATGAACTACTACAATTGCCTTTGTTTTGGAAGTAATGAGTTCTTCTATTTTGTCTGCATCAATATTTGGTGTATCAGCTTCGCTATCTACAAAAATAATTTTTGCACCACGCAAAACAAAGGCATTCGAAGTAGAAACAAAGGTATAAGAAGGCATAATTACCTCATCGCCTTCTTTCAAATTTATAAGAAGAGCAGCCATTTCTAGTGCATCTGTACAAGAAGTAGTCAGTAAACACTTTTTGAAACCATACTTTTTTTCAAAGAATTCATGGCTTTTTTTGGTAAACATACCGTCACCAGAGATTTTTTTGCTTTCAACAGCTTGAAGAATATAATCTGTTTCCTTTCCTGTCATGTAAGGCTTATTAAAACCTATTTGTCTATCTGTGTTCATGAAGATTTAGCAGTAATAATAACCCCAACAACAATAAATAACAATCCTATTAATTTGTACCAACTAAAAGATTCGTTAAAAATAAGCAAACTTAATATAAAAACAAGCACAAAAGACAAACTCATAAAAGGATAGGCAAAAGAAAGCTCAAACTTAGTCATTGTAGCTGCCCATGTCATACTTGCTATAAATGCAGAAGCAAAGCCAGACAAAATCCATAAGTCTGTATAAGCTGTTAAAATAAAAACTATTTTATCTATAATTCCTTCAGGAAGTTGTCCTTTCATTGGCATACGCCATTTTATTACAAGTTGTCCATAGACTGTAAATAAAATAGTGAGTAAAATGTATAAATATCCCATAGTTTGTTTTTCAGTAAAAATAAAATATCAATCAGATTCTTTTCCGATAGAAACCATTCCTTTTACATCAAGCAAGTTATTATTCTCTCCATTTATATTACGAGCAGCTAAAATTCCTGTTTTTACAGAATGATGCATATTATTCCATTTATACAAGCTATTTCTTCCCGTTAGATATAATCCTTTTACTTTTTTCAATTCTTTAAAAATATAATCTACATTTTCTTCATACCCTTTATAATACACAGGGTAAGCTTTAGGTAATCGCACTACTAAATAATTAAGAGGCTCTACTTGTGTAAGTCCCATCTTTTTTAAGTCTTGTAAAGCAATTTTTAGTATCTCTTCATTGCTTTGTTTCCAAATAGCATCTTCTTCAAAACAATTATACTCCAATCCTACTCCTACCTTCGAATCATTTCCCATATTAAATTCGTAGTTACCAAAATTAGTAACTCGTAATGTTTTTACATTTGGGTCATGTACATCTACCCAATGCTCTTTAAATGTTTTTATATCTTCTTTCTCAAAAACTAAGTTTACTAAGACTAAATGTCTGAACATTAAATTATCAACCTCTTTTTTGAGCTTTGCTTTTTCTAACTTAGAGCTTTCCAAAAGCTCCACCAAATTATCCAAATGAATAGTGGAAATAATATCAGAAAAGAAAATTGATTTTTCTCCTGTACTCAAATCTACTTCAAAACCATCTTCTACCTCTTTGATACGTGTAGGATAACATTCAAACTTAACTTCTGAATCAGGATTTTCTTGAATTCTTTTTATTTGTTCTTTATAAAGCGTTTGAGAACCTCCATCTGGAAAATCAAAGGTTTTGATAATAAAATCTTCATCTTTCTTGATTGACTTAACTACCATTGTGGATAAAGATGATTTTATACGTTGCCCTGCCCAATTTGGAGCAATCTCTGTACAGTCTATTCCCCATATTTTTTCGTTATATACTTTGAAGAAACTATCAAAAAGTTCTTGTCCAAAATTAGCAACTACCCAATCTTTAGCCGAATTTAGTTCGTGTTTTTGTGCTTTTGCTAATGCAAAACTTCCAACCATTTTGGTTACTTTAAATGGTCCTAGTTTTTGAAGTGCATTTATAACACTCAAAGGAGATTTGATGTATTTACCATTGTAGAAAATACGATTATTACGTAAATACGATTTCATTTGGTCACCTACCAAATCACTCCAAAATACTTTTACATCTTTATCTTTATCAAAATAAATGTGTGGACCTAATTCAAATTTTACACCATCTAACTCAATCGTTTGAGATAAACCACCCACTTTATCAGTCTTTTCAACTAATATAACAGGAATATCTAATTTTTGTAATTCAAGTGTAGCAGCTAAACCTGCATAACCAGCTCCTATTACTAATACTTTTTTGTTTCTCATAATTTTATTAGGTAATATAATTTTTAATTTCTTTCCATTCTACGTTAGCTATCAGGTCTAAAATAGAAACTCCTTGCTCAAAAGGTTCTGATAATTGTGTATAAGAAGGATAAGAAGGATAGTTTTTGAACGAAAGTAAAATATTTTTATCTTCAAAACGATATTCTTGTCCATCCAAATAACTTTTAGCAGCTAGCCCAGAGATATATTCAGTAGCTTTCAGATCTTCTAATATAAAAAACAAACGTTCAATTCTATCTCCACTCATATCAAAATCTGTAGCCTGTCTGAATTCTGTCTTTATACCAATTTTGCGACTAATTTTCTGAATTAAATATTGATTCAGTTGAGATAAACTTGTCCATTCCTTCTCTTGTAAATAATCTGTAATTAATTCTTCTAACTGATGAAAGTAAGGAGCTTTTTTATACCCAAAAAATAGACTTTTAAAGTGTAATTTTTGCCAATTTGAGTCTTTAATTTCTACTTCTTCTATGAGTTGATTAGTGGCAGAACCCTCAATAGGAATAGTAAGCCATTGTTTTCCATTCTTTGTGTAAATAATATTTCTATTACGCCAATCATTCTTTGTATATTTTACACAATCATAAAACACGAAAATATCAGCCTCATTGATTAGGTCAAAATAACCCTTCCAAGGTACATAATTAGACTGTAAAATGACTACCTTCATTTCTTAATTTTTAAAATACTTTTCAAAGTCAGAATGGATATAATTTCCTTTCATAATTTCCTTTTTTATTACACAATAGGTAGTTTCATATAAAGGTGAAATATGATTAATTGAATAAAAACGACTCAATTTTTCTTGAATATGTGCCAACATTTTTTCAGGAGCTAAGTAATATAACTCTTCTGCTCTAAATGTAGAATAACTTGTAAGACTATTAAAGGCAATTGCTATGGTAGTGCAATCAAACATTTTATTTACAATCTTAAATATAAACTTTTCCCATTCTTTCTCTTCTACCTTTCCTAACAAGTTGAATGTTCCACTAAGCACTACAAAATCAAATTTTTGAACAAACTCATCACTCAAAATATCAATATTCAAAATAGTCGTTTCAGGATATGCTTCTTGAGAAGTTTTGACCATTTCGGGTACAATTTCAATTCCTGTATAATGATGTTCAATATTTTGTTCGAGTAAATATTTATGCAAATCACATACTCCAGAACCTATATCACAAATACTAAACCCATTTGGTTTAAGCTCTAATAATGGTTTTAATAATTGTTTAAAACGTTCATTTTGTGTTGTTGTATTATTTTGAAACGTTCCTTTTGGCGTATTGCCATGTTCTAAAAAATTAGGACGATAGGCTTCTACTTGTTTTTTGATTATATCACTCATAGTTTGAATTAATTTTGAGAGTCTGAAATTTTAGTATTTAATGTTTTTTGAGCAAAAAACATAGGTCTATGCCTTACTTCTACATAAATATTAGATAAATAACGTCCTATAATTCCTAATACAAGTAAAGTCATACTTCCAAAGAAAAATATAAAAGTGAGTAGAGAAAAATAACCTGTTGGAAAATCAGGATAAATAAGGTAATTAATTAGATTCCAAGCTCCAACTAAAATACTAATGAATACAGCTATTATACTAATGTTAATAAGATAATTTAAGGGTTTGTTAGTCATTGCCATAACAATATCTAACATTAAATGAAATCGTTTAAAGAATGTATAGTTTCCTTTTCCTTCTGTTCTTCGCTTGTTTTCAATTTCAAGGACAGCGTGTTTCATTCCAATATCATGTGTGATACCTGCTACTACTCGTATTGATTCATCGTAGGAATTATATTTATTTAGAAAATTATTATTAAAAGCCTTCATCATAAGTTGATTTGGAATAATACCTACATCTAGTACATCATTCATCAAAAACCAAAATAATTTAGAAGACATCTCATCTTTCCAATGATTTCTTATTTTTGAAACACAATAGATAATATCATACCCTCCATCTTCTTGCATTTTTTGATACAAATCTGCAATGGCTTCAGGTGGATTTTGCAAATCTCCATCCATAATTATTATAACTTCACCTTTAGCATAACGTAGTCCTGCACTAACAGCTACTTGCTGTCCAAAATTACGACTAAGTTTTATTCCTTTTACTCGCTCATCTTTTTGACAGTTTCTTTCAATAGCCTCCCAAGAATTATCTGGACTTCCATCTTCTACTAAAACAATCTCAAAATTATCTGTAATTTTAGAAACTTCTTCACCAATTCGTTCGAACGAGTTTATCTACTATTTTTTCTGCCCGATAAACTGGACTAACTATAGAAATAAGAGGTTGCATAAATTAAACAAAAAGGCAATTAAAAATTAAATAAATCTATTCAAAAAGCTCTGAACTAAGAATTGTGTGAGATGAATATTGTTAGTATTTCAATGAAGTTTGATAAATATTGATGATAATAAAGAAAGAATAAATAACTTATTAAGCATAAATTCAAAAATATCACTTTGTAGTATTAAATTAATGCACTTTCCTAAATACTTATTTAAAAATTTATAAGATAACAATAACCACCTTTGTTTACATTTTACATCAAAATAAAAGACAAACTCAAAACTACCTAATTTTAAGTAAACCTGCTACGAAGTTTTGGTAAAAACATAGGGTTTTTGTTGCGTATCATAAATATACGTATTCTAATTTTCTATAATAAACCTGTTTCCACAAACTATTACACGGTTTTACCTTGCTCCAAAAATATTATTTGTTCCTACTTTCCTATTTTTAATATAGCATTCTTCCAGCTATTTCGCAAATAATCTCTGATACAGTCTTTTTATTGACTATTGTTTTGGCACCTAGATAAGGATAACCGACTGCATCTAAACTCTATCTGATATATTCACTTGAACAATTCCAGTGTAATTAAAACTCTTCTTTCATCTCTTCATAAACTATAAGACACTCTATGCCTCGTCTTGAATTTAAAGAAATTTTTTATCCAAGTAATATATATCTGCTCATATTCTATTTACAACACTAATATTTTATCTCGTTTTGAAACGAGAATTAATACCTCCTTGTAGTGATATATCAATTAATTTTTGATTCTCTATCAGTAGGCAAGTACAATTGTGTATTTTCAAAAATAGTATCAAAATTCTTTTACAGAAGGTATAATTTCAGACAAAATAGCTTTTGTATCTACTAGTGTTAGGATTATTCTTCTTTTCCAGTGTGAAAATGCAAATCTGTATTTTTAAATTCCTCATATATTTTCATATAAATTATCTTATATTCTTCCTTACTTACTACAGCTCACATATATCAAAAAAACTATCGGTATATTTACTCTAATTTTTCCCTTTTATATCCCAAAAAATCTGAATTATTTCAAATTTCTATTAATGTCCTTTTAAATTATAGTCTTTTGAGAAATAAATGGTCTTTTCTTTACTCCTTCAAATGTTTTTCCTACATACAGACCTACTATTCCTAAAGTAGTCATAATTAATCCAGAAAAAAACCAAATGGATACTATCAAACTTGCATAACCAGATACAATAATATTCCCTAAGAAATATCGTACAATTATAATAATAGCGAAGATAAAAGAAATAGAAGAAATAATAAAACCTGTTTTTATAGTAAGGCGAATAGGTCTATCTGAATAAGCCAAAATAATATCTAAAGCAAGATTAAAAAGGCGACTAAAATTGTAAGTCGTGTCTCCTTCTTCTCTATTAGCATGTTCTACATTAATCTTTACTCTATTGAAGCCTACCCACCTTACCATAGTTGGAAAATAACGAATACTTTCTCTCATGCTGATAATAGAATTTATTACTTTGTTATGATAAATGCCAAAATTTGCTACTGTTGGGTCTTGTTCTGTTCCTGTCAAATAGGATAAAATACTATAAAACAATTTAGAAAATAACTTCTTAAAGAATTTATCCTGTCTTTGGTGTCTGCTTGCCAAAACTATATCATATCCTTCCAAAGCCTTGTTATACAGATTACTAATTTCTTCTGGTCGGTCTTGCAAATCACAATCCATTACTACAATCCATTCTCCTTTCACAACATCCAAACCTGCCGTAATGGCGTAATGCTGACCAAAATTACGACTTAGTTTTATTCCTTTTATTCGTTTGTCTTTTGCACAATTCCTCTCAATAGCTTCCCAAGAATTATCAGGACTTCCATCTTCTACCAGAATGATTTCAAAATTTTCTGTAATCTTAGAAACCTCTGTACTAATCTGTTCGACGAGTTTATCAACAATTTTTTCGGCTCTATAAACAGGACTGACAATAGAAATAAGAGGTGGCATAAATTAAATAAAAGGACACTAGAAAAAATAAAAAATCTACTTAAACAATCCTAATACCTCTTCCGAATTAGGAACTTCATTAGGCGAATATTTTCCAATTACAGTTCCTTCATTGAGAACCCAAAGAGCAGGATTTGAGCGAGCTATTGTTTTGATAACAGTAGCATCAATGTAATAAAAAGGAAAATCAATGTTTTGACTAGCTTTGAAAGCATTAATGGTTTGCTGCGTATCAGATGTAAGAATAGCTACTTTTATAGTTGCATTCTTTGCTGTTACTTCACTAATCAATTTCTTAATTTTTTCAAAGGTAGCAAAATTTCCCTTTTCTACATTATGAACTACTATAAAAATACGTTTTTCGGTCAAAGACTCCTGTGTAAAATCTCCTTCGTCATTCCAGAGACTATAATCTGTAATCTTTGGCTTGCTTTCGGCTTCATTCAATAGCTCATTACTGACATATTTATAAGCTGGATCGGTTGGATATTCTTCCATTCTGAACTCCTGTCCGTCTTTTTCCATAACATATATATAACGAGGAGGTTCTGCAGATTTCATTTGTTCGGAAATATTCTCTCCCACTGCATAGGCTCTGAAATCTACTGGTGGCTCATAATAAATAGCATAAAAAGTAAGAAACCCTGTACAAAGTGTAGTAGTAAGCATCACTATAAAACTAAAAAAATTAGATTTATCAGTTAGTTTCCTAACTTGAACCAATAAAATGGTAATCAAAACTAACAGAATTATATCTTTTGTAAAGGATTCCCAAGGCTTTAGAGGAAGAAAATCCCCAAAACAACCACAATCAGTTACTTTATTGAAATAGGCTGAATAAAAAGTAAGGAAAGTAAAGAAAGTAATCATCAAAAATAAAAACCAAACCGTAATTTTTCTTTTAAATCCAATCAAAAGAGCCATTCCCAAGACAACCTCCGAAACCACAAAAATAACAGCTAAAATTTCTGCATTCTGATTTAGAAAATGAAAAAGTCCGTTTAAAGAAGGCAAATCAGTTGCAAAAACTTCAAAATATTCACCTAATTTTATAGCTGTTCCGATAGGGTCAATGGCTTTTACCAAACCCGAAAAAATAAATAATGCACCTACAAGAAAACAAATGACTTGATTAAGGAATTTCATAGTGATTTTTTATATATTGCTCATGGGGACACGAGCAAGGGTAAAGACATTTTTTTGCCGTTGCTCGTGTCCCCAGGAGCGACTTAAAACTTTATTGCTTTTGTAATTTTTGTTCTTGATTTATTTCTTGTGTATTTGCTTGATTTTGATTGTATTCCATCATCAAAATAAGGGCAAAAACAGAGTAATTTATCATATCTTTATAGCCTGCATCAATACCTTCCGAAACTACTGTCTTTCCTTGATTATCTTCAATACGCTTAATACGAAGCAGTTTCATCAGAATAATATCGGTAATACTAGAAATTCTCATGACACGCCACGCCTCTCCGTAATCGTGATTCTTACGGTTTAGAAGCTGTTGAGAAATTTCAGAATGTTTTTGATAATATTCGGCTACTTCTCGTAACGGAATTTCAAGACGAGCATCATTTCGAAGCTGGATTTGGATAAGAGCCATCAATGAATAATTTATTATTCCGATAAACTCTGAAGCAATATCATCGCCTACCATCTGTGTTCCTTTATCCTGAATAGTTCGGATGCGTTGTGCTTTTATATAGACTTGGTCTGTAATACTTGGCAGACGCAAAATACGCCACGAAGTACCATAATCTTTATTTTTTTGGTTGAATAGTTGCCTACACGTAACCATTATTTGGCGATATTGAGCTAGTGTTTTTTCGGTCAAGGCTTTATTTATTTATTGAAGTGATTCTTTATTCTGTAAAAATACAAAAATAAAATTCTTTATACCAACGCTTCAAAGGTCAATATAATCATTTTTGAACCTAAATTTTTATACTAAAAATTGCTAAACTACTATAAAATAATTATTTTCGAATACGAAGCAAATACAAAGCAAATAAAATACATTATAAAAGCCTTATGGAAAACAAACTAAATTTTGATTTTAAGACCAATCAAATCATTATCAAAAAAATAGCTTTTATCGACTCTTTCAAGGGAAGATGGGAAGGATTGGAAATTGCTGAATCGGTTTATTTAAAGGAATTAAAGCAAATTGCTACTATAGAAAGTATTGGTTCTTCTACCAGAATTGAAGGTTCTACATTGACGAATGAGGAAGTTAAAAATTTACTTCATGCAGTAAAAATAAGTTCACTCAAATCAAGAGAGCAGCAAGAAGTTTTTGGTTATTATGAAGTCTTAAACTTGATTGTAGAAGATTTTAAGCAAATTATTTTTCAAGAAAATGACGTACATTATCTTCATAAGTTACTTCTCAAAACGAGTACAAAAGACGAAAGACACAGAGGAAGCTATAAAACACTATCAAATAAAGTAGTTGCTACATCTCCACAAGGTTCTCAAAAAGTAATTTTTGAAACCACGTCGCCTTTTTTAGTAGAACAAGAAATGAAAAATTTGTTTGAATGGACAAATTCCAATTTTGAAAAGGAAGAACTACATCCTTTACTTGTGATAGCTGTTTTTGTGTATGAATTTTTATCAATTCACCCTTATCAAGATGGAAATGGGAGACTTTCAAGATTAATCACTACATTATTACTGCTCCAAAATGAGTATGATTTTATGCACTATGCTTCTATGGAAATAGAAATAGAAAAGCGAAAAAAAGACTATTACCAAGCCTTAATAAATGGACAAAAAGATAGAAATACAGACCAAGAAGTTATAAATGAATGGGTTATATTTTTCTTAGATACTCTAGAAAAAACAATACAAGTGCTAGAAAGTAGATTCCAAAAAATCAAAGACAAGGCAAGTTATCTAAATGAAAGACAAAAAAAATTACTCCAATTTATTGAGCAAAATGCACCTGTCAAGATACAAGATGTTACGATAGCTTTATTGAGTTATACGGTTTACGTTTTGAGAAAAGACCTAAAATACCTCCAAAAAGAAGGTTTCATCAAAAAAATAGGTAAGTCAAGAGCAACAATTTATGTCTTGAATGAATAATAATCAATTTTTCTATTTCTTCAATCTACAAGATAATAAAGTAATATCATCAGGATAAGGCGTATTTCCTTTGAATAAATGAAGTTTATCAAATAATCGTTCGTGAAGTTCTTGATGCGAATGGTCAAAATTTTCCTTTACTCCTGCTAATAGATTTTCTTCTCCAAATTCTTCTCCGTTTTCAGATGCCGTTTCGGTAAAACCATCTGTATAACAGAAAATTAAGAAATCTTCTAAATCATTTAAATTAGCAACGGTCAGAAAAGGAAGCGTTTCGAAGGTTCCCAAAATGGTTGTTCCCTCTTCCAGATGCTGTACTTGATGTGCATTTTTCATCAAAATAGGTGCATTATGTCCTGCATTGATATAAACGGCTGTTTTTTCTTCTTTATTATACAAGAAAAAGAAAGCGGTAATAAAATGTCCACCTCCCGAATTTTGGAGAATCAAATGATTGAGTTCTTCCACAATTTTCTTCAAATCTATCGTTTGGCGTGCCATTGTACGAAGTGCAGCTTGAAAATTTGACATCAAAATAGCAGCAGGAAATCCTTTTCCAGAGACGTCAGCTACACAAAGCAAAAACTGATTTTCATTTATTTGTATGTAATCGTAATAATCTCCACCTACATTATGATGTGGGTAATAACTTGCCATTACACTAAAATTATCTTCATGAGGCAAATGTTTTGGTAAAAGCAGTGCTTGTACTTCGCTTGCTATTTCTAATTGGCGATTAATTGATTCTTGTACTTTCTGTTTTCTAGCCATTTTTTTATTCTCCACAGCAACAATAATAATATCGCTAAGTGCTTGAATAAAAGGCAAATCCAAATCTTTTTCTAGCAAACTATCATACGCTCTACCCAAAAACAAGTATGCCAAAACCTCATCTTTGTGATGAATTGGAATAATAAAGCAAAACTCATTGAAGGGAGCTAAATGATTAAACTCAATGGTAGCAGAAACTTTATTTATTTCTAATATTTCATTAGGCAAAAGTACGTCTCTATAATTAACTGCTGTACCAAAACTTTCCTTATTAAACCATTTATTCCTATTTGCATCCACTTCTGTGTCTTCATCTAAAACGTATAAAGTCATCTTCGAAAAATGAGGATACGAACGCAACGTAAACATAAAAGTACGGTACAAATCCTGTTCGGCAATATTTCCGTTGATAGATTTTATGATATCGATAAGTGAATCTAACTCAATTTTTTTGAGTTCTAGTTCATTAAATGCTTTTGTAGTTTTTTCTAACATAATATATAGAAAGAGCAAATTATACTCTACTTGTATTGGCTACTGCTTTTTGATAGTGGTTAAATTTGATAGGCAATTTACGAAAAAGGAACGTATTTTACAGTATTGTTTTTTGTCTTATTTTTGTGGGCTACCTTTTTTCATTTCATTATTCAAATTTATGTTTTCTAATTTCTCATTCTTCAAAAATTTAGATTCTAATTTGAAGGTTCGTTTTTTAGCTGGCTTCTTGATTTTATTTGTTTTTCAGGTTTGGAGTACTTACAAAGGCGAAGGAGTAGCAAAAACACACGATTCATTCCATTATCTCAAAACGGCTGAAAATTTAGTTTTACATTATAATTTTATTCAACTAGATACTCAACCTTATGTTGCCTGGGCATTGGGCTTTCCTTTTTTACTCATTCCTTTCAAAGATTCAATTTTTCTCAACTTGATTTGTATTCTGGGGACTTACATTTTTTATTTTGATTTAATTGAGAAACTGTTTCAAAAACTAATTACTAAATGGTGGCTTATTTTAGCTTTTGTTTTTTCTACGCCTCTTTATCTTATTCATCATTTTGTGTGGTCAGAACCTCCTTTTCTATTCTTTTTGATGGGAAGTATTTGGACATTTTATTATTTCAGTTATTCAGCTACTCACCAAAAACTGATTTGGTTCTGTCTTTTTGGCTTTCTCTTTAGTGCTATGCGAAATGCAGGACTTTATTTTATGGTTGTGATAAATAGTGGAATTATTGCTATTTATCTGCTTCCTTCTCTATTTTTTTTAAAGAATAAAAATTTATCATTTCATAATAAAGCAGGATTTGGAAAAGCTAGATTAAGGCAAAATCCGTATCTTAAATCAGTACTTTATTTTTCACTTTTTTCTTCTTTACCTATTCTTTTATGGTGGTTACATGCTGAGATGAAGATGAGAGAAAATTTTGATGATATGTACACAATTGCTGAAAGAAGTATTTTAGAAGAATGTATTAATTATAGCAATATTTTGAGCAGTTGGTTTTTTCCTCCCTCTATTTCTTTAGAAATTCGAACTTCTTTGCTAATTATTTTGAGTGTTTTTATGCTATTTTTGGGAGCAAAAATAATGGTTAGACTTTTTAGAGAACAAAATGAGAACATTACCAAAAACACAAAATTTTTTCTATTTATTTTTTGGATAACACTGTTTTATTTAATTGAATTACTCGTCACTAGAGTGGGAATGACGATAGATACAGAACGTTTTTCAGCAATTATTTATCCTTTTCTGTGTATTCTGATAGGCTTCGTTTTGGAAAAAATAAAGGTTAATGACTTTTTGAAATATGGAATTGCTTTTTTAGGACTTGTTTATCCATTTCTAAGAACGCTAAAAAATATTATTTTTTGGAATTAAATTAGTTTAAAACAAGTAGTAATGGATTTTAAAAACAATAAATCTACTCCTTTTTGGTAACTTATTGTTGTCTTGTAGCGTTCTAAAAAAACAAGAAAAGTAGTACTTTATTTTGAAAATAAATTACTATATTAGGTATTGTATTAAATATTGAGTTAGATATTGAGTTAAATATTGAGACAAAACAAGAATAAAATTGATTAGATAAAAACTTCTAAGAAAAATAGATATAAATATGAAAGATTTTACACCCTCTTCTAAAGACGAGAGAAAACCTTATATTCCAGATTATGACTCGCCTTATACGCCTACTTATTCAAAAGATGCTGTATATGAGCTAGATACAATGCGTCCGATGAGCAATATCTTTATTGGAAAGCTCGTAATGGGACTTACTTTTGCGTACAGTATGATTTGGATGCCTCTGTTTTTTAAGATTTTGTTGTGTTTTGTGGCAGTTTCTATTTTGATTCCACTAGTAAAAGAATATTGGACAAAACAAATAAAGGCTATTCGTCTGACCAACAAATATTTGGAAATTAAAAGGGGAGCAAACAATGATTTGGTGCAGGTAGATTTGAAAGACATCAAAAAAATCGAAATCATAGAAAGACAAAAACACCGCAAATACCGAAGACGAAGAGGTGAAGTAGCTACAATTCTTTTTGAGCATCCAAATTCAAGAGAGAGAGATTTTCATCCCGAAACAAAATGTGTGGTTACAGATACACGAGGAAATAGAATTGAAATAGAATACCGTTTCTTTTTAGAAGGAGATTTTGAGGAATTTTTGGGTGTTTTGGAAGATACCTATTCAAAAATTTATGACAAACATATTACCACAAGAGATACTAATAAAAAAATTACTCCTATTTCATTTCAAGAAGCAAGCAAAACAAAAGAAAATTCTACTAATCAGTTTGGTCAGCACCAAGAAAAACCTTATAATGAAAGCATTGCAAGGCTAGAAGAGTTGATTGCTAAGAATGATTCTATGTTAGAAAATGGAATTATGCTGACTGACAAATTGGAGCAAAGTCTGGAAGAGATTTATAAATCAATTTATTATGTCAGAAGTGCTTTCGATATTGCCAAAATGCCAAATGCAGTTATTATTTATGAGTTTAGGAATGAGAAGAATCTAACTTCTTATATTTTAGAAAACGATTTTTACAAAGAACTTGATGAAGAAAATATAGAAATGGGAACGCAACTCATCGCAACAGCAACAAAAAATATTAGAGTTGCTCAAATGCGTACTAATAGTTTCAAAAAAATAAACAAACGCTTAAAAAATATTAAGTTTCAAAAAGAACGTCGTCTGCAATTACAGGGAATTATGCACCGTTTGAATGATTTGCAAGAGGAAAATACAAATCAAGATATAGAACAAAGAACGCATCCAATTCAGACAGACGAAGATGTAGATTTGCACCTGTTGGACGAATTAGAAGATTTATCGTATCAGGTAGATTCTGCTGATGATTTGCAAAAAGCAATTTCTCTGAATGAACACATTTCGCTTTTTGATGATGAAAATAAAAAGGATGAGTAAAATCCAAATTATGTTTTACTGATAGTGTTAGTTGCTGGCTCTACTTGAAAACCTATTACAATTACATCATCAATTTGTTTGTTGTTTCCTTTCCAGTCTTCAAACTTTTGTTCAAGAATTTGCCTTTGTTTTGCCATTGTTTCTTTATGGATTTCTAAAAGCAAACTTTTGAAGTTTTTTGTCATAAATTTTCTGTTGTATTTTCCTCCAAACTGATCAATATATCCATCAGAAAAAATATAGAATACGGTTGGTATATCAAAATTTATTTGATGAGAAATATATGTATTTTCTTCTTTTGTCTGAAAACCTCCTACCGAATGCTTGTCGCCTTTTATTTCAAAAATAGTATCATTCTGAATGTAGAGAAGTGGACGTTTTGCACCTGCAAAAGTAACATGATTGTGTTCTAAATCAATTACACAAATAGAAATATCCATTCCATCTTTATTTTCTGTACTTGATTGTCGTAAAGCTCTTCGAATCTGTTTGTGAAGACGGCTCAAGATAGAATCAGCTTCTGTTACTCCCTGCAAATTTACAATCTGATTGAGATAAGAATCTCCCAAAATAGACATAAATGCACCAGGTACTCCGTGTCCTGTACAGTCAGCAGCAGCCAAAATAATTTGATTTTCCTTTTTAGCAAACCAATAAAAATCACCACTTACAATATCTCTAGGTGTATAAAGAACGAAACAATTGGGTACACTGCGTTTGAAGGTTCTCAAATCAGGAAGAACAGCATCTTGAATACGTCTAGCATAATTTATACTAGAAGTAATATCTTTATTCCGCTTTTCCATAAGTCCTTTTTGTTCCATTAATGAGGAATTAATGGCTTCTATTTCTTCTTTTTGTTGTTCTATTTCTACAGTTCTGAGTCTTACTTTTTTCTCTAAAAGTGAAGTAGTTTCTTTTTGTAATTCTAAATTTTGAGCAAGCGCATCAGATTTTTCTCGTTCCAAACGATTGACTTGGTAGCCAATCCCAAGTGCATAAAAAACAAGCTGAATTACTACTCCGCCTTGAAATAAATAAGTAAACAAGTCTGAATTAATCGTTTCTACACCTTGCGTATTAATCAAATAAGAAGTAGCATAAAAAATTCCTCCTAAAAGCAATCCACTTGTAGCAATTAGATAATAACGAGCCGCTAAATACCCTTTTTTAAGCACAAGAACACCTATTACAAAAGCAAAAATACTAGATACCAAAGCGATTATAAGAATTACGGTTAGTGCTAGTGCATCAATATATAAAGTATCCTTCCAAACAGGAGTAGTAGAAATTAAATTATTTGCCATATAAGCTATAACAGCAATAATCAAAATGTAGTTTATTATACTAATTATCTTATTCCATTTTGGTAATAATTCTTTTACGTTTAAGAAACTTCTCAAAAACAAAAGTCCGCCTCCTATCATAAATAGATGTGAAATTACTATACAAGAACGAATCAGAAGCTGTGCAGTAGGAAAAAGAAAATAAATATATCTATAATAATAAAAAACATTGATTTGTATTCCTACAATCATCAAGACGTAATAAATGTACAATTTATCTCTAATAATAAAGAACAAGAGAAGATTATAAAAGGCCATTACCCACAAAATTCCTTGAAAAATTCCTTGTGCATACGTAAATTCCTCCGAACCTTGAGTAACACTTGCAGCATCTCCAAAAGAAACAATAATAGATTTGGGATGAAAACGCAGTTCATTCGAGTGCAAACGAATATAGACAATAGTTTCGCTTTGAACATCTACATTGACATTAAAGTAATTACGCCATTGTTCTACAGGTTTGTCTTCAGGGTCTATATCTGTACCCGATTTTTCTATACGAAATGCCTCGTCTTCTATAGGTTGATAAAATACAATCTCTGACCAAGTTTCGAAGACTGAACCTATTTGTAAAGCAACTAATTCATCTCTAAGACCATTTCCAACGAGTTTTATACGTAGCCAATAATAAGCTCCCACTTCCATAGTTGAAGAATTAATAGTATTTTCAGAGAATGTAATTTGAGGATTATCTACAATATCTTTGATAGCTATTTTTCCATCTGTGGTATCTTTCCAAACACCAAGATTTTTACTAATACTAATATATTGACTTTCTTTTGTTGGAAGCTGGAGAGGAAGAATATAAGTAAAGGCTAAATTTTTCTTTTGAGATAGAAAATAATTGTACTCTTTACTACTTTTATATTCATAAAAATCTATCAAAGAATCTAATATAACCAGTTTACGCAATGAATCAGATGAAGAAATTTGTGATTTGCTTGTTAGTTCTTTCAACTCTTTTTCTAAACTTGAAGTAGTGAAAACATCTGTTTGAAGAGAGTCAAAGGAAAAGCGTGTACTATCTTGTTGTGAAAAAACAGTAGTACTACCACAAAACGTAAATAAACTAAATAATAATAAGTAAAGTAGAAAGCCTTTCGGCATAATAGTAAAGGGATTAAGGGAAGTAGTAGGTAAAGTTTATAGCATTAAAAAGGCTTTGTGAGTAAGGTATTTATTTTAATTTGGTTGATGTTTTATCAAGATTTGTTTTTCTATCAGTTTTTCCAATGCAGTTACAGAGATAAGTGTTTTGGAAAGTTGTATTTCAGAATAAGTAAGAGTTGAATCAGAATTGGTAGAAGAGTTGGTAAAAGAATCAGTAGGAATAGGAGAATGACTACTAGTATCTTGCTTTTTGTCTTGCTTATTATCTGTTTCAAGCAAATATAACTTTTTTGGAATAGAAAAATAAGTAATTACCTCATAAAGTAAATCAGACACAGGGAAAAAGCGATAATTAAATTTATCAAAAAGAGTATTTTTCTGATTTTTATTATCTTCTTTATCATTATTTTTACCTTCAATAAGTGCAAAACGCTCCTCATTAAAGATATAATCAGAATTAGATTTTTCGGTTATAACTTCGTTCGAATATATACTTTCTGATTCTTTGATTGAAGAAATGGATTTTGTAATTGGTTTACGAAGGTCTTCAAAAAATTTGTTTACAAAAATCCAACCTTCCCATTTGCTTACTTGCTCATCTTCTTGATTACCTTTAGAAGTTTTGATGATTTCATTTTCTAAAATAGAATATAGCTTTTGCATGGTCTGAACTGCAAATTCTTCTTTTGAGAGGTTTTCTTTTTGTACAAAATCTTTATTTTCAAGATTTACTTCAGAATTTGTCTCAAAATTTGGCGGATAAATAGCAGGAAGAAATCTATATCTTCTCTTCAAACTAAATTCTGATCCATCTTCAATTCTATTTGAAATAAGAGGAACAATAGGAATTTGGCAAGCATAAGATAAAAAAGCAATTCCTTGTCTTACAAGCAGATTTTCTCCCAAAAAATTGACTTTTACTGTGTTTTGCTTATCTGTTTTTGAGGCATTCGAACCTGTGTTGCCATCTGCATAGACAATCAAAGAATTACCTCCTTTTAATAGGCGAAGGGCTTTCCAAATTCCTTTATTTTCTTCTACATTAATGAATTGAGTAGTTGAATTGAGTTTATAGTTTTCACAATATTTTCGGAATGCTTCGAAAAAAATCTTTTCTTTTCTTTGAGTGAGTGTTTTATTAGATAAAAAACCAAAATCCAGATTTCTGCTTGCCAACAAAGCAGGAATAAGAGAATACGCTCCTGTATGAAAACAGCAAAATAAGAATGGCTGTCCTTTTTGAGCCTTTATTAGACTATTTTCTGTATCTATTACTTCAAAATTTTCACTAAATATCTCGGCATTCTGCTCCTCTATATCTAATAATTTGATATTCAAAAGTATTTTTTGAAAAATAGATTTGTGTTTTGAGTAAGGAATATCAGGAAGCAAGCGAAACAAACTTGCAGAAGTGGTAGCAAATAAATAACTGTTTTTTTTATAGAATTTCTTTTCATTTTCTTCCTCTTCTGGATTCTCTTTATCAAAACTAAAAGATTTTTTTAGTTTCTTTAATTCCTCAAAAAGAGCAGACAGATTCTGAGAAGAAGATGGATTATTCATTCTATAAAAAAGTTGTAAGGTATTGAGTACCAAAAAAGTAAAGTATTCTAGCTAAATTATCCTATAATCTACAAAATAATTCTGAATAATAAAACAACTACTTATTTTATTCTAAAAATAATCCTAAAAAAATCACTCTACTTGCTCAATAGTTCCAGAACCTGATATATCTGATTCTATTACAGCATTTCCTTTTACAAGAATTTTTCCACTACCGCTTATTCGTGCATTCAGAGTAGCTTGTGAGGGAGTATTAATCACATCAAGAACATTCATCTCAATAGTACCAGAGCCAATTATTTCAGATATACTTTTCAAAACAGATAAAGAAAATGCTTTTATTGTTCCCGAACCACTGATATTCAAACTATGTGAAGAAGCTGTTCCTCTCAAAGTAATATTTCCCGAACCGTCAATAGCAGCATTTACTTGATTTGCTCTTTGAATATCTAATTCCACATTTCCCGAACCTTTCAATTTTATGGTACAATTTGTAGCAATAATAGGAAAGTTAGGTGTAGTACGGATATTTCCCGAACCATTTAAGACAAATTCTATACTGTTTACAAACACTTCATCTTGCAAAACAATATCTCCAGAACCAGACAAAGCAATTCTAGAAAGAGCAGGCGTTTGGATAGTAATTAGCACTTCTTCATCTGAGTTATAACATTCGTCTGTATCAATTATGAGACTTTGTCCTAAAATTTCTGCTTTTATAAGGTCTATAATATTCTCTTGTGCCGAAACAGTTACAGTTTGTTGTGTGATAGCAGAGTTTTGAAAAATAGCTACCTTAAAACTGCCTCGTGATTCTACTGTTCTGAATGGTAAGACTACTATTTCTTGACGTATTACACTTCCGTTTCCATCTTTACAAACCTCTTCAAAAAGACTACACGAAGTAGAAAATAAGAACAGAATAAGAAAATAGAAAGCAGAAGATTTGAAATTATTTCTCATTTTTGGTAGTTTTTCCCCCGAATAAATTCAGGGGTTTTATTTTCTATAATTAATTTTAAAATGCTCAAGACTTATTGTAAAACTTGAATCCAACCTCTACACGTATCTCCATCAGGAGAAGTAAGATAATAATAATACATAGCTGGTTTGGCTTTATTTCCCCAATCATTATTATAGTCATCGGCAGAAAATACTTCTTCTCCCCAACGGTTATAAATTTTGAGTTTCCAGCCTATATTTGCTTTATCTAGTACGAAGGTTTCATTCAGTCCGTCGCCATTTGGTGTAATTACATTGGGAGGCAAAACATTATCTACCGTAACTGTAGTAGTTTGTTCTTCATCACAAAATCCATTCGAACCCTTTACTTTTATAGTATATGTTCCTGCTTCTGTGTAGGTATATTCAGTTGGATTAGATACATTAATTGAATCTCCATTTCCCAAATCCCACACCCAATTTCCAGTTCCTGTATTATTGCTATTAAACAAAATAGTTGCAGGAGCACCACATTCAGGCGAATGAGTAACATCAAAATTAAGAACTATTTTATCTACTACCGTAACCGTAACGGTACTATCTGTAAAACAACCACCATCAATATTAGATATTCTGACATTATAAGTAGTGGTTTGGTCTGGTGATGCAATTGGATTTCTGATAGTTGGGTCGCTTAATCCTACGGCTGGTGTCCATTCAAATAAATCTCCTCCAATTACATTTAATTCTGCACCTTCTCCTCTACAAAAGGTCGGACTAGTAGGCATTTTGATTCTTGACAAAAATATACTTCTATCATCAATAACCGAATTTGCAGTATTTGTAATAGAATCCTGACAAAGCGAATTTTCTACACGTAATTTTATTTGATAATTCCCTTCGCTTGAATATTGAAAAGGAGCAGGATTGCGAAGTGTTGAGGTTCTGCCATCTCCAAAATCCCAAAAGAAAGAAGTTGCACCTACCGAATTATTAACAATTTCTACAGTCGGCAAATTATCACACCTATCTACAATCACTACATCAAAATCAGGCTTTAGCTCTGGCAAAACTGTAATAGTTACTTCTTCTTCTTTCACACAGCCATTTGCAGTAGTTATACTTACGGTATAAGTAGTAGTTTGTGTTGGTCTGGCAATCGGATTTGAAATAGTAGGGTCGCTCAATCCTGCACTTGGACTCCAACTAAAAGCAGTACCTTGACCTGCTTCAAGTTGTAAAGACTGGTTAAGACAAATAGACGTAGAAGGCGAAACAAAGAAATCATTGATAAAATAATCCAATTCTTTAATTAGAGAATCCGAACAACCAACATTTCTGGTTATTAGTTTAATTCTATAATTTCCTGCCGAATCATAAGAAATATTGGTAAGATTTTGAGCTGTAGAAGTCTGTCCATTGCCAAAATCCCACAAATAAGAAGTTGCTCCAATAGTATTATTTACAATACTAACTGTCGGAAACTGATTACAAAGATTAGATTGTACAATATCAAAATTTGGAATAATTTCTTCTCCTACACGTACTGTAATCTGGCGTTCTTCTTCACAGCCATTTCTTCCTATTGCCTTTACAGTATAAGTAGTAGTTTCGGTAGGAGAAGCAATTGGATTTCCAATAGTTGGGTTACTTAATCCTGTTGCTGGACTCCATTCATAAGAATTTCCTCCTGTTGCATTTAATAGAACTGACTGACCAGAACAAATAGTAGTATCTCCACTAAACGTAAATACAACGGGAGCAATAATTATCTCTTGTGTAACCGAATCTTTATCATTACAAATATCATTTGTAGATACTAATTTTATGATATATGTTCCTGCTTCATAAGTTGGAGAAGGAGGATTAATTGCCGTAGAAGTTTGTCCATTCCCAAAATCCCAAAAATGAGAAGTTGCATTTTGAGTGGTATTAGTAAGACTAACCACTGGATTTACAGAACATGGGTCAGCAATAGTAAAGGTAAAACTAGGAAGCAGTTCGGGCAAAACCGTAATGGTAGTAGTTAATTCTTGTGTACAACCTCCTGCATTTCTGGTTGTGAGTGTATAAGTGGTGGTTTCTGTTGGAGTAGCTATCGGGTTTGCAATCGTTGAATCGTTAAGTCCTGTGCTTGGGCTCCAAAGGTATTCTATTCCTCCACTTGCTTCTAGCTGTATGGATTGCCCTTTACAAATAACTGTGTCTGGAGAAATCTCAAAATCAGCAGGTGCAACTTCAATGGTTAGGAAAGCAGTATCTTTTTTGATACATAAGAAAGGATTAGTAGCTATTAATCGTACTTCATACGTTCCAGCTTTATCAAACGTGAAAGGAACATTATCAGCTTGTGTAGAAACTCCCAACCCTCCAAAATCCCACTCATAAGTAAGTCCTTCAATACTTTGATTGACAAAAGTAGTTTCGAAAGGAACACAACCCGAATTTCCCTCTTCTGATACAAAAGCAGCCTCCAAAACACCTAGCTCTATCTTAAAGGCAGCATTATTACAATTATTAACATTAGATTTATTTGTACGAGAAAAAGCATCTGGTGTAGTAGTAAATCCACTTCCAGTACAGGCACAGACAGCTTGATAAATAGTACCTGTTTTCTTATCAAAACGACTTGTTCCTCCATCTACATGTTCTCTTGCTTCTGCTCTTCCTCCAAAAAAACTACCATAGACCAAATCTTGAGCATTTTCACTCAAAATCATAATATAAAAATCATTTCCATCAGTAGTGCTTTGAAGTGCATTCGAGGTAACTGGTAATCCTCTAGTATCAATAGTAGAAAGGTAAGAAGGAATTCTATTTGCGTAAATAGCTGGACTTCCCCAGCCTGCTAAATAAATATTACCACAATCATTAATCATAAATGCAGTAGGTGTAATATTGGGACTCAAACCTCCACTTCCGACTACAGTTGCTACAAGTGTATTATTAAGATTAGATGATATTTTACGGATAAATAATCCTCCTCTATCATTGAAATAAACACCACTTGTAACAGGTTGCGAGCCTTGTGTTTGTCCAAAAACATATACATTATCACTATTATCTATATCTACGTAATAGGCTTGGTCATAACCAGCGGTTCCCAAATAACTAGCTCCTTGCCAAGCAAAATTAGAAGCATAGCGAACAATAAAGCCATCTATATTTCCTCTATAATCAGACTGCATAGTTCCACCATGAGTAGTTAGGTCATTACTTAATGTTCCTCCTACTATATAAATATCCCCTGTTGAGGCAATCTGTATTCCAAAAGCTGCATCTATGCTATTTCCTCCAATATAAGTACTCCAAAGAAGTGAAGTAAGATTAGAATTAAATTTTGCTCCAACTCCTTCTTGTCTTCCTTGAAAGGTAGTTCGATGAGCTGATACCATCGGAAAGTTAAGAGAATTGGTTGTACTAGCAATATATATATTATCAAAAGCATCTATATTTATTTCTGAACGAACTTCATCGCCATAGTTTTTTACAAGGGGATTATTGACATTAGTATTCGGAAAAGTAATTCTATTAATTCCGTCGTTTTCTTGTCCTCCTAAAAGCGTTGAGCCTGTCAGTGTACTACCTGCAGAATTTAATTTACTGATAAAAATATCTGTCCCAACAGAAAAATCATATCCTATCAAACTAACAAACGAACCTCCACCAAATGAATTATCATAAGCTGATGTAGTGGTAGGAAAATTGGCAGAACCTGTTACTCCTAATATAATAAGTTCATCTCTACTATTGACTACCATACTAGAAGGAACCTCTGTCAGATTTCCACCTAAATAAGTAGCGTAAAAAACACCTGTTCCTTGTGCATTATACTTCAAAATAGCAACATCTACTTCACCACTAAAAGTAACATCAAAAGCACCCGTAGTAACAGGAAAACCAGTACCAAAGACAGTACCTCCAGAATACAAATTACCCGCATTGTCATACGTAGCTGTATTTCCCCAATTATCTGCTTCAGAACCCGAAAAAGTAGAAAATATCAAAACAGGGTCAATTACAAGTTCGTAATCTTTGTTATATCCTTCTGGAAACTCAAAGGTAACTTGTGGAATAGATTGCTTATTTTTTCCTTTTTTGTAGTTAAGAACAAATTTTGAGGTTACTTTTATTTCTTGTCCATTAATAATCTGATAACAATAAGGAGCTTGTTCGATGACTGTGTTAATAGAAGTTTTGATATACAAGTGTCCGTTTTCCAAACTTACCTTATCCGTATATTTATAGTTCATCTTAATTTTAGAAGCATCAGTATTAGGAGCAACAATAAAATCATATTTTAGATTATCTTCTTTTAGATATAAGTGAAGATCAATGTTTGGATATAAATCTTGGTAAGTAAGTGTCCCAAACCCTCTTGCATTTTCTGCCCATTTATCAGGATTATTTCCCAAAATATAATTGAATTTCGTTTTATGAGCTTGTGCTGAAACAATAGTAGGAGAAAGATTAGCATTTTCAAATTCTACTTCAAAAGAATGTGCTTTTATTATATCAGAAATTTCCTCGTCGTCTCTATGTCCTTCGTGCTGCTCTTCTCCGTGAGTATGGATTAGTTTGAGAGCATCTCCATCATAGAAAGAATATTGCAATGAATTTTGGCGAGCGAACAAAAACCCAGATGGAATAGTAGCTCTATACTTTACAGCTTTGTCCCATTGATTTTTATTTTCTATAAAAGTAAGTGGTGTTTTTACTTGTGGAGCGTTCATAGCTGTTTGCTCGTCATGAGAATGTTTTTGCGAATAAACTTTGCTTGAAGAAGACGAGTTCAGGTTATCTTGCCCAAAAGTATCTAAGGGTGTCACCAAAAGATAAATGAAAGACAAAATATAAAAAAGAGAGAAATATTTTTTCATTGGTAAAAGTAATTGAGAGACCTAAATTGAGTTATACAATTAAAAGTCAAGTAAAAACACTATTTTTTATAAAAGCTATAAAAGTTACTGAATTACACTATTTAGCAAAATATAGACTAGCTATTTATTAGATTATTTTCAAAATTAAGCACAACTCTAAAGAGTAGATAACAAATATAATCATTTTCTAATAGGGTTCGAATAATACCATAAATTTTTAAACTATGGAAGTAAAGTAATTAAAGTAATTCTTGATTATAAATTTCTCAAAAATAGCTACCTTTAGTTTTTATTTTACGTTTAGCTTTGGCTTTTTATTCTATCCAAAAATATAGTTTTATGTTCTTTACTCTTTCTCGTCTTATTTTTCCTGTTTTTCTACTTTTATCAATTATCGGAATTGGTGGTATAGGTTTGGTTTCTTGTACTGGAAGCTCTACCGAGACCACAAATACAATTAATAAACCGATTGTAGAAAAACCACTTTTGCCTGTTCCTGTTTTTAATGCCGATTCTGCGTATCATTATATAGAAGAGCAAGTAAATTTTGGAGCACGTTATCCAACTAGCGAAGCACATCAAAAGACAGGAGATTATATCATAGAAAAGCTCAAAAGTTTAGATAAAATAACTGTACAAGTTCAGAATTTTACAGCTACTTCTGTTGAAGGCAAACTGCTTTCTGGTCGTAATATTATAGCTTCCTTTAATCCAGAAATAAAAAAACGTATTTTATTAGCTGCTCATTGGGATACTCGTCCCTTGGCAGACCAAGACGACGAGCGAACAAATGAGCCAATTTTGGGAGCAAATGATGGAGGAAGTGGAACAGGAGTTTTATTAGAAATTGCCCGTACTTTATCAGTTTCAAGTGAGCAGCCACAAGTAGGAATTGATATGATTTTCTTTGACTTAGAAGATTCTGGAAACAATACACCTGATTCCTATTGTTTGGGTTCGCAGCATTGGGGCAAAAATAAAATGCCTGCCAATTATACAGCATATTACGGAATTTTGTTGGATATGGTAGGTGCAAAAAACGCAAAATTTGCAATGGAAGGATATTCTATGCAAACGGCTCCTTCCGTTGTCAATACGGTTTGGAATATGGCACACCGAATTGGTTATGGTGGTTTTTTTCCTTTTCAAGAAGCTCCTGCAATTACCGATGACCACGTTTATGTCAATCAATTGGCTCAAATTCCGATGATTGATATTATTGAATATTCAACGCAAGGAAAAGGATACTTTGGAGCGTATTGGCACACACACGACGATAATATGGATATTATTGGAAAAGAAACCCTAAAAGCAGTTGGGCAAACAGTAACACATACCATTTATAATGAAGAAAATAAAGTGCAGTAATATTGGGAAGGCAAAGTAGTTCTTTTGATAAAAAATTAAGCAAAAAAAATAATTAATAGTATAAAATTCTAAAAAATTGCTATTTTTGTTAGTTAATCGTTCTATTTTATAAAGATAATTATAGTATAATTTTCTACACGCCAGCATTTTAGATATTCATTTTTTATGGCAGATAACTCGTTCAAAAAACCCATTTCTGATAATCAAAATTCTTCTTCTTTAGAGCAAAATGATATAGAAAACGGAAATACTTCTACTTTTTCTCAAAAGATAAAAGGTGCTTTCTCGTCTTCTAATCAAGATAGTATTTCTGATTCATTAGTCAATTTACTCTCTGCGATTGGTATTTGGATTTTGGTTGTGCTTTTAGGAGTTTCTTTTGTGTCTTTTATTTTTACAGGAGAAGCTGACCAAAGTCTCGTTTTGGGTTTTTTTTCAGAAACACCTTCACAAGATACACCTCAAAACTGGTTGGGAATGTTTGGTGCTGTATGTTCTCATTTTTTGATTGAACGCTGGTTTGGAGTGGGTGCTTTTTTACTTTTGGTAATTGGTGCTACTTTCGGACTTGTGTTGATAAAAAAGTATGACTTAGATAAATGGAAAGAATTATCGCTTAGTTTGTTTTTTGTGATTTTTGTAATGAGCTGCCTTTTGGGGTATTTGGTATATGTAACCGAAACTCAAACCGCTTGGGCATTTCTGTGTGGTGGAATTGGCTATGCTATTTCTGCACTTTTTGGCGTTATTTTTACACCTATTTTCATTATTGTTACTCTGCTTGGTTTTGGTTATTTCTTTGGAAAAGAGCGTTTGAATATAGAGTTATATACTAATTTTTCAAGTAAAGAAGAGAAAAAAAGAGAAGCAGAACAAAGAAAACAAGCCAGCATTCAGAATCTTGTTCCTTCTGCTAAAATAGATGCTTTTAAGGAAATTGAGGCAAGTAAAGCAAATGTTCGGATTGAAAATGAAGTGGAAGATGACGTCTCAAGAAAACTCTAGTCAAGAGAATACAGAAAATAGCCAAAGCAACCCTCCTAGTGTAGAAATAATAGATGATACACAAAATCAAAAACAGCCTAGCCTGACCATTACAGAGGACACCAAAAGAGAAATAAAGCAATCTAATAAAGCTAAGAAACCTAAGAAACAATCTTTCTTTGAGAAAATTTTTGGTTCTAATTTGGATAAGAAAACAGAAGAAAAACCAAAACAAGAAAAACAAAATCCATTCGAAAGCACAACAAAAATAAAGGATAATTTTAATAGACAACTTCCAACTAAAGAAATTAAAAACGAGCAGTTTGGAAAAGAACCAAGCAAAGAACCAGAAACTAGAAATGAATTACAAAACGACTCTAAAAACGAACTCAAAAGTGAGATAGAAAGAGCAAAAGAAGAAGCCAATTCTAAAAATAAATCTGCCAAAAAAGAGGGTAAAAGGGAAGAAGACCAGCAAGACAAAGACGGTTTCTTTATTCCTTCGGCTAGAGATTTCGGAATTGATGAGAATAATATAAATAGAGAGGAAGAGCAAAAAATAGATGAAGAAGAAAACCCATTTGCTATTCATATTCCTTCTACCAAAACACCTAAACAAGAAATTTCAGAAGGAATAGAAGAACAAAAAACACCTGTTCAAAATCAAAAAATTGAGGAGAAAGAACAAATACAAAGTGAGCAAGATTTGGATTTGCCAATGCCTCCTTCTGTCAGTAGAGTAAAAGATTTGTATGGCGAAAATGTAGAGGAATTGATTGATGAAGAGAATGGAAAATCAATATATGCAGGAATTACAGTCTATAACCCGAATGACGAACTTCCAAAATATGAATCTCCTCCAACAGATTTATTGGATAATCCAGTAGTAAAAAAGCATCAAATCGATAAAGACGAACTCAACGAAACAAAGTTAAGAATCGAACAAACGCTCAAAAATTTTAAGATTGACATAAAAAGAATTCATGCAGAAGTAGGACCTACTGTTACGCTTTACGAAATTGTACCAGCACCAGGCGTAAAAATTGCACAAATTCGTAATCTAGGAGATGATATTGCACTCAATCTTTCTGCTTTAGGAATTCGTATTATTGCTCCAATGCCTGGAAAGGGAACTATCGGAATTGAAGTTCCAAATAAAGACAGAGAAATTGTACCTCTTCGAACGCTCTTAGAACACGAAGCATTTAAGCATTCTAGAAAAGAATTACCTTTAGTTTTGGGTAAAGATATTTCCAATCAAATTTTTATTGCTGACCTTACCAAAATGCCTCACCTTCTTATTGGAGGAGCAACAGGACAAGGAAAATCAGTTGGTATAAATGTAATCTTGACTTCACTAATTTATAAAAAACACCCTAGCGAACTTAAGTTTGTGATGATTGACCCCAAAAAGGTTGAGTTTTCACTTTTCTCAAAGCTAGAAAAACATTATTTGGCTCATCTTCCTGGTGCCGAACCGATTGTTACAGATTCTGTTGATGCTGTCAAAACTTTGGAGGCTCTTTGTAGAGAAATGGATAATCGCTACGACCTTTTGAAAGATGGAGATTGTAGAAATATAAAAGAATACAATCAAAAATTCAAGACGCATCAACTTCTAGATGAGCAACACCGTTATTTGCCCTACATTGTTTTGGTCATCGATGAGCTTGCTGATTTGATGATTATTGCGGGAAAAGCAGCCGAAAAACCGATTGCAAGGTTGGCTCAAATGGCTCGTGCAATTGGTATTCATTTGGTGGTGGCTACACAGCGTCCGTCTGTAAATGTGGTTACAGGTATTATAAAAGCCAATTTTCCTGCTCGTATGGCATTTCGTGTTACGTCCAAAATTGACTCCAGAATTATCTTAGATACAGGAGGAGCAGAGCAGCTTGTCGGACAAGGCGATATGTTGCTTTCTAATGGTTCGGATATTTTGCGTTTGCAATGTGCCTTTATTGATACGCCAGAAGTAGAGCGAATTTGTAAGCATATTCAAGAACAAAAGGGATTTTTTGCAGCTTATCCATTGCCAGAAGAAACTAATTTTGATGTAGATGAAGATGAATATCTGGCTGGTGATGAGCTTTTTTAGTCTCTTTAGTAAAATCAACCTATAAGAATAAGAAAAAGCCTTTTATTCGCAATGAATAAAAGACTTTTTTGTAGAATAAAATTAGTTGCTAATTTTATAGATTTAGGATTTTTGAAATTTTTAAATTTCAAAAACAACCAAATTTTATTTTAGAAAAATAATGTTTATTGGGCAATATGAGTGTCATTGTTAGGTATTGACTTTTAGTTGCAGAGCAACGTAACCTTGGTAGAACATCAAAAAAGTACTTTAGTAGAGCTACAGCGTAGCGAAACTTGGCAATTAAAAATAAAGTTACGCTACGCTGTAGCTTTTTAAATCAATTTCTATTCTTTTTCTACCAAGGTAAAGCTACTCTGTAGCTAATAAACGCATTTTTGATTTTTACCAATGACACTCATGTTGATTGGGACAATTTATGAAATTGCCAAAATCATTAGAAGGTATAATTGATTCCAATAGCTCCTTGTGCAGCTTTGTACCTAAAACGGTCGTTATCGTCTTGGTATTTTCCATCAGTTGTATATTCGGTAAAAAGATACGAAAAAGCACCTCTTACCATAACGTTAGAAGCAATTCTATAACCAATCCAAAATTCAGAATTAAGTGTTCCTCTGTCGTTATCTCCTATCAAAAGAGCATTCAATGAAGTTGGTTTTGCTGTGTCTCTTACAGGAAATAAACCCGCACCAAATTCATTTAAATCTACAGTTCCTTCTTTTTCTGCTCCAAAACTAAAACCTATTACATTGATATTAAAACCAATAAGCAAATTTTCAGTAATAGAATAATCTCGTATAAATACCTAGATTAATAGCATTCATTTGACTACTTTCTGGTGTAAAAGATTGAGGATTATCCTCTGAAGCCAAATCAGGTGGTGCAGCCGTAAATTCTCTATCTGAACCGAAAAAGGAAGACAAACGAACTCCATAACCCAACTCTAAAACGGCGAGAAGAACCAAAGCCATAAAGATGTGAAAACCCTAAAGTCAGACTTGTCAAACTTTCTCCAAAAGCTCCTGTAACTCCAATTCGTTTTTCCCAAGGTGAAATTGCCATGTCTGTGTCTTTCGTTTCTTTTGTAGAAAGGGAATGAGGAGAATAATCTTGAAGAATAGATTTTGAAAATTCAGAATTCAGGTTACTCGTTTTGGTAGTAAATGAGTTTTGATAGTTTTGAGCCAAAATGGATGTCGAAGTGCCTAATAAGAAAAGACCTAGACTTGCAAAACTTGTGAAAAGCAAATTTTTAATTGAGTTTTTTGATTTCATAATAAATAAGAAAAATAATAAATATAAAAAATAATGTGGTGCTTTCCCCAAAAAATGAATTGACCTAAAACTAGTATTTTTAGGTAACGTTACAAAATTAAAAGTGTTACCAATTAATTCATAACATTTTCTAACACAATGAATTACCTATTTTAAATAAATTTTTGTATTTTAGATACGCTAATCCAATTGAAGCAAATTATCTTATTGATGAAATTATGAAAAAATCTGCATCAAAAATTTACTCACATTTTATAGATAAAAACAAACATACTCATTTTCTTGCTCAAAACAGGCAAGATTCTATTACACATGAAATTATAGAAGAAGGTGATGAAGTGGTTTTTTGTAGTGTTTGTAAGTCTGTTTTTATAGTAGATTCGTGGGAATACATTGGTCGTTCTCATTGTAATCAATCCAAAACACTCAAAAAAATTCCTGCTTTGCGTTCGCTTTCTTTAGATAAAAAGAAAATCAAAAAACGCAACAAAGTAGCCTTCTACAAACACTATTCTGGGGGAATTAGTATAGCTTTTGTTGCTTTTATTGGTGTTTTTGGAATGATAGCAATGGGAATAAATGCACTTAATTCGCCAGCTACTCCACTGACAATTCAGGGACTCTCCATTACAGAAAAGCATTATCTAAATAGTGGAAAGAAACATTATCAAGCTCAAAATTACGTTGAGGCTGAAAATTATTATATAAAAACGCTCAATATAAACCCAAGTAATACCAAAGCGTTACGACTTTTAGAACAACTTGAAAATGAATATTTGTTGGCTTTGGAAGAAGCAGACCGATTTTTCAAATCACAAAAATACGATGATGCTAAATATTGGTACAAAAAAGCAAGGTTGTACAAACCCAACTCAGAATATCCCAAAAAGCAATTATTACTCATTGTTCAGTCGCAAGCAAAAGCACCAACTTCATTTATCAAAACAGAAAGTTTGAAGGAAAGCTAATCAATATTCTATCTTAAAACAAGTTCCGAAGGAGTGGAATAAGTTTATAAATAAAGATGAAAAAGTCTATTTTTGGGTAGAAAATTTACAAAAAACCGAAGTTCTTCTAAGTTATGAAAGTGGACGTATTGAGCTTAGGAGTTTGAAAACAAATAAAGAAATAGATGAAATAAACGAAACAAAAACGGAGCTGGGAAAACTCATCACTACTTTTCAAGGTACAAAAATGCCACAAGCTACTTTTGTATATGGAGAACTGTTTTTAAAAGAATTTGAGAAACTAAATTTTGAAGAAAAGGAAAACAATAAAAAATTAGGACAAGAACTAGAACTAGAACTAGAAAAAAATAAATTTAATTATGAAGCCATTTCTGTAATCAGTAAAGGAAATAAAATCTACTATTATACTTTAGATGCAAGAGGAGCAAGACAAGTAAATGAGTTTTCTACCTTCCATTTCAAAGAAGATGAAAAAATGATTTTGAGTAGTGATGGAAGGTATTTTATGATTCAGAATACGGATAAAATTCTTCATTTATACAATACTAGAAACAAAACGTTGCTCAAATCTCTGCGAACACACGAACATCAACCTTTTTTGGGAAATGCTTATTTTGATTTAGAAAACAATGAAATTGTTGCACTTACAAAAATGGGAGAAAGTAGGTGGAGTATTGGAGATTAGGGTTTGGATTGTGCTGTGCCTTACTTTTTTATAGAACACGGATTTTACGGATTAGACAGATGAAAACGGATATTTTGAATTACAATTAAATTTTTTCAATAAAAAATAATCATTTACAAAAAATAGTAGGGTAGTTAAACACTCTTTCTATCTATTTTGAAATCTACTTCTTCTTTTTTACACGAAAAATATATCCCCCTTTTGGTACAACAAAATTATATTCATTGTCATTGATAGCAACGGCAGGATTATAAAGACGAAATTCTTTGTAGGTCATTCCTTGCTTTTTTGCCCATTCTGGAACGCTATCAATGTTTTGAGTAATAGTAATTTCATCAAACTCAAAAGTATCGTAATATTCATATTCTTCTATACAGTAACCGTACTTTTTAGGGTTTTCCAAAACCATTTTCAAGGCTGCAATGCGTAATACATAACGAGAAGTTTCGGAATTTAGGAATAAATCATAATAATTTCTAGTTCCTTGATTGTCCATTGCTTTTTCTAATCCTGCCATTCCTCTATTGTACGAAGCTGCAACGGCTGCCCAACTTCCAAATTTTTTGTAGGCTTGTTGAAAGTATTTTGTAGCTGCCACAACTGACTTTAAAGGGTCTTGTCGTTCGTCTATATTATCATTTATAATTAGTCCAAACTGTTTGGCTGTTCCTTCCAAAAATTGCCACGTTCCTAGTGCATCTCTATTTGACTTTATCATTGGGTCAAGACTACTCTCTGCAATTGCCAAATAAAAAAAGTCTTTGTGAATTCCATACTTTACTAGACTATCCTCCAACGGTTTTCGCCATCTTCCAGAGCGTTTTAAGAGAAGCATCGTAGAAGCGTGTCCATAAATAATAGAAATTAGTTCTCTGTCTAATCTTTCTTTTACTTCTTCGTCTTCTAAAGGAATTCGCTCCCCAGCAAAATAAACTGTATCAGGAATTTTGATTGGTACAACAGTCTGAATATCACTGATTTTCTGTGCTACACATGAAGAGGAAATACCAAATAGAGACAGAAGTACAAATAAGAAAGAAAGATAAGTAGTTTTCAAAGGTAGAGTTTTAAGAAGTGGAAATAATCAGAAAAATGAGTTTTTCATAAAGCTATTAAAGTTATTGATTATTTGCCTACTTACAAAGGAAAATAAATTCAAAAAACATTTTTACTAATAAACTTCTATTTTATTTTCTCTAAGAAATTGAAATAAACTTCTACTTTTTACTTTAAAAATAATCAGTCATTTGTATTCATTTATAACTTACCATTAATCATTTACCGTTTTTAGGTAGAAGTAATCATAATCAAAATAAAAAGAATAATGCCTGCTAAAAAACCACCACTAATTCCAAAAATAATTAGTTTTAAATAAAATGTATTTCTATCATCTCTTCTGAGCAATTCTTTTTCAAATTCCTCGTCTTCATTTGTAAGATTATCCATTACTTTTCTCTTTTAAAAATTTGCTTTACGAAGGCTAAAGCCTACGCTACATTTTAGAAAAAACTGTGAATAGATTTAGTTTTATTTTTCTTTGAAATCTGAATAGGAATATTTTCTTGATTTTAACCGAGCTACAAAAGCTCTGGATTAGAATCTTTATTTCTGCTAAATTATTTACGGTTTCAATTGCCTTTAAACATAATTTTCGTATTTTAATTCTTCAAACTCTTTTTTGACACGAAATAAAAACTATTTTCTCTAAAAATTTGTTTCAGAAGATTAATTTCAAAATTTCCCTACTTATTTTTATTCCATTTTACCCTCCCTTTTCCCATGATGTTTCGCAACAAAAAAAGTGAAGAAAAACTCTACAAATTCAAAGACCTCAAAATTTATTCTTCCCCCGAATGGCTTGCTAATGGAATGAGGAAATACAGAACCGTTTTTGAGAGTATTGAAACGAGTTATTTGTATGTAGAACTCTCTTTTTACAACAAATTATTCGATGTAGAAGAATGGGAAGCCGAAATTTTATTAAAATGCTACCGTTTGAGTAGCCGAAAAGAGCGAGAAATTGTTTGTGAGATAAACCTAAATCAAGTTATTTCTCCTCAAAATAATACAGTACATATTAGAGAAGGTTGGGGAAATGATGAAGTAGGAGCATTCTGGACACGAGGAGATTATGTTTGGGAAGCCTATATTGATGGAGAAATTTTTGGAACAAAATCGTTTTATATAGAAAATGGAGGACCAGTAACTGCACAAATTAATCCTTACTTTGAGATGCAAACCATTAAACTATATGAAGGAACACAAGATGGAGTAGAAGAGGAAAATAGAGTGTATCACAAACAGTTTTCGGCAGCAGAAACAAAATATATTTGGGTAGAATTCAATATCGAAAACTTACAAGAAGAAGACTTTTATTGCGAACTTATCTTCAATATCTACAATCAAACTCGTCAGCTAAAAGGACAAACTATTGAGATAAAAAAAATAGGTCAAGATGAAGATTTTATAGAAATAATTTCTGGATATGGTTCTGATATAAAAGGTTCTTGGCTTCGTGGACATTATACCGTCGAAGTTATTTTTATGGACAGACTTATTGCCATTGTTCCCTTTGAAGTTGGGAAAAAATTTGTGATTGGACATACTCTCATTTATCCTCCTTCCTCGTTTTTGACAGGAAGAGCGTATTCAAATCCTGCTAAAGAAAACGAAGAAGATGATGAAGAAGAAACTTATGAACAAGTAGTGGAGAGGTTGAATGATTTGATTGGACTTCAAGACCTCAAAAAGCGAATTCATGATTATACCTCTTATCTTCAATTTACTCAAATAAGGCAAGAAAAAGGACTAAAGGAAGACAAAAATCTCAATTTACATTTAGTCTTTAAAGGAAACCCTGGTACAGGAAAAACTACAATTGCTCAAATGATGGGTAAAATCTATCATCATTTGGGATTGCTTTCGAACAGGAGAATTACACGAAGTAGGAAGAGCCGAATTGATAGGTCAATATATTGGACAAACTGCACCAAAGGTAAAAGATGTAATTAATAGAGCTAGAGGAGGCGTTTTGTTTATTGATGAGGCGTACTCGCTCGTTCGTTCTGGAGAAGATAGTAAGGATTACGGACAAGAGGTAATTGAAATTTTGGTAAAAGAAATTTCTGATGGAAAAGGAGATATTGCCATTGTTTTGGCAGGTTATACGCAGCCTATGGAAACGCTTTTAGAATCTAATCCTGGTCTTAAATCTCGTTTTCCTATTCAATTTGATTTTCCTGATTATACGCCTGTTGAGCTTTTGGAAATTGCAAAACTGACCGAAAAAGAAGATGACTTGGAGTTTACGCCAGAGGCATTACATATTCTAAACAAAAAAATAACAGAAGAATACCGTAAAAGAGATACTACTTTTGGAAACGCTCGTTTTGTCAAAACTACCATTAGAGAAGCCAAAATGAATTTGGGGGTTCGGATAATGAAGAATGAAAATACAAAAGATTTATCAAAAACAGAGCTTTCCACTATTCACGTAGCAGATGTGGCACATCTTACAGTAGGAAAAACCATTACTCCACTTTTGCTTTCGATTGATGAGGAAGAGTTACAGCATTCGATGGCAGAACTTCATGCTTTAGTAGGACTTTCAGAAGTCAAGAAGCGAATAGATGAACTGATTGCACTTGTTCGTTTTTATCAACAAACGGGTCGTACTATTTTGAATCAATTTTCTTTACATATGATTTTTAAAGGAAACCCAGGAACAGGAAAAACTACAGTGGCTCGTATTCTTTCAACGATTTATAGAGCTTTAGGAATTTTGGAACGTGGACATTTAGTAGAATGTGATAGGCAAAGTTTGGTAGCTGGTTTTGTAGGACAGACGGCGATTAAAACACAAGAAAAAATAGATAAAGCCGTTGGTGGAATTTTGTTTATTGATGAAGCCTACACCCTTACTTCGGACTCAAAAACACAAAACGATTTTGGAAAAGAAGCTTTGGAAACCATTTTGAAACAAATGGAGGACAAAAGAGGTGAGTTTATTGTCATTGCAGCAGGTTATACCCAAAATATGGAACAATTTGTAGAAATGAATCCTGGACTAAAATCTCGTTTTGATAGGACAATTATTTTTAAAGATTTGACAGTTGATGAGCTTTTGGAAGTTGCAGAAGGATATTTTGAGAAAGAAAAACTGACTTTGACAGCAGAAACAAAAGAGTATCTCAAAAGGCAAGTTGCTATTTTACATGCTCAAAGAGATAAATATTTTGGAAATGCTCGTACCATCAGAACCATTGCTGGGGAAGCCGTAAGACAACAACATTTGCGTATGGCATCGCTTTTAGAAACTGAAAGAACGGAAATTATAATGCAGACTTTAGAAAAAGAAGACTTAGAAAAAGTCAATTTTAATTATGAAGATTTGACAGGAAAACGTAAAATGGGTTTTAGAATGTAGTAAAAAATAAAACAGTATTTGTGTAGGGACAATGCATGCATTGTCCTTACTAGAATGAAAATAATAGAATAAAAGTTTGTTCTGTAGATGGTTTGCGAGAGTCTTAAAAAAAGATAACTTTAACCAAATACTCATCTTACCTATCCAAAATTTCCTCATCTAATTCTATTATTTCTTTTTTCTTATTTTTGAAGGTAACATTCAAAACTACTCCTAAAAGCATTAAGCCAATTCCAATAAAAACATATTGATTAAAAACTTCATCAAAGAAGATAAAACCAAAACCAAGAGCATAAAAAATTCCTACATAGCTCACACTTGCCACCCTAGCTGCTTCTTCTAATTGATAGGCTTTTGTCATGTATAATTGTGCAATTTGTGTCAAAATTCCTATCAAAAAAAGATACCACCAATCCCAACCTATAGGCATTTTCCAATCAATAAAAATACAATACAAAATACCAACAGGAATAGTAACAAGTGGAAAATAAAGAATTACCATCAACGGATGTTCAGAAGTTTTGAGCTTTCGGATAGAATTATATGCTGCTCCCGAAAAGATAGCCGAAGCAATTCCTGTAATAAAATAAATTTGATCTATTCTATCATCAAAGCCCTTTACCATTGCCACACCAGCAAAAGAAATCAAAAAAAACAACCATTGAATAGGAACTAGACGCTCTCCCAAAACTAGCCAAGCAATAATTGCTGTACAAATAGGAGCGAGATAATGTAACGTAATGGCAGAAGCAAGAGGAATATTTTGAATAGTCGTGAAGAACATAAAAAGAGCTGTTCCTCCAAAAACACCACGCATAATCAAGACAGGCTTGTTTGTTCCCATCCCTTTTACATTCTGCAAACGAAGTCCGACCACACAAATCACAAAAGAGATAATAGAGCGAAAAAGGATAATTTCCATAGCAGGAATATTAGGCAACATTTTTACCAATAAATTCATGATAGAAAAACAAAAACCAGCAAAAAGCATATATACAATGCCTTTTGTAATTCCGATTTTTGTAAGAAAATCAGTTGCTTTAGATAGAGAAGCAGAAAAAGAAGACGTAGCGTTTTTCAAAGAATATAGTTTTTGTAGATTTTCTGTAAAGAATTTTATATTTTCTACAAAGGTAAGCAAGCCAAAACGAAGCCATACAAAGACAAGCTATAAATAACTAAAATTAAG
>CAVXHP010000002.1:0-172220 GCA_963761725.1 uncultured Cytophagales bacterium | reverse complement strand
CAATATATTTGCCAAATGATTACTGATTATTCTATACTATTCAATCAAAAAAAACAATGGCAAATAAAAATTCTTTTTCGCTAAAAATGCGAATTATTCATCGTTATTTAGGCTTTTTTTTAGTCGGAATTATGAGTGTCTATGCACTTAGTGGAATCGTCTTGATTTTTAGAGATTCTGATGCTTTCAAACAAGAAAGACAAATTACAAAACAAATAAAAGTAAATGCTTCTTCTGATGAATTAGGAGAATTATTGGATATGAGAAGACTGAAAGTTAGCAAAGAAAAAAATGATACCATTTATTTTCAAAATGGATTTTATGACAAAACAACTGGAGTTAGCAGAATATGAAATCAAAGAACTGCCTTTTATTTTGGATAAAATGACACACCTACACAAATCAGAATCTGGAGACCCTTTATTTTTTCTTAATGTATTTTTTGGTATTGCACTATTGTTCTTTTCTTTTTCTTCATTTTTTATGTTTCTTACCCAAAACGAGTGTTTTTAAGAAAGGATTATATTTTACATTGGCAGGAATACTATTGACTCTTCTGTTACTCTTTGTCTAAATTATTTAAACGAAAAATCCCTATTCTGTCAAAAGACAAAATAGGGATTTCTCTATAATTAAAGAATAACAAATAAATAACTATTCTCCTTTACTTGCAGCCTTTTCAGCTTTTGCCTTCTCTTCTGCTTCTTTTTCCTTTTTGGTAACACGCTTACGACGAGTAGTACGTTTTTTCTCTACTACCTCAACCGCTTCCACGTCAGCGAAAACACGTCCACAGTGTTCGCAAACTACTATTTTCTTTCTTTCCTTTATATCAACTTGTCTTTGTGGAGGAACAATATTAAAACAGCCGCCACACGCATTACGCTTTACATTCACAACAGCAAGACCATTACGAGCATTTTCACGAATACGTTCGTAAGATAAGTATAAGTTTTCAGCAACATTTTTCAGGCGTTTTTCACGCTCTTTCATTAATTTTGCTTCTTCTTCTTCGCTTTCCTTTACGATACTTTCAAGTTCGTTTTTCTTATTATCTAAATCTTTTTTACGCTCCTCTAAAGTAGCCGTTGTCTCTTCAATTTGTTTTTGCTTGCGTTCAATTTTGTATTGCGTATCCCTAACTGCTTTATCAGCAAGACGAATATCTAATTGTTGATTTTCTATTTCACGAGCAATAGCCTGAAATTCACGGTCATTACGAACGTCTTCGTGCTGCTCTTCGTATTTTGCAATTAATTTTCTATGATCCTTAATAGAATTATTTTGTGTTGATTCAAGGTCATCTAATGATTTCTTTTCAGATTCGAATTTTGTAATTCGTGTCTGATACCCTTCTATTTCGTCCTCCAAATCTTGGACTTCTTCGGGCAAATCGCCTTTTATTTTGCGTAGTTCATCTAGTTTAGAATCAACTTCTTGAAGTTTTACAAGGGCATCTATTCGTTTGGCTACTGGAGTAGGTTGTTCCATAAAATCGGTTTGGGACTCAGGTGGTTTGTAGAATGAGTTTTGGAATGTCTGTTTTACAAAAATAATTAAATTCTATAATCAATTTTGATTGAAAGACAATGATTTGCAAAGGTACAATTTTTTGTTTAATAAATAAAATTGATAAAGTTACTTTATTTTAAATCTAAATGAAATACATTTTCAAACACAGAGAATGAAATTATTTTGTATCCTATTTTATTTCTCAATCTCCAACCTCCAATTCCTATTTCCCATTAGGAATTTCTCCTTCTTTAGCAATAGCATTCAAAACTAATCTGTCCATAAAAGAAGGAAATAATTTATTCAAAAAAACAGTCAATTTTCCTTGTGTAGTCAAGTATTAATATATTTTTTCGTTTTTTGGTTGCCTTCAAAATATGACTTGCACACTCCTCTGAACTCATCATTTTTGCCTCCTCTTTTGGCGAACTTCCTTGTTCTCTTCCATCTTGTAAAAGTGCTGTATTTCGGATATTTGAAGACGTATAACCAGGACAGGCAATCAAAACATGTACATTCTCAGCTTTCATTTCTGTTCTTAGAGCTTCCAAAAATCCTTGCATCGCAAATTTAGAAGCAGAATAACCTGTACGAGCGGGCAAACCTCTAAAACCTGCAATCGAAGAAACTCCAACAATAGAACCCTGCGTTTTGATAATATGAGGAATGCAATATTTTGTGGCATAAACAGTTCCCCAAAAATTAATATCCATCAGACTTTTCAAGACCGATAAATCCAAATCTTTGAATAAAGCACGCATCGAAATTCCTGCGTTATTTATCAAAATATCTATTCTTCCAAATTTTTCAATTGTCTTTTCTGCCAATTCTTTATTATCATTTTCTTTACTGACATCTAGCTGTAGAGCCAAAACTTCTATATTCTGTTTTTCTAAAAAAAGTTGTGCTTCCTTTAATTTGTCGCCATTTCTACCTGTAATTACTACTTTTGCACCTTCTCTTCCAAAGGCTTCTGCACAGGCTCTACCTATTCCAGAAGTTGCTCCTGTGATGATTACTACTTTACTATTTAGTGATTTATTCATTCTAATTTACATTCTATATTTATATTCTGATTTATAATCTTATGCTTTTTCAAGATATGAAACACAAAATTAGGCAAAATTTATGTATTCATTATTTTATGCTAAATCTATTCGAAAAACATTACCCTTATTAATGGTGTTGATGAAAGAACAGAGTTAAGTAGTTTTGATAATTCACACTATGAAAAAAACAAACTACATTCCTTTATTTTTTGAGTTGTGCAATCGCTTAGTATTGGACTTAGTATTCCAAAATTTATGAATAAGCAAACGGTCTATGACCAACCTAAGAACAACTTAGAGGAAAACAGAACTTTATTTTTTAGACTAATTTTTTTTATTTTAGATTATCTAAAATCTTTTTTATATTCTCTTTTTTTCGGTTGTCCTGCTTCTTTTCTATGCCATATTAATCCTATTTCTCTATTTTCTAACAAGCAGAAAACAGGAGTAGCATTTTTTGTTGTGCTTTTTTGTAGCAGTTGTTGTCCAGAAAGTAAAGCACAAAAAGCTCCCTATTTTCCATCTTATTCAGTTAGAGTAGTTACACCAGATAGTATTGATAGGTTGGTTGATAAATATTACAAACAGTCTGGAGATACCTCCATAACAGATAGAATTAGGTATTGGTCAGAAAAAAGAAAATGGACAAAAGAAGTGGTAAGTTGGGTAATAAGCTCAAGGAAAGAACCTAGTTTTTCTCCTGCTGCTGAAATTTTACATTATCCAGACTGGAAGGCACAAGAAGGTAAAACAATTGGAAAAATAAATGTTCTTACTTTAGATGTTTTTGGTTCAAGAGCGACCGATACACTAAGAAATACACGAAATTGGCTTGAAAGAGCTGCAAATACAGTTCATATCAAAACGAAAAGTAGTGTAGTAAAAAGGCGTTATTTGTTATTTGAAGAAGGACAAAAGCTCAATCCTGATTTGGTAAAAGATACAGAGCGAATCTTGAGACAACTAAGTGCCATTGGAGATGCTCGTATTTATGTAAAGACTAGAGACAGAAAAGATGGAAGAGTAAGTGATACCGTTGATATTGAAGTAATTACTCACGATATTTGGTCGCTTGTGCCGAGTGCAAAACCATCAGGACTTACAGGAGGTTGGATGCAACTTCGGGAACGAAATCTATTAGGCTTTGGACACAATATAGAAGGACAATTTATTTTTTCGGCTAATTCTAAACAACAATTTGGACACAGAGCAAAATTTGAATCTGCTTTTTTAGGAAACTCATTTTCTGTTTTGAGTGCTGAATATTGGAATACCTATGAAAGAAAAAGCTATAATGCGTCTCTACAACGTCTTTTTCTGTCTCCTGATATGCGTTGGGCAGGTGGTATAGAGACGGGTTATAGACGTTGGTTTGCCCAACCTTTGATGGCTAATGATACCATTACACCCAACTTTTTTTACAGTTATTTGCTTCTTGATGGCTGGGGTGCGTATGCTTTTCCCTTTAAGAACAAAAAAAATGAGAGAAGGAGTTCGCTTATTACGGCTGCTCGTTTTACTAATTATTTTTATACAGATCGTCCAGAAATAAGTGCCGATACCAATCTTTTGTATCAAAATCAAACGCAAATGCTTTTGAGTATCGGTATTTCTACTCGTAGATATGAAAGAGATTTTATGATATATGGATTTGGAAGAACAGAGGATATTCCGATTGGTAGGCGTGTGGTCTTGACCTTTGGCAAATCAAATACAGACTTAGAAACTAGATATTACACAAGTTTTGAGGTAAGTAAAGGAATAAATACTAAAAGGATAGGTTATGTTCGTGGTTCATTGGGAATAGGTTCTTATCTTACAACTGAAAGCGAATTCGAACAAGGCATTCTTGAGTCAAAATTTAATTACTTTAGTCCTTTACTCAGTATGGGAAAATGGCGTATGCGGCAGTTTTTGAGAGGACGTTATACAAGAGGTTTTAATCGCTTTGAAAGAGAATTTACAGATATAAATAGAGATGCTGGAATTTGGGGAATGCGTAATGACCAACTAAGAGGAACAGAAGTAGGATTTTTGGGAACAGAAAGTGTATTTTTTACGCCTTGGAAGTTTCTGGATTTTCAATGGGCATTTTTTGTTCGTGCAGATATTGGTGTAGCTACTTTTTCTAATTCAATCAGCCAAAGTCCCATCTTCCAAGGCTATAATGTTGGTTTTAGAATGTATAATGAACGTTTTTCTTTTCGCACTCTTCAGCTTCGTTTTGGATTTTATACAGGATTTGATGATGCTCCTTTTTATCTACAACCCATTGTTGATAATGTACCCAGATTGAGAATTGAAGATTTTGATATAGAAAAACCTGATGTTATTTATTTTCATAAAGGAAATGAAGGAAGATGATTTCAGTTATCAGTTAATTTCATTATATGCTTTTATCTTCGCTGGAGACTTTTTTTTGAAAAAAATATAGGAAATAATACTGTACCCTATTTTTTTTTATATGGTAGGATGAGTTAAGGATTTATAGGATTAGCTTCGCTGAGCTATCGGTTAGTAGGATTTAGAATACAGATTAATGCAAATTTCTATTGAAAAAATCATAAATTTTAGTTGAATAAGTTAATTCCATTATATGCTTTTATCTTCGATGGAGTCTTTTTTTTCAATAAAATATAGGAAATAGTATATTCTACTATCTGATTATTTTGAGTTATGAAGGCTCGTCAAGAGAACTAAATAGGGAACAGCTTCGATAAGTGAAGTAGTTTCAAAATCTATTAAAGCCTTATTTTCTATACGATTAAAATTGTTTTTATTATTGATAAAGCATGTTTTCATTCCTGCATTTCTACCAAATTGCATATCTGAAATGCTATCTCCAACAATAACCGAACGCTTAAAACTTATCTTACAAAAATCTTGTTTTGCATCAATTGCCATTCCGATAGCTGGTTTTCTGCGGGGTGAATTATCTGTATAAAGGTCTGGACAAAAATAAATTTTGTGAATCTGTGGTAGCTTTTCTAATAAATAACTATGAATGAGTTCGAGGTCTTTTTCGCTCATTAATTTTTTACCAATTCCTTGCTGATTAGTAACGACTACAATAGTATCAAAATGGACACTCAAGATTTCTAAAGCGTCTTTTGTATGTTTTAGAATATCAAACTCTTTCAAATTTTTTACATAATCGTTTTCTAGTTTGCGATTCAATACACCATCTCTATCCAAAAAAAGTGTCCAATTATTGACCTTTTTTCTGTTTTGTTTAGCCTTGAGTTTGGTGTTTTCTTTAGTATTCTCTCTAGTATTCTCTTTAATATTCATCTGAGTAAAATTATATTTGTAAACAAAAGATTAAAAAATTCAGACTATTAAAATTGGCAAAAAAACATAGAAAAAGCTAATTATGGACATAAATTTTAAAATAATTTCTGGTAAAATCTAAGAAAATGAATTTTTGAGTAATTATTACGTTCTTCTACTAAGTAATTACCAAATTTACTACAAAGCGTTATAAAACCTAAAAATTTTATAGCGTTTTTTTATGTAGTAAATAGAAATTTTAGGATATGTTTTTTAAAAAACTCCTCCTGTATGAATCAAAACGATTGTGCTTCCTCTTTCAAAAAAATCTTTTATAGCTAATTGATAAACCGCAAAAAATGCTTTTCCTGTATAAATAGGTTCAATATCAAAATCATTTTCTTTATTAAAAATAGTAATAAAATCCATTAATTGTTCTGTTTTTTTGGCATAACCTCCCTGATGAAAATCAGTTTGCAAAATCAAATTTGACATCGCCTTTTTTATCTTTGTTTCTTTATTTGTATCATTTTGATAAAACTCGTTTAGTAATTTTTCTATATCATCTCTCAAAAAATCTCCTCCCTTGAGTGCAGAAATCGCTAAAACTTTGTTTTTCAAAGTTGAGTTTGTTTCGTTTATTTCAATTAGTATTCCTGCTGCTGTTCCTCCTGTACCGATAGCTAAAGCAAAATAATCTATATTTTTATTTATTAAGCTAACAGCAATTTTACAGATTTGGCTTGTTCCTTTTAGGGCAAGTGCATTTGAGCCGCCTTCTGGAATTAGAAAAAAATCCCCGAATTTTTGTTTTAGCTTTTCTATAAATTGACTGCTGTTTTTCTCTCTATATTCAGTTCTTGAAACATAATGAAGTTGCATATTTTGCTCTTTACAAAAGGTCAAGACAGGATTTAGATTTTGATGTTCTTCTCCTCTAATTATCGCAATACTTTTTATTCCTAACTCATTAGTAGCAAAAGCAGTAGCTCGTAAATGGTTGGAATAAGCACCACCAAAAGTAAGGATTTTGGTTTTGTTTTGCTTTTTTGCTTCCAACAAATTATAATAGAGTTTGTATAACTTATTTCCTCCGATATGCTTATGTTGTGCATCTAATCGAAGGACTTTTACGGTTATTTTTTTCTGCTCAAAAAGTTTGTTTTTCCAATCTGAAATAAAAACAGGAGAAAGAAATTCTTTAAATAGGGAAGGAAATAAATCAGTATTCAAGATGATTTTTGATTAGAAATTAAATTTAAAATAGGGTTAAAGTCGTCTTTTTTATTTAAATTTAATTATAAAAAATAAATTATACATTCTACCTTATAATCAATTAGGAATTACGAGCTGCCAAAGCAGCGAAACTAGTTACGAATTTAATTAATTAAGTATTAATTAGTTATAAGTAAGTGAGCAAAATTAAATACAAGTTACAAATCAATTAGCGAGTGATTTTTATGATTAATATGATAATTACAGGATAATACAATGAAGATTAAATTACTTAGGACTTTCGCAAAATAACTCTTAAAACAAATATTGTTCTGTTTTTTTCCATGAAACTGGGTTTGCAAACCCAGTTTTATGAAAAAAACGACTTTTACACAGAATAAAATATTGCAACATTTCTAATTTGCGAAAGTCCTATTATTATTAAAAGTAATTATTATTAATTGTCTTTGTATTTATCATATAAATCATTCGCTAATCAATTTTATGTATATTTAATTCGGCATTGGTACTTAATTTCAAAATTAGTATCTTATTTAATTCCTATTCTCTGAAAAATAAGGTATCAAAAACCCATTCAATTTTATGATAAAGGTAATCTATCAAGGTCATTTGCGTACACAGGCTACTCACATTAATTCTCAAAAAACACTTATTACGGATGCTCCAAAAGATAATCACGGAAAAGGAGAGGCTTTTTCTCCTACTGATTTGATATGTAGTGCCTTGGCTTCTTGTCAGATGACTGTAATGGGAATTTTGGCTGAAAGAGAAGGAATAAATTTGGAAGGATTAGAAGCCTACGTAGAAAAAATAATGACAGAAAATCCTCGCCGAATTGGACGTATCAAAATTACTTACACCTGTCCAGAAACACTTCTACTTACTGTCAGAGAACACGAAAAACTGCATCGTGCAGCCATGACTTGTCCTGTTGGGCTTAGTTTGCATAGCGATATTGTACAAGAAGTAGAATGGGAGACTTTGCATTTGAAAGCATAAAATTAATTCAAGGTTTTGTTAAAAAACTGCACATGTTTAGACTCATTCTCTTTCTTACTTTTTGGTTTTGCTTGACTGTCTTTGCTTCTTTTGAGGTAATGGCTCAATCTAATGCACGCAAAAAACAAAAACCATTGGATAGTCTTTGGAATGTGTATGAGAATGCAAAAAAGATAGGTTTGGAGGATACAAACCAAATAAATAAACTTTTAGATATTTCAACTTATTATACAACTACAAAAAATGATTCTAGTAGAATTTTGGCAGAATTAGCTATTCATAAATCAGAAGAAAACTTATATCAAGAAGGAATGGCAAGGGCTGTTCATGTGATAGGTATTTATCACCAGCAAAAAAATAATTATGATTCAGCTCTTCACTTTTGTAAGGCTTCTTCTGATTTGTATCAAGAAATGGGTGATTCATTGAAGTATTCTTCAGTTTTAAACGAATTGGCAGGTATTTATTACATGCAAGGAAATTACCAAAGAGCTTTAGAAAATTTATTAATTGTAATAGGAATTCAGCAGCGTTATGACAGAAAAAAACAACTAGCTAGAGCCTTGAATAATATGGCTTTGCTTTATCATAAAAATAATGAGTTTGAAAAATCTCTCCAGATGCACAAACAAGCTATTTTGATGAACGAAAGATTAAAGGACAGCACAGCAATAGCAACAGGATATTTGAATATAGGAACGGTCTATTTGGAAGAAGAGAATTATCAAAAGGCAAGTTTTTATCTCAATAAAGGACTTCCTTTAGCGATTCAGTTAGATAATACTGTGCTAGTTTGCCAGTATTATATCAGTTTGGGAATGAGTTTATTAAAGTCTGATTCTCTGTACACTCCAAGTAATAAAATAAAAATTCTTACCTATCTCAACAAAGCTGAAAATATTGCCAAAAATTTGGACAGCAAACAGTTACTATTTTATGTAAACTTTGGAAAAGCTGAATATTACTACCTTTCAAAAGAATACAAACAAGCTGAATTTTTTTCAAAAAGTGCAATTACACTTGCTCAAGATATAGGATTAAGAAAAAGTGTAAGTGATTCATACCAACTTTTAGCAACTATTTATCAAAAAAATAGAGACTTTGAAAAATCAACAATTTATTATGAGAAACACATTGCTCTAAAAGATTCTCTAAAAAAAGAACAAAGCATTACAGAAACAAAACGTATGCAAGCTGTTTTTGAAAGTGAAAGAAGAGAACAACTTATTTCGGTTTTGAGAGAACAGAAAAAATTACAAGATTCTGAAATAGAACGTCAAAGGATTTGGAATTATTCATTAGCTAGTGGAACCATTTTTTTGTTTCTTATTGCTATTCTGGTCTTTATTCAGAAGAGAGAAAGGGGTAATCAGAATAAAGAAATTTTGAAGAAAAGCACAGAGCTAAGTCAGCAAAAGGAAGAAATTACACAGCAAAATCATAAACTCAAACAGACTTTTTTACGCCTTTCTATTCTATCAGAAATTGGACAGAAAATAACTGCCACAATGGATCAAAATGCTCTTATTTCTATCATTAAAGAAAGTATTGAGCATACGATGCCTGTTGATGGTTTCGGAATCGGTATCTATAATTCTCGTTCTCAGGCCATTGAATACAACAATTTTATAGAAGAAAATGAAACTTTACCTTTTCATATAGAATCAGCAACAGAAGGTACAAAGAGCCTTTCGGTAGAGTGTTTTTTGGAAGATAAGGAGATTTTTATTGTTGATGTTAGGAAAGAATATCTTCAAAAGAACCAAAACTATGTCAGTAATCTTTTTGGAAAACTCCCTCAAACTGCCTTTTTTATTCCTCTTCGCATTCGTCAAAAACCAATTGGTGTAATGACGATTCAGAGTTTTGAGAAAAATCCTTATACAGAAGATAATTTAGCTCTCTTGCGTAACCTTTCTACTTACGTTTCGATTGCTGTTGCCAATTCGAATGCGTACAAACTGGTAAGAGATAAAAATCAAAATATTTTGGATAGTATACGTTATGCCAAAACAATACAGGGTGTACTTACTCCAACAGAAAGGTCAATTCTGAACCACTTTTCTGAATATTGTTTGATTTATAGTCCGAAAGATATTGTAAGTGGAGATTTTTATTGGCTCACAAAAGTAAATGGTTATATATTCATTGCTGTTGTGGATTGTACAGGACACGGAATACCAGGAGCTTTTATGTCTATGATTGGAAATATGCTTTTAGAAGAACTTATCAATCAAGAAAAACATATGCGACCTTCCAAAATATTGAGGTTGATGCACGAGCGAATCCGAAAATTATTAAAACAAGATATAAAGTCCAAAGACAATCTAAAAAATAGCTCAAAAAGTAATAGAGATGGTATGGATATTATTTTGTGTAGAATTGAAAAACGAACCTCTGTTTTGTATGAAGTAGCTTATTCAGGAGCAAAACGTCCTTTTTGGTATGCCGAACCTGCACACACAGAAATACAAGAAATAGGAGCTACTCGCCACTCTATCGGAGGAAAGCAAAGAGAACAAAAACGTTTTTTTGGAGAAGATAGTATTCAACTTCCTGCTGGTTCGTCTTTATATCTTACAACTGATGGTTTTGCAGACCAAAACTCTCCACAATCACATCGAATAGGAAGTCAGAATTTAAAGGCGTTTCTCAATACAATTTTAGATAAAAATATGGCTACTCAACAAGATTTATTAATTGACTTTTTGCAATCCCATAAAAAAGATGCCGAACAGCGAGATGACATTACGTTTTGGGGTGTAAAGCTGATGTAGAAATTAGACTTAGGATAATTACGACCTGCTAAAGCAGCGAAGCTAATTAAAAATTACGAATGTAAATTATTGATTTTCAATAAATTATTAATTTGAAAATGGTAGTTTATTTAATTTACGTTTATTAAGGAGTCAGAACTAAACGTGAACTTGGGATTGTTACTTAGAGCATTCATGGTTTTTCCCATTATCAACGTCTTTTTTGAAAAAATAGACGATTGCTAAAGGAGATCAGGTATTTCTTTCACGCTACCTTAGCAATCGTCTTTATTAAAATACTGACGTTGATAATGGTAAAAAAAACGCAAAATAGCTAAGAATGAGTAGTAGTTTAATCCCGAGTTCACGTGAACTAAACAACAAAATAACTGCTTCAAAATTTTATTTTCAAAACAGTTATTCATCTCTCTTTACTTTCTGCATTAGTCCTTCAGAAAATTCGTTACTGTTTCAAAAAATTCCTTTGGACTTTGTGCATGTACCCAATGTCCTGCATCGTGTATAGTGTGTATATGAGCATTGGGAAAATATTTTGTAATAGTAGGAATGTCTTTTTCTTGAATATAACGAGATTGTCCTCCATTTATAAATAAGACAGGTTTTTCATTATAATCAACTGCCGAATCTATACTTTTATTTTTGGTTACTGCACCTCCTATTTTAAGAATAGATTTTTCTAAGACAGGTAAATTCATTTTCCACTCAAAACCGTCTTTGGTACGAGCCAGATTTTTGAGCAGGAACATTCTAACTCCTTCTTCATCTATATATTGCCCTAATGTTTCGTCTGCTTCATTTCTACTTTCTAGCTTTTGTACATCAATTGCCTTCAATCCATTTAAAATAGCTTCGTGATGTGAAACATTATATTTTCTAGGAGAAATATCTACTATTACCATTTTTTGAAAGGTATCAGGATAAGTCAGTGCATATTGCATTGCCACTTTCCCTCCCATTGAATGTCCAATAAGTAAAGGGTTTTTTAATTTATGCTCCTCTGCAAAATTATGTAAATCTTCTGCTAAGATTGCATAATTCATCTTTGCATCATGAGGAGAACGTCCATGATTACGCTGATCTATCAAAAATACTCGGTATGTTTCTGAAAATTCACGTCCCAAAGTAAGCCAGTTATCAAGCGAACCAAAGACACCATGTAAAATGAGCAGAGGTTGTGATTTTGGGTCTCCTAATTCTTTATAATTAAGTTTCATAGTATTTTTTTGTAGTATTCCAGATTAGACACACTTATTTATATTTTGTTGTAACCAACAAATCGTAAATATAGTTTTTTAATTACTCTTCTAAAAAACTACTTTTATACTCTGTCCAAAGTTCAATAAATAAATAAATAGTACAAGTCTTTTGAGACTCAATCAAAGCCCTATTTCAGAAATTAAAATTAAAATAGGGAAAAATATTCTTTCAGTAAGATAATTTCAGTGTAACTTTTTATGCTAAAACACACATTTACAGTATATTACCTTCTTTTAGAGGAGTTAATTCTGTAGATTTAACTGAATTATTAGCGTCTAACGAAAATATGTATAATTGAATTTTTCATATATCAAGTAACCTTAATCAACTACCATTTGATTTTTTATTGTATTATTTTGATTAAATACTAATTTACCAAATTTAATTTTAACTTATAAATCATATACAGATAACTCAAGTAATAAAAAATTCATAATCAATATTTGATTCTGCAACCTTATACCCTATCTTTGGTTATATAGAAACAAGGAATTATACAAGGCTTTTTTATCACTCTTAGACTTGTATTTTTTTATGATTATTCCAAGATAATCGTTTTCATATAGTACTTTATTTAATTATACACTTCAAATTTTTATACGCTATGAATACTCCAAACAATTTAGACCAAATCACTTCTCAAAACGAAATTTTTGCGGAATTAGAAAACGAATTTCTTATTGAAGAGCTAGAAGAAAGACTAGAAATGACTACTGATGGCGGCGACGACAGCGAATTAGAGCCACCAAAACTTCCTTGGCCAGCTTAGTTTTTCAAATCTATGCGAACAGTTTAGACTATCAGTTTTATTGAGCCTTATCTATTTTTAGATAGGGCTTTTTTGTGATATTGTATTGTTTATCATCGTAATAATGAGACAGAATTGTAATTGATTTTCAACTAAATAATTATGAGTAAGTACCTAAGCAAAATTAATAATACATACAACTTAATTAGCGAATGATTTGGCTTCGGCTATATGATTTCTAAGATGAAAGGCAGGATAATGAAATTAGGCAAAAATTAGGCAAAGACAAATTCAACTGCAATTAATATTTTCAATGTATTATAAATCACTCGCTAACTCATTTTTATTTTTCAATCAATAACTATACAAGTTACTTAATTTCAGTATAGATTAAAAAAAGATTGGACTTCAAAAAGTTAAAGTTTTATTCTGAATGTTATCTGATTAAATGTCTATTTAATTATTCGTAGGGAAATGGCTTGCCTTTTCCTAAAAAAGGCTTTTTTATTACAACTGAAAAATAACTGTATATAAGGAAAAGGCAAGCCATTTTCCCTACACAATACAAATTCATTAAACAAAAAAATCAGAAATCTACCCGTAGCAGAAGATGTAAAAAAAGTAAAACGAAGATTGACTAGTGAAGGAAAAAAATTGATAGATAAGAAGCAGTACGGCTAATGTTTAACTAATATTTTCTACATTTTAATCTTCTATTTCTGCGCTAGGTGGCAAATCATGTAAAGTATGTGTAGATACATACCATGTAGTATTCCCCTTGTATATTCTACCATATCTGTAGTAACTATATACTTTAGCAATAGTAGAATCTTGTAGATATTCTAAAATATACAAGGTTCATTCTGTGGTGCAATCATTGCGATAGAGGTAGAGTAGCACGATTATTATTGATTTTTACCTCTTCGTAGAATGCCTTTAACCTTCTATTAGCTCTTCACTCTCTACCATATAAGCAGATCTTAGATTGTTTTTTACATAAAAATAACAATATACCTTCTTACTAGAAAGAATCCTTCTACTTTTTTCTTGAAAATAGTTATTTATTACCAATGCAGTTATAAAGAGTAACGATAATAGTATTATTGTTACGAACAATTTTTTCATTTTATTTTCTTTAAAATTAGTAAATATTGAGATGTTTTTTTTAACATTTTGATTTTATCCTAGAAATAAAAACAAAGCTGTTATTAATCTTTAATTTCAAATTACCGTTACGATGCCCAACAATAAACATAGAAATATTTTTTTAAAGATATTTACTCAAAAAAAATTAAATCTAAAATCATAACTTCTTAATTGATTTTGAATTAATTACCTTTGTAAGCATCAAAATGTATTTTAGTATCTAAGAAATTCCTACCAATTATATGCAATTAATAGACGGAAAAAATACAGCCGAATTACTCAAAAAAGAATTAGCCATTGAAGTAGCCAGTCGCAAAGAAAAAGGATTCAAAACGCCTCATCTTGCAGCTATTTTGGTAGGCGAAGACGGAGCTAGTCAGACCTATGTAGCTAACAAAGTAAAATCATGTGAACAAATTGGTTTTGATTCTACACTCAAAAATCTTCCTGCTACAATTAAAGAAGAAGAATTATTAAAGATTGTAGAAGAATTTAATCAAAATGAAGATATTGATGGTTTTATTGTTCAACTTCCTTTGCCGAATCATATTGATGCTGATAAAATTACCTTAGCTATTTCGCCAGAAAAAGATGTTGATGGTTTTCATCCTTCTAATATTGGTAAAATGGTTTTGGGTCTTGCTTGTTATTTGCCTGCAACACCTTTCGGAATTGTAAAATTATTAGAACAGTACAACATTGAAACTTCTGGAAAACATGCTGTTGTTATTGGTAGAAGTAATATTGTAGGTTCGCCAATGAGTATTTTGTTAGCTCGAAATGAAAAAGTAGGAAATTGTACCGTTACGCTTACACATAGCAGAACCAAAAATCTAAAAGAAATTTCACTACAAGCAGATATTATTATTGCAGCCATCGGCAAGCCTGAATTTGTAACAGCAGATATGGTAAAAGAAGGTGCAATCGTTATTGATGTAGGAACAACACGAGTTCCAGATACAAGCAAAAAATCAGGTTTTACCTCAAAGGAGATGTCAAATTTGATGAAGTGGCAGAAAAATGTTCATTTATTACGCCTGTCCCTGGAGGAGTAGGTCCAATGACTGTAACAGCTCTTTTGTTCAATACATTACAAGCCTCTAAACAGTCATCAGTTACCAGTAAATAGTAATCAGTTAAATTCAAATACGTATAATTTCATTATCGTAATTTTTAATTCGTAATTCGTAATCAACTATAAATGGAATACAAAAAACCAGACCCTAATCAAAAACCTGTTCAAAAGGCAGAAAATATCAAAACTGTACAAAACCCAGCTTTTGCTTTCCAAAAAATCAATTATATTTTAATGATTGTTGGGGTAATTGTTATTACTTTAGGTTTTACCATCATGGCAATGGAAGACGCTCAACATGGCTTTGGGTTTTTAGGACTTACTCTTGGTCCTATCGTTACTTTTGCTGGTTTTATGTTTGAGATTTTTGCTATTCTTTACAAAAAGAAAAAGTAATTTCTTTGAAGCGTTGTTAAGAATATAAAAAAAAGGGTTGGATGATATTTTGCAGAATTTTGGTTATCCCTTCTCTACTTTTCTTGTTGAAATTTCACCAAAAATAAGAAATTTTAGCTTTCAGTTCTTTTGTAATAAAAAACTTTCTCAAAAATTCATTTTTGAAAAAAGCTAAAAAGCCTATCAAAAGGAATTATTTTTGAGAAAGTAAACTCAAATAAAAACAACGCTTCTGCTTTTTCTACATTTTTGATACAACGCAAATGAAATTTTATAAATTATTCTGTTCATCTCTGTTTTTCATTATTCTTCTTTTGGTTTCTCAAGATAGTTTCGCACAAACAAATACTTCTAGTTTTGTCTCCTTATCAAAGTGATTATTATCATATCCTGAAACGCTACGAAATAAAGAGAGGTAAATTTTTTAATCCTTTTCATAGTTCTATTCTTACCACTTTCTCGCTAATGATATTGCACTTTTTGCAGATTCATTAGTGTATGATAGCACACAAATTTTGTCTTCAATCTGATAGATTTAATATCAATTATTTATTGTCAGATAACTACGAATTTACCAAAAAAGATAGTGTAAAACAGAAAGGAGTTTTGAAATATTTTTACAGACGAAAACCTGATTTTCTTTCTTTTCTGAATGATAATTATGATATGAAATTGGAAAAAGGAGCGTTGGATTTTGTAATTCGTATCAATCCAATTTTACATCTTAGGAGTAGGACAAGATAATACTAGAGATGAAATGCTTACTTTGAATACCAGAGGTGCAGAAGTTCATGGTGTTGTGGCTCGTCGCATTGGTTTTTATGCTTCTGTAACCGAAACGCAAGCTATTTTTCCTCGTTATGTTCAGAATGCAATTGATTCGCTAAGTCCTAATCGGTCTTTAGAAAATTTGGTTGTTCCTAATGAAGCCTTTGCCAAACCGTTTGGAGAAAGTGGTGTAGATTTTTTGAGAGCAATAGGTTATATTACTTTTGATATAGCAAAGGTGGTTAATGTTCAGTTTGGACAGGATAAAAATTTTATTGGAAATGGCTATCGTTCGCTTGTTTTGTCAGATTTTGCTCCTCCTCATCTGTTTCTGAAATTTCAAACGAAATTTTGGAAAATAAATTATACCAATCTTTATACACAAATGGTAGCAGATGTTCAGCGTGCAAATTCATTATACCCAAAAAAGTACGTTATTTATCATCATTTGAGTATAGATATTACCAAAAAATTCAATTTTGGAGTTTTTGAAAGTATTGCTTACGGACGTGCAGACCAAGGACGAAATGATACTTTTGATTTGTCTTATCTCAATCCATTTATTTTTTATCGTGCCGTTGAGCAAGGAATTGGAAGTATAGATAATGCACTTTTAGGAGCAGATTTTAAGTGGCTTGCTCTAAAGAATCTTCAATTGTACGGACAATTTGTACTTGACGAGCTTAGAGTAGGCGAGCTGATAGATAATAGGGGTTGGTGGGGAAATAAATACGGTATTCAGTTGGGTTTGAATTATATTGATTTTGCTACAATTAAGAATTTGGATTTACAAGTAGAGACAAATATTGTTCGTCCTTACACCTACACACACTCTTCCGATGAGCAGCTCTCTAACTTTGTTCATTATAGACAGCCACTTGCTCATCCTCTTGGAGCTAATTTTACAGAGTTTTTAGGGGTTTTGCGTTACCAACCTATTCCACGTCTTAATCTTACAGGGAAATTGATTTATGCACAAACAGGAGAAGATTCGAATGGTAGTAATTGGGGAAGTAACCTTCTTATCTCAAATGCAAATGTAGATGATACCAATGAGTATGGAAATACAATCGGACAAGGAGTAGAAACAAATCTTTTATTTGGTCGCTTTACGGCTACTTATCAACTGTATCACAATCTTTTTTTAGATGCGGATGTAATTCAGAGAAACAAAACATCGGCAATTGTAGCAAGAGATTTGAGCTCAACTGTTTTTTCGGTAGGTATGCGTTTGAATATCGGACAGCGTTTGTATGAGTTTTGATTTTTGTAAACTCTGACTTTATAATTTTGAAAAAGCTAATTCATATAAAAATGAATTAGCTTTTTTTGTAATCAGATTTTATTAAAACCTTATTAACGAAATTAAAATAGTAAGACTTTCGCTATTTTGAAAATAACTGAGTTTTGTTTTATAAAAATGGTATTTGTGTAGGGACAATGCATGCATTGTCCCTACTAGAATGAAAATCAAAAAATAAAATTTTACCATACAAAAAATCTGCAAAAGTCTTACATATAAGTTGCTACAATTCTTTGAAAAAAATCTCAAAATTCTCTCAAAATCCATTTCAAAAAAAAATTTCCTTCTCAAAATCAAAACTTATTCACACCTTAATTAATAGGAAATTCTCTCTTTAAAAACCCCTTCTATTACTATTATAGTGTGGATAAGTGGATAAGTTTGGTTATCAACACGTTGTTCACACAAAACACACACTTATCAACAGTTTTAAGAAAGTTATTAACTATAAAATTAGCTCATAATCAAGTAGTTAAATTACTTATGCACACTATCAACATTTGATAAACACTTTTTATTCACATTGTGAATAAGCTGTTGATAACCATAAACTTACTGTTGGTAACGTTATCAACACCTGTTGGTAACTACTTTTACAAACCACTTACTCACAATCAATAGGCAACTTATACACACTTATTCACACAAATTGTGTATAAGTGTGGAAAAGGTGGATAACTAATAGAATTAGAAAATAAATAAATATAAATCTGTTGAAAACTAAGAAGTTATCCACAATTAAATGTGTATATGTTGATAAGTCTGCAAATAGTATTAGCTTTCAAAAAACGCAAGTCAAAAAATCTAAAATCTTAACTAATAATGTTAATAACTTTTGTTAAAATGTGGATAACTCAAATAAATATCGAATAATATTTGGATTTCTTATGTGAACGACACGTTAAGTCCAAATTTCTACATGATGAAGTACAAAAAAGTAGAAAATAAGGCTAACAATGTGGATAACTTTGTTCAAAATGTTGATAAGTCTGAAAAATGTGAATAAAATTTGGATTTTGGAGTAAAAATCAAACAAAAAACCATTCCCTCCTAAGAAGAAATGGTTGTTGATAAATTTTATAAGAATTATTCTTACACTTTGAATAACAAAGTTTGTTTTGTTTTCTACTTTGATGATTTGAGTTAAATCAAGGAAATACTCCAGATTCCATATAAGCGATTGCAATTTTGTCAATTGAAGTAATAAAGGCTGCATTACGCAAACTCTTTACATCTTTGTAGGTCTTGAATGTTTCTCTTACTTGATGATACGAAGTAATCATAGTTTCTTCTAAAGCAGAGTTTACCAAATCACGTTCATCGGCACCACGCATAATCATTTTACGAAGGTCATCACCCACTCCTTTTCCTGTCGCTGCTTCAATGGCTTGAACAATACGAGTATTCTCCATTTGGTCATATCGCTTTGTTATTTTACCAAAAGAAACACGAGAAAGATTTTTGAGCCATTCTAAATACGAAACGGTAACGCCACCCGCATTAAGATAAAAATCAGGTAAAATCATTTTCCCTTTTCCTAATAAAATTGCTTCTGCTTCTCTAGTAATCGGACCATTTGCACCTTCTCCAATAATTTTTGCTTTTATTCTTGGTGCATTTTCTTCTGTAATTTGGTTTTCTAATGCAGCAGGAATCAAAACATCACATTCAAACTCCATTAGTTGATTGCTCGGTTTTACTTCTTGCGCTCCTGCATAACCCATAAGCGAACCCGTTTCTTTGCGATGACGGAATAAATCTTCTACATCAAAACCATTTTTGTTATAGACTCCACCTTCGTATTCAGCAATTCCTACTACAATTGCACCTTCTTGTTGTGCATAAAGTGCAGCATGATAACCCACATTACCAAAACCTTGTACAATGACTGTTTTTCCTGCTAATCCTGGTTCTAGACCCAAATCCTTCATATCTTCAGCAATACTCATGGCTTCACGAATTCCATAAATTACTCCTAATCCTGTTGCTTCAGTACGTCCACGAATACCGTGCATAGAAAGAGGTTTTCCTGTTACACAACCAAGTGCATTGATACCTGGGCGGAGAAGTGCATAGGTATCTGCAATCCAAGCCATTTCTCTTGCACCTGTTCCATAATCGGGTGCAGGAACGTCAATAGAAGGACCTATCATTTCTTTTTTTACAAGCTCTGTTGTATAACGGCGTGTAATTGTTTCTAACTGGCGAACTGTATATTTTTTAGGATTGATTTTTACTCCTCCTTTAGCTCCACCAAAAGGAACATTTACGAGGGCACACTTAAATGACATAAGTGTTGCCAGTGCTTTTACTTCGTCTGCGTTTACGGCTTCGGCAAAACGAATACCTCCTTTTACAGGAAGTTTGTGATGCGAATGCTGAACTCTCCACGCCTTGATTACTTCATAATCTCCATTATCTAATTGAAGAGGAAAACTCATCTCATAGACACTATTTGGAACAATAATTTGCTCAAGCAAACCTCTTGGGTGCTTTGTTAGTGCTGCTGCATTATTTAATGAGCCAAGGACATCTCCATAAAATTTTGCTCCTTGTTCTAAATGTTCTTTATCTTTATCTGTCATGTTGAGTGTATGATTAGGTGTGTCTAAATTTTGGTTTAAAGTTACTTTATTTTTTTATTCCAAAAAATACAAATCTTATTCTTTAGAAACAATTTTTTATTAGTGAAATTGAAATATTATTCTAACAATGTATTTCTCTGCTGTTCAATGCTTTTGTGGCAATAAAGTTTAAATTATATATTTGTTACTTAAATAATTTTCTTTAGGAATTTTAAATTCTACATTAAATCAGTTGATTATTAAATACCAATTCTGATTGTTAGCAGGTTCTGCCTTTCGTAATTACTTGTTTTATTTGATCTAAAGTAGAAAACAATACTAGATTTTCAGTGTTTTTATTTTGGTTTTTGAATTGGCTTTCTGTTGTTAAATTGAAACAAATAATTTTTAATAAATCTTTACGAATCCAAATAATTACTATTTATGTTAAAAGCGTGGATAGAAGCAGCACGATTACGAACCTTACCTTTAGCACTTGCAAGTATGCTAATGGGTTGTTTTTTGGCTGCGATGAATGGTTTTTTTGATTTTAAAATAGCTTCTTTAATTATACTTACTGCTCTTTTATTACAAATCTTGTCTAATTACGCCAACGATTATGGCGACAGTATTCACGGAGCAGACCACAAAGATAGAGTAGGACCAAAAAGAATGGTTCAGGAGGGAAAAATTACGATTAAACAAATGAAAAATGCAGTTATTTTATTTTCTGTTTTCTCATTTGTAAGTGGTGTTTTGCTTCTCTATGTAGCCATAGATTTTCAAAATGAGAATAGTCTAAAAACGCTCGGTTTCTTTTTAGTGTTAGGACTTTTCTGTATTGCTGGAGCAATTCTTTATACGGCAGGAAAAAAACCGTATGGTTATATGGGTTTGGGAGATATTGCTGTCTTGATATTTTTTGGTTGGGTGGCAGGTGGAGGAACGTATTTTTTACAAGCTCAAGCCTATACTCATTTTGAATCTATTTCTTGGGATATTTTTCTTCCTGCTACTTCCTGTGGACTTTTTGCCGTTGGAGTATTAAATTTAAATAACATTAGAGATATTAATTCTGATATTTTAGCTGGTAAAAACTCTATTCCTGTTCGAATTGGTAAAGAAAAGGCTAGTATTTATCATGCCGTCGTCATTGTTTTGGCTTGGCTTTGTGCTATTATTTTTTTAGTGCTAAATTATCAAAAACCTTTTAATTTGCTTTTTGTCAGTACATTTCCCTTATTTATTTGGAACATTTTGCAGGTTTTTAAGCGAAAAGATATGCAGTTAGACCCGCTTTTAAAACAACTTGCACTTTCCACTTTGCTTTTTGTTATTCTTTTTGGAGTTAGTTTTTTGATATAATATTTGATTTTATTATTGTAATGAAATAATAAATTAATGTTAATAGACTAAATAGAGATGAAGAGTAGAATATGATTTGTGTAAAAAAATTGCTTTTTGTTTTAAAGTTTAGAAATACATTTTTTGCATCAATATTGTTGTACTATATCTACTAATTGTATTGTGCTTCTCTAAATTATTTTTCTATGAAATTGTTATATTCTTGCAAACTCTTTTTTTGTTTATTTTTTCTGCTTTTTTGTAATACCGTTTCTGCTCAAACGGGTCCTGGAGGAGTAGGAAGTAATAATGGACTAAGCAACCTTCAAGTTTGGCTGCGTGCCGATGCCATTCCAACTGTTGCAAACGGAACACAAGTAGATTTTCCAGACCTTTCAGGAAACAATAGAACAGCCACCAATGCAGGAGGAGCGACCGTAGGAGTACGAGCAACCTATCTAGCCAATCAAGCAAACACATTTCCTGTAGTTCGCTTTAATGGACTTAACACAACAGCAGGTTCGCAGTACGACAATGCCTACAATTATTCTGCACAGAGTGTAGTCATTGTTTATAAGGTTTCTTCTATTGCTCCTAATCCTCAACAAGGAGATGATTTGGGACAACTTTGGGGAGATTTCAGACCGTCGGGTATTCATGTAGCTGCTGACGCTCGTCCTTCAAACGCTTCGGGAACAAACAATAATAGAGGGTTTAGTTTTGATGGTTCGGGTTCTGCTAGAGCTATTTATGCTATAGATGGAAGAAATTATACACCTAACTTTCAGAATAATAGTGGCGATCAGTTATGGAACTTCAATCAGTTTCATATCGTTACTACACAATTTGAAAATTCTACTCCTCTTACCAATCAAAGAATTAGTACACTTGCTAATCAGTTTACTACTGATCACCGTTTTGGAGGAGATATTGCCGAAATTATCGTTTATGATAGAATAATAAATCCTGCTGAAAAAATTATAGTAGAGAATTATCTTTCCTCAAAATACAATATCACACTTACACAAAATGATTATTATACTCACGACGCAACTACTGGACAAAATTTCTTCCACGAAGTAATTGGAGTAGGCAAAACAACAGGAGCTAATTATCATCTTTCTTCTACGTCTTCTTTCCTTACTTTGAGTACGGTATCAAGCATAGATAATGGCGAATTCTTGTTAATGGGACATAATAATACTCCTTTCAATGCCTTTTCAAACACTAATGCGCCTCCTTCACTAGAACGCATACAAAGGACATGGCGAGTAACCGAAACAGGAGAAACAGGTGCAATTACTGTTCGTATAGATGCTTCTTCTATTCCTGCTGGTGGTTGTAGATTATTTATTCTGACAGATGCAGACGGAAATTTTACAGCAGGAGCTACTCAAACCGAACTCGTCAGACAAGGAGCTTCTTCCATTTATCAGGCTACCGTCAATCTTTCTTCTGGCGATCATCTCACTATCGGAAGAGCAGCAGGAACACCTCTCAATCTAACAGCAATGGCGACAGGAGCAGCAGGACAAGTAACTCTAAATTGGAACAATCCAGGACTTTCTAATTTTACTCGTTATCGTATCTATGGAGGCACTACTCCAAATCCTACAACTCTTTTAAACGATGCCATTACTGATCAAAATACATTAACTGCTACTCTGAATGGTCTTACAAGTTGTCAGCTTAATTATTTTAGATTAGTGCCTGTTACAAATGGAAACGTAGAATCGTTTTGTGAAGGACAAGCAAGTGCTATACCTACAAACGGAATTACTCCCGCTGCAATAGCTAATGTTACGGCTACTGTTCTTTTTCCAGAAAACGGACAAGTGCAACTCAATTTTGATGCAAGTGGTGATACTGATTTTAGTGCCTTAAATGTATATATTTATCCAAATGGAGGAACTGTTCCAGCTACACCGAGTTCTACTTTTACAGGAGGAGTCGATAATACAACAACGCAAGTAATTGTGCCTGTTTTTGTACCAGGGAACACGTGCTTTTTAGTTACTCAAACAAACGGCTGTGGAGTAGAAAGTCCTGTTTCTAATGAAGTCTGTGTAACTACTAATAGACCAGCAGAACAATGTAATAATGGAATTGACGACGATGGAGATGGAGATTTTGATTGTAGTGATGGCGATTGTGCAGGAATAGATCCTTGTCCAGGTTGTGTTTTTCAAGTAACTGATCCAGGTGTTTTTAAACTAGTAGAATATAAAGAAATAGATAATCTTGTAGGTAGTGATATTGGCTATCAAACTCCCATTTTTGGAAATATAGATGGCGACGACCAGACAGAGATAATAGTAATGGCGGATTGTGCAACAGGAGCATCGCAGAGTATTTGTGGAAGTAATTCAGCTATATTTTATGTTTTGAATCCACGAGTTGATGGAAACCCTGATATAGAATTTCAACAAGGAGGATTGCTTCGTCCTGCTCAAAACAATAGTTTATTAGCAATGGGAGATGTAGATGGAAATGGTCTTACTGACTTTTTCTATTCTTTACAAGATAATGATGGAGCGATAGTACGTTATGAATACGATTATAACATTCCTGCTTTGGTTTTGAAATGGAATACGGCTACCGTTGCAGCAAATACAACAGCTGCACAGCGAGGAACTTTTACCAGAAGAGCAAACGTGAATTTAGCTGATTTTAATCAAGATGGAACTCCAGAAGTATATTGTGGAGGAACTATTTTTGATGCTATTACAGGAGAATGGAGAGGCTATGTAGGTGCAGGAAATCCAAATGGAAATCCAAGAATCCTCAATGCAGGTACACCAGACCCTATTTTTCACGTTTCTAATGCTGTTGATGTGCTTGCAGATGGTGATTGTGCAGATTGTCAGGGTTTGGAGCTTCTAGCAGGAAATAGAGTCTATTCAGTAAATATAGCAACCAAAACTATTACTACGGTCAGAACTTCTCCTATTCCAGCAAGTGAAATTCCTGATGCTGTTATGTCGGTTGCCGACATGGATAACGATGGCGATGTAGATGCAGTAGTTTCAGGTTTTGGAAAAGTGTATGTTTGGGATATGCAAAAAACTGACCCAGTAGAAACACTACTTGCACCTGTATTTAATCTCATGACAGGACTTACTGTAGGAGGAAATGAGCCTTTTTCAGGAGTGCCTACTATTAATAATTTTGATGTGTCAGACCCTGACCTAGAATTTGCTGTTACCAAAAACTTTGGTGTAGCCTTATTTGATTTTAACAATATTACCGTAGATGTTCCCGAACCATTAACAGTCAGATGGCAAGTAGGAACAAGTGATGACTCAGGTACGACAGGTCTTTCTTCATATCAGTTTTTGGGAGATGGAGCCGCTTATCTTGTCTATAGAGACGAAAACAAAGTACGTATTTTTAGAGGTGTTGATGGAAATGTTTATTTTAATTCTCAAACGGAAGGTTTTCCTGATTGTGATAGTGGTACAGGAATGGAGCTTCCTACTATTGGAGATGTAAACAACGACGGACAAACAGAAATCGTAGCTTCTTGTGATGGACGGGTAATCATTTATCAATCTAAGAATACGCCATGGCTTCCTTCTCGTCCTGTTTGGAATCAAGTAGGATATAATATTACAAATGTGAATGAAAATCTAACTATCCCAGCAGATGTAAATCCAGATAACTTCGAAACATTTGCACCACGACTGAATAATTATATGGCACAACGTCCTAATTCTACTACGCTTATTCCTGTTATACCTTCAGCAGATATTGTAGCAGAAATTGATGAAGCCAATGGGGCAATCATCAAAACGGATTGTCCTAATGAAGTAGGATTTGTAGTAAATATTACTAATGGAGGAGATGCAGATGTAACAGTAAACTATCCAGTTACTTTTTATAGTGGAAATCCTAGAGTAGCTAATCAATGGACAGTACTTACTAATCGTGTTATTACAGATGTATTACCTGTCGGAACTTCTGCTACTTATACCTATTCTTTTCCACTATTAAGCGACCCAGCAGATGTATATGTAGTCCTTAATGATGCAGGAGATACTAATCCTGACCCAAGTGCCGATATGAATGCAGGAGTAGTTACATTACCCAACACATCCATAGCAGAGTGTGATTACGATAACAATTTTTTAGGTCCTTATAGAATATTTGATTGTTCCTCTCTTCTTCCTATTACTCTCCTTTATTTCAATGGAAAAGATGAAACGGAAAGAGTAGTTTTGAATTGGGCAACGGCATCTGAACGAGATAACGCTTATTTTGAAGTTCAACGCAGTTCTGACGGACAAGATTTTACTACTATCGATGTTATTCAAGGACAAAGCCTTTCTACTCAAACCATAGAATACCAAACCTTTGATTACGAAAATTGGACAGGAGTAATATATTACAGATTAAAACAAGTAGATACAAACGGAACTTCTAGTTTGAGCAATACAATTACTTTCAGACGAAATAATAATTTGAATATAAACATTTATCCAAATCCAATTTCTTCTAATCAGGATTTGCATATTGAAGGATTGAATGGAGAATGGAAGGCTGTTTTGTATGATATGGCTGGTAGAATAATCAAAAATTGGTCTGTTAGTTTTGATGGACAAACTTATACAACACCATTTCCAAATCTTAGGAAGGGAATGTATATTCTTAAATTAGAATCTTCAACTGAAAATGAAGCAGAAATAATCGTAGAAAAAATTAGTGTAGAATAATAATTTATCTTCAACTACCACTTTCAAACTCTTATCAAAACACAAAATTGATAAGAGTTTTTTTAATGTAAAAAATGAAGTAGCAATTTTATTATAATTTTAGTAAATTTGAATAAAAGAATTAAAACAGAGTATCAGCATTTCAACTCGTCATTACGAAATTGAAATTAACTGATTACTGGTAACCGATAACTGGTAACTGATTATGTGTGGAATAACAGGAATTTTTGCTTTTAATGAAATTGGTCGTTTTTCGTTTGTTCGTCTTGCGGAAGCAACCGAAAGACTAGAACACCGTGGACAAGATGCACAACGATTATACAATGACTTTTTTGTTGGTTTGGGTCATCGTAGTTTGTCTATTTTAGATTTGTCTTCTGATGCCAATCAACCAATGAGTAGCAAAGACGAACGTTATACGATAGTTTTTAATGGAGAAATTTATAATTTTAAGGAACTTAGAAAAGAATTTTTGAGTGACTTAGAAGAAATTTTGAAACTGAAAGTGATACAGAGGTTTTATTACAACTTTATATTCGTTTCAAAGAAAAAAGTTTGGAAAAACTCAATGGTTTTTTCTCTTTTGCCGTTTATGACAATCAAGAACAATCTATTTTCATAGCTCGTGACAGAATTGGAATAAAACCACTTTTGTATTATTCGATGAAGATAAATTTGTTTTTTCTTCTGAAATGTCGTCTTTAATGGCATATCGTTTTCCCAAAAAAATGGACTGGGCAAGTCTTCGTTTGTATTTTTCGCTGCATTATATTCCTGCTCCTCACACAATTTTCGAAAATGTCTATAAACTTCCTGCTGGACATTATCTCAAAATAAAAAAGAAAGAAGTCAAGCTAGAAAAGTATTACGAAATTCCTAAAAACTACGAAAATCAAGATTATTCTTCCATTTCTTACGAAGATTCTCAAAAAGAATTAGTCAGACTTTTGGAAGAATCTGTAAAAAAACGTTTGATTTCTGACGTTCCTATTGGTTCTTTTTTGAGTGGAGGAACGGATTCTTCGGCTATTGTCGCTTTGGCTACTCGTCATACAAAACACCTCAATACATTTTCGATTGGTTATAAAGACGAACCTCTTTTTGATGAAACGAGTTACGCTAATCTTGTTGCTAAAAAATTTAATACCAATCATACCGTTTTTACGCTTTCGAATAGTGATATTTTTGAGGCTGTTTTTGATATGTTACCGTTTTTGAGCGAACCTTTTGCAGATTCTTCGGCTATTCCGTTTTATGTTTTGAGCAAACACACCAAACAAACGGCTTCGGTGGCTCTTTCGGGAGATGGTGGCGATGAGCTTTTTGCAGGGTACAATAAATATTTGGGAGAATATAAAGTCAGAAATTCGGGTTGGAAAGAGAATATTATCAAAAATAATTTAGGATTATTAGAAAAATTACCAAAATCAAGAAATTCATTTTGGGGAAATAAATTCAGGCAGTTACACCGTTTTGCAAAAGCTGCACAATTATCAAAACAAGAACGCTATTGGTTTTTGAGTAGTTTTATTGACGAACAAAATGTTCAAAATATCTTTCAAAGTGATGTTTTTGATTTATCAAACGAGAATAATAACTTTCAAAACCGTAAAGATGACTACACAAAATATATTTCAGAAAGTAGAAAAGGCGATATAAACGAAATGTTATATGCTGATATGAATTTGCTTTTGCCAAATGATATGCTTCATAAAGCTGACCAATTCTCGATGGCTAATGCGCTAGAAGTTCGTGTTCCTTTTCTTGACCACAACATTGTAAATTTTGCTTTTCAGATGGGAGAAAATTATAAAATCAATCCACAAATCAAAAAACGAATTGTTCAAGATGCGTTTAAAAATATTCTTCCTGCCGAACTCTACAACCGAGCAAAACACGGTTTTGATGTTCCATTAGCAAAAGGTTTTCAAACGCTTTTAAAGCCACTTGTTGAACAGTCTTTGGATAGAGATTTTATACAAGAACAAGGCATTTTTAGTCCTGCTTATACCGAAAATTTAAAGCAAAAAGTAAAACAAGGAACAGATTACGACCAAAATCACGTTTGGGCATTTATTGTTTTTCAGCAGTGGTGGAAAAAAAATGATATTCAAAAGTTTATTGAAGAAGAAGAGGAGTTTTAATTTACTTTATCGTTCAAGCATCTGCTTGGACGCTCTTTTTTGCAAGCATATGCTTGCCACATGGATAAGCACAAGATAGAATCTTGCATAGAATACTTTATAAAAACAATTATATGTGTGGTTACGGAAGGAGAAATCTATTCTTTGGCTACTAGAAATGGTTGGGGAGAAAGAAAAATAAAATTATTAGATGAATTATTAGAAAATTATATAGTTGCAGATATTCATTCAAAAGATGTTACCAAAATGTATGCTCAAATAGATGCTTTTAGTCAAGGTAGGTTAAAAACAATGCAAAGTAATTTTTCAGCTCGTAATATGGGTAAAAATGATATTTGGATAGCTGCTGTTTCAACTATATTAGATGCAACACTTATCACTACAGACAATGATTTTGACCATTTAGAACCTAATTTTTTGAAATGTCTAAAGGTCAAACCTTAATTATCAAAAGACAGTATTTGATTGAAAGAGTGGTGAAAAAAATAGGATTTGCAATATAACTTTGACAGTCCTTTCATAAGGCTGTCAATAGTCCTTGTAAACTATTGTCAGAGCTATTTGTAGATTAAAGTGTTTCAAAACATTAATAAAAACCAAAAATGACACTCAACCAAACCTTACGCACACTTTTTGAAAGAGATATACAAAGAGTAAAAGTAGAAATTGAGAGCTACAAAAATGAAGAAAATATGTGGAAATTAGACGGAGAAATTCTCAATTCTGCTGGAAACCTTTGTTTGCATCTTATTGGAAACCTCAATCATTTTATTGGTGCAGAAATTGGAAAAACAGGTTATGTCAGAGAAAGATAATTAGAATTTTCTCAAAAGAATATTCCTAAAACAGAACTAATTGAAAAATTAGAAAAGGTTACCAAAATTGTTGATACTTCAATAAAATCTTTGAGTGAGGAAGAATTATATGCTGAAACTTCTGTTCCAAAATTTACAGAAAAACAAACAACTGCATTTTTACTTTTGCATTTACACGCTCATCTCAATTATCATCTAGGACAAATCAATTATCATAGACGATTATTGGACAACTAAAACTTTTTAACAGACTTCCTAGTTTGTTCGAAAAAAGTACATTATCCAACAGACTGGGAAGTCTGTTATACTAAATATAAAATGAAGTTTTCAATTTATTCGATTTTTCTATTTTTAGCAATTTTATTTTCTTCAAAAAATACTGTTTCTGCTCAAAATACAGAAACCTATTACGAAGATATGTCTTTCAAAACGGAAGATTTTATCTATGACCCTTATATCAAAACTGTAAGACTTTATCCCAATCAACAACCTTCACAGGCTGCACAATTAGAGCAACCTATTATCCCACTTTCACAGCGCATTCCTTTACTGCTTACTTTTGACGAACTGGCAAGTGATGCACGAGTGTATAAAGCTAAAATCGTTCGTTGTGAATCCGATTGGACAGAAAGCACACTTCCAGATATGGAATATTTGAGTGTTTATAATGATTTTTTGATACGTGATTATGATTTTTCTATCAATACGAAAGTTCCTTTTGTGCATTATAAATTCCTACTTCCAAAAGTCAAAATTTCTGGAAATTATGTAGTAAAAGTATTTTATCAAGATGAAAAAAATCTAATCTTGACAAAACGTTTTATGGTTTTTGAGGAAAAGACAAGTATTGCTTTTGAGCAAATTCCTGCTGTGGGTGGCGAAAACTCTCTCTTTTATCAGCAGTTCAAACTCTCTGTAAATTATACAGCGTAAAGTGGTGTAGTCAATCCGAATAAACAACTAAAAGTAGTAGTAAGACAAAATTACCGTTGGCAAACTGCTATGAAAGATTTGCAGCCTACTTTTGTAAAAGACCACCAAAAAACATTAGAATTTAGTTCGCTTTCAGAATCGCAGCGTTTTTTAGGGAGTAATGAATTTAGATTATTTGATATTCGTACACAAAGAAAATTTGGCTGGGGAGTGGATAGTGTTCGTTATCAAAATAATGCTGATCATGTCTTTTTACAAGGCGAAAAATCAAGAGCAGGTTTGGCTTATGGAACTCGTTTAGAAGATTTTAACGGACAGTTTTATGTAGAAAATAGCCAAAGAGCAGAGCAGTCAAGAACAGAAGCTGATTATGCTTACGTAAACTTTGTATTGAAATCTCAAAAGTTAGATAACGATGTTTATATAATTGGAGGTCTGACAGATTGGAAAATAAATCCACTTTTCAAGATGCAGTATGCAAATAGAGGTGGATATTATACTGCCGAAGTTTTATTGAAACAAGGAATTTATAATTATTTCTACACCACTGTAAACGACCAAAAACAAATAGATGAAACCATTTTAGAGAGTAATTATTGGCAAACCGAAAACGCTTATGATGTTTTTATTTATTACCGTCCGATGAGTAGTAGAACGGATTATTTGGTGGGTTATCGCAAAATCTAAAAGTAGCATTGAAAGTAGCGTACCTTTTAAGGTGCGAATATGTACCGTAGGCTTTAGCCTTCGGAAAAACAATAATAGTAAAAATAATACTACGAAGGCTGAAGCCTACGCTACATAAAACATTTCCACCAAACAAAAAATTGGTTCTACTTACAAAATCTATTATCTTAGACAAAATTTAGATAGAACTTTAATCTAAAGTTTTGTTTTTAGAATCAATTACAAAATAATTTATATAACTAACTCAAAATATAGCTATGGAAAACGAAAAACCAGCTTATGCACATCCAATGATGCGTGAAGATGCTCTTAAAGGAAAAACAATCGTTATCACTGGTGGTGGAACAGGTTTAGGTCGTGCAATGGGAACGTATTTTTTAAAACTTGGTGCTAATCTCGTCATTACGAGCCGTAAACTAGATGTTTTAGAAGCAACAGCTAAAGAAATGGAAGCCGAAACAGGTGGAAATGTACTTGCTCTAGCGTGTGATGTACGTGATTATGACCAAATTGAAAAAATGCTTCAAGATTCTGTTGCAAAATTCGGAAGTATTGATGGTCTTCTCAATAATGCAGCAGGTAATTTTATTAGTCCGACAGAAAGATTGTCGCACCGTGCTTATGATACAATCGTTGATATTGTTTTGAAAGGAACGTATTATTGTACGCTTGCTTTCGGAAAATATTGGATTGAAGCAGGTAAGGCTGATAATTATGCTTCTCCAAAAACAGTTTTGAGTATCGTAACTACGTATGCTGAAACAGGTTCGGGTTATGTTGTTCCTTCCGCAACTTCTAAAGCTGGTGTTGTAGCTCTTACCAAATCTTTGGCTGTAGAATGGGCAAAATATGGTATTCGTTTCAACGGTATTGCACCAGGTGCTTTCCCTACCAAAGGAGCTTGGGAACGCTTAATGCCTAAAAATTTACAAGATAAATTTGATATTAAAACTCGTGTTCCTGTCAAAAGAGTAGGAGACCATCAAGAATTGGCTAATCTTGCAGCGTATCTTATTTCTGATTATTCGGCTTATATTAATGGTCAGATTATTACGATTGACGGTGGCGAAGTAGCTCAAGGTTCTGGACAGTTTTCAATGTTAGAACATGTTCCTCAAGATATGTGGGATATGGTCAAACAAATGACTCGTAGTGCAAAAAGTAGTTAATCAATTACGAATGATTTAATTACGAATTACGAATTTTATCAGCCAATTAGAAGTAAAACAATAATACAATTCCAAGAAAATAAATTTGGGCAAAGTTGATTTCTAGTTTACTAATAGCTGTTCATTCGTAATTCGTAATTGATAATTTAACATTAAAAAAACATGCAAATCAAAAAAAACGATAGTCTTTTACTTTTCATTGATACACAAGAAAAATTATTTCCTCATATAGACAAACATTTTGAGTTAGAAAAAAAGCTCAATCAACTTGTTGAAGGAATACAGGTTTTAGATATTCCAATTATTGTTTCAGAGCAATATACAAAAGGACTAGGAAAAACGATTGAATCAGTTTCTGAAAAATTAAAAGATGTTCCTACTTTTGAAAAAATGACTTTTAGTTGTATGCAAAATCAAGAAATTGCAGCAGCTATAGAAGCAAGTGGAAAACGAACCATTATTTTAGCAGGAATAGAAGCACATATTTGTGTTCTTCAAACAGCTTTAGATTTGTGTGCAGAAGGGTTTGATGTTGCTTTGGTTCTTGATGCAGTGGGTTCTAGAAGTGAGGAAAACAAAAGCATTTCTGTTTTGAGATTACAAAATAAAGTAGCTTTTACAAGTGTAGAATCTGTGCTTTTTGAGCTTTGTGAAGTAGCAGGAACAGATGAATTTAAGGCTATTTCTAAGATTATTAAGTAATTTTGTTGTCGTTGGTGGTGACCAAAAACGGCAGTTTAGGTATTGGAAAAAGAAATTTGTATTTATCTTCATTCATCATAAGAATCATATAAATCATTTACCAATCAGTTATGGTATTTTTTATTTACCCCAAAACCTGCAATTCCTTAGCCTCAAAACGCTTCAACTCCTTCAAATAATTAACAACAAACTCACGAAATTCTGTATCAAAATTAGCTGTATCGAAATTTTCTACCAAAATATCCTTGTCTTCTTCAAACTCTCTATTTTTTCTCAAAAAATCGGGTACATTATGCTGCACAGAAAAGCGTAGAAAACGAATTTCTGCATTTTGAGAATCCTCTTTTATAGCTTTTTCAAAAAAATCAAAACTCTTATTTACTTGTGCTAATTTTGTATATGGATTCCAAGAAAATTGAGCCATCATAGATTCACAAGCAGCAAGATACGCTAATAAAAGTGCAGATGGGTTTTCTAAATCTTGTAATTTTTTTAAAAGTCTTTCTATTTTTCTCTCATTTCCTATTGCTTCAAAGTATTTTTTGCGTATTTCTTTTTCTTCTAAGTCCATAAATTATACTTATTTGAGTTGATTGTGAAAAGTACATTAGTTATAAAATCTATTTTTAGCTTTAAAAGTTTAGAAAACTATACTTATTTTACACTATTTTTATTTTTTTTGATACTTCTCGTAATATTCATCTGCTGGAAGATTTGAACTAGAAGCAGCAGCCACAGCAAGTTCATCACAACGCTCATTCTCTGGAATTCCTGCGTGTCCTTTTATCCATTGAAAAGTTACTTGATGTTTTCTATACACTTCCAAAAATCTTTTCCAAAGGTCAGCATTCAGGCGTGGTTCTCCTTTGTTGATAAATTTCTTTTTTTCCCAACCCAAAACCCATTTTTTTTCAACGGCATCAACCACATACTTCGAATCTGAATATACTTTTACTTTCATATTTGGTTTTTTGAGTGCTTCTAATCCTATAATTACAGCCAAAAGTTCCATTCTATTATTAGTTGTACAGCGAAAACCTGCCGAAAATTCTTTTCGTAGTCCTAATGATTTAGCCATCAGAACTGTTCCATAACCTCCTCGTCCAGGGTTTCCTTGTGCTGCTCCGTCAGTGTACATTTCTATCATTTTTGTTGGTATTAGTGAAAGTAATCAAGTTTTCCTCTCTGTAAAAATATATAATATAATTCTTTACAAACCAGCGAAATTTAATAATCATCTCCTTCTCCCTCTTCTTCTTGTATTTTTTCTTGCAATGGAGTTCCTTTAATATATAATTTTTTGAGACCTTGTTTCTTGAGCTGTTCAGCAACTTCCATAGTAGCCAGCTTTGTATCTATCAAAACAAGTGTTTCAAGTTTTTTGCAATTTTTGATAGGAGTAAGGTCTTCAATTTCTGTTTTTTGAGCATCTAATAGTTGCAAATTTGGTTTGTTTTCCAAACCTTCTAAAGATTGTATTTGCGTTTCTCCACAAAATAGTTTTTCTAATTTTACTAAATCTGAAAGAGGTTTTAAAGTCTTTATTTGAGTTTGATAAATATACAAATCTTTTAGATTAACTAAATTTTCAATTCCCTTTAAAGAATTTATTTCAGTTTCCCCAGCTTCCAAAAACTCCAAAAGAGTAGCATTTTTGAGAGAAGAAATACTTTTAATTTTAGTCTTATTAAGAAACACTTTTTTTAAGTTTAGAAGTTCTTCCAAAACATCAATTTTTTCTACTTCCGTTTCTGAAATAGAAAGAATTTCCAACTTCTTCGAATTTTTGAGTGCTTCTATATTCGTAACTTTACTACCATTAAGCTGAACTTCAGTAAGTTGTGTCATAGAAGAGAGAACAGAAATATCTTTTACTTTTGTATTTCCCAACCCTATTACACGAAGATGAATAAGATTTTTGAGAGACGAAATATCTTCTACTTGTGTCCAATTCAAATATAATTCCTCTAAACTAACTAGTTTAGATAAGGACGAAATATCATTTATAGGAGTTCTCCAAGCCAAAATTGATTTTAAGTTTTTGAGTTTGGATAAGGGAGACAAATCTGTAATTCCAGTTGCTGTAAAGCTAAGTTTCTCTAAGTTCTCAAGATTTTTGAGAGCAGAAATATCTTTTACCTTTGTGTAAGCTATATAAAGACGTTCTAAACTAGAAACAGAACTCAAAGCAGAAATATCAGTAATACCAGTTCCAGAAAGAGATAATTTTTTTAGGTTTTTGAGAGAAGAAAGTGGTAGTAATAGAATTAACTCCAGCACATTTTTGTATCCAAATTTCTTCTAGTTTTTCTAGTTTAGAAATAGGAGAAAAGTCTGAAATAAGTGTTCGTTCGGCATCTATTTTACGTAGATTTTGAGAATTTCGTAAAGGCTCTAAGGAACTTACAGGACAATACGAAAAATTAACCTCCTCCAAGAAAGGCAAATCTTTCAAAGGATTAATATCCAAAATAAGTTTGTTGTAATACTCTTCTGTTCCTGCACAATCTATTTTTTTGATGTTGTAGATTTTCTCTAAATTTTGTGCTGTAGGAATGCTATCTATTTCATGATTATATCTAAAATAAAGTTGCCAACCCTCATTCAAATCATTCCACCATTTCTGATTTATAGTATTTTGTTGTGCAAAAGAAGAAATAGAAACGAAAATAAAAACAGATAATAGAACTATAAAACGAATGCTCTTCATAATTTTTTTAGGATAATAGATTAATTCTCTGACTGTGTGAGAAGTAACGAAAAAGATGTGATATTTATATATTTTGTAAATAGAAAATTGATGCCAAAAAATAGATTTTTTTTTCAATACAGCACAAAAAAACGATTTATAAACTACTTTATAAATCGTTTTTTATGATTTTTCTATCTCACTAAGGGATAGAAGTTAAATAGATAATAACCCAAGAATGGTAAGTCATTGTTTTTCAATGTACTACATTCGTAATCTTTAGTTCGTAATTCTTAAGAAATCACTTCTTCTTTATTTTGAATAGAACTATTCTCAAAATCCATAGTAATTTGATTTCTAGTAATATCTTCAAATGTTTCTCTTTTACGAATAAGGTAATCCTTTCCTTCATAAATCAATACTTCAGCAGGACGAAAACGAGAATTGTAATTGGAAGCCATCATAAAAGAATACGCACCTGCATTCTGAAAAGCCAAAACATCATTCTCTCTTATTTCGGAGAGTTTTCGGTTTGCTCCAAAGGTATCTGTTTCACAAATATATCCCACTACATTATAAACTCGTGCTACACCAGTCGGATTCGAAATGTTAGTAATATGATGATATGCCTCATAAAACATAGGACGAATAAGATGGTTCATTCCCGAATTAAGACCAGCAAAAACTGCCGTAGGAGTAGTTTTGAGTACACTTACAGAAGCCAAGAATGTTCCCGACTCACTTACCAAATATTTTCCAGGTTCGAAAACAAGTGTCAAATCTCTTCCGTATTGTTTACAAAACTCATTAAAACGTTCCGAAACTTGTGTTCCCAAAGCATTAATATCAGTTGTAATATCATTTTCTTTGTAAGCCACTTTAAAGCCACTTCCCATATCTATATATTCCAAATCTGGAAAATCTTCTGCCGTTTCTAATAAAATATCCAATCCTCTCAAAAATACCTCTACATCAAGAATATCCGAACCTGTGTGCATATGAAGACCCGTAATTTTCATTTTATAAGCATCAATAATACGCATAACATGGCGCATTTGATACAATGAAATTCCAAATTTTGAATCTATATGACCTACCGAAATTTTTGCATTTCCGCCAGCCATTAAGTGAGGATTAATGCGAACACAAACAGGAACTTTTCCTCCCCATTGATGTCCAAATTCTTCCAAAACCGTAATACTATCAATATTTACTTGCACACCCAAAGCCACCGCTTCATTTATTTCGCTTAGTGCAACCGAGTTAGGAGTAAACAAAATATCAGAAGGCTCAAAACCAGCCAAAAGTCCAAGCTGAACTTCTTCTATCGAAACCGTATCAAGTCCTGCTCCCAAAGATTTAAAAAATTTCAAAACCGAAATATTCGTAAGTGCCTTACAAGCATAATGAACCTTCATCTTTGTGCCTGAAAACGCCTCACAAAGCTGTTTATACTGCATTTCCATTTTCTTTGCATCATAAACATACAAAGGAGTTTCATATTTTTCTGAAAGTGAGAGAGCAGAAATGCCTCCAATACGATATTCGTCTTGATCAAATTCTAACATAACTTAAACAAAAAGTTAATTTAAATAATTAATAAAAGCACATAAATTTTTATTATCAGCAAGCAATTTAATAAAAAAATAAAATAAAAGTTAGATACAATTGATTACAATACCTGTTTTATGAAAAATTAGATTTTCTTGCAACAAAAAAAACATAATGAATCGTATCAATACTTTTCAAAATAAAGTGTATCAAACGTTACACTACTACTATCTTTTCTCTCTAAAATAAGTTTTCTTTCAGTAAGTTCTAAAAGTCTAAAACGAAGTGTATCTTCTTTTGTAAAATTGACAGAATAAGGCAATAGTAAAATTGAATCTTCAAAAATCCAGTTTCAATAAGTTGTTCCTGCATATTGCGTGGCTTGTCGGAGTAAAAAAGCTGTATCTTCTACATTTAATGTAATGGGAAATTTTTTCACAACAGAATCAGCTACTCCACGTTTTCCATCCAAACGAATAAGTTTCCAGTCTCCTTCAAACTTTTCACTAAATGCAGCAGCTACTTTACCAGAATTAGTCTGACAAGAAAATAAGAAAGTTGATACAATAGAAAGGAGTAAAAGTAATTTTGCGATTTTCATTATTATATATGAGTTGAGTAGTTATATATTTTTTCACAAAATTAGAAACTTTCTTTACCAATGACTATTTTTTATTTTTGATAGTGCAATTTTCTAATTATGTCAGTTCCATAAACTCATATTCCAAAAAGCTAAAGCTTATTCAAAGACCCATTCTTTATCTCTGTTTTAGAAAAAAAACAATACTTTAGACTAAATCAATCGTAACTTATTTATAATCAATATCTTGGTTTAGTTAAAAATTAGCTCAAACTAAGAACCTCTGGAAAAAGTTCAAAAAAGGCGATTTTTTTATAGAATTAGTTTGCAGAATGTAAAAATGTTCTTACCTTTGCATTCCCAAACGAGGGAAACAAACAAATGTAGCGTAGCCTTTAGGCTGCGATTGTATTTGAAAATTCAGGCAAAGCAAAACGAAAAAAAAACTTTCAAGTTAATTAAAATAAAGTTTGGTAGTTTAAAAAATAAGTTTTACCTTTGCATTCCCTTTCGGAGACGCTGAAAGAAAAAGTATAGAAAAGTTTATTATAAAAGTAAGTAAAGAGATAAAGATTAGAAACAAATAATAAATAAATTACAAATTTTAGTTTGTTTATTAAAAATAAGTTTTTACCTTTGCACTCTCAAAAAATGTAGCGAATGCTTTAGCTTTCGCCTCAGATTAACAAAGTTCAAGAGTAAAGCAGAAGCAAAAAAACTTTCAAATTAATTAAAATAAAATTTGGTAGTTTAAAAAATAAGTTTTACCTTTGCATTCCCTTAGAGAAAGGGTAAAGAAAAAATTGCTAGAAAGGAGTTATAAATGTTTTAAAATGACTAAAAAATATTTCAAATAATTTGAAATTTAATTAGGAAGTTAATTAAAAAAGCTCGTATCTTTGTAAGACCTTTCGGAAACAAAAAGATTGAAAAGTTAATCAAATTGTAACGAAAGAGTAACGAAAAATTAACATTTGAATTTGACATACAAAGTCACTAATTCACAACTACTAAAGTAAGTCAATTTAGGTTGATTTATGGAGGTAACAAGTTCCTTGACATGCAGGTTATGAACAAAACAGGAAAATTTTAGTATCAATTTTTTTATAGTAATATAGATTAATTACAAAAAGAAAACTTTCTGTCAATTCTTAAAAACAACAGTAAAACGGAATTAAAAATCAAAAAGAATACTGGTATATGTTACATATACAAAATCAACTTTGATTCTTAATTTAACACAACAGCTTTATAACGGTTATTTATAATCAAGTTAGAAGAGTTAGTTTATTTATTTTAAGTCAAAGGATCAACTTTTTTTACAACGGAGAGTTTGATCCTGGCTCAGGATGAACGCTAGCGGTAGGCTTAATACATGCAAGTCGTACGGGATTTTTACTTCGGTAAGATGAGAGTGGCGCACGGGTGCGTAACACGTATGTAACCTACCTTGTAGAGAGGGATAGCCCGAAGAAATTTGGATTAATACCTCGTGGTCTTATAGAAAGGCATCTTTTTATAAGTAAATGGAGCAATTTGCTACAAGATGGACATGCGCAAGATTAGATTGTTGGTAAGGTAACGGCTTACCAAGTCTATGATCTTTAGGGGTTCTGAGAGGAAGGTCCCCCACACTGGCACTGAGATACGGGCCAGACTCCTACGGGAGGCAGCAGTAGGGAATATTGGACAATGGGCGGAAGCCTGATCCAGCCATACCGCGTGAAGGAAGACGGTCCTCTGGATTGTAAACTTCTTTTATAGAGGAAGAAACGAAGACTTGCGAGTTTTCTTTGACGGTACTCTATGAATAAGCACCGGCTAACTACGTGCCAGCAGCCGCGGTAATACGTAGGGTGCAAGCGTTGTCCGGAATTACTGGGTTTAAAGGGTACGTAGGTGGGCGTCTAAGTCTGGAGTGAAAGTTCGGAGCTCAACTCTGAAAGTGCTTTGGATACTGGGCGTCTAGAATTAGATATAGGTAGCTGGAATTTGTGGTGTAGCGGTGAAATGCATAGATACCACGAGGAACACCAATTGCGAAGGCAGGCTACTGGGTCTATATTGACACTGATGTACGAAAGTGTGGGTAGCGAACAGGATTAGATACCCTGGTAGTCCACACCGTAAACGATGATTACTCGGTGCTTGTACTTACGTATGAGTGCCTTAGGGAAACCGTTAAGTAATCCACCTGGGGAGTACGTTGGCAACAATGAAACTCAAAGGAATTGACGGGGGTCCGCACAAGCGGTGGAGCATGTGGTTTAATTCAATGATACGCGAGGAACCTTACCTGGGCTAGAATGCGCGTGACGAACTTAGAGATAGGTTTTTATAGCAATATACACAAAGCAAGGTGCTGCATGGCTGTCGTCAGCTCGTGCCGTGAGGTGTTGGGTTAAGTCCCGCAACGAGCACAACCCCTATTTGTAGTTACCATCAGGTTAAGCTGGGGACTCTACAAAGACTGCCTACGCAAGTAGTGAGGAAGGCGGGGACGACGTCAAGTCATCATGGCCCTTACGTCCAGGGCTACACACGTGCTACAATGGTCGGTACAGCGTGCAGTAAGCTAGCGATAGCAAACGAATCACGAAAAGCCGGTCACAGTTCGGATTGGAGTCTGCAACTCAACTCCATGAAGTTGGAATCGCTAGTAATCGCATATCAGCAATGATGCGGTGAATACGTTCCCGGACCTTGTACACACCGCCCGTCAAGCCATGGGAGTTGGGTGTGCCTGAAGGCAGTGCTCGCAGAGAAGCTGCTTAGGGCAAAACTAGCGACTGGGGCTAAGTCGTAACAAGGTAGCCGTACCGGAAGGTGCGGCTGGAACACCTCCTTTCTGGAGATTGTTAGTTCTGTTACTTTGTTTTAAATTGACAATTAAGGAAGTTTTATAAGAATGTTTTGTTCATTAATCTGCATAAGGAATTTTGTTTTAGAAAAGCTGAAACAGTTATTAGATGAGGTATTTATTGAGTTATAATTTAACTAATTAGTTTTAATGATTAATTTTAGTTTTTTTTATGATTTGATTATATAATAGGTCTATAGCTCAGTTGGTTAGAGCGCTACACTGATAATGTAGAGGTCTGCAGTTCGAGTCTGCGTAGACCTACGATTTATTTGAATTTTTAAAAGTTCAAGTGAAACAATTACTTTATCTTTGGGGGATTAGCTCAGCTGGCTAGAGCGCCTGCCTTGCACGCAGGAGGTCATCGGTTCGACTCCGATATCCTCCACTCAGTTGGTATTTTTATAAATAAAATGTTATTTATAGATTTATCTACTATAAAAAGTTCTTTGACAATAAGGTGTATAGTATAGAAGTCTTTAATTTTTAATAATTTATTTTATTCTTTAGTTAAAGCAATTTTAAAAGAAATACTACGAAAGTATTTAAGGGCGCACGGGGGATGCCTAGGTTCTGAGAGGCGATGAAGGACGTGCCAAGCTGCGAAATTTTACGGGGAGTTGCTAAGAAACGCTGATCCGTAAGTGTCCGAATGGGGCAACCCACCTGTTTACAGGTATTCCGTTAAGGAAGGCAAACGAGGGGAACTGAAACATCTAAGTACCCTCAGGAAGAGAAAACAAAAGTGATACCGCAAGTAGTGGCGAGCGAACGCGGCATAGCCCAAACCGAGATTGTTTCGGCAGTTTCGGGGTTGTAGGACTTGCATAATTTACAAACTTTAATCAGAACGGTTCTGGAAAGACCGACCATAGAGAGTGAAAGTCTTGTATGAGTAAAGAGTTTATAATGGCGAGTATCCTGAGTAGGCGGGAACTGGAGAAATTCCCGTTGAATCTGGCAGCACCATCTGCTAAGGCTAAATACTCCTCAGAAACCGATAGTGAACCAGTACCGTGAGGGAAAGGTGAAAAGTACTCCGAATAGGAGGGTGAAAAGACCTGAAACCGTGCGCTTACAAGCGGTTGGAGGGACGTTATTGTCCTGACATCGTGCCTTTTGCATAATGATCCTACGAGTTACACCTAACTAGCAAGGTTAAGGTACTAAGTACTGCAGCCGAAGCGAAAGCGAGTATGAATAATGCGTGTAGTTAGTTGGGGTAGACGCGAAACCTAGTGATCTACCCATGGTCAGGTTGAAGCTTTGGTAACACAAAGTGAAGGACCGAACCCGTTGACGTTGAAAAGTCTTGGGATGAACTGTGGGTAGGGGTGAAAGGCTAATCAAACTAGGAAATAGCTCGTACTCTTCGAAATGTTTTTAGGAACAGCCTTGAGTATAGTTTGTGTGAGGTAGAGCTACCGATAAGACTAGGGGGAGTCACATCCTACCAAATCTTGACGAACTCCGAATGCATACAAATGTTTCTCAGGAGTGAGGGCTGTGGTGCTAAGGTCGCAGTCCGAGAGGGAAAGAACCCAGACCATCAGCTAAGGTCCCCAAATATAGATTAAGTTGACCTAAGGTGGTCCGATTACGGAGACAGCCAGGATGTTGGCTTGGAAGCAGCCATTCATTTAAAGAGTGCGTAACAGCTCACTGGTCGAGTGATTGGGCGTCGATAATACACGGGCATAAATCTATTACCGAAGCTATGGACTATGACTTTTTGAGGTCATAGTGGTAGAAGAGCATTCTGAATGCGTTGAAGCTAGATTGTGAATGAAAGTGGAGCGTTTAGAAAAGCAAATGTAGGAATGAGTAACGATAAAGGGGGTGAGAAACCCCCTCGCCGATAGACTAAGGTTTCCTGAACAACGCTAATCGTTTCAGGTTTAGTCGGGACCTAAGGATAAGCTGAAGAGCGATTCCGATGGAAAACAGGTTAATATTCCTGTACCTCGTTTAAATTGTTAGGGGAGACGGAGTAAATAATGTAATGCGTTCTGACAGAAATGGACGTTAAAGCCGAACCGCAAAGGTTTTTGGTAGGTAAATCCGCCAGAGATTGTATTAGGCAATAGTACGACAACCCTTCGGGTGCGTTGATAATTTACAGAAGAGCTTCCAAGAAAATCCTCGTTAACGTTAATTTAAATAGCCCGTACCGCAAACCGACACAGGTAGTCAAGGAGAGAATCCTGAGGCGCTCGGAAGATTCATGGTTAAGGAACTAGGCAAATTTACCCTGTAACTTCGGGAGAAGGGGTGCCGTCTTGTAGCGATACAAGCGGCTGCAATAAAAAGGTCCAAGCGACTGTTTAACAAAAACACAGGGCATTGCGAAATCGTAAGATGAAGTATAATGCCTGACACCTGCCCGGTGCTTGAAGGTTAAGAGGGGAGCTTAGGGGTAGCAATACTCCAAAGGTTTGAATCGAAGCCCAAGTAAACGGCGGCCGTAACTATAACGGTCCTAAGGTAGCGAAATTCCTTGTCGGGTAAGTTCCGACCTGCACGAATGGTGTAACGACTTGGACACTGTCTCAACCATGATTCCGGTGAAATTGAAGTATCGGTGAAGATGCCGATTACCCGCAACGGGACGAAAAGACCCCGTGAACCTTTACTATAGCTTCGCATAGTTGTTGAATACAGAATGTGTAGGATAGGTGGGAGACTTTGAAGCGGCGTCGCTAGGCGTTGTGGAGTCATTGTTGAAATACCACCCTTTCTGTATTTGTCATCTAACCTTGAGAGAGGGACGGTGCGTGGTGGGTAGTTTGACTGGGGTGGTCGCCTCCGAAAGTGTAACGGAGGCTTCCCAAGGTTCCCTCAATACGGTTGGTAATCGTATGTAGCGTGTAATGGCATAAGGGAGCTTGACTGCAAGACAAACAGGTCGAGCAGGTACGAAAGTAGGGCATAGTGATCCGGCGGTTCTGTGTGGAAAGGCCGTCGCTCAAAGGATAAAAGGTACTCCGGGGATAACAGGCTGATCTCCCCCAAGAGCTCATATCGACGGGGAGGTTTGGCACCTCGATGTCGGCTCGTCACATCCTGGGGCTGGAGAAGGTCCCAAGGGTTGGGCTGTTCGCCCATTAAAGTGGCACGCGAGCTGGGTTCAGAACGTCGTGAGACAGTTCGGTCTCTATCTGTTGTGGGCGTAGGAAATTTGCGAAGATCTGACTTTAGTACGAGAGGACCGAGTTGGACAAACCTCTGGTGTATCAGTTGTGGTGCTAACTGCATTGCTGAGTAGCCACGTTTGGAACAGATAAGCACTGAAAGCATCTAAGTGCGAAACTGACTTCAAGATGAGATTTCCCTTAAGAGACGTTAAAGATGATGACGTAGATAGGTTGCAGGTGGACGTTTAGAAATAAATGGAGCTGAGCAATACTAATTTCTCAGTAGTCTTTTGTTAGTGTAGTTTTCCGATATGCAAACGGAAATACATAGTTTTTAGAATATACTATACACCTTACTTTGTTAAAGAACTTTTTAAGAACTTTGAATTGGTTATAGCAATCAATTTATAAAGATCAAGGGTGATCATAGCATAGGGGTACACGTCTTTCCATTCCGAACAGAGCCGTTAAGCCCTATTGCGCCGATGGTACTGCGCTATTCGTGGGAGAGTAGGTCATCGCCCGTCCTTATATGGACAGATACAGATTAAAATGTATTTGTGTTGGAAACAGAAAATTATAAGCCTTTATAACTAATATAGTTATGAAGGCTTTTTTTGTTTTATATTATTTTTAGAGTTGTTTCTGATTGGCAAAAAAATACTGATTAAGTTTTTTAATTTCTTGCTCTGCAAATGAATGGGTTATTTTCTCTTGTTCTAGACGAAGATTATTTTTTTGTAGATAATCATATAATTTAACTTCCTTTTGTGTAAGGTTTGGCAAACTATAAGGAGTAGTTTTTTTTCCTTCTACTATTTCATTTTCAAAATGAGATAGCGTTTCTTTATTCATCATTAAGGCAGTAGTATTTGGGAAATATCCTCTAAACTGACTTAGAATATGAAAACCTTGTGCATCTATATCTCCCCAATAAAAAAACTGCTTGTCTTTTAGCCATTCTATGTTCTTTAAATAACTAACTGAAAAACCTCCTCCACTCCATAAAGCAATCGTATTTTTTAGTTTGGGTAAAGTTAGAAAATTTTTGATATTTTCTGTAATAAATACGAATTTTGCTTTATTATCTAGATTTTTAAAATCTGAAATGGGAATAGTGATTTCATTCAAATTATTGATAGAAAAGTCATTATCTAAAAAACGAATACGTATTTTATGTTGGTCATATAAAAGATTAAATTTTATACAAAAGTCTCGTTCGTTTTTAGTCTTCTCTATCATTGAATTTGCATAATCAACTATCAAAAAAGTTAAGAGTGATTCTATAATTGATTTATTTTCAATAATATATTTTGTATGAACAGCAATAGGTAATTCCCTAATGTAGAGATTAGGTTGTGGATTTTCTAAAAAATAATGACATATTTTTAATGTATCATTCCACGTCGTATGACTTATCAACCTAAGAGAGTTTTGAAGTAAATATTCTGTCAAAATAGGTAATTTTTTATTTATTAGTTCTACATTATCTAAAAAAATAGCGTATTCTTTTTCCTTTTTAGTGATTTTGAGATAATCTTCTAATGTATCTATATTAATTTTAGTTATTATTTTTTGATTACCTATTTTATTGGATTTTATAGTTTTAAAAATCAACGAATAACCTTTTCTATTTGCATTATTTTCTTTTGAATACTTTACTAGTAAATTGGTTTCTTTTGAGAAAGTGATATAGTTTTCTGAAATATAGTTGGCTGTTGGTTTTCCTATTCTCTTTATTTCTTTTGGAAAAAATGATTCTTGTTTTAGCGTTGATATCAATACGTTTTTCCACCATTTTTCGCATTGCTTTTTTATTTCAGTAGGATTTATCATTGCTTTTATAGAAAATAAAATGTTGATGATGATTAAATACAGTTTTCAGTAAATGTTAGAAATAATTTTATTTTGATTACTTGTTATGTTCCAATTTATTCATTTTGTACTCTTCTAAAGTCAAGTTTAAAATTTGTGAGTTATTGCCTTCTGAATTAGAAACATAATGTACGGCATTTATGTAGTTTTCAATGATTTGAATTTTTTGCAAAGGTGTAACGATAAGTAACTGTAAATTTAGTTTTTTGAAAAGTTCTAATCCATATTCTGCACTTGCATCACTTCCTTTTCCAAAGGCTTCATCAATTACAGCAAAACGAAACGATTTGTTCTCTCCCTGACCTACTCCAAATTGATACGCCAAAGAAGAAGCAATGATAGTATAAGCCAATTTTTCTTTTTGTCCTCCTGACTTTCCAGAACTTCTTGCAAAAAATTCCTTTTCAGAGTTGTCTTGTTCGTATTTTTCCCATGCACCGAAACTAAACCAATTTCTGACATCGGTTACTAACTTTGTCCATTCTATATGCTTGTTTTCATTGCTTCTAAACTTATTTAAAAGTTGCTGTACTTTCTCAAATCTGTATTCTGCATACACATCTGTCAAGTCAGCAGCCAATTCAAGACACGATTTTAGTTCGTCTTTGAAGGCTTTTATACGAATATCTTTTGTTTTGTCTGCAACAATTTCGATATATGTTCCTTGATTAAACTCTATGGTTCTTAAATGCTCGTTGATTTGATTTATTTTATTGATAATGGTTTTCTGACTGGTTTCCAAATCATTATTAAAAATAAATAGATCTTGCATCGTGTTTTCGTTCAATCTCTTTTTGAAAGCATCTTCGTGTTTGGGTAAATCATTACTAATAACTTCATTTAGTTTTTCTATGTATTCTGGAATAGATGCTATTTCTACGGTCAGTTCTAGGGCATCTTCTGCAAAATCATTTTTATAGCTTTGCATTACTCTCGTTATTTTTACATTATTTTTTTTCTCATCATCGTTTAAAGTGCCTTGCTTTGCTAATATAGTTTGTCTTATCTGTTTTTCTAATTCTACGGTTTCTTTTTTATTTTTTAAAATGTCTTTTACTTCCTCTCTTATAATTGGATAAAAATTGTCTTTTTCTTCTTGATTTAATGTATTTATAGCCATTTCTTCGCTTCTAATTTCCTCTTCATTTTGTATTATTTTATTTTCCTCTGCACCCGAATTTTTTTCTTCCTTACTTCTTTCTTCCTCTAATTTTGCTATTTCTTTCAACTGAATTTCTGCTTTTACTTCCAATATCTCAAAATTTACATCTTTTGCTTTTATTTCCTCTCTTTCTTTTGTCAGTTCGTGAATTGCCTTTACGTCGTCTTGCCAATTCAATTCAAACCAATCTTCATTATTTATAAGCTCGTTGAGATTTTTCTCTGTTATCTTTAATGCTTCTCTTTCCAATTTATTTTTATTAATTGAATCTTGTAGCGTTTCTGCTTTATCTAAAAGCTCGTTCAAACTATTTTCTACTGCTTTTATTTTTTCTTCATTTGTCCAACCCAAAACGAAATTTCTTCTATCCCAAAGTGTATTTCTATCATCTTTTATATGACGGTTTTTGGAAGTTTTGTAAAAACCATTTTTAGTAATGACATAACTCGGAATACGTTTGAAATCTTCAAAAGAAACGCATCTAAAATTGTAACGCTGCTGGATTTGACTTTCCAACCAATCATAAAAAGGAGAATTTTTGATTTCTATTTTATAAAAAACAGAATCGTTTTCTAATCCATTGTTGTAGATAGAAGAAGTTTGATGAAACGGCAAATCTACTTTTATAAATTCTAATCTCAAGCCTTTTTTTCGCTTATCTTGGAGTATAGTTTCGTTTATATATTTACTTATATCTTTATAATGATTTTGAGGAACAAGCAGAGTCATTCCAAAACTTTTGAGCAATTTTTCTAAAGCTGCCTCCCATTCTTTTTCATTTTCGTTTACTTTGAGCAGTTCTCCTGCAAACGGAATTTCTTTTGTATTGATGTTTAATTCATTAGACAAAATTTCTCTAAGTTCTAAAAAAGCTAGTGGAATTTGATTTTTTCTTGTCTTTAATGATGCTAATTCCTTTTCCTCGTTACGGATTTTGATTTTTAGGTTATTGAACTGTGTGTTTTGTTCTGCATACGTGTTTAGTAATGTTTCAGATTTTTGCTCTAATTCTTTTACCTGCTGCTTTGCTAGAGTAAGATTTTTGAAAAACGTTTCTTCATTTTGTACATTTTGAAGTTCTAAAATAGAAGTGAGTGAAGTATATTTTTCGTGCTTTTTGCTTTTTTGTTTTTTGCTTTCTTCCTTACTTTTTATGTCGTTTTCAATTTGTTTTAGTCTTTCACCTCCTTTGTCGTTGATGAGTTGCCTGATTTGGTTGTAATTATCTCTATGTTCTTCTAACTTCTTCTTGATTTGGTTTATTCTATTTTCTAACCTGTTCAAATTTTCTGTACTGATTTTAATTTCTTGTTTTAAGAAAATAATTTTTTGAGTAGCAAAATAACTCGGCATTGCACTCAAAAAAATCTCTACTCTTTCTTGTTGTTTTAGAATAGTCTGTAATTCTTTATCCAACTCTTGCAAAGGAAGTAAAGCATCTTTCTTTTTTCTAGCTTTGATAACGGCTTGATGAACTCTATTCAAGTTATCAAATTGCTTTTTGAGTTCTTCAATTTTCTCTTTGATGTCGGTTTGTTCTAGCATTTGTTCTTTTACAAACGTATTCAGACTAGCCACCGATTTCATAGAAACGGTCTGATAAAACAAATCAATTGCCTGTTTGGAATTCATACCAAAAAGGTGTCTAAACTTCTGACTGTACGATGAAAAACTATCAAAAATTTCTACATTAGATAATGCCTTTATATTTTTTCGTAGCTCTTTTGGGTCTTTTGATTTGCTAAAATGCTCTTGAATAGATAATTTTTCTTTCTCTCTGATGAGCAATATTTTTTTTACTTTACCACTTTCTATCCAAAAAACTTGAGCTAAAGCAATTACATCTTTGCTATCCTTATTTGTAAAATTGGCAATCAGAACGCTAAATGTAATAGTTTTGGCAGAATTATAACGCAACGAAACAGCTTTTTCTCTTGTACTGCTATCCGAATTTTTGACGTTTTTGTATTCCCCTTTTATGTATGACTCTAGGCTTCTCTCTTTGCGTTCTGCACCTGCAGATTTATTAAAAATAATTTCATTGTGAGGAACAATTAAACAAGTAATGGCATCAACAATGGTAGATTTTCCCGAACCAACATCGCCTGTAAGCAAAGCCGTATTTCTGTTGGGTTCTATTTTCCATACTTTTTCATCAAATGTTCCCCAATTCAAAACCTCCATAGACTCCAAACGATAGCCTACTTTTGTAGTATCATTTGCTATGTTACTGGTCGTATTAAAATCTAATTCATTCATTTTTGTACTTTATTTTGTGTTTTGGTTGGCGTAGGTTTGCAATCTTTCTAAATAATCTTGAATAATGTCGGCATCGACAAAGGCTTTTAGTATTCGATTGACTTCATACTGCTCATCTTCTGTTTTCATTTTTCTCAAAAAACCTTCTTTTACGAGTTTGGTAATGGCTGCTTCTATCTTTTTGGCTTGTTTGGGTTCATTGGTAGTTTCTCCGTAGAAGGGATTTAGTTCTCTCAAAATATCTTTTTTTGATAAAATGGCTTGTTGCTGTTCGCCTTCTCTATCGTTTTCTATCAAATGCTTTCGAAGCAAAAGACAAAGCAGAGAAACGTGGAAATTGAGCTGTCGTTTTTCTATTAGTTTAGAAATTTTGTTTTCCTCTTTTGTTCCTTCTATTTCTTCCCTTTCTTGTTCCTCTTCGTATATTTTTTGTTTGAGATAGGCAAAACCCTCTTCTTTATCTACAATTACGTCAAGATGAATATCTGCAAAATAATTTTGAATGTCCTTTGTATTCTGTGGATTGATAAGCTCGTCCCAAACTTTTTCATTTTTATCATAGACTACACCTTTTAAAAGTGCAACTAAAGCATTTGAGTAATTTTTCATCGGCTAAAAATAATTTGAGGAATTTTGATAGAAAATGTTTTTTGAGTTTTAGTATTTGAAACCGTAATAGTTTCTATTTCTTCAGAATACACACTATGTTTTTTTGATTTTTGAGCAATATTTAGATATGCCAACACTTCGGCTACTCCTTTTTCTATTTGATAAATTTTTAATAAATCAGTCATAGAAATCTGTGTTTGATGTTTGAGGGCTTCTGTAATATTTTGTTTCAATAAGCGTGTATCTATTTCAAACTGGTCGTATAATTTGCTGTCTTTTAGTGTTGCTTTTCCTTCTTCAATTTTGGCAGTAGAAAAAGCTATTTTTTCTGGTGGCTGGTACAATGGTTTTTCTACCATTAAATCAATCTTGATTAATTTATCTAACTCAATAGAAGGTGTTTTTTCAAAGTCTAGTTCTGGATTTTGTCCAATTAATTTAAAAATTTCTTGAATGGTATCGTGTATTCTTTTGTTCTCAAAAAAAGACTTGTGTTCTAGATATTTTCGTAGTTGTTCTGCTAAAGAATTGGTTGCGTTTTTGGTTTTTGCACCTGCTTCAATGAGCTTGTTACGAATATCTTGTATAGGAAAATTTTTACTTTGAACTTCTTTTACTGCTTCTAATTTCATTATATCGTTTAGATAAGTGTCTAATTCACTACTTTTTGAATCTACTAGAAAAAACTCCCAAAAAGCTTCAAAACTTCTTCCTTGGTCAGTTTTTAGAAGATTACTTTCTTCTTCCAAAAAATTATCAATTATTTCTCCTTTTTTGAGTGTAGTAGTAATTACTTTCTGACGGAAATTCCTGTCTATATCTCTAAAATTTTGTTCTACTTGCCTAAAGTCTGACAAAAGTATTCTTCCTGTTTCCTCTATCAAATAATATTGTTCTTTTATTTGTCGGTTGTCTAAGGTTTGTAAGTAGCCACTTTTTGCATTCTCTATTTTTTCTTCTATTTCTCTTTTTTCTTGTTCTAATGCCTCTATTCTACTTTTATAATCTGTTTTTGAGTTGATGCTCAATTCCTTTATACTTTCAAAAAAGTTTCTTAATCTTGATTCTTGTCCTACAAACTTTCGTTCGGTAAGTGAATTTATCCAACTAAAAGCATTTTCGATAGCTGGTGTAAGTTCATAAACATAAATATCATTTTGGGTAATGTATTTTCTCAAATAACCTGAATTTGTCCAGTCAGTTAGATAATCTTTTGCAGGTTTTGGAAACTGTTTTTGTTTGTTTATTTGATACAAGAAATCAGATAAACCTTCTAGTATGTTTTTCTCTTCTATGGTATCTCTGTTGAGATTTGGATTTTGTGTTTTGAATGATTTAAACAAAAAACTAATAATCAAACTTGCATTGGTGGCTCGTATGAGTTTGACGGTACTATGATTTTCTAACAAAGAACTTATTTCTAAAAAATCCATTTTGATATAGTAGTTGTAAAATAATTATGCTCAACAAAAAGTAGTTTTATGAAAATATCACTCTATCAGTACGCCTTTAAGGTATTAGATAATTGTGTTTTTTTGAAGACCAAAACGGTTTTGGTATGTTTTAAATATGGAAAAATAGAAATAAAAACTATTCTTTGCAAATAGAAAATAGACGCAACGAAAAACATAATCCAAAAACTATCTCACTTAGATTGAGTTATCAAATAAACTAAAATAATTTTTTTATCTTGTATTGTTTTTCAATCTTGTTTTCTATTCTTCACTTTTTTCAGTTATGAATAAATTTTTTGCTTGTTTTCTTTTTATATTTCTTTTTCTGTTCTCTAGTTCTGACAGTTTCGCACAAAAGATGCGTATTGATAAAGATAAAGATATTATTACTACTAGAGATGAAATTATTCCAGGTTATTTTATTCTTGATTTTGGTGTAAGTTCATTATTGAATGCACCTGACCCAATGGATTTAAAAATTTGGGGTTCGTGGTCTGTGAATCTCTCTTATATGGGAAATGTAAATTTGAGTACCAATGTAAAATTTTTACCAGGTGTTTCTCTTGCTGTTGATAACTATATGTTTAAAGATGACGTCAATTTGTTTAGAGGAGATAATATAGTAGGGCAAGACAAAATACAGTTTTATGATATTGAGAGAGATGAGGTTAGAAAAAGTAAGTTTTCAGTAACTTACATAGATATTCCTTTAGAGTTTCATTATATCCCAAACCCTACCAAAAAAGGTGTTCGTTTTGCACTAGGTGGAAAGTTTGGAATCCCTGTTTCGGCAGCTACCAAGGTAAGATACAGAGATGATGGAGCTAATTTTATAGAAAAGACAAAGAATGATTTTTTTGTTTCAAAGGTGCGTTATGGTGCTTTGGCTCGTATCGGTTATGGAAGTTTTTATCTTTTTGGTTATTATGGACTTAATTCATTATTTCAAGAAGATAGATTGGATTGTGATTGTAACGGAGGAACACCAATTACTATTGGACTTACTGTTTTTGCATTTTAAAAAATATGATTTGCCTCTGTCTTTACGAGCAACTTCACAGCAAGTTTTTCTTATAACCAATTACTTATGACTACTCAAGAAAAAAAACAACTAATTACTAACTTTTATACTGCCTTTATGGATAAAGACGTAGAAAAAATGGTAAGTCATTATGCTGACAATGTAATTTTTAATGACCCTGTTTTTAAAAATTTAAAGGGAGAAGAAGCAAAAGATATGTGGCGAATGTTAGTTTTAAGTGCGAAAGAGTTGAACGTTTCTTTTTCAGATGTAGAAGTAACTGAAAATAAGGGTTTGGCAAAATGGGAGGCAATTTATCCATTTAGTAAAACAGGGAATACAGTTCATAATAAAATTAAAGCTACTTTTGAGTTTGAAAATGGTAAAATTATCCGTCATACAGATGATTTTAATTTGTGGAAATGGTCTGGAATGTCTTTGGGAATGTCTGGAAAACTGTTGGGTTGGACTCCCTTCGTTCAAAACAAAATTAAAGACACAGCTAAAAAGACTTTATCTAAGTATAGAGCAAAAAATAAGTAGTCTATTTAAATTCAAATTATTATGAAAAAGTCATATTATTACTCAATTATTTTCTTATTATTAGTTTTGTTTTCCTGTAAAGAAAGTGATTCCAAAAAAGAAGACGAAACAGAAAAAGTAACTTTAGAAATTCAGTTTTTTGTAAAAGACAAGCCGTTAAAGTTATTACAAGAATATCAAAACGACTTAAACCAAACCTATTTATTAGAGAATTTTAAACTCTATCTAAGTAATTTTGAATTTGAATCAACTTCTTCAAATGAAGTGTATGAAGTAGAAGATTCTTATTATTTATTTTCTGCAGATAGAGAAACAAATGTTTTTGAAAGAGAAATCCTGATAAAGAAAGGAGAATATTCTAAACTAAATCTTGCTATCGGTGTAGATTCTATCAAAAATACTTCTTTAGATAATTCTGGAGATTTGGATATTAGCAATAGTATGGCGTGGGATTGGAACACAGGCTATAAGTTTGTAGTAATGGAGGGAAAATACCTCAATGATATTTCTAATCCGAATACTTCTATTCCTTTGGTTTTTCATATTGGACTAAATTCAAATTACAAGAAAGTAAATATGAGTTTTGAGAGAGTAGATGAAAAAGGCATTTTTGACACGAAAAATAATAAAAGAATAGTTTTGAAAATAGATTTGAATGACTTTTTTTCTTCTCCTAACCAAATTAATTTTGATGAAACAAATAGTGTAATGGGAGGAGGAAAATCAGTATTACTTTCTCAAAATTATGAAACTAACTTTGTTACGCTTGAGAAAATTGAGTAAAATAAGATTTGTATAATTCAAAAAATCTTAAAAAAGACTTTCCTATTTGATGGGAAAGTCTTTTTGTTTTGCAATTCGTTTTTTTTAGCCTAATTTGTATAAAAATAAACCAAACAACATAATTTAGAAATAATTACGAATTAAAAATTACGGATTACGATTGTAATTTATTAGTTATTAATAATTTACATTCTAAAAGTATTTTCTTAATTAATTTCTATCTTTTTCAAAGAAATAGACCTTAACTAATTAGTACATAAAATGGAAAAAATACTTATCGTTGGTGCAAATGGACAATTAGGAACAGAACTTTCGGCTGCCTTACAAGAAAAATATGGACAAGATGCGGTAATTGGTTCCGATATATGGAAACCAAAAGAAGAAAATTCTATCTTCGAAATGCTGGATGTTTTAGATGGTGATGCACTTCTTTCTCTTGTCAAAAAACATAAAATTACACAGATTTATCATCTGGCTGCTATCCTTTCTGCAAAAGGAGAAGAAAATCCAAAATTGACGTGGAATATTAATATGAATGGACTTCTAAATGTTTTGGAAGTGGCTCATTATGAGAAACTAAAGAAAATTTATTATCCAAGTTCGATAGCTGTTTTTGGAACCACTACGCCTTCGCCTGCTCCTCAATATACACCAATGAACCCTGCTACAATTTATGGAATTAGTAAAAGAGCTGGAGAGCAGTGGTGTGAATATTACTTTAAAAAACATGGTGTAGATGTTCGTTCGCTGCGTTATCCAGGTCTGATTAGCTACAAAACACCTCCTGGTGGTGGAACTACGGATTATGCGGTGGATATTTTTTATAAAGCTGTGGAGGGAGATCATTTTAATTGTTTTTTGAGTGAACATACTCGCCTTCCTATGATGTATATGCCTGATGCTGTGCGTGCGACCTTAGAGCTTATGGAAGCTCCAAAGGAGAGCTTATCTACTCACGAAGGTTATAATCTAAATGCTTTTGATTGTACGCCAAAGGAGTTGTATAATGAAATTAAAAAACATGTTCCAGATTTAGAAATTAGCTACAAAATAGATGAGCTAAGACAATCTATTGCCGATTCTTGGTCAGATAAAATGAATGACGATGTAGCACGAAAAGATTGGAATTGGAAGCATCAATATGACATGGAAAGTACAACAAAAGAAATGCTAATCAATTTGAAGAAGAAATTAATTATAAAAGAATAAAACAACTTTGAAGAACAAAACCCACGAATTTATTCGTGGGTAAAAAGTTGTTATCTATAATCTATTCGGGTTAATAACAGTTGCTTCTCCATCAATCGTAACTTTTCCAGTTGTTTTATCAATTATTTGGGTTTGTACTTTTGCACGATTTTTTTCTCTATTTATTTCGCTAATTGTCATGATGGCTTCATAATCTGTATCTACAAACATTGGACGCATAAAATTCATAGTCTGATTCATATAAATTGTTCCTTCTCCTGGAAACAGCGTTCCAAAAATTTTTGAAAAAACACTTCCTCCCAAAAATCCGTGCATAATCGGACGCTTAAACATCGTTGTGGCTGCGTATTTTTCATCAAGATGTAAGGGATTATTATCGCCTGTTACTTCTGCAAAACGATTTACTTGTTCTTGTGAATATGAAAAAGTCAGACGGTATTCGTCTTTTTCGTTTAATTTTTCTGTGTTTGTTGTGTTGCTATTCATTGATTTATTTTTTGTCTGTGTAAATTAGGTTTTTGAGCATATTATTTAAAAGAATTGAATTCGAAGTCTATTCTAAAATCTGGATTCTAATTTCTAAATTTAATTAGGGTTTTGCATAAGGCAATCGTTCCAAACGTTTGGTAATGTGATAACTATCCAAACAAGAAGAAGTAATTGTTCCTGCTTTTTCAATATCAATATAGCCATCTTTTTCTATAATTTCTTCATTCAGAATTACTTCTTGCACACTAGCTATCAAAAAAATTGTATTATTGATACTCAATTCGTGCTTTTCTTCTAGCTTCAAACCAATTCTGAAATTAGATTCTTTTACATAAGGAGCAATAAAATCTTTTTCAAAGTGAGGAGTAAGTCCTGTAGCTTCAAATTCTGAAATTTCTTTATCATAACGAGCAGAAGTTTGATGTGCTTGTTTGTAAAATTCTTCTTTTATATGATTAAATGTAAAACATTTTGTGTCTTCAATATTTTCTAAAGTGTGGCGAGGCGAAACATCTGGACGAACAATAAAACCCATAAGAGCAGGATTTGCTCCTAAATGAAAAACTTGACTAAAAATAGCTAAATTAGTTTGATTATTTTTAGAAATTGTTCCGATAAGTCCGACACTCTTAAAGCCTGAAATGGAATTTATAAAGTTTGCACGAAAGCGTTTTTCCATCTCAAGAATTTCGTCTTTCTTGATGCGTTTGAGAATAATGTTTTGCTGGCTCATGAGTTTGGTATCAAAATGTAGAAATAAATGAGAAAATGATTTCTTGAAAAATAATTAATTAAGGATTTGGAAATGAATTAAATTGCTACAGTGTCTAATAAGTTTTTCAATGTTTTGACTGTGCATTCATTTCCTCAGAAATGAATGTTTCGCTTCCTCAGAAGCGGCATTTATTTGCTTGAATTACGCTTCTGAGGAAGCGTTTCGTTCAACTCTGAGGAGTTGAACGCACGAAACACATAAGGATTTGGATTTAATTAGATTACTACTTTTTAAGTTATTAGCAATCAATTACAATAAACTACTGTCTTATTTGCTCATAAAATGCTTATATTCAAGTGTTTATGTTTATTTATCCTTTATCAATACTAATTTTGCTGTTTCTTACTACTTCTTTTGCAGAAAAAAAGGTTTGAAATGCAATAAAAAATTCGTATTCTTAGTGATAATTGAATGTTAAATCGAAAATTTTGACGAACTTTGCAGAAATTTGGAATTAGTAATGAGTTGATACTTTATTTAATTAGAAAAAAGAAAATAAATACTAGTTCATAGTTTTTGACAACAGTATATTAATACATATTTAGAAGAGGCAAGCTAAGGTAGAAAATTTTGGAAAGTTAGAATAGTAAAAAGCAAACTTTTTATACTCATAATTTCAAAAACGATATTTTAAGAAAAAGAATTATAATAAAGAATTACGATAAAGAATTTTATATCAGAATTCATTAAAAAGTAAGTTTTATTTATTCCATTAGTCTTCTATTACTTTATCTTCTAAGTACATTTTTAAAACTATTATATCAAAAGTAACAAAAAAAATACTTTTGGTTAAAAAATTACACGTAATTATGATAAATTGGCTACGCAAACTCGTTGGTTTGGGTGGAACAGCGAAAAATCTGACTTCACTAAATGAAGAGGAATGCAAAAAGGAAGTAAAATCATTTGCAGATAAATCAAACCTCGAGCTCTTTCAAGGAAATGTTCAAAATTTATATAGCACACAGCGAATAAAACAAACCTCTGCTTGTCCTAGATGTGAGTCTAAGACAGAAAAAAAAGTAGCTGTTTTTGTTTGTGCTACCAATACGATGCCCCAAATTATTGTTTCGGCAGAAAATCATTTTTGTACAAATTGCAGTTCGGTACTTATAGACGACAAACTTTTGCAAAATAATTGCGAAAAAGGAAAGGTCTATCGTGGAATTATTGGATTTTTGATTAGAGAAAATATCCAAACTTATCAAACGCTCAATGAACATATTATTCGTTATCACTATGATCAGAATAGTAATCCAAGTGGTATAAAGATTACAAATGAAAAAATAAGTGAGTATAATCCTAAAATACATGGCTTAAAAGGAACAAAAAGTCAGCATAAAATTCCGTCTTCTCCTGTTACTTTAATGGACAGAGTAGAGCGTAGAGACCAACGAGAAAGTTTGGATGACTCTAAATACTCAAATAGGAAAAATAGTAAAGACAGAAGTAATAGTTCGGAGGATAATTCTACTGAAAGTCAAACGCCAGAAGAAAGAAAAAAGGCTGCACGTTCGGAAAGAGCTAGAATTGCTATGGAAAATGTAGGCAAAAAGGCACATTCGAAAAAGACTAAATCAAAAGAAGATTTTGCTGATTCTGTAAACGAAACCAAACAGAATTTTAAGGAGAAAGTAGAGCAGAAAAGTAACTTTAATCCTAAGAAAAAACAAAAACCTGTTGTAGAAAATCCGAATGAAAAACAGAATATCAAACCAGAAAAGCAGTTAGAAGCAAAGTTACAGGCAAAACAAGAGACACAGAAAGAAGAAAAAAATGTGTCTTCTTCCAAACAACAAGACACTCCTGCTCCACCTGCTAGAGCTTCTCAACGCAAGAAAAAAACTTCTATTTCTGATAAAAAAGAAGAAGAAAATAAAGCTAGTCAGCAAATTGAAAAAGAGAATAAAAAACAGAATGTTGTAGAAAACAATCAAACAACTGAAAATAAATCTGCTGACGATAATGAAGAAAATAATGTTGCGAAGAAAAGTCGTCGAAACAAACAAAAAAGGTTGACTAGAAAGACAAGAAGCAATAAAAGACCCGTCCGAAAGACAGTAGAAGCAGAACAAGCCAAAGTTCAGAATGAGGTTGAAAATCAATCTCAAAACGAACAAAATACTGAACAAAGTAGTGAACAAAACACTGAGAAACCCGAACAAAAGCAGAAAAGAAAGCCACAGCCTAGAAGGCAAAACGCTCGTAAGCAAAAGGAAGTAACTCAAGAAGTAGTTCAGGAAGCAAATCAAGAAGTTGAGAGTAAATCTCAAAATACAAAGGCTCAAACTAAGGCAACTGATAAAACAGATAAAGCTATTAATAAAGATAATAAGCAAAATCAACAGCAGCCAAAAAAAGAGAGTGTAATTGAAAAATTGCATCAAAATTTGCAAGAAAGTAGCAAAGCATCTGTTGCTCCAAAAGAGGAAAAACAGCAAGAACAGCAAAAACAGCAAAAAGAAAGTTCTCGTTTGGCTAGACTTAAGCAAGAAGATGCAGAAGAAAAAACATCTAGGAGAAGACCACGTACAAACGTTCGTCCTCCAATAGATTTGGATTTAAAAACTCCAAATCCTCGTCGTCGTTATAATAATACGAAGAACAAATAATATGTAATTTTTCTATTTGTATTACTTTAAACATTAAAAAAGCCTTTTCAAAAATTAATTTGAAAAGGCTTTTTTGTGATTAAAATTTGTATTTGAGAAAAGTAACGAAATTAGAAATTCTCATTCCCCAATCTCCAAACCCCATTTCCCAATTACTATTTCATAAAATTCAAACTACGTTCTACAAAATTGGAAAGAGCTTTTCCTTCTAAAAGATTTTGAGAAAGAAGCGACAAATCATATGCCTGTTGAGCGATTTGTTTTTGTGTTTCTTCATCTTTTGTATCTAAAATTTTCTGAACCAAAGCATGATTTGCATTTACGATAACATTGTACTGGTCTGGCATATTCATTCCATACATTCCTCCTCCTCCAGACATCGCCATTTCTTTCATACGACGCATAAACTCCGAAAGTGTAAGTGTTACAGGCATTTCATCAGTTGGCATCGGCTGGACTTGTACAGTATGATTTGCAGTAACAATTTTTTCAAAAATTTCTTTTACTTTCGTTTGGTCTGCTTCTGACAAAACAGCTTCCAAAACCTCATCTTTTGCAATAATTTTGTCGGCTGTATCAGAGTCAATCCTGCGAATAGAAACATTTTCTAATTTTGATTCCAAACGCTGAATCAAATGAGAATCAATAATTGAATCCATTACCAAAACATCATATCCTCTTTTTTGAGCCGAAGAAATAAAAGTATGTTGTTTTTGTACATCGGCTGCGTACAACCAAACTTTTTTACCGTCTTTGTCAGTTTGATTAACTGCAATTTTTTCATTGTACTCGTCAAATGTAAATGTTTTTTCATCTACATTTTTTACTAATGCAAATTTCTCAGCTTTCTCTAAGAATTTTTCATCTGTTATCATTCCGAATTTTACAAAAAGACCTATATCGTCCCATTTTTTTGCATAACCTTCTCTGTCATTTTTGAAAAGTTCTTGTAGTTTGTCAGCTACTTTTTTAGTGATATAACTGCTAATACGTTTTACATTTCCATCTGCTTGTAAATAACTTCTAGAAACGTTCAGAGGAATATCTGGAGAATCAATTACACCATGCAAAAGGGTCAAAAATTCGGGAACGATTTCTTTTACTTCATCTGTAATAAATACTTGACGGCTATAAAGTTGAATTTTATCCTTTGAAGCTGTAAGCTCTTGTTTTACTTTAGGGAAATACAAAATTCCTGTAAGTTCAAAAGGATAATCAACATTAAGATGAATCCAAAATAATGGGTCTTCACCAAACGAGTTTGGATATAGTTTTTTATAAAACTCTATATAATCTTCGTCTTTTAGTTCTGAAGGTTGTTTTGTCCAAAGTGGTGCTGTATCATTAATCTGTTCTCCTTCAAATTCTATCGGAATTGGTAAAAACTTAGCGTATTTATCCAAAATTCCTTTCAAACGGAAACTATCCAAAAACTCTTCAGAATCCTCTGCAATATGAAGAATAATATCTGTTCCTCGTTCTGCTTTTGTAGTTTGTTCCAAATCATAAGCAGTAGAACCTTCACATTCCCAATGTGCTGCTTCGTCTTCTTTAGCTGAAAAAGCACGAGAAATAATTTCTACTTTTGTAGAAACCATAAAAGCAGAATAAAAACCTAAGCCAAAATGTCCGATTATTTGCTTATTGTTTGGAGCATCTTTATACTTTTCTACAAACTCAGTTGCACCAGAAAAAGCAATTTGATTGATATATTTTTTGATGTCTTCGCCAGTCATTCCGATTCCATTATCACTAACTGTAATGGTTTTGGCTTCTTTATCAAATGAAATTTTTACTTTCAAGTCGCCTAATTCGCTTGTTGCCTGACTAGCGAAATCTGAAGTAGAAGACAAATGCTTTAGCTTTTGAGTAGCATCTACGGCATTAGCTACAAGTTCTCTCAAAAATATTTCGTGGTCAGAATAGAGAAACTTCTTAATGATTGGAAAAATATTTTCCGTATTTACTGATAAATTACCTTGTTCTACGCTCATAGTTCTATTTTATTGTTTGTTTGTTCTCTTATTGTATTGCAAGCAGATGCTTGCGAAATAGAAAGCACAAGATAGAATCTTGCGCTAGTATTATTTTATATACTAAGAAGTTAGCTAGTTTTATTCCAATTGAATTTTTGAGTTATTTAATACGTAAAATCGGAATTTTTGTCAGTTGTGCGAAATTATGTAGTATATTTAGAACACAGATTTTACTGATTATACGGATAATCACAGATCTGATTTGTAGATTTTATGGTATATTTAGAACACAGATTTTACTGATTATACGAATAATCACAGATTTGATTTGTAGATTTTTTTTTAAAATAAAAAACATGGAAAAACTACTACACCAAGAACTTACAAAAAGTATCATCAATGTTTACTATGATGTATATAACGAATTAGGATATGGTTTTTTAGAAAAAGTATATCAAAATTCAATGTATTTGGAGTTGAAAAATAGGGGTTTCAAGGTTGAAGCTCAAAAAATGATAAAAGTCTATTATAAAAAAACTGAAGTAGGAGAATATTTTGCCGACTTACTTGTTGAATGATTTAGTAATTGTAGAGCTAAAAGCAAGTGAAATTTTGGTATATCAGAACGAATTACAACTACTCAATTATCTTAAAGCTACAGATAAAGAAGTAGGTTTGTTACTTAATTTTGGTAAAAAAGCTGAATTCAAACATCTTATTTTTACAAATGATAGAAAACAACATTTAAAAAAACTATAAATCTAGTTGTATAATTTTTTAACAGTTATTCAAAAAATCTGTGTTTAATCAGTCTAATCTGTAAAATCTGTATTCCATTGTATTCTAATCCTAGCGATAATGATAAAAACTATTTTACTTCTGTATTTTTCAAAATGGTATTCATCATCTCAATCTGTGTTTTTTGAAGTTCTAAAAGCTCTTGTTGTTGGTGCATCATCAAATGATCTATTTTTTCGTGTAAAATTCTGATTTCAAGTTCTGATTTTAGATTTATCATATAATCTTGTTTTGCTCTCATACGGTCTTTTTCTTCTTGTCTGTTTTGGCTCATCATAATTACAGGAGCTTGAAGGGCAGCCAAACATGATAAAATCAAATTGAGTAAAATAAAAGGAAAAGGGTCAAAGACTTTTGTAACAAGGACAAAAGCATTGAAACAAATCCAAACAAAAATAAATCCTCCAAACGATAAAATAAACGTCCAACTTCCACCAAAGGAAGCTACTTTATCAGCTATTTTTTGTCCTAAAGTAAATTTTTCTTCCAAATCTGTATTATCAGAAAGAACAGAACGATTGCTTATCGAATCAATTACTTCGTTTTCTAAAGAAGAAAGTTCTCCCATTTCTTTAATCAAATGGTTTGAAATATATTTTCCTTTGAAATAATTGAGTTCAGAAACAGAAAGGAAACTATTTGTGTCAAAAGTAGGGTTTTCTTTTTGGATAAATTCTGTCAATAAACTGCGAATCGCTTTAGCCGAAACCTGTTCGGAAATAGGAAATTCTTTTTTCGAAATATCGCTAATAAAGGTAGTTTTCATTTTTTGAGAGAATTAGAAAGCATAACAGCAAGACAGAATAAAGTCTAAATGTAGAATTTTAAATTGATTGTTGTCATTTTTTATTTTGAGAATTTGTAGTTTTAGAGTTCATATTATAAAATTCAACTTTACACAAAACAGATGAATCTTTTTATCAAATTATTTTCTCTTCTTATTTTTAGCACTTTATTCTTTGCTTGTTCTTCTTCCTCTAAAGTGGAGAAAAAAGAACTGACTTTAGAAGAATTATTAATCAAAGAATGGGAATTATATCAAGTAGCAGGAAAAAACTCAAAGTATGGAACAGAATCAAATGATTTTTATGGTAACAAATACATAGAATTTAGAAAAGATAAAACTTATAACACAAATGCGCCAAAATATTTCAAAAAAGAGTACGGAATATGGAGTATCAATGAAACTAGGGATAGCATTTATTTGAATAAAAATACAGAAAAACAGTTTGTACTTTCTATTTTTCATATTTACGAATCAGGAATGTCTTTGTTATCTTATGAAACAGAAAGCGAAGAAGATATTCTTGGGCAGCTTTATTCATTACAATTTAGATAAGATTAAAAATAACATTTGGTAGAACCCTAAAAAGCAACTAAATTTCGGTTCCTTATCGAAAAACAGTATTTTAGAAAATCAAAAAACAGAAACGGAATAAAATTAAATACAGGATAACAATTTTAGTATGAACGAAGAACCAAATTTTACTTCTAAGACTGATTATGATTCAGAAAACATAAATCATGATTATCCAGATTGGCAACATTTTTTTCGTGATTCTTGGAAATTTATGAAAGATGTCTTCTTTCGTCTGACTCATTTGGCTTCTGATACTGATTTTGTTGGAACAGTAAAAAGCATAAAATCGGGTGTTGTTTTGGAGGGTTCGAATCTATGGATTCTGATTTGTTCGGTAATGATTGCCTCTATTGGTTTGGACTTAGATTCAGCGGCAGTTATTATTGGTGCGATGCTTATTTCTCCCTTAATGTCGCCTATTTTGGGAATTGGTTTGGGAGCTGCGATTAATGATAGAGAAACACTAATAAAGTCGGTTCGAAATTTCCTTATTGCTATCTTAATTACTTTAGCTACAAGTGTTATTTACTTCAAAATCACTCCTCTAGGACTTATTACTGACCAGATGCTTTCCCGCACCGAACCTAATTTGTTAGATGTTTTGGTAGCTTTCTTTGGTGGTCTGGCTGGTATTATTGCTGGTTCTCGTACAGAGAAAACGAATGCTATTCCAGGTGTAGCTATTGCAACGGCTCTTATGCCTCCTTTGTGTACGGCAGGTTTTGGAATGGCAACAGGAAAATGGGATGTTTTTGCGGGTGCGTTTTATCTGTTTTTTATAAATGCTACTTTTATAAGTCTTTCTACGTATATGATTGTGCGTTTCTTGAAATTTCCGTATGTAGAGGTAATGAGTCCTGTTCTGGCAAGACGTGCAAGAATTACGGCTTATATAGTTTTGACGATTTTACTTGTTCCGAGTGTTATTTTTTTATTTAAGAAACTAACTGAAAATTTCCGTAACCAAGGAATTACTACATTCATTTCTCAAAATATAAATCCTAATTTTGACTTAAACTCGGTGCAATGGAAAATAAAACTAGATTCTGCTAATATTTATAGACTTCGTGTCATTAGTTTTGGTGCAGGAGCTTATATAAATTATGATTCATTGCTCAATTTGGAAAAACAGTTTAATGATAAAGCTAAGAGTTCATGGCAACTCACAGGTTTTGATAAAGATGATAGCATTCATATCGAACTGGTACAATCCGAAGAACCAGCCGATTCCGAAACTCGTGTCGAACGTACAGTTATGAATAATGCAAAGCGTTATATTGAAATAAAATTTAGGGAAGAAATGGGAACCTACAAACAAAAAGACGAAGTCATTACAGGAAAAGATAAAGAGATTGAAGGATTAAAACAAGAACTTTTATATGCTAGAGGGGATACTCTGCCTTTCGAAACAATAAAGAAAGAGTTAAAAGCCATCTATCCAGAACTCAAAGAAATTGGTGTCGCAAGGGTACGTCAAACTGATTTTGAAAAGGATTCTTTAGCCTTTATACTATTGGTAAAATGGGAAGGAGAACCTGCACGAAGTAGCCGTACACGCAAAAAATACGAAGAGCGTTTGCAAAATTTTATGAACCTGAAACTGAAAGATAAAAAGGTAGGTATCGTTAATTATTAAATTAATTGTGTAACACTATATTAGGATGGGACATGTACTTCGCTAAAAAAAATCGAATAAAAAAACCTTTCCTAAAAAGAAAAGGTATTTTTTGTCCACTTACTTACTTACTTCTACTTGAACGATTTAGAAAATCAATGACTTAGTCATTTTTAAAAAGAAAGTATAAAAATTGTCAGTTGCTAAAAATTGTTCTTTACAAATAAAAAACACAAACTAACTGCTTTCTTCTTTGATTTTCTAGGTTTTTTAATTTGCAATTTGATTGTAGTAATCAAAAAACAAATACTCATAAAAAATAAGATTTTGATAAAAATTATGTAGTTCATTTAAAACTACAAACAAAAATCTTGATGAGTAAATTTCCTTCAAAATTCTACATCTTTTTGTAGAACTTATTTATCTATTACTCAATCTGTTTGCCAAATCAGATTAATTACACTAGTTTTCGAAAACTTCTCTAAATTATATACAAAATCAGCTTATTTGATGATATAAAAGCATTTTTCAGACAAAAAATATTTTCAAAAACTTTGTTTAATTTTATTTTCAGAACTACTTTTTTCCAAAATGAAAAGGTCTTTTTTCATTGTGAAAATCAAAATTTTGGTAGCTACTCATTTTCCCAATTTCTAATACGTAATTAGTTTTGCTGCTTTCAAAGGTCGTAATTGAATACTACATATCAAATTTCCCCAACTGCCTTAAAAGTGCTTGAAAATCCTTTGGATATTCAGTTACTGCTTTTATTTCTTCCCCATTCATTCCCTTAAAACCCAATTCTTTTGCGTGAAGAGCTACACGTTGCATCAAAGGAAGTTCTTCTTCCCACTTTTTAAGATTAAATTTTTTGCGTTTTATTTCTGATAAAAATAAATCTTTTCCCCCATATGCTTTATCAGCCACCAAAGGAGCGCCTAATGTCTGTGCATGAACACGAATTTGATGCAAACGACCCGTAATCGGACGGCATTCCAAAAGTGTATAATGACGAAAAGCCTCCAAAGTAGAGAAAAAAGTAAGTGAATGTTTGCCTTGCTTATAATTAACAGCCGAAAGTCCATTTTTCATTTTGTATATCGGAACTTCAACAGTTTGCTCTTGAAAATCATGAACTCCAACAGCAATGGCATGATATACCTTTTCTACTTGACGTTCTTGAAATTGAATAGAAAGATGACGATAGGCTTCAAAATGTTTTGCTATTGCAACTGCTCCACTGGTTTCCTTATCCAAACGGTGTCCTAGTTTTGCTTCTGGAAGTTCTGCTCTTACGATTTGTAAAAGATTCATAGCATTACCCAAACGTTCGTCTAAAGAAGACAAATAAGGTGGTTTTTCAACAATTAAGATAATCGTCGTTTTCAAAAATAACAAGGTCAGAGAGTTGGTAGCGTTTCATAGAAATACAATCAATACAGAAGTAAAAAAATAAAGACTACAAAATTACGAATTTCTTTGGTGTAATTAGGAAATATATTCAGCGAATAGCTAATTATAAATTATGAGTTACGATATGTTATAATTTGAAGATAAGCCTTTATTCTATTTTCTAATGAAACAGCTAACCAAATTAGCTATCTTGTAGCTATATCAAAATTCACAACTTTATAAAATTAATGGTTCTCTGACAATTTTTGCTCTTTTGTGATTTTTGGTAGAAAATAAATCTATTTTATATTTTTTTTAAGTCTGTACCGAAGGTCTGACTTGAAAAAAATAAGCCTTTTTGAAACTTTAAATACATATTTTAAACTGGTCAGACCTTCGGTACAGACCAATTTAAAATACAAGATAATTATTATAATAAAGGTAAGTGCAAAAATTGTTAGAGAACCAAATTAATCAATTATGAAAAATTCAAACGAACTATTCCAAAAACTAGAAAGCATCAGAAAGGAAATCGAAAATGTAGAATATTGGTCTGCTAGAGATTTACAAGAAATTTTTGATTATTCACAATGGAGAAGTTTTGAAAAGGTAATTCAAAAAGCTGCAATTTCTTGTAAAAATAGCTCTGAGAGCGTTCAGAATCAATTTGCTTAGGTCAGCAAATTGATACAACACGGAAAAGGAGGAGAGCGAGAAGTAAAAGATTATGCACTTACTCGTTATGCCTGTATTTAGTTACACAAATGTAAATTATTTCTCATTCTCTATTTCCCAATTCCTATTTTCCCAATTATTCCTCTTCTTCTTCCAAAACTTCCGTACGCTGCAATTTAAAAGTAAACTGTGTTCCTTCTCCTATTTTACTTTTGACGCTAATTTTAGAATTGTGTTTTTCAATAATATGTTTTACAATGGCAAGTCCTAAACCTGTTCCACCTTCTTGCTTCGAACGGCTTTTTTCTATTCTATAAAAACGTTCAAAAATACGAACTAAATGTTCTGGTTCAATTCCATTTCCATCATCTTTGATAGATATTTTGAGGTTTTTTATGGTTTGGGTAAGTGTTACTGTTACAGTTCCGTTTTCTTTTCCATATTTGATAGCATTAATAATCAAATTTATCAAAACCTGTCGGATACGATTATAATCAGCATAAATATAAACACCTTCTTCGTACTGACTAACCAATTTTAGTGTAACTCCACGCCTTTCAGCCTTATTTTCAAGCTGTTCGAAGACTTCCAAAACTTGGTCTTGCATTTCATATTCTTCCAAACGCATCGTAATATCACCTGATTCTATTTGAGAAAGTGTCAGTAAATCCTCTACCAAAGCAGCCAACGCCTTCAAACTTCGTGCAGCCTTACCCAAAAACAAATCACGTACAGTTGAATCATCTACTGCACCATCAATAAGGGTAAGAATAAAACCTTGTGCCGAAAAAATAGGTGTTTTGAGTTCGTGAGAAACATCAGCAAGAAATTCTCTACGAAAAATTTCCATTCTCTTTAGCTCATCAATTTCCTTTTGTTTCTCTCCTGCATACGCAGTAATTTCTTGATTTACTCTTCTGATAGGATTGGTAGAGGGAAGAATATCAGAGTTAGAAGCAACAAACTTAAAATTTTTCTTTTTTATTTTAGATAATTTACTATAAACATTGTTTATTTCTTTAAAAATAAGAAATTCAAAAGCGATATAAATCAAGATAAAAGAAGAGGAAAAACAAACCAAAAAACAGACCGACAAAACCACCGAAGTAACACTAGGAATCAGCGACAAAAACGCACTCGTTACACTACTTACCAAAAGAGAAAGTATAATGGCTACCGATCTAGAACTTACCAAAAAACGTTTGATAATATTTGTAATACTATCAAAAATGCTTTTTTTTACCCTTTCTTCTGTAGAAACAGTATCTTTTATTATCATCCAGTTTTGATAAATGATTTAGTAATCCGATTATTCATTCCCCATTCCCTAATCTCCATTTATTACACTTCATCAGGCGACATAAATTTATAGCCCACTCCTTTTACTGTCTTGATATAACTGTCTCCTATTTTTTCTCTAATTCTACGAATATGAACATCAACTGTACGAGCCAAAACATAGACATCTTGTCCCCAAATATTCTTCAGTAAGTCTTCACGGTTAAATACTTTATTCGGACTTTGAGCCAAAAAATAGATAAGTTCGAATTCTTTTTTAGGAAGTGCAATCAATTCACCATCTTTCTGTAAGGTATAACTTGTTTTGTCAATACACAAGTCTGAAATCTCAATGATTTCGTGTGTTTGTACTTGTTGCTTTTTGAATTCTCTACGAAAAAGAGCATTAATACGGCTCATTAATGCACGAGGTTTGATAGGCTTATTTAGATAATCATCTGCACCCACATCAAATGCTGCCACTTCTGAATATTCTTCTGCACGGGCAGTCAAGAAAATAATATAAGATTCTTTCATATCAGGCATTTCACGAAGCTGACGACAGGTTTCTACACCGTCCATTTTCGGCATCATGATGTCTAAAAGAATAAGTTCAGGTTTAAAAAACTCTGCTTTTTTTATGGCTTCTTCGCCATTGGAAGCAATCTCTACTTCATATCCTTCACGTTCCAAATTGTATTTGAGCAAATCCAAAATATCGGGTTCATCATCTACGACAAGTACACGGTTGTTATTCTGCATGAAAATGGGGTATTTTTTGAAAGGAAAATACAAAGTTTTACAAAAATACCATTTATCAAGCAGTTTTTTGTCAAGAACTATATAAATTTAGTATGAATTTTTGAAAAGTCTGTTTTTGATAGATTAATATAAGAAAGTATAAACACAAAAAAACCATTTTAGAAAGTTATCTAAAATGGTTTCTGTCAATTCAATGACTTTGTAGCGAGAACAGGACTCGAACCTGTGACCTCCGGGTTATGAGCCCGACGAGCTACCAACTGCTCTATCTCGCGCCGTTATTGGTACAATCAAAGTTTATTTACCCTGATTGTTTTACAAAGGTACACTAATATTTTTAATTTGCAAACATTTATCTAAAAAAAACGATTGTTTTTTTATAAAAAATGTAAATTACAGGTTTTTACTAATTTTAAAGCGTTTTTTTAGCAAATAATAATAATTATACTAAATAATTCTATAAAAAAAGCGAACTTTGTGATATGAAAGAACTTGACTTAGATGCCATTCTAAATGCTGGCAAAGAATCTGAAAATCATAAAGCTGGTTTTGTCGCTCTGGTTGGAAAACCAAATAGTGGTAAATCTACGCTCATGAACGCTGTTTTGGGAGAAAAATTGGCTATCGTAACTCCAAAAGCACAAACTACTCGCCATCGTATAATGGGGATTTTGAATAGTGAAGATTATCAAATTGTGTTTTCAGATACTCCTGGTATTATTTCGCCAAAATATGAGCTTCATGAAAAAATGATGCGTTTTGTAGAAAAATCATTGGAAGATGCTGATGTAATTCTATTAGTAACTTCTCTGGATGAAAGCCACGATGAAGAAGATGCTATCGAAAAACTAAAAAAGGTATTAGATAAAAAGAAAATTCCTTTAATTGTTTTGCTAAATAAAACTGATTTAGTAGATAAAGAAATTATTGAGCAAAAAATTGTTCGCTGGAAAGAAGTGTTGAATCCACAAGAAATTTTTCCATTATCTGCCCTTGTTGGTTTTAATATAAATGAAGTATTGGAGCTTATTCTAAAATATCTTCCAAAGCATCCTGCTTATTATGATAAAGAAATGCTGACAGACCGTCCAGAACGGTTTTTTGCAGGAGAAATTATTAGAGAAAAAATATTTTTAAATTATGACCAAGAAGTTCCCTATTCTACTGAAGTAGGAATCATAGAATTTAAAGATACTAAAAAACTTCTTCGTATTCACGCTGAAATTCATGTCGAAAGAAAATCACAAAAAGGAATTTTAATAGGAAAAGATGGTAGTGCACTCAAACTTATCGGAACAGAAGCACGACTAGATATGGAAGCATTTTTTGGTAAAAAAGTATTCTTGCAACTCTATGTTAGAGTAAGCGAAAATTGGCGTAAAAAAACAGATAAACTCGGCTGGTTCGGCTATAAATAAAGTAATGATAATACAATCAATTTCATTCCCTAATTTTCATTCCCTAATTACTAATCTCCAATCCCTAATTCCCAAAAAATGAAAGATTCAAATTTCCGTATTCCGACAACTCATTCTGATACAAACCTCAAAGTAGAAATGACTGGTTCACTAGCTTCTGTAGTAGAAAGCGAAAGACAACTCTCCAAATTTATTGTTGATGAAAAAATTTATTTTATTCTTACTCAAAGTGATGTTGAGAAGCTAGAAGACGGTACTTTTGGTGTAAAAGGATATGCTGTTTGGGTATTTGAAAATGAAGCAAAAGAAGAAAACTATATAGGTAAAATGATAAACATAGGAGGCAAAAATCCTAAAATGGAAGCAAAAGAAGAACATAAAAAGTCAGTTTTCGTTATTTTAGATGTAATCAGAGAATGGCTTAAGAAATAGACAATCAATTACGAAATGAATATTCAGCGTAGCTAATTAAAAATTACGATTTGAAATTCAATTTAATTAATTACACAGTTTCAAATGTATAGTTATCTCAAAAATGGTTTTATTTTCTTATTCGTTTTCTGCTTTTTATCAGCCTGTCGGTCTGATACGAAACAGTTTGTTGAAACTTTACCCCCTCTTCCAGATTCTGCTACTACTTCTATCTCAAATCAAATTCAGTTTTTGAATAGGCAAATTGAAAAAAGCAAAACAACGGAGAATACAAAAAATACAGCTCATTATTATTACAAACGAGCTTCTTTGTATTTATCTTCTGGTAAAGAAAACATTGCTTTAGATGATATTGAAAAAGCAATTTTGTTAGATAGTACGCAGAGTAATTATTATTTTGCATTAGCACAAGCCTACAAACAAAGAAATGAACCTCAAAAAGTTCTTCAATCTGCTCAAAAGGCAATTAATCTAGGTTTTACAGACTTAGAATTGTATCGCTTGTATGCTCATTCTGCTTTTAATCAACAAAAATGGTCAGAATCTTTACGTGCTTTTGAAGAAATCGCAGACCGAACAGGAGAAAAAACAGAAACGCTTTACTATCAAGGAGTGATTTGGAATAAAAAAAATGATACTACTAAAGCACTTTCGTTTTTGAGAAAAACAATTGAAAAAGACAGTACCTATATTCCTGCTTATACAGAAATTATCAAAACTTACAATCAAACCCAACTTCCTAAAAATGCATGGAAAGAAGCACAAATTGCACTTCAAAGGATAAACTCTAATTACCCAAAAGAAAAAAAGAATAAATTAGATAATAAAATTCATTCTCAACTTTCACTTCAGTACGCAAATACGTGGCTTAGTTTGAACAAACAAGATAGTTCTATAGTGTGGTACAGAAGAGCAATTCAACAAGATTCTACCTTAGATGAAGCTTCGTTGCAAGTAGGGATTTATATGTTTGAAAAAAAATATTATCCACAAGCAGAATATTATTTCAAAAAAGTAATTCAGCAAAAACCAGTTCAAAAAACAGCTAATTATTTATTAGGATTTTTATATGAGTATAAGCTCTTCGAACCTCAAGATAAATTAAAACGCTTTGAGTTGGCAGAAAAATATTTTAATACTGCCTTTAAAAAAGATACCTTAAATGTAAATTATAGAGAATCTTTAGTTAGAATAGAAAGAAAAATAGAACGAGAAAAATATAAACTTACTCCAGAATATGCCGAACAAATGAAAAAAATAAGAATAAAAGAACAACAAAGACAAGATTCTATTGGAAGGCTTATTTTATCAAATCCTATTTTTTAGCTATTAGGTTGAATAATCTGTAATAAAATTAAGCTATTTTATACCTATTATTTGAAGGAAAATTTAATTTAATTCTCAACTAACTATTTTTTATTATGCAAGTAGCAATTCGTTATGGTTTGATTTTAGGTGTTGTAAATATTCTATTAGCCGTTTTTGGTTATTTAATGGGAGTAGAATTTACGATGAGTTATTACGGTATTATTTCCAGTATTGTTTCTATTCTAGCAATTATTTTCGTTTGCCATCGCATCAAAAAAGAAAATAAAGGAATAATAAAGTATTTTGAGGCTGTCAAAATGGTATTTGTTGCTCTTATACTGAGTTACGTGATTGGATTGAGTTATAATTACGTATTCAATAATTATACTGCTCCAGAATATGCAGAACAGATAGCTAAATCCGCAATAGATAAGGCAGAAGCTATGATGGAAAGCATGGGAATGGAAGAAAGTATTATAGACACGACGATGGAAGAAGCAAGAAGAGAATCAAAAAAGAATCTTGAAAACCCATTTTTACCATTTCTTCAAAGTATAATGGTAGGTGCAGTTGTTCTTTTTGTAGTTGCTCTATTAGCTTCTATTTTTGTACAAAGAAAACCTGCAGAAGGAGAATTTTTGTATGATGATGAAGTATTGGATACTAATGTTGATAAAGAAAGCTGGTAATTACAATTCTCTCGTTGTCATATTTATCTAACAGTTTTTTGTCTCCTAAAAAAAGCTAGTAAAATTAATTACTAGCTTTTTCATGTTTATGTTACTTTGCCTTAATGAGAGACTTCTACCTTCCCTTTCTTAATTGTTTGAGAACTTTCTAAGCGACTTATCTCTTTTAACTCTTCTCTATAACGCTTTTCCAAATTCAGCCATAAACTAGCATTAACATTCAAGCTATATTCTAATTTAGAAGCCAATTCTTCATCAATGCTTAGTTTACCTTCACTAAGTTTATTTATTTCATCTAAAGAATATCCTAACTTCTGAGCTAAATCTGCTTCTGTTATCCCTTTTTCTTCTATTGTATCTTTTATAGTATCCCAAGGAGAAGATAAAAGCATTTTTTTTATATTTAATTTTGTTATTGAATTATTCATTTTGTGAAAATTAGTGTTTTATTTAATGAGGATCTTTAACATACAAAGTTGCAAAATTGTGTCTAAGCTGAAAGTAGATTTCAATTCAAAAACTCATTATAAGAATTAAATACTTCATCAAAAATATCTTCTAGTATTTTCTTTTGTCTTCGAACAGTCAATATACAAACAGCCGTGTGAGCAAGTGTAAAAAGTCCTATTAAAATAGTGTAAAGAATATTGAGTTTGTAAATACCAAAATATAAAGTCATAGAAAGTCCTAAGATTCCCCAAAACCAAATTAATAATCTGGCAGACTTAAAAGTTTTGTATTTGATTTGAATAAAACAACCTTTTGAGGTAGATTCTACTACTGCTTCTGCAATACTTAAAAATTTATTAGGTTCTAAGACCGTTCTGGAGAGGCGAAAAGTATGATTTCCCACTTTTCCTACGAAACGATAGCGTTCATAATCTTTTTTTCGCTTAGACTTTTGGTCATAGGGTTTTGTTAGGCGTTTTAGATGAAGAAGCAAACGGCTTTTGTCAAAGGGCAAAATATGCGTTCTCTGGTTGAGATTCCAATACGAAGAATGAGAATGAAAATTTTGTAACTTTTTCATTTCCTTTATAATTCACTTTAGTTGTAATTCTAATTTTCTAGAAACTATGAAGTAACTCAAAATTAGATAAAATTATGTACTCGTTATTGTATCTTCCTGTTTTATATTTTGTTTCCTAATCAGCTCGCTTTATTTATTTGTGTTTCTTCAAACTCTCCCATTTTTGAGAATTTTTCTGTGCGTTGTTGTTTTAATGTCTTGCTATCTAGTTTTGAAAGTTCTGCTATCATCTCCAAAACAGCTTTCTTTACAATTTCCATAGTTTCTTCTTGATAACGATGCGCTCCTCCTAGAGGTTCTTCAATTATCCTGTCAATCAGACCAAACTTATACATATCTGAAGAAGTAAGGCGTAAAGCACTTGCAGCCTGTTCTTTATAATCCCAACTACGCCACAAAATAGAAGAACAAGATTCAGGTGAAATAACCGAATACCATGTATTTTCAAGCATACAAACTCTATCTCCAATCGCAATTCCAAGTGCACCACCCGAAGCACCCTCACCAATTATAATACAAATTACAGGAACATCTAACAAAAACATTTCTTTCAAATTTCTTGCAATTGCTTCTCCTTGTCCTCTTTCTTCGGCTTCAATACCAGGATAAGCACCAGGAGTATCAATGAGAGTCAAGATAGGAATTCCAAATTTATTGGCAAGTTGCATCAGACGCAATGCCTTACGATAGCCTTCTGGATTTGCCATTCCAAAATTGCGATATTGTCTTTGTTTGGTATTTCGTCCTTTTTGCTGTCCAATTATCATGACAGACTGTCCATCAATCTGGGCAATTCCTCCAATCATAGCTTTATCATCTCCAAAACCTCTATCCCCGTGTAATTCTACAAAATCATCAGTCAGATGGGCAATATAATCAAGTGTATAAGGACGGTCTGGATGACGAGAAAGTTGTACACGTTGCCAGCGAGTTAGGTTTTTGAAGGTCTCTTTTTTTAGATGATGAATTCGCTCTTCCAATAGCTTTACAGCCTGACTCACATCCATATTATTCTGGGCTGCAAGACGTATAGTTTCTTGTAGTTTTTCTTCTAATTCAAAAATGGGCTTTTCAAAATCTAACAACATAGCAATAAAAGTAAACGGATTAGCAATTAAGAGAACAAAAAAGATTATATCAAAATTTGACAAAATCAACTGCAAATATACTAAAAAAAGAATAAGAATAAATTACATTGCAATTTATAGAATGAGTATCTTTTCTACTTTGAATACTATTACTTTTCTCATTCAGATTCAATAAACGAATCTTCATAGGTTTGATTTTCTAAAGAATAGCACATAAACCTACTAACGTAAAAAAAAACGATATATAGTTATTAAAGTCATATCTGAATTGATTTTATCTCCTTTTTATAGGCTCTGTCTAAAATAAACCAACTTTTTTTTTAGAATTTGATAAAGCTTAGTGCATTTATTCTATTTTTTAATTAAAAACAGTACGTTTTTGGTAAAAAACACACATCGGATTCTAATTTTCAATACTCTAATTATTTGTACTTTACAAACTTTAGGGTTAGTTTTTGCAGTTATATATAATACAATAATAAGTTGAACAAAATTAACTTACTTTTTTATTATTTTTCAATCTTGACTCTGATAAATACAAACCATAATTAATCATTGGTTGATTTTAGTTTGTTTTTAGAAAAAACCAATAAAAAATAATAAAAATAACAGATATATACTTTCCGATATCTTTTTATGAACAAATACTTACGCTTTTCTTTTCTTTCTTTCTTGTTTTTAATTATAACTTTTGTATTTCCTATAAAGGCACAAGAAGTAGTAATTAATTGGTCTGACGATGAAAATAATGCTATTTTTCCTTATTCAGAGCCTTTCCAACTTCTTAATTATAATTGGGAAATTTCACCTGTTTCTTCAAAATTAAATGTAGAGGAAAATAAAGAAGAAGCTGTTTTTCAGAAGTATCATTATGCTTTAGAGTATTTTTATGATAAAGAAGGAGATTTTAAAGTTTGGGAACTGACACATCATATTATAAAAATAAATTCGGAAAATACACTCAAGAAATATAATAAAGTATTTGTTCCGCTTCAAGAAGGTGAAAGATTGATGAATTTGAAGGCTAGAAGTGTTCAAGTTGATGGAAAAGTAGTAGAAATAGACCTCTCTCAGATTCGTGAAATAGAAGAAGATGGATTTTTTACTTCTTCTACTCGTTTTCCTATTGAAGGTGCAGAAATTGGTAGCGATATTGAATACTTTTATGTAATAGAACGTTCTGCTTCTCTTTCAGGGCATTATATGTATCCTGCTAATATCCTGCTCAAAAACGTGAGTTTTGAACTCTTTACGCCTACTAATATTTTTTTTGTAAGCAAAAGCTATAACGGACTCTCACAAGCAAAACAACAAAGTGATGCTTTAGGAAGAAATTTACTTTCCATTTCTGCTGATAAAATTCATGCTACTTCTTCCAAAACTATTCTAAGGGAAGGAAATTTAATGCGTTTGCACTACCGTTTTTCACACGTTTTGGCAGATGAAAAATATGTAGATAATAGTTGGGAGACTATAGCAAATGGACTTGCTTCAGTAGTTTATCCATTGAGTTTGAAAGATGAAAACAAGTATATCAACTCTATTCTGGATGAATTAGGAGCAAACAAAACTTCTGCTTTATCAGAAGAGAAAAAAATAAAAATAATTGAAGATTACATCAAAAATAACATTCGTATAGATGAAAATATTAGTCATGACTCTTATTCTCTTCTGGCTTCTTTAGAAAATGGAATGAGCGATAGTTATGGTATTCTTCGTCTGTTTGGTGCTTTCTTTCAAAGTGCAGGAATTGACCATCGTTTGGTAGGAACTTCCGACAAAAAATACTTTGCTTTTGATGAGGAATTTCCTTCTTGGGATTTTATTCACTCTTATTTATTTTACTTTCCTTCTCTGAAAAGTTATTTAGCACCTACTGAAATTAGCTATCGTTATGGATACATTCCTTATTCACTTATCCATAATAAAGGTATTTTCATAAAACCTCCTGTTTTTTTAGGAGAAGATATTATCGCTTATTCGGACATTCGCACCATTAATTTTGTTCCTACTCAAAGTCATACCAACACCACTTATAAAGTTAGTTTTGAAGATAATTTAAGTAATACAACAATAAACTTAAAAAGAGAACTTACAGGATATGCAGCTATGGATTATCATGCTTATTATTATCTGTCTGATGAGCCTGACAAAGCAGTTGCACAGCGTTTTGATATTCGTGTAAAAGAGGAGTCTATTATGGAAAGTATAGATATCACAACTTTAGAAAACTATTATTACGATACTCAAACAGCTCATATGGATTTGTTTAAAGTAGAAGGAAATATATCTTCTAATATGCTTGTAGAGCAAGCCGATGAAACTTATTTATTCAAGTTGGGAAGTCTTCTGGATGCACATCCAAAATCGTATATACAAAAAGGAAATGTAGAAAAAGGGTATCCAGAGGATTTTAAGACAATTGTTGAATTAGAAATTCCGAAAGGTTATTACGTCAGAAATTTCGAATCACTCAAAAAACAAATATGGAATGTAGAGATGGGTCAGATGATTATGCACTTCAAAACAGAAGCAACCATCAAAAATGGAATCTTGACGGTAGAAATAACAGAATTTTATAGAGACGGAATTCAGACAAAAGAACAATTAGCAGCCTTCGAACGTATCAATTCTGTATCCGTAAATTTTAGTAACGCAGTAGTAATGATACAAAAAATGAAATAAGGATCAATTACGAATTAAAAATTACGAATTACGAATTTAATTACTTGAATATCAATTAGTTGTGGTTTTAAAAGTAGCAGTTTATTTAATTCTTATTCCTAAGGCACTTAAAGTAAAAAAGAATAAAAAAGGAAAACAAAAAGAAAACCCCCCTTTATCATTTTATTAAAACATATAATAAATCCTACAAGATAATTTTTGTAGGATTTTTTTTACGAAATAATTAATCTCTAGTAGTTACATTTTCTCCTAAAATAGCAAGTAATTCTATTAATTCAGGTATTTTCTCGCCTTGAGCTGCATGTTCAAACGATTGCATCAAATTATGCAATGTTCTTTTGAGAATGGCTAAATTATCACAAGGAGAATAAAAAGACTCGTTTTGAGGAAGTTTTAATTGTTTGAGGTAATTGTCAATATCTTGTTTTGAGAAAATTACACCTCTATTAAAAACGTTAATATAAAAAGTAAGTTCTTCCGATTTATAAGTCAATACAAAAAGGTTGGGTAGATTTACACCAAAAACAGGTAATTTGAGCTTTTGAGCAATCAACATATAAACAACTGCCAAGCTAATCGGATTTCCTTTTTTAGATTCCAAAACCTGATTTATCATCGAATTATTGACTGAATGAAAATTATTGACATTTGCCTTAAAAGATAATTTTTCAAAAAAAATACTATTCAACCTTCTTATTTGGTCGATAGGATGCTGAACATTTTGAAAGGCTACCCACGTTTCGAAATAAAGCTGTTCTATTTTTATTTTAAGTTCATTGTATTCCAAATCTGGATATTGATAGGTTGCCAAAATCCATAGACCTTTTAATAAATCATCTTGCTCATTTTGATACCAATTTTGTAGTTTTTCTTTTAAGATTTCAAATTGTAAGGTGTGCAGAATATCTTCAATCCTGCCTTGTAATTTTTGGTCAAAACTACTCGTCCAAGAATCTTCTAAAAGTGGAATAATAGGTCTCCCGATAGATAAAATTTTGTTTTCTACGTGTTCCAAAATTTGTATATCATCATCTTCTAAAAGAGAAATTAATGCTTTCATTTCTTTTTCATTGAAGTTTGTGTTTTCTGATTCTTTATTGTGTTCTTCCATAACCTTCTTTTTTTGTTATTTATAATTACCTAAACTCAAAATAGACAAAACAGTTTTTGCAATAAAAAAATCACTACAAAAAATGAATTTTTCATAGTGATTTAAGATTAACTTACCAGTTCAAACATCTATGCTTCTTCCTCTGCACCTTCTGCTTCTGCCATTTCAGATTCAATTTTTCCGATAGCTTGATCGATAAGCCAAATTCCTTGACCCTCTTCTCCAATAATATCGAAAAGCTCAACAGCACGACGAGAAATTACTTCTTCTTCTCTTTGTTCATTGACAAACCATTGTAAAAACTGGAAAGTAGCAAAATCTTTCGCCTTCAAGCACGAATCTACAAGGTCATTAATAGCTAAAGTAACTTTAATTTCGTGCTTGAGAGCCGTTTCGAAAACATCTCTTAGCTTTTCAAAATCATAACGCATATCTGTAATTTCTGGAGCAAGAGCGTGTCCACCAGCATTATTCAAATAATTAAAAAACTTCATCATATGCTGGCGTTCTTCTTCTGCATGATTATAAAGGTATTTTGCTGAATTAATATAGCCTTCTTTATCACACCACGAAGCAGCAGCCAAATACGCCCACGAAGAGCGAGCTTCTAATTGAATTTGTTCATTAATAAGTTCCTGCATTTCTTGTGTAACCGATGTTTTCATGGTTACAAACGTTTTCTGAATTCCATTCTTTGACATACTATTCTTTATTTTGGTTGTTGATTCAATTCTAAATTTATTCTAAAAGTCAGAGCAAATAATTTGATTTTTATTTTTCTCTTACTTTGTTTATTCTCTAACGCAAGCAATTGTAGAAAGGATTTGTTTTTTGTAAATTAGTAAAAATATAAAATTAGAATTAGTCAAAATAAAGATAAAAAAATCAATATGAGTGTCATTTCTACGTATTGAGTTTTGGTTGCAGCCGCAACGTAACATAACCTTGGTAGAACAGTAAATAACAACCCTACTAGAGCTACAGAGTAGCGAAACCTTGCAACTTGCATGAAATTAGAATTAAAAATAAGGTTACGCTACGCTGTAGCTTTTCAAATCAATTCTTATTCTTTTTCTACCAAGGTTACGCTACTATGTAGCTAATAAATACTTATTTTGATTTTGCGAAAGCAAACTCTATCTCTACACTTATTCTTTATTCAAATACGCAACTTAAGTCAGCTATTCATTTGTACAAAAAAAACGGCTTTAAAGAAATTCCGTTAGAAAAAGGACTTTATCAGCGTGCAAACATAAAGATGCAATTAGATTTAATAAATCAGAGTTTAGAAATTAATAATCAATAAATTTACTCAACTATTTGGAAATCAATAAGAAAACCTCTAATTTTGCAAACCTATTAAAATAGTAGTATAGACTTTTGACGTATTCTTAATATGTTCTCAAATTAGGAAAATGTATCGTCTTGATACTGAATGATTTTGATAGGACTTAGTTAAATTTTTATAGCAATTTGAATAGATAATTTTATGTCTATTACTAAATTAAAAACTGTAATGGTTATTCATTCGTAATTTTTAATTCGTAATTCGTAATTAATTGTTTATTCATTTAATTTCCAAAAAAATGGATTCACTTAGTTACAAAACTGAGTTTGTTACAGCAGAATCAGGCAAGAAAGACCGTGAGTGGCTTATTGTTGATGCAGAAGGACAAACTTTGGGTCGTATGGCAAGTGAAATAGCGAAAAGGTTACGTGGAAAACACAAACCTTCTTATACTCCTCACAATGACTGTGGAGATAGTGTAATCGTTATTAACGCCGAAAAAATCCACCTTACTGGTAAGAAGTGGAGCGACAAAAAGATCATTACTCACTCTGGTTATCCAGGTGGTCAGAAAATTTATTCAGCACTCCAAATTTTACAGCGTAAGCCTACACAACTTGTAGAAGATGCCGTAAAAGGAATGTTGCCTCACAACCGTTTAGGACGTGAGTTATTCCGTAATTTGTTTGTGCATGCAGGAAGTGAGCATCCTCATGAAGCACAACAGCCTAAAGAAGTAAAATTCTTTTAAGGTCAATTTAATCCATTTAATTTATAAATGAGTACAACTCTTCACACCCTCGGAAGACGTAAGAAGGCAGTAGCTCGTGTATATATGCAACCAGGCGCAGGCAAAATTACTGTCAATGGTCGTACTATAGAAGACTACTTCCCAACAGAAATCTTACGTATTATCATCAACCAACCTTTTGTTGTTACAGACAAAGTAGGTGTTTTTGATGTAAACGTTAATGTAGCTAGTGGTGGAATCACAGGACAAGCAGGTGCTGTTCGTCTTGGTATTTCTCGTGCCTTAGTTGAGCATGACCCAGAGCTTCGTCCAGCACTTAAAGCTGAAGGATTTATGACACGTGACCCTCGTATGGTTGAACGTAAAAAATACGGTCGTAGAAAAGCACGTAAAAAATTCCAATTCAGTAAGCGTTAAGAATTTTCTTTTGGATATGTATCAATTATTTGTCAGACATTTCAAAATGTGAGACAATTACAATTTTATCCAAAAACTTATTTTTTCAAATTTCTCAAAAGGCATCTTTGAAAGAATATAAAGCTCTTAACCACAGGAATAATATTTAATTAGAAATAGTATTACGTAATTTTTGATTAGCTATGCTGATTAATTCGTAATTCATAATTTTTAATTCGTAATTATTCCCACCCTTTTTAGTCAAAAAATTATTATCCCGAATGCGTGATTCTCGCCTCTACATTGACTAGAAATTTATTTTCCAATCAAAACGTACAGAAAAAAGAATCAAAGTTTCGAAAATTGATTTACATTCATTCTCCTAGAAAATACTATGGACAAAATAGAATATAAAGACCTTTTGGACGCAGGCGTGCATTTCGGTCACTTGAAACGCAAGTGGAATCCAAAAATGGCTCCCTATATATTTATGGAGCGCAATGGTATCCACATCATTGACCTTAATAAGACTCTCGCCAGTCTAGAACGTACTACCGAAGCCATCAAAGAATTGGCTCGTAAAGGACAAAAAATTATGTTTGTTGCTACCAAGAAACAAGCACAAGAAGTAGTATCACAAGAGGCTCAGCGCCTCAATATGCCTTATGTTACAGACCGTTGGTTGGGTGGAATGCTCACTAACTTTGCTACTGTACGTAAGTCTATCAAAAAAATGCAGTCGACAGACCGTATGATAAAAAGTGATATGTACAAAAACTTAGCAAAGCGTGAACGTCTTATGATTTCTCGTGAGCAAGCAAAGCTAGAGCGTATTTTGGGTGGTATTGCAGACCTTAACCGTTTGCCTTCTGCTCTTTTTGTAGTTGATGTCGTTCGTGAACACATTGCTATCAAAGAAGCAAAACGCCTAAATATTCCTATTTTTGCTATTGTAGATACAAATGCAGATCCGAATATCGTTGATTATGCAGTTCCTGCAAACGATGATGCTTATAAATCTATTTTACTTCTTACTACTATCATTGGTAAAGCCATTGAAGAAGGTTTAGCAGAACGTCAAGACGACAAAGATCAAGCTAAATTACAAGAAGAAGAAAATAAAAAACGTGCAGTTGATGAAGGTAAAAAACCTGCTAGAGCTGCAGCTTCGAAAGCAAAAAATGCTGACGAAGAAGAGTAAATAATGGTTAATTATAAATGGTTAATGGTTAATTAATTTCCTGTTTCCTTTATAATTCAATTAGTTATTCAACTATAAACTAGACAATTAAAAGTAGTAAATGGCTGTAAAAATAGGTCAGTACCGAAGGTCAGACCGAAACAAAACTGTTTGCTACTTTATATATAAATTGATTTTATCAAAACAGATTTCAATAGGTTTTAGCAATTAGGTATTTCGTAATTATACATTCGTAATTCGTAATTGAAAATTCGTAATTGAATTCAAAAATTCTTATATCATTATGGCTTTCGAAACAAAGACCAAACTAAAGATTGAGAAGCGTATCAATGAGCTAAAAACGATGCAGTCAGATTTTTTCAAAACAAAAAAAGCTGACCGTCCTTCTGAAGGATTAGATACTGCTCGTCAAGAACTCAATCGCCTCAAAACTATTCTTGCTAATTCTTACCGTGGTCGTGAGAATTCAAAAGAAGATACTGATTTTGTAAATTCTACATTTGCATAATCGTATAATGAGTAATTACGAATTACGAATTTAATTCGTTGACTACAAATAATTTTTAATTGAAAGGTATTTACTTTTAAATTACTAATTATAAATAGATTGTATTAATTATACTGAATTTCAGTTCTTAATTCTTAATTCGTAATTCGTAATTATTCCATTAGAGAGTGATTTGTAACTTTGTAGCTACTTATCACTCTTTTTTTTAATTTTATTTTAATTCGTTTTTAATTCCGTTCTATCAAGAACATAAAATATACAATAGCTATGGCAATTACGGCAAGTGATGTAAAAAAACTTCGTGAAATGACAGGTGCAGGAATGATGGACTGCAAAAAAGCTCTTACAGAATCGAATGGAGATTTTGAAGGCGCAGTAGATATTTTACGTAAGCAAGGACAAAAAATTTCTGCTAAACGTGCTGATAGAGATACTTCAGAAGGAGCAGTTTTTATTGAAATTTTCAACAACGATTCAGAAGGTGTAATCATCGGATTAGGTTGTGAAACTGACTTTGTAGCTCGTAACGAAGAGTTTGTAAAATTAGGAAACGAAATTGCAAAACTTGCATCAGAGAAAAAACCTGCTACTGCAGAAGCTCTTTTGGCTTTAGAAGTAGGTGGACAAGCATTAGAAGCCAAAATTACTGACTTTGTTGGTAAAATGGGAGAGAAAATTTCTATTGTAGGTTATAGTCATCTTTCGGCTGACAAATTAGCTGCTTATATTCACTCAAACGGTAAAGTTGGTGTTTTGGTAGCAATGGACAACGCTGGAAGTGCTGATTATGATGCTATCGGAAAAGATTTGGGTATGCAAATCGCAGCGATGAGTCCTGTTGCTCTTGATGAAGAAGGTGTTGACTCAAAAATTATTGACCGTGAAATGGCTATCGGTGTAGAACGTGCAAGAGAAGAAGGCAAACCAGAAAATATTTTGGACAGAATTGCTCAAGGATATGTTAAAAAATATCTTCAAGAAAATACACTTATGAACCAAGCCTTTGTGAAAGACTCTAAGGTTACAGTGGCTCAGTATGTGAAAAGTGAAGGTAAAGGAATGTCAATCAAAGCCTTCGAACGTGTATCTGTTGGTGAATAGCTGACTGATTCTTTATTTTGAGACCAAACCAAAACTATTTGTTTTCTTAGACAAAATAAACACGTAAATTATATAAATGAAACACTAGATTGAAATATGTCTAGTGTTTTTTTTGTGATGACAGACTGTTCATTATTCATCAAGAGATTCCTTACTCTTCTTTCTAGTTTTTCTGTCTTTACCTGAATTATGAAATAATTTATCTCACAATCAATTTAGTTTGCTAAACTTCTTGACCATTTTGCCAAAACTTCAATCAAGTATATTCCTTTAATAAGATTTTCTGATATATCTTGTTTGATAAACTGATTAATAGGTGTTCAAACAGAATTACTTTTAATTTTCGTTCCTAAAACATCAATAATGGTTTGATTTCAGCTTTGAAGAGATTGAATAAAACTCTAAAGTCAAATCTTGATTGATGATTATTAGGGTTTGGATAGTATCTGCTATTCTTCCTAAACCACAACCATTTTGATAACCAAAAGAAGATTGATAAGCAAATGAATCAAATATAACTTGTTTTAAACGGTAATAACCACTCTTAAAATCTGTTTTATGAATAAAAGAATATTCTTTTCGATTGCCTGTACCTTTTCAGTTACTTTGTGAATACTTTCTATTTTTTTCCTTCTTCTGAGAAGTACTTCAAATAATTACCATTGAGATTTTCTTCTGTAGTAACCAGTGTATTCTACAATTCCACTTTATATCATCTGATTTTCAGATTGTAAAGTAACAGAAACAAAATCATCTCAATAATTGATAAGGAAGCAATAAAAAAAGCTGAGTTATCACAGTTTGCATCATAAATTTTTTGATTACCTGTCTCGCTTGGTACCACTAACTCTAAAGCAATTGTTTCATTAGCTTCTGGAATATTATCATTAAAAATGCCCAAAGGAATAGGTATTCCTTGTGCTGCTGTTCCGTCATATTCTCAGAGCAACTGGTCACTGAAAATCCTCCTTACTCATTTTTATATGAATAAGGAGGTTCAGCAGCAGCAAAAGCAGCAGCAAGGTTATAATCAGCAGGGTTTGTAGCTGTTCCATTACTGAGTTGTATCTGTACAGTAGAAGGAGGATCTCCTGGCAAAGGTGGATCTACACGACCATTAATAATGATAACAGGCTGATTTCCTCCTGTTCCTTCTATATCTGAATAAGTAGCAGAGCTAAACTCAGTCAAAGGATTAAGACCTCCTATACGTACATTATCAATAAAATTACCAAGAGAACCTCCACCAATACCTCTAAATCGAATTCTACACGTGTCCTGAAGATCCTGTATTCGTTATCAAGCAAGAGTCATACCTTGTCCAGCCTAAACTAGGACTGGTTACTCTAAACCAATTGTGATGCTACTGTATTAGTAGTACCTACACTACCCAAGCAGTACTCATAGTATCAGTTGCACTAACTGCCGATACATTAGTAATTCTAATACTAGGTCCTATTAGGTTGTTAGATTTAGCGCTTCAATTTCTATACGTATTCTGACTAGATCTAGCTCTATTGCACTTGCAAAATCAGAGTAACAGTTTCAGTATTCAAAAGACATACATCTACAAAAACATTGAGGACATTGAAAGCATTTAGTTCAATATGTTGTTCTCCATCTTGGCAAGTATATTATTAAATAATTTCCCAAAATTCTACTAACGTTCCTGATGCTACATCCCAACCTCTACAAGACTTGATCTAAATCTCGTATAAACCTCCAGACCACTAAATTATTATTGGACTATAACAGGTGCTTCAAAGCTAGAATTAAATAAAATACGTGCAGGAGGCTGTGCCTTTGCAACAATAGCAAAAGACAAAAATAAAGTGAGAAGTAATAATCGTTTCATTATAATAGTTTGATTAGATAATCGTAAGTATTTTTTATAACGTTTTACCAACAAAATTTTTACATAAAAAATAATAAATTAATCAAACCTAGAACGCACAAACCATCTATCACTAATGGCTATTCCTAAGCCAAATTTTACATATCTTTCTTTTATGGTATTCAAACTTCCACGCTCTCCAACTGCACCATAAAGATTTAGAGAAGAGAAATTATTTTTGACAGGAAGAGAAAAACCAATACTCAAACTCATATCTTCAATCGATTCACTATTGACAATTAATGGCGTTTGAGAATAAGAAAAACCCGCTCTATATGTAGTTCTGGCTAAATAACTTGTATTACGAACATTAGGCGTAATCTCTCCACCTACACTAATTTTATAGCTATTTTGTAAGCGATTTGCACCTACAATACTAGAACCATTCGAAACGCTCCAATCTTGCATACTATAATCTATACCCAAACTATAGGCTGTATTTTGTGTTCCTGATGCCGCACTTAAATAACTACGCTGTAAGCTAATTCCGAAAGTAATAGCATCTGGAATCCTTATAGATTCTTTTCTTTCTGAAAAAAGTGTATCGCCATCAATTACAAGATCTGCAAAATTTTTGCGTTCGATTGCTCTAAAGTGAGTTGCATCAAAATCAGTTCCACCATCATAACTCACACCTACATTAACTTGCGAACTCTCAAAAACGGAAAAGAAGTAATGCAAACCCAAACGATACGTAAAATCACCATAATTATAACGGTCATTGAGTTGTGCTAAAAAACCACTTCCAAAATCATCTATAGTAGAAGTTGAAATATTACTAATTGATCCAAAATTATAATTTATTTGTGCACCTACTGAAAGATTCTGAACAATTCTGTGTCCCGTACTCAAAAAAACTTGTGAAACGCCTCCTGTTCCTGCATAATCGTATTTTACGAATGTAGGAGTATTTGGCAAAAGTTCATAAGTAACAGCATTATATCTTACAGAAGAAAAAGGCTGAAAACCTACATTTACTGCCATATTTTTATAAACTGGAAAAATAAGAGATAAGTAGCCCAAACTTCCTCCAAAATCATTGGTTTGAATCGTATTTGTTTCCAAATCTTTGTATTCTCCTACTCCAGCAGCTTCAAAAACAGTTAGTCTGTGATAACTCAAAAGTGCAGGGTTTTGAAGATTAGTGTGTTTGACTGTCGGAAGACTTACTCCCATTCCTCCCATTCCAAGATTAGAAATTGAACGTTGTGAAGAAATATCTCCTAACCCAATTCTTGAAAAAGGATTATTTGCCGTTTGAGCAAAAACAGAGAAAGGCATAAAAAGGGAGGTAAGTAAAATAGAAACTACTACTAAGAAAGAAGTAGGTAATTTTTGAACAGAACGGAAATAGAGATTAGTTGTCTTCATTATTTTTTATAAACTGGAAAATTCGTTGTAAACCTATCAAAACCAAATTGGGTTCGATAGTCCATTTTGTATAGTTGTGAGAAGTAGGTATAAAATTGATTAGATATTCTTCCCACCATTTTTTTAAAATTGCAGCATCGCCACCACAGATTACAATATTTAATTTTGTATATACTTCTTTATCATTTTTCTTAATTTGATTCTGATAAAAATCAATAATTCCTTTTATTTCAGAAAGAAGTCCAAACTGAACACCACTTTGCATTGCTTCTTGGGTAGTTGTCCCGATAGGTGTAGGCAAATTTTCACTTGACTCTAACAAAGGTAATTTTGATGTAAAATGACTTAAAGCCTTAAAACGCATCTGCAAACCTAATGAAATACTTCCACCTTCGTAAATTCCCTCTGATTGATGTATATCAATAAAATCAAAGGTAATACATGTTCCTGCATCAATTACTAAAGTAGGCTGTTTTTTTGTTTCTTTTTCCGAAAAATAAGCACCAATTACAGCAGCCAAACGGTCTTTTCCCAACGTTTTGGGAGTTTTGTATTTATTCTGAATAGGTAGAGGTGTATTTTCGTCCAATACAATAATTGGTACTACGACGTTGAACTCTTTACCATCTGTTGCAATTTTTTTGGTATCTGAATTTGATTTTAGAATTGATTGGGAATTCGAAACGACAAATTTTCGTTCTAACTCTTTTACAAAAGAAAGCTCAACATCTTCATTTTTTCTGACTGAACTAATTATAATTCCTTCTAAACAATCAGAATATTTACTTCTTAATTCATCTATAAAATTCTCCAAATCAATATTAGAAAGGAAATAACGCACTTCTACTAACTCATTATCCTTGAAGAGTGCAGCTTTAAGTGTTGTGTTTCCGAAGTCTATTGCCAAAAGAAGCATAAAATCAGTTTGGATAGAAAAACTGTATTCGTAAATCAAATAAGGTGGCAAATTTCGCTCTTTTGTAGCGAAATAGAAAATATATAAAGCAATAAAGACGTTTTTTAGAAAAAAATATTCATATATTCATAGGAATTCTGCAAATATTATTCTTTTTTCATTGCTCTGCTCTTACAAAATCAACTTTATCTCTTTTTGAATAAAAGTATATAAGCAAAACCTTGTTCTCCGAACCACGTTTTGAAATATGAAGTAAATACGTACAAAGAAATTATATCGTTTATTGCTTTTCTATCAAATTTGATTTTGACTTGTTTAATTTTTACAGGTTACTTTTTGATAAAACAAATTTTGTTTTATGCCTTTGATTCGCTAGTTTTCCTATACAGTTAAAATAACTGATTATTTTTTTACTGGTTCTTACTTTGTGCAACATCTGAAAATTACATCTACTTTCTTTTTAATACATTAAACCTTGAGAATTCGTCGTACTTTAAAGTCTATTTATAGGTCAATTCTACTTATCCGTACTTGGAACTGGTCTCGTCTTTTCTTGTGTATTATTATTTCGTGTTTTATATGGAGTTTTCAAGCTCTAAATAAAGATAATTACAATACTACGATTAAGTTTCCTCTCATAATTGATTATACTCGTAAGGATGTAGTGGCTTTGGAAGAACCTCCGAAATTTATATCTGTGCAAGTGGCTGGTAGTGGTTGGCGACTTTTACAGAAAACACTAGGATTTGGTATTATACCTCTTCAAATAGACATAGAAGATCCTACTCAGGTAAAATATTTTACTGCTAAATCTCTTATGCCAAATATTGTACAACAACTTAGCGATATTAGAGTAGATTTTATTGTAGAAGATTCTATCCGTCTTGATTATGATAGTATAATGTCTAAAAAAATAGTCCTCTTCATAGACAGCATCAGAATTCCTTTAGCTGAAAACCACAGAATCGCTTCTTTGATTTCTATTACTCCGGATTCTTTACTTATAAAAGGAGCTGCTTCTTTTGTCCGTAATGAACCTGATAGTTTCGAAATTCATTTGAATGCAAATCTACTGGACGATAATTACGAAGAAGAAACAAAAATTTCTTACGAACCCCCTAAAAAAGTAAATTTTTCTCCTAAGAATGTACAAGTAAAATTTGATGTAGATTTATATTTCAAAAAAACAATTACAATACCTATCAAGGCAATCAACTTTCCTGAGGATTCTTCTACTTATTTGGCTCGTCAATTAGCTGTTATCGAATATGATGTTAGAAGAGCCAACGAAATGCTTACTATTCCTGATAGTTTGTTTGTTTTGGCAGATTATGGAACAGCAAATCCGAATGATTCGACACTAAAACCTATTTTCTTTCCTCCGTCTTTTATGGAGAATGTCAAAATTATTCCAGAAAGACTTATCCTTATTCCTGCTAAAAAGGTAAAAGAACAGAAAAAAAATAGGTACAGAAATTAGTAAATTTTGAATAACTATACGTTAAGATTCAATAAAAGAAACCTAATTTAAATTAAATCCATAACTTTAAGACCATTACCTCTCGTTATGTTCTTTAAATTACGCCTTCATATAAACGTATGATAATCTATTCATTTGTTTTAACATAAAATTATGAAAAAATATTTTCCTTCCTCTCTCCTCACTCTGTTTATTACAGTACTTACTTTTCTTTTTTCCTCTTCAACTGTTTCTGCTCAAATAGAAAAACATTCAAGATGGAAAACCTATACAGAACCTACTGATGTATCCAGTCTAAAAGTAGGGGAAACCATAAAGCTTTATTTTGAAGTGGATATTGACAAAAATTGGTATGTTTATTCTTCTGATTTTGATAAATTATTAGGTCCAATTGTAGCAGAATTATCTTTTGAAAAAAGTGATGCCTTTGAAGTAATTGGAGACTTGAAGGCTGTAAATCCGAAGAAAAAATACGATGACCTTTGGGAAGGAGATTACACTTATTTTGTCAAAAAAGGAAAATTCTATCAAGTTGTAAAGATTCTGAAACCCACTGCCACTATCAAAACGACTTTGACTTATCAAGAGTGTTCAGAAATTGATGGAAAATGTATAATGCAAGAACCTGAATTTACCTTCAATATAAAAGCACAAGCAACACAAAGCACAACAGAAGAAAAGAGTAATAATGCGAGTGAAAAGATAAAAGAGAATACTACTCAAACATCAATTACTCCAAACAATAATGCAAAAGATGATACCAGTAACGAAGATACAGAAAATTCAAATCTAGTTATCCTAACAGATAATGATACTTCACTTCTTACAAACTCTACTACTACAGAAATTACAGAAACGGAAATTATACCATTAGACCAAACCAAAAATTATGTTCCAGCAGGCGATCCTTTCAAAGAATTGCCAGAAGTTACGACAGATTTGGGTGGAGAAAATGAGAGTTTGTGGGGATTTATGGTTTTAGCTTTTTTAAGTGGACTTACTGCCTTACTTACGCCTTGTGTATTTCCTATGATTCCGATGACGGTTTCTTTTTTTACGACAAGAAGTAAAAGTCGTTTTGAAGGAGTCGCTCGTGCTATGTTTTATGGTTTTTCTATTATTGCACTTTATACTTTGATTGGTGTTTTGGTTTCGCAACTTTTAGGAGACGATGCAGCTAACTTTTTGGCTACTCATTGGATTCCCAATGTTTTGTTCTTTTTAGTATTCATTATTTTCGCTATTTCATTTTTTGGTGCTTTTGATATTGTTTTGCCTTCTAGTATGGTAAATAGTATTGACAAGCAAGCGGATAAAGGAGGTTATATAGGCATATTTTTTATGGCTCTTACGCTTGTAGTGGTTTCGTTTTCTTGTACAGGACCTATTGCAGGAAGTATTTTGGTAATGTCTGCAAATGGTGAGGTTATCAAACCTGTTTTGGGAATGTTTGCTTTTTCATTGGCTTTTGCTCTTCCTTTTACGCTTTTTGCTATTTTTCCATCTTGGCTTTCTAGTCTTCCAAAGTCTGGAGGATGGCTCAATACAGTTAAGGTAGTCTTGGGTTTTGTAGAACTTGCTTTAGCTTTTAAGTTTTTGAGTGTAGCCGACCAAGTATATCACTGGGGAATACTAGACCGTCCAGTTTATATCGTAATTTGGATGGCGACGGCTTTCTTTTTAAGTCTTTATCTTTTAGGAAAAATTCGTTTGCCACACGATAGTGCTATCGAAAAATTAGGAGTAGGAAGACTTCTGATGGCAATTGCTTCTTTTGCTTTCTTTTTGTATTTGATACCTGGTCTTTTTGGTGCTCCACTTAGTCCACTTTCAGGATATTTGCCACCACAAAGCACAAATGAGTTTGATTTGGTTGCTCTTATTAGAGGAGAGGAAAGTGCGAACAAAAATAATAAAGCAAAATATTCAGATATTTTACATTTACCTCACGGATTGGAAGGTCATTTTGAGTATTTTGAAGCAATAGAAGCAGCCAAAAAAGCAAATCAACCACTTTTTATAGATTTCACAGGACATGGGTGTGTAAATTGTAGAGAAATGGAAGCATCGGTTTGGAATCAGCCTGAGGTATTATCGTTACTCAAAAATGAGCTTACTGTAGTTGCTCTATATATAGACGAACGCCAAGAGCTCACAGAAGAAGAGAAATATATTTCGGATAGAAATGGAAAAGAAGTAACCACAATTGGAAAGCGAAATTCAGATTTTCAGATTCGTCGTTTTGGGCAAAATGCACAGCCTAATTATTTCCTAATCAATCCTTATACGCATCAACCCTTATTGCCTCCAGTAGGAACAGTAAGTACACAAGTTTTTGAGCAGTTTTTGCAAAAAGGAATAAAGGAATTTCAAAAACAGCGTTTGAATAGTGGTTTATAGATTCTTTTTTTGAAACTATTTTTAGAGTACTGAATGTAGAAATTATTTTGCTTTTTTTTAGTAGCAATTTTGATTTTATATTTGGTACTCTATTATTTTTGTTTCTTATATTGTTTGCATAAGCACGATAATTTAGGCAATCTCAATAAAAATAATTATTTTTAATCTATTATTTTTTATATTCTACTTTTTAAACTCCCGAATTATGCGTGTTTTTATTTCATTATTGTTTGTACTAATCTTTACTACTTCTTTTAATAAAGCAGAAGCTAATTTCGTTTCAAATTACTCGTTTGGTTTTTCATCTGAAAAATCTAACAAAAAAATAATTGTCAAAGAAGATAATTCTACTAAAGATATAAAATCTAAAAGTATAGAATCTACAAAACACAAAACGACCACAGAAATAGGCATAGAAACAGAAACAGAGAAAGAAATAAAAAAAGAACAGCGAAAAATAGCAAAACAAAATCGTAAGCAGATTAGAAAAATAATCTGGAAAAGTATTAAAGAAAAGCGAAAGGTTAATAAAGAAGTTAGGAAAAATGAAACCAAAAACCCAAACAAAAGAGTACATTGGGCAGCTTATTTGTCTTTCTTTTCTACTCTAACAGGTATCGGAATTATCACAACAGCCATCATACTAAACGCTGCTACCTATGCAATCTTTAGCTTTTTGGTTCCTTTTGCTATCGGTTTGTTGGTACTTTCTGTTATTGCAAGTATAATTGGTATTTCTGTTGTGGCAAGCAATGAAACCACACTTTATCACAAATCGCATACAATTACTCTGGCTCTCATTGGTGGAATTATAGCATTCTTAGCTTTACTTTTTATTGGCTTTTTAGTTATTGCTGTTTCTGCACTTAGTTATTAACAGTAGTTTCCTATAAATAAAAAATCTGGCTAATACACTATTTCAAAAGTTTATTTATATGTATTTCGTGCGTTCAACTCCTCAGAGTTGAACGAAACGCTTCCTCAGAAGCGTGATCCAAGCAAATAAATGCCGCTTCTGAGGAAGCGAAACATTCAGTTCTGGGGAACTGAATGCACAGTAAGAACATTGTAAAACTTTTGAAACAGTGTACTAGCTATGAATGCACGTAAGACATTTAAAACTTTTTAAACAGTGTACTAGGAACTATGAAGAAACAAGTTTTATTGATTTCTAAAGACTACAAAGTAACTTTCTTAACTTAATTTATCACTATTCTAACAACCTTTCTAAAATAGTCTCGTTTATAAAGCAGTAAATTAAGTCAAAGTTATGATTTGATTTACTTATTTTTTAACCTGTATTTCAAATTTTTTAAACTGTATTATTATGAAAATGATTAAGTTCAATCAAATTTTAATGTTATTCGTGCTTGCTTTTATGGCTATTTCTTTCACTTCTTGTGATGAAGACGATGTAATAAATTATGCCGACGATTTGCCAGGTGTTTATGAAAATGCACTTCTAGGTGATGTAAACGTAGAAGGAGCAATCAATGTAATTACACTCTCAAATAGAGGCGATAGTGAAGCACTTACCAAAAATTTGGTAGTAGAAATTACTGACAAGACGACAGAAACAACATTAGGTGTAGAAACTGTTCGTTATTCTACCAATAACAATGATGTTGATATTACTCGTGTTGGAGACCTAATCACAATAAGCATTTCGGGTGCAGATAATGTACAGAACGTAACTAATACTTATGTAGGTACAAGAACAGTACAATAAGATAATTATTTCAAAATCTATAAAAAGTCTAGCATTTTTATTTATGCTAGACTTTTTTTTGTGCCTTTGTTTCTGTACTAAGTTATTTTTGTGTTAAAAAATAAGAAAAAGTATTTGAATTGAGTTTTTGTTTTCCGAAGCAAAGAATTTGTTTGCAAATTGTATGTAAATCAAACCTTAATCAAATTATAATGAGACAAATTACTATGAGAAATCATTTTCTTATTCCCTTATTTTTTCTTTTATCCTCCAGTTTCGTTTTTTCGCAGGATATTGAATTAGAATTCACAACAGCAGAAAATCGTATCAGTTCTCAAAATAAAATCAATTCGGAAGATTCTTGGCTCAAAAACGTTCCTGTAAAGTCTATTGGACCAACAGTTATGAGTGGAAGAGTAGTTGACCTTGATGTAAATCCAAACAATCCAAACGAGTTTTTGGCTGCTTTTGCTTCAGGTGGACTTTGGTACACCAACACAAACGGAACTTCTTTTATGCCTCTTTTTCAAAACGAAAAAGTAATGTCAATTGGAGATATTGCTGTCAATTGGCAGGATTCTACCATTTGGATTGGAACAGGCGAAAATAACTCTTCTCGTTCGTCGTATTCGGGCGATGGAATATATGTTTCCTATAATATGGGCAAAACATGGGAACACAAAAGCGATACAGAACTTAATGAAACCCAACATATTGGTAGAATAATTTTACACCCAACCGACAAAAATACGATTTGGGTAGCTGCTTTAGGTCATTTATATTCCAAAAATAAAGAAAGAGGAATTTATAAAACAACAGACGGAGGCAAAACGTGGAAAAAAACACTTTTTGTAGATACATACACAGGAGTAATTGATTTAATTATTGACCCAACAAATCCAAATACACTTTATACTTCAACTTGGCAAAGATTGAGAAAAGCATGGGATTTTGAAGAGTCAGGTACAGGAAGTGCAATTTATAGTTCTGTTGATGGAGGCGAAAATTGGACAAAACTAACCACAAAAGAAAGCGGTTTTCCCATTTCTGAAGGTGTCGGAAGAATTGGTCTGACAATTTCAGAAGCAAATCCAAACTGGATTTATGCCTCTTTGGATAATCAAGACAGAAAACCAAAAGACCAAACCAAAAAAGGAGACAAAAAAGAAGATAAAAAGCCTACTCTTACAAGGGATGCTATTTTGGTAATGAAAAAAGAAGACTTTTTAAAAGTTTCTGATGCAGAAATAACAGAATATTTGAAAGAAAATCGCTTTCCAAAAAAATATGATGTGGCTTTTGTAAAAGAACAAATTAAAGAAGGAAAAATAGAACCCAAAGCATTAGTAGACTTTTTGGGAGATGCCAATTCTCGTTTGTTTGATACACCAGTAAAAGGCTTAGAAGTTTATTTGTCAAAAGATAAAGGCAAAACATGGCAAAAAACACACGAAGGAAGTATAGATGAAGTAGTTTATTCGTATGGATATTATTTTGGAGAAATAAGAGTTTCACAGCTCAATCCACAAAAATTATATGCTATGGGTGTTCCGATAATTACAAGTGATGACGGTGGCAAAACATGGAGAAGTATAAATGGCGATAATGTACACTCAGACCATCAAGCATTATGGGTAAACCCAAAACAAGACGGACACCTAATAAATGGAAACGATGGAGGAATAAACATTACTTACAATGACGGCAAAACGTGGTCAAAGCAAAATTCTATCCCTGTTGGTCAATTTTACAGTGTAGCTACTGATAGAGCAGAGCCGTATAATGTTTATGGAGGTTTGCAAGACAATGGCGTTTGGACAGCATCACACCAGTATGAGTATTCAAATTCGTGGCAGAAGAAGGCTTTTATCCTTACAAACGACTTTTAGGTGGCGACGGAATGCAAGTTGAAATTGATTTTAGAGATAATAATACTGTTTTTACGTGTTATCAATTTGGAAACTGTTATAAGATTGATAAAACGACAATGGAATCCAGTTACATTACGCCTTCGCATGAATTAGGACAAAAACCGTTTCGTTTCAACTGGCAAACACCTTTGCATCTTTCAAGACACCAACAAAATATCTTGTATATGGGTTCGAATCATGTTCATCGTTCGTTTGACCAAGGAAAAACATGGCAAACTATTTCAGAAGATTTGACTAGAGGAAGTAATCAAAAAGAAGCAAAAACGGGAGATGTGGCTTATAATACTTTGACTTCTATTGATGAATCTGCTTTGCGTTTTGGTCTTTTGTATGTGGGTTCTGATGATGGAATGGTTCATGTGAGCAAAGATGCTGGCTTTAGCTGGGAGAATATTTCAGATAATTACCTCAAAGAGTTTCCTCAATACAAAGACTTTTGGGTAAGTCGTGTAATTGCTTCGCAACACAAAGTAGAGCGAGTTTATATTAGTCTGAATGGTTATCGTTTTGATAATTTTGAATCAATTATTTTTGTTTCGAATGATTTTGGCAAAACATGGAAAAGAACGAATTCGAATTTGCCTTTAGAAGCTGTAAATGTAATCAAAGAAGATTCGAAAAATGAAAACTGTGCTTTTTGTAGGCACAGACCATAACTTGTACGCTTCTCTTGATGCTGGAACTTCATTTATGCCTTTGGGGAAAGATTTTCCTCGTGTTGCAGTTCATGATTTATCGGTTCAGCCTGTGGCAAATCATTTGGTTGTCGGAACTCATGGACGTTCGCTTTTTGTGATTGATATTGCTCCTTTGCAAGGTATTGCTAATGTAAAAACAGATAAATCATTTTTCTTAGCTAAAGATAAAATTACTTTGAACAAAAATTGGGGTAAAAATTATTGGAATAAATGGTCTGGAGCTTATCAGCCAAACGAAGAAAGCAAAACTTTTATGTTCTTTACTCCTCAAAAATCAAATGCAGAAATTCGTATTTTGGATAAGAATAATACCGTTATTCACTCTGAAAAAATAGAAACTATGAAAGGTTTGAATTATTGGAATTATGATTTAACAATCAACCAAGAAGCAGCTAAGAAATTAGAAAAGACACTTTCTACAAAAGAAAAACCTTTCTCAATTTCAAAATCAGATAATGAGAAGTATTATTTGCCTATCTCTACTTATAAAGTGGTTTTGGTAGAAAATGGAAAAACTACCGAACTTCCTTTTCAGATTATAGAGAGTAAGTAATAGCTTGTTCCAAAATTATAAACAAAAAAAGACTTTTCTTTATTTCAAATAAAGAAAAGTCTTTTTTTATAATCCATTTTCCTAAGAATACATTAGGAAAAATCTGGACTATCTAGGTACTAATACAAAACGTACTAAAGGTTGTGGTTTTCCATCAGGAGCAGATTCGTTGTATTGAACAGTAAGCTGAGTTGCAGAAGCAGTAAAAGCAACTGTATTACCATTAAAAGTAGCTTGAGTTGGGTTCTTATTGTCATTTAATGACCAACTTCCAGAAGTATTACCAGCAAAATTATAAACCAAACCACCTGTAGTGATTGAGTATGTAGTTGGTGCATCACCATTCTGATTAAGAGTAAGTGTAAAGTCACCTGTACCAGTAGTGATAGGATTACCATCGACAGTAAGAGTGCTAATTTTCCATGCTTTAGCAATTTCTGATATTAGAGAATCTTCTTCACTTCCTCCACAATTAGAAGAAGTATTAAAGATGAATAAAGTACAAAGAAATAGTACTAAAAGAAAAGGGTTACGAAATGTGTTCATAAATTCAGGATTTAAAGAGTTGAGATTTATTTAAAATTTAAAATCAAAGTTAAGATTAAAGCAATATTTGTTAGTTTATTTATTTTTACTTGAATTATAACATAAGCAAGATTTTTTTATTCAAAAATTAATTATGTTTAAAGATAATACGAATTTTTTGAAATAGACATAAACAATCCTAAAAAAGTGTTACTTTTTGCAGATTTATAGCTTTAAGTTTTGAATATCAATAACTTGCGAACAAAAATGATACTCAGATTTTTGATTTGATGCAATAATAACAACTTTCCTCTCAAGGACTTCATTGATTTCTTGTAAATACCATTCGCTGTTTTGTCTGTCAAGGTTGGAAGTTGGCTCATCTAAAAATAGTATTTTAGCACTAGAATAAATTGCTAATGCTAATTTTAGTTTTTGCTTCATTCCAGAAGAGAAGTAACGTATAGCTTTGCTTCTGATGTTGGGAAAACCCAATTTTTCAATTATCTCTTCTATTTCTATATCAAAGGATTTGAATGCTTGATGAAATTTTAATTGTTCTGATAAAGTAAATTCTTCAATAAGCTCGGTATAAGGTGCCGCAAAAGCAATGTAATCTTGCCAGCTTTCCTTTGGAATAGGTTTATTTTTTCTTTCCCCATTGTTCTCCTTGATGTCAAGAGAATAAACTAACTTTCCTTCTGACAAAGGTAGATAACCAATAAGCGTTTTGATAAGCGTTGATTTACCACTCCCATTACTCCCTACGATAGCTGTTGGATTTACGCTGCAAAAATCATAAGAAAGTTTTCGGAAAATCCATTCTCTTTCAAATCTTTTTCCAATATTTTGAGCAGAAAGTGAAACCGTAATTGGTTTTTTTGTAGAATTATCTATCAAATCAAATTAGTATTTGTCATTGGTAGAGATACCAAAAACATTGAACATTTATTTTATTAGGATAATTTTTTATAGCCGTCTGCACCCTGTAAAAGATTTCTGACATTTTTAAAACCTTTAGAAAGTAAGAAGTTTTTAGCTGTTGCGCTACGTCCTCCAGCTTTGCAATGTACAATAATTTCTTTTTCTTTCCAGTCTTCTAGCTCGTCTAATCTTTGAGGAAGCTCGCCTAGTGGAATCAGTTTTCCATCAAGATTATATTCATCGTATTCGTGTTCTTCTCTCACATCAAGAAGATTAATTTGTTTTTCTTCGTCTTTCAGTGTCTTTAATTCTTGTGGTGTAATATCGTTCATTTGTGCTACCGAATTAGTGTTGTTTATTCAAAATCTGATTGTACAAAGTTACACAATTTGCACAAAAAAGCCACATATTCTATATTGGATAAATGGCTTTTGGTTTTTTCATTGTAATTCCTTTTACAGGTTCAATTCCTAATGTTCTCAAATCATCTTCAAAATCATCTACATCGTAATTCATATATACATCTCGCTCTGCAAGTGCTTTTTGAAATTCTACATGATTTAAATTAGCAAATCTTTTAGCTTTTCCAAAAGACAGTTTTCTTTTTTCATATAGATAAGCAGCAATATCGATTAGCATTGTATTTTCATCTAAATTTGCTCTCTCCAAAATCTCATCTGAAATAATAAGTGCCATATCAACATTAAATTAAATTAAAAAAAATACTCTTTACTTTCCAACGAGAATAAAGAGTATTTAGTTTCTAAAGGATTAGTTATCAAAATTACAAATCATTCGCTCCCACAATAAATTCTGAAAGGTCTAAAACTTTTATTTCTTTTTCTTTATTGAAATGCTTTATTCCATCTCCCATCATCGTCATGCAAAAAGGACATGCCACAGCTACATAATCTGGACGAGTAGCAACAGCTTCTTCTGCACGTTCGATATTTACTTCTTTTTTGCCTTTTTCGGCATCTTTGAACATCTGTGCTCCACCTGCACCACAACAAAGCCCATTTGATTTGCAGCGTTTCATTTCAACAAGTTCGGCATCTAATTTTTCCAAAACTTCACGAGGAGCTTCATAAATATCATTTGCCCTTCCCAAATAACAAGAATCATGATAGGTAATTCGTTTTCCCTTAAATTCTCCACCACCAAATTTTACTTTACCTTCATTAATCAATTTTTGAAGATAAGTAGAATGATGAATAACATCGTAATTTCCACCCAATTCTGGGTATTCATTTTTGAGTGTATTGAAACAATGAGGACAAGCCGTAACTATATTTTTGATAGCGTAATTATTCAACACCTCAATATTCATAGCTGCTTGCATCTGAAACGTAAACTCATCGCCTGCACGACGAGCAGGGTCGCCAGTACAGCTTTCCTCCGTTCCCAAAACAGCAAAATTAATATTTGCTTTGTTCAGAATTCGAATCATAGCACGAGTAACAGCTTTGTAACGGTCGTCATACGAACCAGCACAGCCTACCCAAAATAATATTTCTGGAGATTTTCCTTCGGCAGTCATTTCTGCCATTGTAGGAATTCTTAATTTTTCTTCACTCATTTTATTTTTTATGTTTACTTTTTCTAATTCAAGCGTTGACGCTTGAACTAGAAAAAAGGATTAAATCTTTATTTTTAGAAACTATTGTCAAAATCAGATTAATGACTATTTACAAGGTTTTGTTTTTGGAATTTAATGAAACAGGAAATTCAATTAATCACTAATCACTAACCATTAATCACTATTTCTAATTTCGTCTGCCCATTTAAAACGCTCTGTTGGAGCAAATGCCCAAGGAGCACCATTATTTCCTACGTTGGTTAGCATTGCTTTCCACGCATCAGGAACATCAGCTTCTTCCATTGCTACATAACGACGCATTTCCAAAATTGGCTCTAATGGATTGATATTAACTGGACACGCTTCCACACAGGCATTACACGAGGTACAAGCCATTAATTCTTCTTTGGTTACATAATCGCCATACAACATTTTCTCGTCTGGTTTGTAGTATTTTCCCATTTCGTCCATTCGCTGACCTATTTCATCAGCACGCTGGCGAACATTCATAACAATCTTACGAGGAGATAATTTTTTACCTGTCATATTTGCAGGACAAACATCGGTACAACGTCCACACTGCGTACAGGTATAAGCATCTAAGATATTTCGCCATGTCAAATCAGTTACATCTTTTGCACCAAAACTTGGAATTTCTTCGTCTTCAATTACTCCTTCTGCATTTGCAGTAGCTACTTCTGGTTCTAATGTTCCCATCGTAATCTGAACTTCTTTAGTAATAGAAGGCATATTATTCATTTCACCTTTAGGTAAAAGACGGGTAAAATAAACATTTGGAAAAGCAAGGAAAATATGAAGGTGTTTTGAGTAAGTAACATAAATAGCAAAAATCATAATTCCAATAATGTGAAACCACCACGCACCACGCTCCAAAAGAATAACTTGAGTAGTCGTAAGTCCCTCATAAAGAGGAATAAAGGCTTGACTAACCAAGAAACGAACAGGTTCATCAAAAACTTGATAATGCTCTACATCTCCCAGAGGCAAAGTTTGTTGTACTAATTGATAAGCTCTATCCTGTAAAATAGAATCTGTTGCATTCATTGTAAAAAGGAAAAGCATCAGAATAATCTCAAAAACTAAGATAATATTTGCATCAAGATGTGCCCAGCCTTTCATTTCTGGTTTCTCAAAACGGTCTATCTTAATTACATTTCTACGGATAAGGAAAATAACACAGGTAACCAAAACCCCCAAAGCCAAAAGCTCAAAAAATCCAATTAGGATTTGATAAATGGTAGAATTGAAGTAAGGTGCAAAAATACGGTGGTGTCCTGTCAGTCCATCAATTACAATTTCCAAAATTTCGATATTAATCAAAAGAAAACCTACATAAATAATAAAGTGCATAATTCCGACAATTGGACGTTTGAACATTTTTTTCTGTCCGAAGGCAATCAAAATCGTTAGGCGAATACGCTCAGCCGTATTATCAACAGCTTTCCAACCCTTTCCGAGTTCAATATTGCGACGAAGATATCTGTAACGGTTATAAACTATAAAGCCTGTAACTGCAAGAGCTGCAAAAAATAAGGCTGGAAATAAATAACCAAAAATTTCTAGTGGTTTCATAAAAAATCTATATAAAAATGAATAGCTGTTTAGGTATGTATATTTTCTTAATTATTTGTTCTACTTTTTGTTTTCATATTAACCAGTCCAATTACTGTCAATTAACTGCTAGAGTTTTGATAAAATTTTGATAGAGAGTGAAATATAAAGAATTATCAAGACAATAAATAAAATAAATCACCAATAATACTCGGTTTGCATAACAAATTTGCAAAGAAAGTAGCGATTATGGTAATTTGATGATAAAATTGGTTGAATTTTGAAGTAATTTAGAATCATTCTATTTTTTTACCTTTCTTTACTACACAAAAAAACCATTCAGTTTCTGTAAAACTAAATGGTCTCTATGACGTAACTCATTATGTAGTGTACCCTTTAGAGTGCAAGTGCAGTTTTAGAAACTAACTTCTAGTAAAAAACGACTCTACAAATTCTTTTTTATTGAAAATCTGCAAATCTTCTACTTTTTCGCCTACACCAATGTATTTTACAGGGATTTTAAATTGGTCAGAAATTCCAATTACTACGCCTCCTTTTGCTGTTCCGTCTAATTTTGTAATGGCTAAAGAAGTAACTTCGGTAGCTTTTGTAAACTCTTTTGCTTGCATAAAAGCATTTTGTCCTGTACTTCCATCTAAAACTAGCATTACTTCGTGTGGAGCTTCTGGAATATGTTTTTGAATTACTTTATGCACTTTTGCTAGCTCGTTCATCAAGTTTATTTTTGTGTGCAAACGTCCTGCTGTATCGATAATTACAATATCTGCTCCTTGTCTAATTCCTTCTTCTACGGCTTCATAAGCGACAGTTGCAGGGTGTACGTTCATTCCTTTTGAGATTACAGGAACATCAATTCTTTTTCCCCATTCTATAAGCTGATCGACGGCAGCAGCACGAAAGGTATCGGCAGCACCTAATAAAACTTTCTTTCCAGAGGCTTTGTATTTAGCAGCCAATTTTCCAATAGTTGTAGTTTTTCCAACTCCATTTACTCCTACAACTAACAAAACATACGGTTTTATAGTACTTGGAAGTTCGTAATTTTCTATATCTGAAGAATTATTTTCTGCTAAAAGTGCAGCTATTTCTTCTCTCAAAATTTTATCTAATTCAGAAGTAGTGGTATATTTATCTTCTGAAACTCGCTTTTCTATACGAGTAATAATTTTGACAGTTGTATCAACACCTACATCAGAGGCAACTAAAATGTTCTCTAGTTCGTCCAAAACATCATCATCTACCTTTGATTTTCCTGCAATGGCTTTTCCAATTTTATCAAAAAAGTTAGATTTTGATTTTTCAAGACCTTTGTCTAATGTTTGTTTTTGCTCTTGAGTAAAAAATTTCTTGAAAATAGACATGTTTTTGTTTGGAAAATGGTGGAAGAGAAGGAGTAAGTAAAGTTCAAACCCTGAGGGTTTTCGGTTGTACAAAAATACGGATTTGTATTCAGACTTTCGATATTTCTGACTTAGAAAGTTTTTTTTTAACTGGTTCAAGCGTCAACGCTTGAACTAGAAGCAATCAAAAAAAGTCCCTAAAAACATTTCTGTCGTGGGACTTTTTAATCTTTTGCTTTTAGAAATACCATTTGTAGGAACTTAAAGTAGTGATAAACTAGAAAAGCTATTTTTTCTATAATTAGTAAATTATAGAGTAAAATTTAGCTTTTGCGGTTCAATACTTCTTGTACCATTTGTTCAGGAACGATTTCTTCCTTAAACGTATAAGCACCAGTTTTTTCCGAACGGATAGTACGGATTACCTTAGCATATTTTTGAGTACCTTCTTTTTTCAGGGTTGCTACTACTTTCTTAGCCATAATAATTTAACTTAAATGAGTGAAGGAAAAGTGATAAGTTATTAGTGATAAGTTATTAGTGTAATACAATTACACTACTGACTTTTCACTTTAATAAAACTCTGTTCCTAATAGATAATCAACAAATTGAATTATCTACTATAATATAATGTAAATAGGAAAAATAGAAGTAAAAAATTACTTAATCTCTCTGTGCATTGTATGTTTTTTGAGGATTGGATTGTATTTTCTTAGTTCCAAACGCTCAGTTACATTTTTACGATTTTTGGTAGTGATATAACGAGAAGTACCTGCAACACCAGATGTTTTGTGTTCCATGCATTCCAAAATCACTTGTACTCGGTTGCCTTTCTTAGCCATAATGATAATAAATTAGCTTTTGAGATTATCAGAATTAATACATAATCTAATAAAAACTCAAAAGTAGAGATGTAAAGTTATATTTTGATTGAAGTACTTTATATCAATTACGAATTACGTATACAATTTGTTTGTAATAAGCAGTTTGCAATTTATAGTATAAAAAATATACTTATAAATAAAAAGACAAGTAAATCAAATCTAAGTTTTAAAGTTAGCTTAGGAATAGAAATTAGATAAATCACTAATTTCAATAGTACGAATAATCAAAAAATACAGTATTACATTCGTAATCCATAATTTTTAATCCGTAATTATTCCTTATGCTTCTACAGCAGGCTTCAAAAAACTTTTGTGCAAAAATCCTTTTTCTACTGCTTTACGCATTGTAGGAAGAATTCCGTTTTTGCTAATTGTACGGATTGCAGAAGTAGAAACTTTCAACGTAACGAAACGATCTTCTTCAACAATATAAAAACGTTTTTTCTGCAAATTTGGATAAAATTTACGTTTCGTTTTGTTGTTCGCATGAGAAACATTGTTTCCTGATTGCGTTTTTTTGCCAGTAAGGTCACACACTCGTGCCATAATGAATAAAGTTTATAGTTAAAACAAAAATTAAAAACATTTTTGTTCTACTAAGTTGATAAATATAAATGAAATACGAGTTGTATTTTTTGTTTTCTAAAAGAGATAAAAGTTAGGTATAGAAAGTAAATGCAAATTAAAATGAAACAAAAACAGTATTTAGAAATTGCATCATACCTAAATTAGTTTTTGTCTAAATGGCTTCTCAAAACCTTGTTATATAAACTTGTTTGCTTATAAATTTAACTTGCTAAGAAGGCTTACTCTCATTATTTTATCTTCTCTTTACTCTTTTGAATAGAATTGCAAAGGTAAACTCTTTTTTTGTGAATTGCAATTATTAGAAGGAAAAAATATCACTAAATCAAAACCTATATTCCACCCTCAAATTTCCAAAATAGTTTCTAGGCAAACCTGGGTAATAAAAACGAGGTTCAGAATTTCCAAAACCTACTGCATTAATCAATATTGAAGAAGCATATTTTTCGTCTAAAACATTATCCACTCCCACACTCGCTCTGACAAAAATCATATCAAAAAAACGTATTTGATAATCCAGTTTTAAATTAAACAAATTATAAACATCTGAATAAAGCGAATTTGCATCATTCATAGGCATACTTCCAACGTGCTGATAAATGAGATGAAAAGCAAAATTATTTTTTTGTTCTACTATACGTTTAACTGAAAAACCTGCATAAAGCTGTTTGTCAGGAACTCCTGTAAGCTCGTTTCCAGAAAAATCCTGCGTATTATTTTTATCTTCTTCATCTACAAAATCAACAAATTCGTGAAAACTAAGCGTTCCGTTAGCAAAGGTTTGAAGCGACCATTTCTGATTGAATGCAATAGTGTAATCCGAACTCAACTCCAAACCTTTATGTGAAGTTTGTCCTGCATTTCTGCCGATATATTGGTCTTCATTTACTCGCTTGGCTACCAAAAGTCCGTTTATTTGAAGCAAATAAGCTGAAAAATTAAAATGTAGATTATTATTCTTCAAAAAATATAATTCTGTTCCTATTTCATAGTTCCATCCTTTTTCTGCTGTAATATCTGGATTTACAAGTCCGTTTGGTGTCAGTGTTTCTTCCAAAGTTGGGTAATTAAATCCTCTACTTACGTTTGTATAAATACTTTTTTGAGGCGTAAAAGCATAAGTAAGGCTAAGATTGGGAGCAAGAATAGGTTCAAAATTTCGGTCAATTTCTGAATTATTCAGTTCGTTTTCATAATCGTAATACACCTGATTAAAATTAAGTCCAACTTGTGAATATAATTTTTGGGTAAGTTGTAGAGTAGCCGTTGCAAAAACAGAATAATTCCATCGTGTTTCTAAGTTTTGGCTCAAATTATTTCCCTCTAGACTTCCATTTCCATTATTTTGTTGATAGAGGTTTTCGAAGGTTTGCCAGTCGTAATTATCGTAATATATTTCTGTTCCTGCACTAATTTCGGTATCAAAAAAAGAAGGTAAATTCTTCACAAAAAGACTTCTAATTCCTGCTCCATTTGTGTTTTCTGTCAGAATATTAAACGGACGAGGTTCGTAATTTTCTGTATTCGTATAAAAAATACTCGTCGTATTGCTAAAATTAGAATTGAAACGGTGGTTTAGCGTAATGGCAGAAAGCAACTGTTTTTGGTCTTCATATCCTTGTGCAGATTTCCATGTAAAAGCTGCTTTTGTTGGGTCTTCTTCAAAATCAGTCTTTGAAATAGAACTCGGAATTTGAGCAAAAAAATCTACATAATTAATCAAAGCACTAATTTCTGTATTTTCAGAAAGACGAAAAGTAGGCATTAATAAATAATTTTGACGATTATAATTACTATTTTCTCTAAAACCATCTTGTTCCAAACGGTCGTAATTAAAGTGCAAACTAAATTTTTCACTTCCATAGTTTACTGCTACCGTATTTTTCATTAGTCCGAAAGAACCAAAAGTAAGGCTATTGGAAACAGAAGAATTTCCCTGTTTTGGTGTCTTCGAATTAAGTAAAATTGTACCACCCAAATTTGTTCCGTATTGCGTAGCTTTTGCTCCTTTTACAATCTCTACATTTTCCAAATCTTCTGGATTAAAAATATTAATTACCGTTTCGCTAACGCCATTTGTAATCGGAATTCCATTAAAATACGCACGAATTTTATTTGTTCCATAGAGCGTTCTTGAGCCTACTCCACGAATTGTAATTCTATTTGTGTTGATTGCTCCCTGCTGAATAAAAACGCCAGGCGTTTGGTTCATCACATTTACCAAATCTCTAGGCGAATGTCTGTCAAAATTTTCTTGTTTTAGTTCTGTTGTTGGGATAATTACTTCGCTACTTTTTAAGTAATTGGAAGAAATAATGACTGTTTTTAGATTTTTCTCTGTTTTATCCAAAGAGTCAGTTTGAATAATCTGAATTGCTGTTTCTTGTGCAAAGGCAGTATTTTGAAAAAATAATACAGTAAAAAAGATAGCAATTAAAAAATTAATTGCTATCTTTTTATTTTTTATAAATCGCTCGTGAGGACACGAGCAACGGTTGTAATTCTTATTCATCGAATGGGAAAGAGATATAAAAAAGAGATATAAATATGAAATTTGTGAAATGATATTCCCTATATAATTCAGTTTTCAAAACTCACTTATATAGAGAATTGACACATTATTATAGTTTAAAAAATGGGCTAATGTAGATAGAAAAATATCGTTGCTCATCTCTACCATGTCCATCAGGCTATTTATTTTATTTCATAAACAGGGTTAAAACCCTGTTCAATTGAAGAAAACAATTCTAAAATTATGAATTGGACAGGGTTTTAACCCTGTTTATTCTTTAAGAAAAATCTACTCTTCAAAAGAAACCTTCCAAATTACGCCTCCTCTATCATCATTGACAAGCAAATCACCTTCTGGAGTAACAATAGTAGCAACAGGACGACCAAAAACGGTAGCTTTTTCTCTATCGTCTATAAAACCAGTCAAAAAATCCTCACTTTCGCCACTCGGTTTTCCATCTGCAAAAGGAATAAAGACTACTTTATAGCCTGCCATAACCGAACGATTCCAAGAGCCGTGTTGTCCTACGAAAGCTCCATTGTGATACTTTTGAGGAAATTTTGTTTGATCATAAAAACCCAAACCCAAAGAAGCCGTATGCGAACCAACAGGAACGTCAGGCATAATCGATTTTTTGACTAAGTCTGTTTCTAATCCAAACATACGAGGGTCTTCTATTTCTCCATAATATGAATAAGGCCAACCATAAAAAGCACCTTTTTTGACACTTGTAACATAATCTGGAACTAGATTATCACCCAACATATCACGTTCATTGACGGCTGTCCAAAGTTCTCCATTTACGGGATTCCAATCCATTCCGACAGGATTACGCAGACCATTTGCATAAATTACTTCGTTTTTTCCGTCCAAATCTACTTCCAAAATATTTGCTCTTCTGATTTCTTCTTTCATTCCATATTCGCCTACATTTGAAGCCGAACCTACAGAAATATAAATTTTGTCTTGTTCTTTGTTGGTAATAATATTTCTTGTCCAATGATGATTATAACCACCAGCAGGAAGCTCAACTATTTTTGTTCCTTTTACATTTTTTAGTGAAGTTTGTCCTTCTGTGTAGGGATATTTCCAAAGTCCGTCGGTAGTCGTTACGTAAAAAGTATTTCCGATAATGAGCATTCCGAAAGGCTTATCCAAACCTTCCAAAAACGTTTCACGCATATCAATTTTGCCGTCCTTATCTGTATCTCTCAAAAATGTAATTCGGTTGGCACTCTTTACTGTATTTGCTTCCGAAACAAAATAATCTCCATTTGGTGCAACGTATGTCCAGCGGGGATTGTCCAGATTGTCAGCAAATCGTGTAACCTTAAAACCAGCAGGAGCTTTTGGCGTTTTGTCTTCCCAACTGCTAAGTCCGTACCTTTTGGCAACTGATTCAGTAGCATAAGGAGCAGGAATTTCTAATTTTCCAACAGCCGTTTCTACCGTTGAAGGTTCATAATTTCCTTTTGCTTTCGCTTTGTCGTTGTCTATTGCTTTTTGGTCTTTCAACTTTACTTTTTCAGCTACAAGAGCATCGTTGATACCTTCAAAATTAGCAATTACTTCAACTTCTGGGCTTTCTAATAACTTTTGAGGAGCAGATTTGCAGGCTATTATTAGAAAAAATGGCGTAAAAAGAAATGTAAAATATAAAATAAATTTTTTCATGATTTTATGATTTAATAAAAAAATAGAAGTCTAAAAAATAGTTTTTCCTGCGTGTTTGTTTAAGTTAGTTCTCTAACCAAAAATCAAAGTTAATTGTTAAACTATTTTTATAAAAACTGATTTACTCTACCAATATGAGTGTAATTTTTCAAATTCTATGAATTGACCGATTTTTGACAAAATAATAGTTCGCTTTTTTCCATAAAGTAGGGTTTGCAAACCCTACTTTATGGAAAAAAGATACTTGCACAGAATAAAATTTGGCAAAGATTTGTATTTTTTAAAATGACACTCAAATTGATTACTCTACCAAATGTATATTTAATTACTCTTCATTTTATTCTTTTTTATCAAAACATTTCTTTTAAAAACTATCTTTAAACGGCTATGAAAATAATCTATATTTACGACGCTCTTTGTGGCTGGTGCTATGGTTTTGCACCTGCAATGCGTGATTTTTATCAAAACCACAAAAACGACTTTGAAACCATCGATGTTATTTCGGGTGGAATGATTACAGGTAACCGTATTGGTGCAATTGGAGATGTGGCTGCCTATATCAAGACGGCTCACAAAGACGTAGAAAACCGAACAGGTGTAAAGTTTGGAAAACATTTTTTAGATGAAACCTTAGAGAAAGGAACGGCTATTTTTACTTCTATTCCTCCAGCGATTGCACTTTCTGTATTTAAAAAAGAAGTAGAAAGTAATCCAAAACTAGCAGGAGAAAAGAATGAGAAAGTTCTTCATTTTGCAGAAGATTTGCAAGGTCTTATTTATTTTGATGGCATCGAACCAAAAGACTATTCAAAATATGGCGAATTAGCTGCAAAGTATGATTTGGATAAAGCTGATTTTGTAGAAAAAATGAATAATCCAGAGTATGAGAAATTAGCACAACAAGATTTTCAGTTGTCGCAAGATTTTGGAGTGAACGGTTTTCCTACGGTTGTTATACAAAAAGGAGAAGAATATTATTTATTTGCTAGAGGTTTTGTAGATTTGATAGAAATGGAAAGACGTTTTGAAGCGATGCAGGTTTCTATGAAATAGTATCACAGACTTCCTAGTCTGTTCAATTTCAAAACTTTTTTTATTTTTATTTCCTACTATTCAACAGACTGGGAAGTCTGTTATACATAAAAAATCAGAATGATTCCAACTTACATTATCGCTATTGGCGACGAGCTTCTCTACGGACAAACATTAAACACAAATGCTTATGTTCTTTCCAAAATGCTAACTGATGTTGGTTTTAAGGTTATCAAACATATTTCTATTGCTGATGAAAGGCAGGTAATTTTGGATACTTTTGAGGAAATGGCGAAAGTAGCAAAGGTAGTTTTGATTACTGGTGGACTGGGACCAACAAAAGACGATATTACTAAAAAAACGTTTGCAGAGTATTTTAATGTTGGAATGAGAAGAGATGAGGCTGTCTTGAAACATATTGAAAATCTTTTTTCAAGTAGAGGAAGAATAATGAACGACCTCAATAAATCGCAGGCAGATGTTCCTACAAACTGTCAGATTATTAATAATGAAAACGGAACAGCACCAGGAATGTGGTTTGAAAAAGAGGGTTGTATCTTTGTTTCAATGCCAGGAGTGCCTCACGAGACCATTCAGATGACTGAAAAAGAAGTTATTCCTCGCTTGTTAGCATTTTTTAATCCTCCTTTTATTATCCACAAAAAAGTACAGACAATTGGAGTTCCAGAGTCTATTTTGGCAGAAATTATCGAAGAATGGGAAAGTAATTTGCCTTCTCATATTCGTTTGGCGTATCTTCCACATTTAGGCAAGGTAACTCTACGATTGACAAGTGAAGGCGAAGATAAAGCAAAAGTTGAAGAGGAATTGGATAATCAAATCAAGAAAGTAGTTCCTTTAATAGAAAAATACGTGTATGGTTTTGGAGAATGCAATGATAGAGGAAGTAGTAGCCAATTTATTGAAAGAAAGAAATCTTACTTTAGGTATCGCAGAAAGTTGTACAGGAGGATATACAGCACGTACATTTACACAACACGAAGGTGCATCAACTTTTTTTGAAGGTGGAATAATTGCTTATTCAAATGATGTAAAAATAAATGTTTTGGGTGTAAAGTTAGACACCATCGTAAAATACGGTTCAGTAAGCGAACAAACAGCTTCAGAAATGGCAGAAGGAGTCAGAAAATTATTAGGAACAAAAATTGGAATTGCAACAACAGGCGTAGCAGGAACAGGCGGAGGAACACCAGAAAAACCCGTAGGAACAGTTTGGATTGCCTATTCTGATGAAACCGAAACCGTTTCAAAAACCTACCAACTAACCAAAAACAGAAACTTAAATATTCAACTTACCACGAATGCAGTTCTGAATTTGCTCAGAAAAAAGCTAGTAAAAAATTAGAAAAAAGATAATGAAGACGCAAGAAAAAATTTTGCTCAAACAAATGCGTTATAAATGTGAGACAAATATAAAGTAATAGAAAAATTAAAAATGATGTGGAATTTTGAACATATACAAGAGTCATTTGAAAAAATAAGCCAAAGCGACCCAATAGTCTATTTTGCTCCTTTTTTTGCGTTTCTTATTCTCTTAGAATTAGGAATTGACTTAGCTCAAAAAAAATCATGGTATAGCAAAAAAGATGCTTTTTCTTCTATTGTAATGGGTTTGGGTTCGGTTGTGCTTAGTCTTTTGGCAAAACTTTTTTATATTGGAATTTATATGTGGATATATGATAATTTTCGAATCTTTACACTAGAAAATGTATGGTGGGTTTGGATTTTGCTTGTTTTTGCAGATGATTTTTCTTTTTATTGGCATCACCGTTTGAGCCATCAAGTTCGTATTTTGTGGGCGGCTCATTCGAATCATCATTCGGCACAGAGTTATAACTTGGCTGTTGCTTTGCGTCAGAGTTGGACAGAAATGTTTTATAAATATATCTTTTGGCTTTGGTTGCCTTTAATTGGTTTCCATCCAATAATGATGTTTGTGATGATGTCTGCTAGCCTTATCTATCAATTTTTTTTACACACAGAAGCTGTTGGAAAACTCGGTTTCTTGGAGTATTTTATGAATACACCTTCTCATCACAGAGTTCATCACGCCACAAATGTAAAATACTTAGATAAAAATCATGCAGGAATTTTTATCATCTGGGATAGATTTTTTGGAACATTTATAATCGAAGACAAAGAAAAACCAATTTACGGACTTGTGCAGAACTTAGAAACCTACAACCCAATTCGCATAGCTTCTCATGAATATGAGAAAATTTGGGCAGATATTAGAAAGCCTATTTCTTGGAAAAATAGAATAAAATATATGGTAAAACCACCAGGTTGGAGCCACGATGGAAGCCGAAAAACTACTAAGGAGTTGGTAAATGAAATGAAGAATAGTATTACAACTGGTTAGCGAGTGATTAATGTTAGATTGATAATCAAATTAATAACTGATGTTACGCAGTATAGTGTTCTGTGTGCCACAGAACACGGTTTTAGTTTTTTTGAACCCTGCTCTGTGACACACAGAGCAGAACTTTGCGTAACATCAGTTAATAATTATGTATTACAATTGTATTTATCTTCATTCATCAATATGAGTGTCATTTTCAGATATTGACTTTTAGTTGCAGCGCAACGTAACCTTGGTAGAACATCAAAAATATACTTTAATAGAGCTACAGAGTAGCAAAACCTTTCAATTGGGCAATTAAGAATAAAGTTACGCTACGCTGTAGCTTTTTAAATCAATTTTATTTTTGTTCTACCAAGGTAAAGCTACTCTGTAGCTAATAAATGTCTATTTTGATTTTTGCCAATGACACTCCTATTGATTCATCCTATAGATCATAAAAACTATTGACTATACCCTACTATATTCTAATTCTCATAATCTAAAATCTTACGAACTTCTACTTCCTTAGTCTTTGCAGGAATTACAAAACGAAGTGAAAAAGCATGACGATTAAGATTTTGAATTACTTTATCAAATCCTTGTGGTACAATAAGAAACTGATACGAATAGGTAAGATGTAAAGCATTTCCAATTTTACCCAAATTACCAGCACCAAGTAAAGTTCTTGGAGAAACACCTAACAAAACACGAACTCCTGGATTTATCTTTTCTCCGTCTGTATGAATAGTTGCTGCACCTCCTAGAGCTATCCAAGATTGAGTCCAGCCTGTAAGTGCAAGTCCGTAATAGTTATTCCAAGGCGAAGTTTGAGTAGAATCTAATGTACCTAATGAGTTTTGACTAACTTCATACTCTTCTTTAAAAGAATTATTAAAAGGAGCAATTTCTCCAGAAAGTGAAACAGCAAAAAAAGTTTTTTTCCAATTCCATTTTGCTTTAGCAATCCCAAGCTCCAAAACAGGACTGAAATAATAGTGAATGCCTCCAACAATTCCCCAACCAACAGTTTCTTCAAATAAAGAACGAGAGTCATAAAACTGGCTTACATCATTGGTCTTGCATTCTGCATATACCTCTAAATAAGTATTTCGCTGTGTAATATCCAAAATTGCCAAACTATCAAAACCACTAGCAGCACTTTTAGTTGAAGAAACTCCATAAATCTCATATCTACGAAGCATTTTTCCGTTTGGTTTTCTAAGTACAAAAGTAGAATCATTTTCAGTTTGCCATGTGCCAGTTTCGGTTCTATCAAAAGCAGAAAAATTATATGTTTTGTCTTCTTTTAATTCCAAAAACTCCTTTTCACAATCCCGAACACTAAAAAGCGTATCTGACTCATCAACATAAACTTCGATATAATGAGCTAATCCCCATTTTTTACCAGTAATATTTTTCATCTTATTTTCTAATCTCCCTACTTTAGTAGTATCTGCTGTATTTTGAGCAGAAACAAGAGAAAATAATGAAAAGGTAATTAAGAAAATAGCAAGAAATAAAGTGAATTTAATTTTCATTTATGTGATAGTTAGGAAGAAATTTTCCCACAAGTAAATCTGTGAGTTCTGTTTTGATTACCGATGGATAAAACCCATAATTTTAGTAATTTATGGATAATTATCAATTCATAAGCAAAAATACTACTCTAATTCGTATTCTGATAAAAAAAAACAAAAAAAGTCGTTTTACTCTCATAGAATAAAAAGACTTTGATTTATAGTGTAGGAAAATTCTCAACTATTAGTAGTCAAACGTAGGCTACACCAAGGGGTTTCTTCTGTTTGTTTTTCAATATTCCAACCAAATTCTAAGGCTCGTTTTTCAATATCTTTTATATCTATGGTATGAAAACCACTCAAAACTAAAGTTCCAGTTTTGTTTAATAATTCATTGTAGAGAGGCATTTCATCTAAAAGAACATTTTTATTGATATTGGCAAGTAAAATATCAAACTTTTGTCCTGCAAAAACTTTTGCTGTTCCGTGTCTAGAATCTATCTTCAAATTATTTCTTTCTGCATTTTCTAATGAGTTTTCTACTGACCAATCTTCTACATCACACGCAAAAACTTCTTTTGCTCCCAGTTTCGCTGCCATAATTGCCAAAATTCCTGTTCCAGAACCAGCATCTAAAACGGTTTTGTGTATATGATTAATTTCGAACTGATGTCCAAGCATAAGGCGAGTAGTTTGATGATGACCTGTTCCGAAGGACATTTTTGGAGTAACGATAATTTCGTATTCAAAATCAGATTCTGCCTCATGAAAATCGGCTCTAATGATACATTTTTTATCTTTTCCACCTTTAAGGTTATCATATTCTAATCGGATAGGCTGAAAATTCTCTTCCCACTTTTTATTCCAGTTTTGTTTTTCTTCTTTTTCAACAAAATAAGTAAGTAAGTTTTGAGCTTTATAATTATCCAGAATTTCTTTAACTTCTTTTTCGTTATAATTTTCTTCAGAAACCGAAGTAGTCCAGATAGACTCTTTAGAAGTATCAACAATAGCATTTTCTATATAAGGACTTTCCTCTTCCATAATGGCATCAAAACCCAACTCTGCAAGCTGATAATAGACTATTTCGGCAATATTTTCTACCGTTTTTATACGAATGACAATAAACATAAATGGAGATTAGATAAGGGAGATTAGAGAATGGGAAATTTCATTTTCTATAAAAAACAAAACCGCTATCGATAAAATAAATTATCAATAACGGTACTTCAGTATATTTTATAGTACAAAGAACGGATTATTTTCAATAGAAAATCAAATTTATAGATAAAAACAGAACTTTATGAAATTTCTTTTCGTAATTTTTAATCCGTAATCCGTAATCCGTAATCCGTAATCCGTAATCCGTAATCCGTAATCCGTAATTATATCTAAGCTCTATTCATTTTTGCTTCCATAGATTGCTGTGTATGAGGAACGGCACGCAAACGTTCTTTTGAAATCAGCTTTCCAGTATCCTTGCAAACTCCATATGTTCCATTCTTGATTCTGAAAAGTGCACGTTCTAAGTCTGCTATAAATTTTTGTGCTCTTGCAGCAAGTTGGTTAAGCTGCTCTTTTTCCATTGAACTTGCTCCGTCTTCCAAATTACCTGCACTAGTTCGGTTTTCGGCTGCATCTTCCCTCATGATAGAACTTTTAAGATAGCTTAATTCATCTTTAGATTTAGCTAATTTTGTAAGTATAAGTTCCTCAAATTCTTTGAGTTCTTCTGCTGAATAACGAGACTGTTGGTTATTTTCCATAATAAGTAATCTGTTTTAGTGGTGTGTAGATTTTGTATGTACTTTTTTACAAATGCAAAGGTAATTGATTTATTTTAATCAATACAATAAAAACATGTTATTTTCCTAAAGAAGTGTATTAAATTTGGGTGTCGTATCAATTAACAGACTATTATTTTAAAATAATTGAATATTGAATAATCTAACTTACTTAGTTAGTAAGAAAGCTATCATTTTATTTAACTAACTGATTATAAGCTAGTTGTGTGATTTAATCACATAATTACTTTCTATTGTGGCATTTGTTATTGTGTAACTAATTCTACCATTTTTACGAAAAATTTAACATAAAGTTGTGTTTCAGTTTTAGAGATAGCTGTTTTTCTTGAGAATAGAGCAGTCAAAAAAGTTCCATTTCTATTCATTTTTATTTTATTCAGAATAAAAATAAATAAGAAAAGAATAGATAAATAAATGATAATTGTGGAATTATTATATAAATAGTTAGGTTAGGAAGTAGTTAATTTAATCAAATAAAAATGAAAAAATTAGCTGTTAATCAAATCCTATCAACTTAACTATTATTTATTATGACTGCCTTATTTACCAGAAACCAAAAGTTCCAAAATCAATCTAAATTCAGAACTACAAAAGAAGTTCTTGAAAACTTAAACTTTCAAAAAGCAAAACACGAAAAACACTATTTTGACTTTGAAAGAGAACTAGAAGGAATCCAATTCCGTGTTTTGGAAATCAGAAACCACCAAAGCCATCATAGGGAGAAAATTTTTGCTTTAGACAAAGAAATTAAAAAGCTAAGCAAACCAAAGGCAATAAAACCGAAGTACAACTACACTAGTTTTTATGTTTTTGCAGGACTTTTAATTGCTATTTTTATAGCTGCTTTGTACTTTCTTTTTACTGAATTTATTGCAATTTAATTTATCAATTCTATAAATAATAAAACCTTATTCAATCCGTTTTTTCGGTTTTGAATAAGGTTTTTTTTGATAAGTTTTGTAGGAAAATGGTTTGACTTTTCCTGATATACTATTTCGAAATTCTACACAAAAAAAGGGTAGTCTATAACAAGTAATGCTGTAAATAAAAAATAGAACACAGATAACACAGATTGAACGAATAAAACACAGATTTTTAGAATTGCAGCATTACATCTTTAACACTACCAAAAAAAGTTATCAACAAATTTCTATGTTAAATTTTTAAGTGAATTTTTGAAAGCCAAACCAAAAGTTGTAAATTAAACTTTAACAAAAATTGGTAACAAAAAGCTATTTTTACTGACTAAATTTTCAATAGAATCGATTTTTTGTTCGTTCAATTTGTAAGAACTATCCCAAAATCCTTTCTCAACAAAAGTAAATCTTTACTGTTCGCAGTTTAGTTTCTCTACTTTGAACAAGTCAGTTCTAAAATAAGATGCTTACTTTTGTAACAAAATTTGATGACGTGTTTTACAATTTAGCTCATTATAAATGAGGTAAGCTTTAATAAAAATGCGTACTTTATAAAAATATTCACTTTTAATAAACACAAGAAAAGATATGTACGTAATCAAGCGAGATGGCAGAAAAGAAGAAGTGATAATGCAAAAAATCACAGCCAGAATAGAAAGGCTTTGTGATAATTTGGATAGTCGTTATATCAAACCTCAAGAAATTACCTATAAAGTTTTGGCAGGACTTTATGACAACGTAACGACAATAGAATTAGACGAATTAGCAGCAGAAACAGCAGCTACAATGGCGACTGTTCATCCAGATTATACAATTCTTGGCTTCCAGAATTGCTATCTCAAATCTCCATAAAGAAACAAAAGATGCCTTTTCAGAAACGATTGAAGAGCTTTATAATTATATAGACCCAAAAACGAATGAACCAGCAGGACTTATTTCTGAAGAAGTGGCACAAGTAGTTCGTAAGTATGCTCACGTCCTGAACCAAGCCATTGATTATGGTAGAGATTACGAATATGATTATTTTGGTTTCAAGACTTTGGAGCGTTCGTATCTTTTGCGTCTGGGTGGAAAAGTAACTGAGCGACCCCAACAAATGATAATGCGTGTTTCGATAGGAATTCATGGTGCTGATATTGATGCAGCCATCAAAACCTATCATTTGATGTCTGAGCGTTGGTTTACACATGCTACTCCAACACTTTTTAATTCGGGAACTCCAAAACCTCAAATGTCTTCTTGTTTTTTATTACAAGTTCAAGAAGATAGTGTTGATGGAATTTATGATACTTTGAAGCAGTGTGCAAAAATTTCTCAATCGGCTGGTGGAATTGGTGTAAGCATACATGATGTTCGTGCAACAGGTTCATATATTCGTGGTACAAATGGCTATTCAAACGGAATTGTGCCAATGCTAAAAGTATTTAATGATACGGCAAGATATATTGATCAAGGTGGAAATAAGCGTAAAGGAGCATTTGCTGTTTATTTAGAACCTTGGCATGCAGATATTTTTGAGTTTTTAGATTTGAAGAAAAATCATGGTAAAGAAGAAGCACGAGCAAGAGATTTGTTTTATGCTTTATGGATTTCAGATGTATTTATGAAACGTGTTCAAGATGATGGCGAATGGTCGCTTTTCTGTCCGAATGAAGCTAGAGGTTTGTCAGATTGTCATGGAAGCGAACACGAAGAACTGTATTTAAGATACGAAGCAGAAGGAAAAGCAAGAAAGACAATTAGAGCGCAAGAACTTTGGTTTGCTATCTTAGAAGCACAAATAGAAACGGGAACTCCCTATATGCTTTATAAAGACCACGCAAATAATAAGTCCAATCAGAAAAATTTAGGTACAATAAAATCAAGTAATCTTTGTACTGAAATAATGGAATATACTGCGCCTGATGAAGTAGCAGTTTGTAATTTGGCGAGTATTGCACTTCCAAAGTTTGTAATGGAAAAAGAAGATGGAACTGGTTTAGAGTTCAATCATGAAATTCTTTATGATGTTACGTATCAAGCAACTGTTAATCTAAACCGTATTATTGATAGAAATTATTATCCAATAGAAGAAGCTCGTCGTTCTAATTTCCGTCACCGTCCAATTGGACTGGGTGTACAGGGTTTGGCTGATGCCTTTATTTTATTGCGTATGCCTTTTGAGTCAGAAGAAGCTGCTGCGTTAAATAAAGAAATTTTCGAAACGATGTATTTTGCTGCCATGACGGCTTCTAAAGATTTGGCAATCACAGAAGGAGCCTATGAAAGTTTTGAAGGCAGTCCATTATCGAAAGGACAGTTTCAATTCGATTTGTGGAATGTAGATGAAGATTATCATTCTGGACGTTGGAATTGGGAAGAACTTAGAAGTGAAGTAGTGAAACATGGAGCTAGAAATTCGCTTTTACTTGCACCGATGCCAACCGCTTCGACTTCGCAGATTTTGGGAAATAACGAATGTTTTGAGCCTTATACGTCTAATATTTATGTTCGTAGAGTTTTATCAGGAGAATTTGTTGTGGTAAACAAACATCTTTTGAAGGATTTGATAGAAATTGATATGTGGGACGACCAAATGAAAAACGAGCTTATTTCGGCAAACGGTTCGGTTCAAAATATCAAGCGTATTCCTCAAGAATTAAAAGAAATTTACAAGACGGTTTGGGAAATTAGTCAGCGTACCATTATTGATAGGTCGGCTGATAGAGGAGCTTATATCTGCCAAAGTCAGAGTTTGAATGTTCATATTCAAAACCCTACTTTCGGAAAACTTACTTCTATGCACTTCCACGCTTGGAAACGAGGTTTGAAAACGGGTATGTATTACCTTCGTACAAAAGCTGCTGCTGATGCAATTAAGTTTACGGTTGATAAAGATGCCTTAGAAGTTGGAAAGCAGATAGGTAAAGATATGGCAACTAAAGCAAAAGCCGAACAGGTAATTGCCAAAAGTAGTGAGGAAGTAGTAGAAATGGCTGGGAATATGGATATGGAAGAACAGTCAAATCTTAGCCTTGGCTAGAATTCATAAACGCCAAAACGGACAAGCACAAGAAGAGCAATTAAAAGACGGTTTAGGTGGAGCAGCCTGTTCGTTAGACGATGAGGATTGTTTATCTTGTGGGAGCTAAATTGAATTGTAAATAATCGCACAAAAGTGTACGCTACATTTTGAAACCACCTAAAAATTCGTTTTTTAGGTGGTTTTTTGTTTGAATACTAAATAAAAAGCAACTTGTGCAAAAATTGCACAAGTTCAAACGGACGAAGAAGCTATGAGAAATATTGAAATAATTCAGTATGTTCCATTTTGGAACACACTTGAATAATAGATACATTCAAAGAATAAGTTATAAAATTCTACATAAACTTTTCAAATTGAAATAACGTTACCTACTTGAAACCTAAAAGTAAAAAAGAATATGTATGAAAGAGTTTAATTTGAACAAAGAAAAAGCAGCAAATAGTCTTTTATTTGTAGTAGAAAAGCTAGAAAAAGCAGATGCTCACAAAATTTATAAAATACTTTATTTTGCAGATCAAAAGCATCTATTAAAGTTTGGTCGTCCCATTTTTGGCGATACCTATCTCAAAATGCAATATGGACCTGTTCCTTCTTTTGTGAAAAATATTGTAGATGAAAATATGGAAGGCTGGGAAGAAATAGTAGCAAAATACAATCGACATTTTGTAAAATCGTTAAAAGAAGCTAACCTAGATTATTTATCTGAATCGGATATTGAATGTTTGGTAGAATCTATTGAAGAAAATAAAAATTTATCTTTCAAAGAACTTACAGAAAAATCTCATGACTCTGCTTACAACAAATCAAATTGGGTTATTGGATATTTGGATATGGCAAAAGCAGCAGGAGCAAATTCTACTCTTTTGAGTTATATAAATCAACAAATTATGAACGAAAGTATTGAATTAAGATGAGTTTAGGTAATTTATTCCCTGATGATTTAAGACGTAATTTTGCCGAACGAAATATTGATATTGGTAAGGCTATTTTGATTGAAATAGAAGATTTTGAATTAAATTATCCAAAATATATTCTCATCGTTTCGAAAAATGAAGAGGAACATATATTGGCTTACGTTACCATAAATACAGAAATAAATGAAAATAAATTTCCAACTCCTTATTTGAAGAGTTTGCACGTAATTATTGATAAAGAAAATCACTCTTTTTTAGAATATGATAGCTATGTTAATTGTTCTGAAATTAGAGTGTTCAATAGACAAAATGTAATAGATTTTCTTATAAATAATCCTCATAGAGCAGTAGGAAATGTTAGTGAAGCTGTATTACGAAAAATTCATTTATTACTTTCGACAAGCAAAACGATTGAGCCTTATTTGAAACGTAAATTTGGATTTTAATTTATTTTTAGTAGAACTCAAAAGATAAATTCGGATTTTGAAAAGCAGATTAAAAAATTAGCGATAAATAAAAATGCTATTCACAAATAAGTATAATAATTTATGATTGTATTGACAAATTAGTATGTTTTTATAGGATTACGAAATTTATAAAATTAGTTGTAAAAACAAAAAACCACTTAAAAAATCATTTTTTAGATTCTCTAAGTGGTTTACTTAATTCTCAAATAAAATTATTCTTTTTTATTTTAATTCCATCGAATTTTATGGAATTAAATCTTACCGTTGCTCATGTCCTCACGAGCGACATATTTTAACCATTATTTATTCAAAAGCAGGAATTCCTGTAATTTCTCTTCCCAAGATAAGCAGATGAATATCGTGTGTTCCTTCGTAGGTCAAGACAGACTCAAGGTTTGCCATATGGCGCATCACTGGATATTCTCCTGTAATTCCCATTCCACCCAAAATCTGACGAGCTTCTCTAGCGATATTAATCGCAATTTCTACATTGTTGCGTTTTGCCATCGAAATCTGTGCAGTCGTTGCTTTTCCTTCATTCATAAGCGTTCCTAATCTCCAACTTAAAAGCTGTGCCTTCGTAATTTCAGTAAGCATTTCAGCTAGTTTTTTCTGAATTAATTGGAACGAAGCGATAGGCTTACCAAACTGAATACGTTCCCCAGCATAACGACGAGCTGTATCATAACAATCCATTGCAGCACCCAAAGCACCCCAAGAAATACCATAACGAGCCGAATCCAAACACATCATGGGTGCGCCTAATCCATCTTTATTTGGTAAAATATTTTCTTTCGGAATTTTTACATTATCAAAAACAAGTTCGCCCGTAACACTTGCACGAAGCGACCATTTATCCTTAATAACTGGTGCAGAAAAACCTTCCATTCCTTTTTCTACAATTACACCTTTTATACGTCCTTCTTCATTTTTTGCCCAAACAACAGCCACATCAGCTTCTGGAGAGTTGGTAATCCACATTTTTGAGCCATTTAGAAGATAATGGTCGCCCATATCTTTAATGTTGGTAAGCATTCCCGAAGGATTAGAACCGTGATTGGGTTCTGTAAGTCCAAAACAACCTAACCATTCGCCAGTCGCTAATTTAGGTAAATATTTTTCACGTTGCTCTTCATTTCCAAACTTATAAATTGGGTACATAACGAGTGAAGATTGCACAGAAGCCATCGAACGCATTCCCGAATCGCCACGCTCTACTTCTTGCATAATCAAACCATACGAAATGTAATCCATTCCTCCTCCTCCGTATTCTTCTGGAATAGAAGGACCAAAACAACCAATTTGCCCAAACTTAGGAACTAACCAAGTAGGAAAAATATGTTTGTCTGCACATTCTTCAATGATTGGAGAAACTTCTTTTTTTATAAATTCACGAACCGAATCACGAATCAATTTTTGTTCTTCTGTAAGTAATGAATCTAAAGCATAAAAATCTGGAGAAACGAACTGGTCGTTTGTAGTTTTTGGAGTAATGCTAGATTTTTCAGATGGTGTATAGTGCCCGTTTTTGTGCGTTGGATTATGTTCTAAGGTGGTGTTCATTTTTATATTTTTTTTGAATTAATTTCTTGTTTTGTATGAGAGCTTGGAAACTGTTAATTACAATTTTACAAAAATACATATTTCTTTTATAATACTTTGTGAAATGATAAAGGTTTTGAAAGTTTAATGAATTGAATAACAGTTTGTTATAAATTGCATAACAGACTTCACAGTCTGTTGCTTTTTGTTAGACTGGGAAGTCTGAGATACAGTAATTTTACTCTGTTACAATCATAAAACGTAAATCAAAAGGATTTAGTTTTTCTTGAACTTTATCCAAAAAGTCTTCATCATTAATTACAAAGCTCAAAAAATTGTCGTGCCTTTCTTGTAAACTACCATTTGGAAATAGATTTTCTTTTATAGATTTGATTTGATTAATAGCATCTGATAATTTTCGCTCTTCTGCCTTTCTTAGCTTTTTAGAAATATGTTCTATTCGTTTTAGTACTTTATGTTTTTCGCCTGCAATAGATTTTTGTAGAGAAATATCTGCTGTATTGATAGATTTTGTAGATTTTGATTCTATTTTATCAAAAATACTTTCTACTTCCTTTCTTTCATTTTCTAACAAAACGTCGTTTTCTGCATATTGCGTAGCATAGTCTATTCTCAAATCATCAAAAGAATTAAAAATAGCTGAAAAAGAAAGGTTTGTCTTATTCATTTTTTGATGAATAACTTTAGGAATAAATAATACAAAATTACGAGGTAAAAGTATCGGAAAATCTACTTTAAAATAATCAAACATAGATTTTAATTGTAACCAATATGCCAACTCTCCTGGTCCTCCTGTATAAGAAAGATTAGGCAAAATAATTTCTTGATAAACAGGACGAAGAGCAACATTAGGACTAAATTTTTCTGGATTTGATTCTACCAATTCCATTATTTCGCTTTCTGAAAAAGTAATATCTGTATCTAAAACTTCAAAATTATTCTCATTATTTTGACTAGTTTCATTTTTTACGATTCGTTCTCTCAAATTATCTCCTAAATAAAAAAGATTTATTTCTCTTGGTACAACCTGCGTTTTATATCCTAACTCATTCAATTTCTTACTACTTTCTTCAATGTATAAATGGCTGTTTTGAGTTTTTAATTCGTTTTTTATAATTGGAATAAATAACCTTTTTAAGTCCTTATCATCTCCATCTAAAATAACTAAACTATCTTTTTGATACAATGAATGAACAATATTTCGTGTTGCTTGCGTTAAGTTTTCGCCTTTCATTTCGGCTTCTTTATAGAATTTACCTAACTCTTTTGCTTTTTCTTCCTTAAACCCCAAATCACTCAAACCTTTTGTATTCATTCTTCCAACTGCTCCTTTTTGGTCAGTTTGCCATGTATATTTCTTACCAAACATATTAAAAGAAGCAATTTCTTCTAAGTCGTGGTCTTCGCTTGCCATCCAATAAACAGGCACAAAATCATATTTTGGGTACTTTTCCTTTAAGATTTTACAAGCATTGATTACTGTCTGTATTTTGTAATGAAAATAAAGTGTTCCTGTATAAATATTGAGTTGATGACCTGTCGTGATTGTAAAAGTAGTTTCTTTTTCTAATAAATTTATTGTTTCTGTTGGTGGATTTTCTGTATTCTGATATTGATTGTGCAGAGCTTTTACCAAAACATCTCTCTTAGCTTTATCAAAATTATTATTTTTTAAACTAATCTGTTTTTCAAAGTCTTCTAATTGAGGTAGATTTCCATAAAATTCTCTTAATTCTTCTTTTTGAGAAATGTAATCTAAAAAAAGACCAGAAAACTGATTAGTTTTCGCAAAATCTAATAAATGGGTAGAATAAGTAGAAGGCATAAATAGAAGAAACTAATTTTGGAAGACTAAAAATGGAAATTAATAAAGTAGTAAAAAGAAACGTTCTTAAACTATAAATCACTAGTTATTAGATAATTACATTCGTAGTTAGCTTCGCTGCTTTGGCAGGTCGTAATTTCTAATTTGTAATTGTTTCTAAGATACAGTTTTTAGACTTTCTTATAAAGATTAGTAATTTGAATTATGAATTTTTATGCAATACTATTGATTTACAAAACTTTCAAGAAACCAACTGTCAGTAATTCCTCTTCTTCCTTAAAAACAGAAATACGAAAGGTTCCCTTTAGCTCAAAAGATTGTTCGAAAAATGAAAAACGAAGCTCTTTATCTATAAAAAAAGTCTCTTCTGTATATTTTTGATAACTTCCTGTTTTATCCTGCTTTTCAATTACTACTTTTAAGGATTCTGAATTGAAGGTAGTTTCATCTTTTATAAAAATATAGATTCCTTGTTTTGCTTTTTCTAATTTGAAATTTTTCTGATTTGATAAAGGCAAATTATCTTCATTCAAAGCATCACTAAATACTATTTTTGATTTGTAACTAATCGTAATTTCTTTAGAAACAAGAATTTTTTTATCAGCATCAGCCATTGAAACTCTATAAATTCCTGCTTGTAAAAAAGTATATTGAATAACTGCCCAATTTCGCTTTCTATTGATATAAATTTTCTTATTATCGTATTCCTCGAAGCGTTCTTCTGTTTCGCCTTCCTTTTCAGAAACAACTTTTCTATCTATAAAAAGATATAATTTAGGGTCTTTGATTTCTTTTTCCTGATTAAACAAAACATACAAAAAACTACCTTCAATAGCATCAATTCTCCATTCGTTACTTGTATAATCTGGGTCTGTAATTCCGTTTTGATTGTATTTCGCTGTCAAAAATAATTCTTGTGCAGGTAAAGAAAAAGCTAAAAAATAAAAACAAACAAACCAAAACACACAAAAATAGGTATTCATAAACTTTACTTTAAAAATACGCTTGTAAATGAATTTTGATAAAAAAAGGGAGGAAAAAATAAAAAAATTCGCTGAATAGCGATTCATAAAAGTAGATTGTTAGTAGAATAAGTATTTTCAAAATTGAAGTTATTGTAACTTCCTGTTTTCTTTATGTCTTGTACTATCCCGTTTTGTCTTTTTATCTAAATTTTTCTGTAAAGCATCTGTCAAATTTACGCCTGTTTGATTTGCCAAACAAATAACCACAAAAAGAACATCAGCTAATTCATCGGAAAGCTCTTTGTCTTTATCAGATTCTTTAAAAGACTGTTCGCCATATTTTCGGGCAATAATTCGGGCTACTTCTCCTACTTCTTCGGTTAGCATTGCCATATTTGTGAGTTCATTAAAATACCGAATTCCAAACTTATTTATCCAGTCATCAACTGTTTTTTGAGCTTCTTCTAAAGTCATTTTGAAGTTTTTTATTAGTAGTTCTGTAAAAAGGTAAAATATCTATTTGCTTCTTTATAAACAAATAAGAGAATAAGTAACAAACAAAAATCGAACAAAAAAACCGTTTCAAGGAAACGGTTCTTTTGGATTTCACAACTTAACTACTGTTGATCTTTAATATTTTAAAATTGTCTATATATTTTCATCTGTATTTCTTTCTATTGATAATTTGCTCAATAGAAACTATGAAATACTCACTTTTTTCTTGTTTATCACTTCGGCTTTCTTTGAAAGAGTAAGTTTCAAAACCCCGTTTTCATAAGAAGCTGCGATGTTTTCGCCATCCACATTTTTAGGAAGTGTAAATGAGCGTTTGAATGAAGACGAACGGAACTCACGACGAGTATAATAATTTTGTTTCTTATCTTCTTTTGCTGTTGTGTCGTCATCCGACTTTTCTTCTCTTTCCTCCTTTATCTCTGCCGAAATAGTGAGTTTGTTATCTTCTATTTCAATGTTGAATTGGTCTTTTTCGAAACCTGCTGCCGAAACCTCAATGATATGTTCGTTTTCGTTTTCACTAATATTTACGGCTGGCATTGAAAGCTCTGAACTAAATCTGTGCATTCCATTAGAAATAAAATCTTGATCAAAAAACTCTGAAAATGCAGAAGGCAAAAATGAATTGCTCGGTCTATACTTAATAAGTGTCATAATAATAAAAATTTAAGTTATTAAGGAATAAATTATAAAAGGATTCTTTAAATAAATGTTACCACTAATGACATTATCCGTAGTTACATTTGACTTATATTATTCAAATTATAAACCAAAATGTAAATAAAGCATTTCAATATAAAAATATGACATATTGGCTGATTTTGAATTAAAACTATTTTAATCAAAATTTTTAATATGCCAAAATGACTGAACCTTTTATTCAATCAATAAGATATATGAAAATTTGATGCCAAGAATTAAATCTTATTTTTTTTAACTTCTCTTTCAAAAGTCTTCTTATTTCATTAACAAGCTCTACTAATAAATGTTTTGCTTACTCTTCCTCTGGTTTTTCAGATTTCTTTTTTCTGAGTGTAGATAACATTTTTTCTATATCCTTCTCAAAATGTAAATTTGAATTCGAATTTGTGTTTTGGCTCAAATAACGATGAGGAACACCTATTTTTATACCTTCTTCATCAAAACGGTACTTTATTTCTCTAATCAAATCACAATACATATCAAAGGAAGTTGCAAAATCTTTTGACCAAACGCTTGCTCTTATTTTTATTCCTCTCTCGTCCATTCCTGTTGGTCTTACCAAAACGATAGGTTCACCATTTAATTTTTCTTCTAGCGTTCTTCCATCAATCATAAAAGGATGTTTCATTGCTTCTTCTTCCATAATGAACATTGCCTTTTTCAAATCGGCATCATAGGTAATCCAAATTTCCACAAAACGATTTGTAGTTGGGTCTGTTATGGTAGTATTAGTAATCACATCACTACTAATATTGGAGTTTGGAATAATAATTCGTTTGTTTTCCAATCCTCTAATTACCGTATGACGTAATGTAATGTCTTCTACCGTACCAAAATGAGTGCCTACCATCACAATATCTCCTACTCTAAAAGGCTTAAACCAAACTATAAAAACACCACTTATAATATTACTAAGAGCTGCCTGTGAGGCAAAAGCAACAACAGCAGCAAAAATACCAGCACCTGCAAAAAGTGTAACAGCAAGTGCACGCAATGAAGGAAGAGTATAAGTAATGGTTAAAAGAGTTGTAATTACAATAATGAAATTTACGCCATTTTTGAAGAAACGAAGGCGAGTAGCATTATCGTAATCCTTTGATTCTTGAGAATCTGCAATATTTCTCAGATACTTATTAATTGCTGATTTTGCCAAACGAGAAGCAATTCCTGCAACAATTAGAATTAATATAATTGTTAGTAAAAGTCCTGCATCAAAAGGAATAATTTTGTCTATCATAGTAAACAAATTCAGAAGTTAGAATTCAGAAATTAGAATTGAATACAAAGATAGAATGAAATAGATAGTAACCACAGAATTTTAAGAGAAAAAAAGGTACAGAATACAACAATCTATCTAAAATGAAATTGCCAACTAATCACTAATCACTAATCACTAATCACTAATCACTAATTATTTAAAAACTCCAATTAAAACCTATATTCCATCTAAAAGGGTCTTGTGGAACACCTACAAAATAGGTTGCATTTTGAGAAGACGTATTATAATAACGAGTATCTAATAAATTTCTCAAACGAGTAAAAAACGTAAAGTTTTCTTTGATGTGATAACCAGCATATAGAGAAACTACCCCAAAAGGATCATTTCCAATAGCATTTCCTTCATCATCTTCAAAAGTGGTATGATAAGAAGTGCTTCTATATACTATGGAAGGCGTAAAATCGAAGTTTTTGTAAGAAAATTCTCCCAGTAATCGCAAGGTGTGCATGGCACTAAGAGGAAGCTGTCTGCCATTTAGCGTTCCATCAGAATAAGAATAAGCTAAGTTTGTTCGGAGGGTAAAAACTCCAATTTTTTTATAATACATGGCTTGCAAAGTTCCTCCATACGTAGTTGCATTACCTTGATTGGTTGGTATTTCGGCAGCCTCTACTTCTATTCCTTTAAACGATTTGCCAAACTGAATTTCATCTACAATTACATTAGTAAGCGTATTATGATAAATATCAGCATTGAAACGCAGACTTGCAATAGGTAGATAAGAAGTATTTAGTTCAATAGTTCGGTTTCTTTCTGGTCGGAGTTCTGGATTTGGAAGATGAAAGAAAGGCAAAATAAAATTAGTCGTTTGATTATTGTCATTTGTTACAGGAACAAAACTTCCGAAATGCTGAAACGTTTTTTGATTAGAAGGAGCTAAAAATGCTTCTCCATACAAAAGTTTGATAGTGAATTTCTCATCAGGTAAAAAAACAAGACCCAGACGAGGATTAAATGCTCCTTTATAACGAGTATTGTAATCATAACGAGCTCCCAAAGTCATGTACAGACGTTCTGAAAGGTTGGTTTTGAATTGAGTATAAATTCCATAATTTTGATATTGTGTCCAATAAAAATCTTGAAAAATAGTCAAATCATTTCCTAAAGAGTCTGTTAAATTTGTACCTGCATAATACTGCTGATAAGAGGATTCTGGAATGTTTGGATCATAAGGTAAGGGCAAATCGCCTGTTTGTGGAAGTGCTTTTGCATTTTGGTACAATAAACCAACAGTAAGATTTGTATTTTCTGTAAAAAAGTACTGAAACTGTTGGTCTAACTGAAAAGCTGATTCAGAAGCATATTTATAAACTGTTTGATAACCTGAATATACATTCTCAAAATTAGAATTTTTATCAAGTGTAAAATTATTGAATGAGGCAATACTTCTCATATAAAACTTATCTATTTCTTTCTGAAAAGAAGCATAGATATTTGATAAATTAGTACCATAAACTGTATTTTTAGTATAAAGAGAATACTCTGGAAGGCTAGATACCGAACTGGAATGAACTTGCTCGTGGTGCGTAAAACCAACCACAAAATTATCCCCAACTCCTATTTTTGCTCCAAAATTATAGGCTTGTGTAGGCATTGCGAAAGGCTCTATATCTACAATTGTTGTGGCATCAGGAACAAATTGGCTCGTCAGAACTTCTCCATTTGTGCTATAACGATTGTTGTACCAATCAAAATCATCTGCATAAAATTCTGGGAAATTAGGTTCGGCTGAATAATACTGTTTTCCATAAATCATAACTGAAATATCCTTAATTGCTGCACCCGCAACAAATGAGTTATCAGCCGTATTGAATCTACCAAAAGAAGAGTTTATTTCTGCTCCTTTTATTTCTGCACCGTTTTTGGTAATTATGTTTATAATTCCTGAAAAAGCATCTGCACCATAAAGAGCAGAAGCGGGTCCTAAAATTACCTCAATTTGTTTGGCATGATAGATAGCAAAATTATGCTGAATAGGATGAAAAACACCTGTAATTGAGCTAATTCTAATTCCATCTTGCAGAATTACAAAACGCTCGTTTCCACCAATTCCACGAATAGAATAATAACTATTGGTATAGGTATTTGCTTTTTGTTGGATTTCAATTTCTGGAATATCTCCCAAAACATCCTCTAAAGAAGTATAACCACGCTGTCTTATCTGCTGGTCTGTAATTACATAAATCGTTGCTGGTGCAGTTTCAATGCGTTCGCTACTTCTACTGGCTGTCATTACTCGTGCATTTGACCACAAGTTTTCATAATCTACCTCTTCATCTAAAAGTTCTTGTAAATTTGATTCAAAGGCGTGTCGAATAGTAGAGTCAGAAGCTATTTTTTGACTATAAGAACGAGTTATTTCTGTAAAAAATAATACTATACAAAAACCCAAAAGGCAGTAAATTCTAATCATAATCAATAGTGATTTTCTCAAAAACAGGTAATACACCAAAACACAAAAGTATAATTTTTGTGAATAAAATTAAATATAATCAATCTTTTTTCAAAATTCTGATTTAACAGAAAATAATACATCTCTATTGATAAGAAGTCAATTAAAGTACATCTAAAATCTGTTGTAAATTCTGCTTTTCTTCTATTCCTATCCACCTACAAAACTGCTTCAGAAATTGCTCTCTAGTTCCTCCGTTCTCTCTAAAATATTTTATCGAAAAATTATCATATTTATTTCCTGCTGATTTAGAAATTTTGTTTCCTTCCTTGTCTTTAATCAAATTATGATGTAGAAAAGTAGTTTGTAAAAATAATTTTTTTTCTAAAATTTCTGCTATAACTAACTGTGCTGCCGTAGAATTAATCAAATCTTTTCCTCTTACCACAAAATTAATATCCATTCTACAATCATCAATTAAGGAAACAAGCTGATAAGCTGGTAATTTATTCTTTGTCTGAACTACAAAAAAAGGTATTTCTGTCGAAATATCTATACTAGAATTAGTACCAAAATAATCATTAATTGAAATAATTTTTTTGGTAAAATAATTGGTATTTAGTCGAAGAGCAGGTTTTTTTTGAGTTTTTGTATCCGAATTTGCATCTAAATTATCCAAACAAAAGCCATCATAATTATTAGTTTGATTTTCAAAGTTTCTATTCCGAATTTCTAAACGAGAGCAAGTACATTCAAAAACAGCCTTTTTACTTTTCAAAATTTCAATTTCTTTTTGATAGATTTCTAAAAAATGATGTTGTGAATAATTAGCTTCAAAATCAGTTTCATTCTTTGCTCCTCTGTCCCAATCAATTCCTAAAAAATGAAGCGTTTCGAAAATATCTTCTATATATTCCTTTCGTTTTCTGTTTTTATCTATGTCGTCAATGCGTAAAGTAAGCGTTCCTCCTGTTTTTCTTACCAAAATCCACGTTAAGAGGAAAGAAAAAGCATTACCTTTGTGTAAATAACCTGAAGGTGTAGGTGCAATTCTGGAATGAATTGGACTTTTGACGGAATCTACTATTGATTTTATTTTTGAATGGTTCATTTTTCTCGTATAAATCGCTCGTGAGGACACGAGCAATGGCAAAGTTTTTACTACATACAACCGTTGCTCGTGTCCTCACGAGCGACAAGTACAAAAATATGATAAAAATACTAGCTATTGAGTCAAGTTGTGATGAAACTTCGGCTTCTGTAATTGTAGATGGACAAGTAAAAAGTAATTTGATTGCTACACAAGAAATTCATCGTTCTTATGGTGGCGTTGTTCCAGAGCTTGCTTCCCGAGCTCATCAGCAAAATATTGTTCCTGTTGTGATGGAAGCCTTAAAAGAAGCTCAAATTACAACAAAAGAATTAGATGCGATTGCTTTTACTCGTGGTCCAGGTCTTTTGGGTGCGCTCATTGTTGGGACAGCTTTTGCAAAATCATTGGCGTTAAGTTTGGAAATTTCACTTATTGAAGTCAATCATATGCAGGCTCATGTATTGGCTCATTTTATTGACAATCCAAAGCCAAAATTTCCGTTTTTGTGTTTGACTGTTTCGGGTGGACACACACAGATTGTTTTGGTAAACGATTATTTAGAAATGGAAGTCATCGGAACGACACAAGACGATGCCGTTGGAGAAGCCTTTGATAAAACTGCCAAAATATTGGGTTTGCCTTATCCCGGTGGAGTTGAGATTGATAAATTAGCACAAAAAGGAACCGTTCAGGAGTATGGTTTGCCAAAAGTAGATTTGCCAAATCTTGATTTTTCATTTTCTGGACTCAAAACGGCAATTCTTTATTTTATAAAAAAACAAGAAAAGAAAAATCCGAATTTTGTTACCGAAAATATAAATGATATTTGTGCGACGGTTCAACATACACTCGTTCAAACGCTACTTAGAAAAATTATTCAGGCAGCCGAACAAAAAGGAATTAATCAAATTGCAATTGCTGGCGGAGTTTCTGCTAATTCGGAGCTTCGAAAAAGAATGACAGAGTTAGGACAAGAAAAAAACTGGGATATTTTTATTCCAAAAATGGAATATTGCACTGATAATGCTGCCATGATTGCAATGGCTGCACATTATAAATATTTGAAAAAAGAATTTAGTAATCAGACCGTTGCACCACTTTCACGAATGAGTTTTTAGTTTTATACGGATTGTCGTCGGTGGAGACACCGACAACGGCAAGAGTTTTTAGAATTATGTAGCTCACTCTTCAAAGTAATATTGTATAAAAGTGTAACATACGCTTTAGCGTGTGAAAAATAAAAATATGAACGTACAAAACAACATACAAAGTAACTTTACTTCCCAACAAGAATCTATAATAGAATCAGAAAATGATTTGAAGGTAGAAGCTGTGGCTGGTTCTGGAAAAACGACTACCCTTTTGGAATACGCCAAAAAACGAGAAGGCGAAGGTTTTATGTTGTATCTAGCTTTTAATAGAGCTATAAAAGAAGAGATTTTGAGAAAGTTACGTTTGAATAATCAAAATGATATTCCGACGCTTTGGGTAGAAACGGCTCATTCTTTGGCATATAGAAGTCTTTTTAGGAAAAAAACGCCTCCTTTGATTATGGATTTGTCGCTTACATCTATCAAAAACTATTTTCATTTATCAGCTTCTGACGCCACAAACAGTTATCTTTTGGCTCGCCATACCAAAGATTTTTTTGATACCTTTTGTCAGAGTACCCACAAAAGAATTTCAGATTTAGATTATACCGAAAAGCTCACACCCAGAAAAGGACTTTCTTTTGCACAAAAAAATTATGACCAATTAGAAGCTCAAGTGAAATGGCTCTTCAATAAAATGAGCGATACAAAAGTTCCGATTACACACGATTTTTATCTCAAAAAATATCAATTATCAAATCCCAAACTTTCCTTTGAATGGATTTTGTTTGATGAAGGTCAAGATGCCTCTCCTGTCATGTTGGATATTTTTATGAATCAAGACGCTACAAAACTGATTGTAGGCGATGAGCATCAACAGATTTATGGGTGGAGAAGTGCTATTAATTCGCTTTCAAACACAGATTTTCCAACATTAAATCTTCAAAAAAGTTTTCGTTGTCCTGCTGCTGTTACTGATTATGCAAAGGAAGTAATAGCTTGGAAAAAACACGTTTATCCAGATTTTGAAGTTGGTAATTTTGAAATGATTCCTCGTGAAATTTATTCAAATCCAATTGGTCAGGATAATGGAGAAAATAATAAAAAGAAAACACACGCAGTAATAGCCAGAACGCATTTAGGATTAATTCAGACAGCAATAGAATGGCTTTTTGAGTCTAAAAAAGTAAGTTCGGTAGCCTTTGAAGGAGATTTTGAGCAGTATTTAAAGCTAGATGATGGTTCTTCTATTTCTCAATTAGTAAACTTAAATAATAAAGCGACACGTAAAAAAACGTTTTGGCACGACTGGAAACAAATTGAAGAAACGGCAGCAGCTTCTCAAGACCGTTCACTCAAACGATTGGTAGAACTCGTAAAAAAATATGGAAATGAGCTTCCAAATATTTTAGATAGGCTTCAAAACCGAATCACAGAACCTCATAAAGCAGATATTACCTTCACAACGGCACACAAAGGAAAAGGATTAGAATGGGATAGCGTCTATCTCTTAAATGATTTTGTGAGTGAAAAACAGATTTTGAAAAGTATAGAAACCAAAACAGGAAAACCAATTTCTGATGCACGAAAACAGAATATTAATGAAGAAATAAATACACTTTATGTAGCTCTTACACGAGCTAGAGAGGAAGTGAAAAAAGTTTAAGATAGTCTCCGATACACTGGCTCATAACATTTTACAAACAAATAAAGTTGATAAACTAGCCAACTTCAAAATAAGAAGGAATAGCAATTTTTTAGAATCTATCAGCGTTATCTGTAAATGAATAATCTATTTTACCCTATCAAAAATTATTTGGTCAGTCGTAAGAACAAGCAACTTCGTCCTTCAACTTCCAGACATTATACGCTACCTTACAAAGAGGCAGAGCGTTTCGGTATTTTGTTGTCTATTGAGAGTGCAGAAGATGCCCAACAAATTAGCCCAATACTAAAAGAACTACAAAAAGATAACAAAAAAGTGGAAGTTATCTTATTCCAAACCAAAAAAATAAAAGAACAAATACAAGTTCCGTATCATCATTTCTTAGTTAATTTCAAACAAATGGATTGGAATGGAAATATGGATGTAGTAGCAGTACAAAAATTTATTTCTACTGAGTTTGATTATCTTTTTTGTGTTAGTAATCGTCATGTAGCTCTTTTTGAAAGAATACTTCTACTTAGTCAAGCCAAATGCAGGGTTGGAGCACATATTATTGGAAAAGAATTTTTGTATGAATGGATGGTTTTTAGAGAAGAGAATAATACATTGTCTAGCTTGGCTAAGAATATGTTTAGTTCTGTCAGTACAATTTAGAATCTTGTTTCAAAACAAAAAACCGATTTGATAATTTTCTATCAAATCGGTTTTTTCAAATTTAAAATAATTTTCTACACTATTCTACAATAAATTCAGCTTTTTCATAAAACGAGTTTTATAAGATGCACCAATCGGAATTGTTTTGGTAGGCATTACTACACTAGTATCCTCAATACTTGTGATTTTGGTAAAATTGACGATATACGAACGATGAACACGTATAAAATCAGATTCAGGTAATTTTTTCTCCAAACCTTTCATTGTCGAATGAATAATATACTTTCGCTTATCTGTATTGATAATTACATAATCAGATAATGCCTCAATAAAGAAAACATCACTCAAACGCAGACGAACAATCTTATTATCAGCCTTTATAAATACTTCGTCTTGATTTTCTACTGTTACATTTGATGCTTTAAGATTGGCTTCTGCCTTTCCAACAGCTTTCAAGAAACGAGGGTAATTAACTGGTTTTACCAAATAATCAGTTACATTATGCTCAAAAGCCTCAACAGCATAGCTTGCACGAGAAGTAACCAAAATAATTTGTGGCATATCATCAAGCGTTTTCATAAGGTCAAGTCCTGTCATTTCAGGCATCTCAACATCTAAAAAAACAATATCAATTTCTTTAGTTTTGATGATTGTGAAGGCATCGGCAGCATTATCGGTCTCTTCAAGGACAGTCAAACCATCTGTTTTATTGACAAAATGCTTGATTACGTTGCGAGAAAATTCATCATCATCTACAATTAAACAATTCATATATATAGGGTCTTGTATTTTTTTACTTAGGTTAGGAGTAGATTGTTTTATAATTGACAATTAATTTACTTTCAATTACAAAATCTATCAAATGGAAAGTTAAGCAAAATCACTATAAATTCGTAATTTTTAATTTTTAATTCGTAATTGTTCTTGAAAATGTTTCTCAAAAAGTAATTTCATATATTTTCCAACAATATCAAATTCAAGATTAATTGTATCACCTACTTTTAATTTATGAAAATTAGTATTTTCGTAGGTATAAGGAATAATGGCAACACTAAAACTTCCTTTTTTAGATTTTGCATCACTTTCTGAATCTACAACGGTCAGACTAACACCATTTGTACAAATTGAGCCTTTCTGAACTGTAAAGTTTCCTTTATCTTCATATTCAAAATAAAAACGCCAACTTCCATTCTCATCAATTACTTTAGTGCAAATAGCGGTCTGGTCAACGTGTCCTTGCACAATATGTCCGTCAAAACGACCATTTGCAGGCATGCAACGTTCTAAGTTTAGCTTTGAGCCTGTTGTCCATTTGCCTAAATCTGTCTTTTGAAGTGTTTCTTCAATGGCAGTTACGAAGTGTCTGTTTCTGTCCTTTTCTACTTCTGTAACTGTCAGACAAACACCATTATGTGCAACACTTTGGTCTATTTTCAATTGATTTGAGATAGAGGATTCTATTTCAAAAATTTGATTTGTTCCTTGTTTTTGTATAGAAATTAGCGTTCCTATTTCTTCTATAATTCCTGTAAACATAATTTGTATTTCTATGTATTTTATGTGGATTTGTAAATTAGCTTTCTAGTACTATGAAAAGACAAAATTTTGTCAATAGAACTTATTTTACTTGATTTCGTTTACCTTAATTACAATACCAATTTTATTTATCTTAGTTATTATTTTCTTAAAAAATTCTATAACACTTTGTGAATAAAGGTGTTAGAATAAAAAATGTACATCAAAAATATATCTTTATACGTTCCTTATTTTACTAATCTATCCTATTAATTTGATTTTCTTTACTTCAATCTTTTCAACCTATTATATATTAGATACAAAACTACATAAAAATTATTCTTTCTCATTTTTAAAATTCAGTTTTAAACCAAGAAATAATATAGTTATATTTTTGTGCCTATTTTTCTTGTTTTCGGTTTGTGAATCTGTCTCTGCGACCAAACTACTTCCAAACACATTTACCAATACGCTTACCAATACGGTAGATGGAGATAATTTATTCAAACTTATCGGCAAATCCAAAACAGACCCTTTAGTAAGAGATTTCTTAAATAAATTAGGAATAAGAGACGAATCCCTTAGCTCAACTTCTGTATGGACCTACCCAACTAGTGGAATTAGAATAGGTTTTTATAAAGGCAATATCATTGACAAAATAATGCTTTATGATGATACCTATTCTGTAAACGATAAAAGATTTGCGGCTTACTCTAGCAAACTTCCAAAAAATTTGGTCTGGAATGACACAAAATCTTCTACAATTGTAAAACTAGGAAAACCCTCAAAAGACAATGCAAATTATATGGAATATAGTAATCTGCCTGTCGAAGTAGTTTTTTATTATACAGGTTCGAGGATAAAATCAAGATTGAGAGGTATTTTATTACGCTTTAAAAATTGTATTTCTGGAGATTGCCAAGATGGAGAAGGTATTTATGTAGAAAGAGATGGTTCTCGTTATGAAGGAGAATGGAAAGATGGAAAAAGACATGGAAAAGGACAATTAGTATATACAAATGGAGTAACAAAAAAAGGGTTTTGGGAAGGTGGAGATTATAAAGGACAAGATTTTTTTGCATCAAATGGATTGTACGACCTTTTGGGAAAACACAAAAATAGCGAAGAGATACAATCTGCCAGTAACAAACAAAAAGACGGTTACGAGCAAATACATCTTGCCTATGACCATTTCAAATACGTTTTTGATAATAATAAATTACGTTTTTATTTTAATGAGTATGGTTATTTGTATAAAATAGGTGTTAATAAATCAGGTTTTGGAGAAGTTTCGCATCCCCTTACTGAAAAAGTTACGCCTTATTCAGATAAAAATTATGTGTCTTATATTATGGGTTCGCCTTATAAGCAATATACATACAGAACAGGTTCGATGTGGCTGTATAAAGATGAACAGTTTAATTTACGTATTCAATTTGATAAAAATGGAATAATGGACGGAATAGATGTACAGGTAAATGATGAAGATATTTTGGTAACGGTTGAAAAAGGAAATTGTAAAACGGGAGACTGTCAAGGTGGTTATGGAGAGCTGGTTTCGGAAGCAGGAAGATATATAGGAAATTTTAAAAGTGGAAAATTTGATGGTCAGGGAACTATGTATTATGCTTCTGGAGGGTATTACAAAGGTGCTTTTAAGGCTGGAATGCGTAATGGAAGAGGAACGTATAGGTGGTCAGATACTAGCAAATATACAGGAGGTTGGAAAAATAACCAAAAACACGGTGTAGGTTCAATGCACTATCAAAACAAAAGTCGTTATGAAGGACAATGGTACCAAGACCAAAGACATGGAGAAGGTGCTATGTATTACCCAAATGGAGAGCACTACATTGGAGACTGGCTATATAATTCACAGACTGGAAAAGGAACACTTTATAAAAGTAATGGAGAACAACAGAAAGGAATTTGGGATAATGGAAGGTTGAAATCTTCTTCCTAAGGATCAATTACGAATTAAAAATTACGAATTACGAAATAAGTATTCAGCGTAGCTAATTTAATTACTTGAATATCAATTAGTTATGGCTTTAAAAGTAGCAGTTTATTTAATTCTTATTCCTAATTGTGTTCTCTATATCATAAAATGCAAAAAAAAGCTATTCTATTTACTTTATTTTTAAGTAAGTAGAATAGCTTTTTTTAATGAAGTTCAAATTTTTATATTACCTATTAAATCAAAATTTGAAAAATTTAATCTTCTTCTTCCATTTGATTTAATACAATTTTGACATCAATAATTTCTTGAAAATCTTCTCCAGATTCTTGCATGTCTTCATCATCTTCCTCATAAAACCAATTGATAAGTACATTATCGTTTTTTTGTTGTAGAGATTCTAGCTTTCTAAATATTTCTACTAAGCATTTGGAAGAACTTGTATTAAAGTATTCCAATTTTACATCCAAAATTGTATTTGATTTTGCCTGACTAATATAATTATCCAGCCACTCAAAGAGAGGTTTATAAAACTCAATAGAGTTTTCTGGAATAGAACGTCCTGAAATAAGGAAGCGTCCTTCGTTAGAGTTAAAATCTAATTGAGGTGTTTTGTTGGTGCCTTCTAAGAAAAAATTTTCCATTCAAATATATTGTTTAAGCCGAAACTTTTACTTTCAAACTAAAAAAAGAATTATCCTCGCTTGTATCTTCAAAAGCATAAACGAGTTTTTCGCCCGAACGACGTGCGATATCAATTATTCCTAATCCTGCTCCTCCTTTTATAGAAACTTCTCCTCCGTGTAGTTGTTCACGATAAAGTTGTTTAATTTGTTCGGCAGAAGACTGATTAATGCGTTCAATGTGTGATTGCAGGGTAGCCACAAGAGAAATAGGTATATAATTTCCAGTAGTAATTGTATATCCTGTACTATCTTTAGAAAGCACAAATAATATTGTTTCTGGACTTTCAGATTTTTGCACACCTTCTCCTTGCGTGTGATGATATACGTTTTGAAGAGCTTCTATCATAATATGATAGACCTTTTTTTCGAATTTTGGATTTTGATTCAAGTGCAGCTAGTCTTTCGTCCGCTACGCTCAAAATCCCATCAAAAAGAGGCTGTGATGGAGCTCCTTTATACGATACAATTACTTCGCCTTCCAGCATTTCTCTATAATAATCATTCAGGTTCAAGATTGTTATACTGCTTTAGAGTGGAACTAAAATTTCTAGATTTTTCTAGTTTATTTTATAATATAAAGTTAGACAAGTTTTGTCCTATTTGATGTATAGGAATTGAATAACTTTTAGAAATATACACAAAATACGTGGTTTACAAAATAATTATAAAAAAAAAACATAATTCTTTGATTTTATGTTGCTAATCCCTATTTTTTGTAGAAATTTTCTGTGTATTTCGTAAATATATAAAATAAATTCAAAACTCAAGCATTATTCCTCCGTTTTCTGAATTCCTTTTTTATCAATACTAATTTTTCGTTCTCTATATAGATTACCAATTAGTTTCTTGAATGTTTTTTTACTCATATTGAAATAGTCCATTATTTCTTCAGGACTACTTTTATCAGAAATAGGCAAAAATCCATTATTTTGTTCCAACTTTTGCATAATCAAACTGCTTTGGTCTGCTATTCCGTCAAAGCCATCTTTGCGAAGTCTCAAGTCAATACGACCATCTTCACGTACTTTCTTTATATAAGCTATTCGTTTTTGTCCTTGTAAATTTTCTTCTCCAAAAATTTCATTGTGATAAAGCATTCCATAATAATAAATACCTTCTTTTTCTACAATACAACGAAAACCAATTTCAGTATCTGCACCAATTATAGCTAGCACTTCTTCGTCTTCTGCCAAATCAATATCTTCTCTTTCTACAAAACTTCCTAATTTGCCTAGACCAATTACACGATTTGTTTTGTGGTCTAAAACCAATTTTACAAACATATAATCTCCTATTCGTATCGGCTCTTGAGTTTCTCGTGCTTCTTTGTTGCCTTTTGGCACTTCGTCATGAGGCATAAACAAATCTTTTTCAATAAGTCCCCAATCTAAGAAGAAACCAATTTTGGTAATATCTACTACTCTCAAAGCTGCAATTTCTCCAACTACTGCCAATGGTTTTTCAATGACTGCAACAGGACGGTCTTGCGTATCTGTATAAACAAAAACTTCTATTTCGTCGCCTTCTTTGGCTGTTTCTGGAACGTATTTTTGAGGCAAAAGCACCTCATCTAAAAGCGAACTTCCTACATAAACGCCATTTGGAGAAGTACGCAAAATAGTAAGCGTATTGTACTGACCGATTTTTATATTTTTGATGGGCATAATTTCTTTTTTTTGTTCTTGTATGAATTGAATTACAAATTTAGCTTTATTTGGGTAGAAAAGTGTGATAATAAAAAAAGAACACAAACACAACTTACGCAAAACAAGTTTTTGGAGTACAAAAAAAACAATTTTCAGAGAAATTAGTCAAAATTTTATAAATCCTTTTCAAAATTCTGAAAAACTAAAGAATTGTAATAGAGTTTATTAAAATAGAAATACATTATTCTATTTTTTAAACTCTATTTTTTTATGCAAAATCATTCTTCTCATTCCTCCAAATCTTACAAGCCGTATATCAAATTTGCTTTGATGCTAACCGTTTCATTTTTCATTATGTATGGCGTAATGTTTCTGAATGCAGCCGAATTTTCACATATTTATTTGAGCAATACTCGTCTGTATATGACTTTACTGATGATTTCTCCGATGGCAATTTTGAAACTGTTTTTTATGAGTGATATGTACAAAGACAAAAAACTAAATATTGGAATTGTATTTTTGAGTGTTTCTGTTTTTATAAGTGCGTTGCTTTTTTTGAGAAATCAGACTTTTATCAGCGACGAGCAATATATGAAGGCGATGATTCCTCATCATTCTTCAGCTATTTTGGTAAGTGAAAACGCAACTTTCAAAAATGAAAAAGTCAAAACACTTTCAATAGAAATCATCAAAGCACAAGAAAAAGAAATTGCAGAAATGAAAAGATTACTTGATGTAGTGGACTAAGTAGTTATCAACGGTTCGTTTTTGATTATTAATCAAATTGCACTTCAATGAACTTACAGAAAAACGTATCTTCTTTATTATTTTTTAATCTAAATTTTTTTAACCTAAACCCCCCAGAATTATGAATAACTCAAAATATCAATCGTGTATCGAAGCCTGTCAAGAGTGTTTTATTGATTGCCAAACTTGCCTTTACAATATGGCAACCAAAGAAAGTATGAACGACTGTCCTCGTTGTTGTATCGAATGTGTTGATGCATGTCAAGTAGCCATCAAAGCCATGATAAATGATAGCAAATGGACGAAAGAGTATTGTAGAATTTGTGCAGAAATCTGTGATTGGTGTGCCGAGCAATGTGGACAACATTCAGGCGACCATTGTAAAAAATGTGCAGAATCGTGTCGCAAATGTGCAGAAGAGTGTCGTAAAATGGCAGCTTAGGAACAATTACGACCTGCTAAAGCAGCGAAGCTAATTAAAAATTACGAATTACGAATTCAAACTGTTTATTATCAATTAAATATTTTAAAATAGCAGTTTATTTAATTCTTATTCCTTAATACATTGTTTAATAAGTTTTACTATAAACTTCAACAGGGTTAAAACCCTGTCCAATTTATAATTCAGGATTATTTTCTTCAATTGAACAGGGTTTTAACCCTGTTTTATGTACAAAAACAATCTAAAACTTTTTAAACAGTGTACTTAATTATTTTTTTTGTATAAACCCTAAGGATCTTCGGAAATCCTCAGGGTTTTATTACACAAATTTTTTAAACTTATTATTTTTATCAATTCAATTATGAAAAATCAATTACTACTACTCTTTTTTGCATTATTTTTTAGTCAAAATGGATTTGCACAGCATGATGATAGCAATCATTCAAATTCTAGCTACTCAAACAAACAAATCAAAAACAAAACAGTCGTTTATAATCTAACCGTAAACGACACAACAATGGTTATTGCAGGAAAGAGAGCAAAAGTTTTGACTACAAACGGACAAATTCCTGCACCTACTTTGGAGTTTGTAGAAGGCGATACAGCACTTATTTATGTAAAAAATAACACGAAAGGAACAACTTCTTTTCACTGGCATGGATTGCTTTTACCAAACGAGCAAGACGGAGTTCCACTTCTTACAACAGAATTTATAAAAGCAGGAGAAACGCACATTTTTAAGTTTCCAATTATTCAAAATGGAACGTATTGGTATCACTCGCATACGATGTTTCAAGAACAGAAAGGATTGTATGGAGGAATTGTAATTTTACCAAAAGAACCCATTAAGACAAAAGAAAAAGTGATTGTTCTTTCAGATTTTACAGACCAAAATCCACATAATGTTCTTCGTCTTTTGAAGCGTCACACAGATTGGTACGCTATTCAAAGAAATGCTATTCAGAGTTATGGAAAAGCAATTGCAACAGGAAATTTGAGTGCAAAAGCATGGTTAGAATGGAAAAGAATGCCTGATATGGATTTGGCAGATGTGTATTATGATGCTTTCTTAGCAAATGGAAAAGTAAAAGAAGAAATAGAAGATTTGAAGGCTGGAGAAACGATTCGTTTGAGAGTAATTAATGGTTCGGCTTCTTCTCATTTTTGGTTGCATTTTGCAGGTGGAAAGATGAAGATTGTAGCTGCTGACGGAATTGATGTTGAGCCTATTGAAGTAGATAAATTACTGATTGCAACTTCTGAAACGTATGATATTGAAATTAGTATTTCTGAAGGTTCTGATTCAAAGAAATACGAATTTCGTGCTACTTCGTGGGATAGATACAAATACACTTCGGTTTGGTTGGGTAATAAAAATTCTACCGAAAAAGCTGCAACAGATTTGCCTCCCTTAGATTATTTTGCTTTGGTAAACGAAATGAAAGATATGATGAAAATGATGCCTAAAATGAAAATGGGTAAAGCTCCTAAAAATAGAATGGAAAATGGAGTTTATGAAAGTGCAAAAGCTCCCACAAACTACAACATTTTGATGGAAGATATGAACAGAATGGGAATGAATATGGGAAATGGGAAAGAGGACATGGGACATGGAGAAATGAAAATAGGAAATGGAAAAGAGGAAATGGGAAATGGAGAAATGAACATGGGACACAACAAAATGAACCATGATAAACATAATAAAATGGAAATAGATTCTTCAAAGATGGATACCATGAACCATCAAAATCATGACGACATGAATCATGATAAAATGGACATGAAGGAAGGAAAAACCCACGATGCTTTAAAGGAAGGAATGATGATGAGTAAAAATGATGCAATGCTCAAATCTATGCTCAAACCAATGGGAGTAATGATGACAGGTTACAAACAACTCAAAAAACAGAATCCAGACGAAACTATTTTTGATTATACGATGCTAAAATCTGAATCTTCAACGAAGATAAACGAAGACCAACCAGTACGAGTTATTCATCTTTATTTGGGTGGGAATATGTTGCGTTATGTTTGGATGATAAATAATATTCCACTTTCAGAAGCTGACAAAATCAAGATCACTAAAGGCGAAACGGTTCGTTTTGTGATGCACAATACAACCATGATGAGCCACCCAATGCACTTGCACGGACATTTTTTTAGAGTAATAAATGGACAAGACGATTTTGCACCTCTCAAACATACCGTAAATGTTGCACCAATGGAAACGACGATTATAGAATTTGATGCAATTGAGGAAAAAGATTGGTTTTTTCATTGTCATTTGCTGTATCACATGATGTCTGGAATGGCTAGAGTGGTTAGTTATACCAATTCTACGCCTATGATTACGACAAATGCAGGATATAGAAGGTTTGCTAGAGAGGATAAAAAATGGTACTCTATGGCAAATGCAAAAATACAAAGTAATGGACTTTGGGCAGATGCAAGTATTTTTAATTTTGCAAATGAAATCAGTATTGAAGGAAATACAAACTATACGAACGAGATAGAATTGAATGCAAAAGCAATGCACTATTTTGGACCAAAACAGTTTTTTATAGCTTATGTAGGTGCAGAAGTGGAGCAAGAAGAAACAAATATAATAAGCGACCAGCAGGTTTTGCCTGATGCAAAAGTAAAAGGATTAGTCGGTATTCGTTATTTTTTGCCGATGCACATTTGGTCAGATTTCAGAACTGACCACGAGGGAAATCTTCAAATCGAATTAGAACGAGAAGATATTCCACTTACAAAACGTTGGAGAGCAAATGCTGGTTTAGAATACCTTATCAATCAAGATAAATTTAGATACACCGTCGGAACAAGTTATATTTTAGAGCAATATTTTGGAATCTCTGCTAATTACGATAGTTTCTTCAAGTGGGGAGCAGGTTTGCAGATTATGTATTAAGATAGATACAAAAATAGCTTTGCTTTATCTTGATGAAGTAAAGCTATTTTTTTTAAATAAACAAAATAGTATAAATTATTATCAAAATCATAAAAAACTCTACTCCTTTAATCTCGTTTTACTTAGTAGAAGATTTTAACTAATCTCTTTTTTAATCGAAATCCATAACAGAAATAATAATCTGTTCTAAAAATATATAAAAATACTATGAATACTTTAGAAAAAACTCAAATCAAGGAATACAATATTACAGGAATGACTTGTAAAGGTTGTGAAGCAAAAGTAAAGAAAACCTTAGAAGCATTCCCAGAAATAGAAAAAGCTGATATTAGTGTAGAAAACGCTGATGGAAAACTTTATTTTGAAGAAAATATTTCTACAACCATTTTACAAGAAAAACTCTCTGAAATAGGTAATTATACCATTACAGAAAAAGAAACTATTTCAAAAATAGACTTGCCTAAAAATAATTTTTCAGAAATCGTTTATGAAGAAGTAGAAAAAAAAGATATTAATAATAAAGTTGAAGAAATAGAATTACCAAATAAATCACTTAATACCTACAAACCACTCTTTATGATTGTTGGTTTTATTTTAGGAACAAGTATTTTGGTGCAATATCCATTTACTGACTTCTCTGGAATGCTTTTGATGCGCCATTTTATGGCTGGTTTTTTTATTGGCTTTGCCTTTTTTAAGCTATTGAATTTAGAAGGTTTTGCCAATTCGTATCAAATGTATGATATTGTAGCAGCAAAATGGAAAGGTTGGGGATTTATTTATCCGTTTGTCGAACTTGCTTTAGGAATTGCTTATCTTATCAATATTTTTCCTTTTTATGTCAATCTAATTACGATTATCGTTTTGGGAATCAGTAGTATTGGTGTTATAAAAAGTAATTTAGACAAGAAGAAAATCAAATGTGCTTGTTTGGGAGATATTTTTAATTTGCCGATGAGTACCGTTACGATTATTGAAGATTTATCAATGGTGGCAATGGCTTTGGTTATGCTTTTAATTTAAACACAGAGTTTACAGAATACATAGAGAACTGCAAAATACGGTTTAACCACAGAGAATAAAGAGGAAAACCAAGAGAATTGCAATTTGTATTTTGTGAGATTACGCTGAAAAAATTGTATCTTTAACAAAAGACAAATGCAAATTGAGAAAATGTCTTTTATAATTCATTCTATATTATTCCACTTCAATGAAAAAGTTATTCGCCATTTTGTTGGCATTTATCTTTCTAGCGACAAATTTACCCCTTGCCATTACTACACATTTTTGTAGTGGACAGGCTGTAGAAAGTGCACTAGTTTTGAAAGGAAATACGGTTGATTGTGGAATGAATAAGATAAGTAAAATGAAAACTACTTCTTGTACGAATATTTTCACTACTCAAACCTTAAAAGACGAATTAAAAAAAACACCTTGTTGTCAAAATCATTCCCAAGTTTTTGAGATAACAGACGATTACAATAACTCCTCAGAACTTTCAATCCCAACTGATTATAGTTCGTTTCAAATTTTCTTTGTAACTGCTTTTATCAAAACATTTTTTGATTGGTTTTTTTCTGACTTTGAATTTTCTGTTAACTATTTAATTCCTTCCCCTCCTTTACTCAAGCAAGATATTGTCATCTTGTTTCAATGTTTTCTTATTTAAGGAACTTCTATTTTTTTGATACTCTTCTTATTTCAAAATTTTAAGTAGCTGACAGTTTTCAACTGTCAGAAAAATACCGTATTTCCGACACTTGGAAAGTATCGGCTACTAATGAAACTACTTTTGATTTGATAAAGAAGCGTATTTTTCTGTGTTCATTACCAAAAAAATAGAATTTTCTTATGCTTTCTTCCATCATTAATTATTTTCTTCGAAATAGATTAGTTACCCTTTTGTTACTGCTTGGTTTTGTGGCTTGGGGAATCATAACTGCGCCTTTTGGCTGGAAAGTAGGTGCTTTGCCTTCTGACCCTGTTCCTGTCAATGCCATTCCAGACATCGGAGAAAATCAACAAATTGTCTTTACACAATGGTCTGGACGCTCTCCACAAGATATTGAAGACCAAATTTCTTATCCTCTCACTACTTATTTACTGGGAATTTCAGGTGTAAAATCAATTCGAAGTTCTTCTATTTTTGGCTTTTCTAGTATTTATGTCATTTTTGATGAGGAAACAGAGTTTTATTGGTCTCGGTCTAGGATTTTGGAAAAACTAAGTTCGCTTCCAATTGGTCTTTTGCCTGATGGCGTACAACCTGCTTTAGGACCTGATGCAACGGCTTTGGGACAAGTCTATTGGTACACCTTGGAAGGCAGAGATGAAAATGGAAATCCGACAGGAGGCTGGGATTTGCATGAGATTCGAAGTGTACAAGATTTTTATGTAAAATACGGATTAAATGCTGTAAAAGGCGTTTCAGAAGTCGCTTCTATTGGTGGTTTTGTGCAAGAATATCAAATTGATGTCAATCCTGATGCGCTAAAAGCCTACAATATTCCACTTCATAAAGTAATGCAAGCTGTCCAAAAATCAAATAAAGATGTAGGTGCAAAAACCATTGAAATTAATCAAGCCGAATATTTAGTGCGTGGTTTGGGTTACATAAAATCAACGGAAGATATTGAAAAGGCTGTCGTAGCTGTTCAAGAGAATGTACCGATTCGAATAAAAGATATTGCTGTTGTGAGTTTGGGAGCTGCTACTCGTCGTGGTTTGTTGGATAAAGATGGTGCAGAAGTGGTTGGAGGTGTTGTGGTGGCTCGTTATGGTGCAAATCCATTGCAGGTAATCAATGAAGTCAAGGAAAAAATAACCGAAATTTCAACAGGACTTCCCAAAAAAACACTCGCAAACGGTACAGAAAGTCAATTAACGATAGTTCCTTTTTATGACCGTTCAACGCTAATTTATGAAACGTTAGGTACTTTGGAGGAAGCACTTTTACTAGAGATTTTGATTTCTATTTTGGTAGTAATTGTGATGGTTTATAACCTTCGTGCTTCTTTGCTGATTTCTAGTTTGTTGCCGATTTCTGTTTTGATGGTTTTCATTGCAATGCGTTATTTTGGCGTTGATGCAAATATTGTGGCTCTTTCTGGAATTGCGATTGCGATTGGTACAATGGTGGATTTGGGAATTATTCTATCCGAAAATATCATCAAACATGTAGAAGAAGCTCCTGCTACTCAAAAATTAGTCAATACCATTTTCAATGGAGCATCAGAAGTGGCGAGTGCAATCGTGGCAGCCGTTTCAACGACGATTGTTAGTTTCATTCCTGTTTTTACGATGGAAGCAGCTGAAGGAAAATTATTTACTCCTTTAGCTTTTACAAAAACCTTTGCTTTACTGGCTGCAATGGTCGTTTCTTTGCTTATTTTACCAACTCTAGCCTATTACTTTTTTGGGATTAAATTTAAAACCAACAAACAATCTATCATCGGAAATTCTATTCTTGTTTTGATAGGAATTATTTCTTTATTCTACAATCTTTGGTGGGCAGGTGTAATGTTAATTTGTTTTGGAGCTTTGGCTTTGCTTCAAATTTTGGTAAAAGAAAAAGAATTTGAATTTTTTGAGGGAAATAATAATGACAGTAATAATGAAAGTACGAATGAAAATAAATTTGTTCATTACTCAAAATCTACTCTTCGTTTTCTCTTCGAAAAATCTCAACTCATCGTTGTTGTAATCGGAATTACTTGGCTTTTGGCTGAATATTGGTTGCCTTTGGGTGCTTTGGCTAGTTTTGGTAGTAATTTTTGGTTTGTTGCCTTGCTTCTTGTTCTGATTTTGGGAAGTTTTATTTTGCTAGAATATTTCTATACGCCTATTTTGAAATGGTGTTTGGATAACAAAATTACATTTTTGCTTCTTCCTTCTTTTCTGATTGTTTTAGGTGTTACTATTTGGTTAGGATTTTCTACTGTCTTTGGATTTGTGGCAATCGGTTTTGAAAAGGTTAATGTCAATATCAAAACTACTTCCGTTTGGTCGTCGCTTACTCACACGTTTACAGGAATTGGAAAGGAGTTTATGCCTTCTTTAGACGAGGGAAGTTTTTTATTAATGCCTACTTCAATGCCTCATTCTGGGGTAGAATACAATCGGAAAGTGATTGCTCAATTGGATATGATGCTCACAAATATTCCAGAAGTTGATTTGACTGTCGGAAAAGCAGGACGAGCAGAAACGGCTCTTGACCCTGCACCAATTTCTATGTATGAGAACATTATCAATTACAAATCTGAATATGTTTTGAATGAAAAAGGACGAAAAGAACGCTTCAAGTACATTCAAAAATTAGATACTGCTACAAATGAAGAAGTTCCATTTTTTATTACCTCTACAAAAGACACATTAACTAATAAACAAGCACTTGAACGAGGAATTTCTACTTCTCTTTTGATAAATGACGAAGACGGAAAGTATTTTAGAAATTGGAGAGAAAACATAAAATCGCCTGACGACATTTGGAATGAAATAATAAAAGTAACCAAAATTCCAGGGGTTACTTCTGCACCAAAATTACAACCTATCGAAACTCGTTTGGTGATGTTACAGACAGGAATGCGCACTCCGATGGGAATAAAAGTCTATGGACCCGACCTTCAAACCATTCAAGATTTTGGTTTGAAATTAGAAGATATTCTTAAAAATGTTCCTTCTGTGAAGTCAGAAGCCGTTTTTGCTGATAGAATTGTAGGAAAACCGTATTTGCACCTCAATATAAACCGAGACCAAATTGCAAGATATGGACTGAGTGTAGAAGACGTTCAGCAAACTATCGAAACGGCTATTGGAGGAATGAAAATTACTTCTACTGTCGAAGGGCGTGAGCGTTTTCCTGTTCGTGTGCGTTATCCTCGTGAGCTTAGAGATGACCCTGAGTCGCTCAATAAAATTCTTATTCCTACACCAACAGGAACTCAAATTCCACTTTCTCAAGTCGTCAATATTGAATATTTGCAGGGAGCGCAAGCCATCAAAAGTGAGGAAACTTTTTTGGTGGGTTATGTTCTCTTTGATAAAAAAGACGGTTTTTCGGAAGTTACGGTAGTTGATGATGCTCAAAAAACTATTTTAGCACAGATAGAAAACGGTTTGCTTTCCGTTCCTGCTGGTGTGAGTTATAAGTTTTCGGGAAGTTATGAAAATCAAGTACGAGCCGAAAAACGACTTTCTATTATTGTTCCTTTGGTTTTGGGAATTGTCTTTTTGATTCTCTATTTCCAATTTCGTTCCGTTACGACTTCGCTAATGGTTTTTACAGGAATTGCGATGGCATTTAGTGGAGGTTTTATTTTGCTTTGGCTTTATGGTCAAGATTGGTTTATGAATTTTGAGATTTTTGATACCAATATGCGAGTTCTTTTTCAGATGAAAACCATTAATCTAAGTGTTGCCGTTTGGGTAGGATTTATTGCTCTTTTCGGAATAGCAACCGATGATGGCGTACTGATGGGAACGTATTTAGACCAAAGTTTTGAGAGAAATCCGACCACGACAAAAAAGGGAATTCGTGCAGCCGTAGTGGAAGCAGGTCAGCGAAGAATAAAGCCTGCCGTCATGACTTCTGCCACAACTATTATTGCACTTCTTCCAATTCTGACTTCTACTGGACGAGGCTCTGATATTATGATTCCGATGGCAATTCCTTCTTTTGGTGGAATGCTCGTTGCCGTAATTACTTATTTTATCGTTCCAACACTTTATTCTTTGCGTGAAGAATGGAAAGTAAAAAGAGAGGAAAACTAGCGCAAGATTTTATCTTGTGCTTACTACTTCGCAAGCATATGCTTGCAAAAAACAGCGTCCAAGCAGAATGCTTGAACGAGAAATGAAATACATTATCAGAAAAAAATATGAAAAAACTACTTTTCTTTTTGCTACTATTTACAAACTTAATTTCCCTTTCAAAAGCACAATCTTTGGAAGATTATTTTGTAATAGCTGCCAAAAACAACCTAAAAGTACAGGCTGATTATAAAGAATTTGAAATTGCATTACAAAAAATAGCTCAAGTAAATGCTTTACCAGACCCTACTTTGTCTTTGGGATATTTTCTTTCTCCTATCGAAACTCGTGTAGGATCTCAGCTAGCTAGAGCCGAATTATCACAAATGTTTCCTTGGTTTGGAACGTTGCAGGTGAAGGAAAATCTAACTGCATTACAAGCAGAAGCGATGTATCAGCGTTTTCTAAATTCTAAAAATCAAATTTTCTATGGGGTTTCGGCTGCGTATTATCCATTATACGAACTTCAAAAACTCACAGAAATAGAAAATCAAAATATTGAAATTCTGAAAACCTATAAAAATATTGCTACCATAAAATTCGAAAATGGACAGGGAAGTATGGTAAATGTATTGAGAGTAGATATTATGCTGAAAGAAGCAATGACTAATTTGGAAATTTTGAGAAAAAAAGAACAGCCTTTACTTTCAAGATTTAAGCAAGTAGTAAATCTAAAAGAGGAAACAGAAAATCTAAAACTCAATTTTTCGCCTTCTGATTCTACTTTACTTCAAAAATCGTATTCTTTTACTGATTTGGCTCTTCAAAAAGATTCTTTGCTTATTAATAATCCGATTTTGGAAGAATTAGAAACTCAAATAAAGGCTAGTCAAGCAAAAGAAGAAGTTGCTATAAAGGAAGGTTTGCCAAAAATAGGTGTAGGAATTACCTACATAGCGACTTCGAAACGTACTGATATGGACTTACCACAAAATGGAAAAGATGCAATTATGCCAATGGCAAATATTTCTTTGCCGATTTATCGAAAAAAATACAAGGCAGCACAAAAACAAGCACAATTAGAACAGCAATTATTTCAACTAAAAAAAGAAGACCAAACCAATCAGCTTTTGACTTCTTACGACAAAATTCTATTTGAATTACAAAAGCAACACCATTTAATCAAACTCTACAACGAACAAATCAAAGAGTCTGAACAAATTTTGAGACTTTTATATTCGGCTTACAGCAATGCAGGGGTAGATTTTGAAGAAGTTTTGCGTATGCAGCAGCAGGTTTTAAGCTATCGAAAAAAGATAATTATGGAACAAACAGCCTATCAAATTTTCAATAGCTGAACTTAATTATTTGACACATAAAAATTAAGAATTATTTAGCGAGTGATTTATATGATCTTTATGATGAATACAGGATAAATGCAAATAAAGCATCAATTACTACTTTTAATCTACCATTAATTTTCAAATGTATTATCCTGCAATTATCATATTAATCATAAAGATCACTCGCCAATCAAACATAAAACTATGAAAAAGCAATATATAATTTACGCTATTCTTCTTCTTTTTGGAGGAACGATAGGCTACTTTCTAAACTCTTCTTCTACTAAAAATAATGAAAGTCATAGGATAGAAGACGATATAAAAAATGAAATTTGGACGTGTTCAATGCACCCTCAAATTAGGAAAAATGAAGCTGGAGATTGTCCGATTTGTGGAATGGATTTAATTCCTTTACAAGAAGATGATAGTCAAAACGATGCTTTTGCAATCCGAATGTCGCCTACTGCTATGCAACTTGCAAATATTCAGACGGCAAAAGTAGGGAAAATGAAACCTATCAAAACAGTTTCTCTAAATGGAAAAATACAAGCAGACGAACGCCAAATTTTTACGCAATCAACACATATTGAGGGCAGAATTGAAAATCTAAAAGTCAATTTTACAGGCGAATATATCAGCAAAGGAACTCAAATAGCGACTATTTATTCTCCAAAATTATTGACGGCTCAACAAGAACTTTTTGAAGCGCAAAAAATAAAAGACACTCAACCCGAGCTTTTCAATGCAGCAAAAGAAAAACTAAAAAGTTGGAAATTAACCGAAAATCAAATCAACGAGCTTTTGGAAACAGGAACGACAAGAGAAGAATTTCCAATTTTGGCTGATGTTTCGGGATATGTGATTGATAAAATGGTAAATCTAGGCGATTATGTTCGGCAGGGAGAAGGTTTGTACAGAGTAGCAAATCTTTCGCAAGTTTGGGTACTTTTTGATATTTATGAATCAGAACTGGCGTGGATACAAAAAGGCGATAAGGTAAATTATAGTATAGAATCATTGCCTAGTCAGAATTTTGAAGGAACAATTTCATTTATTGACCCTTTCATTGACCCAAAAACTAGAGTGGCACAAGCAAGAGTAATTGTTCCGAATTCAGATTTAAAATTAAAACCTGAAATGTTTGTTTCTGGAGAAGTGAAAGCAGACTTAGCTTCAAATAATACTTCAAAAAACAAAGAAAGTCAAAATTCAGAAAAAATAACCATTCCAAAAACTTCTGTCATGTGGACAGGCGAACGTTCAGTAGTTTATGTGCGACAAGAATCCGAAAAAGGAATTGATTTTGTCATGCGAGAAGTCAAACTAGGATTGGCTTTGGGAGATAGTTATATTATTGAAGAAGGATTACAAGAAGGCGAAGAAATAGCCATAAACGGAACATTTAGCATAGATGCAGCAGCACAACTAGCAGGAAAACCAAGTATGATGAATTCGAAAGAAATAGAAAAGACAGAAACAACTACTAAAAACAAAGACAAAAATCCTATCAAAAAAACATCAATTAGTAAAACAGCTAAGAAATCGCTAGAACCTGTTTATGATGCTTATTTCGAACTCAAAAACGCTCTTACAAAAGACGATTTACCAACAGCAAAAAAAGCATCTGAAAAAATGACTTCTTCTTTAGCTAAAATAAATATGTCGCTTTTTGGAGGAGAATCTCACAACCTTTATATGAAATATAGCTCAAATCTAAAGGAAGAATTACAGCATTTGCCACACGTAGAAAAAATAGAAGCTGCAAGACAGAAATTTCAAGCTATTTCTGAAACAATGGTCGCCATGTCGCAATCTTTTGAGCCGTTGGAAAATATAATTTATGTTCAGTTTTGTCCGATGGCAGATAATAATAAAGGTGCAAATTGGATAAGCAAAGACAAAGAAATCAAAAATCCGTATTTCGGAAAATCTATGCTTACTTGTGGGGAAGTGAGTTTAGAGATTAAGTAAAAACCGTTTTTTTTCTCCCTATTTATTTTATCAATTTTTATTTTTTTTTATTCTAACTCAAATTTTATTCTTTATGAAAAAGTTAATTTATGTATTCGCAAGCGCAACTCTTTTGCTTTATTCTTGTAACAACGCTTCAACAGAAAACAAAGAAGCAAACGCAGAAAATATGACAGAAGAAAACATGGCAGATATGAATCATGATGAGATGAACCATGATAATATGAATCATGACAACTCTTCTATGGAAAACAACGAAATAGCTAAAAACCAAACTATTTCTACTGTTTTGGATGCTTATTTTAATCTAAAAAATGCCTTAGTAGAGGATAACGATGAAAAAGCAGCCGAAGCAAGTGTAAATCTAACAGCAGCTTTTAAAGGATTGGATAAGTCAAGTCTAGCAGCAGACCAAACTACTAAATTTGATGAAATTATAGAAAGTGCAACCGAACATGCCGAACATATTTCTGAAAACAAAGGAAATATAGTGCATCAACGTGAACACCTTGCTTTACTTAGTAAAGACGTGAAGGATTTGGTAGGTATAATGGGAACTGACCGTACTTTGTATGCAGATTTTTGTCCTATGTACGACAACAACAAAGGTGCAATGTGGCTAAGTGCTTCTAAGGAAATAAAAAATCCTTACTTCGGAAGTAAAATGCTTTCGTGTGGAAAAGTACAAGAAGAAATTACTGTAAAATAATAATTTAATAGTAAAGTAAAACAAAATGAAATTAAAATATAAAATTATTTTTGTTTTGTTGATAATCGGAGTAGGAATACAATTTATTCCTACTCCAATTAATCAAGACAGAAAAGAAAATACTCCGACAGCTTTTGTAAAATTATATTCTCCTCCTTTGAAAGTTCAGAATTTACTCAAAAACTCTTGTAACGATTGTCATAGCAATTATACGGCTTATCCTTGGTACAACAAGTTACAGCCTATGAGTTGGTTTTTGGAACGTCATATAAAAGAAGGAAAATCAGAACTCAATTTTGATGAATTTGATACGTATTCTGACCGAAAAAAACGGAATAAACTCACTTCTATAAAGGGTCAAATTGAGGAAAACGAAATGCCTTTATCTTCCTATACTTTTATTCATAGAGAAAGTAAGTTATCTGATAAAGAAAAAGAGATTTTGATTTTTTACTTTGATAGCCTGTCGGCACTTTATTATTAATAAATGAGCGATTTTTTATAGAAACGATGAGTAAATTTATATTAAATGTAGAAAATATGGTTTGTCCACGTTGTGTCTTGGCAGTAGAAAATCTATGTGCAACCCTTTCTATTGAATTTGAAACCGTAGAACTGGGAAAAATTTACCTTACCCAAAATACAGAAATTTCAACAAAGAAAAAGGAAGAATTAAATCAAGAATTACAAAAAATAGGTCTTCAACTTATAGAATCTGACAGAGAAAGGCTTATTTCTGAACTCAAAATAACTATCATCAATCAAATTCATTATTCAGAAAAAGCATTAAAAATTAATTTTTCTGAATATCTTTCTGACAAACTCAATCACAATTATTCTTATCTAAGTCGTTTGTTCTCAGCTTCTGAAAATATTACTATTGAAAAGTATATCGCACTTCAAAAAATAGAAAAAGCAAAAGAATTACTCTTACTCAAAAAATATAGAATTAGTGAAATTGCAAATCATTTGCATTATAAAAGCACGCCTCACTTTTCTACACAATTCAAAAAAATAACAGGTCAAACTCCATCAGCTTACCAAAAAAAGGCTATCAAAGAACGAAAAATGATTGATTTTTTGTAAATATATTTTAAAAAATACACAGAGGAATACAAATACGTTTTGACCACAGAGGAATAAAGAGGAAAAGCAGGAGAATACAAGTTATGTTTTGACTTTACATTCTCCTAAACTTTAAAACCACTTTTTCTAGCTTTATTCCATTTTGATAGGCAAAACAAAATACTCTTCGCTTCCCGAATTACCTAAACTCACCTTTTCAACTTCATCTTTGTAATTCATACGCTGGATTTCTTTTACTTCTACAATCAGTTTCCAGTCTTCTTTTGGTTCTGCTTCTATTAGTTCTGTGTAATTACTGACCTCTTCTTTTCGAAAACTGCTCGCCTTCCTTAAATTCTTTTTTGGCTATAATTTCTTTTCCTTTTGCTAAAGTAACTTCATAATTTACTCTATATCTTGCATCACGAGGCGACTCTTTTATGAATGTCGTATCTGACAAAACATATACATCTAATTTTTGAGGAAATGCAGTCAATGCTTCTTTGCTAAGTTGTTCTACTTTTAGAATAGGTCTGGGAATTAGCCTTACATTGAAATCATGTTCTACAACATATTTTCCCTCGTATAAAACCTCTAGTGATACTTTTCCAGCATTTGGAATAAGTATTACATGGTTTGATTTATCTTCAATAATCAAATCTGCTCCTGTTACTTTGTATTCTAACTTTTCAAGATTTGTATCATCAGAAATAGAAAAACGAGTATCATTGGCACACTTTAAGTAAAGTGCAGTGCGAGGATTAGGATGTACATACTCTTTTTCAAGTTTAAAGTCTATTGAATTTGGAGTATTAATGTTTGCATTATTTTGAGCAAAACAAGCGAGAGGAAATAAAAACAGAAAAAAAACAAATAAATTTTTCATAATCTATAATTTTGGCGATATTTTGGAATAAAATCCGTTTTTTTGTAAATCTTTATATTAAAAATAGTCAATTCTAAAATGAAAAACAAAAATTTAAGGTTCAAAATTTGAGAACTAATTAAGTTTATACTTCTTGCTATTTTTTTGTTGCTTCAAAAATGCCAAAATCAGTTTCTTATTCCTTCTTATTTATTGCTTTTGCTGCATTGCTAGCAGGTCTTGGCTTTCAATATTTTTTGGTAAACACCAAAGATTACAATGAATATACACAAGAAGTACGAAAAAAGGTAGATAAGGAGTTAGAAGTAGCCGAAAGCGAACTTGTAGAATTAGAAGAAGCTGTAATACAGAACTATAAAAGATTAGATTTTTCGCTTATTACTTCCAGTACAGTAACCTATCCGATTTATGTTTTCAGAAATAGTGAACTTCTTTTTTGGACAGATAATACCTACCTGCTTTCCTACGACCAACTTAAGAGCAATTATTCAGAATATACCATCGAAACTCCAAAAGGATTATTTCTGGTAAAACAGAAAATTATTGTTACCAAATACGATAATATGACAGGAGTGGCTTTGATTCCACTTGCCTCTGAATATAAGATTTATAACCAGTTTTTGACTTCTGGAGTCAATCCAAAACTTTTTGCTACATCTGATATTAGTCTTCGTCTTACTCCAGAAGGTTCTTCGTATAGAGTGTACGGAAAGGGGAGTAATTTGCTTTTCACACTTACTTTTCCTTCTAATTATAGTTGGCAATCTTCGCAAAATTATACGGTGCTTTTCTTCATGATTGTGGCTTGTATTTTTGTGTTTTTGCAGGCTCGTCTTTCGATGCTTTATTTTTTGAAAAATGGTCAGGTTTGGTATGCCTTCTTTACACTTTTAAGTACATTTTTGGGGGTTCGTTTTTTGATGCTTTTCTTAGAGTTGCCAAATAGTATTTTGCCGACTGTTCTTTTTAATGCTCGTTATTATGCTTCTTCTTTTGTTGCTCCTTCGCTTGGAGATTTGTTTCTGAATGTGATTTGTATTTTTATTGTAAGTGCTTTTTTGTTTGTTCATTTTAGTGAACTTTCTCATATGCGAAGCATCGGAAATCGCAAACGCAAACAGTTTGGAATTGTAATAGCCATTTCGCTTTCTTTTGCTATTGCTTTTTATCATTTTCTCAATATTCGAAATCTCTATATTCATTCTCCTCAAATTTCACTGGATTTTACCAGAGAATTAGACTTTTCACTTCTCAAAATAACGGCTCTTTCTATAGGAATTTTGACAGCAACGACTTATTTTTTGCTCGTCCATGTTATGGTTCGTTTTATAGAATGGATACATATAAAAGGTAAAAAACTAATCCTATTTGTCTCTATTGGTATTCTGATTGGCTGGATAGTAACTGGGATTTATGGATTTAGTATTCACGCAAATTTTTCTGATGCTTGGATTGCACTCATTCATACAGCTTATATTTTGGTTGTGATTTTTGTAGAATTACCCCGTTCGGAACGCTCTTTTACCTATCAGATTTTTATTTATATCTTTTTGGGAGCCATTACTACTTCCATTATGAGCAGTTATATTATTTATTGTTTCGAACAGAATAGAGAAAGAGTAGCTAAAGAAAATTTTGCTGAACAGCTTTTATTAAAAAACGATTTGCAAGGAGAATTTTTATTGAATGATGTGGTAGAATCCCTTCCCTATGACCCAATTATCAAGAATAGACTCATGACCTCTTTTACTACAAAAGATATTATTTCAAGAAAAATAAGGAAGTTTTATTTAGATTATTATTTTGATAAATATGACATAAAAGTTCATTTATTTAATGGAAATGGAATGCCATACGATAATACAATGACTTTTGATGAAATGTATTCCAGATATGCACAGCCTAATTACGGAACAGAATATGATGATATTTTTTTGGTTCACGATTTATCAACTAATACAAAACGTTATTTTGCCTTTAGTGAAATTAGTAGAAGTGGTGTCAAGATTGGTAAAATTGTATTAGAATTACAACTCAAAAAGATAGTTTCGAATAGCGTTTATCCTAATCTTTTATCTGACAATCCCTACTCCAATTACAACCGTTGGGGAGGTCGTAATGCGTGGAGTTATGCTATTTTTGAGAATGAGCTACCTGTTTTTACACAAGGAAATTTTGTTTATCCAAAAGAATTTCTGACCAATTTTGACTCAACAATTGTGTTTTCTACCTCTGATTACGAACATATGTTAATAAAAGAAGGTGAAAATAAGTTGGTTATTATTTCCTCTGTTCATTATCCTCTAAAATCTGTTTTGACTAATTTTTCGATGCAATTTATTTGTATTGTCCTTACAATGCTTTTGCTTTTGGTAGTTTATCGTTTGTATTTTAGAAAGCAACCTTTTACGTTTAATCTTACTGGAAGGATTCAGCTTTACCTAAATCTTGCTTTTTTCTTGCCTACTATTCTTTTGAGTATTTTGATTGTAAGTATTCTCAATTCAGAAAACAAAAATCAGACTGTTGAAACCTATTTTCAAAAAGCTGAAAATGTAGCTCAAAATTTCTCTAAAAAACTAACTGATTATGTAGTTTATAAAGATATTACCAAAGATGAATTGTTGGAATCTCTACAAGAAATTGCTCGCCTTACCCAAACAGAAATCAATGTTTTTGATAGAAATGGTGTGCTTTTGGCTTCTTCTCAACCTACTATTTATGACAATGGATTAGTTTCTTCGCTCGTCAATCCAAAGGCAATGGCTCTTTTGGTAGAACAAAAACAAAGTAAAGTAATCTTGAGTGAATCTATTGGAAAGCTAGATTATAATTCAGCTTATGTAATTGTAAATTCTCCGAGTACTGGCGAAATTGTAGGAATGATAGATGTTCCATTTTTTGAGTCTCAACGTTATGCCGATGAGCAGATTTTGGAAGTCGTCTCGACGATACTTAATGTTTTTACAGGAATATTTTTGCTTCTTGTTGTGCTTTCCTTTTTTGCTTCTCAAGACTTGACAAAGCCTTTGAGCCTTGTTACTTCTCGCCTAAAAAGAATTACTTTGAGTGGAGATAATAAACCTTTAGATTACAAATCTGATGACGAAATTGGACTTTTGGTAGGAGAGTATAATAAAATGCTTGTCAAATTAGAAGAAAGTAGAGCTGCACTTGCTGCCAGTGAAAAGGAATCGGCTTGGCGAGAAATGGCAAAGCAAGTAGCACACGAAATAAAGAATCCACTTACACCCATGAAGCTGACTTTGCAACATTTGCAGCGGGTTTTGGCTGACGAGTCATCTCCTGCCGAGCGTTCGATTAAAAGTTTGCTTACTCAAGTTGATACATTAAGTGATATTGCTACTTCTTTCTCTGCTTTTGCAAAAATGCCGATTCCAAAAACGGAGCGTTTTGATGTTTCGATGGTGCTTCAAGAAACGCTGATTTTATACAAAAACGATGGAAGTGTTCGCTTAGATGCAATTATTGACCAAGGAGAATTTTATGTGCATGGAGATTCGAAGCTAATGGGACGAATTTTTACTAATCTGATTTTGAATGGAATACAAGCCGTTGAAGAAAAAGACCCTCATATAAATGTTGTGGTAGAAAAAACAAATCAAAAATACCCAAAAACAATAATTATATATATTCGGGATAATGGAAAAGGAATTGATGAAGAAACAGCAACAAAACTCTTTATTCCTAACTTTACTACTAAATCAACAGGTTCTGGAATTGGTCTTTCGGTAGCAAAACGAGGTATAGAACACGCAGGAGGTAAAATTTGGTTTGAAACAGAACCCTATTTCGGAACTACTTTTTTTATTGAACTACCTTTGGTGGAGTAACTCTGTTTCACAAATAAACCACTTCCCCAATTTTAGGAGCATTCAATTTTTTTAAAAATCCTTGTTTTTCCATTTCTGAAGTAAGCCATTTTATGGGTTCTCCTAAGGGTTCGTCTGCCAAATCAAATGTTCCGTAGTGCATCGGAATGAGTGTTTTTCCTTTCGTTTCTTCAAATGCTTTTACAGCTTCTTCTGGATTTATATGAGCATTTTGCATCATAAAAGGAGGTTTGTAAGCACCAATAGGCATAATTACGGTGTCAGGACTTCCCAAAATTTTCTCTATTCTTTTAAAGTGATTTGCATAAGCTGTATCTCCAACAAAGAATAATTTATGGCTCTTATTTTCTATTTCATTTTGAGCTTCTAACCAAAAGCCACCCCAAAGCATTTCATTAAAATCAAACAAACCTCTTTTGCACCAATGTTTGGAAGGCAAAAAATTGACTTTTATTCCTTTTTTTGTTTTGAACTGTTGATACCAACCTGCTTCTTGTACTTTCAAGTCTTTCGAAATTTGTCTGTGTAGAAAATCAGCCGTTTCTAATGGAACAAGAAATTCCATATTCGGATTTTTAGGAAGCAATTTCTTGAGAGAAGGAATATCCAAATGGTCTCTGTGATTATGCGAAAGAAGCAGGTAATCAATATTTTTTATTTCTGAAATTTTGCAGGGAAGTTCTGCCTTACGAGGAACAAAAGGCATACTTTCCAAACAAGGGTCAGTTAGAAAGTTAATTCCATTCAAGCGAATAAAAAAACAAGCATGTCCGAGCCAAACTATACAGTTTTGTTTTTCTTTAAAAAATGTGTTATTCGGGATTGTTTCTACTTCAAAATTTTCGTTTTTCTTTTCTTCTTTTTGTGGATTGGTCTGGAGTTGCCATTTCAAAACGGTTGTTAGAGAAACTTCTTCACTTTCAGTTGCTCCTTCATTACAAAAAACACCGTCTAAAAGTGGATTTCCTTTATAGTAGGTTTCAAATTCATTTTCTCTATCAATAATAAACTCTAAGTCTGGATTGAAAATTCGGCTTATTTTTGTCATTTTCTGTTTTGATTGTTCCTTATACATCTTTATAAAATTACTCTAATCTACAAAAAAAAGAGTTTAATCAGGTGTTTTTAGTCTTAAACACAAAAAATCCCTTTTTTCAAAAAATGAAAAGGGATTCTTTTTGTTTCTTTAAATTAAAGTATAACCGAACAGTTAAAAAATAAGGATTTGCTAAAAATAATCATTAACTAGAATGATTTACAAATCACATACTGCTCAATTTTGACTTTCTTGATAAATGTTTTCTAAAAAATAAAGTTACTGCTAAAAATTTTTGTTTGATTATTACATCTTACAAATCAGTTACTCTGAGAACCATTTATTTGATGTATATAATTCAATAGGCTTGCCAATGCCAAAATATAGTTAGAAATAATCTACATTGATTAAAAATCATTGTTTAAAGCTATTAAAGGCTGTTTTTGATTTTCTGGTAGAATTATCAGATGCTATTATTTTTTCAAAATGGAAGGGTTGCTTTTTCGTTTTGGGAAAAGTTGTCTTATATAATTACAAATTCTCTAAAGTTATCTCTATTAATTACTTTACCTTCTGCATTGTAATTTTCAATAAAGGTTTTTGATAAAATAGGTTTCCTTTTTGAGTTCCATTTAAACTCATAACCATATAATTTTTGATTTATATTTTCTACATAATCAATTTCTTGCTGTTGAGTAGTTCGCCAAAAATAAGGTTGAGCTAATGTCATTTTGTATTTATTTTGTTTCATTCTCTCCGAAATCAAAAAGTTTTCCCACAAAGCACCTACATCATTTCGCAAACTAAAATCATTAAAGTTACCTATAATCATATTTCTAATTCCGTTATCGTAGAAATAAATTTTCTTGCTTTTCTTGAGTTCATTGCGAACATTTTTGCTATAACTTCCCAATTTAAAAATGACATATCCTTTTTCTAATATTTCAATATACCTTTGAATTGTATTTCTATCTACACCTACAAGCTGACTTAATTCATTAAAATTTACTTCATTTCCTACTTGAAGAGCCAAAGCCTGAACTAGTTTTTCTAACACCTCTGGTTTTCTTATTTCTGCATAAGCGAGTATATCTTTGTATAAATAACTATTTACCAAATTCTTCAAAATCTCTTTTTCCTCTTCCAAATTGTTTGTCGAATTATTTATAACATCTGGGTAAAAACCATATATCAATCTGTTTTCAAGTTGTTGCTCTGCTTTTAAATAACCAACATGATTTTGAAATTCTTCCCAACTTACTGGAAGCATCTCATATTCCCATTTCCTACCTGTTAATGGTTCGCTCAGTTCATTAAAAAGTGTAAAAGAAGACGAACCACTTATCCAAAGTTGTATATCTTTAAACTGGTCAGTAATAATTTTGAGGGTAAGTCCGATTCCATTTATGCGTTGTGCTTCATCAACAAAAACTACTTTTTTGTTTCCAATAAGGCTTTTAATTTTTTCTGTATTTGGTGTGTCAAGTATCGACCGAATAGTTGGATCATCGCCATCAAAAAATTGATAATCTACATCTTTTAAGTGTTCTTTTATGAGCGTAGTTTTTCCAACTTGACGAGCTCCAACTATCATAATAGCCTTCCCTCTGCCAATTTTCTTTTCTGTTATCGTTGAAAGTGTTCTTTTAATCATTACCAAATATACTATTTTATGAACGTAATCACAAATAAGTATGTTTTTTTGTGAACATAATCACAAAGCATAGTTATTTAGACACAAAAAATCCCTTTTTTCAAAAAATGAAAAGGGATTCTTTTTGTTTCTTTAAAGTATAACCGAACAGTTAAAAAATAAGGATTCGCTAAAAATAATCATTAACTAGAATGATTTACAAATCACATACTGCTCAATTTTGACTTTTCTTATAAGTGATTCCTAAAAAATAAAGTTACTGCTAAAAATTTTGTATTGCTACAATCAGTTACTTTGAGAACCGTTTATTTGATATATATAATTCAATAGGCTTGCCAATGCCAAAATATAGCTAGAAATAATCTATACTAATTAAAAATCATTGTTTAAAGCTCAAAGAAGCCTGTTTTTATTTTTTATTAGAATTATGAAATGCTATTATTTTTTCAAAATAGAAGGGTTGCTTTTTCGTTTTGGGAAAATGAAGCTAAAAAAAGGATTAACCATACGGCTATTTATTGGTTAGGTTTTCAGTTTGTTTTTTTCTTTGTATTTTTTGTAAACTTGATTAATATTTAGTTCATCAATATCATTATTTGTAAACTGTTCTCCACTATCTTCACATTTGTAGAAATGAGAATAAATTTCAAAAGACTCTTTTCTAAAATTGAGTATTCGTTTTTCTTTCGTCAGTTTCATTTTCTTACCTGTAATTGGACTTTTCATAATTTTTATGGGTTCTCTGACAATTTTTGCACTATGTCGTTGGTGGGACACCAACAACGGCAGGTTATAGCCGTTGTCGGTGTCCCCACCGACGACCACCAATATTCAAAATTCGAAAAAAATCAATAAGGTGCAAAAATTGTTAAACAACCTTTTTATTTTTTAAACTATTTACAGATTTTTCTTGTACAGATTGAGTAAATTCTCTTTCTTTTTGAAATACAACAAAATATAAGAGGAAGTTCATTTTTAATAAACTTCCTTTTTACTTTCTAATTTATTTTTCTAATCCGTCAAAATTTCATCTTCATCTTGTCGCATTACCTGTACTACTCCATCTAGTTCTTTGAGTTCTTCAATTAACTTTTGTACTTGGTCAGTATTCAAGACACGCAAACGAACTTTTCCTTCAAAGACAGTTTCCTTGTGAATATCAAAACTAATTCCACAAATATTGACTTTGTTTTGATTGGAAATAATACGAGTAACATCGTTTACAAGTCCCATTCGGTCAGCTCCAATAATGGTAAGCAAAACCTCAAAAGTTTGTGTTTTCTGACTAGACCAATTTACAGAAATAATCCTGTCTCCATACGAAGCCATAATTGCAACAGCATTCGGACAGTCTGTTCTATGAATACGAATTCCTCTTCCACTTGTAGTCAATCCAAAAATATTATCTCCTGGTATTGGGTGGCAACATTGCGACAAATGGAATTCGATAGTAGAGTCTGAGCCAATCAAAAGAATGTCCTCCTTTTCTCTTCTTTTTATATCCTTTTTCTTTGTCCCTTTTTGGTTTTACTTTTAAAGCCTTGTACTGTTCGTCTTCTTCTCTAAATCTCTTGATTTGTGTATGCTCAATTTTTCCTTTTCCGACAGCATAATAAAAATCAGAAGCATATTTAAATTTAAAATAATCTAAGAGTTGATTAACGGTTTCGTCATTAAACTCAAGTTTGAGTTGCTTTAGTTTTCGTTTTACAATATCTTTTCCGTCTTCAACAACTATTTTTTGGTCTTTTTTGAGAGCCTGACGAATAAGCTGTTTGGATTTTGAAGTACGAACATAGGAAAGCCAATCTTCATTTACTTTCGTCTTTGAAGAAATCAAAATTTCTATTTGGTCGCCATTTTGAAGTTCGTAATTAAGAGGAACAAGTTTGTGATTTACTTTTCCACCCATACAACGCTCACCAATTTCGGAATGTACATCAAAAGCAAAATCCAAAATAGTAGAGCCTTGTGGCAATACTTTCAAATCTCCCTTTGGTGTAAAGACATAAATCTCATCACTAAAGAAATTATTCTGAAACTCATCAATAAATTCTAATGCCGAAAGGTCTTTATTTTCAATACTTTCACGCACTCTAGCAATCCAACCTTCAATGCTAGATTCACTTTTGTCTGAACCTCCTTTGTATTTCCAATGTGCTGCATAGCCTTTTTCAGCTATTTCATCCATTCTATGTGTTCGAATCTGGACTTCTACCCATTGTCCTTTCTTACTCATAACAGTTGTATGAAGGGATTCATAACCCGTCGTTTTGGGAGAACTAATCCAGTCTCTCAAACGCTGTGGACTAGGCTGATAAAAATCAGTTACGACAGAATAGGTACGCCAACAGGCAGATTTTTCATCTTCTCCAACTCCTGTATTAAGGATAAGACGAATAGCAAACAAATCATAGACTTCATCAAAAGGAATTTGTTGTTTTGACATTTTCTTTTGAATAGAAGAAATAGATTTCATTCTACTTTTAATCTCAAAATCAAATCCTTGTCTTGCTAGCTCGTCTTCAATCGGCTTTTTGAATTCATTAATAAAACGAGTACGAGAAGCCTTCGTTCTTTTGATATGTTCTACAATTTCATCGTATGCTGCTCTATTAGAATACTTTAATGACAAATCATCTAGCTCAGAGCGAATATTATACAATCCCAAACGATGAGCAAGAGGAGCATAAATGTACTGCGTTTCTGCCTTTATTTTAAGTTGTTTGGCAATGGGCATACTTTCCAAAGTACGCATATTGTGCAAACGGTCAGCAATTTTGATAAGAACAACACGAATATCTTCCGAAATGGTCAGTAGCACTTTTCTAAATGTTTCGGCTTGTTGAGATTTTTCTTGTCCAAACATATCACTAGGAACTTTTGTAAGTCCATCAATGATTTTGGCAACTCTACCTCCAAATTCTTTTTCTAATCTTGAAAGAGGAATATCCGAATCTTCAACTACATCGTGCAAAAGTGCACAAATAATTGAAGTCGTTCCTAATCCCATTTCTTCTACTACAATGCGTGCTACCTCAATAGGATGGAAAATATAAGGTTCGCCTGATTTCCTGCGAACATTTCCATGTGCTTCTGTCGCTATTTGAAATGCTTTTTTGATTTTTTTGGCATCGTCTCCCTGCATATATGGACGAGCTAGTCGCAATAAATGGCGATAACGCTGCAAGATTTCGTTTTTTTCTTGCTCTTCTTTTTCTTTTTCGGACTGCTGTTTTTCAGTAATTTCTTGCTGGTCTGCTTTAAGTTCTTCTGTTTTAGAGGAAATTTCTACTTCCTTTTCTGGTATTGACATATTTTTTCAATAAAGTAAAATTAGTTGTATGAAAATAATTAATTTGTGTGCTTGTTGTGATTATTTATTTTCATTTTCTGCTTATCCATTTTATGTTCTTGCTTTTATTCAATAAATTATTCAAAACTAGATAAGCATCTAAACTAATTTACTGATTTTATTTCATATAATCTAACTCTTTAGAAAAAAATAGTTTATCAATCAACAAATTAAGTAATTGTAGTGTTAGTATTCATTACTAACAATCAAGCACTATTTATATAATTTTTTGAATATAAAGAAGCAGTATAAGTATATCTTTGAGGTATGATAAGAAAAAATACTAGTCTAAAAGGGATTTTTTTTGCACTTTTGTAGCACATAACTCATATCTTCTAATCATTGAATTTCATAAGAGTTTCCTATCTATTCTTACCAAAAAAATAAAAAATCGATGCGTATTTTCGTTCAAAATAATTATTTAGAATTTGTTAATGAATATCCTGAAGTAACAGGAGGACGTATTTTACAAACTGAAAAAATAAAAGACAGTTATAAATTATACCTTTCTCTAAAGACAAGAACCGATTTTACGAGAGCCTACATCAAAACCGATGATATAGAAAAATCATTTGAAGAATTTGCCAAAAAATTCAAGATTAGAGAAGCGGCTGGAGGTTTGGTAATTCGTGATACCTTACAACTCTGGATTTTTAGAAATGGAAAATGGGATTTGCCAAAAGGACATTTGGAAGAAAATGAAACGAATGCAGAAGCAGCTCTTAGAGAAGTAGAAGAGGAATGTGGTGTAAAAGCAGAAATCGTAAAAGAATTGCCTACCACCTATCACATTTATACGTATGAAGGTAAAGAAATTATCAAAAAAACCTATTGGTTTGAGATGAGTACAGAAGATGAAAGTACACCTCAACCACAAATAGAAGAAGGAATAGAAAAAGTAACGTGGCTCAAAGAAATCGAAATTCCTTATATTTTGAATAATACATGGGCTTCAATTGAATATTTATTGTCTCAAATAATTGAATTTTAGAATTTAAATTATAGATTTTTAGACCATACTACTAGACATTTTACTTTTGACCTCCCCCAGCCCCTCTGAAGGAGGAGAGAAAAGCCTATTCAAAGTCCCTCCTTCGGAGGGATTTAGGGAGGTCGCATTTTTTGTCTAGTAGTATGCTTTTAGATTTTAAGAAAAGGGCTTTTATAGTCCTTTTTTTGTAACTAATTTGAGCAACACTTGACAATTAAGAAACACTTCAAAAAAATAATTTGCTAAAATATAAATTGATTTACTACCTTTGTTTAAAATCATTCTAAATAAGAGATTTTAAAATCTTATTTGTAAAAAATCAATTCTAAAATTATGAACCGTATTTTTGTTAGTATTAATTCGCTATTTATTCTATTTTTCATCTCTATTTCTTTTTTTGCTTGTGATTCCAAAAAAGAAAATACAGAAACCACTTCTGATTCTACTCTTGTGGCAGAAGGTTCGAAGGAAGTAAATGTTTATTCGCATCGACATTACGAATCTGACAAACAGCTTTTTGCAGAGTTTGAAAAGCAAACAGGCATAAAAGTAAATGTAGTGAAGGCTTCTGCTGATGAGCTTATCAATAAACTAGAAATGGAAGGACAGAATTCTCCTGCCGATGTTTTGATTACTGTCGATGCAGGTCGTTTGTACAGAGCAAAATCAAAAGGACTTTTACAGCCGATTGAGTCAGATATTTTATTTTCAACTATTCCTTCTCACTTGAGAGATGCAGATAATGAGTGGTTCGGAATTACAAAGCGTGCTAGGATAATTGTCTATGACAAAGAAAAAGTAGAACCTTCAACTTTTGCTACTTATGAGAGTTTGGCAGATGCAAAGGGAAAAGGGACTTTATTGATTCGCTCGTCGGATAATGTCTATAATCAATCTCTTATGGCTTCTATTATTGCAAATTCTGATGAAGAAACGGCTAGAAAATGGGCAACAGGAGTTGTAAATAATATGACTAGAGAGCCAAAAGGAGGAGACCGAGACCAAATAAAAGCCATTGCAGCAGGCGAAGGAACTCTAGCCGTAACAAATACCTATTACTTGGCTCAAATGTTAAATGATACAGACGAAGAAACTGTAAAAGCAGCACAAAAAGTAGGCGTAATTTTTCCAAATCAAGATGGAAGAGGAACTCACATAAATGTAAGTGGTGCAGCCGTAACTAAATATTCTCCCAACAAAGAAAATGCAATCAAACTAATTGAGTTCTTGACAAGCAAAGAAGCACAGGAAGTTTATGTTAGAGAAGAAATGGAATATCCTGTTCGTACAGATGTAGAAATGGCACAAACGCTCAAAGAATGGGGAACTTTCAAAGAAGATAATTTGAGCCTTTCCAAATTAGGTGAGAATCAAGAAAAAGCAGTTATTATTTTTGATGAAGTAAACTGGAAATAATCAGTTTTCAAAAAGCATTCTAACAAACCATTTCTAAATTAAAAATTTAGAAATGGTTTTTCTTTTTTATAAAGAAAAAGTCTATATTGGTAAATCTACTATCCAAAAATACGTATGATTACTACTACCAAAAAAATTCTTCTTAGTATAGACTTTATTGTTCAACTTAGTATAATTTTTATTTTGTCTTACTCCTATTTTTATATTGCTAAAAATAATATGGGGATATTAGCAAATTTAGTAGTTATGACTTTGGCTGCTTTCTACAATCCGTTCTCTAATTTATTGCATATCTTCCTAAAAAGTCCCTTCAAAATCTTCCAAAAAGTTCGCTTAGGTTATTTGGCAGCAGTTCTTATCTATTTTGTAATTTTATTCTACATTATCTCAGATAATAGAGTTCCTACCCAAACCACTACTTCTTATGGGGATTATACAAATATAATTGTATTGAATACTTATACTTTAGTCTATGCAGCAATTACTTTTTTTGAGTTTGGAAGTATGTTCAGAAGATTACCCGAACAAAAAAAAATATCCGATTAAATTTTGTGTTCTTAGAAATAATTATTTTACATTTAGAAATATACACTTATGAACGCCCGTTTCAAAAAAGCCATTCTCAGTCTTGATGTAGTCGTTCAGATTGCAATCGTGTTTCTATTGTTTTATTCTTATACCTTGAGCAAAATTGATAGTACTGCTACTAATGTACTAGTTCTGCTTCTTGCTGGTCTGTACAATCCTATTTCTACGGTTGCAAATCTGCTTGTCAAAAGTCAATCTAAAAATATACGTACTATTCGCTTGTCTTATTTAGCAGCTATCTTAATCTATTTTTTTCTAGCATTTATCTTTATTGATATTGATGCTCCAAGCGAAACAGGATTTGCTGGAGGATATGAAAATGTAATTGTCCTTAATATATTAGCTTATATGTATGCAGCAATTACTTTTTTTGAGTTTGGAAGCATTTTTAAGAGTTTGCCAAAACAAAAAAAAATGCCTAATTAGATTCTAGTTTATCATCAAAAACAATCCCATTATGGATTCTAATTCTAAAAAAATAGTATTGCGAATTGATACAATTATTCAAAAGATATTTTTGTGTTGGCTTGGCTTCGGAATTGGTGTTGTTAGTATTGCTACATTTTTTCATTATAGTTCCCTACATAAAAGTGTAACCGAATTTTTTGCTGTTTCTGCTTATGTTCTGATTTTTTGTTGGTTTATTGCTCTGCCTTTTTTTGGAGTTTTTAATTTAGTTATGAATTTTCTTCATTTCAAATATGGCAGTTATTCTGAAAAAGTTAAATTTTTTAGAAGAATTTACAACTTTTCTATTTTAGCTTTTCTAGTCTTTGTAGTAATTTATAGTATCATAAACCTGCTTTTTTCTTATTCGATAATTGATGAAGGTGTAGTTTTGTTATTTTTTCTAATCGTAGGAGTTCTGTTTGGTCTTATACATTCTTATATTACTCTTTTGGAAAATAACATCAGGAAGAAAATGGAACTTCAAGATGAAAAACCCATTTTATTTTAAGTCAAAAACCTTTTTCATAGTCGTTAGATTTGCTATATTGCTAGTTCTATTCTAAAAGATAAAGTAACTAAAACATTTCTAAAAAAAGACAAATGGCAAAAATGAATAAAAAAAGTCGTGATTTTCTCTTCAAATACCTCAATAATTCTTCTCCAACAGGCTACGAACAAAGTGGTCAAGAAATCTGGTTAGAGTATATAAAACCTTATACAGATTCTTATTTTGTAGATACCTACGGAACGGCTGTTGCTGTCGTCAATCCTGATGCAAAATACAAAGTAGTCATTGAAGCACACGCCGATGAAATTGCTTGGACAGTTCATTATATTACCGATGAAGGATATATTTATGTAGTCCGAAATGGTGGTTCTGACGCTATTATTGCTCCTTCAATGCGTGTAAATATTTATACCGATAAGGGAATTGTGAAAGGTGTTTTTGGCTGGCCTGCTATTCATGTGCGTGAGCGTGGAAAGGCTGATACGATGCCAGAAATAGATAATATTTTTTTAGATGTAGGAGCAACCAGCAAAACAGAAGTCGAAGAGCTAGGAATTCATGTGGGTTGTGTAGCTACTTTTGAAGACGAACTGATTGACTTAAATGATAGATTTTGGACAGGAAGAGCCTTAGATAATCGTATTGGTGGATATATGATTGCAGAAGTAGCTCGCAGAATTCATAAGAATAAAGATAAATTAGACTTTGGTTTGTATATCGTAAATGCTGTTCAAGAAGAAGTAGGTCTAAATGGTGCAACTATGATTTCTCGTACCATTGAAGCAGACGTAGCGATTGTTACTGATGTTTGTCATGATACTGCTTCGCCGATGTACAACAAAATCAAACAAAGCGATATTCGTTGTGGTCGTGGTGCAGTTTTGACTTACGCACCTGCTGTTCAGAATAATCTTTTGAAGCATATTATCAAAAATGCCGAAGAAAATAAAATTCCTTTCCAGCGTTTGGCTTCTAGCCGAAGTACAGGAACAGATACAGATGCCTTTGCTTATTCTGGAAAAGGAACAGCTTCTGCACTCATTTCTATTCCCCTGAAATATATGCACACAACCGTAGAAACAGCCTCCAAAAAAGATGTAGAAGCAGTAATTGACCTTATGTATCAAAGTGTAATTAGTTTGAAAGGTGGAACTGATTTTAGATATATAAAGTAGATTTTTTAGGAGCTACTCTGGTTCAAGCGTCAACGCTTGAACCAGTTTTAAAAAATTAGGCTTATTTTTTGTAATTTTATCTACTTCATAATTACTGATAATCAAGTAATTAGTAAATCTTATCTTATTATAATTGTATCTTGAATAATTTATAGTAAAGATAAAATTGACGCAAAAAATACTACTAAGCTAAGACTAATCCATGAAAATACATTTTACCTTACTGTTTTTCTCTTTACTTTCGATTTTATTTCTTTCTAGCTCTTTTATTTCGCCTAGTTCAGTTTTGAAAGACCCAATTCCGATAAACAAATGGGTTTTGTTTGAAAAACAAGCAGGAGTAGAATTGTATATTCAACATAGAAGTTCGATGTACGATACTCGTTATAATACTTTGGTTAGGCTTCGCAACACAAATACGTATGAAGTAAAGGTGAGTTTTACCCCTTCTTTTAAATGTGAAGGAGAAAGTAAAATGCAGTTGCAGGGAAGAATTCAGACGGCAATCTATCCACGTCATTCGGTTACACTTTTGGCGTATCGTCCGTGTCAGGGCAAAATTCCAGAAAAAATAACTTTTAACTCGCTAGATGTAAGACAAAGATAAATGTAAAACAGAATTTCTGTAACGTACACTTCAGTGTGCGAAAATGTATTTTTGTAACGTACACTTTGGTGTGCGAAAATGTATTTCTGTAACGTACACTTTAGTGTGCGAAAACCTACCGAAGACTTTAGTCTTCGCAAAGATATAGCAAAATGAGAAAAAGAAAGAAACCAAAAAACCTACTCAAAAACAAACCACAGGAAAAAAAGGCGAAGAATTAGCATTACAATATTTACTAGAAAAAGGATTTGAAAAATTAGCCATTAATTTTAGAGCAGGAAAGGGAAATGGAGCAGCGAGTAATGGAGAAATTGATATAATTGTAAAAAAAGAAAATGTAATTCATTTTATAGAAGTAAAGACAAGAAAAAACAACGATTTTGGCAATCCAGAAGAATTTGTAAGTGAAGCACAAGCTAGTAAAATCTCCCAAACAGCAGAACTTTTTTTAGAGAAATACGAAGAAGAAGTAAACCAAGAATTTAAAGTTTTTATTCAATTTGATATAATTTCAATATTCTTTGAAAAGGATATTTTGAAAGAAATTATACATTTAGAAGATGCTTTTTGAAATTCAAACTAAGGGTCTCAAAGAACCTTAGGGTTTTTGTAAAATAGTCGTATTTTTACATTCTTTAATTACAAAATCATAAATAGTAGTATACTAAAAATCAATGCCTCAAAACGATTTACAAAATCTTACCCTCAAGAAACCAAAAACACAAATCCAATCGGTATTTTTGATAGTGGAATTGGTGGACTTACGGTTGCGTATGCCGTAAAAGAACTTTTACCACACGAACAAATTATCTATTTTGGAGATACGGCTCATTTACCGTATGGCGAAAAATCAACAGCAGCTCTGCAAGCCTATTCTATAAAAGCAGTTGATTTTCTGTTAAAACATAATTGTAAAGTTATTTTATTTGCTTGTAATTCGGCTTCTTCGGCAGCTTTTGAGTTGATAAAAGAATATACAGCTACAAAAGCAAAGGTAATTGATGTAATCCAGCCTGTTGTAAACTATGTAGCTAATAATTTTGAGGGAAAAAATATTGGTCTTATCGGCACTCGCCAAACCATAAACTCAAATGCCTATCTTCAAAAAATAGATACAAAAAACAAAAATATTACTCTTTCTTCTGTTGCTACGCCTCTTTTGGCTTCTATGATTGAAGAAGGTTTTTTTAATAATAGTATTAGTAAATCAGTCATTTCTGAATATTTGTCTGATGAATCGCTACAAAATATTGAAGGTTTGATTTTGGGTTGTACACATTATCCACTTATCAAAAAAGACATTGATTTATTTTTTCAAAAAACTTTCAAAAACAAAGTGGAAATTATAGATGGTTCTTTCATTGTAGCCGAAGAAGTGCGTATTTTTTTAGAACAGAATGATTTATTGAACCCTTATTCTACAAAAGAAGACGTTTTTTATGTTTCTGACCTTACCAAATCATTTGAAGAAACTACAAAGATATTTTTTAGAAAACATGTAGAATTAGAACTTTACAAACTTTGGGAGT
>CAVXHP010000001.1:110000-309815 GCA_963761725.1 uncultured Cytophagales bacterium | reverse complement strand
CTTTCTGCTTCGGCTCAATTTATGGCAGATGTAGAATTCAATCTTTTGAAAACAGGTTATAATAAAATTCAAGTTTCGGGAACAGACGGAACTCGTTTTAATATAGTAGATAAAGGAAATGGTAAGTTTTGATAATGCTATTTCTTTTGCGTATCGTATTCGTTTGGGTTATCGTTTCAATAATCGTCACAATGTTTTTGGTCTTTTTGCTCCTTTACAAACTTCATACAATGGAAATTTTGACCAGCCTACTCGCTTCTTTGAGGAAAATTTTCTTCCTTTGGTAGATACAAAAGTCAATTATCAATTCAATTCCTATCGTCTGACGTATCGTTATGATTTTGTGGTAACCGATAAAGTTCGCTTAGGTGCAGGTCTGACAGCCAAAATTCGTGATGCGTATATCGAAGTTGAGCAAAATGGAGTTTCTTCAAAAAAATCAAATGTAGGTTTTGTTCCTATTATAAATATTTATGCTTCTGTAAACGCAACTGAAAAACTAGGATTTATTTTGGAAGGTGATGGATTAGCTGCTCCACAAGGACGTGCATTTGATTTTGAGTTAGCTGCTTTTTATAGAATTACAGATAATACAAATCTACGTTTTGGGTATCGTATTTTGGAAGGTGGAGCAGAAAATGATGAAGTGTATAATTTTACGCTTATTAATTATGGACTTTTAGGGTTTAGTTATAATTTCTAATAATTCTTTGTATGATTATTAAGGATTAGCTTTGCTGAACTATCGTTTGATAGGATTGTAGGATTGAAAATACAGACAACTGAAAAGTCTTTGTATTTAATTTTGAAATGTAATTATCCTGCCTTTAATCATACAAATCATATGAATCACTCGCTAATCAGTTACAGTATTTGCATTCAATTTCTCCAAACAAATAAATGTATTTTACAATTATTTTAAATTAGTAAAAACCAAATTGCGTAAAAAAGCGTCTAATTAGAAAAAGGAACTAATTTTTAAACAAAAAACAATATGAATTTTCCAAAAGCAAATTATGTAGTTGATAAGAAAGGACAAAAATTGTTTGTACAATTATCTGTATCAGAATGGGAGGATTTTTTGAAGGAAGTAAAACAATTAAAAGCAGAAACTGAACTAAAAAGACAGCTCAAAAACGCCTTTGAAGAAGTAGGACAAATACAAAAGGGAGAAAAAAAGGCGACCACACTAAAGGATTTTTTGAATGAAATCTAGTATAATAATTACAGATAACTTTAAAAGGGAATCTAAAAAGCTACTAAAGAAGTATGCTTCTTTGAAAGAAGAATTAGCCAATTTAGAACAAATACTTTTAGAGAATCCTGAAACAGGTGTATTAGTAAAAGAAAATATCTATAAAGTTAGATTGGCTGTAAAAAGTAAAGGAAAAGGAAAAAGTAGAGGTTTGAGGATAATTAATTACTTGTTGAAAATAGAGAGTAATGACCAACAAGAGTTTACTATTTTCCTAATGAGTATATATGATAAAGCGATACAAGAAAATATATCAGATAATAGATTGAAAAGCTTAGTAGGCGAAGTAATAGAGGAGTTTTTAGACAATTCAGATAAAGACGAGGAATAGTTTAGTATAATTTTCCTAGACAAATGAATAAAGTTTACCCCTATATGTATTAAGTGTCACGCTAAGAACAGAAATATAAAATAAGAGATTGAAATTTTGTATTTATCCTGCCTTTAGTCATACAAATCATAAAACCGATAGCTCGGCGAAGCCAATCGCCAATCAGTTCCAGTATTTGCATTTAATTTTCCTACCCAAAAAAATAAAGCTATTTTTACATTAACCTCATTACTTCAATCCAAAAAAAATAGCCACTTCTTATGGAAACTCCTTCTTCAAAAACTCAAAATATAAATACTAATAAAAAACAAATTATCGTTGTTGGTGCAGGTGCAGCAGGACTTTATGCAGCCTCTTTATTGATAGAACAAGGACATGAAGTAACACTTTTGGAAGCCTCCAACCGAACAGGTGGAAGAGTGTGGACAAAAACAAATCGCTTTCCCTACAAATTAGAAATGGGAGCAGAATTTGTTCATGGAAAAGGAACTCTATTTCATAAAATGGCAAAGAAAGCAGACAAACTACATAAAGAGGGTGATTCTTCTTTTTTGTGGAGAGATGAATTGTTTTCACGTAAAAAAATCAAGAAATTACAAGATGCAAAACAATATTTTGCAGATTATGAAGAGTTTTATGAAGGACATCATTTGTATGAAGGAGATGATATTTCATTGACTAATTTTTTGGAACAGCACGACATTACGCCTACTCGTCAGCCTGATGCGTATCGTTGGTATGAAGCCTTTGCTGGTGCTTTGGGAACAAATTTGGACAATTTAGGAATGAAATCTTTAGCCATTGAAGAGTATAAATGGGAAGCTGGAGAGCAAAATTATAGAATGTGCGTGCCTTTTGAGAGTATTTTAGAGGAATGGAAAGAAAATGTAAAGCCTTTTTTGCAGTTAGAAAAACCTGTCATTATGGTTCGCTCTTTTGCCGAAGGAGTAGAAATTATTACAAAAGATTTTCAAAATTATAGAGCTGATGCTGTTTTGATAACTGTTCCATTGACACAATTAAAACAGAATAAAATTATTTTCTTGCCAGAATTACCTCCCAAAAAACAAGAAGCGATTGATAAAATAGGAATGGATAATTTTGCAATAAAATTTTTCCTCAATTTTTCAGAGAATTTTTGGTCAAAAAAATACAATGATGGAGAAGAAACCGAATATTTAGTAGGAATGAAAGCAGCAAACGAATATTGGGAAACTGTTCCGTATATAAAAAATCCTTCTACCTTTGGATCTGACAGCATTTATTATGGGAGATAAAGCAAAATATTATACAGAAAATGGCTTTTCAAAAGGACAAATTTTAGAAAAACTAATTGATGAGCTAGACAAACATTTTGACGGAAATGCTTCAGCTACCATTTTAGATTTTGAATATTTAGATTGGGCAAAGGTAGAATATATTGAAGGAGCATATTCGTATCCGTCGGTAGGTTCGCACAAACTTAGAAAGCAGTTGGCTCGTCCGATTGAAGATAAAATTTTCTTTGCAGGAGAAGCCACACATTACAAGGACATTTTGCAACCGTTCATGGAGCATTGGAAACAGCAGAAAGAGCTGTTGAGGAGATTATGGAAACGATTAAAAAGGTTTAAATTACGAATTACGAATTTTTTTACTATCAAATTCATTTTCAGTTGTATTATCCTGCCTTTCATCATAAAAATCATATGAATCACTCGCTAATCAGTTACAAAATTAATTCAAATCATCTTAAAAACATTGCCTAATTCTTCAATCAAATCAGAAGGTAGCATGGCTTCACTAGATTTGCTTTTTGCTGCCAATTCTCCAGCTTTTCCATGTAAAAAAACACTAAGTAACAAACTCTCCTCCGAATCATAACCTTGTGCCAAAAGTGAAGTAATTATTCCTGTCAAAACATCGCCACTTCCACCAGTTGCCATTCCAATATCGCCAAAACTGCTGTGATAAATAGCTCCGTTTGGTAGAGCTAAAGCAGAAAAAGAACCTTTTAATAAAATACAAAACTGATATTTTTGTGCTAATTTTCTTAAAAGTCTGTGTCTTTCTTCTACTGTTTTTGTCTTTCCAAAAAGTCGTTCAAATTCTTTTGGATGCGGTGTCAGAATAGAATTTTTTGGAACAAAATCTAACCAGTCTTTTTCGTTATTTTCATAATTTCTATTCTTAGCCAAAATATTCAAGGCATCAGCATCAATAACAATTGGATAATCAATGCTTTTCAAAATCTGTAAAAATAGTTTTTGTGTTTCTTGTTCTGTTCCGATTCCACAACCAATTCCAATGGTTTTATAATCGTTTAATTTCTCTACTAATTCATCTGAAAAAGAACTCAAAACATATTTGTTCTTGTCCTTATTTTTCTTTTTTTCAAAATCATCCACTAAAACCATTGCTTCTGGAATTGTTGTCTGTAATGGAATAATTCCACATTTTGGCGTTCTGATAGATAAAAGACCGATTCCACTTCGAAGAGCAGCCTTTGTTGAAAGCTGTGCAGCTCCTGTTTTTCCATAACTTCCCACCATCAAAAGTGCGTGTCCGAAAGTTCCTTTGTGTCCTGTTCGTGTTCTTGGCTTGTAGATTTGTTTTATTTTTTGAGTGGTAAGCCAGTAATTCTGAGAATCAATTTCATTTATAAAATTGGTATCCAGTCCAATTTCTAATACCTCAAAATTTCCTACAAACTCACTATATTCATCAAAGAAAAAAGATAATTTGGGACTTTGAAAAGTGAGTGTATGTGTTGCTTTTATTGTCAAATTTTTATCAAAATGTTGTTCTTTGCTTTGATTTTCATCTGCAAAAAGTCCTGATGGAATATCTATGGAAATTACGTTTTTGTTAGAGTGTTGATTTATAAATTCAATCGTCTTGGCTGCAATCTTTTCGGGAACTCTATTTAATCCATAACCAAAAATTGCATCAATTATCCAGTCATTTTGAGAAAGCGTATTTATTTTCTCTACATCTTCTTCATTTTTTAATTCTACAATTTTAATATTCGAAATCTCTTTTACTTTCTCAAAATTAGCTTCAAAATCAGTACTTCGTTTGTCTGAAAAAGCTATTACATACACATTTATTTGAAAAGCAAAGTTTGAGAGTAATCTAGCAAGTACAAGTCCGTCGCCACCATTATTTCCAATTCCACAAAAAATATGAAATTCTGTATTTATCAAATTATTATTAAGATTTTGAGCAAAATAATTTTGAATCCAATAAAAAGCCTTCTTTGAAGCTCTTTCCATTAAAGATAGAGAGGAAATAGGTTCATTTTTGATTGTTTCTTGGTCTGCTTGTCGCATTTGATGGGCTGATAGAATTTTCATTTTAATAGGTTGATTTGCTATATTTCTCTCATTAATTTACTATTTTAAAACTAGATTAAAAACTTTCCTCGTTTATAATTTGAAAAATAAAAATAATTATTTAACTATTTTTTAACTTTTAGTAGGTTTTTTTGAATAAAATATTACTTTTGTGGATTACTTATTTGCTCACTATAAAGTTTTATTTTCATCAAATGAATTTTACTTCTACTTATCGTATTATTTTTAGTGTTATTTTTTTATGTATTACTCTACATAGTTTTGCTCAAAAATCTGTTTTAGATTTTACTAACTATCAACCTTTAGAAGCAAAGGGGGAAATTCCTGAAGCATTTCTGAAACGTACTAGCGATTATTATCAGGCTAAGCGAGAAATAAATGTTCTTACTGTTGATAAAGACTTAGAAGAAAACAAAGATAAGTTTGATGTAATTTCTAGTTATCACTTAAATCAACTTCTTTGGAGTGGTTCGGTTTTGTTTGGTGATACTGTTACTACTTATGTGCAGAAAGTAGGTGATAAAGTATTAGAAAATTATCCAGATTTGCAAGGTAAAATACATTTTTATGTAACCAAAGAACATTCTGTAAATGCTTTCACTACACCAGAAGGATTTATTTTTGTTAATTTAGGACTTTTGGCGCATTTAGATAATGAAGCACAATTAGCTTTTATTCTATCCCATGAAATTACTCATTTTACCAAAAAGCATAGTATAAATCAGTTTCTTTACAACGAAGAAGTAAAAAGTGAAAGCAAAGGAAGCATTGCTCGTCTGCTTTCTAGGTCAAAGTCGGTATATGAAGAACAAGCAAAAAAGAGTTCCTATTCAAAAGAACAAGAAATAGAAGCTGATGATGAAGGTTGGGATATTTTTAGTAAAACTTCTTACGATTTATCAGAAGCCGTAGCTGCTTTTTCGGCATTAAAAAATTCTCGTTACCCTTTTGATACGCTTGTTTTTGAAAGTAAATTTCTGAATAATTCATTGGTTGATTTGCCTGATAGTTTTTATTACAGAGATACTACTCACTTTGTTGAAATGCCTAAACTGAGTAAAAAAGACATAGAAAAAATACAGTCTTTACAAACTCACCCAGATATTGAAGAGCGTAAAAAAATTGCTTTAACTAAAATGGCTTCAAAAGCTGATAATAAGGGTGAAAAGTATGTAGTTTCAGAGGAGCGTTTCAAACTTGCTCAAAAAATTGCTCGTTTTGAGCTTTGCAATCTTTATTTGCAGGAAGAGCAATTTGTAGATGCTATTTATAATGCTTTGATTTTGGAATCTCAATATGGAAAAAGCAAATATTCAGAACTTTGTATCGTAAAATCTTTGTATGGTTTGGCTGCCTACGATGTTTATGGAAAACGAATTTATTTAGAACATCCTTATAATGAAATTAATTGGAAAGGTAGAAATTGGTTTTATGCTTTGGAAGATTTGCACCACGACCAACTAGCTGTTTTGGCTGCTTCTCATTTGATAGAATTTGCTGATAAGTATAAAGAGTATGAGTATTTTTATTACTTTGTTCCAAAACTATTTTTTGAAGAAGAACTAAAAATTAGTCAAGAAAAGAGCAGCTATTACAGTAGTTCTGATATTCAGAGAGAATACAGTGTTTCTATGAGAGATTTGACGGATATGGGGATTATGCAGGAAGCTTGGACAAAAATAAAAGCTAATCAGAAAATAAAGGAAATAGGGTTGTTAGAAGAAAAAGGATTAAAGAATGGTTTGGCAAAACTTTTTGAGCTAGGTAATGATATAAAAGAAATCAAAGAAGTTTGGCAGAGGGAAGCTATTGATAGACAATTTGAAGCCTATATTACAAGAGCAGCAGATGATTATGAGCGTTCTACTTCTCTTTTTGGAGTAACTGCTGGTACACCAGGCATTATTCTTAGAGAAAACATGCTTTTAGTCAGACCTGTTTTGGTTCGGGTTGATAAAAAGAAAAAGAAAGAATCTTGGATAGATTTTTTTGAGAAGGAACAAAAAGAACTAACAGAAAGGGCAGAAGAATACAATTCACTAAGGAAAGAAGAAAGTCAATTTTCTGTTTTGTCCCCTGACGCTTTTACAGCTCAAGATGTAGAAAAATACAATGATTTATCGAACCTAAATTATTCGTTGGGTTCTTTTTATAGCAGAAATGCAGTACAACAGATGAAGTTGATTGATATTCCTCAACTCAAAAAGATACAAGAAAAATATAACACAAAATATCTGGCTCGTACAATAGTAATTTTAGATAAAAACGATTACGGAGTATTTATGCAAGTGCAAAACTTAGAAAACGGACTTGTTACTACAGAGCTAATACGAACCAAAACTTCTTACGATAAAGATGATACTTGGAGTAAAAAACTTAGAGAATTATTCATTTATTAAAAATAACATTACTAAAAACACAAAATATCACAGATACTTATGAAATATATAATTTTATTTCTTCTAAGCAATTTAATCTGTTTTTCAGTTTCAGCACAAGTTTTTTTCAAACAGCGAGTGTATGGAAACGAACAACGAGAAAAAAATGTCAGTTCTACCATTGAAGTAGAGAGTAGCACGGTAATGACGACAGTAAAATTAAATGGCGAGTCATACAGTTGGATGAGTGACTATACAAGTGAATGGAAAGACAAACCCATAGAGTTCCATAGAAGAAAAGCCAAATTTTATTTGAAAGATGAAAAAAAACTGATTACGATGGCAGAAGGAAGAAGATTGATGAAAGATTTGGGTGAGAGAAAAGTAGTACAAGCCATCGACAAATCCAGACTAGGAACTGTAGGAGGTAGAATATTACAAGGTATAGGATATTGGGGAGGTTTTATAGGTTTCGCAGTTGCTGCTACTAGTACTGGGCAAGATGGCGTAGCTGCACAAGGTTTAGCTGCTTTGGCAATATCAGGTGGAGTTTGGTACGGAGGAAGGCAATTAGTAATTCTTTCAAGAACACCAATAAGAAATCGTTTGAATGAATACAATTCTCGCTTAGCAAAAACAGAAAAGAATTTTTATCCTAGTTTTAAACCCTCTTCAATTATCTACAAACCTGTTCAGATAAATCCTTTTACACCTTCATTAGCTCCAACTTTAGGATTGTCTTGGAAACTATAACAGTTACCAGTAAGTAGTAATCAGTAATCAGTTAATTTCAAAATTACGATTCTACAAAAAGCCTTATGAAACTTAAAAATTCATACCATTTTGTTTTTTGTTTTTTAAAAGAATTAGAATTGCGTATTTTCGTTTTGAAAATGGATTTTCTCTCTAAGCTCTTCAACCTCTGTGGTTAAAAAGTATTTGTAATTTTCATTCTCTGTGTTCTCTGTAACTCTGTGTTCGAAACGTATTTCACCGTAACTCGTAATTATAAAAATGTTTTTAACAGAATATTCTAGTGCTTGGATTATCGTAGCTTTGCTTTTAGGAGCTGCTTATGCTGCTTTGTTGTATTACAAAAGGAGTTCGCCGTGGGGCAAAAACTGGCAAAAAGCATTGGCTGCCGTTCGTTTCTTGTGGGTTTCTGTACTTGCAATTTTACTGATAGGACTTTTGATGCAACAATTTATTACTCGTTACGAAAATCCTACGGTGGTTTTTGCGATTGATAATTCGGCTTCTATTTTATTACAAGAAGATTCTACTAAGATAAATGAAGCTCTAAGTTCTATTCAAAAAATGGCTCAAAATCTTCAAGAAAAAGGATTTGATGTAGAATATAGAACGCTTTCAGAACTCGGCAATGATAGTTTGAGAAATAATAATGTAATTAATTCCGATAAAATAAACTTCAATTATACTTCTTCGCCAATTAGTGATTTACTGAGAAGCATTCAAAGTGAGTTTGAGAACCGTAATCTTTCGAATGTAATCCTGCTTTCAGATGGTGCTTATAATCAAGGACTTGCACCTGATATTTCGCCTTATTCTTTTTCACTTCAAACGATTGGAGTAGGAGATACAATTCCGAAAAAAGATGTGATTTTAAAAAGTCTTTTTCATAATAAAATGGCTTATTTAGGCAATCAATTTCCAATCGTTGCAGAAGTTACGCACACAGGTTTTGAGAATAGAGAAATTACAGCAATTTTATCACAGAATGGAAGGACAATTTCTACCCAAAAAGTAAAGTTTAGCTCTGCTCAAAATGACTTGAAGAGCATAGAATTTTTAGTAAAAGCAACGTTGAAAGGCATTCAGCATTATGTAGTTACGATTGTGCCACAGGAAGGAGAATTCACAACTCAAAATAATACGGCTCATGCTTATATTGATATTATTGATAGCAAAGAAAAGATACTTTTAGTTGCTGGAGCTCCTCACCCAGATATAAAAGCGTTTCGTGCTGCGGTAGAAAAAAATGAAAATTACAAATTTGATGTTTACTTGCCTTATTTACGCCCAACTGAATTGGAAGATAAATATGACCTTATAATCTATCATCAATTTCCAGACAAATTAGGAAGACCATTACCAATCTTAGAAAAACTTAGAAAAATGACTTCTGCCGAGCTTTTTATTATCGGACAAATAAGTGATTATAATGTATTTAATTCTCTAAATACAGGAGTCAAAATTCGTCCTTTAGGAAATCAAACTGATAAAGTAATTCCATTTTGGAATTCTAATTTTTCAAAATTTTATCTAACAGACGAACAGAAAAGCCGTTTTGCTTCCTATCCTCCTGCACTTGTTCCGTTTGCTGATTATGATGTTTCGCCAAAAGCAGAAATTATGCTCTATCAACGAATTGGAAATATCAAAACCAAAAAGCCATTGGTAGTAATGAGCGAACAAAACGGTAAAAAAACAGGTGTTTGGCTTGCCGAAAATACATGGCAATGGAGACTAAACGAGTATGCAGAAAACAAAAATCAAGAAGGGTATGATGCACTTTTGAGTAAAATAATTCAATATCTTTCTACAAAAGAAGATAAAAGACGTTTTAGAGTTGCTCCTACGGCTTCTCAATTTTCTACCTCTGATGGAGTAAGTTTTGATGTAGAAGTGTATAATTCGATTTACGAACCCCTTTTAGGACAAAATATTCGTTTAGAAATCAAAGATGAAGAAGCCAAAACAAGAACTTATACTTTTACAAATAATTCTTCTCCCTTTAGATATTCTGCTTCTGCACTTCCAGAAGGTGCTTATTCTTTTAAAGCAATAACACAATTAGACGGAAAAACAGAAACTTCTATCGGACAATTTACGGTAAAAGAAATAAAGTTGGAAAGTCTAAATGCTACGGCAGATTTTGGAGTAATGCGAAGGCTTGCACAGCAAAACAAAGGTAATTTTTATACGCTTTCTACTTTGCCAGTTTTACAAGATTCATTACAAAATCAAATTCCTACGCCTACCGTTTTTAGAAACGAACAGCTTTCAGAAGTGATTAATTTGTGGTGGATAATGCTCTTAATTATCGGATTTGCAAGTTTTGAATGGGGAGTACGTAAATTTCAAGGAGGATATTAAAATCAGTTAGGATCAATTACGAATTAAAAATTACGACCTGCTAAAGCAGCGAAGCATACTACTAGACATTTTTAATAATTACAGTTTTTTTTTGTTTTTTCTGTCGCTCTTTTTCTGCTAAAATATAGTTGCAAAAAGCATCAAAAGAAAGGCAAAAAATGACTATTTTATTTATTCCATGTCTGAACACAGATTCCTGTTTTTCTTGACTTCCATCTTGGTAAGTTTTTAGAGAAACCTTTTTGTATGTTTTTATTCCTTCATGGATAGAAAGTATATAGGCAAATATAGTAATTGCCATCAATAAACGAACTCTACTTTTTGTTTTTACATTGATTTGTTCAAGTTGAAAACCATTGCTTTTAAGATGTTTAAAACAGTACTCTATTTTCCAACGTATCCGATATATATCTGATATTGCCTTGGCGTGATAGGTATCTAAACTTGTTATCAAATAGAGTAGTGGTTCTTTAGGATCATTTTTGTGGTTTTTTACAACTATAAAATAAAACGTCATACCATCCAATATAAAAGCTTTTTTCATTGCTTTTGTACGTATTTTACTTCGTTTTACCTTTGTTTCTAAAGTCCCATAACTTTTGCCTTTACTGCGATTAATGGATTTTTTATACGTATTCTTTTTAAGTCGTATAACAAAATCTAAACCATTGTATTTCAGGTATTTAATCCATTTTGTGCTTGCGTATTCTCTATCAGCAATGATAATTTTATTCTTTAAATCAAATGTTTTGAGTGCTTTTTTGATGATTAAAATACGCTCTTGTGTGCTGCTGATACCTAATTTATTTAAATCAATCCAATAAATTGGAATAGCAACATGTTCATGAACCAAACAGAGAGTGAGGTAATGATGTTTTTTTTTACCTCGCTTCCAACTTGTTCCATCTAACAAAAGATAATCACCTGATAATTCTATTAACTTAAATGCAAAACAAAGTAAGTCTAACCATAAACGACTAAAAGCATAGTTATCAAAAAGACGAATTAAACGTTTATATCCAGAATCAGCTTGAATATCGGGAGTGCCTAAAACACCTCCTACTGCTCCTTTCAATTTATTGAGGTTTAAAGTCTCTTTTAGTAAAATACAGAGCGAGGTAACTAGAAGATTTTTGACACAACTTCTACTATAAGTTGGGAAATTTTCGCTAATTTTATTCAAAAGTGGTATAAGCATATTTATTAAGATTGGTGTTTTAATAAAATATGAATCTTATATCACTTTTTTAGGTTTTGTCTAGTAGTATGGCAGCGAAGCTAATTACGAATTTAATTGCTTGAATATCAATTAGTTATGGTTTTAAAAGTAGCAGTTTATTTAATTCTTATTTCTTACCAGTAATCAGTAGGTCTTAAACATATTTATTTTATCAAAATCCTCCTTAAATCTTCCAATGCCGTTGTTGGTGTTTTAGCGAAGCGACACCAACAACCAAATAACCTATCATACTTTTTACAACACCATCTTGGTATGTTTCAAATTTGTCTCAAACATTCTAAAATCTGACTATCTGAAATAGGAATATCAAAATCTGCCTCACCAATTTCTTTCAAAGCACAAGTCAAAATTGTGTTTTGAGCATTTTTCTTATCTTGTTTTGCCCACTTTGTTATTTCTTGTACTACATTTTTTTCTTTAATTGCTTTTCTAAAATCTATAATGACATCCTCAAAAACAGAAGAAATATACTTTCTAATTTCTTCAAAATCAGTTGTTGAAATAAATTTTTGAGTTGGATAAATTTTTTTACACAAATAAGCTGAAAAATAACTTTCTGCTATCATTCCAAGAGCAATGGCTTCTCCATGCAAGAAGACTAGTTTTGTATTGTCTCTTTTGTTTTCTTCAATAAAATAAGACTCAATAGCGTGTCCGATTGTGTGTCCAAAATTCAGGATTTTTCGTATTCCTTTTTCGGTGGGGTCTGCCTCTGTAATTTTAGCTTTTAAGGCAACTGAATGAGAAACTATTGCTGTCCAATCCTGTGACTCAAGACTGTTTTTATGTATAGTTGAGATTTTATTCCACATTTTTCTGTCTGCAATAAGTGTATGTTTTATCACCTCTGCAAAGCCTGAACGAATTTCATTTTGAGGTAATGTTTTCAAAAAAGGCGTATGAATCCAAACTTTTGAAGGCACTTTAAAGAGTCCGATATGATTTTTAAATCCATTAAAATCAATACCTAATTTTCCTCCTACACTAGCATCTACTTGTGATAAAAGTGTTGTTGGAATCTGAATAAAATCAATTCCACGTTTGTAAGTAGAAGCACAAAAACCTCCCATATCTCCAATTACTCCTCCACCCAAATTAAGTAAAACAGAATTTCTATCAAACTGATTTTGAGTAAGTTTTTGCCAAATATGCGTACACGTTTCTAATGTTTTATTTGTCTCTCCTGACGCAATTTCTATTAGCAAAGGTTTTGAGGACGTAGTGCTTTCCAAAATTTTACAGAGAATAGGATAACAATCCCTTTTTGTGTTTTCATCTACCAAAATAGCAATTTGTCTATTTTGAAGTAATGAAACTATATTTTCCAACGGTTCGAAGGTAATATAAGAAGGAAGAGAAGTAGAAACGTTTAGCATTTTTTTGTAAATAAATAATTTAATACCGTAACTGATTGGTTGAGGATTAGCTTCGCTGAACTGTCGATTGGTAGAATTAATAGAATTAATAGGACTGAAAATACAGATAATTGAAAGTCGGTGAAGCCAAATATAGATGAAAGTCAGAGTAGCTAAATTCCGTTTTCAGATCAAATAATAAACAAAAATTTACCATTTACAATTAACCATTACTTTCCAGTTCTTCTATTCGTTTTAATAGTTGATCTTTTTCAGAATTGTGTCTAGCCACTAATTTTTCTAACATACTTTTTTGAGCTTTAAGAGCATATTCAGAACGCCTTTTTTCAGAATTTTTACTCTCTTCCATCTTTGTAGATTGTTCTTTTATTTTTGCTTCATTTACTTTTAGCTGTGAGATATCAGCCAAGATAAGTACATAACGTTCAATTGTTCCAGAGTTATTAAAAAGTGCTACTCCAGTTACCTGAACCCAAATTTCTTCTCCTGTCCGATTGAGCATTGTCGTTTCAGCTTTCCAAATTGTACCTTGTGCCATTGTGTTAAAGCCTTGTTGAAGTTCACTTTCTTGTGCAAAGATTCCAAAAGCAGAGCGTTCTAAAAGTACGGATTTTGAATAACCTAAAACATGAATAGCCAAATCGTTGATACTAGTAACATTCTTTTTATAATCTAATTCTAATAAATAAAAACTAGATTGAACAAGTTCATTTCTATATTGTAGTTCTTTCTGAACTCTTTCCATTTCCTCTTGTGTGGCTTGCAACTCTTCCATGTTTTGTCGCATTTCTTCCTCTTGTGCTCGTAGTTGCTGTGTCATTTGATCCGATTCTTGCAACAAACGCTGACCTGTAATATTACTTTGCAAAATAGAAAGAGTAGCCGCAACGGTTTCTCCTATTGTCTCTAAAAAATCAATTTGATACTGCTCAAATTTCTTAAAAGAAGCAATTTCAATCATTCCATATACCTGTTTATTGAGAAGCATCGGAACAATCAAAACAGAACGTGGATTTGCTTCACCAAGACCAGAGGTAACAGCTACATATTCTTCTGGCAAATCAGTAAGGTGCATGGTTTGTCCCTCTTGCCAAGCCTGTCCTGTCAAGCCTTCGCCCAACTGAATTGTACTATTTAGAAAACGTTTCTTTTCCCACGCATAATATGCCATTAAAAGTAACTGTTGGTGTTGTCCTTTTTGCTCTTTCAAGAAAAAACCACCTTGATTAGCTCCCAAGTATCTGACTAAGGCAGCAATAAGCTCGTCTGTAATTTCTTCGAAGGTGCGATTGCTGTTTCGAAGAATATCAGAAATTAATAGTGTACCTTCATTTTTCCATCGTCTTTCTTTTGCACCATGTTCTGTTTCTCTCAAATTATTACGCATCTTTAGAAGGGAATTTCCTAGAATATCTTTATCTGAAAGAGGATTAAAATCAGATTGATAGTGCCCTTGTCCAATTTCTTTGGCAAAGTCTGATGTATCTCTAAGTCCAAGAATTAGTGTTTGAAGAGCAATTTCCATTTCTCCAATCTCATCAACTTGATTATTTGAATCTTCATCTTTAAATTTTTCGAAGCGTGGCAAAACTCCTTCACTCAATTTTTTGATATTGTCTTTCACTATTTTTATACGTGAAATAATGGTTTGAGACAAAAAGAAGGCTAATGAAAACCCTAGAATAATAGCAATTATACTTACAAAAATGGCTTCATTACGCAAGGTAACCGAAGCACGATTGACGGCATCTTGAGTCTGCTGTCCTGCTATTTTTTTATTTTCTATTAAGATTTCCAAATCAATCTTTACTCGTTCGAAGATAGTATTTAGCTCTTGCATTTGAGTTTGAAAACTCATTTCTTGTACTAAAAGGTTTTTTTCAGTAGCATTTTTATCATTCAAGGAAGAGATGATTCGTTGCTCAATACTGTGCATACTATCAATTGAGGCAAAGGTATTATTAAGGGTTTCAAACGCAGTTTCCTCATCATTTTGCCAACCTTCTGAAAGTAAAATAAGCTCATCCTTTACAGTGGGATAGGTTTTGCTTTGAAGTTTGCGAAGAGAGTTCTTGGCTGCATCGTTTTGATTTTCACTTTGGAAATAGACATAGCTTGTAATAAGTCGCATTGAATTATTAGCAAGACTGCGAAGTTCTTTCAAGTTTTCGAACAGAAGGCTGAACCACCTCTGTATATTCGTCTATTTGTGCTACATTTTGATTTAATTGTACGATAAGCATAACTGCTCCTACAATAAAAAGTAAGAGAAGCATTGAAAACCCTCCAAAAATGCGTTGCCAGATAGTAAGACGAAAATTATTCATTCAGTTTTAGTAATTTCTATGAAATAATTACGAATTAAAAATTACGACCTGCAAAAGCAGCGAAGCTAATTACGAGAACAACAAATAAATTGTAAACGATTTATAATTTTAATAACATAATCAATCTCTATTTCTTTAGAATCAATGACAAAATACGAATTATTTTTTTGAATAGAAACAGTTATTTTTTTAATACTAGCTTTGTTTGAAATATAAATAGTCTCGTTCTTGAAATAATTTTCATCTACAACTCCTCCATTTGCAAAAACTAGAGAGAGAGTTTGGAAGAATAAAAGGAGAAATAAAGTTAGATTTTTCATAGAATGAATATAAAAAAGAATTTGGAATTAAGGAGTAAATTTTGTAAAATTGATCAGTATAAAATGATAGAAATAATTAAATAGAGAAAATTGTATGAAGATAAATAAAACGGAACTATTTACACTTTTGAATCAAGCAGATGATGAATTGCTTCAAATTATTTATTCCTTACTTTTAAAGGTAAAGAGTTGATTCTACTCAACAAACACTTTCAATACAGATAACTGCAAGTCGGCGAAGCCAAATACAACTGTAAGTCAGCGTAGCTAAAATAGTATCAAAATAATTTAATTATAATTCAAAAAAATCCGTTTTTCATCTGTCTAATCTGTAAAATCCGTGTTCTATAAAAAAAGTAGGGTACAGTATTCATTCCCCATTCCCTAATCTCCATTCTCTATTGCCCCAAAACCTAAAAAATAAATCCAATCAAGAGTCCTATTAAAATCAAAAAGGGAGCAGGAATTTTGGTGAACTGAAGAATAAGAAAAGTAGAAAGCATAATAATACTGTTAATAGGCGATTTTTCAATAGGTTCTAAAAGTAAAAATGCTCCTGCTATTACCAATCCTGCACTTGCACCATTTATTCCTTCCAAGGATGCTTTTATAGGACGGTATTTTTTGAGTTGTTCCCAAAAACGAATGACAAAGAAAATCAAAAACATTCCAGGTAAAAAAACAGCAATCGAAGCCGTAAAGCCTCCTAGTATTCCACCCAAAATTCCTCCTAAAGCACTTCCAAAAGAGCTACTAAAAAAAGTTCCGAAATAGCCAGAACCAGCCAAAAAAGAAGTCTGTAACCAAGAAAGGCGTTTGTACATCGTCAAAGCTCCCACAAAAGCGGCAAACGAAAAAACAGGACCAGGAACAGCTTGCACAAGTGCATAACCAGACAAAAATTCGTCTGCTGTCAAGAATTTTTTGAAAGTTACAAATTCAGTAAAAAGAACAGGAATCAAAACCTGTCCGCCACCAAAAATGAGGCTTCCATTTCTATAAAAATTCTCAAAAATGAGTAACAAAACACCTTTTGTAAGATTTGCCAAAAGAGCAACACCAATAAAAACACTTCCATATAAAATCAGAAAACGCCATTTAATATCAAATTTTTCTTTTTTCTCTTTTTCTTCTTTATCAAATTTTATAGCAGTTATTAATCCACCAGCAATCAAAATTAAAGGAAAAACCCAAGGCGTTCAATAGAGATAAGAAACAACTCCTGCCAAAATCATAAGTATAAAAGCGGTTTTTGTCTTTACTACTTTACGAGAAATTCGAAGTGCAGCAAAGGATACAAAACCAATTGCCATAGGCTGAATAAAACGAGTAAAATCTAAGGAAATCTGTTGTTTTTGAATGTAAGCAAGTCCGATAGCTGCCGAAGTCATCAATAGTGTTGCTGGCAAAATCCAAACGCAAAGTGTCCAAAAAGCAAGATACGTTCCACCTCTTTTATAACCGATAGCCATCAGTGTTTGGGTAGAAGTAGGACCTGGCAAAATCTGGCAAAGTGCATTTAGTTCTATTAGTTCGGCTTCATTTACATACCTTCTCTTGACTACCAAAATATCCAAAAACATTGCTATGTGTGCTTGAGGTCCTCCAAAAGCAGTCAAAGCAAGTAGTAAAATATCTTTCAAAAAAATATAATTGCGTAATTTTTTCAAATTGAAGAACGTTTGTAAAAATTCTTATGAAGAAACAATAAAAGTTAATTTAAAATTAATTTCTGACAAAAATACATTTTTTGCTTAAAATTTTTGTTTTAAGAAATGCTTGTTTTGGTCTGCTCTACGAGACAACCTTATTTTTCATAGCAGGCTGAGTAGCCAAAACTTAGTTAGCAGACCTTGAAAAAACATTATAGCTTACTCTTCGTTTATTTATACATTAAACCAAAAGTAAAAGAGTTGTGAATAATTTATTTATAACTCAATACAAAAAAAATTATGGCTTACATAAAATTATACAAGAAAAAATTAGAACACAATTATAAATTTTTAGATGAATTATTCAAAAAAGAAGGGGTAGAATGGGGCGTAGTAACGAAACTTTTTTGTGGAACAGAGAAATATCTGCAAGAAATTGTAAATTTAGGAGTAGTCGAAGTTCATGATTCAAGAATTAGTAATCTCAGAAAGCTCAAAGAATTAAAGCCAGATATTCAGACCGTTTATATAAAACCTGCTGCCAAAAGGAGCATTCCAGATATTATTAGTTATGCTGATGTGAGTTTGAATACTGAACTTGATACAATAGAAATGCTCTCAAAAGAAGCTCAAAGACAAAATAAATTACACAAAATTATCATAATGATAGAAATGGGTGACCTCCGAGAAGGTGTAATGCCTGATGATGTAGTTGAGTTTTATGCTCAAATCTTCAAACTACCCAATATTCGTGTTATTGGTTTGGGTACAAATCTGAATTGTATGCATGGTGTTTTGCCTTCGGAAGATAAGCTCATTCAATTATCCCTTTACAAAAAAATAATTGAACTAAGTTTTGGTAGAGAAATTCCTTGGGTTTCGGCAGGAACAACCGTAACACTTCCTTTGCTTTTAAGACATTTATTACCAAAAGGAGTAAATCATTTCCGAATTGGAGAAGCTCTTTATTGGGGAAATGATATTTTTTCAAATGGATATATTGATGGAATGGAAACTGATATTTTGGAGTTTTTTGCCGAAATTGTGGAGATAACCAAAAAACCACTTATTCCAACAGGCGTTTTGGCAGAAAACCCAAGTGGCGAAATGTTCCAAATCAATGAAGAGGATTATGGAAAAATGTCGTATCGCTGTATTATTGATGTTGGTTTACTGGATATTCGTCCCGAATTCTTGATTCCACAAGATGAAACGATTGAGTTTGTAGGTGCAAGTTCGGATATGTTGGTTATTGATTTGAAGACAAATCCAAATAATTACAGAATTGGTGATGTAGTTTCTTTCAAACTCAAATATATGGGTGCATTATCGCTCATGAATTCGAATTATGTAGAGAAAATTGTGGAGTAAAAAGTATTTCTTTAGTTCTTGTAAGACTTTCACAAACTTAATTCTACTCAAAATGATATTCTGTTGTGTCGGTCTGACCTACGGTACTGACCTTATTTTTATAGCAGGTCAGACCGATAGGTCAGTACCGAAAAAACACAAAATGAAATTTGGGAACAACTCTGTTTTGTGAAAGTCCTGTCTTGATTAAACCAAAAAACAAATTTATTCGTATTTACAAATAAATTTCTTCACTTTAATTATATCAAAATGTACTACATCACAGAAAGAATAACCTTAGACCCAGATTTGTGCAATGGAAAACCTACTATAAGAGGAAAAAGAATAACAGTACAAACTGTTTTGGGACTTTTGAGTGTAGGCGAAACAAAAGAAGAAATACTCTATCAGTACCCTTTTCTTGAAGAAGAAGATATAAAAGCGTGTTTGGATTTTGCAGCTTCAATGATGAATAATGAATTTTCTATACAAAAAATAGCTAGTTAAATGCCTTCTTATCTAATTGATGCCAACTTGCCTTATTATTTTAGTTTGTGGAATAATGAAAATTACATTCATCAAAATGACTTGAATAATGAAGCAAAAGATAGTCAGATTTGGGAATATGCTAAAATTAATTCGTGCGTTCAACTCCTCAGAGTTGAACGAAACGCTTCCTCAGAAGCGTGATCCAAGCAAATAAATGACGCTTCTGAGGAAGCGAAACATTCAGTTCTGGGGAACTGAATGCACGGTAAGAACATGGTAAAACTTTTGAAATAGTGTATAGTATCAAAAGTAAAAACGCCTTACAAATCTAAAATTATAAGGCGTTTTCTTTGTTTGATACAAACCATCTACAAATTATTATCAATTACTTCTTGTCGGCTTGCTTCTTCTCTTTTTTGCGTTTCTGCTCTCCTTTCTTTTTCTGCTTCGGTAAGTTTATCAGTCGGACAAGGATAATCAAACAAGCATTTGTCTTTGATAGCTTTTTCTACAATTTCAGGAACCATTGATTCCCAACCATCTTTTCCTGCTTTTATCATTTCTAAAACATTATCAGAGAAAATATGTAGATTTTCAGTATTAATATTCTGAATGGTAGCTAATTTCTTAGTTTCTAATAAATGCTTGTATAAAAATGTTTGCTTAGGAGAAACCTCAAAATCTTCACAACCCAAAATTTTATCCGTTCCAGGAATACGTGAAGGATAAACATACATTTTGACATTTGAGCCAAAAAGTTTTCCAAAGGCTTCCAAAATTCCTCCATTCAAATTTGTGTAAAACTCATCTTCAAAAACATCTGCCAGCGAGTAAATTCCTAAAATAATTCCAATCTTTTTGCCACGAGTAAAGAGCGATAAATATTCCACCAAACGGTAATATTCTTGATAATTGGAAATAATAACGGTCTTTCCCATCGAACAAAGAATATCTACTCTATCCAAAAAATCCTCATCACTGATTGTTCCCTCTGCACGAAGATTAGCCAAAGTAAGTTCTACCAAAACCAAAACATCTTTATTAGCTACATCGGGTTCGTCTTTAAACATATCCAAACCTTTATCCAACATATCTACATTTACGTGTGTAGGAGGACGAAAACGACCACGAAGAGCCAAAATGTTTTTCTTATAAAGAGCTTCCGAAGGCTGCAAAACATTTCCATTTGAGCCAAACATAGCAGCATTACTCATTCCATTTTTTACCAGTTTTAAGCTCATCAAACGATTATCTACGGCTTCAAAATCTGCACCTGTCATCCTAAACATATCAATCTCAATCCTATCTCTAGAAAGGTTATCCATAAGTGAAGTAAGCATCAAATCAGCATCGTGAGAATAATAAAAACAGGCATACATTAAATTAACGCCAATAATCCCGACAACTTGTTCTTGTAAAAACTTATGATTATCTAATAGATTCATATGAATAATTACTTCATTGGGAGGCATATTTGGCTTTAATTGAAAACGAATTCCAATCCAGCCATGTCCACGATTTGTTTTACTATAATTCAAAACTTCAATCGTATTTGATAATGCAAAAAAGCATGTATCAGGACGGTGTTCTCTCAAACGCTCTTCTACCAAATCATACTCATGAGCAATCATTTTTATGAGTCGGGACTCACAAACATAACGTCCACTTTCCTCTGCTCCATAAATTGCATCACTAAATGCCATATCATATGCTGACATGGTTTTGGCAATCGTTCCAGAAGCTGCTCCTGCCTTAAAAAACTGTGCAGCTACTTCTTGTCCTGCTCCAATTTCAGCAAAAGAACCATAAATACTTGCATCAAGATTGACTTGTAAGGCTTTTTGTTTGGTAGTTAATAATCGGCTTGTTTCGTTTGTTGTAGAATTGTTGTTGCTCATTATATATGAATTCTTTATTTTTTTAGAGAGAAGTAATTAGGGTAAGTAAAGCAAAAATCAGACTTAAAATTACAAAATAGAGTTCTAAAATCTATTACATTCGTGTTAATTTTACACTATCATTTTTTTATAGAAAAAATAAAGTTATTCATCTGAAAATCAGCTTTTTTTGTCGAAAAAAATAAAGTTTTGATTAAAGCAAAAAAATGATACTTTTTTTAGAAGCATCATTTTATTTAGTAAATCTAAATACAACACGCTAAAGCGTATTCTACATTTAAAACTGCTTTCTTCTATTTTTCTTAAAATCTTCAAAAACTAATTGTCCAAGTCCTTGCAGACCCGAATAATATGCATTTCCACCATTTGTAGCCGTAAATTCTTTTACAAAACGCTGCAAATAAGGGTCAGAAGCAATCATAAAAGTAGTAATAGGAGTTTTGAGTTTTTTACATTGTGCTGCCAAATTCAATGTTTTGTTTAATATCGTTGAATCTAATCCAAAACTATTTTTATAATATTTCAAGCCTTTTTTGATACAAGTAGGCTTTCCGTCTGTAATCATGAAAATCTGTTTATTTGGATTTTTTCTACGTCTCAAAATTCCCATTGCCAGTTCCAAACCAGCAACTGTATTGGTGTGATAAGGTCCTACTTCTAAGTAAGGCAAATCTTTGACTTCAATCTGCCACGCATCGTTTCCAAAAACAATAATATCTAAGGTATCTTTTGGATATTTGGTAGTAATAAGTTCGGCAAGTGCCATCGCTACCTTTTTGGCTGGCGTAATTCTGTCCTCTCCATACAAAATCATAGAATGCGAAATATCAATCATCAAAACGGTTGAAGTTTGTGCTAAATATTCCTTTTCTCTAATGGTAAGGTCATTTTCTGTCATTCTAAACTCTCCAATTCCACCATTTATTTGAGCATTTTTGATAGACTCCGTATAAGAAATTTGATCCAAATCATCTCCAAAACGATACGGACGTTCGTCTGCTGAAACATCGCCACTATTTCCATGAAACTTTGTTTTGTGATTTCCTCCCTTCGATTTTTTGAGTTTTCCAAAAATTTCTTCTAAGGCACTTCTTCGAATTGTCTGGTCACTTTTAGGCATTACTTTTATTTCTCCTGTAACCGAATTTTCTTCTAAATATCCTTTTTCTTTTAAATCTTCGAAGAAATCTCCTATTCCGTAACCTTCTGAAGTAAGATTGTGTTGTCTGTCCAAATCAGTTAGCCACGCCATTGCTTTTCCTACATCTCCACCTGCCATTGATAAAAGCTGAAGAAACATATCTAATAAACTTTCAAAATCATTATTTTTCTTTGATTTGGGTGGTGTATATTTTCCGAAGCGATAACCTTCCATAATTCTATATTTTATTTTTTGAGTATAATTTTCAGCTTTTTTAATCGTCTTTTCAATCAAACTGACTATTTATGAATTTAGTTTTAGAATTGTAAATTAACAAATCATAATCCTATTCTCAATCGGTAATCTAAGATACAAATTTTCTTTTATGTTTTGAATAATTTAATGAGTAAAAGACAATTTGACTGAAATCATAACCTAGGTTTATTCTGATTTTAACTATAAGTGTCAAAATGACACTATTTAAAAACATTTTCTAATTTTGTGAGTTTTTGATAGAATAAAACTAGCCAAAAAGTCAGTTACAAAATGTTTGTATAGCTTTTGATAATAGTGTAACGTACCTTTTAAGGTGCGAAAGAAATAATATAAAAAACATTCAATTATGAACTTCAATAAATTCACAATAAAGGCTCAAGACGTAGTTCAGAAAGCCTCAACTATAGCGACCAGTTCGCAACAACAAATTATTCAGACAGGTCATATTCTTAAAGCTGCTTTAGATGCAGACGAAAATATGACGAAGTTTTTGGTCAATAAATTAGAAGTCAATGTAACTTTGCTTAATCAAATTTTGGACGAGTATATTATTTCTTATCCAAAATCAAGTGGCGCAGAACCATATCTTTCAAACGATTCTCATGCCACCATTCGTGAAGCAGAAAATTATTTAAAAGTTTTTAAAGATGAGTTTATCGCTGTCGAACATATTCTTTTAGGACTTTTGAAGGGAAAAGACAAAACGGCTGACCTTATGCGTGAGGTTGGTTTTAATGAAGATTTTTTGGTAAAAGCAATCAAAGAACTTCGTGGAGGACGCAAAGTAACTGACCCAAATGCAGAATCAAAATACCGTTCTTTGGAGCGTTATTCGAATAATTTGACAGAACTTGCACGAAAAGGAAAAATAGACCCAGTTATTGGTCGTGATGAAGAAATACGTAGAGTTTTACAGATTTTATCCAGAAGAACCAAAAATAATCCAATGCTTATTGGAGAACCTGGTGTTGGAAAAACAGCAATTATTGAAGGACTTGCACAGCGTGTAGTAGATGGTGATGTTCCAGAAAATCTAAAGTCTGTTACCATTGCTTCTTTGGATTTGGGAATGCTCGTTGCAGGTGCAAAATATAAAGGAGAATTCGAAGAGCGTTTGAAATCGGTAATCAAAGAAGTTACGGATTCTGATGGAGAAATTATTTTATTTATAGATGAAATCCATACGCTTATCGGTGCTGGTGCTGGTGGAGATTCGGCAATGGATGCAGCTAATTTATTAAAGCCAGCACTTGCTCGTGGCGAACTTCATGCCATTGGTGCAACTACATTAAAAGAATATCAAAAGTATATTGAGAAAGATAAAGCCTTAGAACGTCGTTTTCAGACCGTTACGGTAGATGAACCGAGCATTCAAGATTCTATTTCTATTTTGCGTGGCATTAAGGAAAAATACGAACTTCATCATGGCGTAATGATAAAAGACGATGCGCTCATTACAGCAGTCCAGCTTTCTAGTCGTTATATTCCAGACCGTCAATTACCCGATAAGGCGATTGATTTGATGGACGAAGCAGCAGCAAAATTACGAATAGAAATGAACTCTATGCCACAAGAATTAGATGAAATTCGTAGAAAAGTAATGCAGCTTGAAATCGAAAGAGAGGCAATTAGAAGAGAAGGCGATAAAGAAAAAAACACATTATTGTCAAGAGAAATTGCAGACCTTCGCACTACACAAGATGCACTCATGGGACAGTGGACATCCGAAAAAGGTGCAATCGACGAGATTAGAACCACAAAAAAGGAAATAGAAGATTATAGAATACGAGCCGAACAAGCCGAACGAGCAGGAGATTATGGAAAAGTAGCCGAAATTCGTTACGGAAAAATTACAGAAGCAGAACAAAAACTAGCCGAATTACAAGAAAAACACGAACAAAACGAAACAGCACAATCACTGCTTAAAGAAGTTGTAACTTCTGAAAATATTGCAGAAGTAGTTTCGAAATGGACAGGTATTCCAATTACCAAAATGTTGCAAGGCGATAAAGAAAAGCTATTAAATTTAGAAGCCGAATTAGGAAGACGAGTAGCAGGACAAACCGAAGCCATCGAAGCTGTTTCTGATGCTGTTCGTAGAAGTCGTGCAGGTGTTCAAGACCCAAATCGTCCGATAGGTTCGTTTATATTCTTAGGAACAACAGGAGTAGGAAAAACCGAACTTGCCAAAGCATTAGCCGAATATTTGTTTAATGATGATAACGCAATGGTCAGAATTGATATGTCAGAATTTCAAGAACGCCATAGTGTAAGTCGTCTGATTGGTGCGCCTCCAGGATATGTGGGGTATGATGAAGGTGGACAGCTTACCGAAGCCGTTCGTAGGAAACCGTATAGCGTTATTCTTTTAGATGAAATTGAAAAGGCACATCCAGATGTTTTTAATATTTTGTTACAGGTTTTGGATGATGGAAGACTTACTGATAATAAAGGTAGAGTAGCTAATTTCAAAAACGCTATCGTTATTATGACTTCAAATACAGGTTCGCAGATTATTCAAAGTAATTTTGCTTTAGCTACCGAAAAAACAGACGAGCAAGTAGAACAGCTTTATGAAGATACCAAAATACAGGTTACAGAGCTTTTGAAAGCTACCATGAGACCAGAATTTTTGAACCGTATTGATGAAATATTAATCTTCAAACCTCTTTCAAGAAAAGAAATTCGTCAGATTGTAGATTTACAATTGAAGCAAGTTCAGAGAAGATTAGACGAAAACGGAATTACATTAGAAGTTTCGAAAGATGTTTTGGATTATATCGGAAAAATTGGTTATGACCCACAATTTGGAGCAAGACCACTCAAAAGAGTAGTTCAACGAGAAATCTTAAACGAACTTTCTAAAGAAATATTAGCAGGAAGAGTAACTAAAGATGCTCCTGTTGGTGTAATTTTGGAAAATGGAAAAATTGCTTTTGTGAATTCTGTTTTTGAAGGGTAAATAAAAAACGAACGGTTCGCTTTGAGCGAACCGTTCGTTGAAATATTCATCAAACTACAACTTTGGTTCATCACAAACCTTAATTGTACCTTTTCCATTTCCTATTTCGGTATAAGGAAAGCCTAGTGGTGATTCATAGAACAATAACTCTACACATACACAGGAGTCTATGTGTTTATCAATAAAGGATTTTTCTTCTTTAGTTATTGGATAAACAGGTGGTATACCCCAATAGTTATACATTTTTATAATAGCATCATGAGATAAGCGTTTCGGAGTTCTGTATTCAATACCAGTTACTTGAACACATTCTAATGATGCTTTTCTTTTGTGCAAAAATAGAGTAGAGAACCTCAGTATTCCTTCGGTACCAATAAATGCAAAAAAAACAGAAAATAGAACTGAGAGAATTATAATGAAACTGCTGAATTTCCCCTGCGAAACTATTCCTCTATAACAAGCAGCAAATGTAGCAATTCCTATCAAAGTAGCATGTAAAATATGATATGACATAGGTATAAATACTATAATTTTTCTTAAAAAGAAAAGAAACAAAATAAACGATATTAAAAGATGAAATGCAATTATACATAAAAATAATTCTTTAAATTTAATCTTTTTCATTTTTTGTTTAATTGTATATGACCATCTATCTATCTACCTTCCTGATGTTCCAAACTCTTCTGCTTTTCATCAAATGCATCTTGTGATTCTTTTTGCATCTTTCTCTTAAAGGATTCTACATCAGAGTTAAATACTTCGTGAATCTTTTGCAAGAAAAGTTGATCTTCAGAATATATGCGTAAGTAAAATAGACCACCTTTAGTTTGTTTCTCTTCAATATGATAAGAAGTATTATAAAAGCCTGTTCTCGAACCTGCATTCTTTACCCAAGAGTTTATTTCTGCCACTGTTTCCTTTCGTTTCCAAGGAGTATGATAGCCTCCCAAGTCTAAATGATATTCATTTTGTCTTGTTTCTTTCTCTTTTTTACTATTTGAAAAATCTATAATTTCTCTTTCTCTTAGGTTTACTTCTCTTTTTATGTCATTACTAATAGTTGGAGTTGTTGGATTACTTGAAACATTATAACAATAATATGATGCCATAATTAAAAGACAAAATACAATTACATATAAAGACAACCTTTTAAATTCAATATTAATATTTTTCATTTTTTGTTTAATTGTATCAGTAATTATGTACTTTAATACCATGTAAGTTTTAAAATATTGGTTTCACGTCTTTTTTGGCCTTCCGTAATTCCAAAATAAAAGTACTGTATTTTTGTGTTAGCATTTATCAATCCCACTGCGTTCTTGTTTGTCTTCCGTTATTCTAAGAAATAAAGCCGTTCCCTATGTTCTTGTTTGTATTCCATAATTTCTAAAATAAAGTAATAAGAAAAGCCGTTGTCGTTGTGATGAAAAGCAATTCCACAAATCTACTAACTTTTTACTGGAAACTAATCATTAATAAAAAGCAGTCATTTTACCTAATTCTGTTCATATTTCTGTTGTTGGTCATCGTAATGGTAAGCCTAAACTAATGACTAGCAAGAAGCATAAGAAATAAAAATTCAATTTAAGAAAATGCTTCTTTATCTTAAAACTTAATAAATCAAACCATCGTTTTATCAAAAAAACATCAATCAAAAATAAAATAATAATGGACTATTTAACAGAAAGAATAACACTTGACGCTGACCTTTGCAATGGAAAACCTACCATTAGAGGACAAAGAATAACGGTACAAACTATTTTAGAGTTTGTGAGAGCAGGAGAAAGCACCGAAGAAATTTTATATCAATATCCATCTTTAGAAGAAGAAGATATAAAAGCATGCTTAGATTTTGCTATTGCAATGGTAGGAAATGATTTTTCAATACGTAAAATAGCAAGCTAAAATGGTTATGTAACGCTATGTTAGGATTAGACGTACGTTTTCAGATGAAAAGCCAAACTGCATTTAGACAATACAGTTTGACTCATATCTATCTAAATCTGCTCCACAAAATCTGCAAATACTTCCTTATGTTTTTCTAAATCCATATCACCAGAAAGCGAAACACGAGCAATATAATCTTTATCTTCTTCTTTCGTCGTTCCTTGTGTAGAAGTTGCAGGAATTGTCCAATAAACGCCTTTCAATTGTCCATAACTCACACAATATTTGCTCTCTTTCGGAATCTCTGTAATCATCATAGTGATTAATTTATTATTCAATTCTCTTTTGTGCTTTTCTTTTTCCTCTTTTGTAGTTCCTTTTGTTGGGAGGTCTAATGAAAAAACGGAAGGTGTAAATCCTTCTTTTGCTAATTCTTCTGATACAAAGTTGATTTTTGCTTCTGGTAACTTCTCTTTGATAAAATCTACAAATTTACGTGTATTTTGATATGCATCTTCAATTCTTTGGTTCATAGAAGGTAATTGTTCTGCCAAAATTTCCATCTGCAAATCAGTGGCTTCATTATCACAAAGAATACTATTTTCTTCTATTTTGTCCATTAAATAATCAGCCTTTTTATTAGCTATACCAAAACCAGCCGTTACTTTTCCACCACTAGGAAACTTCGAACCACTTATATAAGCAATCGTTTTGACAGAAGAAAGAATTTGATTTTCACCCAAAAAATTAACGTTCGGACAAAAAGTTTGGTCTAAAACAAAAACAGGTTCGATAGCGTTTTTGCCACTAGGAGTTTTTCGTTTTTTGCTCAATGCTTTTGCCAGCTCCATCATATCAGGAACTTCCACTCTAGGATTGGTCGGAATTTCGGCAATGATATAAGGAATAGCGTCTAATTCTGCCACTTTATCCAAAACTGTATTTATACTTTTTACCATATCATTATCGCCATCCACTGGTAAATCTAGTATTTCTACATTCTCAAGACATTCTGCAACTCGCCTAGCTTGGTCGTTTGTACCACCGTAGCAATTTGGAGGAACAAGAAATTTAATTGATTTTCCTTCGTAATTTTCTAAAGCATCTTCAATAAGACCCATCATAATGGCATATTGAACTGAAAGTCCACTAGAACCAATAATGGCTTTTGAATCTGAATGCGTAATTTTTTTGATAGAATCTAAGACAGAATTTTTATTTTTTTCTCTATCAATTTCTTTAGGTTTGTAAGAAGAATTATTTGTCAAAATCTGTAAAGCCGTAAAACAATCGGCTGGAGTCATCGCTATTGTTTCTCTTCTACGGACGTGCTGAATTTCTGAAATATAACCTTCATTCTTCTTTCCATTATTGTTGATAAATAAAATACTTCCTAATTGAGAATGAATATTTAGAAAAAAATCTATTTTTGAGGAAAGGTTAGCTGTTCCAATTTCATTTTCTTGTGAAATATAAATTCTACTTCCATCAAAATTATCTAATTTTTCTAGCTCTTCTCTTTTTTCAATTTTCTTTAGTTCAAACGTATAACCATATACTTTTCTAATACTTTCAGCATCAAAAAAAGACGGTAAATTACCTATACAAACAATTTGTGTATTCTTTTTATCAAGCAAATTTTTTCTCAAAACTGCCAAAATAGGAGTTGTTCTGGACGAAAAACCAATTACATGTTCTGGTTTTAGAGTATTTATTTTAGCAATCGCCCATTCCAAAATAGAAGACAATGGGTGTCCCAAACGAATGTAATCATAGGCTGTAGGTAGTTCTGTCAATGCCGATTTTTCAGCGTTGTTTGTTTCAAATAGGATTTCAAATTTTTCTAAAAACTCTGTTTTTGCTTGTTTTTCATTATAAATATCTAGTCTATGAGTGGTTAGGTTTGTCCAATCTGCTGGCACTGTTTTCTAACATTTTTTTTATATAATCTACTGTTTTGTTTTTTGTAATAACCATAGTTTTTTTGGCTTTGAATTTTTTTTGAATTTGAGTTTTTTGAGTGATTTACAAATATACGATAATGGTTTTTTCTAAGAAAAACTCAAGTTATGGACTATAATGTATTTCAGACTTCCTAGTCTGAATGAATATCTAATTGAAATTGCTCATTTTTTATTTACACAGACTAGGAAGTCTGTGATACGCAACTTGAGTTAAGAAAAATAAAAACCATTCCATTTTTTTAATGAACTCTACTGTTTACTTATCTATATCTTTCAATATATATTCCATTACATTATCTCTTCCATTCAGGAAATCTTTTAAGGTTCTGTAAATCTCAATGTCAGGGTATAAAGAGTCTTCTTCGTTTTTTGTCGTGTCAGGTCTTTCCATGTAGGTGTACGAAATGGCTATAATTTTCTTTGTATTAGGTAGCTTAAACATAGAAGCTCCCGTCTGACCTGTTGGCTTACTTCCTGTTGGTTCTCCGATTATAGTTGCTAAATTATTATCAGCCATTGTAGTTGCCAAAACTTGTGCTGCACTAAATGTTCTGGGACTTGTAATCAAAAAGACTTTTCCTTTGAACTTTGGAATCGTTTCATCTAGCAAAAATGGACTATCAGCTTTCGTAATGTCATCAAAATAAGGTTGATTAAACAATTTTTCAGTAATATTTACTTCTCCTTTTGGTAGAGGAATATCATATTTTTCTTCATATAATTCATTGTATTTCCTGTAATCTTTTTTTATTTGAGTTTTAAAATATTCTGAATTATTGATGTATTCAGTAAACCCTTTTGGCTGTTGTTCGGTAAGATACCAAATGAGCTGTTTTCCTAGTCTTTCGTCTCCTCCACTATTATAACTCAAGTCAATAATCAAATTTTGAATATTTTGTTGATGTACTTTTTTGAAAAATGACTGTAAAAATTTTCCAAAATCATGAGCATCTTTTGTGTCTTTTTTTAAAAAACGTAATGCAATAGGTCTAGTCAAAAAATTGGTATAATTACTTATCTCTGATTTTATGACGACATAATCCAATGAAGTATTCATTTGTAGATAGGCAAAATCTTGATTTGTAGCAATAGTATCATAAAATCCGTCGTTTTGCTTGTATCTATACCAGCTACTCATTGCTTCCGTTTTTACTTTGTAGTAATCTCTTTCTTTTTTATCTTTTAATGTAAATTCTGAACGTCCTTCTTTATTTTCAACTACAAAATTCAACTCTTTATTTTTATCTGTAATAATTTCTAATGCTTTCCAATAAGTTGGAAAGGTATAATAATAGCTTTGGAATTTTATAAATTTATATTCCTTATTTTCTCCACTCTCAAACTTTATAATTCTTTCTTCTATTTCTTTTATAGGAATATTATTGATTGAAATTATACTTTTTCCAATTACAGTGCTATCAATTTCTCTATCAATACTTCCTATAACCCAATCTTCTTTTTCTTTAAATAGATACAAAGCATATCTAGTTTTGTCATACTCCAAAAGGTTCATTGAAGAATAAGAATGTCCATCATTGAGAAGAGCAATAAATTTTTTGAGTTCAATATCAAAATCTACTTCCTTTTTTATTTTAGAGACTTTTTGTATAAATTCATTAGATTTTTTATCAAAATCAGGTACTTTTTCATAAAGTCTGGGATAAGCATTTTTTATAGTTTCTACGGTATAAATAGCATCTTTGTGGTAATCTGAAAAAGACTTGAACCCTTCAACATTCTTATAATCAATCTTTGGCGTCTTAGTGATTATTTTCATCATGTTTTGTTGGCTACACGAAGACAAGAAGACTCCTATAAATAAGATAAAGATTGATAATGTTTTTTTAGTCATTTTTGATATTCTTAGTTGGATTTATTAATAATCTTATACTGTTTGGAATTATTGTTAGAAGTAATAAACATAAAGGAAAACTAAATCATAGAATTAAACAAACAAAAATTAAAACTCCCTCAAATTTTTGCATACATCTCATTATTTTCAGACTTTTGTAAGATAATCTAATCTCAATTCAAAAACTATGACTTCTCGTTATGCACAACGTGGTGTTTCTTCCCAAAAAGAAGACGTACACGCAGCCATTAAATCTGTCGATAAAGGAATTTTTCCGAAAGCATTTTGTAAAATAATTCCTGATATTTTGGGAGGAGATGAAGAATACTGCAATATTATGCATGCAGACGGTGCAGGTACAAAATCATCTTTGGCTTATCTTTATTGGAAAGAAACAGGCGATTTGTCGGTTTGGAAAGGAATTGCACAAGATGCCGTCATTATGAATATTGATGATTTGATTTGTGTAGGTGCAACAGATAATATTTTACTTTCTTCTACCATTGGACGAAATAAAAACTTAATTACAGGCGAAGTTATAGGCAAAATAATCAATGGAACAGAAGAATTATTAGAGAATCTTAGACAGCAGGGAATTACAATTTTCAGCACTGGAGGAGAAACAGCAGATGTAGGCGACCTTGTCCGTACAATAATCGTAGATAGCACCGTAACGGCACGAATGAAACGAAGCGATGTAATTAGCACAGACAAAATAAGTGAAGGAGATGTAATTGTAGGTTTGGAATCGTTCGGACAAGCAAGCTTACGAATCAGTGAATACAACGGAGGAATGGGAAGTAATGGCTTAACATCTGCAAGACACGATGTTTTGGACTAAAAAATATGCAGAGAAATATCCAGAAAGTTTTGATAATTCTGTTCCGAGTGATTTAGTTTATAGTGGTTCTAGAAGTCTGACAGATATTTATGAGAAACTTCCTAAAGAAATAAAAACAGATATTGGAAAATTGATTTTGTCGCCTACACGTACTTATGCTCCTGTTGTGAAAGAAATTTTGAGTAAAATTAGAGAACATATTCATGGAATGATTCATTGTTCTGGAGGAGCGCAAACCAAAATTTTACATTTTATAGATGATGCTCAAAACTTGCATATCATAAAAGATAATTTATTCAAAACACCACCACTTTTTGAGCTTATTCAATCGGAAAGCAAGACAGATTGGAAAGAAATGTATCAAGTCTTTAATATGGGACACCGTTTAGAAATTTATCTTCCAAAAGAACATGCTCAAACGGTTATTGATATTTCAAAATCGTTTGGAATTGATGCAAAAATAATTGGTAGAGTAGAAAAAAATGAAGATAATGGTAATGAAGAGTAAAAAATTGACTATTTCTTCGGTACATGGAGAGTTTACTTATTAAAAAACAGAAGTTTTTATTTTCTGCATTTACAAGTTATTAGTATTCTTCATCTCTAAAAACTTCCTCCTTAAAATAAGTAATTATATTCATTTTGAGGAGTTTTTCTTGATCTTCTATTTTCAAAATCGGTAATGGTTTGATGAGCTTCCAATGTACCCATCCGTCTTCATCTGTTCCTTCTAACTCGTAATATTCGGCATAACTCAATGCCTTGCAAGTTGCCATGTGCATCAAATCTTGTTTTTCATCTTTGGAGAATGTTCTAATTCCTTGCCCAAGTTCTTGTATTCCCATCAAAAATAAAATTCCATTTAAGTCTGGTTTTTTATCAAAATGAGATTGTAGTTTTCGGCATAATCTAAACCATTCGGTTTCGATGTCTTTGTCTTCATTCCATTTCATAATTATTTTACATTATAAACCCTAACGGGCTTCAGAGACCCTTAGGGTTTAAACTTTTCGATAAAAATTTACTTCTTTTTTGTTCCCAGTATTTCACCTTTAGGACGTTCAGATTTTTCAGCAAAATTAATAGCATCTTTCTTTGCTTTTTGAGAGAAAGAACGAATAAAAAAGTACATTCCCACCATTACGAAAGGAATACTCAAAAGTTGTCCCATATTTATTCCGTAAGTAGTAATCATATCTATTTCCCATTTTTCTTGTACATTTTTCACAAATTCAATAAAAAAACGAGCTCCAAAAAGTAATATCAAAAATTGACCAAAAATTCGACCTCTTGGAGTATAACGTTTCATCTGTAAATAAGAAAACATCAAATAAAGAAAAAGTAAAATATACGAACCAGCTTCATAAAGTTGAGTAGGATGTTTGGTAGTTCTTTGCCATTTTGGAGGAAAATAAATCCCCAAGGCAAATCAGTTACATCTCCATAAATCTCCGAATTCATTAGATTTCCTATACGAATACAAGCACCTGCAAGTGCAATCGGAATTACAATTCTATCCAAAATCCATAAATAAGGCTGGTCTGGATGGTTCTTTAGCAGTACAAATAAAGAGCAACTAAAAGTCCAATAGTTCCGCCGTGAGAAGCCAAACCACCTTTCCAAATTTTCAAAATCTCTAAAGGATTAGACAAATAATAAACAGGGTCATAAAACAAACAATGTCCTAAACGAGAACCCACAACAGTAGCAATGACTAGATAAGTAAGAAGTGTTTCTAAGTCTTCTTTGGTTTTCCTTCTATTTTATAGATTTTGGAAAAAATGAAATAACCAACAATAAAACCTGTGGCGAATAAAAGTCCGTACCAACGAAGATTAATAAATTTCCATTGCCAAATTTCTGGACTTACGTCCCACGAAATAGCCGAAATTAGATTGAGAAAGTCTAGCATAGTTTTGAAATAGGTAGCCGACAGTTTCCAAACTGTCTAAAGATAATTTTTTTATTGCTGATACTTGGAAAGTCTCAGCTTACAGAACGTAAAGATAAGCTAATTCTTTTTTAGGCTACAAATTATAGCATTTCTTTATACTTTTTTCATAACATTTGGCTCAAACAAGGTTTAATAAAACCAGAAAAACAAAATTTTGTCGCTATAATTTTAGAATATAAAGTCAAAATGTAGATTAAAGACAACTTTTTGGATAAAAATTTGGTTTAAATATAAAAAATAAACATGTAATTCTGTAAATAATAAAATTATAAGAATATTCTACCACATAATTGCAAAACATCAACCACTAAAACTAACCAACTATGAGACAAGAAAATAAAATGCTAGACCGACTCTTTAGTCAACTTCAAACAGCACGTTCGACAGCTCGTATCGAAGCCATTCTGACACAGATTTGGAATATTTGGTTAAATACAGGTAATGTAGAAATGAATACATTGATAAGATTAGGAACTGAAAGCCTTTCAAAAGGAGATTATACAGATGCTATAACTATTTTTACGCAGATAGTGGATAAAAATCCAAATTTTGCAGAAGGCTGGAATAAACGTGCAACAGCTTTTTATTTGCGAGGAAACTATAAAGCTGCTATTGATGATATTTATCAAACACTGAATTTGGAAAATCGTCATTTTGGAGCTTTGGCAGGATTAGCAACCATTTACTCTGAAATTGGAGACGAGCATGGAGTTTTGGCAACACTCAAAAAACTGTATCAAATCCATCCTTATCAACCAAAACTAAAAGACCAAATTGAAGAACTTCGTTCAAGATTAGATTAAAATGTATGACAGACTTCCCAGTCTGTTGAATTACACAAAACAAAAAGTCTGTATTGCTTAATACTGTGTAACGTAAGTTTGTTTGTATTGTGTACTGGTATTTTTCCCATTATCAACGTCTATTTTTTTCAAAAATAGACGATTGCTAAGGGAGATAGAACTCTGTTTTCTTTTATTTTGCCTTAGCAATCGTCAGTTATCGAAGATAACAAGACGTTGATAATGGCTAAATAAAAAAGCAATCTTGATGAATACAAAAACACAAACAAACTTATTAAAACAGTATGCTTAAATTCGCTCAAAAATCTATGTTAATTTTACTAGCTAGGCAGTTATAAATTTTATAGCTGCTTTTTTTGTCGTAAATTTCAGAAAAAAAATAATTTAGTAATTTAGGAAAAGACAAGATTTTTAGGCTTACTAGCTTATAGTTTTTCTTGCAAGTAAAAATTATTCTATCAATACTAAAAAAATGGAAATTCTAATTATTCAAGGAAGTGCCAGAAAAAATGGTGATACAAACAAAATTGTAAATTACATTCAAGAAAAAATAGATTGTAATTTTATAGATTTAAAGAATTATGTAATTTCTAATTACGATTATCATTCAAATAATAAAGAAGATGATTTTTTGCCTTTAATGAGAGAAGTAGTAGAATATGATTTGATTATCTTTGCTACGCCCATTTATTGGTATGCAATGTCTGGAATTATGAAAACGTTTTTTGATAGAATCACAGATTGCCTCAAGATAGAGAAAGAAACAGGACGAAAACTAAGAGGAAAATCAATGGCAATGGTAAGTTGTGGTTCTGATAAAAATTCTGTCTTGAAAATAAGTGAAGCCTTCGAAATGCCATTTAGAGAAACAGCTTCTTATCTAGGAATGAATTACAAAGGCAGTGCATATACTTGGATAGAAAATAGTGAAACGAATGCTGAAATTTCGGAAGAAGTAGCTCAAAATCTGGATAAGTTTATAGAAAAAATAAGGCAAGGCAATAAATAATATAGGTTTTATGCTAATTTCAGATACAATATTTGGATTTAACGCACTTGCTTCTTACATTTAGTTTATCAAATCTAACTTAAAGTTGATTTAATTATTCAATGACGCTCAATTTATGTTGTCCTATTTTACACAAATTCATTTTAGATTTTGTATAACTATCAAATAGACGACACCTTGTCTTTAAAATACTGATTCAGAATGGTGCTTTGGAAATATCCCATTACCCTACTTGAATTTTGTAAATGAATGATTTTATAAAAAAATAAACTATAAAAATATCTCATAAAATAGTCAAACTATGCTAAATTTAGTTTTATTCGGACCTCCTGGTGCAGGAAAAGGAACACAGAGCCAACATCTTGTAGAGCATTATAATCTAATACATATTTCTACTGGCGATTTGCTTCGTGCAGAACGAAAAGCAGGAACACCGCTTGGAAAAAAAGCCGAAGAATACATGACCAAAGGAAATTTAGTTCCTGATGAAGTAGTTATCGGAATGATAGAAAATAAACTTAAAGAAAATGCAGGAGCAAAAGGAATTATTTTTGATGGTTTTCCTCGCACAACAAAACAAGCAGAAGCATTAGACAATCTTCTAGAAACTCATAAAGAAAGCATAAATGCTGTTTTGTCTCTTCACGTAGAAGAAAAAGAACTTGTAAAACGCCTTTTGGAAAGAGGAAAAACTTCAGATAGAGTAGACGACCAAAATGAAGAACTTAATTCGCAATCGTGTACAAGTATATAACAACGAAACCGAAGTAGTTGCTGATTATTATAAAAAACAACATAAATTACACGTAGTAGAAGGAGTAGGCGAAATTAGCGAAATTACGGCTGCCATTCGTGGTGCTGTTGAGCAGGTAAAGGCGAGTTGAAGAATTGTGAATTATAAGTTGTGAATGGTGAATGTAAATTCATGTAATAAGATTTCCTTCTTTTATATATCTCAAAAAAATAAAAACTGTTTCAAATATAATAATTCGAAACAGTTTTTTTGTGATTTTTACTTCTTATTCTCATTATCCAATCCCCATTCTCCAATCTCCATTCCCTATTTTACCGAAACTTCGTTTTTATATTCTTTAAAGGCACGATAAATTCCTGAAGCAATATAACTTTGTCCGTCGTCTGTTTTGAGATAATTTTCTTCGTTTGCATTTGTCAAAAAGCCTATTTCTATAAGTGCTGCTGGCATAGCAGTTTTCCACAAGACTAAAAAGCCACTTTGTTTTACGCCTCTATTTTCTCTATTTACACGCTCTTCGAATTGCTTTTGTACCTTGTTTGCAAAATCAATGCTTTTGGTTTGGTTATTACTCTGAAAATTTGACATTTTGATGTAGGAAATAATACTGTAGGGGTCAAATTGATACTTTTCTTTGTGATTGTCTTCTTTCAAAATAACAGCATTTTCACGCATCGCTACATCAAGATTTCCATCTGTTTTGTGCATTCCGATAGTATAAGTTTCCGAACCAAAAACGGCTTTATTATCTGCTGCATTACAATGAACAGAAATAAATAAATCCGCTTTATTACGATTTGCAATAATTGTACGCTCATCTAATTCTACAAAAACATCGCTATCTCGTGTATAAATAACTTTCACTTCTTTCATATTTTCTTTAATATAATTTCCCAACTTCAAAGCAACAGAAAGAGCAATATCTTTTTCTTTGGACTTTACTTCCCAAGCAGCCAGGGTCTTTTCCTCCATGTCCTGCATCAATCACAACTGTAAAGTTAGTAGCATCTTTAGTCGTAAAACTGAAGAGTGTCAAGCCAAACAAGGCAATACAAAACAAATAAGGAAGGAGATTTTAAAAAGCGATTCATATAATTCTAGTTGATTTTTTTTTGAACATATATTTATTCCTTACAAAATTAACAAAAAACTTTCCAATTCTTCTGCTTTCGAAATTTACTGTTTTATACTTTTAAGATTTCTACCTAATAAAAACAGAATTTTGATTAGATTTGTAATTATCATTCTTCAAATAATGCACTATCTTTACTTCAATTTTATGAAAACTAAATTTGTTTTTATCTCACTTTTACTTCTAGCTACTTTTCTAAATTCTTTTGCACAAGATTCTACTTCTATCAAAATTACTCTTCCTCAAACAGAAGAGTGGAAAGTAGAGGAAGTAAAAATGAGCTATCTACCTCCTGTTTTTAGAGAAAATTATATTGATTTTCATTTTGAAGAAGTAGATTCTAAAGAAAATAGTTGGTTTGCCAAAATTGATAAAAGTAATAGTGGAAATTACTTTTTTAATATCGATGATAGAATAGGTTTTAATTTACTTGTCTTGCCAAATGATGATATAGAAATTTCTTTTGATGAAGAACAAAAGCCTACTTTTTTGAAGGGAAAAACAGCAAAAGAAAATCAAATTACCTACGATTGGAATACTAATTACTTTCGTTCTTTTGCAAGTTGGGCAAATGAAGATTCAATTACCTTTATATCCAAATTGGATAGTATGACAAAAAAAGTTCTTCTCTGATTACGAAAGTTCAATAAAAAATTTTACTCCAAACTCTATTTTTGATGCATACTTTCGTAATGAATTAACTGTTGAAGAGTTAAGAGGGTTTGGTTATTACGTTTTTAGTAGGAATCAGTATTTAAAAAAGAATTTGGATACCAAAATGCCTTTAGAATATTACGAAGCAAAGCCGAAATTGAAAATGATTGTAAAAGAAAACCAGCTTTATTCATCAGAGTATGTAGGCTATCTTTCTCGTCAGTTTATGAGTGAAAATTGTAGAAGAAACGAATATGAGCAAGTAAATGATTCAATATATTTCTGTACGTATCAATATATCAAAACTTTTGAAGAGAGTAAACTAAAAAAATTATTACTTTTAAATATTTTAGATGAACTAATTAATTATTGGGCAGAGGAGAAAAGCCATTTTGATATAGCATTCGAAGATTTTAAAAATAAATATCCAAACGATAAAAACACTGAATTTTTAGAAGCAAAAATAACTTTACAAAAACGCTTTGCAAAAGGACAAAATGCACCTACTTTTTCGCTAAAAAATAAAGAAGGAAAGCAAATTGCTTTATCCGATTTGAAAGGAAAATATGTACTGATAGATTTTTGGGCTACTTGGTGTAAGCCTTGTATTGCAGAAGCACCTTATTCTAAAGAGTTAGAAGAGGAGTTTGCAGAACAAGAAATAGAATTTGTTTATATCTGTATCGATGATAGTAAAGAACGCTGGGGAGAACACATTTCTAAAGAAAACTCAGGTGGAGTACAGCTTTTTGCAGATAAAGAGCAGAGCAAAGAATTAAGAGAAAAGTATAATATTGAAGGAATTCCTAATTATATGCTCATAGATAAAGAGGGGAAAATTGTTACACAAAAAATTCGTCCTTCACAGAATGCAAAAGAAATTTTAGAAACTATTTTTAAAGAAGAAAAGTAAGGGTTAATCTATTAAACTGAAAAGTTTTGAAAGGTGGTTTCATTTTTGATTTCCTCACTTTTGAATAGTATGCTTTTATTGAAAAGAGACATTAAATAATAACTTTTTGTACTTTTGTGTGTATATTTAATTTTTGTTTTATCTCGGTTCTATATTGAGATAGATACATTCCTTTCTTTACTTTCTCCTTTTTCAATTTTGACTGTGGCAATACGTTCGAATTCTTACAAAATATTGGTAGCTGATGATTATGATAGCAATTTGGCTGTCATTGAAAGTATTTTCGAAGAATCTGGTCAAGTATTTGAAATTAGTTATGCACACGATGGATTGGAAGCCTATAATAAAGCTGTTTCGGAATCTCCTGATTTGATAATCATGGACTGGGAAATGCCTCAAATGACAGGAATTGAAGCCGTCAGAAAACTAAAAGCAAGACCAGATACGCAGCATATTCCAATTATCATGACGACGGCTTTTACCTCGTCTGAACATTTGGAAACGGCTCTTCAAGCAGGTGCGATAGATTATGTCAGAAAGCCGATTGATGAGGTAGAACTTTTAGCTCGTGTCAATTCTGCCTTACAACTTGTTACCTCTTACAAACAAATTTTGGTTCAGAAAGACGAAATTCAAGAAAAAACAAAGAAATTAGAAGCTGCCTTTGATGAAATAGAAAAGAAAAACGATAAAATAATGAGTAGTATCAAATATGCCAAACGCATACAAGATGCACTCCTCCAGCCTTCTGCAGCCTTACAAAACTTAATTAAAGATTCTTTTATTCTTTACAAACCTCGTGATGTAGTGAGTGGAGATTTTTATTGGTTTTGTGAAAAAAATGATAAAATTATTATTGCTGCTGTCGATTGCACAGGTCATGGCGTTCCTGGTGCCTTTATGTCTATGCTTGGAGACACTTACCTCAATCAGGTAGTAGCTGTAATGGGAATTATTGAACCCAATGAAATTTTGAGCCAGCTTCATGAATCTATCCGAACGGCTCTCAAACAAGATGCTACTCAAAACAGAGATGGAATGGACATTACAATTTGTGTAATTGATAAAAAAGAAAGAACTCTCAAATTTGCGGGTGCAAAAAATCCATTAGTTTATATTCGTAATAATGAAGTTATTAGAGTAAAAGGTGATACAAGTTCTATTGGTGGAAAAAATGCAGAGCTTACCTTCACAACGCATACCATTGAGCTTACAGACGAACCTACACCGTTTTATATTTATTCTGATGGTTACCAAGACCAATTCAGTAGTGGAATGCACAGTAAATTTATGGCAAAACGCTTCCGAAAACTTCTTCATAAAGTTCATAAATATCCTTTTTCTGAACAAAAAGATATTCTAAACCATATTCTTAAAGATTGGATGCGACAAACTCGTCAGGTAGATGATATTCTGGTAATTGGATTTTCTATATAGATAATTTTCTTAGAAAGTGGTTTTTGTCGTTTTTATAAATTTGAGTTTTGATTGTATTTTCCTATTTTTATAGAACTAATGTTAAAATACCAAACTCAAGCATTTATAAATTATGCCAAACTTACCTCCTGACTTACCAAATAACTTACCTTCTGAATTACCAGAAGACTCTGCTCGTCGACAAGGTGGAGAAATACCAGATTTGAATGCCAAAACAAGAAATTTGGGTTGTAAAAACTGTGGTGCAAATCTAGTGTATGCACCAGGAACAAAGGTTTTGAAATGTAATTACTGTGGTGCAGAAAACGAAATTGTTGCAGAAGTAGAAACCATTATTGAAGAACATGACTTTCATACTGCTCTCCGAGAAGCGTCTTCAAAAACTAACATGCAAACCCTCCAAACTGTCCAGTGTGATAGCTGTGGAGCAAGAACAACCCTAAAACCGAATATAGTTTCTGATGAGTGTGCCTTTTGTGGAACTCCTTTAGTAACCTCATCACCCGAAACCGTAGAAGTATTTCAACCCAAATCATTATTACCTTTTGATATTGACCAAAAAGGAGCAGGAAAGCTCTTTAAAGGTTGGGTTTCTAGTCTTTGGTTTGCTCCCAATGACTTAAAAAAACGCTCCGAACTTACCGAAAAACTAAAGGGAATGTATATTCCTTACTGGACTTTTGATAGTCAGACTGATTCTCGTTATCACGGAATGCGTGGCGATTATTATTATACCACAGAAACGTATAGAGATAGCGAAGGAAATACGCAAACTCGTCAGGTTAGGCATACTCGTTGGTCGCCTGCTTCTGGACGTATAGACCATTTCTTTGATGATACTTTAGTTTTGGCTAGTCATTCTTTACCCCGAAATTATGTGGACAAATTAGAGCCTTGGGATTTACCAAAACTAACGGTCTATGATGAGCGTTATTTATCTGGTTTTCAGACAGAAACCTATCAAATAGACCTTGAAAGTGGTTTTGTAGTAGCAAAAGGAAAGATGCAAGAACAAATTAGGAATTTGGTTTCGCAAGATATTGGAGGGGATGAGCAGCGTATAGAAGATATTCAAATTGATTATAATGATATTACTTTTAAGCATATTTTGCTTCCACTCTGGATTAGTGCTTATAGGTATAAAGATAAAGTCTATCGTTTTATGATAAATGCACGAACAGGCGATGTGCAGGGTGAGCGTCCGTATAGTCCTATCAAAATCGCATTGGCTGTAATCGCTGCTCTGATTGTAATTGCATTATTTTTCTTTATTACAAGTAAAGGAAATAGAGCAGATTTATTCAATCCAACTGATTTTGGAAATCTAGCAAGTAATTTTGATTCGTACAATCATTTATTTCAAAATACCTTTCAAGCTATTTATCTGAAAGTAGATTTGATAAGTCAGTTTATGATAAATATTGATTTTTTGAATTGGATTTAGGTTCTGTTAAGAGCTAAAGTAGAAATAACAAAACCTTCATTCTTTGAGTGAAGGTTTTTTGTTGCTTTATAAAATAAAACAATGTAAATTATAAACAACAAAAAAGGCATTGCCAGTAGCATGCCTTTTTGACCTTAACCAATAAACAACACATAAAACACACGCCCTACTATATAGGGTCTAAACTAAGATTTTTGAATGAACTAAAATTCTCAATTCGTTATGCAAACATACTATTTTTTTTTGTAATCTAAAACTTTTACAAAATAATTCATAGATATTTAGGCATTTCGCAATATTTCTTGTATTTTTTAGAAATATTTCAATAACAATATAAAAAAATGAACAAAAACCCTCAAATCGATAGTTGTGATTTGCGAATCCTGTCTGAACTAACAGACGACGCAAAATTACCTTACACAGAAGTAGCAGACCGAGTATTTGTTTCGGGTGGAACGGTACACGTCAGAATGAAAAAAATGCAAGATTTAGGCATTGTCAAAGGAGCTTCTTTGACTATTGATTATGCCAAGTTGGGTTATGATGTTACTGCTTTTTTGGGTATTTACTTGGAGAGAAGTTCGATGTATGATGAATCTGTAGAGCAATTATCCAAAATTCCAGAAATTTTGAGCCTGCATTATACTACAGGAGCGTACAGTATTTTTGCCAAAATTATTTGTAGAGATACCAAACATTTGAGAGAAGTCTTGCACGACAAAATTCAAAAAGTATCTGGAATTGTGCGTACAGAAACATTTATTTCTCTGGAGGAAAGAGTAGAACGTGCACCTCTTTTAAAACAATTGGCTGAAGATAGCAAAAATGAAGATGTATAATTAATTTTTCCCTCCCTTATTTATGGAAATCAAAAAACTGATAAAAACAGCACGAACAATAGCTATTCTTTCTCTTTTGATTGGAACAGCTATTTTCGTGATTTATTATCTTACTTCTGCTGATTTAATTCTGTTTCTGGGATATGTGTTTGTGGTCGTGGTGGCAGTCATAAATAGTGTATTTCTTATTTTAATTTTTATTAAATATTCAAAGCAAGAGCATTACAAAACTAGTCTTATCATCACAGCAGGAATTATTTTATTAAATATTCCTGTTCTAATTTTTTATTCTTGGATTACACTTTTGTTGATGAATACTATGAGAATTAAATTTATAAATTCAACAGAACAAACTATTACAGAACTCAAAATTACAGGTTGCCAAAACAAGAAAATAAAAGAACTAGAAGTAGGAGCAAGCGAAACTATTTGGATAAGTGTAAGGAAAGATTGTTCTATAAAAATCAATTATTTATTGAATGGAAAAACCAAAAATGAAACTGTTTTGAATTACGCAACCACAACTACAGGACAAAAAATAAAGTATAAAATTGGAGAGAAAAGAGAATAAGGATCAATTACGAATTAAAAATTACGAATTTAATTAATTGAATATCAATTAGTTATGTTTTTAAAAGTAGCAGTTTATTTAATTCTTATTTCTAATACCTTGTAACAAAAGTTTATTTATATTTTTCGTTTTCACTTCCGTGCGTTCAACTCCTCAGAGTTGAACGAAACGCTTCCTCAGAAGCGTGATCCAAGCAAATAAATGCCGCTTCTGAGGAAGCGAAACATTCAGTTCTGGGGAACTGAATGCACAATAAGAACATTGTAAAACTTTTGAGACAGTGTAATAATATAGAAGTTATTTAAGAATAGAAAATCCATATTCTGTGGCACACAGAATTTATTTGTATTCTGTGTGCCACAGAACACGGGTAAAATTTGTAGAATAATTCCTTACTTCCCATTCCCCATTCCCCATTCCCTAAATCCGAGTTTTACTTCTGTTGCGAAATCAAATTGCGTGCTTCCCAGTACGAACGAACAGCGTGAGGACTTTTACCAAAACTCTCCTTCATCGTCTGAATAAGTGGCATAGTTTCTACCAAATATTTTGTCCAGTTTGCGGCAGGAACACCGATAATATCACTTACTTTATCTCCCATCAAAAAACGCATATAGCTGTGAATATAACTTCTAGGAACAATAGAAGGTAAAATTTTATCAAAATGAGAAAGTAAAGTTGCTGTCAAAACCTGTCCCTCATGAGAAGGTCTAAAATGACGTTTTTGCGTATTTTGGTCTAATAAAATAGCTTCTTTCATTGTTTGAGGAAGTATTTTTTTATCAATTCCCAAAAGCTGACCCACTACATACCAGAGGTGAAGGTACTCTTCGGCTTCTTGCTGACTGAATTTTTTACCTAACTTTCGAAGTCCACGCAAGACAATAAACGAAAAAGCAATGTTGGTTCCCATTAAATCTTCTTGATTAATAGGCAAACCCCATTTCATATCCCAATTTTTGTGATTTTTGACGTGAAAACGAATAGTAGCATGTAATAATCTCACTTTAAGAATAGTAATAAAAGCAAGTCCATTTGGCTTCAAACTATCTTTTTGATTGACTTCAAAAACAAAACGAGCTGTTTCTAAAAGTCGTTTTTGAGCATCATTTCGCATACGTTCCGAAAAATACAACACTTGCGCTCCGTCGGCTGCTGCATAACAATATGGTAAAGACATGGTACCCAAAAGACTCAAACAATCTTCTGCATTTTTCTGAAAAAATTCTTGTCCCTTCGCTATTTTTTCTAAATCTGAGTTTGAAGGCAAAACAGCATTTTCTATAAAATAATTTTTTATAAAAACAGGTAAGTCATCTGGCAAACTTTGATTATCTCCCCATTGAATCGTAATTACTTTTCTGAGATGTTCCCACTGATTTGACTCTTGTGTTTTTTGTATTATTTCATCGGCAATTTTATCGCCTTGAAGTCTATAATTGTCCCAGTCTATTTGTGTCAGATTTTGCATTTTCTGTTCTATTAGTCATTTACTTTTAAAATTAATCTTATATTTTCCTGTATTTTTTTTGAGCTAACTAGATGTTATCAAAATGGTTTTGATTGTAATTTGTGTACATAATATCAATTTTATCTATAAGTATATAAAAAATATCAGTTTGATTGATAAATTCAGAATTGCAATCTTTGTGATATACAAAAGTAGAATACACTATTATTTTCAACTAGGCAGTTAATTTGAGAAAATTTGATTAGATTATTAATAGTGAATTAGCACTACTTTTAAAATAAAATTATTATCATCTAAAACCAAAATAAAAATGGAAAACAACACAAATGGAAAAGGAAAAGTTTGGGACACTAATGAATCTAGTAAATGTCCTTTTACAGGAGGAGGAGCTACAAAATCTACGGCAGGACAAGGCAACTCGAATTTAGATTAGTGGCCAAACCTATTGAAAACAAATATTCTTCGTCAAAATTCATCACTTTCCAATCCAATGGGAAAGGATTTTGATTACGCAAAAGAATTTAAAAAATTGGACTTAAAAGCCATTAAAAAAGATTTATTTGAACTAATGACAGACTCTCAAGATTGGTGGGCAGCCGATTATGGTCATTACGGACCCTTTTTTATTCGTATGGCGTGGCATAGTGCAGGAACGTATCGCACAGCCGATGGTCGTGGTGGTGCAACTTCGGGAACGCAGCGTTTTGCACCTCTCAACAGTTGGCCTGATAATGCAAATTTGGATAAAGCTCGTCTATTGCTTTGGTCAGTTAAGAAAAAATACGGTCAGAAAATCTCATGGGCAGACCTTATGGTTTTGGCAGGAAATTGTGCCTTAGAATCAATGGGATTACAAACCTTTGGTTTCGCTGGTGGACGTGCAGACGTTTGGGAACCCGAACAAGATATTTATTGGGGTTCGGAAGGAGAATGGCTAGGAGACAAACGCTATACAGAAGATAGAGAATTAGAAAATCCATTAGCAGCCGTTCAGATGGGACTTATCTACGTAAACCCAGAAGGACCAAATGGAAAACCAGACCCATTAGCTTCGGCAAAAGATATTCGTGAAACCTTTGCAAGAATGGCAATGAATGATTACGAAACAGTTGTTTTGATTGCAGGTGGGCACACATTCGGAAAAACACATGGTGCAGCAGACCCAAGTAAATATATAGCTACCGAACCAGCAGGTGCAGCTATTGAAGAGCAAGGAATGGGCTGGAAAAATTCCTTCGAAACAGGACATGGAGTACATACCATCACAAGTGGATTAGAAGGAGCTTGGACAACAACGCCAACAAAATGGAGTAATGATTATTTCGACCATCTATTTGGTTTTGAATGGGAACTTACCAAAAGTCCAGCAGGAGCCCACCAATGGAAACCGAAAAATGGAGGTGGAGAAGGAACAATTCCTGATGCACATGACTCAACCAAAAAACACGCTCCTTTTATGCTTACTAGTGATTTGGCTCTGCGTGTAGATGAAAATTACGAAAGAATTTCAAGACATTTCCATCAAAACCCAGATGAATTTGCAGATGCTTTTGCTCGTGCATGGTTCAAACTTACTCATCGTGATATGGGACCAGTTTCGTGTTATTTGGGAGAGGAAGTTCCGAAAGAAGAATTGATTTGGCAAGACCCAATTCCTAGTCGTAATTATGATTTGATTGATTCAAAAGATATTGATTCTTTAAAGTATCAAATTTTAGATTCTGGCTTGTCTATTTCGGAATTAGTTTCTACAGCTTGGGCTTCGGCTTCTACTTTTCGTGGTTCGGATAGGCGTGGTGGTGCAAATGGTGGTCGTTTGCGTTTAGCTCCTCAAAAAGATTGGGACGTAAATAATCCAAAACAGCTAGCTAAGGTCTTAAATGTTTTAGAAGAAATTCAGAAAGAATTTAATCAAAACTCTAGTAACAAAAAAGTTTCGATAGCTGATTTGATTATTTTGGGTGGTTGTGTTGCTATCGAAAAAGCTGCGAAAAATGCAGGGAGTGATATAAAAGTTCCTTTTACAGCAGGTCGTACCGACGCAAGTGCAGAACAAACTGATGTAGATTCCTTTAAGTTTTTAGAGCCACAGGCAGATGGTTTTCGTAATTATTCTCAAGCTGAATTTACGTTATCAGAAGAAGAATTATTGATTGATAAGTCACAACTTATGACTTTGACTGCTCCAGAAATGACTGTTTTGGTAGGTGGAATGCGTTCTCTGAATACAAATTTTGATGGCTCTTCGAAGGGTATTTTTACAGACAATACAGAAAAACTAACAAATGATTTCTTTACAAATTTAATTGATTTGAGTACTACTTGGAAAGCAACTTCTGATACACAAAAAACATTTGAAGGAAGAGACCGAAAAACAGGAAAATTAAAATGGACAGGTTCTCGTGTAGATTTGATTTTTGGCTCAAATTCAGAACTTCGTGCTTTAGCAGAAGTGTATGCCTCCGATGATGCAAAAGAAAAATTTGTAACTGATTTTGTGGCAGCGTGGGACAAAGTAATGAATTTGGATAGATTTGATTTAGCGTAGTTTTCAGATTTATTTTTCCCTAATCTTGAAAGAAGGCAATCTAATTTTTATTAGATTGTCTTTTTTGCTGAATATTAATTTTCAATTCTTCAATTTGTAATAACAATAGCTTACAATTGAGAGTTCTTTTGAAATAAATTTCTTGGTTCTCTGACAATTTTTGCCTTTTCGTAATTTTTAGTAGAAAATAAACCTATCTTGTATTTTGTTTAAGTCTGTACCGAAGGTCTGACTTAGAGAAAATAAGCCTTTTTATAGCTTTAAATACATATTTTAAACTGGTCAGACCTACGGTACAGACCAATTTAAAATACAAGATTATTTTTAATAAAGACTAGGGCAAAAATTGTCAAACAACTAATTTCTTACCTCAAATCAATTTAATTTAATTCTAAAAATTATGTCAAGAATAGTATTTACAGAAAAAGCTCCTGCTCCTATTGGTCCTTATAGCCAAGCAGTTTGGAATGGAAACACACTTTTTGTGTCTGGACAAATTGCAATGGACGCAAAAAGTGGAAAAATCACAGGTCAAGATGGCGAAAGTATAGAAGACGAAACGCATAAAGTAATGCACAATATGGGACAAATTTTGGAAGCTGCCGAACTTTCTTATTTCAATATTGTAAAGTGTTCTATTTTTGTAAAAGATATGAACGATTTTCAAGCTATTAACAAGGCTTATGGAGAATATTTTAAGGAAAACCCTCCTGCTAGAGAAACAGTGGAAGTAAGCCGTTTACCAAAAGATGTGCGTGTAGAAATTTCTTGTGTAGCAGCAAAGGAATAAAAAACAATTATAAATTGTGAGTGGTGAATTGTAATGCACTAAATCATTTTTTTCTAAAACTAATTCTTAGTAAATTTAGTTCGGCTAATTATTATTGCACTAAATCAGAGAATTAACCATTCACAGTTCATCATTCACAATTCACAACTCAAAAGGTTTGGCTAAGAAAAAATACAGAAATTTATTAAAAGGATTTGCTAAGAATGCACCTCAATTGCTTTGGAATGCACCTTCTTTGTTTCCTCATAGTCTCCGTTTGCTTCTTCATGCAGACGAGTTTATGCCACACGCCAAAAGTTTATTACCTCAATCATCCTTACTTGCACCTCATATATTGAAATTATTGCCTTATAGAAGTCAGCTTTTGCCGTATGCTAATCAAATAGCTCCTTATGCAGAAAAACTGCTTCCGTATGCTGACCAACTTTTGCCTCATTCGGAAGAACTTTTACCTTACTTTCACCTTTTTGAGCCATATATAGATGAGCTTTTACCTTATACAGATTTGCTTTTGGAGTACAAAGATGTATTATTGCCAGAAGTAGAAAAATTACTCCCTCATTGTGAAATCCTACTTCCTCATGGCGAAAGGTTGCTTCCTCATGCTAAAGAAATGTTTGTACATTTGGATATTTTACTTTTGTATGTAGATAAACTTTTACCTGCTCAAGATAATAATATACCTATCAAGTCTATTGCTTCTGTTTCTAATATGATTGAGGATTTGGAAGAAATGGAAGATGAAGAAATAGAGAATCAGGAAAATGAAGAGCATGACGAAGGCGAAGACAAAGAAGCAACAAATGAAAAATAATAAGCTACTTATCAAGAAAAAATTAGAACATGAATAACAAACTTTCCTTCAAGTTTCAGACTCTTTTCTCTCTTGCTATTTTTTGTTTGGGTATTATCGGGATTGCTATCTGGTCGCTTTCATTACAGTCAGATTGGAAATTTTTAATTATCGGAATTGCTGTAATTATCGTTTTTCTACTACTTCTCAAAATTGCTTTTATGCCTATTTCTTTTCACTTTTCTAAAAAAGAACTTATTGCTTCCTATTTATTTTTACCAAAAAAGAAATGGCTTTTCGAAGATTTGAAAGAATGGAGTTCGGTAGAAATAAAGACTTTTAATGATGTCTATAAAATAATTGAGCTTAGTTTTTCTAAAAAAGGAAATAGTCAAAAATTAAAAAAAATTGGAATCAGTAAACAGGAATACAAAGGATTTGAGTTTTTTGATAAATTTATGAATAAGAATTTTATAAGTTTGAGGCTCAGAAGAGGGGAGAATAGCTAATTGAAATATTTAATTTATTTTCAAAATGAAAAAGCAACTCTTCCATAATGAAAATAATATGCAAACTCAATAGTTTGATAAAAAATAAAAATAATCTTCTATGAGCTTTAAATACACTTTTTGCAAATAATTGGAAAATATTTCAGTTATTTTCAGTTTTGGTAATCAATTTGAAATATATAGTATAAGTAAGCAAAACAGTTTGACAAATTTCTAAAAGAATCTGTATTGAGAAATAAAATTCTCAAAATTTTTATCAGAACTTTATTTTTAAGAAGTTTTACAAACAAAAAAGTCAAAATTGAATAGTAATTGTGTTGAAACGTTGCAACGTTTATTTTTTACAACTCATTATTTTTTAGCTATTTAGTTACACTTTTTAAGAAATAATTGAAAAATCCCTTTCCATTTTTTATAAAAGAAAGGGATTTTTTTATGCACTTTGCTCTCTACACTATTTCTAATGCAGCAGACTAAAGTCTGCTCTACATAATGTTCTTGTAAATCTCTAGTGTTTTTTTTGCTGTATTTTCTTTCATAAAATTTTGAAGATGAAGCGTAGCATTTTCTATCAATTTATTTCTTAATTCTTCATTATATAAAACCTTTTCTACATTTTGAGCTAAAGAAACTGAATCTTTTATTTTTGAAAGCAAACCTGTTTTGTTATTAATGACAGATTCTGGAATTCCTCCTGCTGCTGTTGCAACGACAACTATTTTGCTTGCAAAAGCATCTAAAATGCTTGTTCCTAATCCTTCTGTCTGGCTTGTAAAAAGAAAAATATTTAGTTCTCTCAAAACAGTAGGAATATCATTTCTAAATCCAGTCAGAATAAAATAGTCTTTTATTTCTTTATTTTGATTAAGCCATTGTTCAATTTCATTTTCTGAGCCATCTTCTTTTCCAATTAATAAAAAACATATTTTTCTATTTGTATTTTCCTGTTTTTCTCGCTGCTCTAATTTGGGAATGAATAATTTTGCTGTTTCTAAAAACGTAATATAATCTTTGTGTGGAGCTAGTGCAGCTACATTTCCTATCAAAATGGTGTCTTTTTCTAAATTATATTCTTGTCTTAAAATAGAATTTCCTGTTTCTGTATTTTCAAATTTTTCGTATTCAAATTTTTGTAAATCAATTCCACTATGAACCGTAATTAATTTTGATTTATCCTTTATAGCTGGAGCAGTAATTTCTTTGATTTTGTTTGAAACACAAATTATCTTTTTGATAGAAGAATGATTGTATTTATACTTAGAAAAAAAATTATCTCTAACAGCAAAATCTACTCTTCTACTCAAAATAGATTTCGTTTTATTCTGAAAAAAAACGGCTGACAAAACAGCTATTGTATGAGCTTTTGCATCGTGCAAGTGAACAATATCTACATTATTTTCTTTACAAAATTTAGATAAAAAACTTGCTTGACCAAATTTGGAATTACCTTCTAGTTTTTTTGCTTCCAAATTAGAATCTGAATTTTTTGAATTATAATCTTCTATAAAATCAAATAAAGAAGAGTTTTGAGGAGTCAAGACAGTTTGCTTAATCTTATTTTTGTCTAGTTCAGTAGCCAAATAAGCAATTTGCTGTTCGCCTCCTCGCCAGTTTTTGGGAGTAGAAAGATGGATAATATGATTAAGACGATGAGAATTCATTTAAAAGATAATTTACTGTAATTTTGAAGTTTCTTCAAAGATAGAATTAAAAAAACTCTTAACTTGCTTACTTGTTCTATCATTTTAAAAATTTAGTGTTCGAAATTAAATTAACCAATATGTTATTCAAAAATTTTAAAACTGTTTTATCAATACTCATTTTTATGAGTATTTCCTCTTTTGGTTTTGCTCAAAAAATCAATTATAAAATAGAATTTCCTGCACCTCAAACACATTACGCAAGTGTAGAAATTGAGGTAAACGAAATCCCGAAAGACAGAGAAACGATTGATTTTGTAATGCCTGTTTGGGCTCCAGGGTCGTATCTTATCCGTGAATTTGCAAAAGGTGTAGAAAATGTAAAGTCTGATTCAGAATTAGAAAAGACCTCAAAAAATGTATGGAAAGTCAAAACAAACGGCAAATCAAGTGTCAAAATTATGTATGATGTGTATGCTTTTGAGCATTCTGTAAGAACGAGTTTTATTGATGCTTCTCATGCTGCACTTATTCCAACAAGTATTTTTATGTATGTGGACGGAATGAAAGATGAAAAAGCAACTTTAGAAATAATGAAGCCAGAAGGTTGGAAGACTATTTCTACTTCTTTGAAGGCGAAAAAAGATAATACGAACGGAAAAGAAAATATTTTTGAAGTTCCTAATTACGATATTCTAGCAGATTCTCCTATCGAAATAGGCAATCAAGATATTTTAGAATTCGAAGCAGCAGGTGTAAAACATTCGGTCGTTATGTACGGAAAAGGAAACTACGACAATGCCAAAATCACAAAAGATATGGCGAAAGTTGTAGAAGAAGCAACCAAAGTGTGGGGAGAAAATCCAGCAGAAGATTACAAATTTCTTATTCACAATTCAAGAAACGGAGGAGGAGGCTTAGAACACCTCAACTCTACAAGTTTGGTTGTCGATAGAATGTCGTATGGAACAGAAAAGGGATATTTAGGATTTTTGGGTTTAGTTGCTCACGAATATTTCCACCTTTGGAATGTAAAACGTCTGCGTCCTTTTGCGCTGACTAATTACGATTATACACAAGAACAGCACACTAATTTATTGTGGATTTTTGAAGGATTTACTTCTTATTATGATGAGTTGCTTTTAACTAGAGCTGGTTTTGTAGATGATAATTATTACCTAAATACACTGTCTGGAAATATTTCATCAGCAGAAAACAAAAAAGGAAGACATATTCAGCCAGTTACAGAAGCAAGTTTTGATGCGTGGATAAAAGCCTACCGTCCGAATGAAAATTCTGGAAATACGACAGTTTCGTATTACGGACAAGGAAGTGTTTATGCTGCTATGATAGACTTAATGATTATTGAAGCAACAGATTCAAAGAAAAATTTGGATGATGTAATGCGTTATTTGTACCAAGAATATTACAAAAATAAAAAAAGAGGTTATAAAGATGAAGAATTTCAGGCAGCCGTAGAACAAATAGCAGGAAAGTCGTTTGATTCATTTTTCAGAGAATGTAGTTTATGGAACTCAAACGCCAGATTATGTAACCTATTTGGGTTATGCAGGTCTTAAATTGATGGTTTCTGCAAGTGCTACAAAAGCAACTTTAGGAATTAGAACTTCTGAAAGTGGTGGAAACTTGAAAGTAAGAAGTACAGAAAGAGATGGTGCAGCATACTTACAAGGTTTAAATGTAGATGACGAAATTATTGCAGCCGATAATTTTAGAGTTACTTCAAATGGCGAACTTTCAGAGATTTTGCAATACAAAAAAGTAGGCGATGAAGTAACTTTGCTTATTGCTCGTGATGGACTTTTACAAACCCTTATATTAAAGTTAGAAGCTGATGATACAAAAGGATATAGAATTGATAAAATAGAAAATCCTTCTAAAAATCAGCAGAAAGTTTATGCGAAATGGTTTGAGAAAAAGTAATTATAAAATTATTTGAAAATCAAAGTTAAGTTGTAATTATTCCTCAAAATCGTTCTAGTAAAAGAATGATTTTGAGGGATTTTTTTATAAGTCAATATTATCTACTTATTTTATGTAATTGCTCCTTATATTGTAGAGCTAAAGATTTTATAATTTCTACATCTGATTTTATTTCAAATAATCGATTAGATTCAGTTTTTTGTGTTTGAATTACAATTTTATAATCATATTTTTTATTCAAAGATGCTTTTTCTAGCTTTTCAATGGCATCTTCTAATGTTTCATTTTTTGATTGAATTTTGAGAGGTACAGGGTTTCCGTTTATTTGTTCTTTCAAAAAACCATCAATTCCTGCATTCCTTTGAACAGGAATAGCATTTAATGTTTCTAAAATGGCTAACTCTTGTTTTGACTTTTCAATATAACTTTCACTTCCTTTATTCAAAACATCAGATTCTGTAATTATCATTTCTTCCAATCTAGAAAGAGCTAATTCTACAGCTTCTTTTGATTTATCAATTCCAATAAAATTTCTATTCAAGTGTTTAGCCGAAACGCAGCTTGTACCACTTCCACAAAAAGGGTCAAGAATCAAATCGCCTTCGTCAGTAACAATAGTTAGAATTTGATTGAGCAATAAAACAGGTTTTTGAGTGGGATAACCTACTCGTTCTTTTGCTTTTGGATTCAGATACGGAATTTCCCAAACATCTGATAAAGGCACTCCTTTTTTTTCCTTTCCAATAACTACATTTCCATTTGCATCTTTTTTATAGATAGATTTTCCGTTTTCATCTCGTTCTCGTTCCTGTAAAATTTGGTCAATATTTGTCGTAGAAGAATAATTTGTATAAATGGTATTAAACTTAAAATTTTTAGATTTAGAATAGAAAAAAATGACTTGATGAGAATTGAGTAATCCTTTTTTAGAATTTGACCAACGCTTATAACTCCAAATAATCTCACTTTGAAAATTTTGCACTCCAAAAACTTCATCTAAAACTACTCTGATATAATGTGAAGCCGTTTTATCACAATGCAAAAAAACACTTCCTGTATCTTTCAAAACTCGTTGGGATTCAATAAGAACATTTTTGATAAGTTCCAAATATTCCTCTAAAGAATTATATTTATCATCAAATTCATATTTTTTTGAGTTATCTCTAGTAGATAAAGTATGTTTTTTTTGAGTAAAAAAAGGAGGATCAAAATAAATTAAATCTATTTGTTCTTCTTCTATTTCCTTCATTCTATCCAGACAATTTCCGTGAAGAATTTGATTTGATTTCATAATAAATTTGATTTATATTTTGATAATTTCTTTCTATACTTTTTTATTCTCTTCTGCAATTTCCATTAAAATAGCTTTTAAATCAACTCCTGCATATTCTTTTAAAAATTCCCAAGCCTGTTCTCCTCCATAATATTCTCCTTCTACACCTGCATAAAGTGTTTTTAGAGTTTCTTGAATTCTGATAGCCTGTTTTCTTTGTGGATAATAAAACATGATACGTATCGGTTTGTACCCATGTTCTTTGACAACTTTTACTCTAGTGTGTTCTTTTGTAATATGATCGCCATCGGTAGTTGCATCTCGCCATTTTATTTCGATAGCATCATTTCCATTCAAAAAATCTATTTCAAACGTTTTTGGACGCTGCCCATGCGTATTTTCTACTTTTGTTTTTATTCCATTTGGATATTTAAAATTCAGACATAAAATAGTAACCTCTTCCAAAAAAGAACCTGCATATTTATAAAGAAAACGTCCTGCATTTTGATAAATATCAATATTTTGTCCTTCCTCAAGAGAAATTTCTAGAACATTGTAAATTGAATAATGTGAATTATCATCAGCTTTCATGTCTTCTTTTCTCTGTTCAATTTTGCTTTTGAGATTGAAAGAATAAGTTTGAGCTAGTGTTTTGATTTTATCTTTTAGTTCTTGCATCTTGTAAATTTAATCATTTTTGTAAAATTATCATCAAGTAAATAATTTAGAAAAATGAAAAATGGGTAGTTATAAAAATAAATTTTAATCTTTTTTACTAAAGAGTTTTCTTTGCTATCCTTATCTTAGCAAAAAGACAAATCAAGAAAACCATATTCTATAAAAATCCTTTACAAATCATAAAACCAAACAATGAAACAACAATTAAAAACGTACTTCATAGCGTTATTTCTTTTAGTAAGTACAATCACATTCACAAAAGCACAGGAAGTTTTCAAACCTGATACTACTTATTTTTCTTCTACAAAATGGCGACAAGTAAGTCCGTTTCGTGGTGGACGTTCGGCAGCCGTAACAGGTGTAACAGGAAATCCAGACCTATTTTATTTTGGTGCAGCAGGTGGTGGAGTTTGGCGAACAGAAGATGGAGGAATGAGTTGGAATAATATTTCTGACCCACATTTTGGAGGTTCTATTGGTGCTGATTGCAGTAAGTGAATACGACAACAATGTAATTTATGTAGGAGGAGGAGAAAAAACAGTTCGTGGAAATGTTTCTCATGGAAATGGAGCTTGGAAAAGTCTTGATGCAGGAAAAACGTGGCAAAAAATAGGCTTAGAAGATTCTCGTCATATTACTCGTATTCGTATTCATCCGAAAAATCCTGATTTAGTTTATGCTGCTGTTTTGGGTCATTTATTTGGTTCTAGTGAGCAAAGAGGAGTTTATAGAAGTAAAGACGGTGGCAAAAACTGGGAAAGAGTTTTATTTTCAAATAAAGATGCAGGAGCAGTAGATTTAATTTTAGACCCAACCAATCCACGAGTAATTTATGCAAGTACTTGGAAAATCCGTAGAACTCCGTACAGTTTAGAAAGTGGTGGAGAAGGTTCGGCACTTTGGAAAAGTACAGATGGTGGCGATACGTGGAAAAACCTATCAAAAGAATCAAAAGGATTACCAAAAGGAGATTTAGGAATCATTGGAGTAACCGTTTCCCCAGCTCAAAAAGACAGAGTTTGGGCAATTATTGAAGCAAAAGAAGGAGGCGTTTTTCGTTCTGATGATGGTGGCGAAAACTTCATAAAAATAAACGATGAACGAAAATTACGTCAAAGAGCGTGGTATTACACTCGTCTTTATGCACACCCTACGAATCCAGAAGGCGTTTATGTCTTAAATGTGGACTTTCATTTTTCATCTGATGGAGGAAAAAGTTATAAAGAAATAGATACACCACATGGCGACCATCACGACCTTTGGCTAGACCCACAAAATCCAGAACGAATGATTATTGGAGATGATGGAGGAGCGCAAGTTTCGAAAAATGCAGGTAAAAGTTTTTCTACCTATATGAATCAACCGACAGCACAATTTTATAGAGTAAGTACTGACAATAGTTTTCCGTACAGACTCTACGCTGGTCAGCAAGATAATTCTTCGATTCGTATTTCTTCACAAAACCAAAGTGATTGGGAGCCAACAGCAGGAGGAGAAAGTGGACATATTGTAGCTGACCCCAAAAATAATGATATTGTTTATGGTGGTTCGTATGGTGGTTATTTGATGCGTTACAATCACAAAACAGATGAAAGCCGTTTGGTAGATATTTACCCAAATAATCATATGGGTTGGGGAGCTGCTGAATTAAAATACCGTTTTCAATGGAATTTTCCTATATTTTTCTCTCCAAAAATCAGAATACGCTTTATGCTGCTGCAAATGTTTTATTTAAGACAACAAATGAAGGGCAAAGTTGGGAAGCGATTAGTCCAGATTTGACACGAAATGATAAATCAAAAATGCAGTCTTCGGGTGGAGAAATTACGAAAGATAATACAAGTGTAGAATATTATGGGACAATTTTCGCTGCTGCCGAATCGCCTGCTGAAAGTGGTGTTATTTGGACAGGTTCGGATGATGGACTTATTCATATCACAAAAGACGGAGGCAAAAATTGGGAAAATATCACTCCAAAAATCTTCCCAGAATGGGCAATGGTAAATTCTATTGATTTGCATCCAACCAAAAAAGGAGTTGCTTATGTAGCTGCTACTCGTTATAAATCTGATGATTTTGCGCCTTATCTCTACAAAACAAAAGATTACGGTAAAACGTGGACAAAAATCACAAATGGTATTCCAAATAATGATTTTACTAGAGTTTTGCGTCTTGACCCAGAACGTGATGGACTTTTGTATGCAGGTACAGAAAGTAGCATTTATGTTTCTTTTGATGATGGTCAGAATTGGCAGCCGATGCGTTATAATTTGCCGATTGTTCCGATTACAGATTTGCAGGTAAAGGAAAATGACTTGATTGCAGCAACGCAAGGTAGAAGTTTTTGGATTTTTGATGACCTTAATCCTCTTCGTAATTTTGACAAAACTACTTTAGGAAAAATCAAAACGGATAATTTTTTGGTATTTAAACCTTCTGATACGTATTTGAGTGAGCGAAATATGAAATTAGGTTTTTATTTAAATCAAAAACCTGATACTTCAAAAATTTTAGAAGTTGAAATTTTGGATGCAGATGGAAATTTGATTCAGAAATATTCTTCTGATTCAAAAATTACAAAAGATAAAGATTTTAATGTGAAGAAGCTAGAAGCAACGCAAGGTGTAAATACAATTACTTGGAATATGCGTTACGAAGATGCCAAAAAGTTTGATGGAATGATTCTTTGGTTTGGTGGAACGCAAGGAGTTCAGGCGCTGCCAAACGATTATAAAGCAAAAGTTACTTTTGATGGAAAAACACAAGAAACCGATTTCAAACTCTTGAAAGATCCACGTTGGAGTGTATCAGATGCAGGTTTGCAAGAGCGTTTTACGTTTTTGAAAGAAGTTAGAGATAAATTGACCGAAACGCACGAAGCCATTATCAACATTCGTAAAATGCGTTCTAGTTTGAATGATTGGAAAACAAAAGCAAGTTCGAATGAAGATTGGAAAGTAGTTTCAGAGTCAGCAGAAAGTATCATCAAAAACATGACGACAATCGAAGAAGCTCTTTATCAAACTCAAAATAGAAGTGGACAAGACCCATTAAATTATCCAGTTCGTCTGAATAACAAATTGAGTGCTTTGGCTACAACGGTAGGTTCTGGAGATTTCCCACCTAATGAAGGTGCAAAAGAAGTAAAAGCCGAAATTACACAGCAAATTGATGAGCAGTTGAAGCTGTATTATGAAATCTTGAAAACAGATATTCCTGCTTTCAATAAATTGGTAGATGAGAAAAATATTCCTGCTATTGAGATAGAGAAATAAGCTTTTATGAGCTAGTGGAAAGTTTGTATTTTGGTTTGGTCTGCACTGAAAGTCTGAGCAAGTCAAATAATTATTTTGCTTGAAAAAAATACAAAGTACATTTTTTAACTAAAACCATAACCCACGAATTTATTTGTGGGTTATTTTTGTACCACCTCCCGATACTCTCTCACAGCACGAAAAATAGCAGAAGCCAAAATTGTTTGTCCATATTCACTATTGAAATAAACTTCTTCATTTGGATTACTCATAAAACCTAATTCTACCAAAACGGCAGGCATTTTTGTATTTTGAAGAACAAACAAATTATGTCCTCTATCAGTAGCTGTTTGAAGTTTGAGGACTTTTCTGTTTGCTCTTTCTGAAAGCTGATGCATTATCTTTTTGGCAAACACTTTACTAAATTTTATGTCATGATTATGAATATGAACTTGACATCCGTGAATACTTTTTATTGGATTATGATTGGCGTGAAGGCTAATAAACAAGTCTGCACTAGAATTATTTGCGATTTCTACACGCTGCTCCAAACTCACATATTTGTCTTCTGTTCGTGTATAAACTACTTTTACATTTTCTAATAAATTCTCTAAATATCCCCCAAGTTGTAACGCTACTGGCAAAACTATATCTTTTTCTTGTCTAAATTTCGTTAAATCCGAACATTCATTTCCTACATCATTTCCTCCATGTCCTGCATCAACGACTACCACAAAAAGAGGTTTTTTTTCTTGATTTCCCTCATTTTTCTTTTGCTTATTTACTACCGAAAAACTACTTCCAACAGGAAAGACAAACAGAAAAGAACAAAAGAGAGCAAAAATTTTGATTCTGGAAAAGTAATAATAATTCATTTTTTTGGAAGGATAGTTTTGTAATTAGTATTCAAAGATAAACTAAAGTACAAATTTTCTGCTAGACTATTTTTTGATTCTATTTTAACGCATAAAAAAGACTTTCCTTTTTTATAAAACAGAAAGTCTGATTGTATTTTGATTCTAAAATTGAAAATTATTGATTCAATTTTCAATTAATCATTGGCATATATTTTTCTCTGTTCTCAAAAATTATCCAAAGATTGATAATCAAAAGTACCAAACTCATAATAATATTAGCAGGGTCTTGGAAAATATGAAAAAATACAATTCCTATCATTACAGGAAAAATCATAATGGCAGCTAAAGCACGAGTTTTTGGAATAATAATTAAAATTCCTGCCATAATTTCTATAACAGCTATTAGATTAAATATCCAACCTGAAGATTTGAAAACGTTTATCAAATCCATTGCAGCTTTATCCATTTCTAAAGGAAGATAATTAAGAAACTTGTTTAAGCCTCCATTAATCATAATTATACCAAAGAGAAGACTAACACCAAAAAGAATTTTATTTTTCATTAATTTTATCTTTAAAATTGAGTTTTATTTCAAATAATCCAAAAGTTGAATTGTTTGCATAGCTTCTTTTACATCGTGAACTCTCAAAATTTTTGCTCCATTCTGAATAGCAATTGTATTCAAAACCGTTGTACCGTTCAAGGCTTCCGAAACAAGGATATCAAGACGCTTGTAAATCATAGACTTACGAGAAATTCCTGCTAAGATAGGTAATTCTAAATTCTGAAAAATGGCTAAATTTTTCAAGAGAAAATAATTTTGGTCTATTGTTTTGGCAAATCCGAAACCCAAGTCAAGAATTATTTCTTCTACTCCAAGTAATTTCAAAGTAGTTATTTTATCGTGAAAATAAGTCAGTATTTCTGCGACTATATTCTCATAATCAGTTAGCGTTTTCATGGTTTGAGGCGTTCCTCTCATGTGCATCAAAATATAAGGTACTTTTAGAGAAGCTACTGTTTCAAACATTTGACTGTCCAAAGTTCCACCAGAAACATCATTTATCAAATCTGCTCCTGCATTTACAGCTTCTCTAGCTACTTTTGAGCGAAACGTATCAATAGAGATAACAGCATTTGGAAATTCTTTTTTTATAGAAATAATTGTAGGCAAAACTCTATTTATTTCTTCTTCAATAGAAATATCATCAGCATTCGGACGAGTAGAATATCCTCCAATATCAAGAATAGTCGCACCTTCTTCTAACATTTGAGAGGCTTTTTTTAGAATAGCAGAATCATTACTTATTCTACTTCCTTCATAAAAAGAATCTGGTGTAACATTCAAAATTCCCATTACAATCGGTTTTTGTAGGGAAATGAGTTTGTTTTTTATGCGTAGAGTGGGGATGATTTTTTGCACTAAAATTTAAAAATTATTCTTCTATCCAATTTTCCATTACAATTCCTTCCATTCTTTCAAAATGTTTTATATTTCTAGTTACAAGAATTAAATTATGAGCAATGGCAGTAGAGCCTATTAGCAAATCAAAATCATCTACTATTCTCCCTGTTTTTCTAAGCATCGTTTTGATTTCAGCAAAAATAACAAGACATTTTTCTAAGGATAGTATTTCTACTCCTCCAGTAAATTTGTCCATAGCATCTTGGTTCTTTTCTTTATTAACTTCTGAACCTTTTGCTACTCCATATTGCATTTCTGCTACTGTAATGATAGAAATATAACAGTTCTCAATTCCAACTTTCTCAATTCTCTGTTCAAGATTGTACTGTCCTTTTACGTAATGAACACAAATATTTGTATCTAAAAGATATTTTTTCACTTAATTTTTAGTCAAAGTTAATGTCTTTATCTCTAAAATATCTATCTTTTCTTAGATTTTCTACCAACTCTTCAGATGATTCTTCTGACTGCCATGATCCAAAACTTGCCAAAAAATCAGCACGTTTTTTCAAAGCTACAAGTTTTTCATAGTCTTCCATTCTTAAAATACAATTAATAAGTTCTACTCGTATTGTATCTAATGATGTGACTTTTTTATTTATTGTATCCATATTATTTTAATTGTTCGTAATTGTATTGCCTATCTTTCTATAAGCTACGAAAAAAATAGATTTTAAGTTGAAATTTTTTCAGGTTATATAAAAAACAGAATCTTACTCAATATCCAATGCCTCACACGCTCTTCTAGCAGCATCTTGTTCAGCGTTCTTTTTGGTATAACCATTTCCTGTTGAGACAGAATTATCATCTAACAAAACATTTGCTACAAACTGACGATTATTGTTTATCTGCTTTGTCTTTTGAAATAGAAAATTGAACATCTCTATTTTCTTTTTGAGCCCATTCTATGAGTTTTGATTTGTAATTTTTATCAGTTTCGATAATGGTTTGTAAATCCAAATGGGTCAATAAAATTCTTTTTACAATAAAATCCTGACAAAAGTGAAACCCTTTGTCCAGATAAACAGCACCAATAAATGCCTCAATTGCGTCTCCATAAAGAGATTTGTGAGAATAGGCATTTTTGCGTTTGTTATCTACTTCAATAATCTGATCCAAACCCATTTTTTTGGAAAGCTCACCCAAGGAAGCTCTACTCACAATCCTAGAGCGAATATCTGTCAGAAAACCTTCATTTTTATAAGGATAACGTTTAAATAAGAAATGAGCTACAATACTTCCCAAAACAGCATCTCCCAAATATTCCAAACGTTCGTTGCTCTCCTTAAAGCCACTTCTTATTTTCCTTTGCAACCGAAGTATGCTGCATAGCAAGTTTGTAAATAGAAAGATTGGTAGGCGATGTTCCAATAATACGTGTGATAGCATTATAGAGCCTTTTGTCTGATTCATTAAGAGAAAATTTGCTAACTTTTGTAGCTATTTTGCCAATCCAAGTCATATTTTAATATTTAAACCTATAAGATTTTGGAAACCTTATAGGTTTGCTACTTACGATTATTCTTTATAACGACGCATAATAATTGAAGCATTATGTCCACCAAAACCAAATGTATTACTCAAAACTACATCAATATTTCTTTTTTCTGCTTTATTTAGCGTAAGATTTAATTTTTGGTCAATAGCTTCATCAGGCGTTTCGAAGTTAATTGTAGGAGGAACAATTTGTTTTTCTAGTGCCATTACGCACGCCAAAGCCTCAATTGCACCTGCCGCACCTAATAAATGTCCTGTCATAGATTTGGTCGAACTGATATTCAATTTATAAGCATGTTCTCCAAAAATAGTAGTAATTGCCTTTAATTCTTGTGGGTCGCCTAAAGGTGTAGAAGTTCCGTGTACATTTACATAATCCACTTCTTCTGGACTAATTTCTGCATCTCTAAGTGCATTTTTCATTACATTGGCCGCTCCTAATCCTTCTGGATGAGGTGCCGTCATGTGGTAAGCGTCTGCTGACATTCCACCTCCAATTACTTCTCCATAAATTTTGGCTCCTCTGGCTTTTGCGTGTTCTAACTCTTCCAAAATAAGAGCTACTCCACCTTCTCCCATCACAAAACCATCACGATTTTTGTCAAAAGGTCTTGAAGCTGTTTTTGGGTCATCATTTCTTTCTGACATTGCCTTCATGGCATTAAATCCACCTACGCCAGATTCAATAATGGCTGCCTCACTTCCTCCCGAAACAATAACGTCTGCTTGTCCTAAACGAATATAATTGAATGAATCAATAAGTGCATTGGTAGAAGAAGCACAAGCCGAAACAGTTACAAAATTAGGACCTCGTAAGCCGTATTTGATAGAAATATGTCCTGAAACAATATCAACAATCATTTTTGGAATAAAGAAAGGATTAAAACGAGGAATTCCTGTTCCTTTATTAAAATCGGTTACTTCTTGTTGGAAAGTATGAATTCCACCAATTCCAGAACCCCAAATTACCCCTGCACGGTCTGCATCTACATTTTTGCCTACCTCTAATCCAGAGTCGTCCATTGCTTGAGAAGCTGCACCTATTCCATATTGAGCAAACAAATCAAGTCTTCTTGATTCTTTTTTGTCCATATATTTAGTAATGTCAAAGTCTTTTACTTCGCAAGCAAATTTTGTTTTGAAATTAGTTGTGTCGAAATGAGTAATCATATCGCAACCACTTTTTCCTGCTTCTAGTGCGTCCCAAAATGTTTTGACATCGTTTCCTAGTGGTGTTATAGCTCCTAATCCTGTAATTACGACTCGTTTAAGTTGCATAAATATGTATATAGTTTGGGTAGAGTGATGTTTGTTTGTGTGTTGGTGTTGAATCTAAAAATTAGTAAGACTAATTTGGTTTTGTTAATTCTGCAATTCTATTTCCTTGTATTGTTTCGAAAAGATTGTAAAAAAAATATTTTCAAATATACTCATTTCTAAAAACAAACAAACCTACTGAGCAATAAAAATTTACTCCGTAGGTTTGTATGAATAAAAATCAAAAAAAGGATAGCTTCAATAAAATAAAATAGCTTAACTTCAAATTATAGAGTTTAAAAACTTAATTTTTAGTTTTACTTTTTTATTTTTCTAAAATCTAATCCCTAATTGACTCAAAAATTCTTTTAAGAAAGTAATCTTGATAGATTTTCAGAAAGCGACTAAACGAAATTATAATTTGCTTATGCTTTTGCTGAATGCTCTTCCAAATACTTAATTGCTTGTCCTACAGTAGAAATGTGTTCTGCTTGGTCATCTGGGATAGAAACATTGAATTCTTTCTCAAATTCCATAATTAGCTCTACAGTATCAAGGGAATCAGCTCCCAAGTCATTTGTAAAACTTGCTTCAGGAGTTACTTCTGAAGGCTCAACTGCTAATTTCTCAACAATGATATTTTGTACACGTGTTGCGATATCTGACATAATGTTTTTGTCTTGTTTGGTTTTGTAATGAGTAAACTGAATGCAAAGAAAAAGATTTATCTCAATAAAATCAAATCATTAGAGAAACTTTAAGATAAAGTTGTGGTCTTAATCTGTTTTTAGTCTAAAAAAAGGGAAATATTATCTATTAAATAGCTTTTTGAACTCTGATTTTATTATAATTTTGCTTCAAATTACTATTTATCACTTTATTTATTTCAAGTTGAGTTGTAGAATGGTTCAACTGTTAAAAAAACCTATTCTTATTCTCATGCGTTGTAAAAGCCGAGTTTAATTATAAGCCTAAGAACGTGCTTTTTGATTAACTTGTAACCCGTTGTTCTTACTCTTCTTTTCTACTATTTTATATATTAAATTTTTTGAAAGTAAATATTCATTAATCTATTTATAATCGTAATTTTTAATTCGTAATTAGCTAACGCTGAATATACATTTCGTAATTAATTCAATGGCAAATTTAGAAAAATCAACTCCCAAAGGAGAAATATTTGATTGGAAAATACTCAAACGTATTTTTGTTTTTGTAAAACCGTATCAAGGACGTTTTTATTTTATTATTTTTCTGACCGTTTTGTTGGGAATTATTGCTCCAATTCGTCCTTATCTTATCAAACTTACCGTCAATGATTATATCCTTCAAAACGATTGGGAAGGCTTAAACTTAATGCTGATTCTGCTGATTGTCTCGGCTATTGTACAAGTAGGCGTAGAATTTATCCACAGCTATCTTTCGGGTTGGTTAGGTCAAAATGTAGTCCGTGATATTCGTATGCAAGTGTATAATCATTTGATGGGAATGAAACTTTCTTTTTACGACAAAACGCCAATTGGAAGGCTCGTAACTCGTAATATTTCGGATATCGAAACGCTTTCAAATATTTTTACCCAAGGAATTGCTAATATTTTAGGCGATATTTTGCAGCTTATTTTTATTTTGGCTGCAATGCTTTATTTGGATTGGAAACTCACTTTGGTTACCCTTACTGTTTTGCCTTTTTTGCTTGTCGGAACCTATATTTTTAAAGAAAAAGTAAAGGATTCGTTTAATGATGTGCGTACTGCTGTTTCAAATCTCAATTCATTTGTACAAGAACATGTTACAGGAATGGCAATTGTTCAGATTTTTAACAGTGAAAAGCGAGAACACAAAAAGTTTGAAGCCATTAATAAGCAACACCGAAAAGCAAATGTAAAAACGGTTTTGTATTATTCGCTTTACTTTCCTTTGGCTGAGATTGTGGGAGCAGCAGGAACGGGTTTGGTAGTTTGGTATGGTGCCTCTAGTGTTTTGGGAGAACGAATTGAACTAGGAACTTTGATTGCTTTTATTCTGTTTTTGGCAATGTTTTTTCGTCCTATTCGTATGATTGCAGACCGTTTTAATACACTTCAATTAGGAATTGTAAGTTCGGACAGGATTTTGAAACTTTTAGATGACGATAGCACTATCCAACACAATGGAACATATTATGCTAAAAAATTGAAGGGAAATATTCGTTTTGAAGAAGTTTGGTTTGCTTATAATATGGATTCTGCAAAGGGAAAATACAATGAAAATGGAGAATTAAATATAGAAAATGAAGAAGACAAAATAAAACCAGAATGGGTATTAAAAGATATTTCTTTTGAAGTAAAACAAGGTCAGACAATTGCAATGGTGGGTGCAACAGGTGCAGGAAAATCTTCAATTATTAATCTTCTGAACAAATTTTATGAAATTCAGAAAGGAGAAATATTTATTGAACGAGAGAAATTTAGAAGAGTATGAATTGAATTCTTTACGTAGGCATATTGGAGTAGTTTTGCAAGATGTTTTTCTTTTCTCTGGAACAATTATAGATAATATTACGCTTCGAAATCCTGCTATTTCTTTAGAGAAAGTAAAAGAAGCTGCCGAGCTTGTAGGAGCAAAAGAGTTTATTGAAAAACTTCCAAACGGTTTTTATTATGATGTGCAGGAACGAGGAGCAACGCTTTCTGTTGGTCAAAGACAGCTTATTTCCTTTGTTCGTGCAATGGTTTATAACCCTCAAATTTTGATTTTGGATGAAGCCACTTCTTCAGTAGATTCTGAGACAGAGGAATTAATTCAAAACGCCATTGATAAGATGATGGAAGGAAGAACGGCTATTGTTATTGCTCACAGACTAGCAACCATTCAAAAGGCTGATAAAATTATGGTTTTGGATAAAGGAGAAATAAAAGAAAGTGGAAATCATGAAGAGCTTATAAAATTAGGTGGCTATTACAATACACTTTATGAAATGCAGTTTTTGCAAACAGAAAGAGGGTAATTACTTTACTAGAAATACATTATTAATTAGAACAATTTTCTAAAATTTTGAGCGTTTTGGTTCTGGTTGCCTGAGTAGTGTATGAGTAGTGTATTTAGGTGGTGTAATAATTTTTCTCAAAAAAATGCAAAATAAATCTTATATAAGTTTGATTTCTGTTTAAATTCTCTAATTTTGTACATGAATTTAATAGAACTCTTTTTTATCAATTTTTATCTACAAGTATGAGTTTGTTCTAAGAAAATAGACTTGTGTAGAAAATAAGAGAAATAGATTAAAAAGGCTTTAAATTAGCTGCCAATTACACAAATAAAATAGTCAATTTAATTATTAAATTAAATTAGCTAAAATTCTATCTTGCCTTAAATTCTAAATTACTTAATATAAACGAATTATATTAATTACGCTGACTTTCAATTCGTAATTTTCAATTCGTAATTTGTAATCGTTTTTTGGGTAAGTTTATATAAAAAAATATTTCCATTTATTTTATTAATTTCTAGTTTTGATTTTTTTAAAATAAAGAAACAATCCTGCTTCTCACTCTACTTTTATGGGTTTCTTTGACATCTTCACTAGCGACATTGCCATTGACTTAGGCACAGCTAACACACTTATTATTCATAGAGGAAAAATCGTCGTGGACGAACCCTCTATTATTGCACTTGATAAACGCACAGGAAAAGTAATGGCTATCGGAAGAAAAGCCATGCAGATGCACGAAAAAACACACGAAGATATTCGAACGATTCGTCCTCTTCGTGATGGTGTAATTGCAGATTTTGATGCTGCTCAACAAATGATAAAAGGACTTATCAGGATGATCGAACGAGGTCGTTTTAATCTTTCCAACCGAATAGTCATTTGTATTCCTTCTGGTATTACTGAAGTAGAAAAACGTGCTGTAAAAGAATCTGCCGAACAAGCAGGTGCAAAACAAGTCTATATGATAAAAGAACCTATTGCAGCAGCTATTGGTATTGGTATTGATATTGAGCAGCCAATCGGTTCGATGATTGTAGATATTGGAGGTGGAACTACCGAAATTGCTGTTATTGCTCTTTCAGGTATTGTTTGCGACCAATCTATACGTACAGCAGGTGATGTTTTTAATAAAGATATTTTAGATTATATGCGTCGCCAGCACAATCTTCTGATTGGAGAACGTACAGCAGAACGTATCAAAATTGAAGTAGGTGCTGCTATGTCCGAACTTGAAAATGCTCCTGATGATTATGAGGTTCGTGGACGAGATTTGATGACAGGAATCCCAAAGGTAGTAAAGGTATCGTATAGCGAAATTGCTTTTGCATTGGACAAATCTATTTCCAAGATTGAGGAAGCTGTTTTGAAAGCTCTCGAAATTACTCCTCCAGAATTAGCTGCTGATATTTATGAAAATGGTATTTATCTTACTGGTGGTGGAGCACTTTTACGTGGACTTGATAAGCGTCTTTCTCTCAAAACAAAACTTCCTATTCATATTGCAGAAGACCCTTTACGTGCCGTAGTGCGTGGAACGGGAATAGCACTCAATGATGTAAATAAATTTAAAGCTGTTTTGATTGATTAGTTTAGTAAAGTTGGAATTTAGATGTATGAAATTGAAAGTAGATAGCGATTAAGTTGTATTTTTTGATAACTATAAATGGTTTTATAATATTAAACTATTACATTTTTTCAAAAGTTTATTTATATTTATTTCGTGTGTTCAACTCCTCAGAGTTGAACGAAACGCTTCCTCAGAAGCGTGATCCAAGCAAATAAATGCCGCTTCTGAGGAAGCGAAACATTCAGTTCTGGGGAACTGAATGCACAGTAAAAGCATTGTAAAACTTTTGAAACAGTGTACTATATTCATTTATAATTAAATTACAAATTACTTAGACCACTTTGATTCGTAATTCGTAATTTTTAATTCGTAATTAAAGAAGGTTGAAGGAATTAATTAATTTTATTTATCGGTTTCGTAATTTTTTGCTTTTTCTTTTATTAGAAGCAGTCTGCTTTTGGTTGATTATAAATCATAATACCTATCAGCGAATTGTAGTACTGACCTCGGCTAGTTCTGTTGTTGGAACAAGTCTAAATATGCAAAACTGGATAGCTACTCGTTGGAATTTGAAAGAAGAAAATGAACAGCTTTTAGAGGAAAATGCAAAACTTCATTCTCTTTTAGCTTCTCAAATACGCAAAGCTCAAACTGAAGATACACTTGCTTTTGATAGAGTTTATCTTAATTACTCTCAAAAACAGAAAGATAGTTTGCGTTTTGCTTCTCTTTCTGAAAAGTTTATCCACTTAGATTCGGTACAGCTTTTATCTGTTTCAGAGTATGAGCTTATTCCCGCCAAAGTAATCAAACATTCGTATCTCTTAGAAAGAAACTTCTTAACTATAAATAAGGGAAGCAAGCAAGGAATTGAAAAAGGAATGGGAGTAATTACAGGTTCTGGAATTGTTGGGAAAATAGAAGCCGTTTCTAGCAATTATGCAACAATACGAAGTATTTTACACATAGATTATCAAGTAGCTTCACAAATTAAGCGAAATGGAGTGAATGCAACTACACAATGGGACGGTAAAGATTACAGGAGTTCAAATCTTTTATATACTTCGGCTAAAGACATAAAAGTGAGCGATACAGTAGTTACGAGCATAGAAAATAACTTTTATCCTAAGGGATTTTTGATAGGATATATAGAAAAGGTTAATTTTACTTCTGCAAAAGGAAATTTTAATGAAGTAAGTATGCGTTTGGCTACAGACTTTACAACGCTTTCCTATGTTTATGTTATCAAAAATCAATATAAATCAGAAATTGATTCTTTAGAACAGAGTATATTAGAAAAATAAATCTATCATAGCTTGATTTTGACAAGCGATTCCAATATATAATGAATCCAAATACAATTACTCAATTTATAAGTTTTTTTATTTATTGGCTTGTTCAAGTACTTTTTTTTAGAAATGTAGCTTTATTTGATACTGCTTTTTGTTTTGTCTATGTTGGTTTCTTGCTTTTGCTTCCTCTTGAGATAAGCCTTACTTATCTTTTACTTTTAGGTTTTGGAATGGGACTAGCTGTAGATATTTTTTATGATACGGCTGGTGTTCATGCTGCTACAATGGTGCTAATTGCATTTCTTCAACCTTCCATTATTCAATTTTTGAGACCAAGCGGAGGATACGAATCTATTGAAAACCCAACTCTTTCGAAGTTGGGTTTTAATTGGTTTGTAAGTTATGCAGGAATTACTTTACTGCTTCATCACAGTATTTTGTTTTTGATACAAGGAAGTAATTTTTCGCTTTGGATTTCTAATTTTTTTGTAATATTAGCAAGCACTATCTTGAGTTTGTTTGTAGTAGTAATCGGACAATTTTTGTTTTATAGAAGTAAATAAGGCAAACAAACTTGAAGTATAAGAAAAACTTGCATAAGCTAGATACAGATTCTTTGGCAGTATTTATTTCGAATGATTGGATAAGAGGTTCATCGCACCAAAAAACGAAGATTTTACATAAATTACTACTTTTGTTTATTGACTTTTAGCTACAGAGTAGCTCAACCTTTGTAGAAGAACGAAAGAAATGGTAATTTATTTAGCTACAGAGTAGCGTAACTTTAAAAGTTATAATACAAATACAACAATTGAAAAACAACAAGGTTTCTCAACTCTGTTGCTTTAAAATGCTCTTAAATAACTAAATTATCTACAAAGGTTACGTTGCTCTGCAACTAAAAACCAAAAAAACTTCTAAATTAAATGCGATTAACTTAATTGGATAAAAGTACATCAATTTGCTCTATCAGAATGACTTTATGTTAGAGTTTAGTAATATTCATCTTTTGATAAATAATTTTTAACATAATCTTCTACTCCTTCTTCCAATGTGTAGAATTTTTTGGTATAACCTGCCTTTTTCAACTTTTCCATATCCGCTTGCGTGTAATACTGGTACTTATCACGAATATCAGCAGGTGTGTCCATAAAGTCTATTTCAGGAGTTTTATCAAGAGCATAGAATGTGTTTTTTGCCAAATCCAAAAAAGTACGTGCCGTTCCACTTCCAAGGTTATAGATAGCTGACTTTGGCTGCTGCTTCATCAGAAATAAACAGACTTCTACTAAATCTTTTACATAAACAAAATCACGAAGCTGCTCACCGTCTTTAAAGTTAGGATTATGAGAACGGAAAAGTTTCATCTTTCCTGTTTTCAAAATCTGATGATAGGTATGAAAAATAACTGAAGCCATACGTCCTTTATGAAATTCATTAGGACCATAAATATTGAAGAATTTTAATCCAGCCCAAAACGGAGGAGTTTTATCTTGTTCTAATGCCCAAATATCAAATTCTTGCTTTGATTCTCCATAAGGATTTAGAGGTTTTAGGAGTGGAATTTTACTTTCATCATCCTCATATCCATGTTCTCCTGCACCATAAGTAGCTGCTGAAGAGGCATAAACTAAGGGTATAGAATATTCAGAACATGCCTTCCACATTTTTTTACTATAACTGACATTTAAGTGTTCAAAGATAGTATAATCAAATTCAGTAGTATCTGTACGTGCTCCAATATGAAAAATAAATTCTACTTCGATATAATTTTTTTTGAGCCAATTAAAAAAATCCTCACGTTCTACACGCTGACTAATCTGCTTATCTGCTAAATTTTTATTTTTCTCTGTAAATGAAAAGTCATCTACAGCAATAATGGTGGTATGACCTGCTTCTAAAAGACGACTGATTAACGCACTACCAATAAAACCTGCTGCACCTGTTACTATAATCATTTTGTATATATTTTTGTGTTTGTATTTTTACATTTAAATGGAACTAGAATAACAAGAAGTATAATTCACATTACTATCCTCAATTCATTATGCAATCTATTGATAACTAAGTAGCTTATACTATTTCAAAAATTTCTATATGTTTTCCTACCGTCGTTGAGGCTTCACCATCAACGAGGATTGCTTCTCAAAAACCTCAACGACGGCTTTAGACTCGTTGACGGTGGACTATAAAACACCATTGTTTTATCAATAAACTTATGTTACACGGTATTAGGATGAGTTACTTAATTACTTATATAGTGCTCAATTTTTATTGACTTTAACATGAACTAAATAAAAAGAATCAAAAGTTAATGTAGGTTGAATAACCTAAAATCAAAAATACCAAAAATAATGATACTGTAAGACTGATTTTGAAATTATACACTCAAAATTTTAGTAGATATACCAAATCTAAGATAAGTTTTAAATAACATAAAAAATAGGTATCTTGTTTGCTACTCTAAGATTAGTACTCTATTTGACCAAAACTATCCATTGTTATCCATTGTAGATACTTTTAAAATCAAATACTATTTTGACAGATTTTATAGAACTTTAACCGAGAATTAGTAAAGTATTGATTTTTGATGTATTTTTGAACAAGAAATTAAGCCTTTATTATAAATATCACTCACGTATGCAATTGCTTTTTTACTCATTATTTTTAATTCTTAATTGGAATTTTTTTATTTTTCCTGCTTTAGATTTACCTGTAGGTACAGAAAATGAAGCTGTAAAAATAGATGAAAAACCTCAATTCAAACTTACCGAACGCAGTACACCAAATGGTTGCAAACAAGGTGGTTGTAGTTTTGATAGAGGTTATGTTAGTACTCGTTCTACTGATTGGGTAGTTGTGGCTATGTATGTACAGACAAAAGCAGGCTATTGGGAGAAAAAGGAATACACAAGACAAGGAGCTGGGTTTATAGAAATGAAACTTGCCGATTGTAATTATACAGGTAATTATTATGCGTTTGCACGTTTTCAAGACGATGAAACGTATTCTTTTCCTGATACGTATAAAGTAGAGGAAGTACATAAGCAAAAAGACCAAACTCCTCTTTTTAAGGTCTTTAAAGTAGATAAAATGCCTTGTGAAGGAAGTGATACTGGAGCAAAAGCTGAAAAAGGATATGTTTATTCTCCTAATGGCTCACAAGTAGAAATTACACTCTTTATGGAGAAAAAAGATGGTTCTTGGAGAAAGAAGACCTATCTTTTTTATGGTACAGGTATGTTAGACCTTGATATGCAAGGCTGTGATTTGACGGGAAATTATAAGGCGACAATTAGATATGCAACTTAAAAGGTAAGCCTGTTTTTAGAATAAAAATACTCTTCATTAATCATACAAATAAAAACTTCTCTAAAATTTTAAGGAATTTTGGAGAAGTTTTTTTGTAGATATAGAATATTTTGTATTTCAAAGTTGGGGTGTTTCTGTTGTTAGTGTAATTTTTGTAGTTACTCATTATTCTCTTACTGTTACCTATCGTTAGCGTGGCTTTAATAATTTAGATGATAAAATTTTTTTCCATTCTCAAATCCAAAAACAAAAAAAAGAGATATAAAATTTTTAATTTTCATATCTTCAAATGTGTGGATTTTTTGGTAATAAAAAAAAAATATTTTTGAGATAATTTTGTTCTCTGTAGTGGATAGTTTCTAAGCTATCAGAAATATGATTTTTCAACAGCTAGGAATTGCAAATCAGTGAAGCTAACCTATCGGTTACTTTTCATCAAATTGATAATTTCTTCTAAGTCTTTTATTCTTTGTTCTAGTGATGTAATTTTTTATCTAAAATTTCAAGCAGAAAAGTTACCAAATTGGTAACTTTTCTCGTTATATTTGTGTTTAACTTAAAATTACTTATGCGAATAATTGCAAAAAAAACGTTACGAGAATTTTGGGAAGTACACGCTGATTGTGAAGAGCAGTTGAAGGCGTGGTATAAGGAAATGGAAAAAATCAGATGTTCAGACGATAAACCAACTCAAAGAAAGTTATCCTAATGCAAGTATTCTAAAAGAGAATAGAATCGTTTTCAATATAAAAGGAAACAATTTTCTACTTATCGCTTAATTGTAAAGTTTAATTTTGAATTTCAAATCGGTTGGATACGATTTATAGGTACACACGCTGAATATGATAAAATCAACGCAAACGAAATATAAAATGAATATAAAACCAATCACTACCGAAAAAGAGTATCAAGAAGCACTAGAAAGACTAGAGTTTATTTTTGATGCAAAAAAAGTTTTGAACGCCAAAAGGGAATGAATTAGAAATTCTATCTATTTTGATAGATAAATATGAAAACGAAAACTTCCCTATCGGAATGCCAGACCCAATAGAAGCTATTAAATTTAGAATGGAGCAAATGGGAATGAGCAATAAAGAATTAGCTGAAATCTTGGGTTATAAGAGCCGAGTAAGTGAAATTTTGACTAAAAAAAGAAAGCTAAGTTTGGCTATGATACGCAAATTACATACTTATCTTTCTATACCTACCGAAGTTTTGATTAGAGAATATACTTTAACAGTAATATCTCACTAACTTCTAAAAAAACAAAAAAAAAGGGAAAAGACGTATCTTTTCCCTACAAAATCTATATATTTTCTGCCATTGCCGCTGTCTCCACCGACGACAATTTCATCATTTACAAAGGCAAATTCCCATGTTTCTTCCTTGGCAAAGAGTCCACTTTATTCTCTAACATTTTGAAGGCACGAAGTAATTTTTGTCTTGTTTGTTCTGGCAAAATCACTTCATCAATATATCCTCTATGTGCTGCACGATACGGGTTAGCAAATTTTCGGTTGTACTCGTCTGATTTTTCTTGTAACTTTTCAGCAGGATTTTCAGAGGCTTTGATTTCATTTTTGAAGATAATTTCGGCTGCTCCTTTTGCTCCCATAACGGCAATTTCGGCATTTGGATAAGCAAAATTCATATCTGCGCCAATGTGTTTTGAGTTCATGACATCATACGCACCTCCGTAAGCCTTGCGAGTAATGACGGTAATACGTGGAACAGTCGCCTCACTAAAAGCATACAACAGTTTTGCACCGTCGGTAATTACACCGTTCCATTCTTGATCAGTTCCAGGTAAAAACCCCGGTACATCCACCAAAACAAGTAATGGAATATTAAAAGCATCACAAAAACGAACAAAACGAGCTGCTTTTTTACTTGCATCAATAGTCAAACAACCAGCTAAATTAGAAGGTTGGTTTCCTACAATTCCGATACTACGTCCACCAATTCTACCAAAACCAACTAAAATATTTTCAGCGTAATTTTTATGAACCTCTAAAAAACTATCTTCGTCTATAGTTCCTTCAATAATTTCACGCATATCATACGGCTTATTGGCATCTTCTGGAACGATAGTATTTAAAGCAGGTCTTAATTCGTCGTCTTTTGCTTCATACGGATAAACTGGCGCAATTTCTTCGCAGTTTTGAGGGATATAAGAAAGAAGTTTTTTCAAATCTTCAATACATTGAACTTCATTTGCACACGAAAAATGAGCTACACCACTTTTTGTACTGTGTGTACTCGCTCCTCCTAACTCTTCCGAAGTAACTTCTTCATGAGTAACCGTTTTGACTACATTGGGTCCTGTTACAAACATATATGAGGTATTTTCGACCATCATAATAAAATCTGTAATAGCAGGAGAATAAACTGCACCACCTGCACAAGGGCCCATAATAGCAGAAAGCTGAGGAATTACACCTGATGCTCTTGTATTTCTATAAAAAATATCTGCATAACCAGCCAACGAAACAACACCTTCTTGAATTCTTGCACCACCAGAGTCATTTAGACCAATGATAGGCGCACCGTTTTTCATTGCCAAATCCATCAATTTACAAACCTTTTCGGCATGTACTTCTGAGAGCGAACCACCAAAAACAGTAAAATCTTGCGAAAAAACATAAATCAAACGACCATTTACTGTTCCATAACCCGTAACGACACTATCTCCTAAATAATGCTCTTTATCAAGTCCGAAATCCTTGGCTCTGTGCATTACAAAACGTCCAATTTCTTCAAAAGAACCTTCATCTAAAAGCAATGTTATGCGTTCTCTAGCTGTGAGTTTTCCTCGTTTGTGTTGTGCATCAATGCGTTTTTGTCCACCACCGAGCATTGATTCTGCATTTTTTCGGTCTAAGACTTCATTTGGAGTATTTCCGTTGTATGGATTTTGTTGGCTCATGGATTAGTTTGTGTTGTTTTATTAAAATGTTGCTAGTGAGGACACCTGTCCATAAGGCTAATTTTATTTTACTTCGTAAACAGGTTAAAACCCTGTTCAATTGAAGAAAATAATTCTGAAATTATGAATTGAACAGGGTTTTAACCCTGTTTTTATTTAGTCTTACGGACATGATGAGGACACGAATAACGTTTATGTTTTTATAATTTTACTAGAATTTTTAAAAATAAAATTTATAATTCTACTACTATTTCTCCTTAAAAATAATACGAATCGGCACACCTTCAAAACCAAAATGCTCACGAATTTTGTTTTCTAAAAAACGTTTGTACGACTCGTGTACATGTTGAGGGTAATTAGTAAAAAAGGCAAACAAAGGTGCACTTCCTGCAAGCTGTGTAATGTATTTGATATTGATATTTTTTCCACGATGAACAGGTGGTGGCGTTCTCTTTATGTCTGGTAATAATGTATTATTCAATTTTGAAGTGGAAATTTTCTGACTTCTTGATTCATACACTTCAATTGCCTTTTCGATACTTTGAAAAACTCGCTGTTTGGTAATCATGGAAGTGAAAATAATCGGAACCCAAGCAGCAGAACCAAGACTTTGTTGCATCTCTAACGTATATTCATGAGCTGTTTTGGAGTCTTTTTCCACCAAATCCCATTTATTAGCAATCAAAACAACTCCTTTATACCTTTCGGCTGCCAAACGCACCAATGTCAAATCCTGTGATTCTAGTTTTTGAGTGGCATCAATCATAATAATACAAACATCACAATCATCTAATGCTTTCAAAGAACGCATCACAGAATAAAACTCAATATTCTCTTTTACTCTTGCTTTTCTTCGCATTCCTGCTGTATCTGTCAAGATAAATTCTTTTCCGTAGGCTTTGTAATGTGTATCGATAGAGTCTCTAGTTGTACCAGAAATATCTGAAACGATTGTTCTTTCTTCTCCCAAAAGAATATTTAAGAAAGAAGATTTACCTACATTTGGTCGTCCTAAAATAGCAATTTTTGGTAATCCCTCATTTGGATTTTCATCGCCCACTTCTTCAAAATTCTTTACTACTTCGTCTAACAAATCACCTGTTCCTGTTCCTGTTTGGGAAGAAACACAATAAAGTTCGCCTATTCCTAAGTTATAAAATTCGGTTGCACTAGTTCTGTGTTTGAAACTTTCTACCTTATTAGCTACCAAATAAATAGGTTTTTTGGAGCGTCTCAAAACCTTTACAAATTCTTCATCAAGAGGACTAATTCCGACGTGCGTATTGACCATAAACAAGATTACACTCGCTTCCTCCATCGCAATTTCTACTTGTTCTCGTATAGCTTTTTCAAAAACATCTTCCGAACCGACCACATAACCACCTGTATCGATGACTGTAAAAAATTTACCGTTCCATTCACTTTGCCCGTAATGCCTATCTCTAGTAACACCACTTTCATCATGCATGATGGCTTTTCTGGCTTCAACTAAACGATTAAAAAGAGTAGATTTACCGACATTTGGTCGTCCTACAATAGCTACAATATTTGACATAATTTATTTTTTGTGGAAAACTGATTTCCTATTTTTTCTGAATTTTACATAAAAGTTAAATTTTATAATTAAATTTTATTTTTTAGGAGAAAAATATTTTCTATTTTTCCCCTTCTTCTATTAATCTACAAAATTACATAACTCTTTTGGACTTTTGAAATTGATTTGCACGCATTCTTGTTTTTTGCGAGTTAGTTTTGTTTTTTTTAATTCAAGATAGAATAAGTTTATAATTTTGTCACCGTTCCTATACACTCATCAGTAATTCACAAAAATCTACTATTTTATCTCTAAAAAATAATACTTATGATACTTTCAATAGTGAAACACAAGAAAAAATATATGAAGCAAAAATGCAAAAATGTAAGCGTATTTGCTGTTCCTAAATACGAATACTTTTATGTGTACGGACAAAAAAATCTAGTTATGGAGGAATATAAAAATGGTCTTACAAAACTTTTAGAAGTAGTTGGAACAAAGTACATATTTAAAAAGTTAGTTATGTCGTTAGGAAATTTAGATTCTACCCCCATATTAGGAAGAGCATGGTTTGCAACTTATTTTGCACCTACCTTTTATCAAAAAGCAGGAAAAGATGTAACAGTGGCAATTGTCAAACCAAAAAATAGGTTTGAAGCGGTTACGGTAGATATTATTCTAAATTCGCTTTCTAAGTTAGGAGTAAACATAGAATTTCAACTTTTTGAAGACGAACAAAACGCAATAAACTGGATAGAAAATCCTATCTTTGAGTAATTTTGTAAAAATAAATAGTATAACGTTACTTTAATGAAAAGATATTCTCCTTATATTAGTGCTGGTTTGGTGGCTTCTATGTTTTATATGCTATATCAGTTTAAACAAGTAAGTAGTACAATGGCTAAATTTGCTGATACACTTCACAACTCAACAGTACTTTCACTTTTTTCTATTTGTGGATTACTTGCACTCGGGCTTAGTTTGAGTGGTTTTAAGAGTTTAGATGATAGTTTGAAGTATGTTTCTTACTTTGGTTTTTTTGGTTCTATTGTACTTGTTTTGGTGGTATGGATTTTTCCTTTTTTTGTATGATTTAGGAATTTGGATTTGGAGATTGGGAATTAGAAAATTACATATATTTGTAAAATGCAACTATTTTTCACTTTCAGTTTTTATCTATTAGTAGTATTGCATTTTACTAATAACTAATAACTGGTAACTGGTAACTGATTTTATGGAGAATTTGAATTTATTTTGGGAACGATTAATGGCAGACAGGCAACTTGCCATCTTTGTTGGTATTTTGTCTTTCCTTTTTTTGGCTCTTTTAATCGCTTTTCTGAAAGTAGTTTTTACGTCTGACAAATCAGAAAAACTAGCTTATAGACGTTGGAGGAATGGTCTTTGGGGAGAAGAATATCTTACTCAGCTCAAAACAATGACTGAAAGTACGCAGCAAACTATCGAAGCCTTACGTACAGAAATAAGTGACCGAGAAGAAGACAGCGTACAAAGGTTAAGTCAAGCACAGCTTTTAGAAGAACAAATAGCTGAAAGACAGCGAGTTATTGAGGAGTTAGAGAGTCAAAATAAAATACCTTTTTCAATTTCTACTTTTTTTATTGGCTTTACTATTGGCATAATTCTTTTATTAACTGCCTTTGGCGTACTTTATGGATTACAAATTATTCATTTTTGAGTAAAAAATAAGCAATAAGTAAGTAAGAGGTAATTTAGAAACGACTTAGAAATTGAAAATCAAATTAAATTATCGTATCTTTGCAACTTCAAAAAAAATATAATATAATTACAGATTATTCTACAATTATCTAGCTATCAACTCTTTAAAATCTTTATATTATGAAGGATATTCTCTATAATTCACTCAAAAGATTGAGTAGAGAAGGAGGAAATCATAACTTCGTAATTATTAAGTTGTCAAGACAATATTATATACAAATCGCTTGTGAATTTGGTTCAAATCACTTTTTATTTGAAGCAGTATCTAATTATTATCTTTCTATTAGGAAACAATTGAGTACAACTTTGCAAGAAGCAATAGTTGATTTGGGCTGGAAAATTCCTGAAGGTAAAGGAAATTATAGTATAGAAACAGATATTAATTTAGATGAGGATTATACTTTTTATATTGATTTAATTCGAAATACAGCTAAAGAGATTTATGGAATAGACAATATACAAGAAGATATGATAGATGTATATCTTGAATAATAGAATTCATTCAATTCCTAAAAACATATTATACAACTAGTAACACGAAACTTATTCAAATGAAAAATATAAAATTTATAGTTCTTCTAATCTGTACTTTATTAGTTACAGGTTTTTTTAGTTCTTGTAGTAAATTCACAAAAGCCATGTCAGATCCAAACTGGCGTGAGCGTGATAAATTAGCTCAAAAGTACTACGAAGAAGGAGATTACTATCGTGCTGGTTTGCTTTGGGAAGATGTAGTTCCGATAGTAAAGGGTGACCCAAGAGCAGAAGATATTCAGTTTAAGTATGCGTATTGTCATTTCTATCAAAAACAGTATCTTTTGTCGGCTTATTATTTCAAAAACTTTTATTTTACCTATCGTAGAAGTCCCAATGCAGTAGAAGCCTTTTTTATGAATGCTTTTTCGTTGTATAAAGATTCCCCCAAAACACACCTTGATCAAGCAAGTTCTAAGGAAGCTATTCAGGCTTTTCAAGATGTGATTAACTCATATCCTGAAAGTGATTATGCCAAGAGAGCAAGTACTCATTTGGATGAATTAAGAGGGAAATTAGAAACAAAAGCATTTGAGAATGCCGAATTATTCTACAATTTAGGGCGATACAAATCTGCTGTAATTGCACTAGAAAATTTTCAAAAAGATTTTCCAGATGCACCACAACTTGCAGAAGCTGCATTTTTACGTCTAAAATCTGAATATGACTTAGCAAAAAATAGTATCTATAGCAAACAAAAAGAACGCTACGAACTTTCTAAAACATACTATTATTATTTGATAGACCGTTATCCAGAAAATCCATTTGTCAGAGATGCTGAAAATATCTATGGAAACATAGAAAAAGCAATCAGGAATATAGAAAAAGGCGAACTTATCAGAGCAGAAGAAAAAGACAAGAAAGATAAAGAAGACACTAAAAAGATAACTACTTCAGAAGGTTCTGCTGGAGAATCTGAATAAGTTTATTAAAACTATAGTGAGCAAATTTGCTTTTCTCTACTTTAAGAGTTATACTAAAATAAATCAAAACAATCTATACAAATATGTCAGCTAAAAAACCAAACCTTCGCCGTGTTCAGAGTGCCGCTCTTCATACTCGTGATGTGCAAGCCATTATTGCAGCGACAGGGAATCTTTACGAATCTATTTCTGTAATTTCTAGGCGTTCTCGTCAGATTTCAACAGAAACAAAAGAAGAATTAAATCAAAAAATATCAGAATTTAATGTAGGAACAGATTCTCTAGAAGAGATTTTTGAGAATAAAGAACAAATTGAGGTTTCTCGTTCGTATGAGCGTATGCCAAAATCAACTTCTTTAGCAACAGACGAACTAATGGAAGGAAAATTATTTTATCGTTATCGTCAATCAGAAGATGATAAGCCTTCTATTTAAGAAAAAATGACTATCAAAAAACTACAGTTATAGAATAAAATACTACTTGTAAAATTTTATAACCTAATTTTTTCATAAAAAAGTCTATTCCAAAACGGGGTAGGCTTTTTTAGTGTAAGTAATTTTGTAGTTTTAGACTAAATACACACTATACACACAAAAATAAATCTAAAGAACATGGCAACAGAAAAAAGTAGTATCTTCGATATGATTGGACCTATTATGATTGGTCCTTCTAGTTCACATACAGCAGGTGTAGTTCGTCTTGCACTTGCGGCTATTGATATTTTGGGAGCTATTCCAGAAGAAGCCGAAATTATTTTTTATAATTCTTTTGCTCGTACTTATGAAGGTCATGGAAGTGATAGAGCTGTTATTGCAGGTCTTTTGGGTTTTGCTACCGATGATGTTCGTATCAAAACTTCTTTTGATGAAGCTAAAAAAAGTGGTTTGAAATATACTTTTCGCTCTATTGGAAATGCTTCTACTTTTCACCCAAATTCTATTCGTTTCAAACTCAAAAAAGGAGAACGAAACATAGAAATGTTGGGAATAAGTAGAGGAGGAGGGCTTATAGAAATTGAGGAAGTAAATGGCTATAATGCAGGAATCACAACAGGACTTTTTACAGTTCTAATTTTTGCGGAAGATAAAACAGGAAGTATTGCCTTTATTTCAAATATTCTTGCCAATGACGATTGTAATATTGCTACGATGAATGTTAGTAGAAAAGGAAAACGAGGAATTGCATGTTTAGTTGTTGAAATTGACTCCGAACTGCGTCCTTTATCTTTAGAATATTTGAGAAGTTTGCACTGGGTAAAAGAAGTGATTTATATGCTCCCCATAGAATAATTATTAATGCTAAATAAATAATGAAATTTAGATTTTATCTTCTATCAAAAAAACAAATTCAGTATTTTTTATTGAGTCTATTTTTGATATTGATTGTATCTTTAAGCCTCAATTCTTGTAAGAATACAAATGAAGAAACTACTCCTGAAATTTTACCTTTTGAGAAAGCTATTGCACATCAAATTTCTTTTTTAGAGGTTCCAATTGCTTTTAGTGTAGAACAAATTGAGGATAAAATAAATGAAACTATTAAGGGAACACTTTACGCAGACCAAAGCTTTGAGGATAAAAAGAGTGATGGATTAAAGATAAGAATCAAAAAAGTAGGAAAAATTAAAATTTCAGTAAAAGATAATTTTATGTATTATTCTGTTCCTCTTCATGTTTGGGTAGAAAAAAGAGTCCTAAAAACGAAGCTTTTCGGAAAGAAAATCGAAAAAACAAAGGAGATAGATTTTTCATTACGTATCCAACTTCGTTCGGAAATAAATCTAAATAAAAACTGGAAGCTAGAAACAAAAACAGCTTATACGGGAATTGAATGGATAAAAAAACCCAAATTCAAAGTCTTAGGAATTAACTTTAATTTAGCAGGACTTTTAGAAAGTAAATTATTACAAAAAAGAGCAGAATTAGAAAAAATAATTGATACATCTTCATCAAACCTAAAAGTAATAGAAAAAGAAGTCAGTAAAATTTGGACAAAAATTCAAGAACCAATTTTAATAGATAAAAAGGTAACAAATGGAACATGGCTTTTGGCAGAACCTCTTCGAATAGAAGCAAGTAAAATAGAGGGGAAATACGGGCAATTATTTATTACTACTCGCCTAAAAACACTTTTACGAACAGTTATAAGCAAAAAGAAAGGCGAAAAACCACAAGTAGTATTCAAAGATTTACCTCCCTTAAAACAGAATAGTGCATTAAATTCTACTCAAAACGACTTCGAATTACATCTAAAAGGAGAATTGCCTTACAAAGTTGTCAATGATTTGTTAGCCAACAAAATAAAAGACACCGTTTTGGTAATTCCAAATACAGATTATAAAATCAAAATTGTAGAAGCTACTGTCTTTGGAAGTGGAAAAAAACTATTTATGAAGCTAAAGCTACAAGGAGATATAAAAAGTACCATTTATTTGAGTGGAACACCTCGTTTTGATTCCTTAAATAGCTCTCTTCATTTTGATAATTTTGATTATGATTTGCAGAGTGAAGAGTATTTGTTGTCTGCTGCCGATTGGATGCTCAAAAGTAGTGTCAAAGAAGAAATTCAAAAATTATTAATTCTACCTTTAGATGAATATGTCAAAAAGCTACCTGATATTATTCAGAAAGCACTTTCAAAAGGCAAAACAGGGAAAGCTGCTTTATTTGATTTGAGAGATTTTGAGCTTTCTCCTCGTTTTATTCAGATTGATAAAGACCACGTTCGTATCTATGTAAAAGCAACTGGAAAAGTGGGAATTGAGATTATAAAACTTTAATTTCTAGTGGTAAGTTGTAAGTGATAAATTATTAGTGAATTTCTTAATTACAATCCAAGAAAATGAAAAAACTATTTATTCTACTCATTTTAGTATTAATTTATTTTCCTGCTTATTCTCAATTTACAGGAGGAGGTGGAGGAGGTTCTGACAAAGCACAAATCAGAACCAGAACCATTTTGTCCGTAGATAATGAACAAGAAAAAGCATTTTTTGAACAAATAAAAATTATCTCAGCGTCCAATTCTTTTTCAATAGAATGGACTGATAAAATAAAATTAGAGCAAATTGAAATAATTGATATTTTGGGACGATTACAAAAGGTTATTTCTGTTTCTTTTGACGAACGGTTCGCTCAAAGCGAATGGTTCGTTTCGAAAGGAATTTATTTTATTCGATTCAGAGATAATGAGAATAGATTTTTTAGTAAAAAGGTAGTTTTGTAAAAGCTGTCATTCAAAAAGCCTAACTGTCTGATTTTAAGAAGTATAATTTTGGTTTAATTATTCAAACTGTCAATTTGTCATTTTTTTAATCATTCTTTTCTCTAAATCTCTATTTTCTTAGCTTTTTTGAGGTTGGTATATCTATTGTAAAATACTTGTCATACAAATAAAAATAGAGTATTGAACTAACATAAAAGTTTAATTTCCGTTTTTATAAATTAAAGGAAAATCACTCCATTTTTTAATATACTTAATCATTAATTAGAAATTGATTTTAGTACAATGGACTTTCTAGTCTGTCAGAAAAAATTAAATAAGACTAAAAAAACAAATAGATATGGGAAAAATTATTGGTATTGACTTAGGAACAACCAACTCATGTGTCGCTGTAATGGAAGGCAATGAGCCAGTGGTAATCACAAATAGCGAAGGAAAACGTACTACACCTTCAATCGTAGCATTTTTAGAAAATGGCGAACGTAAAATAGGTGACCCTGCCAAACGTCAGGCTATCACAAATCCAGAAAAAACGGTTGCTTCTATCAAGCGTTTTATGGGAGATAGTTTTGCTCAAGTAGAAAAGGAAATGAAATACGTTGCCTACAAAGTAGTAAAAGGAGCAAACAATACACCTCGTGTAAAAATAGACGACCGTGAATATACACCACAAGAAATTTCGGCTATGATTCTTCAAAAAATGAAGTCGACAGCAGAAGATTATTTGGGTACAACAGTTTCAGAAGCAGTAATTACTGTTCCTGCATACTTTAATGATGCTCAACGTCAAGCAACAAAAGAAGCTGGCGAAATTGCAGGTTTGAAAGTTCGTCGTATTATTAACGAGCCAACTGCAGCAGCTTTAGCATACGGTTTGGATAAGAAAGACAAAGACATGACTGTTGCCGTTTTTGATTTAGGTGGTGGTACTTTTGATATTTCTATCTTAGAGTTAGGCGATGGCGTTTTTGAAGTAAAATCAACAAACGGAGATACGCATTTGGGTGGAGATGACTTTGACCACGTTCTTATTGGCTGGTTAGCTGACCAATTTCAAAACGATTATAATGCAGATTTGCGTAAAGACCCAATGGCTTTACAGCGTTTGAAAGAAGCAGCAGAACGTGCAAAAATTGAACTTTCTAGTGCTACTCAAACAGAAATCAACTTACCTTATATCATGCCGATTGATGGTGTACCAAAGCATTTGGTTACTACACTTTCAAGAGCTAAATTTGAGCAATTGACTGACGAATTAGTAAAGAAAACACTAGAACCTTGTCGTGCAGCTTTGAAAGATGCAGGACTTACAGCAAATGATATTGATGATGTAATTTTGGTAGGTGGTTCTACTCGTATCCCTAAAATTCAAGAAGAAGTAGAAAAATTCTTTGGTAAAAAGCCATCAAAAGGAGTAAATCCTGACGAAGTAGTAGCACTTGGTGCAGCTATTCAAGGTGGAGTTTTGACAGGAGAAGTAAAAGACGTTTTATTATTAGACGTAACTCCTCTTTCTTTAGGAATTGAAACTATGGGTGGTGTAATGACAAAATTGATAGAGTCAAACACAACTATTCCTACTCGTAAATCACAAGTATTCTCTACGGCAGCAGATAATCAGCCATCGGTAGAAATTCATGTATTGCAAGGAGAGCGTGCAATGGCAAAAGATAACAAAACGATTGGTCGTTTCCATTTAGATGGCATTCCTCCAGCACCTCGTGGTATTCCACAAGTAGAAGTTACTTTTGATATTGATGCAAATGGTTTGCTTAATGTATCTGCGAAAGATATGGCGAGCGGAAAAGAGCAAAAAATTCGTATTGAAGCCTCTTCTGGACTTACAGATGCAGAAATTGAAAAAATGCGTCAAGAAGCCGCAGCTAATGAAGGTGCTGATAAAGAAGCAAAAGAAAGTGTTGAGACAATCAATAAAGCTGATTCAATGGTTTTCCAAACGGAGAAACAACTCAAAGAATACGGAGAGAAACTTTCGGAAGCAAACAAGACAGCTATCGAAGCAGCATTGAAAGATTTACGTACTTCTCACGCAGAGAAAGATGTAGCTAAAATCAAAGTTGCTTTAGAAACTCTTGAAGGTGCTTGGGGTGCAGCTTCGCAAGAAATGTACGCTAATGCAGGTGGAAATCCTCAAGACCCTATGAATAATGGGGGTGGAGCAGGACAAGCTGATGCTTCTGGAGAACCTTCTAACTCAAATGCAGAAGATGTAACAGATGTAGATTATGAAGAAGTTGATTCTGAAAAGAAATAATTTCTACTGAACGGTTTGCTTAAAGCGAACCGTTCAATTATATAAACTAAACTCCTCTAAAGTTCTTTTGAATTTTGGAGGAGTTTTTTTTGTAACAACAAATTTATTTGCATTTTCGTTATTAAACTAGAACCTTTAAATGAAATAATATGACTGTAATTTTGAAAAAATCTGATAGTAAAGAAACTATTGAAAAAATTTTTGAAAGTGTTTCGAAAAACACTCAAAAGAGTTTAAGAAAATTTGATGCTCACAAATACTGTGGTATTTTAAAACTTAAAAAATCACCTTTAGAAATTCAAAAAAAAATGAGAGATGAGTGGGAATAGTATATTGATAGATACGAATATAGCTTTGTATTTACTTAACGGAGATGAAACAATCGCACAACTATTAAATGGCAAATATATTTATTTATCTTTTGTTTCAGAATTAGAACTTTTAGGATTTAAAGATATTTCAATAGAAGAAACTAATTCCATAAAACAGTTTTTAAGTGATTGTGTAATTATTGACATCAACGAAACTATAAAGGAAAATACGATAAAATTGAAGACTAAATATTCTACAAAATTACCAGATGCGATAATTGCAGCAACTTCAATTTTTATGAATATTCCTTGTTTGTCTAGTGATAAAGGTTTTGATAAAATGGAAGAACTACATTTTATACGTTATGATGTGTAACCTCAAGTATTCTCTTCAAAATTTCCAAAAACCTCAAAATCTCATTCTCAGTAGTTAAAGCTATGTAAACAAATCCGCAAGCGTTCATCTCCTTTTGCCGTTGTTGGAGTCCCACCAACGACTTCCACAAAATTGTCAGACAACCAAAACATTTTACTCTTCTTTTACTAGTATTAACTGCTAAGGGGAAAGAAACAATCCTTAAATCGGTAAAATCTATGTTCTATGAAAATTAGAGTATTTGATTTTGCTTCAATACACAAAAACAACTTGCTTAAATAAAAAATATTCCATAAATTTAAAATATGAAAATTAAAATACTGATATATCTTTTTTTGTTTTTTTTTCTTGCTGCGTGTTCTACTCAATCGGAATATTGTAATGAGCGTTTTGAGTATTGTTTGAATTATCCTGCTATTTTTGAATCTTTTGGAAGTTCGAAAGCAGGTGATGGACAGATTTTTTATATAGATGGAGGAAAAATAGAACTCCTAGTCTGGGGAAGTGTAAACGGACAAAAAAGAACTTTACAACAAGAAAAAGAATATATTTCTCAAAGCCGAAAAGTAGAGTATCAGACTATTAATGAGAGTTTTTTTGTGATTTCTGGGTTTGAGAACGGAAAAGTTTTTTATCTTCGTACAGAAAAAACGCAAAACGGTTTTCGTTCTTTTCGAAATTCGTTATCCAAGAGAAGAAAAAGAAAAATATGATAAGTTTGTAGAGAAAATCAATTTTCAAGACAAGAAATAATCTGTATGAATTGATTAAATTTATCTACTATACTTCCTAAAAAAACTATTGATTTTCATTTGAAGCACACCAAGAAAAGCCTCTTTAAATATTCCAGAAGACATTTTGGATGTTCCCTTCGTTCTATCTGTAAAAATAATAGGAACCTCTCCTACTACAAAGCCGTATTTCCAAGCCGTAAACTTCATCTCAATTTGAAAGGCATAACCAACAAACTTTATGGTGTTTAAGTTTATAGTTTCCAAAACTTCTCTACGGTAACATTTGAAACCTGCCGTTGCATCATGAATAGGCATTCCTGTAACTATTTTTACATAAATACTTGCAAAATAAGACATCAAAACTCTACTCATAGGCCAGTTCACAACATTTACACCTTGCACATAACGAGAACCAATTGCCAAATCATTTCTAATTCCAAGTTCATTTTCTACTACACAAGAGTTATAAAGACGGATTAAATCCTTTGGATTATGCGAAAAATCAGCATCCATTTCAAAAATAAATTGATACTCACTTCTCAAAGCCCACTTAAAACCATGTATATAGGCCGTTCCTAAGCCTAGTTTTCCTGTTCTCTCTTCGATATGAAGAATATCAACAAATTCTTTTTGAAGTTCTTTAACTTTCAAAGCTGTTCCATCTGGCGAACCGTCGTCAATAATGAGGACGTGAAACGGAAGTTCCAACGAAAATACGGCACGAATAATGGCTTCAATGTTTTCGATTTCGTTGTAGGTCGGTATAATTACAATGCGTTCTTTCACATCTCAAAAGTACATACAATTATTTTACGTACAATAAATTAAATACAAATTTTGAGAAGTTTTAGTAATTGTACATCAAAATATTTCATTAAATCAAAAAAAAGCCATTCCTATATAATAGAAATGGTTTTTGAGCTTTGAGATTTTTTATTCTTGTGGGATTTCTTTTTCTTTATATCTTACTATTCCTTTTGGCAAATCGTTCAATAACTTATCTGCTGCTATTTCGTCTCTTTTATGTTGTCGTTTTGCTATATAATTTTTGAAAAGCCAAAATTTACTCCAATCTTGAATCATAAAGACCAAAACTAGGAGTGAACAAAGTAGAGCTACTTCCCAAATAAAAACGATTATGCTCATCTGAAAGGATTTATTATAAATTGATTGTTTTTGAAATTAATTCGAAATAGTTAATGAGTAGTACAATCTAAAAGTTATTTCTCTTTAAAATGTTTTTGTTTTTGTGCGAAATCTTTTTATCAAAAATAGTATTACTATAGTATGGCTGAATTACCTACCTATACATTATCTCAACTTGCTTTGCGAAACGGACAAGACCGTTCTGAGATTTGGTGTGCTTACAAAAATCTAATTTATGATGTTTCTAGTTCTAGACTTTGGCTTAAAGGAAAACATTATGAGCATTGGGCGGGTCAAGACCTCACAAAAGAGCTTCAAAATGAGGCTCCTCACACTGAAAATGTTTTTGATAAATTTGAGGTTATTGGAATATTAAAAGAAACTAATTAATAGGTCTTGCTCTTAAAATCTTTCTAAGGAACGTAAATTAAATAAACTACTATTTTTAAATTGATAATTTATTGATAATCAATAATTTACATTCGTAATTAGCTTCGCTGCTTTAGCAGGTCGTAATTTTTAATTCGTAATTGATCCTAAACGACTACATAAAATTTTTTGCTAATTCTTTTTCTATATGACTCAATTTAATTAAAACCTTTGTATCATCAGGAGTATCATTGCTATATTCTGTCGGACGTATGCCATTCAAAAAAAGACGTGATTCAATTACTCTTTGTATCAGCTCATCTTCTTGAGCATAAGTAGTAATGAGTTTGTCGATAAAAGTACGAATATTTCCTTTATTTGTATTATTAGCAGATTGCTCTTGTATAGAATTCATAATAGTAGGAAGGAGAAAGGTATTATTAGAATAAATTGTAAAGTTGGTGGCGAATTTTTAGCTGTTTTTTATGAATTTGAGAATAAATAGTAATAATTAATTTTCGCTTATTTAACAAACGATAGACTTTCTGAAATGGTTACATCTACTTTATAAAATAATAAATCTAAAATTATTAATCCGAAAAAAGCTCCATTATTCACTATAAAATATAATGATTTATGAAAAAAATGCTAAAAGTGCTTATCGTTGATAAATTACATCCTTCTTTTACTTTTCACTTTTCAAATAATAAAATAGAATATACTTATGCTTTTGATTGGAAAGATAATAATATTCTAAATCAAATACAAGAATTTGATGGATTAATCCTAAGAAGTAGGTTTCATATTAACAAGGAATTTTTGGATTATACCAAAAATCTACTTTTTATCGCTCGTGTAGGTTCTGGAACAGATGGAATAGATAAAAAATTGCTTAGTCAGAGAAATATAAAATTACTTACTGCTCCTGAAGGAAACCGAAATGCAGTTACCGAACATACTTTAGGATTAATCTTTTCAGTATTGAATAATTTTAAGATGGCTCAAAATCAATTAGCTAATTTTGAATGGAAAAGGGAAGCAAATAGAGGAATAGAACTAACAGGAAAGACAGTTGGAGTAATAGGATATGGAAATGTAGGCAGACTTTTAGCTCAAAAATTAGATGCTTTGGGTTGTATCGTTTTGGCTTACGATAAAAGAAATAAAGTACAAGATGATTTTGCTGAAATTGTGAGTTTGGAAGAGTTGCAAGAGAAGGCTCAACTTGTGTCGCTTCATATTCCTTTAGATGATGATATTGATGGTAGCGAGGCAGAAAATGGAAATTTTCATTTTGCGAACGATACTTTTTTTCAGAACTTTAAAAATCCTATTTTTTTCTTTAATACTTCAAGAGGAGAAGTTGTAGATACAAATTCGCTTCTAAAATATATAAAAAATGGAAAGATAAAAGGAGCAGGTTTAGATGTGCTAGAAAACGAAAAACTAAATACTTTTTCGCCAGCTAGAGAAAGAGCAGTTTGAAGAGCTTTTAGGACTGCAAAACGTAATCCTGACACCCCATGTGGCTGGTTGGACATTCGAATCTTACGAAAGTCTCAATAAAGTTTTGGGAGAGAAAATAAATCAGTTTGTAAAAGAATATTTTAAAGACTAATAAACTCATAAGGTCAAACGTAGGTAATCAGAAACATATTTAGACCGACTTATTGGCAACTGTCTATAAATTACTATAATTTAATTCAAAATAGTTCTGATAATATACCTTAGTTGCCAAACTTTTCTTAATTTCGTGTCTTGAAAAGAAATTTCTAATAAAGTCAGCTTACAATTAATTTTATTATCAAACTGTATTTACTGATAACTGATTACTGGTAACTGATAACTGTAAAATACTGATAACTGAAAAAAAATGGGTTTTAATCGTCTTAACAACGTTGTAGGCTGGCTAATCTTTTTGATTGCTACTACTGTTTATGTACTTACACTTGAAAACACAGCTAGTTTTTGGGATTGTGGAGAATTTATAGCCGTTTCTTACAAACTAATGGCTCCTCATCCACCAGGGGCTCCTTTATTTTTACTTGTAGGGCGTATTTTCTCTATGTTTGCTTTTGGAGACGTTTTGGAGGTAGCCTATTGGATAAATATGCTTTCTGCTCTTTCTAGTAGCTTTTCTATTTTGTTTTTGTTTTGGACAATAACGATGCTTGCTCGTCGTATTGTTCGTCCTACTCTACAAAAAGTAATGGATTCCAAAACAGAACTAGACCTTAAAAAAGGTTTGGAGGCACAAGAAAACGATTATACATTGGCTCAAAAAATAATGGTTTTGGGAAGTGGTGCTGTTGGTGCTTTAGCTTATACTTTTTCAGATTCGTTTTGGTTTTCGGCAGCAGAGGCAGAGGTCTATGGTATGTCTTCATTTTTTACTGCTATTGTAGTTTGGGCAATTTTCAAATGGGAACGCATAGATGATGAGCGAGATTCTAACCGTTGGCTTATTTTTATTGCGTATTTGGTGGGTCTTTCTATTGGCGTTCACCTTCTCAATTTACTTGCTTTGCCTGCTCTTGCTTATGTATATTATTTCAAAAAATACAAAACGGAGAGTACATTAGGTTGGATAATGACCTTTTTGATAGGAACAGGAATTGTAGTTTTGATTACCTATGGTGTAATTCCGGGTTTGCCTTCTATTGCTGCTAAGTTTGAAGTTGCTTTTGTAAATACCTTTGGTTTACCGTTTGGTTCGGGAGCAGCATTTTTTAGTATTGCTTTTATAGCTGCTCTTGTTTGGGGAATTTTTTATTCTATCAGAAAACAAAACGTATCATTAAATACAGCACTTCTTTCATTTGCCTTTATTATGATAGGATATAGTACCTATTCGCTTATTTTGATTCGTTCGAATGCAAATCCTCCAATTGATGAGAACAATCCAGAAGATATAATGACTTTCGTTTCTTATCTAAAGAGAGAGCAATATGGAGACCGTCCACTTGTTTATGGAAGAACTTTTACATCTGAGCGTACAGGACAAGATATAGGAGCAGCCATTTATCGTAAAGGAAATGAAAAATATGAGATTTTTGATCACAAATTTGAATATACCTACGACCCACAAGGTAATATGCTCTTGCCTCGTATTTATAGCCAAACTGGTAATCATCCAGAACTCTACAAACAATGGCTAAAACTAAAAGAGGGAGAAAAACCTAATTTTGTGGATAATATAAGTTTCTTGTTTAGTTATCAATTCGGACATATGTACTTTAGGTATTTTATGTGGAACTTTGCAGGAAGACAAAGCGATGACAAAGAAGCAGGTTGGCTTTCTCCTTTTGAGGACTTAGGAAAAGAATTACCAATAGACTTGGCAACAAATAAGGCAAGAGATAATTTTTATATGTTACCTCTTATTCTAGGGATTATAGGATTTATTTTTCAAGCAAATAGAGACCAAAAAGGATGGTGGATTACTTTCCTTATCTTCTTTATCATGGGAGTAGGTTTGGTTCTTTACCTCAATTCTCCTCCTGTTGAGCCTCGTGAACGGGATTATGTATATGTCGGTTCTTTTTATGCTTTTTCCATTTGGATAGGCTTAGGAATGCTTGCGATAGCTAATTTCCTGAAAAAATATGCTTCTGGAACGGCTGCTTCTAGTGTTGCACTTGCTGTTGCATTGGTTGTGCCTACTATTATGGGTGTAAAGGGTTGGGATAATCACAACCGTACAGGTCGTTATTTATCTGTTGATCAGGCAAGAAATACATTGGCAGCATGTGAGCCTAACGCAATTTTGTTTACAGGTGGAGATAATGATACGTTTCCACTTTGGTATGTGCAAGATGTGGAGGGTTTCCGTACTGATGTAAGAGTAGCCGTTTTGAGTTATTTCTCAACAGATTGGTATGCTGACCAAATGACAAGTCAAGTAAATGATTCCCCTCCTATTCCAATTTCTTTGGAAAGAGAAGATTATATCCAAGGAAAGAATGATTACTTGATGTACATTGGAAATAGAGACGGTTCAGAAGACAAAAACATTAATCAACCCGTAAACTTAGAAGCCTATATTGAACTTCTCAAAAAAGAAGACCCTCGTGTAATGGTTCAGTTACAAGATGGAAGTAGTACAGGAAAACTTCTTTCTAAAAAGTTTGCTTTAGCAATTGATAAACAAGCTGTTTTGGCAAAAGGATTTATTCCAAAAGGAAAAGAAAATCGTATTGTCGATGTAATGGAGTTTGATATTAAGTCAAATCATATCTACAAAAACGACCTTTTATTATTAGATTTGATTGCTACTAATAAATGGGAACGTCCAATTTACTTCAATCAAACTTCTGCAAATACTATTAATTTTAATTTGAGAGAATATCTTCAAATGGACGGAATGGTATATCGCTTAATGCCAATTTCTGCACAAGATAATGGTGATTTAGGAGAAGTGAATTTTGAAGAGATGAAGAAAGCTGTTGAATTATTCCAGTTTAGAGGTCTGCAAACGGAAGGGTATTACGACGATGAATACAAGAAGTTTGGAGCACAATTCCGTCAAGTTTATTTCCGTTTGGCACAAGAGTATTTTGAGCGTGGTGAGAAAGAAAAGGCTATCGAAACGATGGATAAAGCCTTTGAATTATTGCCTGTTATGAATATTCCTTACAGTTATTACGAACCTTACTTTGTTCAGCTCTATCATTTGGCAGAAGCAGATGATAAGGCAATCGCACTAGCAGAAGATATTGCAAATCGTGCTACTGGTAATTTGAATTTTGTATATCAAAATAATTTAAATCAATTTAATTATAGTGATATAATTCAGCGTAGTAGTATTCAAATGCGAGTTTTGATGTCTGTTTACCGCCAACTTGATGCCATGACAACGCAAGAAATTCAGCGTTTGGAATCCAAAAAATCAATTATGCAAGGCGAAGAAAAAGTAGTGGTTGATAATAATGGAAACGAAGTGCAATTAGAATTTTCTGATAGCGACCAAACTCGTCTGGACAATCTGAAAAAACGTCGTCAGTTATTTACAGATGCAATTCAGAAGTATAGTGCAGCAGGTGGAATGCAGTAGAATGTAGTTTGTGAGTCGTAGGTGAGGACACCGATACCAGCATAAGAAAATCCTTACAGAACTTTATGTTTTGTAAGGATTTTTTGATTACTAAAAAAGCGAAGGCAAATCATTTTCAATCTCTTTTTTAGAGACAATCTTTTTTGGTGGGTTTGCCGTTGAATATCCTTTTTTATTTATTTTATCAATTAGAAAGACAGCCATTTCTGCCGTTTTGATATTTTCGGGTTGATGCAACCAAAAATGAACTTCCCTTAATCCTTCTTTTATCCATTTGTCCATCTGTTCTACCCATTCTCCCATTCTTTCATAATCCGTTTTATCCAACTCATTTCCCACCAAACGAACAACTAAGGTATCAGAAGTTAGTCGCATATGTATTACATCACGCCTTCCCGAAACATCTGTCATAAGTGCAGAAATGTTATGACGACGCATCACCGAAAAAACTTCTCTTACAGCTTCTCTTGTCTCCTCACTTTGATTATTTGATTCTGAATCAAACCAATCCTTATGACGAAATTCAACAGCAAGACGAGTTTTGACAGGAAAATTTTCTAAATAATCAATCAAAATTTGTGCTTTCTGTGGCGAAAAATGAGGAGGTAATTGCAAAAAACAAATTCCTAATCTATCTCCAAAAAGTGCTACACGCTCACAAAAAACTTCTGTTAGTTCTTCACAATCTACTAATTGTTTGTGGTGGCTAATTCCTTTATAAATTTTTGGACAAAACAAAAAACCTTCTGGAGTTGCTTCTTTCCATTTCAAGATTCGTTCTTCTGGTGGAATTTGATAATGTGTAACATTAAGCTCTATTTCATTAAATTGACGAGAGTAATGATACAAAAAATCGGCAGGTTTTGCCTTTTGTGGATACCAAACCCCTTTCCAATCTGGAATTCCCCAAATAGGAGCAGCTATACGAATTATAGGTTTTTTGGTAGATTCTAATTTTTTTAAAAAGATTTCTGTTTCGAAATGGCTGTCTGGTAGCGTAAAATCTACGTTTTTTATATCTTGTAACTTCCCAAATTCCATAATTAAATAATTTTTTGTAACTCAACTGTACAACAGACTTCCCAGTCTGTTGTAATAAAATCAATTTCTGAAATAGAATGTTTTATTAAATTTTTCTTAAAACAAAAAAGACAGAACAAAACGTTCTGCCTTTCTTTAGCCAACACATTTTGAGTGTTGTATATACAAACGATTCTAATTTATTTCAACTTCTTTGAGTTCTCTCTTCAAAGTTTCGCCTAATGTAGTAGCAGAAGCTGGATTTTGTCCTGTAATAAGTCTTCCATCAACTACCACTTTTGCTTCTCCTTTTGCAGCTTGATGAAAATTTGCACCACGTTCACGTAACTTTGATTCTACTAAGTAAGGAACTATTTTTTCATTCCCCGCTTCTCGTTCTTCTTCATCAGTAAACGAATTTACATCTTTTCCATCTATTAAATAAGAACCATCTCTTAATTTCAAATTAATGAGTGCTGCTGCCCCATGACAAATAGAAGAAACAATTCCTCCACTCTCATAAATTGTTGCGGCAATTTTTTGTAGTTCTTTGTTTTCTGGAAAATCCCAAACTGTTCCATGTCCTCCTGCAAAAAATATCGCTTTGTATTCTGAAGGTTTTATTTCTGTTGGTTTGTGAGTCTTTTCTACTCGATTTCTGTATTTTTCATTTTGCCAAAACTCATTGTTTATATCGTCTGATAAGTCAAATGCGGTTACGGGTGCATGTCCTCCTTCTGGACTTACAAAGTCAATTTCGTAGCCTGCCTCATGCAATACTTTCCAAGGGTGAGTTACTTCGCTCAAATGATAGCCTGTTTTTTCGCCTGTATTTCCCATTTCGCTGTGGCTCGTCAGGACAAACAAAATTTTTCCTTTTTGTGTCATATCAAATTAAAGTTTAAAAAATTTAGATAAAAAAATAAATAAAAATAGCTCAGATAAAAATGAATATAGTAAAGGTTATTACGGTTAATTTAGTAATCTTCATTTTCCCATAGCGATAGGTTTGCAAACCCCTATCGATTACCCACATCTCTGAAACGTGCCTAGACCCCGCCCTAAATCCCTCCCCAAAGGGGATGGACTTTGAAAAATTACTATAAAATAACTTATTCTAATAGTCATTTTGTGATAATTATTGTGTTCCTCCCCTCCTTCGGAGGGGCTGGGGGAGGTCAAAAGGTCGGTATTTCTCTGTTTTTTACTTTTAAAAAACATGTGAGTAATCAGTAGGGTTTGCAAACCTATCGCTATGGAAAAATGAGCGTGTTTTGTTTTTAGATAACGTATTGATTATCAAACCTGTAAATAACTGTGATAACGTTTAGCATTAAGCAACTATTTTCTGAACTAACCATTAAAACTACTTTGATAAATGATTGTTTTGATTTTTTGATTACTAAATTTAATGGTATCATTTTCTAAAATTTGAATTCTAATATAAAAAACTGGTTGTATTTATGTAATTTTGAATATTCTTAGAAAATAAAAATTTATAATCTACTCTTCAATTACTCTAAATGAAAAAAATACTACTACAATTTATCTTTCTACTACTTATTAGTTTTACACTAACTTCCTGCTTCGAACTTCGTGAAGAAGTCTATATCAAAAAAGATGGTTCAGGAACTTATTCTCTTACTGTTGATTTGAGTGGAAGAAAGCAAGAAATTGCACTGACTACTTTGCTTACTGACTCTACTAATGAAGAAAAAAACTTTGTAGCCAACATTGAAAATGTAATACAAAAGAGTAGTGAGAGCTTTTCCGAAATTGGAGGAATTACACATGTTGAGTACAATACAGATTACGAAAATTATTTGACAGGTTTTAGCTTTGATTTTGATAATGTAGAATCGCTTACGGCTGCTCTCAATCAACTCAATACTGAACCTGCGCCGTCAAAACCTGCTTTTGAATTCTCTAAGAGAACTTTTGAAAGAAATAATACACATTACCTCCAGCCACTTTTAGATAGAGCGAAAGAAAGACAAAAAATGCCAGAAGATGAAGCTACAAAACGTTTTCAAGATTATGTTTTTGAGTCTGCTAACTATGTTTTTATTGTTCGTACAGAAGGCAAAATCAAAAAATATTCAAATAAAAAAGCAACTTATTCTTCTGATGATAAAAATGAAGTAGTTTTGAATTATAATTTTTCCGAACTTCTTTCTGGTAGAGCTAATTTGGATAATAAAATGAAAATAAGATAAAAATATGATTCCATTTCTAATAAAGCTTTTTGCTCGCCTTCCTCTTTGGTTGCTATATAGAATCTCTGATTTGCTTTTTGTGGTGGTTTATTATGGAAAATTATATCGTAAAAAAGTCGTTTTAGATAATCTCTATATCGCCTTTCCTGAAAAAACACAAAGGGAAAGAGAACAGATTGCAAGAGCTTTTTATAGAAATTTTTGTGATTTTATTATTGAAACTTTCAAATCTTTCCATATCTCAAAAGAAGAAATTGTTAGGCGTACTCGTCCTACTCCTGAATCATTAGAAATAGCAAAAACAGTAGCCAAAAGCAACCAATCAATCATCGTTTTGGCAACTCATCATGTGAGTTGGGAATGGGTCAGTTTGTCGTGTTCAGTAGAACTGGAGACAGTTGTTTCACCCATTTATAAGAAGCTGGCAAATAAAGAAATTGATAAATTGATTTATGAAATGCGTTCTCAATTTGGTGCAGTTCCATTAGAAATGAGAACTTCGAATAGAGAAATAATAAAGCCAAAAGAAGTATCGACAGGTTATGTTTTAGTGGCAGACCAAACACCAGCAGGACATAATGCACAATATTGGACTACTTTTTTTGGGAAAGAAGTACCATTCTTTGTAGGTGTTGCTCGTCTTGCTCCTCAAGCAAATTTGCCAGTATATTTTCTAAGGATAACAAAACCCAAACGAGGACATTATTTGTATTCTTTAGAGCTAATGGCAAAACCTCCTTATAATACAGATGAGAAAGGAACTGATTTTTCTATTTTAGATGAATACTCAAAAAGAATAGAAGAAGCTGTGCGTAATTCTCCTCAAAATTGGCTTTGGACACATAAGCGGTGGAAGAGAGCTAAAAACTAGAAAAATTTGATAAATCAAATGGCTACAAAACGTAGTAATTTGATTTATCAAATTTATTTGTGTTTTTAAGGAATAATAATTAAATAAACTGCTATTTTAAAATCTCTAATTGATTGATAGTCAGTATTTTTAATTAGCTTCGCTGCTTTAACAGGTCGTAATTGTTTCTAATGCGAATGTCCAGCCGTTTCAGCCGAAGAAGCATTCAAATAATACGCTCCTTTACTCACAAAAAGAAGTTCAGAAATTGATTTTTGTAAGACTTCATTTTTGATAGAAAATTGAAACTCATTTTCATTTTGAGTATAAATTTCAATTTCAGTTTTTTCAAACTCTATTCCTTCTTTTGTCTTGTCTTTTTGAATAAAGATAAAAAACTGCTCTCCTTCTTGAATCAAAGCATCTTTTGGTAAAGTAGCTTGATTTGTTCTTTCGCTTTCAATTGTTATTTTTCCTAATGTTCCATCTCGTAGAATTGATGCTAGTTTTTGTTTGATTTCTGCATGAAGACTTACTGTTTTAGTAATTGGGTCAGTGGTATTTGAGATAGAATAAACGATAGCTTCAACAGGTTTTGCATTCGGCGAATTGTAAGGAATAAAATGTACTTTTTGTCCTTCTTTGATTACATCAATATCTTTTTCATAGACCAAAATTTCGATATGTAAATGGTCTTCATTCAAAATTTCAACGATAGATTTATTTGCATCAACAAATTCTCCAAGCTGTCCGACAATATTGTGCGTCATTCCAGAAATAGGCGCAAGAACTGAAAATGTAGAAGAAATAGAATTTGATTTTGGACGTAAATTAATAAGTTGAAGTTGAGCTTCCAAACCTGTTTTTTGAGCTTTTGCCATGTCTAATTCGGCTTGTGCTTGTTGCACAATTTTTTGAGTAGTCGCATCTTGGGTTTGCAAACTTTTTTGGCGTTCCAAATCAGATTCCAACATTATCAAACGAGCCGAAACAGTCAAGTATTCTTGTTGCATTTTTACGGCTTCTGGATTTTCAAGAATGGCAATCGTTTGTCCTTTTTTGACATAATCGCCTTCGTGAATCAAAATTTGTTTTATTTTTCCACCCAAAACACTTCCTACTAAAGCCTTATTTTGGGGTGGCAAATGTATTGTTCCTGTCGCTTCAATTATTGTTGGAATTGATTTTTGAGAAGATTTATCGACTTCAATTTCTAGTTTTTGGATTTGTTCGGTAGTAAATAAAGTATGATTTCCTTCTGTTGTTTCTCGTTCATTTGTTACTACTTTTTCAGTATGGTCGTGTGTTGCATCTTTTTCACAACTCCAAAAAAGAAAAGTAAAACAAATTAGAAAAGCCGAATATATGATTTGAGGTTTCATTTTTTTTTATTTGTATTTTGTACCACAGACTTTCCAGTCTGTGAAGAGTATTTTATTTTTTTGCACAGACTAGGAAGTCTGTGATACTTTTTAACTAGCTTTTAATTATTGAGAAATTCCCACATCGCTAATGTGCTATTGAAATTTTCTAGTGTTTCAAGATAAGAAAGTGAAGTTTGCAAAGTCTGTTGTTGGATTTGAACAAGCTGTAAAACCGAAATTTCGCCTTCTTTGTATCTAATTTGAGCCAAATTAGTAAGTTCTTCAGCTTGTGGAAGTTGCTGTGTTTGATAGCTTTCTAAAATGGTTTTAAGGTTTTGTAATTTCATCAAAACTGCCTTTTTTTCTTCCGAAATCGCATTTTTTTGATAAGCTAATTCATTTTGAGCTTGCACTTCTTTTATCTTAGCAACTTGAATTTTCGAATTATATTCTCTCCAAACCAAAGGCACAGAAAAACCTGCTTGAAAAGCATTATAAATTCCTGTTTCTCCATCAAAAGTAGGAGAAGAATAACCTAAATGTAACTCAGGCATCGCTTTTTTGCGTTCTACCACAGTTTGTTTTTGTGCTAGATTGGTTTGTGCTTCAAAATAAGTAATCATCGAATTAGAAACAGAAGAATCTAAAAGTGTTAGGTTTGAAGTAACTTTATTTACGTTCTCAATTTTCTGATTTTGATTATCTATTTCTAAAAAAGACAATTCGTTTTGAGCTAATTTTTGCAAATCATGAAAAGTCATTTTCAAGTCGTTTTCATTGATAGATTTTTGTTGTAAGAGTTGTAAACGCTGATTTTGTGCTGTCAGAAGTTCCATTTTATTGGTTTGCCCTGCTTTAGTTTGAACTTTTGTGATTCTCTCAACGGTTTCCCACAAACTATCTTGTTTTTGTAAGACTAATTTTTTTTGAGAAAACAAAACAAACTTATAATAAAGCTGACTAATCTGATTTTTGAGCGCATTTTTTTGATAATTCAGATTGGCTTTTGCATTCATTTCTTGTGCTTGAAAGGCTTTTTTATTTGCCGAAATCGAACCAATAGGATTAAAATTTTGAGTAATCTGAAAAATTACATCGCCATTATAACTACTGTTTATATTTCCATATTGAAGAGAAATATTTGTTTTTGGCATATTGAAAGCTCCTTTTTGTTGAAGAATAGCACTTTCAATGTCTAGTTTATTATTTTGTAATAAGCCATTATTCGAAAAGGCAATTTCAATTATTTTATCTAATGAATTATTTTTTAAAGAATCTGTTTGTGAAAAAACAGGAAACTGAATCAATAGAAAAAATAGAAGTAGAAATAGTTGTTGGTGTTGCTTCGCTAAAACACCAACAACGGTATTTAGGAATACGATTATATTTGATGGTTTCATTTTTTATGATGATTATGTCGCTCGTGGGACACGAGCAACGGTAGTATTTATATTTTTTGTTTTCAACTTTGAGAGTCCTTTCATAAGGCTGTAATAGTTAGAAAAATGTAAATTTTGTACCAACTATTGTCAGAGTTATTTCGGATTACCGAAAAACTACTGACAAAGTTTTTATGAATAGGAAAAGTAAGTTTATCCGTTGCTCGTGTCTCACGAGCGACTTATTTAACCCTTTCTTTTTTCCAAAAAACTATATAAAATAGGAAGTACAATCAGCGTCAAAACAGTTGCTGTCAAAAGTCCACCAATCACAACCGTAGCAAGAGGTTTCTGAACTTCTGCACCTGCTGCTGTCGAAAGTGCCATCGGTAAAAAACCTAATGCAGCCGTTAGAGCAGTCATCAAAACAGGTCTTAGACGGTCTTTTGTGCCTTGAATGATTCGGTTTTTGATGCGTTCTTTTAATGATAAAGTTTCAGTTGTATCTTCTTCTTCCTTTTTCAAATCATTGAAACGAGCAATCAATACAATCCCATTCAAAACAGCCACACCAAAAAGAGCAATAAAACCTACACCAGCCGAAATACTGAACGACATATCACGCAAGTACAACGCCCAAACACCACCAATAGCAGAAAGTGGAATAGCCGTAAAAATCAAAGTAGCTTGACTAAGCGAACTAAACGTAATAAAAAGCAGAGCAAAAATCATAAGCAAAGCCACAGGAACAGCAATCATCAGACGAGCTTTTGCAGCTTGTAGATTTTCAAATTGTCCTCCATAGGTAACCAAATAACCAGTAGGCAATTTAATTTGAGCATCAATTTTTTCAGAAAGCTCATTGACTAACGACTCCACATCTCGTCCTCTGACATTAATTCCGACGGTAAGTTTTCGCTGTGTATTTTCTCTTGAAATCTGTGCAGCTCCTTCAATTCGCTTGATTGTGGCGACTGTATTTAAAGGAACTTGTAAAGTAGTTGCTATATTAGCTGCTTGATTTGCTGCATCAAGATTTGTAGCCAAAGGAATTGAAATAAATAGATTTTCTAGCGTTTCAGGATTGTTTCTAGCCTTTTCAGACAAACGAACTACCAAATCAAAACGCTTTTCGCCTTCGTAAATCGTACCTGCATAACCACCTGCAAAAGCCGTTTCTACCAACTTATTTGCCTCATCAATCGTAATTCCATATTGTGCTAGTTTTTGCCTATCGTACTCAACCACAAATTGAGGAAGTCCAACAATCTGCTCTACTCGTACATCTCCCACACCTTCAATTTTTTCAGAAAGTTCGCCTATTTGTTGTCCATATTTATAGAGTGTATCCAAATTTTCTCCAAAAAGACGAATGGCAATATCTGATTTATCGCCTGTAATAAGTTCATTAAAACGAAGTTGGATAGGCTGTGAAAATTCAAATTCTGCGTGTGGCAAAATTTCTAAAGCCATTTTCATTTTTTCTACTAATTCTTCTTGGTTTTGTGTGGTTGTCCATTCTGATTTTGGTCGTAATAAAATCATAATATCGCCAGTTTCGATAGACATTGGGTCAGTCGGAATTTCTGCCGTTCCAATTTTTGAAACTACATCACGCACTTCATCAGGAAAGTTTTTTATCAAAATTTGTTCGGCTGCCGTAGCTGTTTTGATACTTTCTTCTAAAGAACTTCCTGCTGGAAGAGTAAGCTGCATCGCAAAATCGCCTTCTTCTAAAGTTGGGATAAATTCGCCACCCATTTGTGAAAAAACATACAAACTAATAGCAAAAAGAAAAACTGAAACAGCTACAATACTTTTTCCAAATTGTAATGATTTTTGAAGAATAGGAATGTAAAAATTTTCGGCAGTTTGCATAATTGAATTTGAAATTCGTTCGGCAAAACTGTGTTTTTCTTTTACATTTTTGGATAAAAGCCAAGCTGACATCATCGGAACATAGGTCAAAGACAAAATAAATGCTCCCAAAATAGCAAAAATTACGGTTTCTGCCATTGGTTTAAACATTTTTCCCTCAACGCCTGTAAGTGCCAAAATTGGTAAATAAACCATCAAAATAATGATTTCTCCAAAGGCTGCCGATTGTCTAATTTGTAGAGAAGAATCCAAAACGGCATTATCCATTTGCTCTGTTGTGAGTTTTTGACCTTTGTATTTTTTGTATAATTGATGGACAACATTTTCAACAATGATAACCGAACCATCTACAATCAAACCAAAATCAATCGCTCCCAAACTCATTAAATTTGCCGAAACTCCAAAAAGATTCATCATTCCAAAAGCAAACATCAACGCCAAAGGAATTACAGAAGCGACAATAAAACCAGCTCTAAAATTTCCTAAAAGCAACACCAAAACAAAAATTACAATCAATGCACCTTCTGCTAAGTTTTTGGTAACAGTTGCAATGGCTCTTTCAATCAAATCGGAACGCTCCAAATAAGGAACAATACTAACTCCTTCGGGTAATGCTTTTTGAACTAATTTTACACGTTCTTTGATATTGTTATAACCTCGAAGAGTTTGCACCTTTTAGCATCAAGACAATTCCACCGACTGCTTCGCCTGTTCCTCCTTGTGTCATTGCACCTAATCGTGGTGCGTAGCCTTCTTTTACTTCGGCAATTTCTCCAATCAAAATAGGTTTTGAGTTTCTGACTTTGATAGGAATTTGTTTGATTTCTTCTAAAGAATTTATTAATCCTTCCGTTCTGACATAATATCTATAATGTGTTTTTTCGATATAACTTCCTCCACCATTTGCATTATTTGAAGACAAAGCATCATAAATATCATTCAATGTAATTCCCAAACCTTGCAAAGTTGCAGGATTTACCGAAACTTCATATTGTTTGAGATTTCCACCAAAAGAACTTACTTCTACAACTCCTTCAATACCTGCCATTTGCCTTTTTACAATCCAATCTTGAATCGTTCTTAGGTCAGTAATGGAATATTTATCTTTGAATTTGTCTTCTACTTTGAGTGTATATTGATAAATTTCCCCTAATCCTGTTGTGATAGGCATTAAGGAAGGAACGCCCAAATGAGTAGGAATTTCGCCAGAAATAGCTGTTAATTGTTCGCTAACGAGCTGACGAGCTTCCAAAAGCTTTGTTTCTTCTTTAAAAACAATCGTAACGACTGAAAGACCGTATTTTGAAACCGAACGCACCTCAACCACATTTGGCAGATTTGCCATTGAAAGTTCAACAGGTGTAGTAATAAAACGCTCAATTTCTTGTGGTGCTAAAGAAGGCGACTGTGTAACAATCTGAACTTGATTGTTGGTAATGTCTGGAACGGCATCTAAAGGTAAATTGAGCAGAGAATACGTTCCCCAACCAATAAGAGCCAGCACGCCCATCAAGACAATGAATTTATTACGGATAGAAAATCCGATAAGGTTGTCTAACATAAAATTTTTGATATAAAACCTCCCCCAGCCCCTCCGAAAGAGGGGAGGAATACGGCATAATGTATTAACTGGTTCAAGCGTTAACGCTTGAACTAGAAATAAAAAATAAAATAAATCGAAAGATTATGCTAAAACTGGGGGTGCACGAAGAGGAATATTCTTAAAAAGAATATCTTGGATAGTATGTGAAAAGAAGCACACATACGTATTTTTGCTAGAAACTACTGCTTGTTTTGTATGATTTTGAGCAGTAGAAAAATGGCTAAAAATAATCGTAGAATTATCCTTGATTACTTTTTTTGCTTCAAATTTTGAAACTGAATTTTCTTGTTCTGTAAAATTGTGCAAATGTTCTTCTCCCATATTAGGAGAATACAGCAGAGCAAAAAAGTTTGGAGCTTCTGTCTTGTGAGAATGAAAGGCATTTGATTGACAAACAAGATGCTGATGATGGCAATGAGGCGTAAATGAATGACCAACAAGCAAAAACAAACTCATAGTTATCCAAAAAAATGGAAAACGAGTTTTGAGAGTTTTTGATATATTAGAAAAAGTATTCATTCTGTATCACAGACTTACTGGTTTGTGTATGATTTAAAATTTGGTTTAGTTCACAGACTGGGAAGTCTGTGATACTTAATACAGCAAAAGTGAGAATTTTGTTGTTCTCTTTCCAAATAAACTTTCAAAAAACGCTAATTTGGAAAGAGTTTAATTAAACTTTTACTTTACTCTTTTGTAAGATAAAGTATTTCCACGAGCCATATAAGCAAGTGTCAGAATTTCCTCATTGAGGTCAATAATGTACCAGCACATATCCGAACTTTGAGAAGTAATGTATTTATCTTTTTCGGCTTCTAATTCTTTAGTTTTGTCTGAATGGTTGGTACACTTATCTGATAAAATGAAAATTTCGTCTTGCCATTCTTCCATTCCTTCAGCAATTTCTAGTTTGTGGTCATTTTCAAATTTTAAAAAGTTGGTTTTGTCATCATTGCTTTGCCACTTTCCCTGTAAAAGTTCTAGATTCGTAATAGTATTTTTTTGTTCTTTATTCAGAACTAAAATAGTATCTTCTGTATCTTGATTTTCTGCTACAACTTTATCACTTCCTGTGTTGTTTGAGTTGTTACAAGAAAATAAAGAAAAAAATAAGAGTGAAACAAGAATTAGATTTGTTTTCATAAGTAAAGAATTTAGAATAATTTTTTGAAGAAATTAATTTGCTAATCTACAAAGAATAATTAACTTTCTTGCTTATTTATATCATCTAAAATCTCCCTAATAAGTTCGTTTTCATATCCTTTTTGAAGTGCATAATTAGTTGTTTTTACTGTTCTTTTAAAATTATCACTTTCTTTATTGAGCAGTTCTGACCATTTGTTGGTAAGAAGTTCTTGAAGTGTAGCAAAATAGACCTCCTCTTCTATTTCTGAAAAAAAAGCATCTTGTATCATACTTTCAGAAATGTTTTTTTGTAAAAGTCCGTATCTTATTTTTCGTTTTCCCCATTTTTTGTAGCTAAATTTTCCTCTCGTGTAAGATTCTGTAAAACGCTTTTCATTCAAAAAATTCTCTTCTTCCAATAATGTTACGATGGCATAATGGTCTGTTTCATCTATTTTCCATTCTTCTAATTTTGCATAAATTTCCTTATAACACCTTTCTTGATAGGCACAATAAGCAGCGAGCTTTAGAAAGGCTTCTTTTACAGTTAGCTGTACAAATGGCTTTGGTTCTCGTGCTTTTAATTCTCTATAATCTTTTACTTTGTATTCTCGTTTTTTATAAGTTTTGGGTTTGTATTCTTTTTTAAAGTCTTTCTTTATTTTTTCTTTGTCTTTATTTTCTTCTGAATCAAGCTGTTTTTTTTCTAAAGGAATTTGATTTAAAGATTTATATTGTTTCTTAAAATCCTCACTATCAAAATCTTTGTCTTCAAAATCCTCTGGGTTGTATTCTCTTCTTTTTAATGGTGTTTGTTTTAGAGGTGTTCTTTTCAAAGGTTTGTATTCTGTTTTCTTAAAATCCTCTGGATTGTATTCCTTTCTTTTTAACGGAGTGCGTTTTAAAGGCGTTCGCTTTAGTGGTTTGTATTCTTTTTTAGAGCTTTCTTTTGATTTTTCTTTATTTTTAAAATCTTCTGGATTGTATTCTTTTCTTTTTAATGGAGTTCGTTTTAGAGGTGTTCGTTTTAATGGTTTTTGTTTTTTTGCCATAACAGAAAAATAATTATGAATTGAAAATTACAGTATGAACTATAAAAGTAAATTATAGCTCATATATTAAAGACTATCTATTTGTAGCCAATGGAGTTTTTATAGGTAAAACTATATTTTTAATTTCCTTCTCGATTCTTTTTTATTTTTTCCATATTTTCTACATCTTCTTTTTTGCTATACATTCGGGTAAGCCATAATTTGGCTTTTTTAGGCTCATCAAAAACTTCTATTTGGTACTCATCAAATGATTGTTTGACTTTATCAATATAAGCCTGTCTAAAAAAATCTTTTGCTACCAAGAAAGCAACTCTACGAAGTGGACTTTTAGAGATATAATTAGGAATAAAATCTTTTATCATCCATTCTTGAGCATCTACAGAAATTACTTTTCCCTCTCTAGTATCGGTCAGCCAACGAGTAACTTCAAGTTCTACTGTTTTTTCATATGCAATTTTTACAGCCTTTCGATATTCCTCATCACTTACAAATCCTAACCATTTGAAAGTAATCATGTCGTACTGTCTATCATAAAAAAGAAAAGCATTTTCTACTTCGTATAAAACCATAATTCAAACATAAAAAGTGATTTTCATAAAACCTTAAACTCTGTTTTGACTTGCTTGCCTTTTTAAGTCATTTTCTATATCTTCTTTATTACTATACATTTTGGTAAGCCATAATTTAGCCTTTTGAGCATCATCAAAAACTTCTATTTGATAATCTCCAAAAGAGCTTTTCACTTTATTAATATAGACTTGTCTAAAGAAATCTGATGCGACCAAATAGGCTACTCTCCGAAGCGGACTTTTAGAAATATAATTGGGAATAAAGTCAGTTATCATCCATTTTTGAGCCTCTAAAGAAATTACTTTTCCCTTTCTAGTATCTGTCAGCCAGCGAGTAACGCTATATTGCATTGTTTTTTCATAGGCAGTTGTTACAGCCGTTCGGTATTCCTCATCACTTACAAATCCTAGCCATTTGAACGTAATCATATCATGTTCACTATCATAAACCACAGATGCATTATCTACTTCGTATAAAATCATATAAAAATAAAAGTTTAAAAAATTAGTCAAGTATTTTCGTACTATCTTCTTCTTTAACTCTTTTATCAAGATAAAGTTATTATTTTTTAGTGCAAGCAAATGCGAAAATTAATAGATAAACTATGCTTTCTCAATCATTTCTCCCACAATCTTAGCAGAAGATAACGCCAATGGAATTCCTCCTCCTGGATGTACGCTTCCACCACAGAAATACAGTCCTTTTGTTTTGGAAAAATTAGCATGCCTCAAAAAAGCTGCATACCTATTATTACTACTATTTCCATACAAAGAACCTCCTAAAGAAGACGTTCGAAGTTCAATTTTTCGTGGGTCAAGAATAGCTTCAGAGATTATATTTTCTTCTACATTTCGCATCAAAATACGTTCAAGTTTTTTGATAATATCTTGTTTTGCCTTCTTGATAAGCTGCTCCCAATCTTGCGAACCGTCGTTTAAATTATGAGGTGCATTTATCATCACAAACCAATTTTCATTTCCTTTTGGAGCATCAGTTTCGACATACTTGGAAGAAATAAAAATATAAACCGTTGGGTCTTCATACAATGTTTTTCCATTGAAAAGAGCATTAAATTCACTTTTATAATCCTTTGTAAAGAAAACATTATGCAAATCTAATTCTTTGTATTCTGCATTCATTCCCCAATAAAAAATAAGAGCAGACAATGATTTTTGTTGCTGTAACAAAAATTCTGGTGCTTTCACTTTAGGTAATAATTTTCTATATGTATGAACAATATCCATATTCGAAACGACTACATCAAAATCTAAATTTTCTGTTTTGGCGTTCTCTGTTTTGCTATCCTTTACTTTTATTCCATTAATTTTGTTGCTTGATTTATCAATTAATTATTTCTTCTACTTTCGTATTGAAATGATACTTTACTCCTAAATCCTGTCCTAATTTTACAAGACTTTTTGTAATATCAAACATTCCACCAGTAGGTAAAAAAGCTCCTTTATTAAATTCTACATGAGGAATAATATTCAGAAGTGCAGGAGCAGAATAAGGCGAAGAACCGTTATAAGTTGCATAACGATTGAAAAGTTGAACCGTTTTTTCTTTCTCAAAAAGTGATGTATTGGCTTGGTTCATGGTCTTGAAAAGCTCTAATTTCCAAATCTTCGAAACAGCTTTTAATGCAGTTTTATTGAGAAATGTTTCGGCTTTGTGAAGCGAACGAGTGAGAAATAAATCAGCCGTCAAATCATATTTTTCTTTACTGTTTTTGAGGAACTTCAAAACGTTTTCTTTGGGTTCTCCAATTTTATCCTCCAACTGCCGAGCAAACGCATCTAAATCTGCAACGGCTTCTAACCGAGTTCCGTCTTCCCAAAAATAATTATTGATGGTTTCTAATTTTTGATACGAAAAATAATCTTCTACTTTCTTTCCAGATTGTAAAATGAGTTCTTCTACACGTTCGGGAAAAGTAAAAAGTGAAGGACCAGCATCGTAACGAAAACCATCTTTCCAAAACTCTGACAGTTTTCCACCTGCATAACTATTGGCTTCAAAAACTTCTACTTGATATCCTTTGTTGGCTAAATGGATAGCCGTTCCTATTCCTGCAATTCCTGCTCCTATGATAGCTGCTTTTTTCATTTTTATTTTTTAATCAGTTTCAAACCTTGTTCCTTGTAGTAAGAAAATTTACTATCTTCTGCAATTAGATTAATATTTTTAGTAATTGCTTGAGCAATAATTAATCTATCAAATGGATCGCCATGATGAAAAGGTAATGAAGTAAGTGTTTTCAAATCTTCAAAATCTTGATTCAATACAACAAAACCATGTGAATATAATTGATTTTGTAACTCATCAAAAGGAAATGCTAAATCCAATTTATTCAAACTTGATTTTATGGCTATTTCCCATAAAGTTATTGAAGACACATAAATTATATTATCAGGATTATTGAGTATTTCTATGTGATTTTTAGAGAGTTTATTTGAACCTTCTGTAAACCAAATTAAGATGTGTGTATCTATTAAGTAATTCATATTTTAAGGCATATATTCTTTAAAATCATCTAAAGGTTCATCAAAATCATCTGCAATATTTGTATAAGTTCCTTTTCCAAAACCAAATTTACGTTTTTCTGTATTGGAAATAGTAGAGTTTACAGTTTCATCTTTTTGTAATAAGTTCATCAACTGTTCTAACTTTTTAGAGTCATTCAAATTGACAATCCAATTTATTAATTTATACTTTAACTCTTCTGGTTTTAATTCTTGTGAATACATAATTTTTATTTTCTAATTTTATATTTTGAGGGAATTATAAAAATAACGAATTTTACTAAAATCTACAACTGGTTTATATACCGAACGGTTCGCTTTGAGCGAACCGTTCGGTATATAACTATTTATAACTGCTCCAATTCATATTCAAAACCACTAGACAAAATAGGAAAACGACACCATGTTTTTGGGTCAAGATTTTTGTCGTCCAAATGAAAAGAAGGTGCATAACGTTCTCGCTTCCATTGGTTTCTACTCCATAATCTAAAGAATTTGATTGTCCATTCTTTCAATTTTTGCTCGTCGTACTGTTTGAAAGTAGATTTTAATAATTTCAAACAGTCAGCAGGCGATTTTTTATCACGAATGGCAGCTTCTTCAATCGCATCAAGCAAATCATAAGGCATCAAATCATCTTCATCAGTTTGTTTGTTTTCTAGAGGTCGAAGCTCGGCAGTCGGTTGTTGTACATTGACAGACTTTAGAGCTTCAATTTTGAAATAAGAAGATTCTGAATTGCTAGATCAAAATTAAAACACCTGTTTTTTCTAACCAATTCAACCACACTACTCAAAAAATGTTTATCAATTCCTGCAATCGGACTCAGTCCACCACTTGTATCTCCATCCATTGTAGCATATCCAACGGCTGCTTCCGAACGGTTACTTGTAGAAAGCAAAAGGGCATTATAAATGTTTGCAATCATCCAAACGGAAGGCGCACGAACCCGAGCTTGAATATTTTGCAGCGCAATATCATCAGTTTGCCAAGTGAGTTTTCTATCCAATCCTTGCTCAATAATTTTGTGATACTCTTTTACTACTTCATTGATATTAAAGGTGTAATGAGTAGAATTTAAGGCTTTTGCTAATTTTAAGCTGCATTTTCGGTTGTGTCAGAACTGTTTTCTGTGGGTTGATAGGCTGTAAATAATAGTTTTTCAGAAATTTCATCAACTGTTTTCAAATCTTGAATTGCAGAAATATAATGTAATTTTTTCTTAAATTCTTCTAATCCAATATTTTCAATAGCTAATTTTATCATCAAATAAACACAACAAGCAACGGCTGCCGAGTCTGCACCACCAGAAAGTGAAACTACAAAACCATTCGAACGGCTTTTTCGAAGATAATCAAAAAGTCCTAATGCCAATGCTCGTGTAAATTCTTCTTCTTGAATAGAACTGCTATATTCCCATTTTGATTCGCTTGGGTCGTAGGGTTCAGGGTTTATAGTGGGAAAGTGATAGGGAATGGTTATTTTGTTTTCTGGTGTCGAATTAGGCAATTCAAAATTCATACTTGCCTGTGATTGAGCAATACGATTTGCCTCAATATCGATAACGGCAGTAGTCAGTAAGACATCATGAAAACTCAAACGCTGACCAATATTTGCAATCTCTCCAGCCGATGCAATGATTGTTCCTCCATCATAAATGGCTCTTCCTGCTTCATTTCCTAGCATATTGGTATATAAATAAGCTACACCAAAAGCACGAGAACCTTCCAAAATAAGTCGTTTTCGAACATTTATTTTATGAAAAGCAAAATGCGAAGCTGATGGATTCAGGATTACATCAACACCATAATTAGCCAAAGTACGTCCTGGACGGTCTGCTACCCACGCATCTTCACAAATCTCAAAACCAATTTTTATTCCTCCAATATCAAAATAAATATCTCCCAAAAGATAACTTTCTAGTTCTTCGGTTTGAGGATTTTGGATAGAAAAATGAACTTGCCTATCAGCAAGCCAAGGCGTAAACCAACGAGGTTCGTAATGAATACCATTTCCTGGTAAAAAGCGTTTGGCTGCAAAGCCAGCAATTTTTCCATCTACCAATAAAGCACAAACATTAAAAGTGCGATTTTGATACATAATCGGAAGACCAACACAAGTAATAATTCCCTTCGTATGAGGCAAAATTTCGTACAAAACACGAATAGACTGCTCCAAAACATTAGGCGAATAAAACATATCTTCACAGCCATAACCAGAAATACAGAGTTCGGGCAGACAAAGCACGCTTACCTTTTTGTCTTTTGCTTCTTCGATAGCTTGTAAAATATTTCTTTTATTGACTTCCCAGTGCATCGGTGTTTGATTCAAGACGGCACAGGCTACTTTTAGTAATTTCATAAATGGATTTTTTGTCGCTCGTGAGGACACCATATCCGTCAAGCTATTGTTTATTCTACCATTATCAACGTCCTGTTATCTTCGATAACTGACGATTGCTAAGGTAAAATAAACAGAATCAGCACTTTTCTCCCTTAGCAATCGTGTATTTTCGAAGAAAATAGACGTTGATAATGGGAAAAATATACACAGTTTTCTTAACTTGACGGCTATGGTGAGGACACAAGCAACGGTAAATATTAGGTTTGAGATGGGTTAGTGTCAAAAGTACAATTTCTATTAATTTGATAAACGGAATTTTTATAGAAATAGTTTTGATTAATTTCTGGTTGTTTTTTTAACGTGAACTCGGGATTAAAAATAGTCTTTTTATTTGTTTAAAACAGATTAGATAGAGTTTTCGGTCTGCTCTAAAGAGACTGACCTAATTTAATCAAGGTCAGACCGATAGGTCAGTACCGACACATAAAAAATATATTATAACTTATTGATAATCAACGAATATTATCCCGAGTTCACGTTTTTTTACTTGTGTTTATAAACTTGGATTCAACTGATAAATTGTAGTCAATACGTAAATAATAGTACTTCTCACTTTACCTTTTAGAATTCTTCAAAAAAATACAAGATATTGTCAAGCATATTCTTAATCCTTTTCCTTCAAATCAATAGGAACTTCCTCCCAAATAGTAGATTTATGAAAAATTATCATAGTATCAGGAATAATATAATCACATAAGACTATTCCTACACTAGGATCTTCTTTCAAAAGCTCAATTAAAAATTTTTCTCCTTTGTTAGCTCTATCCAAAGACCCAGATGATGCATAATTAGATATTTCATAATGATGTCCATTATATGTATATGTTGCATGTAACTCACTCGTTCCTCTTACTCCTATGTGATAAGAGGAGTGTTCAAATAATACATATAATTTGTCTTTTTTTGAATATTCTGCATTTCTGTATATTTCAAATATTGCAAACGGAAGGATAATACAAATTGCTAAAATCAAAGTCTGTTTCATGTTTTTAAGTTGTTGTCTTGCTTTTATTTCATTTTCGTCTTCATCTAAGAGTAAGTCTAAAATATCGTAAACAAGTTGTGATTGTATCATAAGAGTTTTTTTATTGAATCTACAAAAAAATCCTTACTCAATATAAAAATTGAATAAGGATTTCTAAAATAACTCTAAAGATTATATTCTAATAATAAATCACTTCACAACGTGGGTGATCTTCTTTAAAATTATCTACTTTTTTGCTAGAGATTTTAGTATTATAGATACGCAAAATCTCTAATTTTCTCATGTTTTCCAATCCTTTCAAGCTACGCAATTTTGTGGTATTACAGGAAAGTTCGGTTAATTCTGTAAGAGGAGTAAGACATTTTAATGTCTAAATTTGTGTTCCTGCACAGTTTAGGCGTTTTAGTTTTTTGAATGCTCCCATCGGTTCAAGACTTTCTACGGGTGTGTTTTCAAAAACTAATTGCTCCAAATCTCTAAGCGTTGTAATCGGTTCAAGATTCGAAACGGGTGTTTCAGAAAAACGTAAAATACGAAGCGTTTGAATGTCTTTTATAGGAGAAAGATTGCTCACACCTGTACGAACAAAACTAAGTTCACGCAAACGAACCGACATTTGTAAGGGCTGCAAATCACGAATATCACTTATTCCATCAAGATTAATTGATTCTAAGTAAATCATGGCATGTAATTGTTCTTTGTCTGGTTGTGCTTCTATTTTCACGTGTTTCTTAAATGCTGTTTTCCAGCTTTCTGATAATCCTGTCCACCAATTATTGAGTGTAACTGTTTTGTAAATTACAACTGTTGAAGGATTCTTATTCAAAAATTGAGCTACTAATTCGTTTTTGAGTGCAGCACCATCAGCATAAATAAACTCTAAATTAGTCAGGTTTTGAAGAGTAGAAATATCACTTACTGCTGTATTTTCAATATCTAATTTCCTTAGTCTTGCCAAACTTTGAAGTGCCGAAATATCCGAAATTTTGGTATTATTTGCTTCCAAAACTTCCAGACCAATCAAATCACGAAGTGCCGTAATATCAGTTACTTGTGTCCTACTAATATTAATTTCTTTCAAACCCTCAAAAATACGAAGTGGCTCAACCGTTTTGATAGATTGTCCTTTTGCATCAATTTTTGTGATTCTTGAAAGTGTTGCTAGTTCTTCCTTTGTTGGGTTTGAAGCAGTTAATTTACTCGCTGTCTTGAAAACTTCTTTCCAGTCGGGAGATAATTTTGTCCACCAATTTTGCAAGGCTTCCGATTCATAAACTACCAAAACATTTGTCTCTGTTTTGGTTAATTCTTGTGCTTGCTCTAATTTTACGCCTGTATTATCACAGTACACTCGCTCTAATGCAGCAATAGAAGTGAGAGGTTTTAGACTTGCAATTTTTGTATTGTTTGCATACAACAAACGTAAGTTTTCTAATTTAGAAAGCGGTTCTAAGCTACTTACATTTGTATTCGAAATATCCAAACGTTCTAAGGCTGCCGTTTCAGAAAGTGCAGCAATAGAAGTAATTGAAGTAAAAGAAGCTTCCAAAAACTCTAAAGTAGAAATTTCTTTAAGAGGGTCAAGATTAGAGACTTTTGTTTTGGAAATTCTAAGTTCTTTCAAAAGACTTCCTTCCATTTTACCCAAGGCTTCCAAAGAACTGACACCTGTAATAGACATATCCAAACGTTCCAAATTGGTCAAATATTCAAGTGTATTAATGTCACTTACTTTTGTGTTTGATACATTCAATTCTCTCAAATTAGTTGCATACGTAAGAGCTAATAAATCTTGTGCTGGCGTATTTGAAGCATCTAAAACTTCCAAATTAGTAATACTTCGAAGTGGAAAAAGATTTGAAACCTGCGTATTTGCACATTTGAAAGTCTTTAATTTCATCAAACGACTTACTGGTTGAATATCTTTTACTGTCGGATTATTACTAATATCCAAAACCTCCATTCCAACAATCGAATGTAATTGACTATTGCTAATTGAGTCGCCAACAGGAATAGTAACATAATTGCTAAAAACAGCTAACCATTCAGCAGGCAAATCATTCCACCAACTACGCAAAACTTCCGTTTCGTTAGCCTGACTTGTATAAATACTGATGATTTTCATGTCTTGACTTTCCTGATTATAACTCATCTCTATATAACGAGGAAGGTTATTTTTTACTTTTTCGTTTTTGAAATTTGTGCCTTCCAAAGAACGGTTCGCCGTCGCTGTAAAGTAGATTATTCCGTCTGGAGAAATTCTATGAGCAATACTGTTTACGGTATATTTGAAGGTTGCGTTTTTATAGAAAAAGTCAATATCTTTCAGATAAGATTGTACGTTTTTGTTCATCCACAAATCACGTTTTTCTATTAAATCATCTTCTACCTGCACATCTTTATCTTTGAAGATTTTCTGAAAACTCTGATTTACGATAGTTTCCTTATCACGAACAGAAGATTCTTCTTCGCCTAAAGTATTGTACATGAATTGCATAAAAGAAACTAAAGAACGTACACGGTCTTCATATTCTTTCAGTTTTTCGGGTGCAAGTTGTTCACCTTGTTTTTTGTTATCGTTTTTGCCTGTATTTTTCGTGTCTTTTTGGGCAAAAAGAGTAGTAGTAGTAAATGCCATTAAAAGGCATAGAAGAAAAGAGCGAAAATTAATTACCATTAGAATATATATAGTTTAGCAAAACATCTTTATTATCAGGAGTAAGGCGAGTCAAATTTGAGATAAGCCACCCATTATTATATCCACCCCGATTAAAACGAGAAACTTCAAGATACCAATTATCTATCTGGAAAAAATGAAATTTTACATTTGTAACCGTTCGGAATTGTAGTGTATTACGAGCTACTTCGTATAAAAACAAACTTACATAGTCTGTTTTGTGATTTGCCTCAACATAGTTTTTTACTTCTTTTAGTTCTTGAGGTTCATCAAATATCTTTCTTAGATTCATAAATTCTAGCTCATGACTAAGAGGGTGCAAAAATTTGCTTGGGTCTTGAACATCATTTCCCACCACTTTTGCAAAAGGAGTAAAATAAACATTACTGATTACCCATTTTGAGCCGACTCTTTCTTCTTGCAACTTCATAAAGAGTATCAAATCCTGTTCACGACCTTCATACACAAAACGAGTGGTAACTTCAGCAAACCAACTTCCACCATGAAATTCTAAAAATGTAGGATTAGCAGAGTTAGTAACTTGATTCAAGAAATCATTTTTTAAAGTTTGTGGAACAGCTTTATTTTGTCCGTCAAATAGAATATTAATGTATTCTTTTCTATCCGAATTATTTCTAAAATCTTTACTGCCTGGGTCAAACTTATTTCCTAGTTTGTCCTCTTCATGATTAAAACGTCTAAAAAATTGATTCATTTGCTTTGTTGCAGCATACAAATCAGATTCATCTCCCAAATAATTTCCTATCTGTTGAGCAGAAATGGAAAAAGGCAAAAGGAAAACTAATACCATAAAGGAAAACACAAAACTTTTTTTCAGTATAGTCATATTCAATTACGATAAATTCAATTACGGATTAAAAATTACGAATTTTGAAACAATTACGAATTAAAAATTACGAATTACGCTATTACCTTCCTTTAGAGTAACTTTTCGTAATTCGTAATCCATAATTCGTAATTGAATTTTCCTAGTTTCTTTTAGTTTCGCTTACACGAACATCGCCTAAAAGAACGTCCCAAAAGCCAATTTCACGACCTGCAATAATAGTTTTTTTACGTTCAACATAAACTGTAATGTCTTTCTTAGTTACATCAGAATATTGAACCAAACCATCGGCAGATTTACCTTGGAAACGTTGGAAGATTGTAATTACACCTACATAACGTCCGTCTGGTTGTTTTTCTAGGTCAGAAATATATTGAATATTAAACCAGTCAATTTCTACTTGGTCGTAATTAAGAGCCATTAAGCGATCAAAATATTTACGCACTTTATAATAACGAATTGCTTTAGAGTTTAGAGAAGAAACACCCATTTCGGCATCGTTATCAAAAAGCTCTAATGCTCGGTCAATTACACGCATTGCTTCCGAATACTGTGTAGTTTTGCTACCTATAATAGAAATATAACGGCTCAAATCCTTTACTTTTTCAAGAGCAAGAGAATCAATGGCACGCTTACGAGTAGGACTAAGGTCTGCATTTGTTTGAGCAAAAACAGAAGCGTCTGCTGCCATAAAAGCAAAAACAAACAAAAATGAGAAAAGAATTTTATTTATATTTTTCATTGTATTATAAAATAATGAGTTTGAAAGTTTTTTTTTAGTTTAAAAAGTTTAATTCTATCAAATGAATAATCAATACTTGAAAAGTAAAAAACTATGCCAATTATTGATTATTCATTTTCATACAAAAGCCTATGTAGCTAATTATTAATTAATTGCTAAGCTCTAAAAGTTTGATTTTACCGTTTTCGTCTGTACCAATGCTCACTACTTTGTGATTCATTTTCTTTTGGTCTTTTACAAAATTAAGGTATTTTTCAGCCGTTGTTGGCTCGTCGTAATCTTTTTCGCCACCTTCATCTGCAATGATAATCAAAACAGGAGCTTGTGGAGAAGTAAATAATTGTAATGCTTTCTGAATAGAAGCATTTGCTGCATTTACATCACTTGCATTTGCAATTTCTGAAAAGAAATCTTTAATAGTCATGCTCTTTTTATCTGCTGCTGCATCAGCTTCTTTTCTACGACGCTCTTCTTCTTCTCTGATGCGTTGTTCTCTTACACTTTGCTCTGCTTGAGCGATAAGGTCTTTTACAGTTGCATCATTGATATTCATTGCTTTAATCGCATCAATTCTTTTCTGACGCTCGTCAGCAGACATAGATGTATCATTTAAAAGTGCTTGAAGGTCAGAAGTTGCCTTTTCAACTTTGCGTTTTGCTTCAGCAGCAGCTTGTTCGGCAGCAGCTTTCTTTTTGCTTTTACAGCTTGTAGTAGTCATGGTAGTTCCCATTCCTAAAAGGATGATAAGGTAAAAACTTAGGCGAAAATACCATTTGCGAATTGTTTTTTTCTTTTGCATAACAAAAAATAGGGTTTGAAGTGATTTAAAAATACGGATTGAATAAAAATTGTACTTGACAAAATTAGATAAAAATAGTAAGACTATTTCAGATTATTTACAATAAAGAAGAAATCGAAACAGAATTAAAAATAGAGTTTGAAAATACGTAAAGAACGTACAATAGCTATATTTTTATGGCTAAATTGTGTAGCAAATTTGCTGACAGATTGAATAAAAAAGTAGAAGTTCAAAAAATAAATTTTCAACCTTTCGTTGTTTGCTCATTATCTCAACAAAAACTCTTAAAAAGTGTTTAAAAAAATTGTTTTCTTGCATCATTTCCTACTGATAAACTCTCATATTTTTTATTTTTCTATGATAACAATGCAGTAAATTCAAAACTTTTTTTATACTATTCTGTTTATGAAAATAATAATGTACACATTTATTTGTATTCTTAAATATATAAAAAACCTATTTAGGGATATTTTTTAAACTATTATTTTTATCAAATTTATCAAAACGAATTATATATTATGAGTGAAGTAAAAAACCTAGTCAGTAAAGAAGCTATTGAAAAAATGAAAGAAATTGTAAAAGACCAGCGAATTTGTATGTTTGCTACTCAACTTACAGAAGCACCTTTTTCAGTTTGTCCAATGACAGCACAAGAAGTAAGTGATGACGGACATATTTTATTTTTGAGTGCAGCAGACAGCGACCACAATCAGAAAATACTATTAGACCCACGAGTTCAGCTTATGTTTTCGAAGGTTTCAGAAAGCGAGTTTATGAGTGTATATGGAAAAGCAACTATTTCTAAAAACAAGGAAAAAATTGATAAAATCTGGGATCCGTTGGCAAAGGCGTGGTTTCCAAATGGAAAAGATGATTCAAACTTGACAGTTATTGAAGTTTTTCCAGAAGATGCTTATTATTGGGATACAAAAGATGGAAAAATTGTTTCTATGATTAAAATTGTAGCCTCTGCCATGACAGGCGAACAAATGGACGGTGGAATTGAAGGACACTTGAAAGTCTAAATCAATTATGGATTATGACCTGCAAAGCAAGCAGCAAAGCTAACCGTTAGCTCGGCGAAGCCAATTAAAAATTACGAAATGACTAATGTAACTAATTTGTAAATGTTTTTTCGGTAAAGTATTATTTTTAGTGTATTTTTAGTGTATTTCAAAATCTATATTATTTTTGGAGTTTTCTTACTCAGAAATAAATTAATTGAATGTACTAATTTTGAATAATAAGCTATTGTCGTTTAGCAAGTTGTAGTCGTAATTTTTAATCCGTAATTCAAATCCATAATTACCCCTTATTCTTTAAGAATCTCATTTCTATCAATAGGAAGATAAATCAAAAATGTAGTTCCTTCTCCTATTTTACTCTCTACTTCTACTTTTCCCTGATGTTTTTCTATTAGTCCGAAACTAATGGAGAGTCCCAAACCTGTGCCTTTTCCCACTCCTTTTGTAGTAAAAAAAGGCTCAAAAATCTTTTGTCTCGTTTCGTCATCCATTCCCTTTCCAGAATCTTGAATAGAAATCTTAGCTGTATCTATTCTCAATGGAGAGTTTTCTTTAGATAGTTTTTGGGTAGAAATAGTAATTTTATCTTTTTTGAGAAATTCTGTTTGTTCTCTTTCTATTTTTTCTCTATTTTCATCTATGGCTTGAATAGCATTTGCAATAATATTTGTAAAAACCTGATTTAGCTTGCCTGGAAAGCATTCTATTTGAGAAATTGATGAGTCAAAATTTCTGACTATTTCAATATGGTCTTTGTATTGTGGACGCAAAATAACCAGCGTAGCAACTAGATTTTCATGCAAATCTGCCCATCGCAATTCCACTTCATCTAACCTAGAAAAAGTACGTAATCCCTTCACAATTTCACTTGTGCGATGTGCTCCGTATCGTATGTCTTTTACAAGTTGATTCAAATCTTCCTTCAACTCTTCAAACTCAATTTGTTTTTTTAATTCTACTATTTCATTAAATTTCTCTTGTTTTTGCTGCTCTTTACCTTCTTGATTATCTATTTTTTCATATTCTTCATAGAGTGTCATGAGTTCCATTAGTTCGTCTAAGGTAGTTTGAAGTGCATCAACTCCAGCATACACAAAATTAATTGGATTATTAATCTCGTGTGCAATTCCTGCTGTAAGCTGCCCCAAACTAGCCATTTTTTCAGACTGAACCAAATGAGTTTGTGTTTGATTTAAGGTCTGAACAGTTTGTTGTAATTCTTCTTTTTGGATTTGAAGCTGCGTTTTTTGTTTTACAATTTCTTCTGTTCGGATAGAAACTTCTTTTTCCAAATAAATTTGATTTCTCTTATATTGTAAATTTCTAAGAAAATAAATAAACAAGAAAAGCAGAATTACACCCAGAATACCTGCTATCTGAAACACCAAACGTTGATACCAATGAGGCTCTACAGTAAAATTAAGAATAACAGGGTCTTTTTCATTCCAACTTCCATCTCCCTTTCTAGTAATTACTTCGAAACTGTATTTATTAGGAGGAAGGTTTGTATAAGTGGCACTACGCTGATTTTGGGCATAAATCCAATCTTTATCAAAAGGTTTTAGACGGTATTTAAAATCCAATGAAAGAGAATTTTGATAATCAAAGGCTGTAAAATAAAACGTCAGATATTGTGTTCCTGCTTCTAGCGAAATAGGTTCATTAAAATTATAAACGTTTTTTTCATCTGTTTCTAATCTCTCAAAAATAGCTTTAGAATGAGAATGTTTTTGAGTAATTGATTTGGGATTGATATGTGTTACTCCTTTATAGGTTGGAAACCAAATCGTACCCTTTTGATCCACCAAACCTCTAGCCGTTCCGACCATTTGTCCACTTTTCATTCCATCAGTTTGATTAAAGAAACGACAATCAACCACACTGATTTTCTTGTTTGCAAAATCATTGAGTTGCTTCGTTTCTATTCGCATCACTCCATTATTACAAGGCAACCAAAAAAAGCCTTCTCTGTCTTCCAAAATATCAAAAACAGTTCCCTCACAAAGACCAGAATTAGCATCATAATTTGTAATTTTTTCTCCTTCTATTCGTGTAAGTCCAGAATCTGTTCCTAACCAAATTACATTATCTTTGTCTATAAAAATGGAAAAAATGATATTACTTGCTAGTCCGTTTTGAGTCCAGATTTGTTTTATTATTTGTTTATTTTTTATAAAACTAATCCCTCTTTTTGTTCCTACAATTAAATTTCCGTTTTTATCTTCTGCCATACTCATGATGGTTTCGGAAGCTATATTTGCACTAAAACTTTTTAAGGAATCTTCTTTTGTAAGATAAAAAAGTCCTGCTCTTTGTGTTCCGACCCATAAAGTAGAATCCTTTGTCTGAAAGGTAAGACGAACATGGTCATCTAAAAGTCCATCTTTATTTGTATAAATTTTATGTTTATTTTCTCGTGTAACTTTTACTAATCCATTATAGGTACTTATCCATAGGCTAGAATCAGCATCAAAGAGTAGATGACGAATACGCTGACTAGGAAGTTTTAGGGGTAATTCTGCATTGCGAACCGTATTTCCATAAATGATAGAAAGCGAATCACTTTCTCCAGCAACAAGATATTTATCGGGTGTAAATTGAATAATAGAATAAACAATATTCGAACAAAGACCTTCACTAGGACTAATATTAACAAATTTCCCGTCCAAAATCTGTGCTAATCCACCTCTGAACATAGCTATCCAGATACTTCCCTCTTCATCTACTAGTATTTTTTGAAGCGTGTTACTTGGTAATCCTTGACCTTCAGTATAATTTTCTAGCTTTTTATTTTTTGTATTATATCGATACAATCCTGTTTCAGAGGCTACCCAAAGAAAACCGTTTTGGTCTTCTAAGATATCTAAAGCATCTTTTATAGCATTTATTTTCGGATAAGGAGAATCAGCTAACGAATCGGCTTGTAATACTCTTATACCATTATCGGTACCTACCCAAGTTCGTTTGTTTATCGTCTTGGCAAATAAAATGCCTCTAGTTTGACTAAAATCTACTATTCTAGCTATTTTATCGTTTTCGTATCGCACTATATCCCCACGCAAAGAAGTAAAATAAATTGCATTATTTTTCTCAAAAATAGAACCTACTGCACCTTGAAGATGCAAACGAACTTCCTTTAGTGGTCTAAACTGATTGTCTTTATAGAAAAAAATACCGTTGGAAGCTGTTCCTACCCAAATTACACCGTCTTTATCTTCATAAATCACTTCAATACTGTATTCATTCAGAATAGTAAATTCCATCGGAACACTAAACTCATTATTTTCATATTTCAAAATTCCTCGTTGCGTTCCTACCCAAACGGTACCTTTTGAATCTGATAAAAGCGAGCGAATAGCATGAGAGCGGATAATAGACGTATTTCTGACAGTATAAGAAGTAAATTTTGTTCCATCGAAGCGAACCAAACCATCATGGGTAGCTATCCAAATATATCCTTTTTTGTCTTGAATAATATCTACAATTGCATTTGAAGGTCAATCCTTCTTCGGTTGTCCATTCTCTAAAAATATATTGTGAAAGACTTTTTTTAGAATCAAGATTTACGATTTGTTGGGCGAGAGAAAGCAGAGGAAACAATAGAAAAAACAGCACACTAAATAGAGCTACTAAATAAGTAGATTTTTTGGAAAAATAGAAAAGTAAAAGTATTTTGATATAAGAATTCACGTATTTTTTTGATGATGCTTTTGTACAGAATGAATAATAGATTAGCCATGCTGTTGCTCAATATATTTGTATGATAAGGAAACGGCTTGCCTTTTCCTTCTATCTAATCATTTTGTAGCAGAAATAAAAAATACTTATATAGGAAAAGGCAAGCCGTTTCTCTACATTTAGGATAATGCTAATTCTTCTTTTGAAATTAAAGTACGTCAATTTTTTTGGATTTTGAAAAGTTCTTTACAACTATCTAAAAGAATATGAAATATATAAACATAGATTTGAATAGTTAGTTAGAAATAAAGGTAGTCTATCACAAGTAATGCTGTAAATAAAAATGGAACACAGATAACACAGATTAGACGAATAAAACACAGATTTTTAGAATTGCAGCATTATATATTTAGCACTACCGAAATAAATACTATTCTATTCTCTAATTCATGAAATTTGTAAAAGCTGCACAAAAACACATTCGAAGTATTACTATGGTAATTTTGTCAGCCTTATTACCCATTTTGGCAAGTACAGGCATTACGGTACTGCTTTTGTATTTTGAAACTGACCTTCTCTTATGGAATCTTTGGCAATGGCTTTTTCTGTATTTGGGAGTAAGTTTTTTAATGGGTTTTGCACTTATGCCAACTACTTTGATGGCATTCTTGACAGGTTATTTTTTAGGATTTGAAGGAACACCTTTAATGATTATTGCTTATTTGATGGCTTCTTATATTGGTTATCAGTTGGGATTGTTTTTGGAAGGTAAAAAAATTCATAAAAATCTGTTAGAAAAGCCAAAAATAAAACGTTTTTTGAGTTCTTTGAAGGAAAAAAGCTGGAAGTTGGTTATTTTAGTGCGATTATCTCCTGTTTTACCTTTTTCAGTTATGAATTTGGTGCTTTCAGCTATTCGTTTTCCATTAAAAATATTCTTAATGGGTTCTTTTATAGGAATGCTTCCCAGAACTCTATTTGCTATCTATATAGGAACAAAAGCACAAACGCTAAAAAGTCTGATAGAAAATGAAACAAAAACAGATTTTCCCTACTCTGAAATACTCATCATTTTGCTTACTCTAATTACTATTTTTGGAATTGGTAGAATGGTAAGAAATTCAATCAGGGAAGTAAATAGTGATAAGTTATAAGTGGTTAATTGTTAGTGAACACCTAATAAGAAAGAAAACTTTTTTTGATAGAAAATAGTAATAATAAAAAACACAAATACCTCAACGAAGGTTTTAACCTCGTTGAAGATTAAAAAATAAAAAATATATGCCTAGACTGACACCTGTTGTAAAAGTATTATTAATTCTCAATATTGGTATTTTTGCATTGAGTTATCTTTTACAAAATTATGGGATTGATTTGACAGATAAATTTGCCTTGCGTTATTTTGGTGCCGAAACCTTTGCCCCTTATCAGCTTGTTACGCATATGTTTTTACACGCTGGTTTGTGGCATATCTTGGGAAACATGTATGCTCTATTTATTTTTGGACCTCCTTTAGAAACCTATTTTGATTCTAAGAAATTTCTTGCTCTTTATATGATTGCAGGTTTGGGAGCTGCTGTTTTGCATGTTGGTGTGAGTGCGTGGGAAGTTCAGAATATGCAAACACAGGTAGAAGAATTTAAGGCTCGTCCGACTCCTGCTGAATTTACTGCTTTTATGAAAGGAGAGGGTTTTTATGTGTATGACCGTTCTAGTGAAGTGAGAGAGTTTGTAGAGGCTTTTGAGCAAAACCCAACAAATGCTTCTTATATAAGTGAGGCGACGAGCTTAGTAGATGGAATTGCTTATGCAAAGCGGAATGTTCCAACGGTTGGGGCATCTGGAGCAGTTTTCGGGATTTTGGCAGCTTTTGGGATTGTGTTTGCTAATATAAAATTAGTTTTACTTTTCCCACCTATTCCCATAAAAGCAAAATACCTTGTTTTTGGGTATGCTTTGTATGAAATTTATGCAATTTGGCAAGCCAATCCGACAGATAATGTAGCTCATTTTGCACACATTGGAGGATTTATTTTCGGGATTATCTTAGTGAAACTCTGGGGAAAACAAGATAAACCGATGAGATGGAATTAGGGTTTTTATCTCGTTGGTGGGGACACCAACAACGGCGAAGAATTTGTAAAATATAAAAATACCGTTGCTCGTGTCCCCACGAGCGACACCATAAAAACATAAAATATGGAATTTTCAGAACGAATAAAATACGAGTGGAACAAATCTGATAATACGTTGATGCGTATTGTGATGATAAATGTAGTTTTGTATCTTCTTTTTGCTCTTATTATTATAGTGGCAAAATTTGGTGGTTTGCCTGCTTTGAGTGATTTTGCAGCTAAGGTCTTTTATCTTCCTGCTTACTTACCAGACCTTGCTTTTCGTCCTTGGACATTGATTACCTATGGTTTTTCGCATTCTTTGGGAGATATTTTTCATATTATTTTTAATATGCTGATTCTCTATTGGTTTGGACAAATTGTGGTATCAGAAATTGGTTCAAATCGATTACTAGGACTTTATATTTGGGGAATTTTGGCTGGTGCTTTTGCTTTTTTGATGCTTTTTAATCTGGTTCCTTATTTTGCTACTTTCAAAGAAAGTGCAAGACTTATTGGAGCTTCGGCAGGAGTTTATGCTGTCGTGGTAGCCGCAGGAACATTGCTTCCAAATATGAAGATGAATTTGTTTTTGATTGGAGAAGTGAGTTTAAAATGGATTGCTGTGGGTTACGTTGTTCTTTCTTTTGTTTCTTTGGCTGGTGGAAATGCGGGTGGAAATATGGCTCATTTGGGAGGTGCATTAATAGGATATTTATTTGTTGTGCAATATAAAAAAGGAAATGATTGGAGTAAGCCTGTCATTGGCTTTATTACCTTTTTTCAAAATCTTTTTGCAAGAAAACCGAAAATGAAAGCCTATAGAGGTGGTTCAAGTTCCCAGAAGTCAGATGATGCCAATAGTCAGAAACAAGCACGAGCAAAAAAATCTACAGAAGAACAAAATACAATAGATGCTATTTTGGATAAAATTTCGGCTTCTGGGTATGAATCTTTAACACAAAAAGAAAAACAAATTTTATTTCACGCAAGTAAGAAGTAGTCGGTAATATAAAAGTAGTCGGTGGGGACATTGACAACGGCTAGTTGTCATTAAAAAAATAATATGGAAAATATAAAAGAAGAAAAAAGCCAGTTTTTTACAGAAAATCAGAATTACGAACAATTAATTGAACTTTATAATCAATTCAATTCTTTTGCAAAAGATAATGGAATGAGTTTAACCATTCCAAAAGTAGGACATGCAATTTCTGAAATGAAGATTTTAGAAAAACATCAAAGTGCGCCAAATCATTGTCATGGAGGCGTAATTTCTGGACTTATGGACGCAACTCTTGGAGGTTCGGCTTTGAGTTATGCGTTTGCACAAGGAAAATTATGTGCAACCGTTGAGTTCAAAATCAATTATTTCTTGCCTGTAAAACTTCACGAAGAGCTTATCGCAGAAGCAAATTTAGAGCATACTGGAAACCGTTTGGTTCATGCAAGTTGTGAAATAAAAAATAAGAAAACAGGAAAAATTGTAGCTAAAGGAATGGGAACTTTTAATCTTTATCCAATGAACAAACAGACTTTTGAATTGTGAATTGTGAGTGGTGAATTGTGAATGAAATTGAATTGTCAAGATAAACTCGTTTATAATTTACCATTCACAATTTACCACTCATCATTGTTATTACGCTTCTTGTGAAGTCTTATTTGTCTTCTTTTTAAAACGTTTGGCAACGCTTAAATCCTTCATTCCATTTGACCAATCATAAAAGCCGTTGCCTGATTTTGCACCTTTGTGTCCAGCATTTACCATATTTACTAAAAGTGGACAAGGAGCATATTTTGGATTTCCAAAACCTTCAAATAATACTTCTAAAATAGAACGGCACACATCAAGACCAATAAAATCAGCTAATTGAAGTGGACCCATTGGATGCGACATGCCTAATTTCATTACGGTGTCAATTTCTTCAACTCCAGCAACACCTTCATAAAGAGCATAAATTGCCTCATTAATCATCGGCATCAAAATACGATTCGAAACAAAACCTGGATAATCACTTACTTCAACAGGAATTTTGCCTAAGTTTTTAGACATTTTCATTATTCTATCCGTAATTTCATCAGAGGTAGAATAACCACGAATTACCTCAACCAATTTCATGACAGGAACAGGATTCATGAAGTGCATTCCAATTACTTTTTCTGGTCTTTGAGTAGCTCCAGCAATACGAGTGATAGAAATGGATGAAGTGTTGGTAGCCAAAATCGTTTTTTCATCACATATTTTATCCAAATTCTCAAATATTTTGAGTTTGATTTCCATGTTTTCTGTTGCTGCTTCTACTACTAAATCTGCATTTTTTACACCTTCTTCAATTTTTGTAAACGTAGTAATTCTTTTTAGTGTAGCTATTTTCTCGTCTTCTGTCAAGATTCCTTTGTTTACCTGACGATCAAGATTTTTACCGATTGTGTTTAAACCCTTTGTAAGTGCACTTTCAGAAATATCAATAAAAGCTACGTTATGATTATTTTGAGCAAAAACGTGAGCAATTCCATTTCCCATAGTTCCTGCACCAATGACTGCAATATTTTTCATATTTGTATAGTTTTGTTTTAGATTTTATACTGATTTATTGAATACTACTATTTTATGTTGTTCATACAAAGATAACTTTTAAAGTCTGAAATGAAGAATTTTGTCATATAGACACGAAAAAACCTACCACTTTTTAATAAAAATGATAGGTTTTAGTATTTTTTAAACCTACTGGGAAGTCTGTTATACTGTCTTACTCTCCAAATTCTTCTAATTTGAATGTATATTCTTTTGGGTCTAATTTGAAAGTTCCTTTGTTGAAGCTAGAAATAAATTTAGAAATAGTATCATCAGTTACTTCTTTTACTTTCAGACAAACATCTAAGCCTACACCATAATCAACAGCTTCATCAAAATCAATGTATTCACCTACTTTTATTTCTTGATTTTCTTCAATTTCAACTACTTTTTCGTCAAAGTATTCCATTGATTCTGATTCTTCGTCTTCCATTTCCATTTCCAAATTAAAATCTGGAAAAGTATCTTCTACACGCTCTTCTGCTAATGCAAAAACCTGCATTTCGTATTCTACACGTAGTGCAAACAAGCAGGCATCAAATACAACGGCATTGCCTTTGTATTCTCCAATAAAATAAAAACAAACTGACTCAGAAGTGCGTTCAATATCCTCATTAATAACAAAATCACGTCCTTCTTTTAGAGCTTTATCTCTAATTGTTTTGATAGCTTCTGCTGAATATCCTTCGTTTTGCATAAATTTATTAATTACGAATTAAAAATTACGGATTACGATAAACTTAATTATCAGTAAAACGTGAATTTCTTTAAATATATATTTTTGATGAAAAGTGGTTGTAAAATTTTTCTACCAAACGGATTTTGTTTATGGTTTGTTGTAAAAAATAAAAAATTATTTCAATTTAAAATTTATTTTTCCACATCATCGATTCTACTGGCTTTGTGCTTCTTTCGTTGTACTTAGCCGAATTCTTTTTATTATAGGGTCTCTCAACTTCGCCTTCTACTGTAAAATAAATAAGCTGACCAATCGGCATTCCCGCATAAATACGAACAGGCTGCGTAACCGAAATCTCTAAAGTCCACGCATTACAAAAACCAACATCGCCTTTTCCTGCCGTCGCATGAATATCAATTCCTAGCCTTCCTACACTAGATTTTCCCTCCAAAAAAGGAACATGAGCAAGCGTTTCGGTATATTCTTCGGTTACTCCCAAATAAAGTGTATTCGGTTGAAGCACAAAACCATCTTCTGGAATTTCAAAAGTATTGATTTTATTGTGTGCTTTTGCATCCAAAATTTTGTCTTCATAAGTAGCCAGAAATTTACCCAAATGTACATCGTAGGAGTTTGTACCCAAACATTCTCTATCAAAAGGCTCAACTAAAATAGTTCCTTTTTCAATCTCGGTTAGTATTTCTTTATCTGATAAAATCATATTTGTTTAATTACGAATTTTCAATTACGAATTACGAATTAAAAATACCTTTTTTGGAATAGACTTGTGTTTTCTTTGAGTTACAAACACAAAAAATTATAGAGTTCAATTTATTGCAATTTTCAATTAGCTGCGCTGCTTTGGCAGGTCGTAATTGACAATTCGTAATTCGTAATTAATTCAAGTTTGTTGTCTTCTATAAATTCTGTTTTTATTGGCGAAATAGAAAGTTTTGGAGCTTCAAATCCTTCATTGAAAAAAACATTTGTAGCAGTAAAACGACGGATTTCATCATAAAATCCATTTTCTATCAAGGAATGTAAAATTTTACTTCCACCTTCCATAAAAACAGAATGAATATTTTTACTATGCAAATCTTCAAAAAGAGATTGCCAAAAATTAATTTGATTTAATTCTATTAATTCTGTTTGTAAAAATTTATTTACAAAAGTAGTCTTTTTTGAGTTATCAAACGTATCAATATCAGAATAAGCATAAAAAAGTGTTGGCTGGCTATCATCAAAAACTGAAAAGCTAGAATTAAGCTGCTCAAAACCATTTCCTGCTAAAATAATTCGTGTTGGGTTTTTGCCTGTCCATTCTCTTACATTTAACTTTGGATTGTCTTGTAAAACGGTATTTTTTCCTACCAAAATTCCGTCTTCTTCGCTTCTCCATTTATGCACTAGTTTCCTAGAAACTTCATTACTAATCCATTTTGAAGAACCGTCTTTTCTGGCAATAAACCCATCAGCTGTTTGAGCGTATTTCAAGATGATATACGGTCGCTTTTTTAGAATTGCAGTCAGAAAACGTCTGTTTTGGTATTTTGCTTCTTGCTCACACATTCCTACCACAACTTCAATTCCTGCATTCTTTAGTTTTTGAATCCCTCTTCCTGCATCGTTTTGAGCAACTAATGGGTTTGGGTCAAGCGAAGCAATCACTACTTTTTTTACTTTTGCTTTGATGAGTGCATCGGCACAAGGAGGCGTTTTTCCAAAATGACTACAAGGTTCTAGTGTTACGTAAACGGTAGCTTCTTGAAGTAAATTTTTATCTAAATCTGCTTTCGAAATACTTTTTAATGCGTTTATTTCTGCGTGAGCTTCTCCGTATTTTTGATGATAACCTTCTCCAATAATTTTGTTTTGTGCTACAATTACACAACCGACTAAAGGATTCGGACTTACAGCACCTTTACCTTTTTCGGCTAATTGTAAGGCACGTTGCATGTATAGTTCTTCTTTCATTTTTTTATAATTTCTAACGAACGGTTCGCTTTAAGCGAACCGTTCGTTGTTAGATTAAAATTTTATTCTTCACAATATAATTTTAGAGGAATAGATACGAATTGTTGTCCGTCCCATTGCAAGACATATCTTTTTATTATGTGAATACTCTCTGTCATTATTAAAGGATAAGAAATCAGATTAAGTCGTTGCTTTTGAGTATCAAAAATAGGATAAGAACCCATTTTACTACTTCTACCATAAATTTTTAATTCTTCTCCTTCTATACAATCTTTACAAGGAATAGCTTTTTCATCTTTGATTTCAATGGCTTGAAGAATAGCATATCTTTCTCCTGCCATACTTCCATTATATTCATGTAAAATAATAAAGACTGGATTTCCATTTTTTTCTACTTGAAAAATTTGTGCTGGAAACATTGGATTGCAATAATTGTGTTCATTTACTTCTCTACATTCTATTTTATCAACAATCAATTTACTATTTTCAGATTCACGATATTGAATATAAACATCAGCATCATATCCTCCTTCATAAAAAGATGCATACTTTGGAACATAAAATATTCTAAATCGTTTATTTGGAGAATATAAAACGTGTAGTTTTCTATCTAACTTTGGAAGAACATAATCATAAGCAATAGGCTCTTTAAGAAGTTGAAATAATTTTTCAGAAGCTAATTTTCTAATTTCCCTTTGTTGTTTTTCTTCTTCATCAGAATCATCTAATTTTATATTTCTACTAGAATCTAATAATGATATAATTTCTTGTTCCTTATCTAGCAATTCTTTAGAAGGCTTAATTGTAGAAAGTTTTTCAGGATTATTATATCTTCCTTTATAGTAATAACTAGGATAAGGTTTTTCGCCTATATACAAAAAACTTGTATCCACAATTACATTCAAAGCAGCTTTAAAAACAGCCGTATCTTTTAAATAAAAAGCAAGTAAGCTATAAGCATCTTTACTTCTACCTTCACTTATCCCTCTATAAGTTTCTGCTTTCCAGCCATTAAACATTTTCATATCTACTTCACAATTAGCAAATTTTACTTGCATCTCTGACAAACTATCCTTTTCCAAAACAGAATAAGCCGAAGAAATATATATTTTTTCAAGAACATCAGTAGTTCTTTTTTTGGCTTCTTCATTTTTGATTTGAGAAAGCCATTGTGTTGGATTTACTGGTAATTTTTCTTCTTTTTGTTCTGAAACAGAATTTGAATTGCTGTTACAGGCAATAAACAGAGCTAGAAACAGAAGTAAGAAAGCTAGATTTTTCATTTGGGTAATATTGATATAGAAGTAGTTCAGCAAAATAAAATTAATTTTTAGCTACAGAGTAGCTCAACCTTTGTAGAAAGAGATAAAAATCATAGTCTTGTTAGCTACAGAGTAGCGTAATCTTGAAGTTTAAAAATACAGATAAGAGTAATAAAGTTACGCTACTCTGTAGCTCTAAATTTCTTTGAATTATAAAATAATCTACAAAGGTTACGTTGCTCTGCAACTTAAATTACAATACTAAAGAATGTGAAACAAAAAGCTCTCTAAAACACTTCTAAAACTATAAAATTACTTTTTTTATTCTAAAAATCTAAGAAAAAAATGAAAACGCTTTATTTTATAACAGGAACAAGCAGTGGAATTGGAAACGCAATCACAAATCATATTTTAGCTACTGAAAACGATGTTTTGGTAGAGGGAGTTTCAAGAACGCAGACCATTCACAACGGAAATTACAAACATCATACTTTTGATTTATCAGAAATAGATAATTTAATTGGCTTTTTTGGAAAACTAGATTTAGAGAAAAGAATAAAAGCCAAAATTGATAAAGTAGTTTTGATAAATAATGCAGGAACTTTAGGAGAAGTGGGTTATGTAGGCAAAATTCCTAGTCAAGATATAATAAAGACGATGAATATAAATACAATTGCTCCTTTTGTTTTGATGAATGAGTTTTTGCATACCTTTGATAAAGCTACTTTTGGAAATATAGAAAAGGTAATCATAAATATTTCTTCTGGTGCTGCAAAACGTCCGATTGATGGTTGGAGTGCCTACTGTGCTTCGAAAGCTGGATTGAATATGTTTGCAGAAGTGATACAAGAAGAAGAAAAACATGTAAACGAAAACACAAAAATTTTTAATGTTTCGGTAGGTGTTGTCGACACAAATATGCAAAAGCAGATTAGAAAATCCAGTCAAAAAGAGTTTTCGAATGTAGAACAGTTTAAAGATTTAAAGAAGAATAATCAACTTGCAAAACCTGAATTTATAGCCGAAAAGATTTATTCTATTATTCAATCGCCAAACGATTATGCCGATATTTGGCAGAAATTGCAGTAGCTTTTATGTGGTAAATGATTGGCGAGTGATTGATATGATGAAAGGCAAAGTAAATACAATGACAAATTACTTTAGCTATTCGTAAATAAATAAAATCAACTCAAAACTTTTATAAAAATGAAAAATCAAGAAAATAAAAAAATAGAGAATTCTCTTTCAACCAGTCAAGAAAATTCTACCAAAAGCGGAAAAACACACATTGAAAATTCAGCAAATAAAATAACCGAACTTTCAGAAGAAGAGCAAGAAGAATTACGAGCCGAAGCAAGAGAAAGATATAATCGTTTGAATGGTTGTGGAGGATAAATTTTACCCGTGTTCTGTGGCACACAGAACACAAATAAAGATAAATTTAAAGCAAAAACCCTAAATTTTATTGTATTGAATTTAGGGTTTTGAGTTTTTACTATTTTCTAAATAAATTAGTTATATCCTTTAGGTAATTTTCTGCTTTTTGTAGCCTCTTCAATTTTAAAACCAATTTGTAGTAATTTTTGCTCTTCGAAAAGGACGAGAAATAAGTGTAATTCCAGCAGGTTGCCCAGAAGTTTTGTAACCCATCGGAAGAGTCAGAGCAGGATATTTGGCTAGTGCTGCTTCGGCTGCATTCCAATTATTGATAGATAAAATGCAATCCAATTTTAGACTTTTCATCGGTTTTTCAAAAAGGTTGATTGCTTCTGTATTCATCCTAGACTTTAATTTTTCTAAGTCCTCATCAGAGGTTTGGTCTGCCACAATTCCATCAAAACGAGCTTGTGCATAAGGAATTCGAAGCGAAGTATCTTGAAGGTTATATTCTACAACATCTTTTGTAGAAGTAAATGAAATAGAATTTCCTGCATAATTTTGAAAATAAGAAGGCAAATCTCGTTTCATATCTGCATTTAGAAGCTGTAAGAAATTATCAAAATTTGTTTGTTCAAAAGAAAATTCTACTACTTCTGCTCCCAAAGATTTTACCTTTTTGATGATATAAAGATAAAGACTATCTTCCATAAAAGCCTTATTAGCACCAAAACGCATTCCTTTCAAATCTATTTCCAAGTTTTCACTATAATTTAATTTCTGATTTTGTCCCTTTGTAGCTGTATCTTTTTCATCTTCGCCTGTCATGGCAGACAGCAGAATTGCATTGTCAGTTATATTTTTGGTCATTGGTCCAGGCGTATCCAGCATACTAGAAATAGGCACAATTCCACCTCTACTTAAAAGTCCGATTGTAGGCTTTAATCCCACAATACTACTCGAACTTGCTGGCGACAAAATAGAACCTGCTGTCTCTGTCCCTACTGCTGCAACAGCATAATTTGCCGCAACGGCTGTTCCACTTCCTGCACTAGAACCACCTGTATCAAACTGTTTTCTTCCGTAAGGATTTAGGGTTTGTCCACCGATGGCACTATATCCATTAGGTCCGTTATCGTGCAAATAATTTGCCCATTCGCTCAAATTTACCTTTCCCAAAATTATTCCTCCCTTTTCTTGAATTTGATTTACAATAAAAGAGTTTGAAGTCATATTATCTTTGAGTGCTTCCGCTCCTGCTGTTGTGGGTAATTTATCAAAATTAATATTATCCTTTAATAAAATAGGCATTCCAAAAATAGCGTGATTATTTTTATTTTTTTGCTCATCTTTTTTTCGTGCTTCTGCTACTGCATCTGGATTGATGGAAATAATGGTATGAAGAGAAGTTTCTCTATCATTTTCATATTTTACGATTCTGTATAAATACCATTGCACTAACTTTTCATAGGATAAACTACCTTCTTTGATATGATTTTGAATCGTTGGAATATTTTGTTCCAAAATCAAAGGCGTTAGTTTTTGATAGTCTTCTTCTGAAAAATTACTAATTTGAGGAGCTACATTTTTCCAAATGTCATTTTTATCTAAAATTTTTGATTGAATAAGTTTATAACGCATTCTTGATGATTCATGAGTAGCATTTTGAGCTAGTTCTTCAGATTCGTTATAGGATTTCCATTCTGGAATCGTAAAGGTTTGTTCTGTAACTTCAGAAGTAGTTTCGTTTTTTTTGTTAGAAGGTTTACAAGCAAAAGCAAATACTAGAAAGAATAAGAAAATGTATTTCATAGTTTTTAGAGGTTATAGAGAAAGTGTATAGAAAATTTAAAGTTAGATTCAAAAAAGTTGATTAATTAATTGGTTTGAGGAAATTGAAATATAAAATGCTCATCAAGAACTTCATTCATTTCATTACCCATTTCCAATTCGTCATTATTTTTATAATACCAAAGAACAGTAATGGAAAATTCCTTTTTTACTAGTCTCTTGACATCTATCAAAACATTGTATAACAGACCAAATAGAATAGCTTCATTATGAGATTTACCAAGATTTTCGGCATGTATGACTATTTCGAATTTTTTATAATCAGTGTTATTTTTCTTTTTTAATTCTGTAGAAATTCTGTTGCTCTCTTCTATAAAATCATAAGAAGTTAGGTTTTCTAAATTAATCTCTAAAAAACCTTTTTCTAAATCTAGTTGGTAAGCCATAAAGTTTTGTATTGAGTAATTTATTGTTGCTTAAATATTTTTTTGTCAGCTACAAAAGTTCCGAAGGGAATAATAGAAGCCAATAATGCACAAAAAATAGTAAGTAGTTTCCATTTGAGTTTATAACCTACAATTACAACCAAAAGACAATAGGCAATAAATAAAATTCCGTGTGCCATTCCGACAACTAGATTTGGTTCTTTCATGTCCCAAATATATTTGAGAGGCATCGTAACAAAAAGAATAACTAAAAAAGAAATTCCTTCTACCACCCCAAGAATACGTAAAAATTGAAGAGATTGAGAGTTTTTGTGTTTTATATCGTTTTTCATAATTTCTAAATAGATACTATTTGATAGGTAATTATACTAAAATTTGATTAAAAAACAGGTAGAAAACTTTATTTTTGATAGAATCAAATAATTTTCTTCAAAAATCTTTGTAATAGAATGCAGAAATAAGCGTTTTAGAATTGTAAATTTCTTCAAAAATCACTAATTAGCATAACTAATTCTTCCTAAAATAGAATAAAATTGATTTACCTATTTTATTTGTTCTGTTTTAAGTAAAAAAACTATCCAAAATCTTATCCTTAGTACTACTTTTTATGAAATTAAAACACGTTTTTTATTGTGCTGTCCTTCCTTTTGCTTTATTGCAACTAAGTGGAATAAATGAATATGAGTATCAAAAGTTGGGTTATACACAAAATGGAAAAGCCTCTTATTATGGAGCAAAGTTTCATGGTAAAGCCACAGCAAGTGGTGAGAGATATAATATGTATGATGCAACGGCTGCTCACAAGAAAATCCTATTCAATAGCCTTGTAGAAGTTATCAACAAACAAAATGGCAAAACGGCTATTGTACGTATAAATGACCGAGGTCCTTTCAAACCAGGAAGAATTATTGACCTTTCGTACAAAACGGCCAAAGAGCTAGATATGATTCGTGATGGCGTTGTTGATATTGAAATTCGTCTTTTGCGTGCAGGAGCAGACGGTGAAACGCTTTCCCCAGAAGGTTCTGATATAAAACAAGACACAAGAAAGCCACGTCGGAAGGTCAATATTAAACGAAAGAAAAATAAATTTTTGCCTCGTATTTACAGTATTTGGGGAACAGAAAAATATCCTGAAGATTTCGGAGTACAGATTGGGAGCTACAGAGATTTGAAAAATGCTATACAAAAAGGAAAAGATGCTATGCAAGCAGGATATGATGAAGTTTTTATTCGTGTTACTTGGACAGAAGACCGCTCACAACGTCTTTTTAGAGTTTCTCTAGGAGATATGAACGCTACACAAGCAGGAGATTTTGCTCAAACACTAAATTCAAAAGGTTTTGTAGGGTGTTTTCCAAAGGCACATTTCAATGATTAATTGTCAAGTTTCATAAGGTTGTTGAAGGTCAAGACCATTTTCAAAATTTTCTAATAAAAAAGCAATAGACTTTAAAAATCTATTGCTTTTTTTGTTTGATTAAATTAAATAAATATCAATTATTTTAATTTATCTTTCTTATTCGGGTTTATATTTACACTTTTTGTGTTTCCATCTTTTTTAGCTTTAGCTTCTGCTTGTTGTTCTTGTGCTTGTGCCATTGCATCTTGCATACGTTGCATAAAAGAAGAGCTTTTTTTACCACTCTTTTTCTTCTCTTCTCTACGTGTTTCTAGTTTTGCTCTAATCTTTTCTTCATTCACAAAGAATTTACGAATAATAAGAGTTTGAGCAAGTGTAACCAAATTTGAAGTTACATAATAAAGTGTCAGACCCGCAGGAAAAGAATTCAAAACAAACATAAACATAACTGGCATTCCGTACATCATCACTTTTGGATTGATAGGAGAATTTGCCATTGAAACCTGTTGTGTACTTACGCTTGTTACCAAAATCTGTGAAACAGTCATCATAAGCGTAAACAAACTAACATGATCTCCATAAAAAGGAATAGTAAAAGGCAGACTTAAAATAGAATCATAGGTAGAAAGGTCGCTTGCCCACAAAAAGGATTCATTACGAAGTTGAATTGCACTAGGAAAAAATGTAAAGAGTGCAAAGATAATTGGCATCTGTAATATCATCGGCAAACACCCACTCAACGGATTTACACCAAACTCACTATTGAGTTTCATTGTCTCTTGAGATTGTTTGGCTTGGTCGTCTGGATACTTTTCTTTTATTTTATTGATTTCTGGTTGTAAAACCTTTGTTCTTGCTTGTGCTACATACGATTTGTAGGTAAGAGGAGCCAAAACCATCTTGATAAGAAATACCATTACGATAATCAAAACTCCGTAGTTTTCAATGAATTTTTCTAGAAAATCAAATAATGGAATAATGACAAATAAAGTTATGGGTTGCAAAACTGCCCACCCTAAATAGGTATTTTCTTGAAAACCATCCGTTACAGCTTTATTGATATCATACTTGTTTGGACCAAAATAGAAACGTGCTTTAGCATCAGCTGTAAGTGAAGAAATAGGAATTGAAGCATCTACGACTAATGTTTTGATAACAGTAGTATCATTTTCATTGACTGCCTTCGAACCGATAGTTAATTTTTCAAATTGTCTATCTGTGATTAAGGCAGCATTAAAAAAGCGTTGTTTCATCGAAAACCATGTAACTGGATTTTCTAAAACTTCATGTTTGTGGATCTAAACTTCCTTTACTTAAATAATCAAAATCATTTTCAGTAGTATAGTAATTGACTGTCGTCTCTTGTCTATCTAAGGCAATATTTTGATCTGTATGCTTAATTGCATCTGTCCAAGAAAGCTGTAAAGATTGTGTCGCTGCATCAGTTTTGATAGCATAAAACAATTCGAAACCATCTTTAGGCAATGTATAAGTAATTTCTAATGGTTTCCCATCAACAATTCCAGCAAAAGTAACTGCACTTTTTGTAGAATTTTTGACTGTAAAACCCAGCTTATCAATTCTGATACTTCCCGAAGAAGTAGGAATTGAAAGTTCTATTTGACTACTTTTTTCATCAATTAAGATTAAAGACTTATCTTCAAAAGTTTTGTAGTTTATCAATTCTACATTCAGAATTTCTGCTCCCAAAGAAGACAACGCAACTTTGATATTATCGTTTTCTAAAACAATCTCTTTTGCATCTGCAATCAAGGATTTGGTAGCAGAGTCTAATTCTACTACTTGTTCTTTTTGAGCATTTTCTGTGGCAGCAATAGCTTCCTTAGCTATTCTAATACTATCTTGAATTTGTTCTGTTCTTTGTTTTGTTTGCTGCTCTCCCTCATTAGGACTAAAAAAGAACATATAAGCAATAAGCAAAGCTGACATCAAGACGAGTCCGATGGTTTGATTTTTATCCATTTATGCTAAATTTGAAAACGCTTAGGAACAATTAAAAATTATGAATTACGAATTACGAATTTAAAATACTGATTTAACTATTCATTTAATTCATATTCCTTATTCATCAAAAAATCAATTCCTTGGCGTTTTAATTCTGTTTAATTTACAACTAACTTTATTTTAAATTTTCGTTTTCCAATGGATTTTTGTCCGTAATTTCTCCATTTGGAAGTTGATAATACGTTTTTCCATTGATTACAAAATCATTAGGCAAACCGTTTTTTGTGTTTATTTCTTTTGCTTTTTTGACTGCTTTACTGAAAATAGTACTATAAGAAACTGCCATTTGATAGACTTCAATATCATTAAATTTATTTACTCTCATATCAATTTGTATTTACGTCTTTTAAAAATAATTCGAATAATTTTTCTTCTGTAATGATATAATTTTCTTTCTTTCCGATAGCAACTTGTATAGAAGTTTGATTAATTGAGTTGTAAAACATAATCCAGTTATTAGCCCTATTTTTATAGACTTTCCAAAAATTATCTTTACTTCTGTAAAATCTACGAACAATATCTTCTTTAGGAACATTATGTCCACCTAATTTTACTCTCAATTTTACACGTTGAATGCAATCATCAGGACTTTTCAAGAAAACATAAACTATCTGAATTTGATAATCTAATGAAATTGCTTTCTCAATTACCTTTTTTAGATAGCTGCCAGATAATGTACTTTCTAATACAAAACTTTCTCCTTTATTCAAATAACTGTCAAGTCGTCTGAAAAATTCTTTTCCTGCTGTAAGTAATTTAGAACTTTCGTCTTCCGATTGTTCCCTCAATTCTCTTTCAATCTCATCAGCATTCAAAAATTCAAGATTATTTTGAGCTATTATTTCTTTTGAAAAGGTAGTTTTTCCAGAACCATTCGCTCCTCCTACAATAGTTAGTTTTTTCATTTTTACATACTTTCTTACTCTAAAGAATGAGCTACAGAACGCTTTTTGAGTGCAGCTTTTATAAATCCTACAAAAAGAGGATGAGGACTAAGAGCCGTACTTTTGAGTTCTGGATGAAACTGAACGCCTACAAAATAAGGATGCTCGTTTTGCTTTAATTCTACAATCTCTACTAAATTTGATTCTGGGTTTATTCCTGTTGCAAGAAGTCCTGCTTTCTCAAAATCGGTTAAGAATATATTATTAAACTCATAACGATGACGATGACGCTCATGAATCAAATCTTTTCCATTATAAATCTGTGAAGCTAACGAATTCTTTTTGAGCTGACATGGATATGCACCCAAACGCATTGTTCCCCCTTTAGTTGTAATATTTTTTTGTTCTGCCATCAAATCAATAACAGGAAACTGTGTATCTGGGTTCATTTCTGCCGAATGTGCACCTTCTAACTTTAGTACATTTCGTGCAAATTCTATAACAGCAACTTGCATTCCCAAGCAAATACCAAAGAAAGGAATTTTGTTTTCTCGTGCGTATTTTACGGCTAATACTTTTCCTTCAATTCCTCTATCTCCAAAACCAGGAGCGACCAAAATGCCGTCCATGTTTTCTAAGTATTTCTTTACATCTTCGTCTGAATCTAAATCTTCTGACGAAATCCATTTTAATTTTACTTTTGTTTCGGTTTCTGCACCAGCATGAATAAAGGATTCTACAATGGATTTGTAAGCGTCTGGTAATTCTACATATTTTCCAACTAAAGCAATCTTTACTTCATCAGTTGGGTTTTTGAGCTTTCCTAAGAAGTGTTTCCACTCTTCCAAATTTGGCATGCTATCAATAGGCAAACCTAATTTTTCCAAAACTATATCGTCTAAATGTTCCTTTCTCATCAAAAGAGGTACGTCATAAATCGTATCTGCATCAATAGACTCAATAACTGATTTTATATTTACATTACAAAATTGAGAAATTTTTCTGCGAATATCATCAGGTAAAGGATATTCTGTACGGCACACCAAAACATCAGGTTGAACGCCTTGTTCGGAAAGCATCTTGACAGAATGCTGAGTAGGTTTTGTTTTGAGTTCTTTGGCAGCCTTCAAATAGGGAACTAATGTAAGGTGAATAACGAGCGAATTTTGCTCCCCTAATTCCCAACGAGCCTGTCGGACAGATTCCACAAAAGGTAGAGATTCAATATCTCCAACACAACCACCAATTTCTGTAATGATAATATCATACTTTCCAGTTTCTCCCAAAAAGTAAAAATTTCGTTTTATCTCATCAGTAATATGAGGAATTACCTGAACCGTTTTTCCTAAATAATCACCTTTTCTTTCTCTATTAATTACTGTATTATAAATTCTTCCAGTAGTTACATTATTGGCTTGCGAAGTAGAAACGTTCAAAAACCGCTCATAATGTCCCAAATCTAAATCAGTTTCTGCTCCGTCATCTGTTACATAACACTCCCCATGTTCGTAGGGATTGAGCGTACCAGGGTCAATATTTAAGTAAGGGTCAAATTTTTGAATCGTAACAGAAAAACCTCTTGACTGCAAAAGTTTGGCAAGTGAAGCCGAAACAATTCCTTTTCCTAAAGAAGAAGCTACACCACCAGTAACAAAAATATATTTCGTTTTGGGTGTGTTTGAAGAATTATTTTTTGAATTTTCTTTTGTGGAATTTTTAATAGTACTCATAGCAGTTTGCAAACAGGTGTTTTTTTTGATGCCACAAAATTACGAAAAAAACGTATTAATTCAATTATGAATTACGAAATAAGTATTCAGCGTAGCAATTAAAAATTACGATAAGTTTAAAGGAGTTGCTAAAGCTAGCTTCAAACATCTAATTTTCTGTAATCTGTAATCTGTAATCCGTAATTTTTAATTTGTAATTCTGATTCCCACCGTTTGTATTCCTTCTAAAGAATCTTTACGCATCACTTGTTCTAATTCTATTTTATAGATTCCTTTTTCAGAAAAATCAAAATTTTGTACTAATTCAAATTCTTTGCTATAAATTGTTCCAAATCCTTCTCCTACTGGTTTTCCTGTGGTGCAGTCAAATAATGTATCTAATTTCATTCCTTGAGTAACTACATTTCCTATTGGGGAAAAAATCTTATAGAGAACGTATGAATTGCAATAATCGTAGTCTGTTGTGTAACGCAAATGATAAAAAATAGAATGGTCTTTAGATTCATTTATTTCAACGTCAAAAGATTGTATATTATCTTTATGCCAAACACCAGTTGAAAATTCTTTGTGATTTTCATACAAATCATCATTTCCACAAGAAGAAAGAACAACAATCAATGATAAAATAAAGATTGGAAAAATAATTTTTTTATAGAATTGCATAGTTGTAGGTTAAAGGCTTGGCTGTATTTGATGAGCTTGATTGTATTATCTGGTGTAAGTCAAAGGCTCCTTTAATCATAAGAAGCTGCTAACCAAAGCTGGACAGTTTGTCCGACTACTACCTTCGAACCTGAAGATGGTTTTTGCGAAATAATTGTTCCTACTTCTTTTCCCTCTACTTTTTGATAGGTTATATCTACTTCTAATCCATTTCCTTCCAATTCTAATTTTGCATCCTCTCCAAAACGTCCAATCATGTTTGGCATTTGAAAACCATCGTTACTGCTTCCAGCAGCAATAAAAAGTTTGATAGGCGTTCCCTGTGGAACATAAACCCCTTTTTCTAAATCTGCTTTTGTATATTTTTTATCTTTTACAGCAATTTCTAAGACCACATTTCTAGCACTATTCTTAATAAATTCTTTTTCACCAATTTTGAGCTTTACATTCTCTAGTTGTGTAGTTGCACTTGTATAAGGGAAGTCTATAATTTGAGGAATACGTGTTTTGGGTGGAGTTTCTGAATTGATGGTAAGATATATTTTTCTATGAATCTTTACGGCTGCATTTGTAGCTGGATTTTGCTGTAAAACAGTAAGAGGTGGATAATCTGGGTTGTAAGAAGTATCAGCAATTTCGTAACGCAAATCACGCTTTTCTAAAAAATTTTCAACTTCCTCAATTTTCATTTTGTTCAAGTCAGGTACACGAATCGTAATATCGTGATTTGTGGTACTTGGCAAATACATATAAAAGAAAGCATACAAAATAAAAGCTATCAAAAGACCCATCAAACCCAAATGAATGAGTAGAGTAGAATAATGATTGCGAGTGAGATAATAATGAGCTTTGTGTTTTAGCTCTTTAAAATCTATGTTATTAATACGATTTTTGAAAGAATTTGTATCCATGTTTTGGCAGAACGTAATTAGGTAATAATCAATTACGAATTAAAAATTAAAAACACAATTTGTTGATAATAGGCATTCTATAATCTCAAACCTATTACTTTATTTAATACTCTGTTTAATTTTCGTTCATAATCTACAAAAATACAATATTCTATTCTATTCTTTGCTTTATTCTGTATCTAAGTAGAAAAAAAGTTTATTAGTTTTGATAAAACTTTAAAATCTAAAATAAAAAAGCCAATTATCATAACAATAAATGGCTTTTTCTAAAATTATAAAATAAAATCTTAATTTTGGTCTGGAGATGAGCTATTCGGATTTTCTGTTGCTTTTGGTTCCAAATAAACTTGCGAAAAATCTCTATACTGCATTGGATTGTTAGGAAAATTCTTAACATACGGTTGTAACAAACGATACCCTTCATCGTACCACAAAACAATAATTGGAGCATCTCTCATCGCTACATTTTCAGCCTGGGCAAAAAACTTAATTGCCTCTTCTTCATTGGCTGCATTCATTGCTTTCTCGTACAACTCGTCAAATTTAGGATTTTTGTAACGAGATAGATTTGGATAAGAAACCGTTCCGACTGTGCTAGGAACATCTTGTCCATAAAACATACGAATAAATGCTTCTGGACTAGGAAAATCTGCAATCCACGAGAGTTTGATAAGTTGGAAATTTCCTGTCATCATTTTATCCGTAGATTGTGCCATCGGAATGATATTAAGTTCAATATCTACTCCCAAAACGTCTTTCAAATCTTTCTTTATTTCTACAGCTACATTCGTATTACGATCGCCTTCTGCGTTAAGTTCTAGCGTAATTTTAGGAAAATCTTTTCCATTTCTATACCCCGCTTTATTAAAATAATAACGAGCTGAATCAGGATTATATGAATATCCATACACATCATCTGGATAGCCTTTATCTTTAAAAGAAGGTGGCGTAATGCCATGATGACCCGCTTCGTAAGCCTCTCCTCCTAATACATATTCAAAAATCTCATCTTTATTAATAGCAAATGAGAAAGCACGACGTACATCAACATTTTTAAAAATTTCGTCGTCTGTCATAAATGTCAAAATCTGAGTTTGCATTTCTGGTTCGTGTTCCAATTCAAAAGGCAAAGAACCATCAGCACGTTGATATTCGTCTATAATATCAATAATATAATCGGTTGGAAGGCGATAGACCATATCCAACTTGCCTTTACGAAACTCAAAAAGCTCTGTTTTTTTGTCTTTGATAAAATAGACTTTTACAGCATCAAGGTAAGGCAAACGATTTCCTGCTTCATCTATTCCGTGATAATTATCGTTTCTTTTTAAGATAACAGAAACATCTTCTTCTACATCTGCCAAAACAAAAGCACCTGTTCCGACAGCCTTGCCACCCATATCTATACCATACTTTTCATAGGCTTCTTTTGCAAAAATATATGCCTCTGGACGAGCCAAATAATTAAGAAATAAAGCATTGGGTTTCTCAAGCGTAATCTGAATTGTATAATTATCAATTATTTTTATGCCTTCTATTTCGTTGGCTGGTTTTGCTCCGTTTGCAGTTCCATTATAATAAGCAGTAGCTCCTTTTATTACTCCTCCAATAACGTGGAAGCCTTGATTATCACGGCTTTGTGTGGCTAAACGAGTAAAACAATATTTTATATCTTCGGCTGTAAATTCTCTTCCTTTTCCATCTGCAAAAGCGGCATCGTCATGAAAGAAAACTCCTTTTTTGAGGCGAATTGTATAGACTTTACGGTCCTCACTAAGCTCATAGCTTTCTGCGAGTCCGTTTGTTACCTTTAATGTTTTTGGGTCTAATTTGAAAAGTCCTTCATACACTTGTGAGGCAATTCTGTATGAATAAACATCGATAATATTTAAAGGAAATAATGTTCTGAAATATTCTGTTTCATTTACATTAAATACTCCTCCATAAAAGCGACCGCCTTTTGCTTCTCTAACATTTCCAGCTTCAGTAGAGCCAGAATTATCACAAGAAGTAAGTGATAGGCAGGAAAAAAGAGATAAAAGTAAGAGTAGAGAATAAAGTTTAGTAGGTATTTGCTTCATACGAATGTGCCTTAAATAACATTGAAGATGAGAAAGTCTGAACGATGTATAATTAAATTTCAATTAAATATGCTTTTCATGTTATTTTAAATAAAAAACAACTTAATTTTTCCTAAATTTAGAAATTAAATATCCATATAACAAGAATACGCAAAACAATTTGTAGAAATAATTTAGTAAATCAAAAAACTTTGCCTATTTAATTATGTAAATATAGTAATTTTTGTACTGTATTCTAATTTATGTAACGCTTTACATTGAAATGAATTGTACTTTGAATCTTACAAAGATAAAGAAAGCAAAACAGGGCAATGGTCTGAATGAACAACTTCTGAAAGAATTTGACAGTCTATCATATACTTTGAAAAAGATTGTGAAACAAAATGATAATCTATTCGCCAACCTAGATTTTTAGCTCTGCAATTGCTGCGATAGGTCCACCACGAATAATTATGTGGTTCTTTATTAAAATTTCTAAAGGCATCAATCATACCTTTTTCTTCATAGTTATCTAGCCATTTTCTTTCTTCAGGTAAAAAACCTGACGAATTTTTGTTTGATTTTGGATTATGAATATCGATTTCCTTATGAACAATATTGTAATCTCCACAAACGATACTATTTTCTTCTTCTGTTCGTACTTTCTTTAGATACTCATCAAATTCCTTTAGCCATTGATATTTGTATTGCTGACGAGCTTCTCCTGAAGAACCCGAAGGAATATAAACATTAATTATAGAAAAAGAAATTCCATTTACTTCAAAATCAGCTTTCAAAACACGTCCTTCTTCATCGGATTGTATCATATTTGAGCCTTTTTGTACTGAAATAGGTTTTATCTTGGTAAGAATAGCTGTTCCACTATACCCTTTTTTTTGTGCAGAAAACCAATACGAATAATAGCCTAAAGATTCAAAAATATTCTTATCAACTAATTTTTCTTCAATTTTAATTTCTTGCAAACATATAATATCTGCATTAATTTCTTTGAGCCATCCAGCAAAATCCTTTTTCAAGGCAGCTCTAATTCCATTGACATTGTAAGTAATAATCTTCATTTAGATAAAATAAGTTTGCTTTTTTATTTAGAATGCTAAAATACTAAAACTATTGGTAATTATTTTTTGTCTAGTAAAGACAATACTGCTAGTATCATTGGCTTTCAAAAGCAGAAAAATAAAGGCTAAAATGAAAAAATACTTTCTCCTTTTGATAAAATTATTTCAGTTCAGGTAATTCTCTTTTTTGTAGTTTTATTCTATTTGGTCTTATTAAATCAGCAGTTTGTATAAAATTAGCTTAATTTCATGTTCTAAAATCATTCTTGGTAAACTATTCAATATACTATAAAGTAAGTAGCATTCAATTATTTATCGTCTTGAAAAGAAAGATTTTTTCGTAAAGGGTACAAACTTCAATATGTTAAAATTATTCTAATTTTTTGATTGATAATGTAGTGTCAGTATCTTTGCTAAAAGCAATTAAAATTAAAGTCTTTAATTGCAACATGTTGTTTATTAAAGAGTTATGTATTAAATCAAACTAAATAGAAAAATCTTTTTTACGAAAATAAGAACATAATTGAATCAATACAAGATACCTTTTATCTGGTAAATAACTTCATTTTTGTTTTTTATTTTATTATCTGTACATGAAAAATATTATATTTTTACTTCTTTTTCTCTCTAGTGCTTTTCCTCTACTGTCAGCTCAATCGGCTACTCAGTATTCAGGAGGTGGCTTAGAGGAGTATGTACAAGCAGAAACATATAGAGTAAAAAGGCAGTACACTGCTGCTATTCTTTTGTATGACAAAGCGATAGCAAAGAATCCGAATAACTATAAATATTTTGTTCAGCAAGGAAAATGTTATTATCTACTCAAAAGAATAGACAACGCTATTTATTGCCTAGAGACAGCAACCCGACTCAAAGAAGACCATATAGAATCTTATATTGCACTCTCCAAATTATATGGTTATAAAGGAGACAGACAAAAAGTGATAGTTTATTTAGGAAAAGCGGCACAATTCGAAACAAATACTCAACTTCGTTTGTCTTACCGTTTGCATATTCTCAAACTTTTATACTCACAAGAACAAGTGGTTGGTTTTCCTGTTCATTTGAAAGATGCTCGTTCTATTTCACCGCAAAATATCCATGTTTGGTACTTTTCGGCTTGGTACCACAATCAAGTACAGGAATATGCACAAGCTATTACAGATGCAGAAACAGGATTGAAATTACTGAATGACTCTAAGGATGCACCTCGTTTTTATTTTCAGTTGGGTTATGCACTACATCAAATTGAGGAATATCAAAAGGCACAAGACGTTTTGGCAAAAGCAAATGTAGGTTCTTTCAAAGAAAAAGTCTTTAAAATGATGCCAAATTATCAATATAGATTGGCACAATCTTATTATACAATTCTTGAGTATAAGACAGCAAAACAATATGTCCAGCAAGCTCTAAAGCAAGACCCAAGCTATACACAGGCGAATGATTTGGGAGGACAATTAGCAATAGGAGAAATTAATCATACAGCAGTCATAAATTGATTAAAAGTAGCTGTTGAACACGCAAAAGATTATGATTCAAAGGCTCGTTCTTATTCAGAATTAGCACTTTTGCAGTTTCAAAATGAAGATTATCAAGAAACCGTTCATTCATCAGACTCGTGTTTGAGAATTGAACCTATGCGTTACGATGTTCGTTTTCTACGTGCTGTTTCTCTTTTTAATGTAGGAAACACAGATGAAGCGATTACAGAAATGCGTCAGCTTTCTCATTTAAGTAACATTCCTCCAGACCTTCAAGCTCAGTTTAATTTTGCGACGGGTGTAATGTACCGAAAAATAGGAAAAGATGATTTTGCAATTCAATATTTCAAGAACGTAAAACATGGAGATTTTAGATATGCAGCACAAGAGGAAATAAAGAAATTGAATGCTGTTTAGTTTTAAAGTAGTGTAGGAAAAGGCACGCTCTTTTCCCTACTCGTTTGTATTATTTCTAAAATTTACCTTCTCAAAATCTAAATTTGTTGATTGTCTGACAATTTTTGTGGTAAGGTAAAATCGTCGGTGAGACACCGACAATGGCGAGGTATTTATGACTCTTTTTTGCCGTTGTTGGTGTCTCACCAACGACTTCCACAAAAATTGTCAGACAACCAATTTGTTTTATATATCCCATTCATTATTTATGTGCGTAATTCCGTGATATGCCGTCATATCAAACTGACAAGGAACAATTGAAACATATCCATTTTTTATAGCCCATTCGTCGGTATCATCGCCTTTATCAGGATTTACAAAATCTCCTGCCAACCATAAATATTCTCTACCATACGGGTCAGTTCGCAAATCAAATTTTTCTTGCCAACGTGCATGTGCCTGACGACAAATTTTTGTTCCCTTTATATCATTTTCTTTTTGAGTTTCTTTATCAAAACGAGCAGGAAAATTAACGTTCAAAGCTATATTTTTTGGAAGACCATTTTTGAGTGTTTGTTCTGCAATTTTCAATACATGAGAACGAACATGAGAAAAATCAGCATCTTCGCCATAATCACACAACGAAAAACCAATGGAAGGCAATCCTTCAATCGCTCCTTCAATTGCTGCTGACATTGTTCCAGAATACAAAACACTAATAGAGGTATTACTACCGTGATTAATTCCACTTACTACCAAGTCAGGAGTTCTGTTTTGAAACAAATGAAATTTTGCCAGTTTGACGCAATCGGCAGGCGTTCCCGAACATTCATACGCCTCTACATTCAAATCCTTAAAAACATCAGATTTTCTTACTTTCAAAGGCATATGAATTGTAATTGCATGTCCCATTCCAGATTGTGGGCTATCAGGTGCAACTACAATTACTTCTCCCAAAAGGGTCATCATTTCTACTAATTCTCGTATTCCTTTTGCCGTAATTCCATCATCGTTTGAAACCAAAATTAATGGTTTTTGAGTCTGGTTTGATTTATCTGATTTTTTCATAGTCTGTTTTTTTAGTTTTTAGTTTATTTTTTCGGTTTATTTTTTCAGTTTATTTTTTATGAGGCAAAGGTAGAGATTTTTGGTTCTATAAGGAAAGGACAATTAGTAATGAAAAAAAAATTACCCTAAAAAGAGTATGAACAGAAGAAGATTTGAAGAAAATAAAAAAGAGAAGAATGTTTTTTTCTACTCAAAAATCTAAACTCAACTGCATTCCTATTTTATTCTTTACTTCTTTTGATTCGTTACCCAAATTAGAAATCTGTAAACCTAATAATCGAACTCCTATCTGTAAAGGAAAAATACTTTGAAGCAAAGGAATATAAACTTTCTCTAACTCTTCTTCAGTCTGTAAGCCTTCAATAACCGTTTGGCTACGAGTAATTTGATTAAAATCTGCGTACTTTATTTTTAATGTGAGTGTTCTGCCTTTTATGTTTTTGTCTAAAAGTAAGGGAGATAATTTTTGAGTAATTTTTTGAAGTGCTTCTATCATTTCTGTTTCTTCAAACAAATCTTGAGAGAAAGTTCGTTCTGCTCCAAGAGACTTTCTGATTCGGTTTGGATTTACTAAGCGATTATCCTCTGCGTGAGCAATATGAAAATAAAATCCTCCTGTTTTTCCAAAGTGTTTTATTAAATCATTCTTTTGCCATTTTTTCAATTCTTTTCCTGTATAAATTCCTAACTCATGCATTTTTTTGGCAGTTACTTTACCAATTCCGTGAAATTTTTTGATAGGAAGCTCATCAATAAACTTTGCAGCATCAGAGGGTATAATCGTAAAAATCCCGTTTGGTTTATTAATATCAGAAGCTATTTTGGCTAAAAACTTATTAAAAGACACACCAGCAGAAGCCGTAAGTTGAGTTTTGGTTTTTATTTGTTCTCTAATTTGATTGGCTAGAATGGTAGCCGAAGGAAACTGTTTTTTGTTTTGAGTTACATCAAGATATGCTTCATCTAAAGAAAGGGGTTCTACCAAATCAGTATATTCCAAAAAAATTTCTCTAATTTGCTGCGAAACTTCTCTATAAACATCAAAACGAAGAGGCACAAAAATCAAATCAGGACATTTTTGTAAGGCAATTTTGGAAGACATAGCCGAATAAACTCCATACTTTCGTGCTTCATAACTTGCTGCAGCTACTACTCCTCGCTTGCCATTTCCACCTACTGCAACAGGTTTTCCTCTCAGTTCTGGATAATCTCGCTGCTCCACCGAAGCATAAAAAGCATCCATGTCTATATGTATTATTTTGCGAAGTGAAGCTGTCAATTTTCTTTAAGTTTTTGGGTACTTTTGTGTTGCTTCGAAAACAGAACTAAATGAAAAAAGTTTTGCTTCTGTTTTTTTGGTTATTTAAAATCGTTTTAATAGAAATTCATAAATTGCACGTATATATTTACTATTGATGAATTTAATAATAAATCAAAACAAACAATAAGCAAAACCATTCTTTCAATAAAGAACGCTATAAATCAATTATCTAAAAATGGAGATTAAATATATAAATAGAGCAAACGGAGAAATAAAGACTGAAAATCCACCAGCAGAAGGATTAATGAATTTTTTGTACAACAATCTACTTGGAGAAAAAATATTTTTGCCAATTGCCAAACAAAAATTCATTACAAACTTGTACGGTAAAATGATGGATAAACCTTCATCTACAAGCAAAATTCAATCTTTTGTAAACTCTTTGAATATAGATATGAGCGAGTTTAAGAGAGAGATAAATGAATTTACTTCTTTTAACGATTTTTTTTATAGAGAATTGAAGGAAAATGCTCGCAAAATAGAAGACGGTCTTGTTTCTCCAGGTGATGGACGTATTTTGGCTTTTGAAAAGGTTTCGGAAGTCAATAGTTTTTATGTAAAAGGACGAAAATTTACATTAAAAGAATTTTTAAAAGATGATAAACTCGTGGATAAATACAAGGATTCTTCTATGTTTATTTTGCGTTTAGCTCCTGAAGATTATCACAGATACCATTTTCCATTCAAAGGAATTCCTTCCAAATCAAAGGAAATAAAAGGAATGTATTATTCGGTTTCTCCAATTGGTTTGCGTAATAATTTTACAAAAGTTTTTTGTGAGAATAAAAGAGAAACCTGTGAATTAGTAACAGAAAATAAAGGAAATCTATTAATTATTCCTGTTGGTGCGACGATGGTTGGAAGCCTTAATTCTACTTACGAGCCAAATAAAATGATAGAAAAAGGAGAAGAAATGGGTTATTTTGCTTTTGGTGGTTCTACTATTGTGCTTTTATTTGATTCTGCTCACTTCAAAATAGATGAGGATTTGTTAGAGAATACGCAGAATAATTTGGAAACTTTTGTAAAAATGGGAGAGAAAATAGGAAGTGTGATTTAATGAAAAATTTGTCATAGACCTCAAAAATCCTAAAAAGTTGATGCACATGCTTAGACAAATAGATCAAAAAGTATTCAGCTTTGGGAAAAAATCGTACGTCTTTTTTTCTTTTAATCTTTAAGGGAATAACCTCTACTTAGGAATAAGACTTAAATAAACTATTATTTTATAACTAATTGATATTCAGTAGTTCAAATTCGTAATTATTCCTTATTCCTTATATAGTTTCACATAAAAATAATAACATTTTTACTCCTCCTCTTCATAAAACTTAATCTCAACTTCATATTCACCTTTCTCAAAATCATCTCTAGCTATAAAATAATTAGATGTAATACTACGGATACTACCATCATCTTCTTTCCTAAAACTCCAAATCACTTTTTTTGCATCTTCAAAAGGCTCATTTCCAATTAACTGCTCTTCAAAAAGGCGTTGTACTAAATTGTGTTCTCTAAGTCCATAAGAAATAGATTTGAGCAAAATTTCCTTTGTAATCTCTTCTGTTCCTTTCAGTGTCAAATGAATAATAGTTGCTTCCGTATTTGGAAATGTTCCATTAAAAGCTCTGTACAAAAGTTGATTGATGTTGAATAAATCAAAATGAAGTGCAGGTTCTGGGTATTCTTCCGCTATTTTATCCTTCAACATTTCGTTTGCTATATTTTCAATTTGACCTTCATTCAACTGATCGCTCAATTTATAATCTAAGACAATTTTTGCAGCTTCAACGGCATCAAAATCTGCAATTGCCATATTCATATACGCTAAAATCTCGTTTTCTTTAATCTGTTCTACATCTGGAAAATCAAATTTTTTGAGAAGGTTGATATAATCCTCTTTCGTCCAATAATTATCTAATTGATTTACGGTTTGTACGTCGGCTATTTTGACTGATAAATTCATTTTCGTTTTATTTTATTTTATACTATTTTTTGAAGAGCAAAAAGACAATCGGTAGAAAAGGCAAGGTACGACTATTTAGTTCACAAAACAGCTTTGTCTTTTTTAGGTTGTCTTTGTAATTAGAAAATCATAACTGACCTAAAGTCATTGTCTTATTTTTCAAAATCTCCTTTTATTCTATCAATAAAAATCATTTCGCATCTAGTTTTATTTGCTCAAAAAAGATTTTGACAGAATTAATTCATAAAATTTTAAAAAAAAATGATTTATTTTCATTTTTTCTCAACTTTATTCGTCGTGCATACGTTTATTTTAGTAAATTTGTCAGAATAGTATGCAAGCATACAAAAGGTAAATTAGTAATTCTCTTCTTTTCTAATTTATATCAAACTTACAAACAGACAGTTAAACATAAATAGAAAACAAAAAATTACAGAATTCATATGCTAATCCGTACTCAAAAATAATTATACTATAAACTAAACTGTTTTAGAAATTCGTTCTGTTTGCTTACAAATTGGATAAGATAAATAGATAGAATTTTACTAACTAAAATTAAACACAAAATATATGTCACAAGTAGCAGAACAAGAAGCATTGAAAGAAGCCTTACGAGGTGGAGAATTTTTGATTAAAGAAACATCAGCAGAGGATATCTTTATTCCTGAAGAATTTTCAGAGGAACAACAAATGATGGCGAAAGCTACCGATGATTTTGTGAATATGGAAATTACGCCTATTGCAAAGAAAATCGATAAGATGGACGACCCACAGCTTATGCCTTCTCTTTTAGAAAAGGCAGGCGAACTAGGTCTTTTAGGAATTGGTGTTCCAGAAGATTTGGGTGGTCTTGGAATGAACTTTAATACAACCATGCTTATTGCCGATGTTGTGGGTTCAGCAGGTTCGTTCTCAACAGCTTATGGAGCACATACAGGAATTGGAACGCTTCCAATTTTGTACTACGGAACAGAAGAACAAAAGAAGAAATATATTCCTAAATTAGCTACAGGCGAATGGAAAGCCTGTTATTGTTTGACAGAACCTGATGCGGGTTCGGATGCAAACTCTGGAAAAACAAAAGCAGTTTTGTCAGAAGATGGAAAATATTATTCTATTACAGGACAAAAAATGTGGATCACAAACGGTGGTTTTGCTGATATTCTTATCGTTTTTGCTCGTATTGAAGACGACAAAAATCTTTCTGCATTTATTGTTGAGAAAGGTTTTGGTGGAATTACAATGAACGAAGAAGAAGAAAAGCTAGGCATAAAAGGTTCTTCTACTCGCCAAGTATTCTTCAATGATACAAAAGTACCTGTTGAAAACATGCTCTCTAAGCGTGGCAATGGTTTTAAGATTGCTGTAAATGTTCTTAACATCGGACGTATCAAATTGGGTGCTGGTGTTCTTAATGGGTGTCGTCAGGTAATCCGTCAGTCGGTTCGTTATGCAAATGAGCGTAAGCAGTTTGGTACTCCGATTTCTTCTTTTGGAGCAATTAAGTACAAATTAGCAGAAATGACGGCTCGTAATTACGCTACCGAATCATTGTGTTATGCAGCAGGTAAAGATGTTGATGACCGTATTACTTACTTGCGTCAGTCAGGAATGAGTGCAGCCGAATCAAAATTAAAAGGCGTAGAAGAATTTGCTATCGAATGTGCAATTGCTAAAGTTCATGGTTCTGAAACGCTTGATTATGTAGTAGATGAAGGCGTTCAGATTTATGGTGGAATGGGATTTTCGGAAGATGCTCCTATGGCTCGTGCCTATCGTGATTCACGTATTGCACGTATCTATGAAGGTACCAATGAGATTAACCGTATGCTTTTGGTAGGGATGATTTTGAAACGTGCTATGAAAGGAGATTTGGATATTCTTCCTCATGCAATGGCAGTAGGAAAAGAACTTCTTCAAATGCCTGCACCTGCAAATATTGACCGTACAGAAGCATTTGCATCAGAAAAAGAGCTTATTGGTCGTATGAAAAAAGCTGTTTTGATGGTAGCTGGAAAAGCCGCTCAAACGTTTGGCAATAAATTAAATGACCAACAAATTTTGCTTATGGCAGTAGCAGATATGATTATTGAAGTATATGCAGCCGAAACGTCCGTTATGCGTGCTGAAAAATTAGTTCGTCATCACGGAGAAAGTGCTGATGGAATGAAAGCAAAATTAGCTACACTATATCTTCAATTAGCAGTAAATAAATTGGAAGAAAAAGGACGTGAAGCAATTTCTTGTTTTGTGAAAGGTGATGAAATGCGTGTTATGTTGATGGGATTGAAGCGTTTTACGAAACACGAGCCAATCAATCAGCGTGATCTTCGTCATGAAATTGCTGATATTATGATTGAGAAAAATGATTATGCGTACAAGCTTTGGTCATAAGTTTTTAATTAAAAATTACGAATTACGAATTACGAAAAAACACGTAAATTTGAAATTCTATGATTTTTGCAGATAAATACAAAGCCTTATAAAGTTTCTTTTATGGAAATTTTATAAGGCTTTTTTAATGAATTTTTAAGGTGTTATTTATACTACTAGACATTTTTAATAATTGCAGTATAGGTCAGCCTCGTAGAGCAGACCGTTTGTAGTCAATTTCTCCTATTTTTAGTCTTAGTAGACGGTCTGCCCTTTGGGACTGACCTATTTATTTGAAAAATGTCTAGTAGTATGGGTTTTATTGTCGTACCAAAGTAAGTGTTCCAACTCTATTTGGTTTTCTCCAACTTTCAACACTATCTTTCCTTTTTATCAGGACATATAGAGTGTCTTCTAAGTATTTTGGAGAGAAATTGTATCTGTTGTTTGGTATGTCATAGCCACTTGTAAAAAGGCGTTGTTTGCTATCTAACTCTAGGTCATAAAAAAGATAAATATCTTTAGTCAGGATATTCTGAACTGGAAACGCCAAACTCAAGTAGTTAAGTTCTTTTTTAGAATAAACACCAAAATACCCAGCACTGTAACCATGCAATTTTTCAGTCCAAATAGTATCTGTTCTAAGGTTTAAACTATCCATCATTTTTTTACTTTCGTCAGTTAGTTCATAAAAAGTTCTGAAAAAACCATTTTTTTGAGATTCATATAAATTTGATGAATGACAAATGGATGAGCTTTCTAATACACTAGCAATAAATTTTCCTCCTAAAGCATAAAGGACGAAAGATAGTAAACAAGCTAAAACAACTATTTTTAATTTTCTATTCATGTTTTGACAGTTTATGCATCCTTAATAAATCGAACTAACTGTCTAGCTTGATTTAGAAATTGTGCATCTTCTGAAAGTGAGGCAATTTTATTTTCGGTTTGTTTTACAAGCTGTTGTTGCTGAGAATTGATTTGTAGATTAAACGTTTCAAAATCTCGTTGAACTTGCCTTACCGATTCTTTGAGCTGTTGATTTTCATTTTCCTTTCTACTTGCCCAAGAAGTAGGGTTTTCTGCATCTAACTTTTCAGTCAATGCCAAAACTTCATACTTCAACTGTTCCAAGTCAGAAGTAACTTTATTTATATCTTGTCTAGGATATTTTATTCTTTCCTGCATACTAGAGAGGCGATACGAAATATAATCATAGAATCTAACCGAAGGACGCAGAGCAGTTAGTGCAAGTGCAAAGGCAGCACCAATATAACCTACAACACTAATACCCGTTTTTGCCAAAATATAAAGACCGACAGCAGAAAGAATATGTAGCAAAATAGCTACAATGAGATACGTTTTTGAGATTTTTTGAGCATAATCAATATCTATATTCTCAACCTTAATTCCTGTTTTTTGAGATTCTTTTACGTCTGACAAAATCTCTTTTGCCTTAAAGTGCATATTCCAAGGAACAGTTGTGATAAGCAGAAGCCACCAAAAAATTCCCACTCCAATTGCCCAATCCATGAAATCGCCTGTCGGAATTTGAAGCCATTTCAAGACTCCAAAAACAATCAAAACTAAGAAGGTAATACCTACTAAAGATGCACTAAGCTCGGAAGATGAATTTTTCATAATTGTATAAACTAAAAAGTAGATTTAAAAGTAATCAATATGAGTGTCATTTTGGATAATTGATATTCAGTTGCAGCGCAACGTAACCTTGGTAGAACATCAAAAACGCACTTTAGTAGAGCTACAGCGTAGCGAAACCTTGTAATTAGAAATAAAGTTACGCTACTCTGTAGCTTTTTAAATCATTTTTTATTCTTGTTCTACCAAGGTAAAGCTACGCTGTAGCTAGTAAGTAACTGTTGTGATTTCTACCAATGACACTCATATTGAAGTAATAATAATTTTTATAAGTGCATTTTCCCCATTTGTTATTCCCCCATTATTCAAAATCTTTCAAAACTCGCTCAGTTTTGGCATTCTTAATTCTATTAATCATCTTGGTACTTTCGTGGTCATCTCTAATGGTTTTGGAAAGCGTAAAAGCAGAGCCAACTGTAAAAAACATTCCCATTAATAAAAACCCTTTTATCCACCAATCGGCTGGTAAATAAGCAATTCCTGCACTTGTACCTACAAAAGCAAATAGAAATGAAACCCAAGTTTGAACTCTCCAAGCAGCCGTATTTTGTTGATGTAATTCTGTATTGTCCATAATAAAAGTTATTTAAAAGTTTAATGTATTTTTGTAGCGTACACTTTGATATGCGTTGTATTCTTGTGATATTAGACTTAACGCTATTACGAAAAATCCGTTCAGTAAGAATAACAAAAAACTGACTTTATTATAAATCAAAAATAGGTATAAATAATTCGTTTAATCAATCAATTAGATAATTATAAAATATGAAAATATTAAAAACCGACTTTACGAAATACTATTTCTCGTCAAAATTATTCTGCACTATTTTATTTTTTATAGGAATTATAGCTTTTTATTGTTCCATAAATCTAGTAAAGGCACAACAAACACAAGAGCAGCAAAACAATCAAAATCAGATTTTGCCACCCAAAAAAACGGCTATTTCCTTTGTTCCCACCTATATTTTTCGTTCTACTTTACAAATTGGAATTCAGCGTTTTAATAAATATCAAGACAGGAGTTTTAATTTGTATGCAGGAATTACAGGTTTTAGTAATGAATATCTTCAAGAAAATGGGTATAATTTAGAAATGCAATATCGTTTTTATGTAAAGCGTTTTAAGGTTCGTACAAACTTTAATGAAAAATCGTATCAACAGGGAATTTATGTAGGAATCTGGACAAGAGCAGAACAGTTTGAACAAAATTATGACTATCAAAACATAGATTATTTCGATATTCAAGGTAATCTTACTCCTTTATCGTACAAGGGAACAAGAAATATAGAAGCTCTAAGTGGAGGAATTCAATTTGGCTTTCAACAGACTTTTGCCGAACATTTTTTTATTGATTTGTATGTTGGTGGAGGATATAGAGCTGCAAATGTAGAGACACAAACAGAAATTCAGAGTACAGAAAATACAAAACATCAAGATATTTTGCGTTGGCACAATGGAATTTTCAATAGGATATATCAAGGAGTTTTGCCTAGAGCTGGTTTGAGTTTTGGGGTAGTTTTTTAATATAAACTAGCAAACAGTTTGCAACTGTTTGAGTTTAGTTATTTTAATTATCAGTACACTTCAAAGTATTAGATAGTTTAATCAAGAAAAGATACAATTATAAGACTTTCAAAAAACAAAATTTGGTATTTATCAATTGGATAGAGTTTCAACCCTCTCTTGTGAATAAAAGTACATATAAAAATCAATTTGTAAAAGTCATAACCTAGCAAAAAAAATAAATGAAAAATGTATTAGTTTGGCTTCGCAACGATTTACGATTAAATGACAATTTAGCTTTAAAAAAAGCTTTTGATACAGGAAATAAGGTAATTGTAGTCTATATTTTTGAGGAAACAAATTTTGAGAAAACAGAACTAGATTTACCCAAAACAGGAATTTTCAGAACTAATTTTTTATTAGAATCTGTAAATAATTTACAAAAACAACTTCAAAAATACGGTTCAGATTTATTTGTTTATAAAGGAAAAACAGAAGAAATTTTATTAAATCTTACCAAAAAATTAGAAATAGAAACCATTTTTAGTTCGAAAGAAATAACTTTTGAGGAAATAAATTTGGAAAGCAAAGTAAAAAGAGTTTTAGATAAATCAACTATCAATTTAGATTTAACATTCCAACAAACGCTTTATGATTTTAAAGATTTACCTTTTCAACTAGAAAAGTTGCCAAATATTTTTACAGAGTTTAGAAAAAAAGTAGAAAAAAATTCCACAGTTTTGAAGCCTGTTTCTATTCCGAATCAATTAAAAGAATTGAAAGAAAGTAAGTCAGAAAAAGATAATTCTTCAAGTCAATTAGACAAAACAGAAATTCCAACTTTAGCAGATTTTGGTTTTGCAGAAACGGAAATAGAATCATTGCAAAATCCAAAAGCAGTTTTGGAATACGAAGGAGGAGAAACGGCAGCCTTACAGCGATTAAATTATTATCTCTTTGAATCTAATTTACTGCAAACCTATAAAGAAACCCGAAACGGACTTTTAGGAGGCGATTATTCTTCCAAATTTTCGGCTTGGCTAGCAAACGGTTCTATTTCTGCAAAGACTATTTGGCACGAAGTAGAAAAATATGAAAAGGAAGTAAAAAGTAATCAATCCACCTATTGGTTAAAATTCGAACTTTTATGGAGAGAGTATTTTAAGTTTATTGCTGCAAAATTTGGTAATAAAATTTTCATTTTGGAAGGAATGAAAGACAACGAAAACTTAGAACGAATTTATGGAAAAGATAGAGAAACACTAGAAAAGCATTTTGAAAATGAGCAGAATAAGAAATTATTTGATAAATGGAAAAATGCCAAAACAGGTATTCCTTTTATTGATGCAAATATGAAAGAACTCAACGAAACTGGTTTTATGTCTAATCGGGGAAGGCAAAATGTAGCTTCTTTTTTAGTCAAAGATTTGAAATTAGATTGGCGTTGGGGAGCTTCTTATTTCGAAACAAAATTGATAGATTACGATGTTACAAGTAACTGGGCAAACTGGGCATATGTTGCAGGAGTAGGAAATGACCCACGAGAAAACCGTTATTTTAATATCATCAAGCAAGCTAGAGATTATGATGGAAACGGTGATTTTGTAAAATATTGGTTGTCGCAGCTTACAGACGTCCCTGATACTTTGGTTCATACACTTTACAAACTTACACCAAAGGAGTTAGAAAAATATGAAATTTCATTAGGTGGGAATTATCCTTATCCGATTATAAAATTGTAAATTAATTAAAAAACTTTGTCAATAATTTACATACCTAACTATTGAGAGACTTCTGGAAGGACTCTCAAAATTTGGAAAACACAAACATAAACCATTTATTTTTCGTATAATAACGTGAACTCGGGATTAGAGATAGGCTTTTTATTTATTTAAAACTGATTATATTGTTTTCGGTCTGCTCTAACGAGACTGACCTAACTTTATCAAGGTCAGACCGATAGGTCAGTACCGATACATGAAAAATACACTATAACTTGTTGATAATCAATCAATATAATCCCGAGTTCACGTTATAATAAAGGGATAAAAAATTTCGTATTTACGTAATAAAAAATAAATTTTAGAAAAAAATACGCTTTAATTCTGTTTTTTCATAAAAAAATCTTATTTTAAAGGATTATTTCCTTAGGCTATAAGAATAGACTTAACATTCAATCAAACTTAACTTATCAACTTTTATGAAAGACCACTTTCAGATTGTAAGAGATTACTTGCTCGAACTAGGCTACGATATTACAGCAGAAGATGCTGAAGAAGAACTTTTTATTGTCAATGATGAAGAAGAGGGCATTCGTAATTTAGTAGTTGATTGTGAAGATCCTATCTTAATTATTGAGCAATATATCCTCGAACTAAAACATGTCGATGAAAAAACGCTTACTCGTTTGCTTCAAAAGAACAGAGAAATTGTTCATGGAGCTTTTTCACTTGACGAAACAGGACGAAAACTACTCTTTAGAGATACACTTCAACTCGAAAACTTAGACCTAAACGAACTTGAAGGTTCTATTAATTCACTCAAATTGTTAATGGCAGAATATTCAGAACATCTTTTAGATTTTGCAAAAGCGGACACAGGTACAGCAAAAGAAGAGTTTCAGGTTAGTAATTGATAAAATACCTTTAACTTTTTAATAAAACGAAAAGTTGCAGTTTTATCCAATTATATTGCTATACTATAAGTAGCAAAAATATTTACATCGCATAATTACCAATTTATTTGTAGTATATAAATAAAGAGAATTAAAAATTTAAACAGAAACTTAAAGCAACTATAAATATGTCTATATTCAAACGTCTTTTTAGCATGGGCAAATCAGAGGCTCATAGCGCAATAGATAAATTAGAAGACCCAATCAAGATGACCGAACAAGGAATTCGTGATTTAAAGGGGAATCTTAACGAGAGTTTACAAGGGTTAGCAGAACTGAAAGCATTAGCTATTCGTGCAAAACGTGATCATCAGCAATTTCTTTCTCAGTCTAAAAATTACGAACAGAAAGCAGTTTTGTTACTTCAAAAAGCACAAACTGGCGAGTTAGATCCAGGAGAAGCTGACCGTTTGGCCTCTGAAATGCTTCGTAAAAAAGAAGAAGCACAACAGCAAGCAGAACGTACAGGAAAAGAAATGGCAGGACACGAGCAGCATGTTGCGAAAATGAATCAAAATATTCAGACGCTAAAATCAAAAGTAGGTACGTATGAAAACGAACTTCGTACCTTGAAAGCTCGTTCGAAAGTGAGTTCTGCTACCAAGAAAATCAATAAGCAAATGTCGCAACTAGACTCTAGTGGCACAGTAGCTATGCTCGAACGCATGAAGGAAAAAGTGGCACAAGATGAAGCATTGGCAGAATCGTATGGCGAAATAGCAGCCATGAGTACGTCTATTGATGATGATGTAGAAAAAGCACTTGGTTCGTTCGTCTTCATCTTCGTCGGCTTCTCTTTTAGAATTGAAGGCAAAATTAGGATTGGCTCAAAATGCTTCTTCTAGTTCAGATACATCAACGCCTCCTCCAACTCCAGAAAGTTAAGAGTGTAATTTTATAATAATAAGGAAACCTATTTATACAAAAGTAAATAGGTTTTTTTTGTAGCTTACTCTTTAGAGTGAGTAAAATGTACCGAATGCTTTAGCTTTCGGACTACATTAGATTTTCTAACCCAAACTAAAAATCAATTTGAAAGCCATCTTATATAATTCTGAAAATCCAAACGAACCTTTATATATAGGAGAAATAGAAAAACCAATTCCATCAGAAAACGAAATTTTGGTAAAAGTAAAAGCAACAGCCTTAAATAGAGCAGACCTTTTGCAACGAACAGGAAAATATCCACCACCGAAAGGAGCATCACCAATTTTAGGTTTAGAAATAGCAGGAGAAGTAACAGAAATTGGTAAAAAAGTAACAAACCATAAAATAGGTGATGAAATTTTCGGACTTATTGGAGGTGGAGGATATGCAGAATACGCTACCATTGATGCAAAAATGGCAATCTCAAAACCAAAGCATTTCTCTTTTGAAGAAGCAGCAGCTATTCCAGAAGTATTTCTGACAGCTTTTCAAACGATTTTTTGGACGTTGTTGGGGAATACAGGGATTGGGACATGGGAATTAGGACACGGAAAGGAGAATCCAGAAGATAGGAAATGGGAGTTAGGAAATAGGAATGATAATAATAAAATTCAGAAATCAATTTTGATTCATGCTGGTGCTAGTGGTGTCGGCTCGGCAGCTATTCAGTTATGTAAAATATCTGGAATGAAAGTTTTTGTTACAGCTTCAAAATCAAAGCATGAATTTTGTCAAAATCTAGGTGCTGATGTAGTAATTGATTATAATAATGAAGATTTTGCAGAGGTAATTTTAGAGGAAACGAATGATAAAGGAGTAAATTATATCATTGATTTTATAGGTAAGGATTATTGGGAACAAAACATGGACTGTATTTCTATTGATGGAAAAATGGCTATTTTGGCAGCTATGAGTGGTGCAAAATTAGAAAAGGCAAACCTTTCAAAAATATTGATGAAAAGAATTCAAATTACAGGCTCGACGTTGCGTTCTCGTTCTTTGGAATATCAAAGAGAACTGACAAAACAGTTTTCAGAATTTGCATTACCATTATTTGAAAAACAAAAGTTAAGACCAGTCATTGATACAATTTTCGATTGGACTTTGGCAGAGCAAGCACACCAACATATGAAAGAAAACAAAAATAAAGGAAAAATTATTCTATCAGTTTTAGAATAGATTTTGTATTTTTAAAAAAAAGGGACAGATAATTCAATAACTACTTATTTATTTTAACTTTAAGAAATCGTTTTTTATGAAAAAAGTACAAATTTTCGCACCCTTTATTTTTATGCTTACGTTGTTTTTTCCTAACTACAGTTATTCTCAAGAGGAAACAGAAGCAAAAATTACAAATCAAATTTATTCAGATATAAATCTCTCAGCAGGAATCTATAATGGAGGTTTTGCTGGTGCTATTGCTTATTCTCGTTTGCACCCTGTTGCTTTCAAAAAGCGTTTTTATGTTGGTTATGGTGTTCGTTTTACTTCTTATTTTGGCAGAAATGGAGATTTCGTAACTGCTCCTGCTGATATTTCGGAAGGTAATTTCTTCAAACCTCAAAACGAGGAAAAATTAGATACTTTATTTATGCCGACTGCTCAAACCAATTCTTTGAATGCTGCAATCTTTTTAATGTATAAATTCTCTGACAAATTTAGTTTAGGATTTAATATTGATGCCATTGGTTTTAGTTTTGGAAAAGACCAAACAAGTACTTTTTCTTCCTTTAGCGAAAATATTGCTACTACTTCTTCAAATGCTTCGGTTACAAATTTTAATGTTCTGCTGACAGGAGATTATGATATTGGAAGTCTGAATTCTGAAATCTATGCTCATTATGATGCAAGTGAAAAAATTGCTATTCGTGCAGGTAGTTAATTTTATCTTTTCAGAATACACAACAGACCAAAAATTTGCTTTTGATAATGACCGTTTTCGTCAGAAAAGTTTGGGTTTGATGCTTGGTGTTGCTTACAAATTTTAATCTTTTGAATAATTGCATTTCCAAAAAAAACGTCGTACTTTTGCACTCCATTCAGTTATCTATAAAGATGATTGCCGAGGTTGGATTTAGTCAGAAATGAATGAAATACTTCGTTTTGAATCACAAAACATAAATCTAAGACTGAATGGTGTGATAAAGAATTGACCTTAGCATTTAATCAAACCGTACAAAATTATATAAGTTTGTACAAAAACAAATAAAAAAAATGGCAAGAGTTGCATATTTAGACCCAGCAGCAAAAGAAGAAATTTTTGAAAAAAATAGTCTTTCTAAAAGTAAAAAAGATACAGGTTCTTCAGAATCTCAAATCGCTCTTTTTACACACCGTATCAACTACCTTACTGAACATTTGAAAATTCACAAAAAAGACCACGCAAGTCGTTTAGGTCTTTTGAAATTGGTAGGAAAGCGTCGTAGTTTGTTAGATTACCTTATCAAAACTGACGTATTGCGTTACCGTGCTATCATCAAAGAATTAGGAATTCGTAAGTAATTGAACTAAATTTTTGATTAAGATTTTTATAAAAAAGGAATTTTCAAGATTAGAAATAATTTTGAGAATTCCTTTTTTGCATTTTCAATATAATTAAGCCAATAATAAATTTTGATTTTTACTCCGTTAGGAGTTTTATATTGGTAGCAAAATTAACAAATTAACATCTCATTTACTCCCTAGGAGTTGTATATGTATAGTATTTTGTTCGAATGTGATAAAACATTACCAATATAAAGTTCCTAACGGAACGGAATCACATTCAAAAAATTAATTGAATACCTGCCATTGTTGGTGTCCTTACAACAAACGACTTCAAAAAATTAATTGAAATATAAAAAAAACTGTATCTTCGTAACAAATAAACACAAAAAATAAAAAACGTAAATGAAACCAAATCCGATTATAAAAACGGTTTCTCTCCCAGACGGACGAGAAATAAGTGTAGAAACAGGCGTTTTAGCCAAACAAGCAAGTGGTGCAGTAGTAGTAAGAATGGGAAAAACGATGCTTTTGGCTACCGTAGTAGGTGCAAAAGAAGCTCGTGAAGGAATGGATTTTTTCCCTTTGTCAGTAGATTACCAAGAAAAATTTGCCTCTAATGGTCGTATTCCTGGTGGTTTTTTGAAGCGTGAAGGAAGATTGTCAGACCACGAAATTCTGATTTCAAGAATTATAGATAGAGCTGTTCGTCCTCTCTTTCCAGATAATTACCACAACGAAACTCAGATTATGATTTCGCTTATCTCTGCTGATAGCGATGTTTTGCCTGATGCCTTGGCTGGTTTTGCTGCTTCGGCTGCCATTGCAGTTTCTGATTTACCAATGTTAGAACCAATGTCAGAAGTGCGAGTAATTAAGCTAGGAGAAGAATATATTATCAATCCAACGCCTGCTCAAATGGAAGAAGCAAGTTTGGAATGTATTGTCGCTGCAACATATGACAATATTATGATGGTAGAAGGAGAATCTAAAGAAGTAAGTGAAGAAGATTTATTAAAAGCAATTCAAGTAGCACACGAAACTATTAAGTTACAATGTACACTGCAAAGAGAAATGGCAGAGCTTGTTGGGAGTACAGAAAAGCGAGTTCATTTGCAACCAGAAGGCAGATGAAGAATTAGAAAAAATGCTTCATTAAAATTATTACCAAGCAATTTATGATTCTGTAAAAGCTGGAACTTCAAACAGCAAGTCAGAACGTGGCGATAATTTTAAAGCAATCAAACAATCATATACCGATACGCTTCCAGAAGACCACAGAAGATGAAAAAGTGAATATGAAATTGGTCAGTACATATTTCAAAAAAATGTACAAATCGGCTGCTCGTAACTTTGTTTTAGATGAAGGAATACGTCTTGATGGAAGAAAAACAAATGAAGTTCGTTCTATTTGGTCAGAAATTGATTATTTACCTTCTGCACACGGTTCGGCTGTCTTTACTCGTGGCGAAACACAGTCGCTCACAACAGTTACGCTAGGTACAAAACTAGACGAACAAATGATTGATGGAGCGATGAACTCGGGTTATAATCGTTTTATTTTGCATTACAATTTCCCTGCATTTTCTACTGGAGAAGCTCGTCCGAATCGTGGACCAGGTCGTCGTGAAGTAGGACATGGTAATTTGGCGATGCGTGCCTTGAAAAATATTTTGCCTTCGTATGAAGATAATCCTTATACAGTTCGTGTAGTTTCGGATATTTTGGAATCAAATGGTTCGTCTTCCATGGCTACTGTTTGTGCTGGTTCGATGGCTCTTATGGATGCAGGAGTACACCTTAAAGCACCCGTTTCTGGTATTGCAATGGGTATGATTTCGGATAGTGAAACAGGAAAATTTGCTATTCTTTCGGATATTTTGGGTGATGAAGATCACTTGGGAGATATGGATTTCAAACTTACAGGAACAGCAAACGGAATTACGGCATATCAAATGGACATCAAAATTGATGGACTCTCGTATGAAATTTTGCATAAAGCATTACTACAAGCAAAAGAAGGTCGTTTACACATTTTGAACGAAATGAGCAAAACCATTACAGAAGCTCGCACAGAAGTAAAAGATCACGCTCCACGTATTCATCAAATTATTATTCCTCGTGAGCTTATTGGTGCAGTTATCGGACCTGGAGGAAAAATTGTACAAGAAATTCAGCGTGAAACAGGTGCAACAATTACTATTGAAGAAGTAAATAATGCAGGACGTGTTTCTATTTTTGCAACTGACAAAGAAGTACTTAATAGAGCAAGATCGATTGTTGAAGAAATCGTAACGCCACCAGAAGAAGGAAAAGTATATGAAGGAACAGTTAAAAAAATTACTGAATTTGGTGCTTTTGTAGAATTTATGAAAGGCAAAGAAGGCTTACTTCATATTTCTGAAATTACTTGGGAGCGTTTGGCTACTATGGAAGGCGTTTTGGAAGAAGGCGAAGAAATTCAAGTTAAATTAATGGAAGTTGATCAGCGTTCTGGCAAATTCCGTTTATCAAGAAAAGTATTATTGCCTAAACCAGAAGGCTACGAAGAGCGTCCACCTAGAAATAATGACAGAGGAGGAAATGACCGTGGTGGAAGTCGTGGTAATGGGAGAGATAGCAGAAGTGGTGGTGGAAGCAGTAGAGGAGGCGATTCTCGTCCGCCTCGTAGAAACAACTAATTTTATATAACAGACTTCACAGACTGTTCTGAAGTATGGATTTTGAACTCATATTTTAATTTTTATAATTAAAATATGAGTTTTTTTATTTGCCATAATGTATCATTATAAAATGATTTTAATTTTGTATTTTTGATTAAGTTCTATTTTTCAAAATTACACAAGGTTATTGTTTCAACTAATTACCAAACAAAACAAAGATGAATGTAAGAGACAAACCTCTTTTTCGTTGGGATTCTTATCCACTTGTTAGGATAATTATATTTTTGATTAGTGGAATTTTGATAGGTGAGTATTCTCAAATTAGTTTGACTTTTGCCTTAGCAATTTGTGTTACTTTTTTCATAGCTTATTTCGGAATTCATTTTTTTGCAAAAATATTATTCAAAACTCGTTTTGCGGGGCTTCGTTTGTTTGCTTTAATGAGCCTTTTTATAGCTATAGGAATAGCTTTAGTTTCGAAGGTAGAGCCAAAAGAAAGACCATTACATTTAAAAAATAATTCAAATAGTAAAAAAACAGTTTTAGCCTATCAGGGAAAAATAGTTTCAGAAATTCAAGAAAGAGATAAATCCTATAAGTTTGAGTTTGAAATAGAAAAAATTCGTACAGAAAAAATGTGGCAATTAGCAGAAGGAAAAGTATTGATTTATCTCAAGAAGAACGAATTTCTGAACGATACAAATTTCACAAAACTACCTCAAAAACTATATAATTTTAGTGATGAGTTACTCATAAAAGGTTCTCCCATTCTGACAAATCCACCAGAAAATCCTTCTTCATTTGATTATCAAAAATACTTGAAGTACCATTATATTTGGCATCAGGCTTTCATTAATTCCTATGATGTCGTTTTGGTAAATGATAATGAAAGCGAAAGTAATTTGAGCTTTTTACAAGAGTTTCGTAAAAAAGCAATTCATTTTCGTGTCTATTCAGATAGTATTTTGAGAGAAACGTTACCTTCAAAACAGAGTTACGGAGTAGCAAGTGCATTATTTTTAGGTATTAGAGATGGAATTGATAGCGAAGTGAAAAATGCGTATCGTTCTGCTGGAGCTACTCATGTTCTGGCTGTTTCGGGTCTTCATGTAGGTATTTTGAGTGGAATAATTGCTCTGCTATTTGCATTTTTGAAGAAGGATAGGTACACAAAATATATTTATTTATCACTGATTTTGAGTGTGTTGTTTGGTTATGCTTTTCTTACTGGATTATCGCCTTCTGTACTTCGTGCTTCGGTTATGTTTGCCATTATTCAGATTGGTTTTTCTTTTAGTAAACATTCAAATATTTATAATAATCTAGCTTTTTCTGCTCTTATTTTGCTGGTTATGAGTCCGTATATGCTTTTTGAAGTTGGTTTCCAATTATCTTATTTAGCAGTTTTGGGAATTGTGCTTATCCAACCCAAAATTGCCAAAATGTGGCAAGCACCTAACAAAATTATCAATTATTTTTGGCAATTACTGACCGTTTCTATCGCTGCACAGCTTATTACCTTTCCTATTTGTCTGTATTATTTCCATCAATTTCCAACCTATTTTTGGTTATCTGGTTTTGTAGTTATTCCTGCTGCTGTGGTTATTTTGTGTGGTTCGATACTCATAATTTTGTTTAGTTTCATTAATGGAACAATAGGTGTTTTTCTAGGAATGTGCTTGTCTTGGTTTATCAAAATTACAAATGATGCCATCTTTTTTATAGAAAAATTACCTTTCTCTGTTTTGGAAAATATCAGAATTAGTTTTGTTGAAAGTATGCTTTTATACGCTATTATGATAGGTTTATTTTGCTTTTTTCTTTTACCAAAACGAATTTTCTTTTACTTTTCTTTGTTATGTACTTTGCTTTTTTGCGGAATAAATTTGAATAAAAATATAGGGGCAGAAAATCAGAAACGATTAGTTTTTTATCAAATAAGAAAAGGTTTTGCTCTTTCTTTGCAAGAAGGAAGAAGAAGTGTTACGCTTTTAGACTCGTCTAGCTTTTACAATAAAGAGGCTCAAAGTTATTGGCTTACCTCAGATTTACTTGCAAATGGAAAAACGAAGAATAGGCTCATTAATCTGGATTCGACTTACACAGAAAATACAGATAGTGCTGCTTCTGAAAAAAACAGTAAAATTATACAAATTCGTAATTGGAATGGTGGAAAAATAATCATCTGGAATAATAAAACCATTCTGTTGTGGAATAAAAAGCTAGATAAAGAAACCAAATTTCTCCCCAAATTAGATAATATAGAAATTGTTTGGATAAGTAATAATCCAATTTATGAGCTTTCAGAACTTGCAGCTATCAAAGCAAGATACATCGTTTTTGATGATACAAACTATAGTTCAAAAATAAAAATGTGGGAAAATGAAGCAAAAGTAAGCAAAATTACTGCTATCGTTTTAAAAGAGGGAGCTTTTCAGAAAGAATATTAACAGCTATATAATGGGGTTAAACATAAATCATGATTAGTTAGGGATTGATAGCATTTAAAGTCCAAATCTCTAAAAAAGAAGAATTAACTTATTAATTCTTACAAAAGCTAAAAAAATAAATTTCACAAAAACAGTATTTTATTCTGATAGTTTTGTTTGAGGCGGTAGTTAATTTTGTGGTAGAGAACTGTATGTTATTAAACAGTAGAAAAATATCAATTCTATATTACATCTACTTACTTTCAAATCATTTGTAAAAAGTCCTTTTAGAACGATTTTTGCTATCTATTTTATCAAAACTTATTTACTGACAACTACGTATTATCTTTCTGTTTTGATTGATAAATTTAAACTTATATTAAAACAAAAGAGTTTCTAATGCGTTCTAATTTAGCGTCTTAAATAACAATACTTCAGATACGCTACTATTTTAAAGCACATAATTTACAGACAACTACGTAGTTTTTATACAAAAAATAAAAACTCAATTATATATACACAAAAATATCGAATACCTTTTTACATAGGAAACTAAAAATAGACCAACATAGATGAGACAACTAAAAATCAGTAAACAGATAACTAACAGAGAAAGTCAGTCACTAGATAAATACCTCCAAGAAATTGGAAAAGTGGATTTACTTACTCCTGACGAAGAAGTAGATTTGGCAAAACGTATTCGTGATGGCGATCAAATCGCATTAGAGAAATTGACAAAAGCCAATTTGCGTTTTGTAGTTTCGGTAGCAAAACAATACCAAAACCAAGGACTTTCTTTAGGAGACCTTATTAATGAGGGAAATCTAGGACTTATCAAAGCAGCACAACGTTTTGATGAAACTCGTGGTTTTAAGTTTATTTCGTATGCTGTTTGGTGGATTCGTCAATCAATTTTACAGGCATTGGCAGAGCAATCTCGTATCGTTCGTCTTCCTCTCAATCGTGTTGGTTCACTTAACAAAATCTCAAAAACGTTTTCTGAGCTAGAACAACGTTATGAGCGTGAGCCTTCTCCAGAAGAGTTAGCTGATGAACTAGAAATTACACCTGCTGAAGTAATTGATACACTCAAAATTTCGGGTCGTCATGTATCTATGGATGCACCTTTTGTACAGGGAGAGGACAATACGCTTCTTGATGTTTTGGAAAATGACACAGAAGATAAGCCCGATTCGGAGCTAATGAATGATTCACTTCGTCGTGAAGTTCAGCGTGCTTTATCAACACTTACTCCTCGTGAAGCTGATGTAATTACATTTTACTTCGGTCTTAACGGAGAACACCCAATGACGTTGGAAGAAATTGGAGAGAAATTCAATCTTACTCGTGAGCGTGTACGTCAGATTAAAGAAAAAGCAATTCGTCGTCTTCGTCATACCACACGTAGTAAGGCTTTGAAACCTTATTTGGGTTAAATGTAGCCGACACTTTCCAAGTGTCGTGAAAATATAAAGCATAAAAAAACCGAAATTCAATAGATTTGAATTTCGGTTTTTTTTGTGGGAAATAATTTAATAAAATAAACAATTAAAATCTATAACCTAAACCAATTCTAAGAGAAACTCCTGTACTTTTATTATTTGCATATTCTATTATTTCTCGTCCATCTTTCTGATACTTTGTTTCGTATTCTATGAATTTTGGGACAAAAGGATGATATAAAAACGAACCTGTCAAACGAAAATTTTTCAAATTAAATCCTGTATTTAATCCAATATGTGGTACAATATAAGAGTTTTTTATAATAGAAATATCATAGGAAACTCCTTGAGAAAGAAGAGCAAATCCCGTTACTATTTCACTAATGGAGTTATAACTAAATCCTGCTGTATATCCTAAAAAAAATGGATTATTTAATTCTCTCCCTACTAGCCGTCCATTAACTTCTACAGGAAAATGATAGGAAATGAGAGCATCAAATTGTCTATTAACATAAATACCTGCTTTGAAACTAAATGGCTTTTCTTCTAAAAATCGTTCATAAAATAAACCGACAATATTACTAGAAGAATTCATATATGGATTTTCTCTATTTTCTATTGAAGCACTTTCTGGAACTACAACGACATATCCACCAAAATCTAAACCAATTGAGTTTAGTTTTGGCTTTTGTGCTAGAACGATATTTTGTAAAGAGATAAATAAAATAAAGATCAATAATAAGTACTTCATTTTGTTAAATTGAATAGTAGAATTGCGTCAAAATATATGAACTTTCCACAAAGCTATTTACAAAAAATGAAAACACAAAGTAAAGATTTTTGAAATCTTATTCAGTTTAATCTTAGAACTACATTTTTCGTCTACTTCTACTCCTCTATCTCCCTCAAAATCTCCACCGTTTCCACGCTCACTCTACATACTTTCCTCAAAAGCTCAACGAGTTGTTCTTTTTAATTATTCAAGCCAATTAACGATTTGAAGATTAGAAATATTTTCATAATCCTTTGTATTATTTGTACAGATGGCTAGATTATTTTCTAAGGCGATACCAGCTATATACAAATCATTTACTCCAGAATGAAGACCTGTTTGTCTTAAAGTTGCGTACATTTTTGCCGATAAGTGTGCAGAGTGTTCTGTAAGTTCTAGTATTTTATGTTTGGTTATAAAATCTTGAAATTTGTCTAATTTCCCAAACGCATTTTTTGCTCTAAGTCCACTTTCTACTTCGAAAACAGTAGGACGAGCAATATTTATATATCCCATTATATCAAGATAAGCATTGAAGTTCTTTGTAAGAACTGGATAATCCTTGAATAAATAATAAGACAAAATATCTGTATCTACTACAACTTGTATCATAAATCTATTCCTTTAAAACAACTCATCTAGTTTATTACTAAGTTCTTGCTTTGATTTTTCTCTTTCTGTATAAATATCTTCTATAAACTGCTCTACATCAAAGTTTTCGTTTTCTGCTAAACTTTCTTGCGATTGACAAGAAACAAATTCTACAAACTCCATTCTTTTGAGAAGTTCTAAAAGGAATTCCATTTTACTGTTATCCGTAATTTGAAGTGTTAATTGTGTCATAATTTTATTATTTAAAGTAAAGGAATATTCTTTTTAGATAAAACGTGCTATCAGCAATTTTAGTTTTTGATACAAAAAACTCTACTCCTCCATTTCCCTCAAAATCGCCACCGTTTCCACGCTCACTCTACATACTTTCCTCAAAAGCTCAATGAGCCTCTCTTTTTGATTATCAAAAGAATAGGTAGTGAAAATTCCTTCCTCAACTGCTTTTTTGACCGTTTTATCTCTTAGTTTTCGTTCGCTGTGGTGTTCCAAAACCCATTCTAAAGCACTTCTGACACCCAAACGATATTGCCATGCTTCTTCTGGAATATTTTTTAGATAAGTAGTTTCATCAATCCAAACCAAACTACGCACTCTGTCAGCTTTCAGAATAGCTTTTTTCTTAGGTTTGTTTTCTTTAATTTCTTGATTTTCAGTTGTTTGCTCTGATTGTTGTGTGTTTTTTTCTAGTTCTTTCTCTTCTCTTTCTAGTGGATAAATTGTAACTTCGTCATAATTGAGATGTAGATTTAATAATTTTTCGCCCCAAATTGCCCATTTCCAAAAATCTTCATACATCGGAATTCTTGGCAGTTCGGTATGGAGTATTTTTTGGTATTTTTTACGATATTCTGGAGAATGCAAAACGGCATAGATATAAGCGAAAATAGTGTCTTTAGTAAGCGTTCTGGCTTCTTCTTGATTGTCTTTCATGTTCTGCAAACTCTTCTTTAATTCTTTAAAGTTTTTAGCTTTAAATTTTACAGGTTTGGAAGAATAATGATGACGAAACTGCTCTAATGCCCAATCAGTGATATTTTCTTTAAATTCATCGGTTTCCTCATCGTAAAAATATTTGGCAAATGTATGTGTCGCTCGTGCACCATAACCATTATCAGGAATAAAATTGGTCGCATGAACCACCAAAGGAACTTGTTTGTGAACTGTTACACAAATAGTCGGGTTTGGAGTTTGCTGTTTTTGAAGTGGGAAAAAACGAAACTGCTGATAGGGACGATGCGTAATTACGTCATCTACATAAACAAACTGCTTTACAAAAGGACGATAAGAAGCCTCTCTAATCTTGAAAGAATCATAATTTGTTTCTGCATTCCTTTTAAGGTTTTGCATGAGTTCAGCATTCCATTTTATTTTTGTAGTGTCTGACTTATTTGTCGTGCTTTTTACTCCTAAGAAATTGGGTAATAATTCGCTTTGATTAGAATTATGCCATTTTATACGTTCTTGTTCGTAAATCTGACTGAAATAACTGGCTTTCTTATCTAAATTATCTTTATCAAAATCATACATCCACTCATCTCTAGCTGTCAGAAGAGCAGGAGAAGCCCATTTGAAAAGAGCTGTTTCTTGGTCTGCAAACTCTGCCGTTTGAGTAACTTTGTGAGAAAGAGGCATAAAACCCAAAAAATCATCTTCGGGAAGTGCAATCCAATAATTAACGGCTTGACTTACTTTTTTGAAGGATAGATTTTGAAATTGTGTTCTTGATAAGGCTTCGCCAAAATTCTTTAATGATTTAAAATTCTTTGTAGGTTTCCAATAATAAACTGGACATTGAGAACGCAAATGAGCCAAACGAAACCCATTTGAATAATTATTTTTATTCTTTCTTACCAAAAAAAGTAAAGCAGATTCATTTTCCTTTATACTTTCTTTCAAACTTTCATTTTTTGGCAAATCTGTTTTTTCGTCTATAATTTTTGTAGTATTTTCTTTCTCTACATTTTTATAGTCCAAATCCATCACATAAACACTATCAAATTCGGCTTGTACTCGCCTTCTAAAACCCTCATAAGTAGGTGCATGCAGCACAATGGACGGAAGCCAAACAGCTACAATACCTTTATCAGTCAGTCTGTCAGTTGCCCATCGAACAAACCGCAAAGGAATAGGGGAGAAAAGGTTTTTTTCATAAATAGGCATATAAGCTGCCGTTACACGGTTATCAATGGCTGCAAAGTCTGCTTCTTCATTCGCTTTACTTTTGTCTTTATTATTTTCGTTAAAAATTAATTGATTTTGCTGACTTGATTTAAAAGAATTTCCGACAATAATATGATAGGTAGAGTCAATGGAACGATAAAACTCTTGTGCTTCATTTTCTTGTGAACCAAAAAGCAATGTTTGTTTTGGGACATCAACAAAATAGGCTGCATTTGCCCAAAAAATAGATTGTGTAGTAGTAGGATTATTCCCATTTTTTCCTCCATTATTTAGATTTACTTTCCATAAATAATACGACCAAATAGAAAGTGTACAAGTATAAGACTGTCCAACAGAAGGCTGAATATCTTGAAAAAAACTGCCTTGATACAACGAAGGAGCTTCAAGATTAGCGATAGATTGCTGAATAAAATTTGAAAACTCTAAAGGTGAAACACCCACTTCAAATTTGCGTTGCCAATAGACTACAATTTGCTCTTTTTCAGTTTTGGAAAAATGTATAGAAATTTCTCTTAGTGACAAACAATATTTTTTCCATTGTTCTAAAAAACCATTCTTAAAAAATATAGAAAAAACATCTAATTTTTGAAAAACAGAATCTGATTTGACAAAAAAATACGTTTCTGAATTTGGAGAGTTCTCTACAAAAAATAAATTTTCTACTAAAGGAAATACAATTTGATGTGAAAAAATAGCTGTTTTGAGCAAATTTTCATCTGGCAAACTATGAAACCCAGCAGCAAAAGCACTCAAAGAACGATACACAGAACTCTGACGAATTTTATTTTTATTAAAATCACCCTGCAACGATTCTAGTAGATTATCAATTGCAAAAAACTTAGGAAGTTCTATATTTTTGTTCTCAAAATTCATTAATGCACCTTCTTTAATTTTGTCTTATTTCTAGTTCAAATCAGAAAGACAAAACTACAAAATAGTTCTGTATTTTTAGTCAGTTTTATGGTTTGTTTGTCGAAGAGCGTAACGTTTTATTCAAAGAGCGTAACGTTTTATTTTTCTCAATCTAATTTTCTGAACAAAAAAAACTAAAATCAACCCTAAAAGTAAAGCAGGATAAATGATACAGAAAATAAAAAGGTTGATTTCATAATATGATAAATCTAAAATATTGGCAAGGTTGATAATAAAATCGGTACAATAGAAATAAAGTTTGGCTATAAAATCAGTTAGAAAATTGTTTACAGAGCTATTAATCAAGACAAAAAACAGCATATTTTCCTGTCCTAAAGGTTGATATTTTTTGATTTGACTTTGTAAAGACAATGATTTGATTAGCAAAAAATACATCAAAAGAGGAATCAGAATCACCAAAACTATGATATTTGCAACTTTATATTTTCCTGTAGATTGTAGAAAACGAATTACTCCAAAATAAACTGGGTCAGTAAACTCAAAATAATTTTGAAGAGTTTTGACATGATTTTCTTTGCAATAATTTTCTATGTTATGACACGCCCACGAACATTTTTTTGTAAATTTTATGGCTGAATTAATGGCTATAATTCCTTTTTCTTGAAAAGGCTTTTCTGTTATGTTGGTCTGATAGCTTCATTTATTGCTATCATTAGCAAAAAAGGAAAAAGTAACAAAGCTATATTTCTGAGAAAAATGATAAATGATTTCATATAATGCATTTTCAATCTCTAATAAAGTCAAACCCTAAGGGTGTTTAAGAACCCTTAGGGTTTAAGATAAAGTTCCGTAAAAATCACAATTTCCTACCCAAAATCCAAGTCAAAAATACACCCATTCCTACCACAGTAATCGAAGACAAAGGCATCAGGATAGCTGCCACAATAGGCGAAAGCGTACCGCTTACAGCAAAACTAAGTCCGACAAGATTATAACAAAGCGAAATCAAAAGACCAAAACGAACCACCCAAATTGTCTGACGAGCATAACGCATAAACTTGGCAAGTTTTGGCAAGGCTTCAGCTCTCAAAATTGCATCACAGGCAGGAGAAAACTGTTCTTGATTCTCACTAATAGAAATTCCAAAATCAGCTTGTTTTAAAGCTCCAGCATCATTCAAACCATCACCAATCATAAAAATTGATTGATTTTCCTTTTTATTATTCTCTAAAGTATTTGCTTTTAAATTCTTTAAAAATTCTAGTTTGTCTATTGGTTTTTGATTGAAATGAATATTATTTTCTCCAAAAATAGTTACAAAATGCATTTTTTCACGCTCTGTATCTCCAGAAAGTAACGAAAGGTTGAAATCTTGATTTTTAAAATCTTGTAATAAGTTCAAACTATTTTCTCGTAATGGATTTGAAAGTTCAAAATATCCTTTTATTTTATCATTTTTACTTATAAAAACTACTGATTTTTGGTTATCATAAATAGCATTCAATTCTGAGGAGTTGAACGCACAACTTACAAAATCAGCATTTCCAATTTTCCAGTTATCAATTTCTTTTCCGTTACGAATTTTAGCTTGTGTTCCTGCTCCTATTTTCTCTTCAAAATCATAAATTATACTTTCTCCAAACTCTGAAACAGTTGCATAAATTGCCTTACTAATTGGGTGCAAAGAAGCCGAAGAAAGAGCAGCCAACGCCTGTTTGTCTTCAATGGTTAAATTAGAATTTAGTTTGCTTTTTTCATTTGATACATCACTATTTTTCCAAATTGCACTCGGTGTAGAAGTGGTCAGAGTTCCTGTTTTATCAAAAATAAGATGTGCTTTTCTTGAAGCTAACATTTCGATAGCATCTGTATTTTTCAAGAAAAACAAGTGTTTTGCCAAAATCTGTCTAGCATTTCCAAAAGCAAAAGGTGCGTTTAAAGCAAGTGCACACGGACAAGCTACAATCAAAACCGAAGTAAAAACATTAATAGCAACCTGCCAATCTTCAAAATAAAGCCAATACGAAGCACTACTAAAAGCAACCAATAATACAAAAACAGTAAAATTTCTGCCCCAACGCTGCGTTAGATTTTTGAGTAATTTTGAATTGTCTTTATCAAAAGTATCACTATTCCAAAGCTGCATCAAATAACTTTGAGAAACCGTTTTGAGTAATTTTATACGCAAAGGTTCGCCCCATTGCCTTCCTCCTGCATACAAACGCTGCCCTTTTTCACACTTTACAGGTTCGGATTCGCCACTTACAAAACTATAATCAATTTGTGCTTTTCCATCTAAAAGCTCGCCATCAGCAGGAATAAGTTGTCCGTTTTTTACAATTACAATATCGTTTATCTTTAAATCAGATAATGAAATTGATTTTGTGATTTTCTTAGATTGATTAATTATAGAATCATCATTTTCCGTATTGTTCCCTAAATCATTTTTTTCATCTACTTCTAAAAGAGCAGCCAAAGGAAAATAAGATTGATAATCACGCTCAAAAGAAATGCTATCAAAAGTACGACGTTGAAACCATTGTCCAATCAAAAGAAGAAAAATCAAAGCAGCCAAAGAATCCGAATAACCTGCACCAGTTTGGCTTATTACCTCAAACGTACTTCTACTAAAGAGAGCAATTATTCCCAGTGCAATCGGAACATCAAAATTGAGTGTTTTGTGTTTGAGTGCATAAAAAGCATCTTTAAAGTAATTTGAGCCACTAAAAAAAACAACAGGAAGCGATAATAAAATATTCAGATACCCAAAAAAACGAGGAAACTGGTCTTCTGCAATCGGCAAACCCAAATATTCGGGAAAACTAAGCAACATCAAATTACCAAAACAAAAACCTGCTACTCCCAAACGAAGTAAAAAATTAGGAGGTAAATTATCTGTTTTTTTCTTGTTTTTTGACTCTAGTTTTAGGTCTGGCGAATAACCTAATTTTGTGAGATTTTCTACTAAAGTTCGAAGCGAAATTTTATCATTATAAAAACTAACATTTGCTTCTCTACGCAAATAATTAACTTTTGAGTCCTGAACACCTTCAAATAAATTGGGTAATTTTTCTAAAAGCCAAACACAAGAAGCACAATGAATTTGAGGCAAATTAAAGGTAATACGTGTAAAATTTCCGTCTGTAAAATTGACAAGTTGAGCTATCAATTCTTCATTATCCAAATAAGCAAACTGTTCAGGATTTTCTAAAACAGGCGAAATTCCTGCTTTTTCAAGATTGTAATAATTATCTAACCCATTTTTTGTCAGAATATCATAGACCGTTTGGCAGCCTGTACAACAAAAACTACGCTCATCAAATTCAATCGGATTTGAAGGACAATCATCGCCACAATGATAACAAGGTGTTTTTTGAGCTTTTTTGTGTGCTTTATTCTGAATTGGTGTTTCTTCTAGTAACGTCGCCATAATCGTATTGATGAGCAAAAAAGGTAGATTTTAGATTTTACTCTACAAAATTACCTTTTCAAAAGTGCTTAAACAATGAATTTTATCAGCTTTTTGGGTGGTTTTTAGTAAAAAAATACTGTAACTTATTGGTTAATGATTTATATGATAAATGAAGATAAATACGAATTGCTTTTTTAACCACAGAGTTATAGAGAACACAGAGAAAACAGAGAAAACAGAGAATAAAATTATTTTTTTAGGAAATAAATGTTTGTTATTATTCTCAAAACCAAAATCAAATCATACAGTTTTGTAAGACTATTTTTTATTCTCTAATTTTAGGCTATAAATAATTTCTGCCATTGTCTGTTTACTAAAAAAATAACATTCAAATTTAATTCAAGAAACACATGAAAAAATCCATCTTAATCCTAAACGCCAAACTCATCAATGAAGGAAAAATCGAAGAAAAAGATATTTTTATAGAAAATGGAAGATTTAGCCGTATTGAAAATGATTTATCAAATCTAAAAGATAATATAGATTATACCATTATGATGCAAAAGGACAGTATGCCATGGCAGGTGTAATCGACGACCAAGTACATTTCAGAGAACCAGGACTTACGCACAAAGCACAAATTTATACTGAAGCAAAAGCAGCCGTAAAGGGTGGAACGACTACTTTTATGGAAATGCCAAATACAAAACCTCAAGCACTGACACAAAAATTATTAGCTGATAAATATGAAATTGGTGCGAAAGATTCATTAGCTAATTACTCGTTTTTTATGGGCGTTTCGAATGAAAATTTGGAAGAAGTTTTGAAGACAGACAATAATAATGTGTGTGGTTTGAAAATTTTTATGGGTTCTTCTACGGGTGATATGCTCGTCGATGATAGACAGGTTTTGGAAACTATTTTTAGCCAAACCGATATGCTAATTGCTACGCATTGTGAAGACGAAGAAACGATTACAAAAAATTCAAGTGCTGCAAAAATGGAATATGGCGATGATGTTCCGATGCGTCTTCATCCAGAAATACGGAATGTAGAAGCCTGTTACAAGTCGTCTAGTTTGGCAGTAGAATTAGCCAAAAAATACAATACTCGTTTGCATATTTTACATATTTCAACGGCAAAAGAACTTGATTTATTTACCAATAAGATTCCATTAGCTCAAAAAAGAATTACGGCAGAAGTCTGTGTGCATCATCTTTGGTTTGATGCCGTTGATTATGAAAAAATGGGTTCTTTAATAAAATGTAATCCTGCTATCAAAGAAGCACAAAATAAAGATGCACTTTGGAAAGGACTTTTAGACGACCGTTTGGATATTATCGCAACTGACCACGCACCACACACATGGGAAGAAAAACAGGCTAACTATTGGAATGCACCTTCTGGTTTGCCACTTGTTCAGCACGGACTTTTAATGATGCTAGAAGCATACAAACAACATAAAATTTCATTAGAAAAAATAGCTGAAAAAATGGCTCATGCACCTGCAATTTGTTTCCAAATCAAAGAAAGAGGTTTTGTAAGAGAAGGTTATTTTGCTGATTTGGTGCTTTTTGATTTGGAAAATCCAACTATTGTAACAAAAGAAGATTTAGAATATAAATGTAGTTGGTCGCCTTTTGAAGGATATACATTTGATTCTCAAATTACACATACGATTGTTTCAGGTCATTTGGCGTATGAAAACGGAAAATTTGATGAGAGCGAGAAGGGAATGAGAATTAGTTTTAAACGAGATTCAGTTATCAGTCATCAGTAAACAGTTATCAGTCAATTTCAATACAGTAAAAGTTGTTTCAACTTTGTCAATAGTTTGCTCAAAATAAAAATCCATTATTTGTTTTTATAAATAATGGATTTTTTCATAATTAAACACTAATTGCTAACCACTAAAAATTATTTTTTCTTACCAAATCCCCCCAAACCTTTTAGCTTGTTTTTGAGGTCTTCTTTTGCTTTTTCTACTGGGTCTTTCGTTTTGGTAGAGTCTGCTTTTATTGATTTTGTAGAATCTGTTTTGTTTTCATTCTTATCTCCAAAAAAATCGTTTAATAAATCTTTTCCTACTTTTGTAGCTTCTTCTTTAAGACTTTGAGTTACTTTAGATTTGATTTGAGATTTGATAGCCGAATTATCCATTGCTATATTCGGACTAGTATATGTTCCTCCAATATTAAAAAATAATGGAATGTTGTCATTTTCAATATCTTCTGGCTTAATATTTACAAAACTACCAACTAAAGATAATGCCTCTTCTTTGGGAACATCAACTTTTAATCTAAAATCAATTCCTCCATCAAGTGCTGTTGTTCCTCCAATAGTAGAGGTATAACCTGCAAAACTCAAATCAAAAGGTTGAATTTTCATTTTTCCATCCTCAATTTTTGTTTGCATTACCAAATCCTTAAAACGGCTATTTTTGAGTTTTGGCATATTTGCAATGGCAGCCAATTTATTTATAGACGGATTATCCTTCATCATGGCATCAACAATTTTCATTATTCCACCTCCTGAAAGCGTAGACATATCGGGCATCATATCCGACTTCAAAAGTCCTGTAATATTAAAATTATTCAATGAAAATTTACCATCTAAATTTTCTGCCAACGGTGCAAAAGCCTTTGCAGTAGAAAAAGTTTTGAATGCCTCACCAATATTTGCCTCAATAATATCCAAATCAAAAGAGAAAATCGGACGAGCCAAATCTTTACTACTATACAATCCACTTGTACGGAATTTGCCACCCACAGCATCAAAAGTGAGATTATCCATTCTTACTTCTCCATCTTTTACACGAACCAAACCACGCAGATTATTGAGCTGCATATTATCATAAAGTACTTTTGTGATACTTGCATTGAAAGCAAAATCTATATCTTTTGGCACTTCTACCACTCCTGTTTCGTCTTCTATTGTTGTTGGGTCATCCGTTTCAGTCATCCATTCATCAACATTAAACTGATCAGAAATAAGGTTCATATTTCCACGAATAATTGGTGTGCCTTCCTTAAAACCTGCCATAGCAAGTGCATAGGCGATATAATTTGAAAGTCCACCTGTAAGAGCAATATCACTTTTACCTAAAAAACCATTAAACGAATCCAAAATCATTTGTTGAGGTGTAAAACTCACTTTTGCATTCGTGATTTTCATTCCTTGTGGTAAATCTTTACTCACAAAAACCAAATCTTCAACAGATAAATCGCCACTTGTAGGAAGCTCTCCGTATTTTTCAGCGTCTAGTGCAGCCATTGAGCCTTTTGTTTCAATGTCTGCCTTTATCAGTCCTGTAACGGTCATGTCTTCTAGCGTAATAATTTTGGTAATGGTCGCCAAATCTAATTCCCCTTTTATCATCAAATCATACACTAAATTTTCAATTCCTTCTGTATGTCCAGAAATTGAAAAAGGCTTTCCTTCTACCTGCATCGTGATTTTTTCCAAATCTACACGCATATTTTCCATCTGTCCAGTTGTATTTTTTGCTCTTGCTTCTACTTCCAGATTCTCTATCGGAATAGGATAAGCAAGCGATTTTACATAGCCGTTTTTCAAAGTCATATCAGCATCAACGGTAGGAATGCGGTTTTGAGTTTGGTCATAAACTCCCTTTGCAAGCAATTTTAAATTAAAAAGACCTTTTAATTCTAAACTGTCTATTGGATAAACTTCTGCTAATTCTGCAAGGTTTACGGTAGCATTTATGTTTGCATCAATATCGTACTTTTCTAATCCTTGAATTCTGACTTTTCCATTAATTGGATTTTTACCCAAATTCATTCCAAACGTTTTTATATCAATAACAGTATTATTGAGATTTGAGGTCGTATTAATTACCTGCATATCAATATTTACATTTTCTACTGCTGTCGGAAGTTCTGGATATTTGAAATAACCATCTTTTACTAAAAGCGAAATATCAAATGCTGGATAAATTTCTTTTTCTGAATTAAATTCTCCTTTGCTCATTCCCTTAAATACAAATTCTCCTTTTGCTTCTAATCCTTTATAATCCTTCAAAAAAACGGGAGGAATAAGTGATAAAAGGCTTTTAAAATCGGTTTGTGGAGTAGAAAAATTCAAATCCATTAAAATAGAAGCTGTATTCTCTGGCATACTCAAAAAACCATTTAGTTGCAAAGGCAAATCATTTAGTTTAAATTCATTTTCTTTAAACGTAAATTTCATATTTGCCATATCCATTTCTAAAGTTGCATCAGCAGAAAGAGGTCGATGATCGATATAGGCTATATTTTCAAAATTAATATATAAATCTTTAATGGTTGTATTCGTACTCAAATCATACATATCAGCCGTAATATTTCCACTTCCTTCGTGATTAAGTCCATCAATGATTGCAATCATTTTGAGAGTATCGTCTTGATAACGAATTCTTCCCTCTGTAATATTCCATTTTTCAAGCCCAATTTCGAAAACGGCTGTATCTGTTTGAGCTACTTGAGCAGTGTCTGACTTGCTTTCATAAATATCATAACTCGCTCTTCCGTCTTTCAAAACACGAATATTAACAAAAGGCTTATCAGCAGAAATACTATAAATCTCTACTTTATCTCTAAAGACAGACATAAAATTGAGAGCAATCTCAAAATTATTAGCTGCCAAAAGTGTATCTCCTAAAAAAGGCTCACGATTAATGACGCTTATATTTTCCAATTGAACAGTCAGTTTAGGAAAATTACGCAAGATAGAAATATCAAAATCTGCAAACTTTACATCTGCCAAAACTTGCTCACTAGCCACTTTTTCTACTTTTGCTCTTAACTGGTCTTTAAAAAGAACAGGAACTAAAAAAACTGTTCCTACTAGCAAAACTAGAAGAACAATGATGGCAATGGATACTTTTTTTATGATTTTCATATTTTATAATTTAATATCGCTGGTGATGACACCAACAAGGGCAGAAGAGTGATTTTTTGATGTAAAGATAACAAAAAAGAAAGCCAAATTTCTATATTGTACGACACTTGAAAAGTATCGGCTACTTTAGAAAGTATAACCAACATTGATATTCAAAACATGTTTGAATTGAATAGCTCGTTTGGCTGCTTCGTCGCCTTCTTGTGGAATTAGAGTATCGTGGTCATAAATTAACTGCGTAGAAAAACTGGTAGTGAAATATTTATTTATTTTAAAGACAATTAGATTCTCCCAGTTTACATCTATTTGAGTAATGTTTTGATAATTTGCAAAAAGATTGAGGGTAGAACTTAATTTTACGTTTTCCATTACATCATAATTCAGTGTTGCATCAAAGTTAGAACCAAATTCTGAACGAACATTCTGCCCTTCTTCTACTCCAAAAGCTCCAATATTTGCCAAAGAATCATTCATCACAAAGGTAAATTTGGCAGCAACAGGCGAATAACGCATCGTAAAAATTTTGGTTTCATAACGAATACCTGTTGCAAAAATCATAAATCCAGGAGAGAGAAGATTTGAAATTAGCTGCCCTTGCTGCTCTTCTCCCAATGAATCTCGTTCAAAGAAATAACCAGGTGCCATTTGAGTACGAAAACTCATAGATGTTCCACTACTCCAATTTTTACCTAAATTATAACTATACTTAGAATCAAACTGAAAATTATCATCTGTTTTTTTGAATAAATTAAAATCACTTTTTCCCACTCGTGCCATTCCATATTGCACCAAAACTATATTTTCCCATGTTGATTTTTCTGTTTTTCGTGTTGCTTTGAAGTTTAGAATTGCACCTAAGGCAATCGAAGATTGTCCACCTCCTGCCCAGTTGCTAAGTCCAACATTAGAAAAAGTACCTGAAAATGAACCTTCTGTTTTCCAAATTGGAATTACTTCAACAGGAACAGTAGCAATTCCATCAAATGTTACATTAGTAGAATCTTGTGCATACGTAAAGTTAGAAATAGAGAAAATTGAAAATAGGAAAAATAGTATATAATGTTTCATTATAAAGTTGGATTGATGAAATAAAATAAGTGAGTAATAAAATTAATTTGTCTTGCTGTCTGCCTGTAATTCAAGAACTAATAAATCCATAAATCTAATAATAGGTTCTAAATTTTCAGGTTTGTCAACGTACATTTTTTGTTTCTTGTTTTTTTCTCCCTTCGTAATTTCTAAAGTTGTGGTAGGATAATCAAACATTTTATCATATTCAATGACTTGCGTTTCTAAAAAATTGCTTTCTGCAATCAGTTTTTGCAATTCAGCATACTTTTCATCAGACAACTTCATTTGTACAATCCCTACAATAGTTGTGTACATTCTGCCATTAAAAATTACCATTTGGTCTTCTTTTATGGTTACATCAAAAACAGGACAGCGTCCTTTACAAGCCGATTTTGCATAGACTAATTCAAAATTAGCTGCATCTTTTTTGGAGGATTTGCAAGAAGAAAAAAGTATACTACTAATAAAAAGTAGTGAGGAAAATAAAGCGAAGACTAAGAATGTGTTTTTCATTTGTTTGTACAAGTTATAATTATGTGATAGTTTGGAATTGCAAATCAGCGAAGCTAAATTGCCAGCTACTTGAGATTATTCTAAAAAGCTATCAGAAGTTTTTTGTAAAGGTACAGAAAATCGTTTTTCTAAAAGCGTATATATCCAAAAAACAAACCAAGAAATCAAAATTCCTGCCGTTGCACCTGCTAAAATATCGCCTACATAATGTACACCTAAATAAATACGAGAATAAGAAACGATAGCAGCCCAAAGAAGCCAAGCAGGACGCATAATTTTTACCCATTTGTATTTTGAATGAGCAACAAAACGCTTTAAAGTCAGAAAAACAAAAAAAGCAACGCTAAAAGAAGTGGAAGCATGAGAAGAAATAAAACCATATTTTCCTCCTCTGTAATCTCTCATAATATAAACTAAATTCTGAATTTCTGGACTGTGCGAAGGACGAAAACGCTCAAAAAAGGGTTTGCAGAAACCAGATGCAAATTGGTCTGCTAAAGCAACTGAAACAATAATTCCTAAAACTATTTTCCAAAAATGTTTAATACCAAATAATTTATACAACAAAAAAATTAAAGCTATATAAAGAGGAATCCACGTATATTTTAGAGAAATGTACCACATCAAATCGTCCATAAAAGGATGATGCAATCCATTTAAGAATAATAAAAGCTGTTTGTCTAATTGGTCTATTTTTTCTATGAAAGTCATTTTTTTAAATTAATTACGAATTACGACCTGCAAAAGCAGCGAAGCTAATTAAAAATTACGAATGGCAGTTAGTATCTTAATTCAATAAAGTTTAAATCTTCTAGTAGCTTTATCTTTAAATTCTATAAAGACATTATCTTTTTCAATTTCAACGTTTTTTATCATTTCTATTGTTGAGTCTGAAAAATTTACTGGCTCTTTATCTATTATTTCAGTATAGATAAAACTGCCTCTATATCTTATGAATGGAGAGTAATTTTCATAAACTTCGTATTCACAACAAGCACCCATTATAGCAAAGTGATTATAAATTTGAAAATTGTTATTTTCATATAAAGGAAAGGAATTAGTAAGAGGTAAAAGAAAAGCAGCAACCATAAATCCATTCTTGCCCAAAACTGCGAGAAATGCAAAAGGAAAAAACAAATACAAAGAAAAATAAGCTGTAACTAATCGAAACGGTTTAAAACATATAAAAAAACCTACTAAAGCACTTCCGTAAAAAAGAATTTTTAATCCAATTTTGACATAATTATTCAACTCAAAATTTAAAACTAATCCAATAAAAAAGTTCACTACTAAAATAAGAAGGATAATGAAGTGAAATTTGATGAGTTTGGTTTTCATAGAGTTTTGTTTTGTTTACGAAGCGTTTAATAATCTAGAAAATTCCTCTTCATAATTAATACTTTCTTTTTGCATTAAGTTATTATTTTCACAAAAAAATCTGAATTTCCATTGTTCCAGAAAATCCTTGTCGTATAATTTTTTGTATTGACTTTAAATTGTAATTTGTTCGTTTTTCTATTTTTGAAAGATGCCCAGCAGAAATTCCACTTTTTTCGGCTAATTCTTTTTGAGAAATTCCGTATTCTAAACGTTTTTGTTTTATAAATAATCCAATTTCTTTTGGTAATGTGTTTTCTTCTTTACTCTCATCAATCAAAACTAAAATGTCTATTTCATAAGGGTAAAAGACATTATTTCCTTCTATATCTTTAGATTCTATTCCTAACTTTTCCCAACCTAACGTATCATTCATTATCTTTACTTCTGAAAAAAGAGTTTTATCATTCAATAATTTTTCAGAAAATTTAGATGCATGTTTTTCAAAAAAAGCCTTAAAATCTATTTTTCTATAACTTCCATCATTTATCAAAAATGTAATTTGATTATTCTCAATGTTTTTTACTTCTATAATTTTTGGTATTGTTTTCATAAACTTGTTTGAAAACGAACGGTTCGCTCAAAGCGAACCGTTCGTTAAAATAAATATTAAATCACAATATTTACAATCTTCTTAGGAACTAAAATAAAACGTTTTGGAGATTTTCCTTCTAACCATTTCTGAACTATTTCGGCATCTAAAACTTGCTTTTCAATATCTTCTTTTGGAGTTTCTAAAGCGAAAGACATTTTTGTACGTACTTTTCCATTTATCGAAATTGGATATTCAAATTCATCTTCTTTCAAATAATCCTCATTATAAACTGGAAACTCTGCTTTTACAATAGAAGTCTTTTTCTCTAAAGCAAGTGCCAAAGTTCTTCTGTAATATGTGGAGCAAAAGAAGAAAGAATAACCAAAAATGGCTCTAAAATCTCTCTTTTGTAACATTTTAAAGCTGTAAGTTCGTTTACACAAATCATAAAAGCACTTACAGAAGTATTTAAAGACAAACGTTCGATATCGTCTTCTACTTTTTTGATAGTTTTGTGAAGAGTTTTGAATTCTTCTTTTGTTGCTTTGTTATCACTCAAAACCAAATCGCCATCAGTATTATAGAACAAACGCCAAACTTTTCTCAAAAATTTTTGAACGCCATCAATTCCACTTGTATCCCAAGGCTTTGAATATTCCAAAGGTCCTAAGAACATTTCGTACAAACGGAGTGCATCAGCACTATATTCTGAAACAACATCATCAGGATTGACAACATTATGAAGACTTTTTGACATTTTTTCTACTTGTGAAGCACAAACAAAATTGCCATTTTCTTCTGTGATAAATTCTGCATTTTCTGTTTCTGGTCTAAATTTTTGATACTTTTTAATATCTAAAACATCATCTTTTACCATACTTACAGGAACATGCAGAGGACTAATATTCATTGCTGTATTTGCTGGAATGGCTTCATGTCCTGCAATTTCATTGATTTTAGCTATTTTTTCGGCATCAGAACTCAATTTTTCTACTTGCTGATAAACACCTTCACTCAAATAAACTTGGAAACCACTAAGACGATACACCAAACTAGATTTTCCTTGAATCATTCCTTGATTGACCAATTTTTTAAATGGCTCATCAAAATTCAAAAATCCTTTATCGTGTAAAAATTTTGTCCAAAAACGAGAATACAAAAGATGCCCTACGGCATGTTCTGCACCACCAATATAAACATCTACTTGTCCCCAATAGTCAACAGCTTCTTTTGAGGCAAAAACACGCATATTTTGAGGATCAGCATAACGCAAAAAGTACCAAGAAGAACCTGCCCAACCTGGCATTGTGGTGAGTTCATAAGGATATTTTCCTTGATAGACAAAGGCTTCTGCACGAGCTAGAGGTGGTTCGCCTTCTGCTGTTGGCTTGTAACTATCTACTTGTGGAAGCATCAAAGGCAATTCTAAATCAGGTAAAGAATGAGGAATACCGTCTTTGTAATAAATTGGAATGGGTTCTCCCCAATATCTTTGACGACCAAAAGCTGCATCTCTAAGCCTAAAATTAATTTTTCCTGTTCCTGCTTTTTTGTCTTCTAATTTTTGGATAGCTGCTCTGATGGCATCTTTTATAGACATTCCATCAAGAAAATCAGAATTCATTATTTCGCCTGTTTTTTCTGTGTAGGCTTCCAAAACGTTTCCATTCTCGTCAGTTTTGGTTTCTTTAATTACTTGAATAATATCCAAACCAAAGTGAGTAGCAAAACGAAAATCTCGTTCATCAGAGGAGGGAACACCCATCACAACACCAGTTCCATAACCCGAAAGAACATAATCAGCCACCCAAATAGGCGTGCGTTTTCCAGAAATTGGATTGATTACATAACTTCCCGTAAAGACTCCTGTAACTGTTTTTACTTCTGCTTGTCTATCTCTTTCTGAACGGTTTTTGGCAACTTTTACATAATTTTCTACGGCTGCTCGTTGCTCTTTTGTCGTTAATTGTTCGATAATTTCTAATTCGGGAGCAAGAGCAATATAAGTAACTCCATAAATTGTGTCTGGACGAGTAGTAAAGGCAGTTAATTCTGTTAATTCTTTACTTTTACGATTATTCTCATTTTCTTCAATTTGAAAAGATAATTCTGCTCCATACGATTTTCCAATCCAATTTTTTTGCATTTCTCTAAGTGCGTCCGACCATTCTACCTCTTCCAAACCACTCAAAAGACGGTCAGCATACGCAGTTGTACGCATCATCCATTGTGGCATTTTTTTCCTTTCTACAGGATAACCACCACGTTCTGAAAGTCCATCTTTTATTTCATCGTGTGCCAAAACAGAACCTAATTCTGCACACCAGTTTACAATCGCTTCTGACTTATATGCCAAACGATATTTTAATAAAACATCTGATTTTTCTTTTTCTGTAAATTCATTCCATTCTTTAGCTGAAAATGAAGGTGTATCTTCATTACAAGCCGCATTTACGTTTTGGTTTCCTTTTTTTTCGAAAGTAGTAATGAGTTTTTGAATTTCTTCTGCTTTTTCTGTGTCATTATTATAAAACGATTCGAAAAGCTGCTTAAAAATCCATTGCGTCCAACGGTAATAATCTGGATTTGAAGTACGTACTTCTCTTGACCAATCAAAGGAAAAACCAATTTTGTCAAATTGAGATTTGAAAGTTTGAATATTTTGTGCTGTCGTAATGGCTGGATGTTGTCCTGTTTCAATGGCATACTGTTCGGCAGGAAGTCCAAAAGAGTCAAAACCCATTGGATGAAGCACATTAAAGCCCTTCAAACGCTTAAATCTACTCAAAATATCCGAAGCAATATAACCAAGTGGATGACCAACATGAAGTCCCGAACCAGAAGGATAAGGGAACATATCTAAAACATAATATTTTGGTTTTGTGAGTATCGTTTTCAACTTTATAAATCTCTTTTTCATCCCATTGTAATTGCCATTTGGGTTCGATTAGTCGTGGATTGTATTCCATTTTGTCGTATTTTTTCTGTTTGTTTCTAATTTTTTTAAACTAGCAAAATATATCTTGCTGTATTGTACTTCAAAGGTACTAAGATTTTCGAATATAAGAGTTTTTGATTTAGGTTTGTGTTTCATTTTAAAACTAAAATTTTAATAAAACGAAGTGATGAAGAATAGAGTAGTACAATGTGCGATAGGGTTTCTACATCTTGGAATCGGACTTTTATTTTTTAACTTTTTTGAAAGTTTGTTAAATTTTTCTGGAAGTTTTGACATGTTTTTAGATTCTTTTTCTCAAATCTCTGATGGTGGTCATCAAGCCGTTCAACGTTTAGTATTTGTGTTTTTCATTTCATTTTCATCTACTTATATTTTTGTGCAATCCGTATTTAACTTTAAGTCAGTAAAATATAGCAATTATTTATTTAGTATTTCAATTATTTTGCTTTTGTGTTCTAGTATATATTTTTTCTTTGAAGGAGAAAGTTTATAGAATAATTCAATCAATTCACTGGTACAAGCATCTTCATCACATTTGTATTTTGCTTTATTAATTATTATTCTAACTTTATCTCCTCTTTTACATTATAGTGATCAGCAATATAATACCATAAATCATTCCTTAGATAGTGATTTTTTAGAAACAGATAAGTTGGAAGAAAATATTAATTCTTCCTATTTCTGGAGAATGCACCGAATTTTCTCTATTTCTTTGGGATTTGCTTGTTTACTTTCTGGATTAATAGCACTCTATAAACCAAGTACGCCTACTTATGTAGCTTTTGTAGTTTTTTTTGGATTAAGCATTTTATTATGGCATTACGCCAAACTAGGTAGTTTTGTAGCGAGTACATTTTGCTTATTGGTAATGTTTTTAGTTGTGTTTTTTCTCATATTGACGAAAGATGTAGAGGAGGTAAAACAAGTACATACTGCTTTTACAAGTACCATTTTAATCCTGTTCTTTACAAGCTTCATGGGAAGTACTCCATTTATCCTACTCAACAAAGAAGTTAGAAAAGAATGGAAAATGGAGAAATAAAAAATCTTCTCTATTCATTTTAAATAAAGAAGATTAGTATATAAATAGTTTGAGAATGATTAGACAGCCATAGAAAAAAGCAATCTCGCCACAGAAAAATAAATTGCCAAACCCAAAAGGTCGTTGGCAGTTGTAATAAAAGGACCCGAAGCGACGGCAGGATTTACATCAAATTTATTCAAAATAAGTGGCGTTATCGTTCCCATTATCGAAGCAATAATGACTACACAAAAAAGTGCGAAAGAAACCACAATAGAAAGAATAATTTCTCCACCAGTCAAGAGAACATTCGCTCCCAAAACAAAAACACCAATCACAAAACCATTGATAAGAGCAACTAAAAAAGATTTTGCAAGTCTACGCCATAAACTTTCCTGCAAACCTCCCGTATCTGCAAGAGCTTGGACAACCAAAGTAGAAGACTGAATCCCAACATTTCCACCTGTTGCAGTAATCAAAGGAATAAAAAATGCCATTGCAGGAACGGCTATTAACTGTCCTTCAAAAAGTCCTATAAATTTTGCACCCATCATTCCTCCCACCATTCCAATCAAAAGCCAAGGCAACCTAGCACGAGAAAGCACCCAAACACTATCATCTTCTTCTACATCTTCCGAAATACCAGCCATTGCCTGAATATCTTGTTCGGCTTGTTCTGTAATTACATCAATAATATCATCAATCGTAATTCTACCCAAAAGCTGTTTGTTTACATTTACTACAGGAATAGCTTCTAAGTCATATTTTTGCATAATATTAGCTACTTCTTCTTCATCTTGATAGGAATAAACAGAAATAACATCAGGCTCATAAATATCTGCAATCTTTGTATTACTAGGGTTTAAAACCAATTTTTTTATTCCAATTCGTCCTAAAAGAATATCATTATCATCAACTACGTAAATTGAATAAATCTTTTCTACATTTTCTGATTGTCTTCTTATTTCTTCTATACACTCAACAACAGTCCAATTTATATTTGCCATAACGAATTCTTTTGCCATCAAACCACCAGCACAATCCTCGTCATAATGCAATAAATCCATTACATCTTGTGGCTCTTCTACATGAGAAATAACTTCTTCTCTCATCTTTAGAGGAAGTTCGTTCAGAATATCAGCAGCATCATCAGAATCGGTATAATCTAATATTTCGGCTACTTCAAAAGGCTCGTAAGTCTGCAAAAAATCAGAACGAATATCGGCATCTAAATCACTAATAATATCAGCACGAACTTGTTCGGGCAAAAGGCTCAAAATATAATGACATTCATCAGTCTCAAGCTCATCTAAAATAGCAGAAATATCAGCCGAATGCAGGATATTAGTCTGAGAAGTTATAAAATCTGCATTTTGATTCTGTACAGCTTCTGAAAATAGGTCTAAATAGTCTTGGGTTAATATAAAATTCACACGGGTATATATTTTAAGGTGAATACTAGTTTTTTCAAAGTTAAAGCTACTTACTACAACTTACAAAAAGAAGCAAGGTTTTTTATAAATTTTAATTTAGAGAAAGAGTTGTTTTTTTTCTAAAAAATTTTAAAAAAAACCATTTTCTGATGAAGGCAGCATTTATTAGTATTTTAGCGTATTGATTAACTAAAACAAATAAAAAATCTACTCTCAAAATAGTATTCAACTCAAATGAAAAAAATAATACTTGTTTTATTCCTCTTCGTTTTTGTACATTTTGCATTTGCTCAAAATGAATTTTCCTCACACACTTTATTTTCTTCTGCTGGTTTTACGGTTGCTCAAAGTAATCGAATTAGTCTTACAACAGGAGTCAGTTTTGGAATAGGTTATCAACGAAATATTTTGTCAAACTTTACTAATAACAGACTTCGTTTTGTTCCTAGTCTTAATTTTGGAAGTTACAGAAGTACACATGCTCATTATCCAGATGCTCATTTTTCGTCATATAATCTCAAAACAAACTTTAATTTTGACTTACTTCGTATAAAATCATTCTCATTTTTTATAGGAACAGGAATTACATTAAATTATATGAATGGTTATGTCGGAACAGGTGGTTATCCAGACGACCCAGATAATAATATAGTAAGAAAGAAAAACTATTATTTTGAAGAAAATAATTTTGCTATTAATGCTTTATTCGGTTTTCGTCTAAATCCAAAAGGAAAGCGATTGGGTTATGAGCTTAAATTAATAGATTTTAGTATTATTCCAGACGATGATTTAAGTATTTTAGAGCTTACTCCTATCGCTTTTCATCTTTTATTTCACTTGAGGTAAATAACTATCTAACCAAGAATCTAAATTTTAATGCAAAAAACTATATTTATCTTATTTTTACTTTTTTCTGTAAATTTTACATTTGCTCAAAACTGTGATAAAACTTATCTGATTGTGGATAGTACAGCTTATTACGGACAAAATAAAGATAAAACAAAAGCCATGTTTGATTTTTTAGATAAGGAAATAATAACAGTTTTTGAAAATTGTGTAGATAAAGAAAAACAGAATTATCCAAGTCGTTTATTTATAACTCTCATAATTGATAAAGAAGGAAATGTAATTGAAGTAAAAAACCTAGTAGCCAATGTAGATGAAAATTGTAAAAAGGAACTTTCAGAAGCTTTACTAAAAACCAAATGGAATGCTGCAATTCTTCAAGGGAAAAAAGTATGTAGCGAATTACATATTCCCTTTAGCTGTATAAGATGGGAATAATTTTTTATTTAAAACAAAAATCTTATTCATTTTATTATTCAATAATAGATTAGCTTCTTTAAAATCAATCTAAATTAGCTATATTTGTATTACTGTATCACAGACTTCCCAGTCTGTGCAAAAATGAATGAAATTTAACAGACAGGACGTTTGTTTTACATAAGAAAAACCAAACTATTATGCTTACTGCAACAGATAAAAAATTCAACATAAATAAAATTAGAGAAGAATTTCCAATTCTCAACCAAGATATACAAGGCAAGCCGTTGATTTATTTTGATAATGCAGCCACAACTCAAAAACCAAAATCAGTAATTGATGCACTTTCAAATTATTATTTAAAGATTAATTCGAATGTACATAGAGGAGCGCACACGCTTGCAGAACGTGCAACAGAAGCATTTGAAGCAACACGAAAATCAGCACAACAGTTTATCAATTCTCCATCTGAAGAGCAGGTTATTTTTACTCGTGGAACAACCGAAAGTATCAATTTAGTTGCTCAATCGTATGGAAGAACGTTTTTGAAAGAAGGCGATGAAATTCTGATTTCTAGCTTAGAACACCATTCTAATATTGTTCCTTGGCAAATTGTAGCTTCTCAAACAGGTGCAAAAATAAAAGTAATTCCTGTTTTTGATAATGGAGAATTGGATATGGAAGGCTATCAAAATATGCTTTCAGAAAAAACAAAAATTGTAGCTGTCGTTCACGTTTCAAATGCACTTGGAACAATCAATCCAGTAAAAGAAATTATCCAAAAAGCACACGAAGTTGGTGCAAAAGTAGTAATTGATGGAGCGCAGGCCTGTCCACATTTAGAAATTGATGTGCAGGATTTAGATGTAGATTTTTATGCTATGTCTGGTCATAAAGTTTATGCACCAACAGGAATTGGTCTTTTATACGGAAAAAGAGAACTTTTGGAAGCAATGCCACCTTATATGGGAGGAGGAGAAATGATAAAAGAGGTGGATTATGAGGTTTCTAGTTATAATGTTTTGCCGTACAAATTTGAAGCAGGAACGCCAAATATTGCTGATACAGTTGCACTTCGTTTAGCTTTTGAGTTTGTAAATAATCTTACCAAAAGTGATATTATTGCCCACGAGCAACTGCTTTTAGAGTATGGAACTCAAAAATTGTCTTCTATTGATGGACTGAAAATTATCGGAACGGCTAAAGAAAAAGCAAGTGTAATTTCTTTTGTTGTTGATGGTGTTCATCATTACGATATGGGTTTGATGCTTGATGCAAACGGAATTGCTATCCGAACAGGTCATCATTGTACGCAACCACTTATGAAAAGATTGAATTTGGAGGGAACAGCTCGTGCTTCTTTTGCACTTTATAATACCAAAGAAGAAATTGATATATTTGCAGAAACACTTGAAATGGTTATTGAAAGACTTCGATAAATCATTTACTAGTTAAATATGAATTAAAGAGAATAATTTTTTCAAACGATTATTCTCTTTTTTGCGTTTTAACTAATACTAGCAAATGACTCAATAAAAATAATTTTATAAAATCTATGAATACTTTATCTTCTTCTGAAAGTTTGAGAGAAAAAATAATTTTGCAGGAAATTAATGAAACTATACCAAACAATATTCAAGAAAGATATAATTTTTTACGAAGTAAAAAAGAGGAGGAATTTTTACAAGAATTAGAATATCAAGAATTACTGACTTTTGTTTCTTATATTGAATCTCACGACGTAAAAAGATTAAAATTATTTATTGAACTTGCAGAACTTAAAAATATGCCATTAGATGTTATTTTAAAAGAGTTTGAAGTGAAAGGTGTAATTTTATAAAATCTTTTTCATTCTCTGCGTTCTCTGTAACTCTGTGTTTAGAAGAGTATTTATCCTGTATTTTATCATATAGATCATAAAAATCATACCAATCAGTTCGCCAAGAAAAAAGTAGTTTAATCAATGAATAATCAAAAACCAACGTTAGAAATTTGCCTTACTCCTGATGCAGTTTCGTTTATAGATTTAACAGGAAAAATTGCTGTTATAGTAGATATTTTTAGAGCAACTTCTTCTATCATTGCTGGTCTGGCAAGTGGCGTAACTCATGTTGTTCCTGTTGCAAATGTGGAAGACGCATTAAATTATAAATCTAAAAGTGATGAGAAAAATAATGAGAAATACGTAACAGCAGGCGAACGAAATGGAGAAAAAGTAGAAGGTTTTGATATTGGAAACTCTCCTTTCGAACACATGGCACAAGAATTTAAGAAAATTGTCATGACGACCACAAACGGAACACAAGCTATTGAAGCCGTAAAAAGTACAGCAGAACAAGTTATTATTGCATCTTTTTTAAATCTAAAAGCAATTACTAATTACCTCAAAACACAAAATAAAGATGTCGTTATTGTCTGTGCAGGTTGGAAAGGACGTTTTAATGCTGAAGACTCTCTTTTTGCTGGTGCGCTGGCTCTAAAACTAAAAAGTGATTTTTGGTGGGAAGGCGACGAAACTTTGTTTGCTTCTCATTCTTATAGTTCTGTCAAAAATAATTTGCCTAAAATGCTCAAACAGTCTTCTCATTACAAACGCCTGAAAGAAAATGGCGTAGAAGATGATATGGATTTCTGCTTGCAGATTGATAAATTTAAAAATGTTCCTATTTTGAATGGAAATATTTTAGAGAACTCTTAGATTTCAGAATTATGAAAAATATTGGTATTTGTCCAAAATGTAATTCTTTAGAAATTTATAACAATTCTAATCAATCATTCAATCGTAGAAAGATATTACAAATAGTTAATCCTACAAAAATTTTTGATAGAGGTGTTGCCCTAAACTCGTATATCTGTCTTGAATGTGGTTATGTGGAAGATTACGTTTCACAAAAAGATTTAGAAAAAAGAAGAGAGATTATTAGATACAGATGGAAAAAAGATTAAGTAACTAATATATTCTGCCGTTGTTGGTGTTTTTGCGACAGCGACACCAACAATTCATTATTTTATTATGCGTTATTTTTTAGAAGTGGCTTATGAAGGCACAAATTATCACGGTTGGCAATCTCAAAACAATACTCCAAAGACTGTTCAAGCAATTATTGAAGATGGTTTATCCAAAATTTTGAGAACTCAAACGCCTATTACTGGAAGTGGAAGAACAGATACAGGTGTACATTGCAAAAAACAATTTGCTCATTTTGATGTAGAAAATGAAGTTAATGTAGAAGATTTAAAGTATCGAATGAATAGTTTTTTACCTCCTCAAATTGCTATTCTGAAAGTTATTCCTGTTGTGGAAACAGCTCACGCTCGTTTTGATGCTTTTCTACGAACGTATCATTATCATGTAATTCTTGAAAAAAGTCCATTTTTGATAAACCACGCTCATTTCCATAGAAAGGGTTTAGATGATACCAGTTTTGAGAAAATGAACGCAGCAGCTAAGTATTTATTGGAACATAAAAATTTTGAATCCTTTAGCAAAGTCAAAACACAGGTAAGTAATTTTGAATGTGATATTAGTAAAGCTATTTGGACAAAAGAGGAAGATAGTCAGACCGAATTTTGGCGTTTTACGGTTTCTGCAAATCGTTTTTTGAGAGGAATGGTTCGTGCTATTGTGGGTTCGCTTTTTTTGGTAGGAGAAGGAAAAATAGAAATAGAAGAATTTGAGAAAATTATTTTAGATAAAAATAGAAAGTCAGCAGGTTTTTCTGTTCCTTCAAATGGACTTTTTTTGGTAGATGTGGAATATCCAAAGGAGATTTTTGTGTAAAAAAACTCCTTCTCTTTAAAAAAAAAGGAGTTGTCTATTGGCTATAACGTTTTGCAGCTACCCAAAGGTGGGATCTCTTAGCTCTTCCCTTTCTAAACCTATAAAAGTTTATATCAAAATGTTACGCTCATTTTTGCTAAGCCAATGTTAGTAGCATTCATTTGTCAAGTTTACAGGTTCAGTTTTAAAGTCAAAGTACATTTTTTTCTGTCCGTAAAGTCAGTTCCGATTCAAAAACTATTATGCAACTATACTTAATAATTTTTCCAATCTCCAAATTTGTAAATTCGAAAAATGCTCAAACTATTATTATAACCTAAACTAGGGTTATTTTCATCATAATTTACATAAGTCTTTTCATCGTCAAATAATCCAATCCCTTCTGCATAAATATTCCCTTCTGATGTATATTTTTTAATATTTGCTTCATATTGAAATTTATGAAGCTCATTTTTAAATGTAAATGACCCTCCAATTGGGTATTCATATTGAATTTTCAATTCTTTAGTTGTCGGTTTAATTTCAGTATATAATGAATAAATATTTCCATTCGTATCATATATCTTTAGAGTGTCAATCAATATTCCATTTTTATATTTTCCTTCAAGTTTCTTTTTTCCGTTAAAGAGACTATAGGAATAAAATCTACCATTACGTTTACCATCTTTATAGGTAATGAACCATAGTGCATTTCTGTCAGGTTCTATCCATAATCCTTTCTTCAGTCCAATTGCTTGATTAATATGTTTGTATTCATTTATTGATAAACTGTCCGATTTTTTCTGTATTAGTTTTATTATTTCATTTTGAAATTCTTCAATTTCTGTTTCTTTAAAATCTTGTCCGAATACAGTTGTTGAACAAATAAATGTCCAAACAATTAATAATAATAGTTTATTCATTGGTTTTTCTCTTTGTAAATCTCTGAGAGTTTTTTGTGTTGGAAAGTCCGTATCAAAATTTTAGTGCTAAAGCAAAAGTACATTTCTTTTTGTTAACTATTTCTGTTCTAGTTCAAAATGGTTTGTTCTCTGAACTATTTTTGTTACATATGTTTCTATGATTGTTTACAAACCAAATAAACCTTCAGTATATACATCTAAATTGGAATAATTAGCGAACAGTTTTAAAAAAACTCCTTCTCTAAACAGAAAAGGAGTTTTAAAAGATTCAAATTCAGATTTTCATTAAATCAAAATTCACAATTCTAAATTGGTTTCTTGTGGAGAGTATCGGATTCGAACCGATGACCCCTTCACTGCCAGCGAAGTGCTCTAGCCAACTGAGCTAAATCCCCATTTTATTTATAGAAAACTAAACTAATTATTTCAAAAATAAGTTCAATTTTTACATTATTATTTAGTCTAGCAAATAAAAGAGTATTTTATCACAAATACAAATTTTATTTTATTTCGTACCTTTGTGTATTAATGTAGAAGACAGTTTGACTTCGTCGCTGGCTAAAGCCGTTTCAACTGTCTTAAAAAATATAAATTCAAAATTCATGCGTAAAGTAGCTTTTTATACATTAGGTTGCAAACTCAATTTTTCTGAAACCTCCACTATTGCTCGTCAGTTTGAAGAGCGTGGGTATGAGTGTGTAGAGTTTTCCGAAACTCCAGATATTTTTGTCATCAATACATGTTCAGTTACAGAAAATGCAGATAAAAAGTGCAAACAGGTTGTCAAACAAGCCAAAAAAACGTCGCCTAATTCGTATGTCATCATCATTGGTTGTTACGCTCAATTAAAACCACAAGAAATAGCAACTATAAAAGGTGTAGATGCTGTTTTGGGAGCTGCCGAAAAGTTTCGTTTGTTTGAAGTCTTGAATGATTTTGAACAAAAAGATACGGTTCAATTGTGTGCTTCTGAAATTTCACAAGCGACAGATTTTAATACGGCATATTCGTATGGCGACCGTACACGTACATTTTTGAAGGTTCAAGATGGTTGTGATTACAACTGTGCTTTTTGTACAATTCCACTTGCTAGAGGAAATAGCAGGAGTGATACAGTAGAAAATATTTTGAAAGCGACTAGAGAAATTGCTGCGACGAATGTAAAAGAAATCGTTCTGACAGGCGTAAATACAGGTGATTATGGATTGATAAATAACGAGCGTGTCCATACTTTTTTTGAACTTGTACAGGAATTGGATAAGGTAGAAGGAATTGAGCGTTTTCGTATTTCGTCTATTGAACCCAATTTATTATCTGACAAAATTATTGAATTTGTAGCAAAATCTAAAAAGTTTGTTCCTCATTTTCATATTCCTTTGCAATCGGGTAGCGATGAAATTTTGCGTTTTATGCGTCGTCGTTACAAAACGAGTTTGTATTGTGAAAGAATAGAAAAAATTAAAAATCTAATGCCAGATGCGTGTATTGGTGTCGATGTAATTGTTGGTTTCCCAGGAGAAAGCGATGAGCATTTTATGGAAACTTATAATTTTCTGCATAGCTTAGATATTTCGTATTTGCATGTCTTTACCTATTCAGAACGTCAGAATACAAAGGCTGCCGAAATGGGAAATCCTGTTCCTAAATCTATTCGTGCCGAGCGTTCAAAAATGTTACATAGTCTTTCTGACAAAAAACGTAATTTTTTCTATCAATCTCAATTAGGAAAAACAAAAACTGTTTTGTGGGAAAATGAAGTAAAAGAAGAAAAGATTTTTGGTTTTACAGAGAATTATGTTCGTGTAAATCAGCCTTATAACGTTTCTTTACCTAATACACTTCAAGAAGTAGAATTGAAAGATTTTGATTTGTCTAATTTTAATGTTACGGTACATGCAATTCCTGTTTCTCAATTAGTATAAAAGAACATTAATAAAGTAATAAAAAACTTTGTCAATAGTTTTTGGTAGTCCAAAATAACTCTGATAATAGTTTATTACACTACATTTTTACTTAAAAAAATTGTTGATAATCAGAGATTTTGACTCTACTTATTATATACCTAATAGAACAAAAAAGAAAAGAAGAAAGGAATAGAAATTAATTAAAGCACTCAACTTGAAAATATAAGTTATTAATATTAAATTCGTAATTAGCTCCATTACTTTAACAGGATTTTTTTTATAGATAAATGGATGTCTCTTTCTATAATATTGTATTTTTATTTTCTGTATCCTTTATGCCTCTGTGTTTAAATCGTATTTATACTTTCAAACTTGTCTTTAATCACTTACCAACTCCTCCAAAAGTAAGGGGGCTTCTATAAGGTTTTTGTGGATAGGAACAAATAATAGGTTATCAAAACTACATACAAAGACGAATGCTTTTACAAACTACATA
>CAVXHP010000001.1:0-105000 GCA_963761725.1 uncultured Cytophagales bacterium | reverse complement strand
CCCTGTAACTTCGGGAGAAGGGGTGCCGTCTTGTAGCGATACAAGCGGCTGCAATAAAAAGGTCCAAGCGACTGTTTAACAAAAACACAGGGCATTGCGAAATCGTAAGATGAAGTATAATGCCTGACACCTGCCCGGTGCTTGAAGGTTAAGAGGGGAGCTTAGGGGTAGCAATACTCCAAAGGTTTGAATCGAAGCCCAAGTAAACGGCGGCCGTAACTATAACGGTCCTAAGGTAGCGAAATTCCTTGTCGGGTAAGTTCCGACCTGCACGAATGGTGTAACGACTTGGACACTGTCTCAACCATGATTCCGGTGAAATTGAAGTATCGGTGAAGATGCCGATTACCCGCAACGGGACGAAAAGACCCCGTGAACCTTTACTATAGCTTCGCATAGTTGTTGAATACAGAATGTGTAGGATAGGTGGGAGACTTTGAAGCGGCGTCGCTAGGCGTTGTGGAGTCATTGTTGAAATACCACCCTTTCTGTATTTGTCATCTAACCTTGAGAGAGGGACGGTGCGTGGTGGGTAGTTTGACTGGGGTGGTCGCCTCCGAAAGTGTAACGGAGGCTTCCCAAGGTTCCCTCAATACGGTTGGTAATCGTATGTAGCGTGTAATGGCATAAGGGAGCTTGACTGCAAGACAAACAGGTCGAGCAGGTACGAAAGTAGGGCATAGTGATCCGGCGGTTCTGTGTGGAAAGGCCGTCGCTCAAAGGATAAAAGGTACTCCGGGGATAACAGGCTGATCTCCCCCAAGAGCTCATATCGACGGGGAGGTTTGGCACCTCGATGTCGGCTCGTCACATCCTGGGGCTGGAGAAGGTCCCAAGGGTTGGGCTGTTCGCCCATTAAAGTGGCACGCGAGCTGGGTTCAGAACGTCGTGAGACAGTTCGGTCTCTATCTGTTGTGGGCGTAGGAAATTTGCGAAGATCTGACTTTAGTACGAGAGGACCGAGTTGGACAAACCTCTGGTGTATCAGTTGTGGTGCTAACTGCATTGCTGAGTAGCCACGTTTGGAACAGATAAGCACTGAAAGCATCTAAGTGCGAAACTGACTTCAAGATGAGATTTCCCTTAAGAGACGTTAAAGATGATGACGTAGATAGGTTGCAGGTGGACGTTTAGAAATAAATGGAGCTGAGCAATACTAATTTCTCAGTAGTCTTTTGTTAGTGTAGTTTTCCGATATGCAAACGGAAATACATAGTTTTTAGAATATACTATACACCTTACTTTGTTAAAGAACTTTTTAAGAACTTTAAATTGATTATAGCAATCAATTTATAAAGATCAAGGGTGATCATAGCATAGGGGTACACGTCTTTCCATTCCGAACAGAGCCGTTAAGCCCTATTGCGCCGATGGTACTGCGCTATTCGTGGGAGAGTAGGTCATCGCCCGTCCTTATATGGACAGATACAGATTAAAATGTATTTGTGTTGGAAACAGAAAATTATAAGCCTTTATAACTAATACAGTTATGAAGGCTTTTTTTGTATCGATTGGGTTTTGTATTGGGTGTAAATTATGAATGAAAAATGTGACGCTTTAAATGCATTGGTAAGTTTGTAGTGGAATACTCACTCAATGCTGTCAAATTAAACGTTTTATAAGTTGCTCGTGTCCTACGAGTGATCCAAACCAAATAATTTCCTTAAGTTGACAGCCTTGAGTGGGATACTAAGAATAGTTAAGTTTTATTTAGATTACTGATATACTTCCGACAGCTTAGAACTTAAAGTCAGCATAGCTTAAACTGTCGGTCATTTTTAATGAAATAGTATTTTGGTTTAAATAAAATCACTCAAATTTCCAATTTCTTTCGGCATAATTCCTCTTTCTGTTTTCTGTAGAGTACAGCACTGATTTGTTGGATCGTGTTCGAAGAATAAAATATAGTCATTTTCTACTGCTTCATTTAATAACTCTTCTTTTTCTGTAAGTGTTGTCAAAGGGCGAACATCATAAGCCATAATATAAGGCAAACGTACATGATGAACCGAAGGAATAAGGTCAGCACAAAAAATAATTGTCTTATTTTTATATTTTATTTGGGGTAACATCTGTTTTTCTGTGTGTCCATCCACAAAGCGCAAATCAAAAGGTAAAGAATCTGTTTGTTGATTAGAAGAAATTAATTTTAATTGTCCACTTTCTTTTATAGGTAAAATATTTTCTTTCAAAAATGAGGCTCTTTCTCTTTCGTTAGGTTCAATAGCCCAGTTCCAATGTTCTGTATTTGACCAATAAGTTGCTTTGTCAAAAACAGGAATAAATCTGTTTTTTTCCCTTCTAATTGCTCCTCCACAGTGATCAAAATGTAAGTGAGTAAGAAAAATGTCTGTAATATCCCTAGTAGAAAATCCTTTCTGTTTTAATGATTTTTCTAACGAGTCATCTCCATGTAAATAAAAATGGCTAACAAATTTTTCATCTTGTTTATTTCCAATTCCTGTATCAATAAGAACAAGTTTGTTTCCATCTTCTATCAAAAGGCATCTCATTGCCCAGACACACATATTTTTTTCATCGGCAGGATTGAGTTTTTGCCACATTACCTTTGGAACAACGCCAAACATTGCACCACCATCTAATTTGAAAAGTCCTGTATCTATTGTATGTAAAGTCATTTGTTTTTTAGTTTTATGTTGATGGTGTGACACCAACAATGGCGAGATTTGTAAGAAAAATAAAAAAATCTTATACTAAACGTTATCACGGTTAATTTAGTAATGTTCATTTTTCCATAGCACAGGGTTTGCAAATCCTGTGCTATGGAAAAATAAGACCGTTTTACTTTTCTATAACTGATTGATTGTTAGACCTGTAAACAACCGTGATAACGTTTACTAGTTTAAGAACTAAAATAGGAATTTTGTTTTTGTAAAAAAAGGACTGAATATTATTTCTCAATTTTTGTATACTCTTTAGATTCTTCAACCAACTTATTGTATTTTTCGATAATAGTTTCTAGTGTTTTTATGGCTGGTTTTTCATTGAGTTGATAGTTTTTTATCATTGATTCGGAAATAAATAGTTTCATTAGTATTAGTTGGTCACTAAGTAAAATATCCTTTCTCTGAATTTCTGCGATTTTTGGCTCGTAATCAGCCATTTTAGTTTTATAATTCTGTTCAATAGCCTCAAAAACTTCAAGAATAGATTGTCTAAGTACTGAATCTTGAATTTGATTGATATGATTAGTTGCACTTGTCCAGTAGGTTTGATTTGTCTTTGAAAACTTTGAATATGCCGTCAAACTATCATTCTTTATCTGATAAATTTGATTTATTTGTTCGTTGAGTTGCTTTAACTCTTCGTTTTTTTCTACTGCCTCATTGTATAATTCTACCACTATGTCAGAACCACCCCTTTTAGAAATATAAGTAAATTTAGAATCCTGTCTGGCTTCAAGCACTTGTGGTGTTTGAGCCAAAATCTCATTAGGATTAGTTTGATTCTTATTTTTGATTGTTTCATTACAACTAAATAAAGTGATAACTAATACTATAAAAAATAATTTTTTCATAATAATTTTTGTTGAATATAATAATTGACTTAGTGTTATAAAATAGCTTTTTATACTTACAAACATACAAAAAATCCATTTCTATTTTTTGTAGAGATGGATTTTTGCTTTCAAGAAATAACTAAAAAATTAGACTTCATTTACAGCACGCTCAATCAAGCGACTAGCAACAGTTTGTGTTCCTGTATGCTCAAAATAATTTGTTGAAGCATCTAAGAAAGCAGCTACATAATCTAGTTTGGTGTCAGCCAAAGAAATATATTTTGAAAGATTTGTAATTACTTTTTCTGAATTAATATTATTTTCAGATTGGAAATTACTAATCCAGCCTTTTGTATGTCCGAATGCTTTCTTGACAAACTCTAATTTGTCAGTAGCACCACTTCCAGGAATATATTGAGCCATTTTCTTAAAAACAGCATTATTTTCTACCTTGTCTATGCTTAAAGCTTGTAATTTATTCATTACAATCTGAGCAAAATCAGGTCCTAGAGGAAGTACACCATCAAAGGCTACAATTCCTGCCATACGCATTTTGCTTTCTCCTGCATAATTACCCAAAGCACCTACAAAATCACCAAAACTATCTCCTGGTATTCCGTTTATTTTGGTAAAAGCCAAAAGTTCTGCCGTTATCTTTATAGCCAAATCAATACTCTGAACCGTATCAGCTTTTGGAGTGAGGTCTTTCATAAATGAAAGAAAACCAACACTATCAGCAAGTTTGTCAGCCATTGCAGCAGCTCCAAGAGCCATATCGGCCGAATCTACCATTTTGAAAATCTTGATAGCTGTTTGATAACCTTGTGTGTCATCGTTGTAAAGTTGAATTGCTTTTGTCTTGACTTCACTCAAAAAATCATTATCAGTTTCACCTGTAACTTTTCGCATAAGTTTGTCAAAGTCAGTCGGATTGTCCCACTCTCCTGGAACTACAAAATCTAATGCCTTTAAAGCGTAAATAGTAACGCCAGAATCAGGCAGAGAATTAATGGCATCTACAATAGAAACAGGTTTGTCATCAGAATCAAAAAACATATATTTTAGAATTTAGATTTAAAAATTAATTGAAAGAAATATTATCTCAAGGTTTTTATCAAAAGATAATTGACTTATTAATTACTCATCAATAGAATTTACTTCAAACTAGCAAGTCCAGAAAGATCAAACTTTTCAAACCATACCTTACGCATGTTTTCATCAAAGCTATCTTCTTTTGAACGGATGCTGACTTGATAACGATCACCTACCAAAATAGTAGTTCCTTTTGAGCCTTTTGTAAGAGCAGGATAAGAAGCTACTTGCATAGTAGATTCTGTGTATTTTGACTTTGTATCCATATTTGTACTTAAATCACTAACTGCAAGAGTAGCTACTTCTTTTCCATCTTCTTCTAGACTTGCTTGTACAAAACCATCTTTTTCTTGATTATAGACAATTTTATAAGCTCCTTCTTCTTTTGGGAAGAATTTGTTGAGTGAACCGCCTTCAACTTGTTCTGGCATTTCTTCGTTAGTCATAGAACCATTATCTATTGTAGTAGTTGTAGTGGTCTCTGTGTCTGTTTGTTGCCTTGTTCCACAGCTAATAAGAAAAGTAGAACTAAGAAGTAAGAATAAGGAGACAAATATTGAAATACGAAATTTTTGTATGTACATAACGTAAAGTAAAATTTAGGGAGAAGACGAAATTATGAATTATATAAAACTATCAGAAATAAGAAATAGAAATTTATTCTATCTAAAATTTTCTGCTTCATTTATTATTTACCTAAATGTACAAATTATCATTCAGAATTAGAATACATTTGTCAAGAAAAATAATTAATGAGGAATTTGATCTCTATTTATATTGGATTAGTAAAGGAATTTGAAATTGACACAATTGTAACAAAAAACTCTTCTTACTGCTAGAGTAAAAAGAGCAAAAAGTAGTTAGTTGTGAAAAAATAGCTTTAGTTTTTACTAATTTCCCTAAGAATAGCTGTAAATAAGAATAGCTACAAAATTGCTTTCTTTAGCTTTATAGAAATAAGTGAAAACTGCTGTAAACTGAGTTCTTAATGTCTCTACAAAATAAATTTCTCAAGATTGTGTTCCTTTTCTAGGATTTTTTATAAAAATACTGATTGTTTTTTGATTTTCACTATTATTAGTATCAATTACGAATTACGATTTCAAATCATTGATTATCAACTAGATAAAGATTCGAAAGTAGCAGTTTATTTAATTAGCATTCCTTAACACAACAAAAGCTAAAAAATTAACCATTAAAATAATTTCATTATGTCAGTCAAACTTTTATTACGAAGAGGAGATATTACTAAAATAGCCGTTGATGCTATTGTAAATGCTGCAAATACGTCACTTTTGGGAGGTGGAGGAGTTGATGGAGCAATACATAAAGCTGGAGGAAAAGAAATTTTGGAGGAGTGTATCAAAATACGAAATGAACAAGGAGGTTGTAGGACAGGAGAAGCTGTTTATACAACAGCAGGAGATTTGCCTGCAAAATATGTAATTCATACGGTAGGTTCGGTTTGGAAAGACGGTTTACAAAATGAAAGAGAACTTTTAGCTTCTTGCTACAAAAATTCATTACAAATAGCTCAAGAGTTACAACTTAAATCAATTTCATTTCCAAATATTAGTACAGGAGTTTATAAATTCCCGAAAGAAGAAGCTGCTGAAATTGCATTAAATACTGTGAATGAATTTATAAAACAAAATAAAGGCTTATTTTTAGAAGAAATTATTTTTGTTTGTTTTGATGAAGAGAATTATAAAATTTACGAGAGAACAATGAATATAATTCTTTAAGAAGTTGAATTTTGAGATTCTAAAATTTCTTCAATTAGATTTTGTATTTTTGTAAAAAATAATATAAACGAAAGAATAAAATTACGTTATGAATACGCCAACTATAAAGATATCGCTTCAAGAGATAAAAAATAAAAAAATAGATATTCGAAAACTTACTTTAGCTGAAATATCGGAGGCATTATATGAGCTAGGAGAGCCAAAATTTAGAGCAAAACAGATTTGGCAATGGTTGTGGGAAAAATCAACGACGTCATTTGAAGAAATGACAAATCTTTCTCAACAGTTAAGAGAAACACTACAAGAAAATTTTGCTATTAATAAACTCACTATTTCAGAAGAACAAAAAAGTAATGATGGAACTGTAAAGTCTTCGTTTCGATTATATGATGGAAAAGTAGTCGAAGGAGTTTTAATTCCTGTAAAGGACAGAATGACGGCTTGTATTTCTTCACAGGTGGGTTGTTCGCTGTCTTGTAAATTTTGTGCGACAGGTTATATGGGCAAAAAGCGAAATATTGAAGCTGCCGAAATTTATGACCAAGTAGTTGCCATTTCTCGTCAAGCAGAAGAGAATTTTAATCAACCTTTGACGAATATTGTCTATATGGGAATGGGCGAACCGTTGATGAATTATAAAAATGTTTTGCAATCTATTGATAGACTTACTTCTCCAGACGGACTGAATATGTCGCCAAAACGCATAACTGTTTCGACGGCAGGAATAGCAAAATTTATCAAAATGCTAGGAGATGATAATGTAAAATTTAATTTGGCTTTGTCTCTACACGCTGCAAATGATGAAAAGCGAAATGAAATTATGGATATTAATGAGAGTAATTCGTTAGATATTTTGGCAGAAGCATTGAAGTATTTTTATGCGAAAACAGAAAACAGAATTACGTATGAATATATTTTGTTTGATGATTTTAATGATTCGTTGCAAGATGCCGAAGAGTTGTATCAGTTTACTAAACATGTTCCTTGTCGTGTAAATCTTCTTGAATATAATCCTATTGAAGAAGCAGAATATAAAAAACCAAATGCAGAAAGAATGGATAAATTTGCTGATTATCTCATGAAAAAAGGTGTCAGAACAACGGTTAGAAGAAGTTGAGGAAAAGATATAGATGCAGCTTGTGGACAACTTGCGAATAAAAAAGGATAATCTAGATTGAAAAAACTAATTGCAGTTTTAAGGATTTTATAATAAAATTGAGTCAAAATTGTAGTTTAGGTACTATTATGGTAAGTTGTAGTATCAGATAAATAGTAAAGGGAAATTTAGAAACAAATTAGATTTTTGTTTTGCATAAGATAGTACATTAATCACTTTTTTCAATTCAATTCAATTCAAATTATATTATGAAAACTAATTTTTTAATTCTCCCTCTTATTCTCTTTTTTATGTTCGGATTTACGTCTTCTATCTCTTCAAATTCTTTCGAAGAAACAGTTATTACAAATGATAAAGTAAAACAAACTATTATTTCTTCTATTACTTTCAAAATCAAAAATGCAGGAATTGGCGTTGATGGAAGTTTTAAGGGGTTTCAAGGAATAGTTGATTTTAATCCTGATAATCTTTCTAGCAGCAATTTTGATGTAAGTATTGATGCAAAAACGATTGACACAGATAATAATATGCGAGATAATCATTTGAGAGAAGATGAATATTTTGGCGTAGAAAATCATCCAACAATTTCTATGAAATCTACAAAAATAGAAAAAGTAAGTGATGGTAATTACAAGGCTACTTTCAATTTGACTCTAAAAGGTAAGACAAAATCGGTTTCTTTTCCTTTTTCTTATGACAAAACAAGTACAGGTTATAAATTAAAAGGCTCATTTGAGATAGATAGAAGAGACTATGGTGTAGGGGGTTCTAGCTGGATTCTTTCTGATGATGTGAAAGTATATATTAATTTAGAAGTTAAGAATTAATTTTGAGCTACTCATTTGATATCTATTTTTATTAGACTTGAATAGTATTAATTATTATAGATTCCCTATTTTTGTATAAAAAATTACTCTTTTTAAAATTGATTACTATCAATGAATTTTAGAAAGGGTTTATTATAATTTATTATTAGTTACATAAATAGAACTATTAATTGTACAAATAATGAGGGGATAACAAAATAAAATATGATACTTTTATCTCAAAAAAAATCTTATGAATCATTCTAATGTTTCTGTTTTGAAGCAGCTTAACGACCTTTTATATCAACTTTCAGATGCAGAATATGCTGCTCAATTACCAATTATTTCTCAGAATACAATAGGAAAACATGTGAGACATATTTTAGAGTTTTATATATGTCTTTTGGAAGGAATAGAAAATAAATCAGTAGATTATGATGCACGAAAACGCAATCTTGAATTAGAAAATTATGCACAAAGAGCAGTAGAAACTGCAAATTATATTTCTGAAACGTTGTTAAACTTAGACAAAAAAACAGAATTAGAACTCTTTGCAACACTTCCACACGCAAGAGTAAAACTAACTTCTACCGTTGAAAGAGAACTTTTATATGTTTTGGAACATACCATTCATCATTTTGCAATTATCAAAATTGCTGTCAAAAATCAATTTCCACATATTAAAGTGGCTGACGAATTCGGTGTCGCTTATGCAACGCTTCAACATCAGGAAGAATCAATTACGAATTAAAAATTACGAATTACGGTTTGCTTGTTTTTAAATTTTCTATTAAAAAATAATCGGACTAATTTTTATCCTTTGTTGGTATATCTATCAATGAGATTATCTTCTATGAAAAAACCGTTGTGGTGGGTAAAACTAACTAATTTTGAATATTGGTCTATGTGGTTTTTCTATTTACCTACTTTTCCGTATGGTCTGTATTTGGCTTTGCGTTCGGGTTCGATGGCTTATTTTACATCTGTTAATCCTGCTGTGCCGTTGAGTGGAATGAAAGGACAACCCAAACAAAATATTCTCAGACTTTTGGATGAGAAATACCTTCCCAAATCCCTTTATTTCAAATATAATTCTACTTTTGAAGAAGTAAAAACGGCAATAGAAAATAAACAAATCAACTTACCTTTTATCATAAAACCAGAAATAGGAGAAAGAGGGAAAGGAGTGGAAAGAATGAATTCTTTCGAAGAGTTGGAGGAATATTTAGAAGAATATGCAAAAGAAAATAAAGCCGATTTTATCATTCAAGAATTTTTGAAAGAACCGATAGAATTAGGTGTTTTGTATTACAGATTACCAAATAATTTGAAAAACAAAGTAAGTGAAAGTATCAGAAATAAAGGAAGATTAAGGAAATTCAGAAATTCGGCAATTACTTCTATTGTAGAAAAGGAATTTTTGAGTGTGATAGGAGATGGGGAAAAAACTTTAGCACAGCATATTGAAGATTCGGAGAGAGCAAGATTTCAAAAAAAACGACTTCAAAAAGAATTTGCTAAGGAATGGAGTATAACAATTCCTACAAATAAAAAAATTACTTTAGAACACATTGGAAATCATTGTAGAGGAACAAAGTTTTTGGATGGAAATAAATACATTACAAAACAAAATCTAGCTGCTTTTGATGAAATAATGAAGCCTTTGAATAATTACTATTATGGAAGGTTTGATATAAAAGTGCCTTCAATAGAAGATTTTAAGCAAGGAAAAGGAATAAAAATAATGGAAGTAAATGGTGTAGCTTCCGAACCTGCACATATTTATGACCCTAAAACTTCAATCTTAAAAGCTTACAGAGATATTTTTTGGCACATGAAAATCATTCAAGTTATTAGTTTTCAGAATAAAAAAGATGGAACTAAGTTTGCTTCTTTCAAACAGATTTGGAAAATAGTTAGCGATGAATTTAGAAAAACCTTTTTTTAATTCAACTTTATAAAAGAATTAGTCTATAATTATTTTTGTTTACAAAAAGATAATCTTCATTTTGTTTGTCTTTGTAATTTTTTAACTAATTTGAGTCAAGAATTATTGGGAGAAACACAAAAGCTGCAAATTATTACATTGAAAAATAATAGAATGAACTCATTATTAAAAATAATTCTTTATAAAAAAAGGCAAACTATTTTTTCAGTTGTGTTATTTTCTTTTTTGCAAAGTCTTTTAGTGTCAAGTAGCGTTTTTGCTCAAGACGCTAGACAAGACAGCCTACAAAATTTACTTTATAAATTTTCTTTAGACGAACTTACTCGTTTGGATAATCAAAACTTAGTAACGACAGCTTCTAAAAAAGCTGAACGAATAGAAGATGCTCCTTCTGTAATTTCAGTTATTTATAAAAAAGATATTGAAAATTACGGTGCGACTAATATTTTGGATTTACTCAGAAGAGTTACAGGAATTTATGTGTCAGGCTCTGGACTTATTCCTGATAATATGATTGCGTTGCGTGGAGATGCAACAGTTCATTATAGCAACCGAGTTTTGATTTTGCTTGATGGAAGACCAATAAGAGATAATAGTAGTGGTGGTTTGAGAATGGCTTTTAATCTGATGTACCCGATTGAGCGCATTGAACGCATAGAAATTATTCACGGTGCAGGTTCGGTTTTGTATGGAACAGGTGCATATTTGGGAGTAATCAATGTCATCACCACAGTTACTGGCGAAGAACCTTTGAGCGCAAAAATACAAGGAGGAAGTTTTGGAAGATTACAGGCAAGTGTAGCAAAAGGATTCAAAAAAAATGATTTTAGACTTTCTTTAGCAGGACAGATTATTCAAGAAAAAGGTTGGGATTTTAGAGCAACAGACGGAATTTTTGAAGTAAATCGTTCCATTGATATGAAAGAAAATGGCTACGGACTCAATGCAGAATTAGAATATAAAAACTTCAAACTACAAGCCTATCACGGACAGAGTACGCAAAGAGCCATGTATTTCCCTGGTGCTTGGTCGGCTTTTGATGTGATAGAAGGAAATGATACAACTTTTACTTACAAAGATTATGATGCAATTCATAACCTTACTTTTGCAGATGCAGGTTATAAAATTGATATTTTGAAAGGTTGGTCTTTGAATGCAAATCTTACGCTTAATCACACTATTTTTAGAGAAACTGTGGAAGATGCTTTTGATGATATTGCCGTTACGACTTCTACCGACGTTTTGGGAGAGCTTTTTTCTTCAGTTGATTTGGGCAAAAAAGGAACGTTTGTAGTGGGTGGACTTATCAATCAAGTTTCTGGAGAACAAACTTTTCCTGTTAGTTTGAAACAAGAAAAAACAGAAGAGCAGCCTTTTGAAGCTGTCGGTTTTGGTTCGTTTAATATTTATAATTCTAATATTGGAAAAAACCCAAATCCTCCTTTTATTATTGAGCCTTACAATGAAATTTATTATTCTTTTTATGCTCAAGCCGATTATCGTATTATTCCTCAATTAAAATTAGTAGCTGGTGGACAGTTTAATAAAGCTCCCAATGTGGATATTGATTTTGTTCCTCGTTTAGGACTAATTGCGAATCTTTCAGAAGAATTTACAGCCAAATTATTATATAGTGAAGCCTTTAGAAATGGCTCTGCGATTGAGCGTTTTATTCGTGTAAACTTTGTTTTTGGAAATGAAAATTTACAACCCGAAAAAATCCGTACTACCGAAATTAATTTTTCTTTTAAAGATATAAGCAAACGTTTTTCTAGTTCTCTTACCTATTATTATAACAATCAACAAAATTTGATTGTTCGTTCGCAGCAAGCAGCACAAGATGAAAATTTGCCAACTTTCGAATATTTTATCAATAGTGGTTCTCGTAAATCACAAGGAATTGAACTTGAAATTGGTTATTCTCCTATCGAAAGACTGGATTTGACGGCTTCTATAAATATCAATGATAGTTTTGATGAATTGAATGTCCGAAGTCCGTTTTCTAATCAAGATACAGTTTATGTGGCTCAAAATATTCAAGCTGTTCCACAATCAAATGCCAAAATAGGTCTGAATTATAAGTTTAGAAATGGAATTTCTTTAGGCGTTTTTGATACTTTTTGGTCAAGTGTTACTCGGGTATCACAAAGTCCGTACAGAAATACATTAGCCAAAAATCTCAATCCTCCTATTCAAGCCTATCATCGTCTGACTGCAAATTTGAATGTAAATGTAGGCGAACTTTTTGAGGTCATTTCACTCAACAAACTCACTTTTTCTGTTTATGGAGATAATTTACTCAATCAACAAATTATGATGGTTGAGCCACAGAATAATGTAAATACACTTCCTGCTTATGGTGGAAGAGCTATTTATGGAACTGCGAGGTATGTTTTTAAGTGATTTTTTATACTATACCTTTAAACCAATTCTTTATTTTATAAAAAATTGAACGTTTTTGTGGAAGTTCTAAAACACCATTTTCTAAAAGATAAACTAAATTTTGATTTCTACTTTTCTTACTTTTACTAACTCTCTTTTCCATATCTTCCAGTTCTCTAAGAAAATTTTCAGCTTTTTTATCTAAAATTTCAAAATTAGCTTGTTCTTTAGCAATACTTTTTTCTAACTCTTCTATTTCTTTCAAAATTTTCTCATCTATATCATTTTTATATTCTCCAATCTGTATAAATTCTACATTTTTATCCTCTCTTTTTATGAGTTTTATAGTAGTGTCATTTTCTAGTTCCAAATAATATTCAGATTTCCTGATAATATGAGAAGACGAATAATACTTGTATAATGTTTGATTACTTTCCTCTACAAAACTATTATGATTTTCTATTGCAGGAATATAAAACTCTAAAATACCATCTAGAATTTTATCTAACTGTTTATCTAAATGCTTATCCTCTTTCTCAAACATACAATTTATTTTAATCTTATATGAATTGTCTTGACAGCTTGGTAGCTGTCAGCTACAATAAAACTTTAAGATATTTCCTCTTCTAGTTCCTTCAATTTCTCTTCTACTTGTACTTTTATAACAGGAATGGCTTGTAAGACAAATTCTAACTTATCTTTGATTTGTGCAATTGTCCAACCGTTTTCTTGGCTTGCTTCTATTTCTGAAAGTGTTGTATTAAACTCTGTCAGACCAGTATAAGCTGTACAGGATTTGAATTTATGAATGGTTTGACGAAGCGTGTCTAACTGTCCATCATTAAATTCTTGTTGTAGCTGTGCTGGATATTCTCTTAGATTTTTATCCAAAATTTGTAGCATACTTTGTACTAAAACAGGTTCGTTATCTACAATTTCATAGATTTGAGAAAGGTCAATTTGTTCGTTATAGCTCATGATATTCGTGTTGGTAAAGGATAGTAATTGTTGCCAAATCTGAAAAGGATATAAAGGATAAATTAATAAATTTGTTTTATTTTTTATCAAATGTTGTTCTCTTTCTAAAAAAGTAGGTTTGACAAGCAAACAAAACGAAATTAATTCTTCTTTTGATTTATTTATTTTCTTATCTATAGAATTTTGGTCAATAAAGAAAAAATCTATTTGTTGAGTAGCTACATCTAACTCTTTAGTAGTTTCAGAACTCTGATTTATTTCAACTTCTACAAAATCTCCTCCTGCAAGTTTTACTAATTTCTGAATTAGATTTTGATGAATTTTATTTTTTCCTAAATAAGCAAATTTGTGTTTATCAGAAAGAAAAGACAGAGTTTGTTGAGGAAAAAGACGAATTCCACTTATTTTTTCGAAAGAATTGGATAAAGAAAGCAAATACTCAAAATTAGTTTTAGATTCAGAATTTAAATTAGATTGAATGAAATTTTCTGTAACTATTCTTTTTAAGTTATCCACTAACAAATTTGTCCAATTTAATCTCAATTGTTCGTTTAGAGCAACTAATTCCTTTTGATGGCTGATTTCTAGAAGTTCACTTTCTTTATTGAGCTGCCATTTTTCATTTAAAAATTCAATTTCTTGCAACTCATTATTCTGTTCTAGTTCATTTAAGGAGGTATAATAATTTGTTTTGTCTTCTATCAAACATTCTAAAAAAGGAATACTAGATTTGTCTATATTTTTTTCAATAGTAAATAAAATATCTACAAAAAATATTTCTTCTTTAAAAATGAGATTCAAATTATTTATAGAAAGTCTTTTTTTCTCTTTATTTGAATTTATAGTTTCATTGCCATTACTATTATTTTGTGATTTTGTAAAAAGGAAATTGATAGCTTCTTTATGGACTTGAAGGGCTTCAAATAAATCAAAAAAATTGACTTCTTGACTCTGATCAATCTTCCAAATTCCCTGACAAGTATTTTTAATAATCCCTTCTTTATCCAAATAGAAAATTTGAATGCGATTCGTAACAAAAGAAAGTTTGCGAGCATCAAATTCAGAATAGGAAGATAAGGTTTTATTGTTCAATTTAAAGTGAATTAAAAAATAAAAATTTGGGAGTAAAAGAAATTGAATTCTAATCTAAAATTACAAAAAAAACTATTGATTTTTTGAATTAAAAGATACCTACACATAGTTTTAATTTGTAGGTATTTTTAATAAAATCTAAATCTGTTTACGACTATTTATTTAGCAGGAAGAATTTTTCCACTCACTTCTCCAAAACCAATTCTTACATTTTCATTCTGACAAAAACCACGCATAACGATTGTATCATTATCTTGAATAAATTTGCGTTCTATTCCATTTTTTAGTGTAATAGTTTTTTTACCTCCTTGTGTAATTTCTATTAGTGAACCATACGAATTTTCATCTTTTCCACTAATTGTACCCGATGCACACATATCTCCAACATTGATATTACAACCATTTACGGTATGATGTGTAAGCTGTTGCGCCATATTCCAGTACAAATATTTGAAACTTGAATGACTAATTGTAGTCGCTTCTCCATTTTCTGGTATAAAATCTACTTCCAAACTAATATTAAAATTATGTTTTTTGGTATATTTCAAATAATCCAAAACTTCTGGGTCTTGCTTCGGACTTGCCACTCTAAACGGCTCTAAAGCATCAAGCATAACAATCCAAGGCGACATAGAAGAGGCAAAACTTTTTCCTAAAAATGGTCCTAATGGTACATATTCCCATTTTTGAATATCTCTGGCTGACCAATCATTAAAGACAACCATTCCAAAAATATGATCTTCGGCTGTATCAATCGTTACAGAATCTCCTAATTTGGTGGACTTTCCTACAATAAAAGCCATTTCTAACTCAAAATCTAATGTTTTACAAGGCGAAAAAATAGGTGGCTCATTTTCATTTGGTTTAATTTGTCCTTTTGGTCTATGAATTTCTGTACCCGAAATGACAATAGAAGAAGCACGTCCGTGATAACCAACAGGAATATGTTTCCAATTTGGCATAAGTGCCTCTGCATTAGGTCTGAACAGTTTTCCTAAGTTAGTCGCATGTTCGATACTAGAATAAAAATCGGTATAATCGCCTACTTTTATAGGCATGTGCATTGTTACATCTGCGATAGGAATAAGAACTTTGCTATCTTTTTCTTTGAGATGTTTTTCCAAATCAGAACCAGTTTGTAATAATTCTGAAATTTTTTCTCGTGTTGCTCTCCAATTTTCTTGACCTAATTCTATAAAAGGATTAAGCGTGTTTTCATAAAAAACACTTTGGTCAAAATCTAAATTATTTAATAAATCTGAATCAGAAAGTTCGGCTAAATCTAAAACAAAATCTCCAATGCGAACGCCTACACGAGCATCTTGAGAATTGTTAGAAGAATTAGAAAAAATACCAAAAGGTAAATTTTGAATCGGAAAATCAGAATCTTTTTTTACTTCGACAAAAGATTTTAAGGCTGGATTATTAGCTTTGAATGTGTGTGCTGACATGAAATATGTATTTAGTAGTTTATTTTTGAGGTTAAAAAATTGTTATACTGCAAATATACACAATCGTATAGAACCTTTTTTGTTATGAAAATTCTAAACTCTTCCTTCTAACCATTTTTCTGCTTTTTCTTTGGTATCAGTAATAAAAACAGGATAATCAGGCTTATGATTCTTTACCATTTGACTAAGAAGTAGTCTTTGATTTTCATCAGCAACTACGTTTGCAGCTCCTTTACAATATTTATTTATATGCGAAATATTTTGAACTACCCATTGATTCAATTCCTCTCTAAATTCAGCTTTCATATACTCTGTATCTTGAAGTTCGGATAACAAAACATAGTTTTTGGGTTCTAAAATGACCTTATTCAAACAGTATAAATACTCATCAAACTGTTTTCGATTTGGCATTTCGATTTTAAATTTCACATATAAACGAGGAAAATCAGTAGCATCAAAAATCAAATACTCATTTTCAAATCGAAATTCTTTTACATTAAAATTATCCATAAAAACTTATAAATTTTATTTTGAAAACCTAAACCCTACCCTCTAACCATTCTTCAGCTTTTTCTCTACTCTCAGTAATGAAGTTTGGATAAGCTGTATTGTATTCTTTCATTACATGTTGCAACAAGTTTTTTTGTTCTTCATCACGAACCAAATTCGCAGTAGCTTTACAGTATTTGCTCAAATGCTCGTAATTTTTATCGCTCCATTCTTTGCTAGTTTTTCTGTGTTCGGCACTAAGATATTCTGAGTCTTTCATTTCTAAAAGAAGAACATATTCTTTTTTTTGCAACAAAGCTCTATCCATACAATCCATATACTCATTATATTCTGACTTTGTAGGATTATAGGGTTTGTATCTTATGTATAAATATGGAAATTTGGTTGCATCAAAGTAAACATACTTATTCTCAAACAAGAATTTTTCTGTATTAATAGTATTCATAAAATAAAAAATAGGTAGTTTAAAAAATAATGAATTACAGAACCCAATCTACATAAACTAAAAGATATAATAAAATTTGATTTTAATTTTTTGAGTTGATTTTGTGTAGAGAAAACTATTTTTTATCTTGATTTTTCTGCTGATATTCTTTCATTTTTTGATTAGTTATCTAAGACTATCAAAATACATCTTCCAAATCTAATTCAAAGCCTTCCAAAACTTTTGATTTTACAATTCCTTTTTTACAGTAAATAGTTTTGGATTAGGACAACCATTAACATAGATTCTATAATCCAGTATTTCTACTTTTACCATCAAATCAGGGGGGAAAACAAGTGGGTGGTCTAAATCGTAAAAAGTCCATAGTTTTTCAGCAGGGAATTTATAAATTATTTCCCAAATATCATTCTCATTATAAGAAGGTTGCTCTTCAAATAAGGGTTCTGTAAGAGAATCTACGAATTTCCTTTGTTCTTTTAGTTGTTCTTCTATCAATTCTTCAGTTATCCTTAAAACCTTTTCTTGATTTTCTTTACTCAATAACTTTACAAATGTTAGAAGCTGTTTATCAACTCTTCTCATAGTTTTTTAGTCTAAAGTTGTATCACAAACGACAGTTTGGAAACTGTCGGCTACAGAAATTCATTTACAATTTACAATTCACAATTTATAATTCACCATTCACCATTCATTTCCCAACTCTAATCTTAAACTCATTCAATTTCAAAAGTGCTTCGACAGGCGAAAGACGATTTACATCAAGTTGCAATAATTCTTCTTTTAGTTTTTCTAGAACAGGGTCATTTCCCCCACTTCCATCAAACAAATTATTCTCATAAAATGTATTTTTTGGTGCAGCTTGCAGAGTTTCTCTATCTTTTTCGGCAAATTTACTGGTTTCAAAATGGTGCATCATTTCCGATGCTCTTAAAACTACTTCTTTTGGCATTCCTGCAAGTGAGGCTACATTTATTCCAAAACTATGTTCGCTTCCTCCTTCTTTTAATTTTCTCAAAAATATAATTTTTCCACCTACTTCTTTTACCGAAACATTGTAATTTTTGATTCTAGGAAAATCATTTTTAAGTTCGTTTAATTCGTGATAATGCGTAGCAAAAAGAGTTTTCGGTTTTGCATTCGGCAAGGAATGCAAATATTCTACAATCGCCCATGCAATCGAAATTCCATCATACGTACTTGTTCCTCGTCCTATTTCGTCCATCAAAACAAGACTTCTATCACTCAAATTATTCAAGATACTAGCCGTTTCAGACATTTCTACCATAAAAGTAGATTCTCCTTTGGCAATGTTATCAGACGCTCCAACTCTAGTAAACACTTTATCGACAACTCCAATTCTTGCACTTTTAGCAGGAACAAAACTTCCAATTTGAGCCATCAAAACGATTAAAGCTGTCTGACGTAAAAGTGCAGATTTTCCAGCCATATTGGGTCCCGTAATAATAAAAATCTGTTCGTTTTCAGGATTCATAACTACATCGTTTGGAACATACTGCTCTCCAATCGGCAACAGTTTTTCAATAACAGGGTGTTTTCCTTCTCTAATCTCTAAAATGTTATCATCTGTAATTTCTGGCAGTGCATAATTATTTTGCATCGCCACTTCGGCAAGTCCACAAAGCGCATCAAGCATCGATAAAAACTTTGCGTTTTGCTGAATTACTTTTACATATTTTGCGACTTCCGAGACCAAATTGTGATACAATGTATATTCAATACTAGCGATTTTTTCCTCTGCTGTAACGATTTTTTCTTCCCATTCTTTAAGTTCTGGCGTAATGTAACGCTCTGCATTTACAAGCGTTTGTTTGCGAATCCACTCGGTCGGAACTTTGGTTTTGTGAGCATTACTGACCTCAATATAATAACCGAAAACTCTATTAAAACTAATTTTTAACGATGTAATCCCAGTAGCTATAATTTCTCGTTGTCGCACTTTTTCCAGAAAATCTTTTGCCGAACTAGAAATACCTCTAAGCTCATCAAGCTCTTGACTTACGCCTCTTTTTATGGTTGTTCCTTGCTGAACTGCAATCGGTGGATTATCTTCTAATTCATTTTGTAGCTTCTTTAAAATATCTGTATTCAAAACTATTTTTTCTCCAATCGCTTCTAATTCATTGGTTTTACTTTTCAATAAAACATCTTTTATCGGTGGAATAGCTTCCAAAGAATTTCTAAGTTTTACTAATTCTTTCGGACTAATTCTGCCTACTGCAACTCTTGAAATCAAACGCTCTAAATCTCCTACTTCTTTCAAATAAGAAAGTAATTCTCCCTGCAAAGCATCATTTTTTACCAAAATAGCCACATTTCGAAGCCTATTTTGAATTGGTGCTGCATCTTTTAATGGAAAAGCAACCCATTTTCTCATTAGTCTTGCTCCCATTGGCGTAACGGTTTTGTCCAAAACTTCAATCAACGAACAGCCATTTGCGTGCATCGGAACGAGTAATTCCAGATTGCGAGTAGTGAAAGAATCTAACCAAACATATTTATCTTGTTCGACTCTACTAAGAGAAAGAATATGATTTTTTTCGTGGTGTTCTGTCGTTTCCAAATAATACAAAACTGCTCCTGCTGCAATCGTGGCAGCGTGTAAATGCTCAATTCCAAAACCTTTTAAAGAAGCCGTTCCAAAATGTTTGGTTAGTTTTTCGTAAGCAAAATTTGTCGTATAAATCCACTCTTCGATAGCAAACTGCGAAAAATTATTTCCCTGTCCGACTACCTGTGCTTCAAATTCCTTTCTATTTGACTTACTAAAAATAATTTCAGAAGGTGCAAAACGCTCTAATAACTGTTCGATATAAGTAAATTCTCCTTCTGCTACTAAAAATTCTCCTGTCGACAAATCTAAAAAAGCAGCTCCAACCGATTCGTATTTTTTGTTCTTATAAAAGTAAATGGAAGCTAAATAATTATTTTTCTTATTCTCCAATACATTATCTCCCAAAACCAGCCCCGGTGTAACGAGTTCTGTAACTCCTCTTTTTACAATTCCTTTTGCTAGTTTTGGGTCTTCTAATTGGTCGCAAATAGCCACACGAAGTCCTGCACGAACCAGTTTTGGTAAATAATTATCTAGCGAATGATGAGGAAAACCTGCTAACGCAATTTCGGAAGCTGCACCATTGGCACGTTGTGTAAGTGTAATATCCAAAATCTTAGCAGCACGAACAGCATCTTCTCCAAAAGTTTCGTAAAAATCGCCAACACGAAAAAGCAAAATGGCATCAGGATGTTTTCCTTTGATTTGATTGTATTGTTTCATCAAAGGAGTTTGCTTTGTTTTTTTTGTGTCGGTGTGACTGGTTTTACTTTTTTGGGAAGTGGATTTTTTGCTCATGATGGTGTAATTGTCTAGCTATTTTTATTGGCAATTTTATTTTTTGATTGTACCAAAATTGCAAAAATTTTTTGAGATTTGAGGAATTTTTTTTGAGAAACTTTGTAAATGCTTTTTCTAATGTGTTGTAAAACTATTTTTTAGATATTGAATGCTTTAGCCATCATTTCTTGTTCTTTGTTAGAAATTCCTACATCTTCAGCTATTTTTTTCCAGTTTTTCACTTCTTCTTGTACCTCTTCAATTATTTTATCCATTTCTATAGGTGTCAAGTAAAAATATTCTCCTACTTCTTTAGCCAAATTGTAATCAAGTGCATTGTTTTCCATATCTATATTTAAAGCTAATCCATCTTTATCAATAGACGGATTGAGGTCGTAAGCAGGAGAAAGAATCCACCCTTTTTGAGTTAGAATAAAACCGTGATTTCTTAAATGGTCATCTGTATTAGAAATAGCAATATTAAAAATAATACGTTTCCAAAGTTGATGTAAATTTTTTTTTATATCTGTTCCGTGAGTTTGAATAAAAACAGCAATATCCAAATAACTGCTTGTAGTATCTCTAATTGTATCTTCACTATTTCCTGTCATAGTCATAGCAGATGCAAAATGAATGCGTTTGTTTTTTTCTCTATCAAATCGTTTAGTAAAAAAAGTAGCATAATTTCCTGTTACTTTCTGAATTTTACATTCCGACATATTTATTCCTACTTTTATAGCCAATTTGTAGGCTAAAAATTCCCATGCTGCTTTATCAATAGTATCATTCTTTGCTGGAAATTTGGCAATCCACAAACTTTTTTTGGCATCTAAAACATTTGCTTTTGGTCTAGCTCCTCCCAAAGAAGAACCTGGCGCAATTAAAGTATTTATCCATTTTTTGGTAAGTTGATTATCTTCATTTTCTTCAATATGTTTTGCAGCTTCTTGTAATTCGGCTATAGAAGTCCAAGGTGGCGTAGGATTTAGTTCATTATTATCCAAAAAATTTCCCTGTTTGTCTAACTTAAAACGTAAAGCTCCCATTCTACTCTCATCATAAACTCCTAACAAAAAATCTGTTTCATGTAAAGTTTTAGTTGTTCTATTTTCGTCTTTTGCTTCCTGTATTTCTCTTCTTTTCATTAATGTTTTTCCCCAAGTATCTGGCATACTATCCAAGAATATCCCAAAATTTTCTTTGCCATTCAAGGGATATTGATTTCCTGAATAAAACTCAATATCAGGATCAATTATACTCATTTGGTCAGATTTCAACCAATTTTTATCATACTCAAAACTAAATGCTTTTTTACCTTTAGCAAAAAGTGCAGAAAGAGTACCCATAAAAACAGGTTCTTCTAATTCCTTCCAATCTGCATATACGTAAATATTTTGCTTTGCCATATTGTATTTTGATAAATATTACAATAAATCTAAATCTTGCAATTTTCTACCAAACTCATCATCGGCAGCTAACTTCAAAAAATCATTTTCTAACCTAAAAACCCTCAAAACATTAAAACAAATTCCTATCGAAACACTAGCATCTCCCTTTTCAACTAGCTGCAATGTACTTCTTGCAATATTTGCTCGTTCTGCTACTTGTACTTGAGTTAGTTTACGTCTTTTGCGAGCTAATTTTATATTTTCTCCCATTTGCTCTAAAATAGTTTTGTGTTTTGGGAAAATTATAGGTGTCTTTTTCATATGTTTAATTATAAATGACTGATATAGACTACAAATATACATTTTTTGATTGATTTATCGGTTATTTATCGTAAATAAATTTAGATTGTAATTTTTTTTTCGAGATTTTGAGGATTTTTTTTGAGAAAAATGTAAATTAGTGTTTTACAAATCAAATAGCAATATTATGAAATTCTATCTCACTTTATTTTTTCTATTCTATTCCCTTTCTTCTTTTTGTAGCTGGAATGATTGTATTATAGGAAATTACGAATATAAAGATGGTTTTAATAAAGCTACCTTTTTAAGTTTGAATGAAGATTTTACTTTTTCAAATGAAGTACAGACTACTACCTGTACAGAAATTGGTTTTAAGTCAGAACGATTTGAAGGTAAATATGTAATTGAAGGGAATAAAGTAATTTTTTATCCTTCTAATTTTATCAAAATTAACGTAACCGAATTTGAAGAAGATACTGTAAAAGCAGCTTACGATAAATCAATTCATCATTTTAGAGATACACTTTTTGTGGTTTACGATGATGAAAATTTTTTTTTATTGAGTAATCAAGAAATTGATTTTTATAATCGTGTTTCAAAAGATACTGATTTCAAAGAACTAGGCGATTTAATAAATGGAGGAAGAGCGTATCCTACAAATTATTTGTTTTGGACTAAAAACAATAACTGTGATTTGACTTCAAAAACACTAAAAGAACAGCTCCCAAAAGAATGGCAAGACTATTTATTAGATAATTTCTTAGATGCAAAAGTTATAAATATGGAAATTGTAGATGGAATGATAAACGATAAAAATTCAGTTGGAAAAAATAAATACGAAGGGACAAAATCAATAGTTACGATAGATAAAGGTAAGAATGCAGGAGTAAAAAAAGGAATGAAATTTTACGTGAAAAATGTAGAAGATTATGGAATTAGACCAATGAAAGTGTGGTATGTAACTGAAACTACAAGTGTCATGCAAAGCGTTTATTTTGTACCTGCTCAACTAAATATAGGGACAGAACTTACTACAAAAAGTGATAAGGAAATTTTTATGCAATGGATTAGAGACAAACAATTAAAGAAAAACTAGTTTATGAAATCTCAAGAAAATCAGAAATTTAATACAACAAAATTATTAAAACTCCTAACCATCCTTTTACCTTTTGCAATACTGGCGAATGTAGGTTTAAAATTAGATGAACATAAAGACATAATTCCTCTTCTGACGATTGTATTAGGAGGTTTTGGAATGCTGATTGGTTTTGCAGCACATCATTTTTCAAAAGAGAAGAGTACAGTTACGAAAACTGTTGTTCTTATTGGAGTTATACTTTTATCTGTCGGAATAATGGTTTTTGCTTTTTTAGCGTTTGTGTGATTTTTCTGAAAAAAATATAAATCTTTGAGATAGATAAAATAGTATGCACGCATAATTTCTGTTTTTGATTTTTTTTTAGTAGTATTATACTTTAACTAAAAAGTATCACAGACTTCCCAGTCTGTGAAAATAAAAATATTCATTACATTCCTGCACAGACTGGAAAGTCTGTGGTACACAATACAACTATGACTAGCAACGAAACCTTAAAAAAAGATTTTGAAACTCTAACTGTTTCAAGGAAAGACAATATCATCACTCTACAATTAAATAGAGGAAAAGCAAATCCGATTAATCGCCAAATGATTAGTGATTTACATACTTTTTTTGAGCAAGCAGCAAATGATGAAAATATTAATGGTGTAATCTTGACAGGAAAAGAAAACTTTTTCTCTTCTGGCTTAGATTTAAAGCAGCTTTACGATATGAATGAAGAAGAAGTGAAAGAGTTTTGGGTGGCTTTTATTACCATGACAAAAGTAATTGCTTCTTTTCCAAAACCACTCATTGCAGCAATTACAGGTCATAGTCCTGCTGGTGGTTGTGTTTTGGCAGTTTGTGCAGATTATAGAGTGATGGCAGAAGGTGAAAAATATATCATTGGACTAAATGAAATTCCTGTTGGAATTGTTGTTCCGAAAGTAATTTTTGATTTGTATGCTTTTTGGATTGGAAACAAAACGGCTTATCAATATTTATTAGAAGGAAAATTAGTTAGTCCAAACAAAGCAAAAGAAATCGGATTAGTAGATGCTGTCGTTTCTGCTGATAAAGTGCTTTCGCATGCAGAAGAAAAAATGGAAGATTACGCCAATTTTGATGGAACAGACATGGTCTTTGAGTAAGACAAATTTACGTTCTGGAATGCTTCAAGGAATGGATATGGACAATTTGGACGAAATACTTGCACCGATGTTCAAACAATGGTGGTCGCCAAGAACAAGAAGCATTTTGGAAATGATTATTGCTTCACTTAATTCTAAATAAATTTTTTACTAAAAATAGACCCTAAGGGTTTTCTGAAAACCCTTAGGGTCTGGAAATTTGAAAGGTCTTGCATACAAAAAAAACTATGTGGCAAGAAAAAGACAATAAATTAACAAAAATTTTTGAGTTTAAAGACTTTCAAGAAGCCTTTGCTTTTATGACTAGAGTAGCTTTTTTAGCAGAAAAACACAATCATCATCCAAACTGGAGTAATGTCTATAATAAAGTAGAAATTGAACTCACGACACACGATGAAGGAAACACGGTTACGGAAAAAGATAGAAAACTCGCTGATGCGATTGATAAAATTTAAAGTTAAAAGTTTCTTTCACAATGTCTTATACAAAAAAAGACCTTTCATCTATAAAAAATGAAAGGTCTTTTCTTATTGCAATTTATATTATTTTATACATTGCGTTTTTTGTCATTGATATTAGTTTTTTCAACTTCTACCTTCGTTTCACGGACTGTGTCTTTGATAGTCTGTTTTTGATACTCTGTAGTTTTACCAAGTTTTACTTCTTCTACTACTTTAGCGTCTTTTGACATAGTTGCTCTTTCTGCGTGTTCGGTTACTGAAATCTCACCTTCTTTAAAGTTGGCAAAATCTGCTTCTGTTGCAGCACGATTAACTGGCTGACGCTCTACATAAGCGTGTTCTACACGCAAACGAACCGTTTCTTCTACTGGCTTTTCAATCATATAGCTACGTAATCTTGCACCACCTGTTACGGTATCTTGCTTTCCTACGTGCATTTCTTCTTTGATTACTTTGGCTGATTGCTCGCCTGTATGACCTGTTTCTCTATACTTATTATAGTGGTCTAAAGAATAGTCTTTATGCTCTGATGAAGTAGCTTTTTGGTAATGATTGTAATCACCTTCGATGTCAATGGCACCTGCATTATTCAATGCTGTAAGTGCTTTCTCTGCTTCTGCTTTAGACTTTGCGTGTACAGTCAAAAGAGAATTACGTGTTGCTACATCGCAGTACATATTCTTGCGTTTCTCATCTTCGTCATCTCCGAAAAGATTATCAAAAAAGCGTGTAATTGCGTTTTCGTTGTGATACTCATCATCATGCGTATAATCTTTACCCGCTGGACGAGCAGATAAATCTATATTACCAGCTTCAATACCATGCTTCTTTAATTGATTAGCTGCATATTGTGCTTCTTCTCCTGTTCTGAAAATTCCTATTACTGTGTTACTCATACTGATGTTGTATTTAAAAATTAAGTTAAAAAAATGTATAAAATGTAGGAGTTGTTTAAATATATTTATAAATAAATATCTAATTAGATATTTATTTACCTACTCCTTTTTCACTAAATTATTGTCTTTATTGTTCTTCCTGATTTGTATTCAAATCTTGACGTTCGACTGAAATCTCTTCTGATTTTAAGGTTACGTCTTCTGTATAAATATCTTGTTTCTGAATTTTGGTAATATGTAATTCTTCTACAAGAAGTGTTTTCTTTTGGACTACCACTACTTCCTTCAAAACTGATACAATCATTGTATCACCTTCATAACGAATAGCAGCAGGGTTTTTATCCACATACTTATTAATAGATTTTCGTTCTACATTTACTTCTGTATGCTTGATAGGAACTTCTACCGTGTTTTTTTCCTCGTTTACTTTCTTTATAATTCTTACTTTACCAGACTCAATTACTTCCTTATCTATATGAAGTTCTTCTCTTTATTATAGGAATAATTATTTCCTCCCCTTCTTCAAAAACTTTTTCATAATTATTGCTTACTTCATGTCCTTCATGAAAAGTAGAATTATTTTTACTCAAATCTTTATTTGAGTTGCTTTGAGAAAAGTTAGATGGTTTGTTAGACATATATTTACTTAGATAAAAAAAATAAGAATTCTGAAAAATTGATAAAGACAAGAAAAAAGTTCGTCTTTATTATGAAATTCTTACTATATATACTAATATTATCCTAGTTTTGTTTGAATTATTTTCGTTTTTTTTAAACAAATAGACCTTTTGCCTAAACAATACAAACTTAATTTGTTGAAAATCAGTAATTTAGCTAATAGATTTAATTAAGGAAATAAAAGTAGAAATAGCTAAAAGAGCATATAAGAAATTAGTTTTTAAAGTATGCCTATTATTTTTTTCGTAATTTTACAATCGTATTTTGTATTTGTAGGGAAAAGGCACGCCTTTTCCAGTTTAATGTATTTGAAATAGCGTTACAGGAAAATAATATATGCAACTTCTTCGATTAGAAATAAAAGGATTTAAAAGTTTTGGAGATAAAGTAGTTATTCGTTTCGACGAAGGAATTACGGGTGTCGTAGGTCCAAATGGTTGTGGAAAATCAAATATTATTGATGCCATGCGTTGGGTGTTGGGTGAGCATCGTACTCGTCATTTGCGCTCCGATAAAATGTCAAACATTATTTTTAATGGAACTGCCAAAAGAAAGGCTGCCGATGCTGCCGAAGTTTCGCTTTATTTTGATAATAATAGGGAACTTTTGCCACCAGAATATAAAGAGGTTTGCATTACGAGGCGTTATACTCGTTCGGGTTCTAGTGAATATTTTTTGAATGGTACGCCTTGCCGTTGAAAAGATATTACAAATCTTTTGATGAATACAGGTGCAACTTCGAATTCTTATGCGATTATTGAACTAAAAATGGTCGATGATATTCTGACAGATAGAGAAGACGCACGAAAAGTAATGTTTGAAGAAGCTGCTGGAGTGGCGCAGTTTAAGCAGCGTAAAAAAGAAACGTTGGCAAAATTAGAAGCTACTTTGTCCGATTTGGAACGTGTGGAGGATTTGATTCACGAAATTGAAAAAAACATGAATGGTTTGGAACGTCAAGCCAAACAAGCAGAAAAATATTTTTCTACAAAAGAAGCCTACGAAAAGTTTAGTATTGCACTTGCCAAACGTCAGGTAAAATCTAATTCTGATGATTTTGTAGAATTGAATACTCAAATTAATACTATTTTAGAGCAGAAAGAAACACTAACCAAAGAACAAGAAGAATTAGAAAATTCTATTGAAAATCAGAAAAATACAGCAATAGAACAAGAAAAAATAATTGCAGAAAAGAAGCGTTATTTGTCTTCTCAAATTGATAAAATAACTCATCTTCAAAATGAAAAAGTTAGAAACGAAGACAGAACGCAGTTTTTGAGTAAAAACAGAAATCAAATTGAAGAGCAGTTAGTAGAAGATGAATCTGGAACGAAGCAAGCAGGAAGTAGTTTGGAGAGTTTGCAGCAAAATTTGGAAAGTCAGGAAAAACAGTTTTTGGAAACTCAAAGCGTTTTAGAGAATTTCAAAAAATCACATGCAGAAGAGAAAGTAAGAACTGAAAATCTACGTTCTGCAATGCAAGCAGCACAAGAAAAATTCAAAACGTTGCAAAATGATATTCTTATTCTTCAAAAAGAAATTGAATTAAAGGAAAATCAACAAAGTGGCTCAAAACAAGAAAATGACCAAATTGCACTAGATTTTTCTGGTCAAGCCGATGAATTACAAATTACATTAAAGAAAGTACAAGAAATTGAAAGCGAACTAAAAACTAGAAATAACGAAATTTCAGAACTTGAAAAATTTGAAGTCGAAAGAACACAAAAAATAAATTCGCTTACCACTCAAATTGAATCGTTAAAAGAACAAATAGGAACAAAACAGCGAAAAGAAAGCAGTTTGAAAGCAGAACAAAATCTTACCAAATCGCTGGTAGAGAATATGGAAGGTTTTTCAAGTGCTTTAAAATATTTGAATAATTCGTTAGGTAAAAATGAAAATTGGTCTGAAAATGCTGTTTTATTAGCTGATATTTTCACAGCACAAGACGATTACAACGATGCACTTTTTTCAATTTTAGAACCCTATCTTAATTTTTATGTCGTCCAGACAGAAAACGAAGCACGAAAAGCAATTTCATTATTGACAGAAAACGAAAAAGGAAAAGCAAACTTTTTTGTGTTGGACAAATTAGAAAACGTAATTCCAAATCTTCCTCCAATTGATAATGCAGTTGCAGCGTTGGCAGTTATTGAGTTTGATGAGAATTATAAAAAACTCGCTTATTCACTTTTTCATAACGTTTATTTTAGTGAAAATGATAATTCGAATGATGTTGAAGGATTTACGATTGCTCTCAAAAATGGACAGTTTGTAGCTCGTACTGGTGGAAATTGGACAGGTGGAAAAGGTAAAGAGAACTCAAATCAAAATTCTCAATTAGGTAGAAAACAGCGTTTGGAGGAACTAAACAAGGAAATTATAGTTTTAGAAAACGAAATTTTAGATTTAGAGAATAGGCGAAATGATTTTTTAATTCAGGTTGAAGATTTACAAGCACAATCTAAATTTGAAGAATTACGTAATCTGAAAAATGAAACCAATCACGTTTCGCAGCAAAGAATTTCTCTTCAAGCAAAAGCCGAACAGATGCAAGAAAATGTTAGGCGAAGCGAAGAGCGAAAACAAGCAGCACAAGATAGATTGAGCATTTTGGCAGAACAAATTGAGAAATTAAAGCCAAAAATTAATACAAAAAAAGAAGAGATAATTGAAGCAGAACGAGCTTATTATGATTTGAATGATAAATTTTCAACTCAAAATGAGCGTTTTCAAGAAATTGCAGAAGAATTACAAGAAAAGAATATGTCTTTCATTCAGTTTGAAAGTAAATTAGAAAATCTAAAACAAGAAATAAAATTCAAACAAACTTCTCTTTTGACTGGAAAAGAAAGAATTACACAAAGTCAGCAACAGCTTCAAGAAATTGCAGAAGAAGTAAATGAGCTTAAAGAAAAAATTGCGTTACAGATTGAAGAGATAACTTCTTTAGAAGAAATCAAAACGGATTTACAAAGTGAATTATCAGAAATTGAAAGTCAGTTTTATAAGCTCCGTGAAGAAATAACGAGAGTAGAAAAGGTAATAAAGGAACTCCAAAGACAGCGTGAAAACTGCGATACAAGAACGATGTCTTTTCAAAATAAATTGAATGAAACAAAATTAAAACTGACAGCAACACGAGAAAGATTATCAGCCGAATTTGAAATTGAACTAACCGACGAACTTTTACAAGCCAAAACAGAAGAAGACGAGCTTCCAGACGAAACATTAATCGATGAAATTGAAGCAGCAAAACGTCGTTTGCAGCGTATCGGAACAATAAATGCCACAGCAAAAGAAGCGTATGATGAAATAAAAGGAAGACATGATTTTATTACCGAACAGCGAGGCGACCTTTTCAACGCTCAAAAACTCTTAGAAGATACGATTGCAGAATTAGATGATGCAGCCAAAACAGCATTTTTAGATGCCTTTCATCAAATTCGTGAGAATTTTATTCGTGTTTTCCGTTCTCTTTTTTCAGAAGAAGATAATTGTGATTTGACACTCACTACTCCTGATGACCCACTTTCTTCGAAAATTGAAATCATTGCACAGCCAAAAGGAAAGCGTCCTCTTACTATAAAACAGCTTTCGGGTGGAGAAAAAACGCTGACAGCCGTTGCACTTTTATTTGCTCTTTATTTATTGCGACCTGCTCCTTTTTGTATTTTTGATGAAGTAGATGCACCTTTAGATGATGCAAATATTGATAAGTTTAATCGAATTATTAAGAAATTTTCAGAAGAAGTTCAGTTTATTATTGTTACCCACAACAAGCGCACAATGGTAAGTACTGATGTTGTTTATGGTGTTACGATGCCTGAAATTGGTGTTTCGAAGGTTCTGCCTATTGATTTGAAAGGGATTTTGGTAGAATGATTTATAGATTGATTGGCAAGTGATTTATCATGTAAATCATACCAATCACTCGCTAATAAAATTAGTCTATTTATATATAGTTGCTCAAGACAATTAGTCATTAATTCTAAGATTTTCACTTTTGAGAAATTGAATTCCCAATTCTTTAGCTCTTCTATAAATAGGCTCTCCCAAATGTCCTAAGTTTGGAATGTCAGACATACAGTCTTCTAAAATAATTACTTTCTTTGCTAACTCTGGTGCATAATCCATAATTTGTTTCAAACTCGTTGCTACACAATGCGATTTTGCTTGTCCTGCCAAATATAGATTTTCATATTTATTCAAAGAATCCAAAAGCGATTGATTAAGCTGCGTTTCTGGTCGGTCTTTAACAGGAATTTGTGCTTTGAAAATTCCAAAATGTTCGGTAACTGGATACATTCCTTTTGTTACGGCTTGATATTGCTTGTATTGATTATTTTCTTTATTGATTTTTATCCAATTTTCTAATGCTTTTGAAAGTGTTTCGTCAAGGGCAGCTCCTTTTGAGCCAATTAAGCAATGGTGTGTCCAAATAAAATGAGGAAATTCTCCTTGTTCTTCCAAATTCTTTAAATACTCTTTAGTTTCTTTTGGATAAAAATTAGGAATCCATTTTCCATTTTCTACTTCTTCTACTGTAATTTGAGTAAACGGATTAGGTTCATTTCCATTATTATCTTTCCAAAAAGAAGGGTGTGAAATATCGTTTACTGGATGATTATCAAGTGTTACGCAAATATGATCAAGCTGTTTTGCATTCTTAATTATAAAACCAGAAAGACGTTTGATGTCATTCTCGGCATCTTGTACATACAAAGCACCAGCAGGATTACAAAAATCATATTGAGCATCAATTATCAAAAGGGCATTTTTATTTTTCATTGTTTTTTTGAGAGTGTCACTTGTGAGAACACAAACAACGGTTTTATATTTTTTCAATAACTATATTTAGGATAACGTTAAAAACACACTAAGGTTTGTTTTTCGTCAAAATTTCTAAATAAATCATAGTGTTGAGTTTGCTTGTATGATTTTTGAGTTATATTTTATCATAAAACAAAGTTCAACTATTCTGTCAAACAATTTTAGGTTCTCTGACAATTTTTGCATTTACCTTTATTATAATAATTATCTTGTATTTTAAATTGGTCTGTACCGAAGGTCTGACCAGTTTAAAATATGTATTTAAAGTTTCAAAAAGGCTTATTTTTTTCAAGTCAGACCTTCGGTACAGACTTAAAAAAAATATAAGATAGATTTATTTTCTACCAAAAATCACAAAAGGGCAAAAATTGTCAGAGAACCCAATTTTATTACGATATAAAATATATGAAAATTCAATCTCAATTTCTCTCTTATTTTTTTAGAAAAAATATTTCTTTTTTATTAATTATTTGTTCGTTATTTCTTTTCAGTGGAACTTTAATTTCTTGCAAAGGAAATAAAGGACAAGCCAGTGAACAAGAAGCAGGAAAGAAGAAGAAAAAGCCTAAAAAATGTAAAGACGAATCTTGCCAAGTAAGAATGTCACATTACCACGAAGGAACAGCTTACAAAGGCAAAAGAGGAAACTTCTTTATACGACTCTTTACTCCAAAAGAATCAAAGTATGGACAAGGAAGACACAGAAATAATGGTTGGAAGAAAGGAAAAAAGTAATTTATAAAAGCTCTGTTTGAGGATTCCAAAATACGTTTTCGAAATCTTGTACTTGGTCTTTTTCTACTTTTATATTTTCAGCTTCCAAAAGCTGCTGCATTTTTGTAGGCGTTTCGAAATGATGTCTTCCTGTCAGAAGTCCATTTCTGTTTACTACTCGGTGTGCAGGAATTTTTATATTTCTAGTCTGATTTATTATTTGGCAATTATTCATTACCCAACCTACCATTCTTGCTCCTCTTACGTGTCCCAAAAATTTGGCAATTGTTCCGTAAGAAGTTACTCTTCCCTTTGGGATTTGAAGGACTATATCTATTACGTCTTGTTGGAAAGTGGTTTTCATAATTGATTATTTTTAAACCTATAAGGTTTTCAGAAACCTTATAGGTTTCTAAAACTCCAAATCATCGTTTAAATCTGCCAAATTATCTTGATGAAATTTTTTAAAATCTGCTTTATCTCCAAACCAATCTACTACTTCATCTCGTTTCAACTTTGTTTTTTTATCAGAGAGACAGGCTTCATACGAAGAGTAAATCCATTCATCAATATTTTTGCAAAAACCATGACGAATAGGATTTTGATGAATATAATTTATCAAATTAGTATAATAACTCTCTTCTCTAACAGCGATCCGTTTTGTAAAATCCAAAAATAAAGCTCCTTTGCGATTATATTTAATATTATAAGCCTTTGCATACGCATTCAAAAAGTTGCTAAGTTTCTGCATTACGAACTTATGTATATTTTCTGAAAACTTGGGTAATACACGGAGTTCTTCTTCTGATTTTACTTTTATGAGTAAATGAAAATGATTTGGCATCAAACAGTACGAATAAATTTCCCAAACACTACTCAAATGATGGTCGTACTTTTTGAGAAAATAACGAAAATTATCATCACAACGGAATAAGTTTTCATCTCCAACTGCGTGATTTAGTACATGATAAAACGTATTTGCTTCAAAATCATCTTTGTATTTCATAATTTATTTTCATTTCAAACCTATAAGGTTTCTGAAAACCTTATAGGTTTTAGGTTTTTAGTTTCTAACTAAAACTAATTCCAGCATCAAGTACTTTTTGAGGACGAGATTTTACTCTTGAATCGGTAGCGTTGGCTACAATAGTCTGGATTACTCTTCTTTCATCAATATTTTTTAGGGCAGCTAATGAATTAATTCCTGTTTCTTTCATTACTTGTTCCATTGCTGGAGCAAAAATACGCAAAGCTCCTGTAAGTCCTTGATTTACAGCTAAATCTATCAAAACAGTAATTCCACCTGCTGAATTTATGAAGTCTGTTACAGGTTCACGATTTACAGTAAGACCATTTGCATTTAATGAAATTGTGGCTCTAAGTGCAGGTTTTACATATTCTTGAACGGCTGCCAAAACTTGTAATTTGGCTACTTCTATATTTTGTCCTGCTCGCACAAAAATGCCGTGCAAAACTTTATCCGAACGGATATATTTTTCAGCATCTGTGCCTTCATAACGCTTTCCATCTGGTGTAAAGACAATGATTTTTGCTGGATTATATCTATCATTTTTGTAGGTATATTCTACATCAATTCCGAATCTTCCAAAGGCTTCTTCAAATAAAGAAGGATTTCTGTCTTTAATAAGTGCCATCATGTGAGGAAATGTTCCTCCTCCTGTTTGTCCTGCAAATTGAATAAATCCAAAGGAAAAAGCAGCTTTATCAAAACTATTAATGGCATCAAATTTCCCTTCATTTTTCGAAACAAATTCTAAGGCTTCGGCAAGTTGTTTGGAAAGTCCAACACTCTCATAATACGATGCTGGAATGTCATGAATTACTGTTCCTGAATAAGAAACTCCATACGGATAAACACTAAAACCACTTCGAACAAAATTAGAAAAACTGACTTTTTCTAGATTTCCTCTATGGTCTTTGTAAGTAATATTATAGGTTGTGTGTTCTCTTAATAATTTATAAGTTACATCATTTGGATTTATAAGTCCGTTCGTATAGCCTGTTGCTCCGATTAGCGAAGATTTTGCTGCCCACCAATCAATCTTGTTTCTTCTTTGAAAATTATCTATTGCTGAAATGGTAGCTTGAATTTGTGAAAGTCCATCAACCGAGTTCATATAATCCAATTGTACAAAGCGTCTTTGTACTTTTTCTACATCGGCTTGACGGTTTGCACCACCACGGCCAACACTGGCAGAAAGTCCACTTCCAAAAATCTGAACTCCATTTATGGCATCCAGATTAATAACTTCTTTTTTGTTTTGCTCGTATCTTGAACTATTTCCATTATCTGTAACAGTAGAAGAATTATCTCCTTTTACGTTTCCATCTCCTATGCTTGTATCTGTGTCGCTATTATTTCCACTTCCTACATTATTCGAATTACTTGAACCCGAACTATAATCTGTCGTCTTTGCAGCCTTTGTAATCATCAAACGCTGACCCAATGACAGTGCATTTGAGCTAAGTCCATTACTTTCCTTAATATCTTGAACAGCAACATTATACGCCATCGCAATTCTGTACAAAGAATCACCAGAAACGACAGTATGATAAATAATTTTTGCTGCTTGTGTAGGCTCTGGGGTTTGCGTAGGTGCAGACTGAGAAGCTACTTCTGGTTTTTCTTCTAAATAAAGCATCTGACCAATTCTTAGAATATTACTATCTAAGTCATTAATACTTTTCAAGTCATTTACCGAAACACCTACCTTTTGAGAAACTCTCCACATACTATCTCCAGCCTGTACAACGTAACTCGGACGAGGAACAAAAACAGGAGCTTTTACAATGGTTGGCGAATTAGTTTGAATAGTCGGAGTAACCACAGGAGCAGAATAACTACTTCCACCACTCACACGAAGTTGCTGCCCCAAAGAAAGTGCATTCGATGTCAAGCCATTTAAAGCCTTTATTTCATTGACCGAAACACCAAGTTTTGTAGCAATTCTCCAAAGCGAATCTCCAGCCTGTACAGTATAAATAGTAGAATTAGGCGAAGAGGCAGCAGCCGTATTTCCACCAGAATAAATAGGAGAATCTACGCTTACCTGCAAACGCTGCCCTAAAGAAAGACTTGCATTTGCCATATTATTAATTCTTCGAATTTCATCTACCGAAATTTGATATTGCCTAGAAATTCCCCAAAGTGTGTCGCCACTCTGTACTGTGTGATAATTTGCCATTCAAAAAGTAATATAAATTGTCTAAATGCTTAGAAACGAGTTTAAAAAGTATTGCTTGTGGTAAGATACGTAATTTTTTGATTTTTGAGAATAGAAATTTGAATTGCTTATCCAATTATACAAATTTATATAAAAAAAGGAATTGTTTCAAAACCTAATTGTTTGAATTTGGTTTTGAAAATGGGTGTAAATAATAACGACACTATTAGGAACAATTACGAATTAAAAATTACGAATTACGAATTTAATTACTTGAATATCAATTAGTTATGGTTTTAAAAGTAGCAGTTTATTTAATTCTTATTCCTTAAGAAGGAAAAGGCAAGCCGTTTCCCTACAAATAATAAAAATAAATCACTATAAATGAAACTCACTCTAACATTAGCTTTCCTCAAAAAACTACACAAAAATAATAATAGAGAATGGTTTAAAGAACATAAAAAAGAATACGAAGCAGCAAAAGAAGAGTTTGCTGTTTTGATTACTTCTTTACTGGAGCATTTTACAAACAAAATTGCTCCTGCTTTTTCTACGCTTACAGCAAAAGATTGTATTTTTAGATTGAATAGAGATGTTCGTTTTAGTAAAGACAAAACGCCTTACAAAACGTATTTTAGTGCAGTTTTGCATCCAGATGGACGGAAAACAGAAAAACCTCTTTTTTATCTTCATATTGTTCCAGATAATAATTCATTTTTGGCTGTTGGTGTTTTTCAACCTCAAAAGGAATATATCAAAAAAATTAGAGAAGAAATTGATTACAATGCAGATGAATTGAAGACTATTTTTGATAAAAAAGAATTTAAAAAACACTTTGATGGTTTTGCAGAACTAGAAAATGGGGTTTTGAAAACGGCTCCTCGTGGCTATCCAAAAGACCATCCAAATATCGAATTACTTAGATTAAAACATTTTATTGTAGAAAAATCAATTACAGATAAGGAGCTTTTATCTGATAATATTTCCACACAATTAGCCGAAATAGCTATTGCAGGACAGCCTTTAAATGATTGGTTGAATGTAGTTTGGGAAGAAGTGGAGGTTGGGGAATAGGGAGTGGAAATTGGGAATTAGAAATATATTTTAACCACCGAAGGAGAAGAGTTTATAGGAGAATGAAAATTTGAAATTAACTGACTATTGATAACAATTTTACTCAAGTTCTAAATAAATCTTTCGTTCCTTTTCTTTTATATAAGCTCTCAAATCTTTGTAAGGGATATAAATTGGAAAGAAACGTTTTTGTGAACGACTATAAAGTGTCAGTCTCAAATTATCAGGAAGGAAGTTGTAATGCTCCAGAACGGTAAGCGAATCATAAGGTTCAAATTGCATTTGGTGGCGTTCTGATTCTACTTCTACATGTCGTTTTGCCCGTGAATGAATACGAGCCTCAAAACTATTATCAGGATTTTTCTTATCAACCTCTGTATTAAATAAATGATTAAGTCTAAAAACTTCATTCTTTTTTAGGTCATAATTAAAGGCTACATATTCTGTCTTTTTACTTCCTTGGCGAATAAAAAATAGTCCACTAATTAGATTTTCGCTAGCAAAAAGAATATTATAATTAATTTCTATATCACAATTTCGGTTTCTTGAACCTGTTGTATCTAGTTTTGCCAAAAATTCTTTTTGCCATGCATTTACGTGAGATTTGATGTATGTTTCATTAAAATCTTTCAAAACAGCTTCGTTTTCCATTCCTGTAATTTGTGGATAATAAATACAGAGCGAACTTCCGTCAGAGGTTTTGAAACGCTTAATATGATTTTCTAAGGAATAAGGAAGAATTTGTTCTTTATAGAGAAAGTCTAATTTTTGATTTGTTTTTGCAGATTCCCAAACGCCCTTGAAGTTATAATCATAATCAACAGAACCTTTGAAATATCCAGATATAGTTTCGGCATCTAAGGCAGCACGCTCTTCAATTATCCACTCAAATTGCTTGTTTTCATTGTTATTTTTCTTTGTATTATTCTTATAATCAGTTGCGTTGTCTAAATAAATATCTCTCCAAAAAGTATCATAAAAATAAACACCACGCTGAAATTGAGGAGAACTTACATCAGCCGTTACACAGATATACGCCCAGAGTGAATAATCTTTTCCTTCAATAGTTCCTTTCATACGCAGCCATTCACCTCGTTCCCATTGTGTAGAAATAGCTGTATTCTGCTGCTCTTGCTTTTCAAAAGGACGTTTATCCCAAACAAAGTAGGTGTTTTTATAAGGTAGGAAAACAGAAGAAGGTTCTTTCCAATTGCCCACAGCAGGATGAGGAGTTTGAGAGTAAGTAAGGCGAGTAGTAGTGTTGCTTCCATTTTCTAAAAGAAAAAAAGTATAACTATTCTCTTTTTTGATAAGTTTCTGAATAAGCCAAACCCGCTGTGTTAGATTGGCTTGATAACGAATTTGCATACGCTCATTTGCCAAATCATATTCAAACTTAAAGGTCGGATTCATTCCTTCATAGGGTTCTACCAAAATTCTTTTTCCTTCTCTTTCAGTAAGAAGAAACCATTCTTTAGGAAGTTTTTCAACAGCTTTCGCAATTTCTTTTGGCTTTTCAAATTCATCTGAAGAAGAACAAGAAAACAGAAATAATGGAGCAACAAAGAAACTCAATAAACAAAGAATTAAATTTTGAGAAACTGAATCAGAAAAAGGAAATGAAAAGTTAAATATATATTTCAAGAGAAACAATTTTTTTATAGGCAGACATAATTTGTGTCTAAATTACAAAATACAATTTACAAAAAAACACTATTCTGAGATAAATCTCTTTTTTAAATTTTGAAATCCTATTACTATAAACTGTATATAATCATTTTTTCTATGAAAATTGAGTTTTTACACAATATTCTCAACTGTTTTGAGATATTATTTAGTGTAGTCTCTTTTTGATTTTGAGCTGGTAAAAATGAGAATATATAGATGATTTTTACTTTAGGAAAACAAACTAATTAGTTCTAAAAATTGAGCTCCAATCCTCTTTTAATTGTTTTTGTATCTATAGTCTTTTTTTATTACAAAGTAAGGTTGTAAATATTTTGAAAACTCATTGATTTTGAGTAACTTATAGGACTAAATAGAAATTATAAAAAACATACGTCTTTTATAAAAAAATACCTACACAAAAAATCACATTAAATTATGGTAGCAAGTCTAAATCAAACTTCTGATAAACACGTACAAAATTACTTGCGTGGATTAGCTGAAGAAGTAAATGGAAAGTACACAGATTATTCAGATGACACAGTTATTGTAACAATTCCTCTTAGTGATGGACGTTATCAGAATGTAACAGGACATATTACTCCTAGAGGAGACGGCATAATGCTAGAGTTTATGTCTAAAGTCTGTAAATTGGAAGATTATCCAGATATTAGCCTAGTTGAACTTCTAGAGTTAAATAGTGGACTTTGTTATTCTAAAATATTACTTAGAGATGAATTTATAGAAGTGGGTTCTTCCACAAAGTATGAACTCTGTACATATGACCAAGTTCGGTATATGATTTTTGAAGTTGCCCGAGTAGCCGATGAATTAGAACATCGTTTTACAGGCGAAGATGTTTATTAACGATTTTAATAGCACTGATTCTTTTATCTAAAAGTTCTTATTCATTTCTCTTTTAAGAGTTGAATAAGAATTTTTTTATGTAAGAACGATGATTGAAGTACATAAACAGAAACTAATTTCATAAACACAAAAAAAAATTGTAAATTAAAAATTGAAACTTTTTATTTAATTTTATCAGTTTACTTACTACTAATTTTTGTATTTATGAGTACTAGAAATTTGAAACTTTGTGTTTTCTTCATTGCTTCTTTAGGTCTTTTCTCCTGTGGTGCGGAACAAAAACAAGAAGCAGAATCTGCTGAAATAGAAACTACTGAAAAAGAAATAGTAGTAGAAACAGAGCAAGAAGCCAACCCACTTACCATTTATCAAACTTCTTTTTTAGGTCTTTCTCCAGAAACTAAAATAGAAGACTATAAAGGGACATTAGAAAAAGATTTGTTACAGACAGGAGAAGGAGATTTTGATATATACAACTTAAAAGATGATAACGGAAATGTAGTTGCGTACTTTCTTCCTTTTGGTGAAATAGAGGGTAAAGAATACAAAGTAGGTTCTATTACTATTACTTCTCAACTTGCAGAAACGGAAGATGGGATAAAAATAGGAGATACTTTCGGGACTTTGTTAGAAAAATATCCAGATTTGAAAGTAAACGGTTCAGAAATAGAAGGTTATACACAAGCTACTGTCGGAAATTTGGGTTATAGACTAGATGAACAGCATTATAATTACGAACTCAAAACGAGTGAAATAAAGAAAGATACTAAAATAACTGAAATTACGATTCGGTAAATTATAGAACAAAGAAGAGTTCAATTAGTACTAATTGAACTCTATTTCTAATTAGCAGTTTGTTGATAATCAATAAGTTAGATTCGTAATTGATTCTTAGAGCAAATCTTTCCCAATATCTTTACGGTAATATTTCCCTTCAAAAGTTACTTGCTCGGCAGCATAATTAGATTCTGCTAAGGCTTCTTTGGCTGTATCGGCAAGAGCTGTAAGAGAAAGTACTCGTCCGCCATTTGTAAGTGTTCTGCTATCATCTTCTTTTGTAGCTGCGTGAAAAGCAATTATATTTTTGGGTAGATTTCCGTGTCCTCTTATAGTTTTTCCTATTTTATATTCTTCTGGATAACCACCCGAAACAAGCATAATTGTAGTAGCTACTTTTTTGGAAACTTTAATTGAATAATTCCCTAATTCCCTTTTTGCTGCTGCACCTAACAATGCTAAAAAATCAGATTCTATACGTGGCAAAACTACTTCTGTTTCTGGGTCTCCCATTCTGACGTTGTATTCCAAAACATATGATTTGTCTTTCACGACCATTAACCCGATAAAAATGAAACCACAATAATCAATATTTTCATCTTGTAAACCTTTTAAAGTAGGTTTTATAATTTTTTCTTCTGCATCTTTCATAAATTGTGCTGTAACAAAAGGAACTGGCGAAACGGCTCCCATTCCACCTGTATTTAGTCCTGTGTTTCCTTCTCCAATTTGTTTGTAGTCTTTTGCTTCTGGTAATAAAACATAATCTTTTCCATCTGTCAAGACAAATAAAGAAACTTCTATTCCATCCAAAAATTCTTCAATGACTACTCTTCTACTTGCTTCTCCAAATTTTTCTTCTAAGAGCATTTCATTAAGCGTTTTTGTGGCTTCTTCCTTTGTGTGAGCAATCACAACGCCTTTTCCTGCTGCAAGTCCATCAGCTTTCAATACAATAGGAATAGATAAGTGATTGATATATTCCTTTGCTTTTTGAATAGATTCTTTTGTAAATGTTTCTGATTTAGCAGTAAGAATATTATTTTTATTCATAAAATTCTTTGCAAAATCTTTACTTCCTTCTAATTGAGCACCTTTTTTATCGGCACCAATAATATGAGTATTGCGAACCAAATCACTATTTTTAAAGTAATCTACAATTCCTTTTACGAGCGGTTCTTCACTCCCAACCAAAACCAAATCAATATTACTCTCTTTGCAAAAACTAGCCAAACGTTCGAAATCAGTTGGTTTGATGTTTACATTTGTTCCTACTCGTGCCGTTCCTGCGTTTCCTGTTGCAATATAGAGATTATCACAAAGTCGGACTTTGTGCAATTTTCCATGCAAAGGCGTGTTCTCTTCCTCCCGAACCAATGATAAGTACGTTCATAAAAAATGGGTTTGTAGTGTTTTGTATTTTATTAATTAATCTTTAATCAAACAAAAATACAAAAATCAATGGTAGAAATACTTTCAATTTAGATTATAATTTTATACCCATAATTGTAATATCATCACGCTGTTTTTGTTTTCCTTGATGAAGGTCTAAAATTTCTTCTAATTTTGATTTTTGTTCTGTAAGAGAAATGGTTTGAATTTCTTTCAGAGAATTTTTGAGTTGTAGAGAACCTATTTTTTGCTGATTTCTTCCGTTTTGGTCTGCAAAACCATCGGTAGTAAGGTATATTGTATCTCCTTTTGAAAGGATTATTTTTTCTTCTTGAAACTCCAAACTCAAACGTTCTTTTTTCTTTGTAATTCCTCCAACAGATATTCTATTACCTTTCAGTTCTTCAAAATTGTTGTCTTTAATACAGTAGAAAGGACGTTTTGCTCCTGCAAAAGTAATTTCAAATTGTTTTTTGCCAGTAGAATGATGAATAGAATCTGTCTTTCTGATAGCACACAAAGCTACATCCATTCCGTCCATATTATTAGACTGCCTTTGTCGTAGTGCCTCTTGCAAACGCTCATCAAGCCGTTTGAGTATTTGAGCAGGTTTGATAGTAAGTTCTTTCGACACAATTTCATTTAAGATAGCAAAACCAATGAGTGAAATAAAAGCTCCTGGAACGCCATGACCCGTACAGTCCAAAACAGCAACTAAAATAATTTCTTCTTTTGTAATTGGGTCGTTTGTTTCATAAACCCAATAAAAATCTCCACTTACAATATCACGAGGACGAAAAAGAACAAAAGAATCTTCAAAATGAACGTCTGAATCACTTTGTTTCATGGGAAGAATTGCTTTTTGAATCGTTTTAGCATACCGAATGCTGTCTGTAAATTGTGTATTCGATGCCTTTAGTTTCGTGTTTTGCTCTTCTATATAATTTCGCTGTGAAAGAATTTCTTCTTGCTGCTGCTGCAATTCTTCATTCTGAACCAAAATTTCTTCTTGTTTCATAGAGATTTCCTTTGTTCTCTCACCTACTTTATGCTCTAATAGCTTGTTTTGATTTTCTAATATTCTGGCATTTTCTTTCTCAAGGTTTTTCATTCTATAGCCTAATCCTAGAGAAAAAATTAGTATTTCTAAAACTCCTCCTGCCTGCATTACTAAATATACATCTCCCAACAAGTTTCCAAAAACACCTTTTAACAAGTTAGATAAAAAAGCTGCTCCTACTACAATAAAAGAACCTATCAAAAAATACTTTACTAGCGTATCAGACCAATGTTTTTTGGCTAAATAAACCAAGAAAGTAAGCACAAACAACATTACAATTCCATGTACTACCTTTGAGGTAATGTCTCTTATATATCCGTTCCCTAGTACATATTCAATTACGATATATGGAACGACCATAAAAACAGAGAAGCCAATTATACTATAAAATGCTTTTTTCCAGAAACTATTAATCGTATGTTTTGGGAGAAAAGTGAGTATAAAGGAAGAAAATCCAATAGCAATAAAACAAAGACCCATAATCCTAAAAAAAACAGAAAAATAAGGTTTGTCAGCAGCAAAATAATCAACTAATAATCCTGTATTTTGAAGAGAAAATACAGAAAATCCGAAAATGTAAATAGAATAAGCTAAATACACTTTTTCTTTGCTAGAAAAGAATAAAAATAGATTGTAAAGCAAAATAATCCACATCATTCCCTGAAAGAAAACCTGAAACAATACTGTATTTTGTCTAATCTCTATATAATTATTAAAAAACTCATTGTTCGCCATAATCTCTACATTAGTAGAAATAGGACTTTTACGACTATTTATAATTTGAATATAAAAGTCATTGTTATAGGTTGGAATTTCGATAACATTAATGTCTATACTATAAGGAAGCTGTTTTTCAGAACGAGCAACTAGATTTCCAGATAAAAATATTTTTCCTTCGTAATATACTTTTACAGAATCAATATCCTTATTAAAATGAATGAATTTTTTGCTTGAGTTGTCTATATTTAATTTTAGACAAATTCTGTCTTTGTACTTATTTTCATTTAACTCTAATAGAGAAATTTCTTCAAAACATGAATCATTCAATTTCTCTTGCTCAAAGATATTTTCTTCACAAATCTCAATACGCAAATCATTTTCTATATTAAAACTCGCATTTTGTGAAAATCCTAAGCTAAAAAATAGACTATTCAGAAATAGTAAGATAAAAAAAACACGAAAAAAGCGTTTTCTCAAAATTGGAGTAAGCAAAATGTGAAAAGTAATTTTTGTAGTTGTGTATATTATATATCAGGATTAGAAATATACAAAAAATGCAAACAAAAAAAGATTTATCTACTCTAAAAAGTAAATAAATCTTTTATTTTTTATTATTCCATTACAGCGGTTGATAATACGGACTTATCATAAAATAAACTGTAACACCTGTGATAGCTACATACGTCCAGATTGGAAAAGTCCATTTTACTATTTTTTTATGACTATCAATTTTGCCAATCCAAGCGAAATAAATTGCCCACAAAACCAAAGGAACAACTATAATAGAAAGCAAAATATGGGTAATCAAAATAAATAAATAAAAGCCTTTAATCAGACCTTCACCACCAAATTTTGTAGAAGGAACAGAGGCGTGATAGAGTACATAAGAAATCAAAAACAAGGAAGATAACGTAAAAGCAGTCATCATAAGTCCTCTATGTAATTTGATATTTTTGCTTTTGATAGCAAAAAAACCAGCAATCAAACAAAGGGAAGTAATAGAATTAAAGACAGCATTAATGTGAGGCAAAATACGGGTATTAAAACCAAAGTCAATCTTACTCTCATTATTGAGAGAAAGCAAAACAGCTACAAGCAACGGAACAACAACAGACAAAATTAATATTGTCCATTTCATTACTGGATTGGTTTGAGGTTGGTTAGTTGAGGGAATAGTTGTTGTATTCATTTTTTTATTTTATTGATTAAATTAATATCCAATTATTTCATCTCTACGAAACAGAACTATATTATTTCCTTGTTCAAAAGAAATAATTACTTCATTGAAATAATCATCAAAGAGTTTTAGTAAATCCTTATTACTAATATTTCCAAATTCTAGAACTAGAACTTTTGGAGGTGCCATGAATTACATAATTATCTAAAAAATCAGAGTCTTTTGTAGACTATCGTTCTTTCTTCTTCTTTTGCAATTACTACAATCGTATTGTCATCTAGCAAGTGTCCACTTTCATAAAATGTAGTATGAACAGTTTGATAACCTACTGAAGTTATGTAGTGTGCTAATCTAGGTGGAAGTTGAGTATCTGACAATAAATTTCATTATACAGTTAATTTTTTTATAGTCTTACTACTTGCAAGCATAGCTGCATAAAATAAACATGCTTGTATATCCTCTCTTTCTATAAAAGAATAATCTTCTAAAATTTCTTCAAAAGACATTCCTCCAGCAAGTAACTCCAACATATTGGCTACCGTAAAACGCATGTTTCTTATTGTCGGTCGCCCACTATGAACGTTTGGATTCAATGTAATTCGTTCTGATAAATTCATAATTTCTAGTTTTATTATTTCTCATCTTCTAATTGTAGAACCTGAATTTCGTGAATAAGTCTATCTACATCAACAAGTTCGGTTCCTTTATAATATCCTCTGATTTGTCCTTTTTTATCCACCAAAACAAAACGCTCTGAATGGTCAATATTTACATATGTATCTTTCTTTTCGGCAGGTAAGAAATAACTACATTTTGCTTGCTCAAAGATTTGGTCTTCTGTTCCTGTAAGGAAAAACCATTTTGAGTTGTCAGCATCGTATTTTTTTGCGTATTCTTTCAAAACTTCTGGTGTATCATAAGTTGGGTCAATGCTATAGGAAACAATTTTTACGTCTTTATCCTCTTTGAATGCTTCTTGTACTCGTATCATTTCAGAAGCCATTTTTGGGCAAATATTTTGTGTACAACGAGTAAGAATAAAGTTGGCTACATAAATATTTCCTCTAAAATCTTCTTGAGTCATTGTTTCTCCCAATTGATTAGTAAGAGAAAAAGGAATGGTTCGGTGCGTAGAATCCTCAAAATTAGGCGTACAACCCGATGCGGCTATAAAAGTAGGGTCAAATTCAGGTAAACGCAGACTATACATAATAGGAAGCGTTTTGTGTTTTGTTTCACCTGTCCAAAGAAAGATAATAAATAAAGCAGGAAGAGCTAAAATAATGAGTAAAATAGCTAAGTTTTTGTAATTTTTTTTCTCTGGGATAGACTCTGATTTATCTAGCATAGAAAGCGATTTTGTTAAAGTAAAAGTTATAATTAATAATACTTTGCAAAACAAAAATGTTTCCTATAGTTCTGCTAAAAAAACAGAAACTAAAAGAAACATTTTTATTTTCTTCCTTCCTTTGGAGGGGCTGGTGGAAGTTATTACATTATTAAATCTGGAAAACGAATCCCAAAAATAGTAGTTCCTTCGATAAGCATTGCTAAGATAAGCCAACAAACAAAAACAATAGGGGCTAAAATAGCAAGAATAAGATAATTTGCTTCATGTTTAAGGTGCATAAACTCCGCAATAATATAAGCTGCTTTTACTATTGTCAAGACAATAAAAATAATATTGCGAGTATATTTATACTCAAAAGGAACATTAAATGCAATTGCGTATTCTATTAAAGTTACAATAGCAAGAATACCTGCTACTATCCAAATTTTCTTGATATTCTTAGCTCGCTGTTCTTTTGGGCTAAGTGATGAATCTACGTGAGCCATAATTTTATATTTTTAATGATTAAATGTAATTCCTGTAGAGCAGACTTTAGTCTGCTTGCATTCTTGTAAAATAGACTTTAGTCTGTTTATTATTATACAAGATAGAAAAATGTAAATACAAATACCCAAACTAAATCTACAAAGTGCCAGTACAATCCTACTTTTTCTACCATTTCGTAATGTCCTGTACGACGATAAACTCCCATAACTACATTATAAAAAATAAGAATATTAAGAATTACTCCGATAAGAACGTGAGTACCATGAAAACCTGTGATAAAGAAGAAGAAATCTGCAAAAAGTGGCGGACCATATTGGTTTTGAGTAAGACTAGCACCAAAATAAGTTCCTTCTCTTAGAGCATCTCCCATAAAATTAGTTGTTCCATGGATAAAGTGAGCCCATTCCCAAGCCTGACAACTAAGAAAAGCTACACCACCTAAGATAGTCCAAAGCATCCATTTTTCTACTTCTGCTTGTCTTTCATCTTCATTTAGTGCATCACTATGTCCTGCCTCAACAGCCAAAACCATAGTAACACTACTCATAATAAGAATAAAGGTCATTATACCAACAAAAACCAAAGGTGCATCTACACCATGAAAAAATGGCATTGCATTAAACACTTTCTCTGGAATAGGCCAATATTCTTGTGAAAAAACAAATGTATCTGGATGATCATTGAATGATGGAAATGCAAAGCGAGCTACTCCATACGAAATAAGAAAAGCTCCAAAGGTAAAGACATCGGAAAGAAGGAAAAACCACATCATTAGTTTTCCATAACTTGCCTTTAATGGTTCGTTTCCACCGTCCCAAATACTGCGAACAGGCGCATTTATTTGTGGTTTGGTAGGTTCTGCAATAACTTCTGCTGCCATTGTATAAGTTGTATATAGATTTTGTAATAAGATTTTTTTAATAGAATAGAGGTAAGACCAATTTTGTTTTGATTTTATGTTTGGCTCTTAGCTTTAATTCAATTTATTGTGTAAAATTAGCTAGAAAACTGCAAATTTCCTTATGTTAGACAATTAAATTATAGATTTTTTTATAGTTTTCAATTTAAAACTATCTAAATTGCTGTAAATCAGATTGTTTGTAGATTTTTATTCCTCTTTTTTTATTAAAAATAATTCTTGAAAAATATGCTTACTTCCACTTTTAAAAAGATTTATGCTAAAAATATCGTTATTATTCGTTTTTTGTTTAGCCTTCTTGTAAATAGTTTTACTTTTTTTGGTATTATTTATTGGAGATGGAATTTCTTTACCATCATTTATTTGTACTGGGCAGAAGAAGTAGTTCGTATCTTTTTTAGATTTTTTGAAAATAGAATCAACTATAAGAAAAATCTAATTTCTAAATCAGAATTAAAAGTATTGAACCAATTGAATAAAACAATGCTGTTTCCTATGGGAGTTTATTTTGTCTTTATTATTGTTATTGTCGGAATTATTGCCTCGCCAAATAGCGAAGCTACAGTAGATAATTTATTTACAGTCTTTTTTAGAAATATGGAATTTAATCTTAACTTACTTTTAGCAGTTATTAGTGAAATAGTAATTTTGATTTACCTAAGTAAAAAACTTTCTGAAAATAAATTTGATAATCAAAGTGAAGTAATACATCAAGAAAATTTAGAAAAAGAATTTCTAAGAAAACAGCAAGAAGAACACAGTGCTAATCAAGATAGAAATTTGTATCAACAAGATATGGTAAAAAGTCAAAATCAAGGTTTTTCTGCTCAAATGCTTATTTTACACGTTTCTATTATCTTAGGAACTCTTCTTTATTTTGCAGCCAATACAGATAAATTACCTATTCAGATTGATTTGGGAGCAGCAGGAGAATTTGCTTTTGTGATTGTTTTTGCAGCCGTACAAATGATAGGAGAAATTATGGTTTTTGTTAAGAGTAGAAAGTAGTAATTTGAACCTTATTATGTCTGTTGCCGTAACGGCAAGCCGAAACTAAAGACAAAGGCAACGGCTTTTTTTACTTCTTTGGCAAATTGGAACATCAACAATAACGCAGACTTCTCAACCCTATCGTTTACCCACATGTCTGAAACGTACCTAGACCCCACCCTAAACGGCGAAGCCCTCGCTGCAAGCAATCCCTCCCCAAAGGGGAGGGACTTTGAAAAATTACTATAAAACAACTTATTCTAACAGTCATTTTGTGATAATTATTGTGTTGCTCCCCTCCTTCGGAGGGGCTGGGGGAGGTCAAAAGGTCGGTATTTCTCTGTTTTTTACTTTTAAAAAACATGTGGGTAATCAGTAGACTTCTCAACCTATTCTTTTTTATTGTCTAATGGCTGCAACTGAGGTAGATGAATATGAAATTTTACAACTATTAATCGCACAATAATTACTGTCAGAGCAGCTATCACTTCTGTTATTCCAGTGAAGAGATTAAAGTAATCACAAATGAAATACACTCCACCTCCAGCAATACAAGAAAGTGCATAAATATCTTTACGAAATAATAAAGGGATTTCATTCAGTAATATATCTCTGATAATACCACCTACAGAACCAGTAATAGTTCCCATCACAATACACACCCAAATAGGAAGTCCTGCATCAATACTTTTAGTTATACCAACTACAGTAAATAAGCCAAGCCCAATTGCATCAAACATAAATAAAGTACTTCCTAACTTGAATAATTTATCTTTAAATAGTAATGTGACTATAAGAGCAATTCCTGTGGTTAGAAAATATTTTGCGTCTAATATCCAAAAGGGGGTTACATCAAGCAATATGTCTCTCAATGTTCCACCACCAATTGCAGTTACCAATCCGATGATATATGCTCCAAACCAGTCCATTTGCTTTCCTGCCGCCAGCCTAATACCACTAATTGCAAAAGCAAACGTACCCAAAAGGTCTAATAATATAGTAAAATCAGCTTGTGAAATATTTTCCATGTATTGCTTTTAATCCATTTTTTATAGCCATTGTCTAGATTGAGAATCTATCACAGCTTTATTATTGAAATGTAGTTATATTGTTTCAGTTTCTGTAACGGCAAAATTACTTCAAATATAACTGCTCTCCAAAAAAGCAAAACACATTATGTATAATTTAAAAATGCTGAGTTTTTTTATTTTTATATAGATTGTATTCCTGTTAATTTTACTTTTTTTACTAGTAGAATTTTACAATTTGTTACAAATATATTTGTACCTTGTTTACAAAAAACTGAAATCAATTTTAGGTGATAGTTTAGAGTTTATTCAAAATTTAATATGAAAATTTCTAAGAGAAAAAAGCTTTGGCGTTGGTTTTGGATAGGCTTTTTGTTGTTGCTTATTTCTGTTTCGATAGCACCTTACATACTTTATAAAAATCAAGATTTTATAGCTGAAAAAGTAACCGAAAAGCTCAACGAAATGCAAGTAGGACATACCACATTAGGAGGACTTTATATTTCACCCTTCAAAAACTTCCCTTATATTTCCGTTGATTTGAAAGATTTAAAATTTTATGCTTCCGATGATCAGACGCAGCGTCCTGTCTACGCTTTTGAAGATGTTTATATTGGTTTTGATGCTTGGAAGTTATTAGAAGGCGAATACACCATCAAAAAAATAGTTATTCAGAAGGGAGAAATGCATGTTATTCGTTTTGAAGATGGTACTATCAATCTTGTTTTGGCAAAATCATTCAACGTCAAAGAATTAAAATCAGAACTAGAAAAGGCTGAAAAAGACTCAACTAATCATTTTCATTTAGATTTAAAATCTATAGAATTGATAGATGTTTTTATAGAAAAAGAAGACCGTCTAGAGAATAACCTTATACAAATTCAAGTAAAAAAAGCAAAAAGTAATTTTACCTACAACACAGATTTTATTGATAATCATTTAGATCTTGACTTTGAGGTAATAGATTTGAATCTGCACAATATGGATTTTTTTGTAAACAAACATATTGATGTTATATCTGATATTCATTACAACTTAAAAGATAATTATTTAGATATAGACCCAAGTGAGTTCCATATAGAAGGAGGAGTTTTTAGTTTGGAAGGGCGTATTGATATAGAAGATGATATAAATATGGATTTGAAAGTGAATGGAAAAAAGCCTGATTTCAAACTTATTACTTCGTTTGCTCCTCCAGATATTTATGAAAAGTTAGAAAAATACCGCAATGAAGGAGAAATTTATTTTAAAGGAATTATTCAAGGAAAAGCAATGGGCGATACGCCTAAAATAGCAATAGAGTTTGGCTGTAAAAACGCTCAATTTATCAATCCTAACTCTAGTAAGTCCATTAATGATTTGAGTTTTGCAGGTTTTTATACTAATGGAGAGGAACACAATCTCAAAACGTCTGAACTCTATCTTGAAAATTTGAGTGGAAAGCCGAATGAGAGTTTTGTAAAAGGAAGTTTTCATGTCATAAATTTTGACGATCCTTATTTTTCTATTGACTTACATTCTAATCTAAATCTGACTTCACTTTACGAACTTTTTGAGATGGAGATGCTAAAAGACTTAAAAGGACAAGCAATTATAGATATGACTATTGACGAATTGTTAGATGCCGACGATGTTGAGGGAATACTGGGCAAGCTCAAAGACGGAACAGATAGCCGTATTATTCTTAAAGATGTCAGTTTTTATGCTCCTGATTATTACCCACATTCTATCAAAAATCTCAATGCAAAGGCGAGCTTCGTAGGTGGAAAATTACAAATTGATTATTTTGATATTACCATAGAAGATTCAAAATTAGAGCTTTCAGGATTTATATCTAATCTTACGGCACTGCTACACAATAAAGACGCAGAGGTAGAAGCTGATTTAAAAGGAAAAGCATCAAAATTAAATTTACCTCTACTTTTGGCTTTTGATTCTGCACTTGCAGCACGTACAACAGAGGTAGTTAGTAATCTTGTTTTTGATACCAAATTTTTGACAAATACAAAGTATATTCGTCAAGCTGATGGTATTCCACAAGGAGAGTTTTTGATAGATAGTTTGTTTTTTGATTTAAAAAATTATGCTCATACGTTTCATGATTTTCATATTGATGTTATTATTGATGAAAATGATATTCGTGTAAAACGTTTTCATGGAGAAATTGATAAAAGTGATTTTGATTTAGACGCTTATCTCAAAAATTATCACGCTCTTTTACCCAAACACGATGCAAAACCTATTGAATTTTATATTGACATCAAGTCTGATAATTTGATATTCAACGATTTGATGACTTATGAAGGTAAGAATTATTTACCCAAAGAATATAAAAACGAAACTTTGAAAGAATTTGAAGTAGAAGCCTTGCTCAATATTAATAGCAAAGATTTATTGGATAGTAATTGGTTTAAAAAAACAGATTTGAAACTTACAGATTTACATGGCAAATTTCGCCAGCACAAACTCAAAATAGAGGGATTACATGGCGATTTTAGTATGCGAAAAGGAGATTTGAGTATTAAAAATTTTAGTGGAAAATTAGGCAAATCTGATGTTAAATTAGAAGCACAACTATTTAACTATTTTGATAGCTCAAAAACGGCTAAAGGTAACAGTCAAATTAATAGCTCAAAAGTTAGATATTGATGAAATTATCAATTATGAAGAGCCAAAATCAGTAACAAAAATAGGAACACAAACGGCAACAAAAACTACATCAGTAAACAGTCATGATAGTGTTTTTAATATTTTTGCTTTTGATTTTCCCAATCTTGAAGTAGATGCACAAATTGGAGATTTACAGTATCACAAATACCATCTGAAAAATATAAAATCCAAGATGCGAAGTACAAGCGAACATTATTTACATATTGACAAATTGGATTTTGATGCTGCTGACGGTCATATTGACTTAAAGGGTTATTTTAATGGCTCTGATTCTACACATATTTATTTTGATAGTAATTTGAAAATTGATGATGCAGACTTGGATAAACTGTTCTTTAAGTTTGATAATTTCGGACAAGATTATTTGTTACAAGAAAATATACATGGTAGAATAAGTGGAACAGTAAAATCTAAAGTTCGTCTGCATCCAGATTTAGTGCCTTATTTGGGAGAAACGGAAGCACATGCAGAAGTTACTATTGTGAATGGTAGCTTAGTAAACTTTCCTCCTTTTAAGATACTCTATGAATATATGGGAGATAAAGATTTGGAAAATGTGCGTTTTGGAGAGCTGACCAACGTTTTTGACATCAAAGATGGAACTAGTGACTATTCCACGTATGGAAATAAGTTCTTCGCTTGGGTTATATGTTTATTTCAGGTACTCAAAATTTTGATACTGATTTAGCTATGGATTATATTGTTGAAGTACCCTTCAAGTTAGTACGAAAAGCAGCTTGGCAAGCCATGTTTAAGAAAAACCCAAAAGCTGCTAAAGACTTAGAAGACTTAGAAAATGATGAAGAAATTCAGAGTTCAGACCCAGATAAAAACTCAACTATGATTAGTATCAATATTTTTGGAAACCCTGATGATTTTGATTTTAAGATTGGAAAAGGAAAGAGAAAAGGGAAGTGATTTTCTATTTGTATAGAAAATAGCACAATATAAGGACTAGAATACAAAAACTACTGCTACAAGCACTGCCATTGCTCGTAAAACACAATGACTCTCACTCGTTAAAAACGAGTGATGAGCAGTATTTTGCGTAACATCAGTTACTATTTATATTCCTTTTCAGAAATCACATTATCATCCTCATAAACAACTTCTTTTTCTATTTTTCCATTGAGTTTGTAGTATTTCCATGTTCCTGTTCGTTTTCCATTTTCATAAATTCCTTCTAATTCTTTTCCTCCAGCTTCATTATAACGAATATAAGCACCATCTTTTACACCGTTTTTATAGTCTTGACTAGACTCTTTATCTCCTTCATCATTGAAGTAATTCCACGTTCCTGTTTCTACATCATCTTTATAAAAAGATTCCATTGTTTTAATTCCTTTTTCATTGAAACGTTCTGATTTTCCTTGTTTTTTATTGTACTGATAAGAAATATCATCTCTTAACTTTCCATTTTGATGAAAATATTTTTTGCCCATTAAATATCCTTCCTTGTATTCTTTGTAATGAATCAAATCTCCAGTTTCACTATAAAATTCATGCTTTCCATCTAAAGCTTGATCTTTATAATGTGCTATACTTGCTACTTTTTTATTATCATGAAATGTTTTTTTAGAAATTATATAGCCTTTATCATATTCTGCTTCGTATTGTAATTGTCCTATTGTGCTATAGGTTTGAGAAATTCCATTCAATACATTATTTTGGTAAGTTTGAAGCGTTGCTAATTGTCCGTTGGGATAAAATTCTTTTTCTTCATAATCATTGTGAGCCGTAAATTTTTTAGACTTTATTACTCTTCCTTCTTCATCTTTTTCTTCCCAAGTTCCTGTTCTTTTGTCGTCTTTGTAAAATTCAGTAACTACTGTATTTTTTCCTGTTTGAGTAGAAGTTATTTTTTTAAGCCATTTTCCATCTTTCAGATCGTTTTTATAGGTTTCTTCAGACCAAATTTCGCCTTCTTTTCTATATGATTTCCACGTTCCTGTTTTTTTGCCTAAGTTCCAATACGACTCTTCTTTTATGTTTCCATTCTGATAAAAAACTTCACTTTTTCCATCTCCAATTCCGTTTTTGAAACGAGAAATAGATTCTATTTTTCCTTTAAAATCGTATGTTTTCCATTCTCCATTTGGCTTTCCATTCGAAAAACTAACTTCAGCATACGCACCACTATTTTCGGCAATTTTGTAATCACCAGTAAGCGTTTTGCCTTCTTTTGTTTTATAAATAACTTCTTGTCCAAACTGAGTCCGTTCAATTTCTTTCCAAGTGGTATAGTTCCATTCGGTAGTTTGAGCTATTGAATTAGAAAAAGTAATACAGAAAAACAGTAAAATTAAAATAACAGATTGAATAGTTTTCATTTTGATAAAATTATGTGATTGTAGAAGTTGTTTGTGTATTTGTTGGTGTCGCTACGCTAAAATACCAACAAAGGCAGGTAATACAGAAAACAGTAAAATTAAAATAGTATATTAAATAGTTTTTATTTTGATAGTAGATTGTGCAAATAATGATGTTATGGCTAGAAGAACATTATTAAGAGAACCGTAATTTTGTTTTTCATTTTATCTTTTTTATCGTTTTTTGATTTGTAGCAATTTTCATAGATTTATGGAAACAGAATCAGTCAAAATCAACTCATAAAAACAGGAGCAACATCTTGCATATCTTTTAATTTAGACTTTAAAGTAACATTAACAGAAATACATTTAATTATGCTTTTCTTACGAAATTGAGCTTTTCCATTATCATCATAAGTTATATATTTGTTGTTGATGGATAGATAACTTTTACCTGATTTTTTTGGAGTATAGAAAGTAAAAGTACTATGACTTTCGTGTTTTGAATCTTGAGCCAATTGAAGTTCATCAAAAATAGTTATATTTCCATTTTCTAAATTTTTGACTACAAAGTTTTTGTCTTCCTCTTCAATAAACTGAAAAGCAGGCAGTTCTTCTTCTTCAAGCCATTGATTGGTTTGCTCACAAAAAGGTATCTTTGAATGAGAATTAAAATTTGAAAAGAATATAGTAGTACCAAATACTATAAGAAATTCTGTTACCCAAAATAGATATAACATAAAACCAGTTACAGGGGTATTACTTTCAAAAGACCACGCTCCTTTTTCATTTGTATCTACAATTAATTCAAAAAATAAAACTGGATCAAAAATAAGTTCTATTACTTCCGTATTGTAATAAATAATATTAATCCAAAAAATCCAATGCATGTAAAGCGTAATCAGACTTGCTAGAGCATAAAAGCAGATTGCCAAAACAGGATTTCGAACTTTGCCTAATTTTATTACTGTCCAATCAGTTATCAAACCAATAAGAATACTAAAGAGTATGGTCATCAAAAAACCTACATAAACAAAAGGATTATAATAAATAGCGTAAGCATACAAAAAAGCGAGTAAAGGAAGAGCCGTGAAAGCTATCAAAGCAAAAAAAGCGAAACACAAAGGCGAAAATTTATTTGAAGGTTGATAATAGGTTGCCATAATATAATTTGTAAATAATAATTCTACTTAATTTTTTAGAATAAAAAAACTGACAAAAATAAATTCATCAGTCTTTTTCATTTTGAGTAATTGAAATGTACAGATACTTGTACTTCCATAATTTCAACATCTCCCCTTTTACCCACTTTTAGTGAATAATTTCCACTTTTAGATTAGGATACAAATTTCCTAATTTTTCAAAGAAATATTCAGAAGTAATTTTTGCCTTTGCCATATCGATAGCATATCCACCTTTCATAGATTCAATCATGTTTATATTAACAAAACTGGAATTTACGACACGGTCAATGGCTTGTAGAGTAGTTTTTCCTCTCATTGAATCCAATGCGATAGTATAAACTTTTGGGTGGTCGCTACCTGAAATAGCTGCCACGTTCAATCCCATTTCTTTCTTTGCTCCTACAAATTTTATCTCTGCATTGCTGAGTTTTTGTGCATCAAATACAATATGTTCTGACAAATACCTTTGTTGGTCTGTACTTATATAATGAAGCTCTGTTCCACTCAAAATAAAAAAAGAAGGCGTTTCGACGGTATTTCTATGCGAATAACTAAGAGATTTTTTGATAGTATCTTTTACGGCCGTTTTAATAAAATCACCCATATCTGTAGGCAATGTAGCAGAAGTGTAAGCATCAACAGGATTTTCCTTCATCCATTTTTTTAGGTAAGGAAGTTGTTTATCAAGCAAATCATTTGAAACTTGCGCTTTATCTTGTTGAAGAGCGTCCATGTCAATATTTGCAGTCGCCTTTTTTTGTTGTTGATTAAACAGATAGGCTGCTACTCCTACAACTAGAAAGAACGGAATGATATATAATAAGGTAGTTAGCATTGTATTTTTAGGATTATTTTAATTTGTAAATAATAGGATAATAATTTACATTGATTTTGCTTTGTCTTCTTCACTCTCTTTTTGAAAAGCAACAAAAATACCTATTCCGATAACAATTAAGAGTATTATTTTCCCACCTAATTTTTTCCATAAACCTAAAGGATTGCCATCTACATCTACATTATAAGTCTTTGCCAACTCTTGTAACTGCTCTTCAGAAATGTCATAATAAGTTGTTTTGTCTTCATTGGTCAAAACATATTTTCCATTAGTATTCCAGAAAGAAATAAATAAAATGCCGTATTCTTCGTGTAAATAACCCAAATCCAAATACGAACCCCCTTGATTTAACGCTTCTTCATCAGGTAATTCTTCTACTACATCTATTGCTTCACACGGAAAACAAACAGGGATTCTAGCTTTTGCATAAGCTTTGCTAGTTGCAAAAAAAGAAAAAACTACAAAGAAAATAATAAAAAACAGAAGTACGGTTAACTTTTTCATCATGATAATTTTTTAAATAGGTGTGGATAAATTCGGTGATTTTAGAACTATTTTAATAGAGAAAAATAGTAAAACAGGTCTGAACTGCTAATTAATGATACGAAGGTAAGGAGCTATAATTATTTAAAGAAGCTGCTTTTAGTATTCGTTTGATTTTTGGAGCAAAGTGTAAGCAATAAAATAGTATTCGTATTTTATAGTTGAAATGTGTGATTGAAACGGATTATCTAATAAATTTTCCATCAGTTGTGTAATCGTACATTCTCATATTGGTCGAAGCGAATTCATACTTTGTTACTCTAGCACGAATTTTTGGTTCTTTATCATATTCTGTTTCGATAGTAATACTAGTACAGTAAGCCTTTTCTACATTTGCATCTTTCTTGAACGCTTCAACAGATTTTTCCATAACTTCTCGCAGTACGTTTAAACTTATTTTTTCACTAGAAAATAAATAAGGCTGATACGTTTCATAGGTGTTCGATTCTTTTTGCTTAAACACTTCTCCAACTGAAATATTGATTCCTTCATTAGTTAATTCTCCTTCGCTATTTATCCGATGCTCAACAATAGCATTTTTGTCATCGCCTTTTACAAAAGAAATACTTATATCACTAGAGAGTTCGTTTGTTCTTGAATCTACAGAAGCATCATATTCAAAACTCATTACTTCTATAGTGCTTTTATCAAGAGTTGAGTACTTTGACTCAATATCATCAAACAATTTTTCAAATGCTTCGTCAGTTTCTAACACGTTTTTAGGCAATGAGGAAACAGCTTGTTCAGTTGTAGAAGTGGTCTGACAAGAACTCAGAAATAAAAACAACACAAACACTAAACTGATATTTTTCATAATTCGTAGAATTTTAAGGGTTAATTATTCTACAAAGGTAAGAGCAGTTTTGTAAGCGAAAAAGGTGTGTTTAGTATTCGTTCGATTTTGAAAGAAAAGTGTATGAAGTGAATGAGTATCTGTATTATCAACCTTTTGAAAATCCATTGATGATAGGAAGTTTTAGACATACAGTAGTACCTTTTCCGTTCTCTGAAAAAATTTGGTAGTCTGTCGGTATCTTGTACTTTTTGGATAATATCTCTAAACGCTCTTTTGCAATATCACCAGAAAGTGATTTATGGTTCTTTTTTGAAGTTGCATGTATTCCTACTCCGTTATCAATAATATCTATTTGTAACTGATTAGTTTGGCTTAGTTCGGTTATCTTTATTTCTATATGCCATTCCCTTTCCCCATCAAAGCCGTGTAAAATGCTATTCTCTACAAAAGGCTGAATAAGCATAGGAGGAATAAACAAAGCATCTATTTCTAGTTCGTTGGGAACTTGTATTTGATAGGTAAAATAATCTTTGAATCTAGCTTGTTGTAGTTTTAGATAATTGTGTATAGTTTCTATCTCATCTTCCAAAGAAACCATATCTTGCCTACTAAGTTCCAAATTACTACGCAGCAGTTTACTAAATAGATTTAGATAATCAATCGCTTTTTTGGGTTCTTGAAAACGAATTAGACTTTGAAGGGTAGAAAGTGTGTTGAAGATAAAATGAGGTTCCATTTGAGTACGAAGCAGTTTTTGTTCTAAGACTATCTTTTCATATTCCTGTTGAAGTTGTTTGCTTTTCTGACGGTAATATAAAATGGCTAAAATGGCTAGTATTATTGCAATAACCGAAATAGTAAGAGTAAGTAAATATTCCGTTTTCTGTAATTGATTTTCTTTTACTTCTACATTCTGATTTAGCTCCTTTATAGACTTCTTATTTTCTGTAAGCTGATACATGGTGTGCATTTCTTCTTTTGCTTGTAGTTCGGCTTTTTGCTGTTTCTCATTTGTCAGTTTTAACACTTTTTGGGTAGCTTCGTGATATTTCTCAAAATTCCTTGCCTTGTAGTAATAGTCCATCATTACTTCTTCGAAAAACAAATGATGTGAGATAGTCAAATTAGGAGAAAGCTCTTCTACTTCGCTGAGTTTACTCCTTATGCTGTCAGCTTCATCCATTTCTCCTCTATCTAAGCTGTTTTGTAAGAGGTCACAATAAGATAGATACATATTGACAGGCGTAGTAGCAATGTTTTTTAATTCGTTATGACCAAGCTCTATGCACTTTTGAAGGTAGACTCTAGCAGAATCAAACTGTTTATTGTGTTTGAAGAAAAGAGCTTTGTTTGAATAATACAGCATATCGGTTTCAGGCGAGTTGGAGTAGTGTGCTAGTTTTTCTAAATAATAGCGAATTGAGTCATTACTTATTTTCTTCCAAATTCCACTAGAAGAAAGTTGTATGTAAGACAGAACTTTCATGTTATCGTCTTCGGAAAGAGAATCTAAATAAACTTCTGCCTTTTTGACTAGCTCATAAGAATTTTCCTTAAGACCTATGTGCTGGTTGTCTTGTGCGCTATGCAAATAGTAACGTACTTTTCGTCTAGCTGGAATAGCTGTGGGATTAGCGTCCACTATAGAAACAGTTTTATTAGAATAAAAAGAAGCCAGAAAAGAATTACCTTTACGATGAGCAGTAGTACTTAATCCACTATAAACGGTTGCTTTTTCACTCTCAAAACCTTCTACATTTTCGATTAGAATGAGAGCCTTTGTTATGTAAACTTCTGAACTGTCTAAACTCAAAGGAGCAAAACTCACTCCTATATGAAAATTTATGATTGACTTGGCTACTCTATCAGAAGCATATCTATCTTGATGGAGCATGTTTTTCCAAAAAAGTGCCTGGTCATCCTGCTTAGAAGCTTGTGATTTAGCTTCCTCTATTTCTTGGAGTAACTCTTCTGTTGAAGCTTTTTTTTGAGTTTCTGTACAAGAAGAAAGTACAATGAAAAGACAAAGGAAAGCAATAGTAAGATATTTAATCATAATCCATTCAAATGATTTAGTATATACTCTTTTCGTCTAACAGAAACAGAAATATGTTTTCCATTTTTGAGTAGAATATAACCTGTTTTTAAATATTTATCAATATAAAATTTATTAACTAAAAAAGATTGATGACACCTCAAAAAAAACTCCTGTGGCAATATTTCTTCGTAAAATTTGAGTGTTTTGGAGGCTACAATAGATTTATTATTTTGTAGATAAATTTTGGTATAAGAAGAATCACTCTCACAAAAAACAATATCTTTTAAGCTAACCATCTGAATAAAATCAACTGAAGAAACAGAAATCATGTCTTCTAAAGTAAGTTTTTTCCGTTCATAGGTATGATTCATTACAGCGAGTTGTTGATTAATTGGTAGTATTTTTTGTTCCAAACGTTCTATAGATTTTGCAAACTCTTCATCGTTTATAGGCTTTAAGAGGTAATCAAAAGCACCATACCGAATCGCCTTTATGGTATGCTCTTCAAAAGCAGTAATGAATATAAATTTGAAATCAATATGAGCAAAATGATTCAGAATATCAAAAGAAGTTCCGTCGGTAAGCTGAATATCCAATAGTACCAAATCTGGTTTAAGTATTGGTAATTCTCTAATTGCATCTTTTACTGTTCCACTACTTCCGACATATTCCAATGAAGGATTATTGGTAACATGCCATATTATTTCTTCTCTTATTATCGGCTCATCTTCTACTACGAAAGTTCTTAGTTTATTCATATAATAAGCAGTCATTTTTTTAGTATTCCAATCCAAAATTTAGATAGCGAAAGATAGTAAAATTTGATTATTTTTAGAGGATAGATTTTATTTTTAAAGATTTAGTTAGAATTTCTTATCTGGCTAATTTTTTTTATTAAATGATAATAATTTAGAATTACATGCCAAAAAATATTGCTACTAGTCGTTTCTTGTTTAGTCTTATCATAAATGGATTTACACTTTATGGAATCTTTTTCTTTGATTGGAATTTTTTTACTGTTATTTATTTGTTTTGGTTGGAAGAAATGGTTCGTATTCTCTTTAAATTTATTGGAAATTTATTAGAGTTCAAAAACCGTATAGTTTCCAAATTAGAGTTTAAGTTGGAGAAAAAAGCTATTATAGGAACACTTATTTTCATGTTTATTTACTTGTTCTTTATTTTGCTTATTGTAGGTTATCTAAATAAACCCAATAATCACATGTGGAAAGGTAATTTGAGTACGGTTTTATTTCAGAATATGCACTTTAATTTTAATCTACTTTTGATGATTATAAGCGAAATGATACTGTTTTCCTATCTTTTTAAAGATGTAAATAAATATAAAGAAAGTAATGAAAAGATAGGCGAGGAAGAGTTACATAATGGTTTTTTTAGAAGACACGAAAGGAAACAGAATAAAAGTGATACAAATAGTTCAAAAGATATTTCTGATGATTATTATTTTCCTCCCTTCTCTATTCAAATGGTAATTTTACATCTATCTATCATTTTTGGAGTATTTTCTTACTTTTCAAGCAATAAGCGTTTATATACTTTTACAAATCATATAAGAGCAGCAACAGAATTTGTCTTTATGATGGCTTTTGTTATTCTGCAAATAGTAGGAGAGTTTTTAGATTTTACTACAAGGAAAAAATGATTTCGTAATTTTAGCACGGTTTTTTAAGTAAACTATAATTATTCTCCAATATTTCTATTTAACAATTCCTATAAATTCAATGAAACTATTAATTCCTATTATTCTACTAAGTCTTTTTAGCTTTTCTTTCATAAATAAAGATTCACTTCAAACAGATAAAAACGGGCTGACAGTAAAAGAATTTATTTCCTTCTTTGAAAATCGAAAGAATCCAGATGCTGTAGATAAAGAAATCGGCAAAAAAAATTGGATTTATGTGAGTTCGGAAAAACATGGAACTACACAGGTAGATATGTGGATGTTTGAAATCTATTACCACGATGTACAGTATATTATGCAGAGTATTTTTTCGCCAGTAGAAGGATTGCAAACCAACCAACTTCAATTACATTTCCAACACCGTCAGCCGTATGAAGACTTTGTAGCGCAGTTTGTAGATTCTAATTTAGACCAAATCAAGCAAGAAAAGAAGGGAAATATCTATATTACGCATTATGCAAATAGCAAATATTTTGTTTACACAATCATTGACAGAGAGCAGAAAATGCCATATCGTGTTACGATTGCAAAATTACCTTAACAAATCGTAACTTTATAGCGTTTGTATAACTACTTGTAGCATACGTTTTATGGTAAGAAAAAATGAAATAGTATAGTATTAATAGTTTTCTGACTGTATTCGTAATTTTTAATTTCTAATTCGTAATTATTTTTATTATGGCTGAAACAATATTATTTATCATTTTTATTATCTTTCTTGTTTTGTTTGTCGTTTATTCTCGTGCCAAAAAAGTTGAAATCAAACTTTAGACATAACATGGATGAAGAAGAAGTAGCTATCGAACCACCAAAACCAAAGGCAAGACGCTCTTTAGAAGATACATTAAAAGCTCTTACACAACGTTACGAACTTCCAAAAATAGAGGAAGAAGAAAATCCTGCTGAAAATCTTTTGCAAGAAGTAAGAGATAGAAGAGCAAAAGATTTGATGGAAAGAAACAAAAGTTTGAAAGATATTCCAGAGAAAAAACCTATTATTCCACAGCTTGGAAATCCTATTACGGAGAGTCCAGAAACGAGGCGTTTGAAAGAACAATTAAACCGTGGTCGCCAAAGTAATCAGCAAGTTGATGATATGATAAACAGAGGAGGAAATAAAGGAAGACAAAATTTTCAAAACTCTTCTAATTATTCTATGGATAGCGAAGAAGCACACTATAATGAGTACAAAAGAAGGCAGAACTCCAATAATAGATATGGAGATATGATGCGAAATCCAGATTCTCTTAAAGCTGCTTTTGTAGCTTCAGAGATTTTTAAGACCAAATTTTGAGTTTATTTTCTTAACGAACTGTTTCTTATAAAAGGAACAGTTCGTTTTTTTAGATTTAGATTCGTAAATTTGTTAATTACATTTTTATTCTATCGTTTTAACTGTTTTTGTTCAATCAATTATAGATATAATTAAAATCCTTTCAAAAGTAACTGATACTTTCTACGTGGCAGAACCAATAGTTCTGTTTTAATTTTATGCAAAACTCTCTTTTTTACATTTTTTGTTGGTGTGCTTTTCTTATTTCTTTTTTGGGAGAGAATGGAAAAACGATGGCTCAAAATTCGTATAAAAGTCAGAACTCAAACTTCGAAAAGGTAAATAAAAATAAGGTAGAATTTGTATTAGACAAAACACTAAGAGGACATTCAGCAGGTGTACAAAATATTCGTTTCAGTCCTGATGGAAAATGGATTGCTTCGGCTAGTCTTGATCGAACTATTATTATTTGGGACGTAAAAACAGGTATTTTGAGGCATCGTTTGCGTTCTCATTCGGCTAGTGTTTATGAGGTTACCTTCAATAAAAAAGGAAATTTATTAGCAAGTGCGTCTGAAGATGGAACAGTTTGTTTGTGGGATTCTCGTTATGGAAAATTTCTAGAAACCTATCAAAAATAAGCCTTTATCGTTATCTCAACGGACTTATTTTGCGTTCGGTTTCATTTGTTACTTTTTCTCCAGATAATAAATACTTGTATTTTGGTGGCGATAATGGTTATATAATGCGTGTTCGAATTGATATTCCAAATCAGATTCCGATGCAAGTTTTTTCTGTAAATGCAGAAAAAGAGATTATTTCTAATACGATTACAGGAGGAACAATTGCAAGCACAGGAAAAGAATTAATTTTTAGTGTTGACCATTATGTGTATGCTATTTCTCTTCAAAATCATAAGTTGGTGCGTCGTTTTCATCATTCAAAATCAGATATTAATGATATTGTACTTGGTGCAAACAAATCTCAAATTACAGGTTGGGCATTTGATGGAATGCTTATTACTTGGAATTATTTTTCTACCAAAAAATTAGATGTTTTTAGAGTTTCTCCAGAAGAAAATTATAGTGCAGCAACGTACAGTAAAGATGGAAATTACTTTGCCACAGGTGCAAATGGAACCATTGCCAAAATTTGGGATACCAAAACGAAAGAAAACATAGCTATTCTTTCAGAACATAAAAAAATAGTGAGAGTATGCCGTTTTAGTCCGACTGAAAACGATAAACTTGCAACAGCTTCTTATGATGGAAGAGTGTATGTTTGGAAGCAAGAAACAAAAGAAAATATAGAAAAATATAAGCAAGAAATTTTGGCAAACACAGAAAAGATTGGAGAGCAGAAAAATAATAATCAAGAGAATCAGATTGGTACAACTCAAAACACTAATTCTAAGTCAATAAACGGAGCTTGCGATACTGTTTTTATAGATAGAATAGTAGAAAAAATAATTGAAAAACCTATTTATATTGATTCTGAAAATGATGCTAAAGCTACCAATGAACCAGTTTTGAAAGTGTTAGAAAAAATTATTTATATTCGTGATACAGTTTATATAAGAGATACAGTCTTTCAAAAAGTTTTTGTAAAGGTAGAATCCAAAAACGAAAATATAAAGAATACAGAGGTTTTGGAAAATGAAAATACAGAAAATATACTTACTATCAGCACAAAAAAAGAGGCTATTCAAAATCCAATAGAAGAAACTCAAACCGATAATGATAATAAAGAAGAACTAGAAAATAATAATGAAACTGAGAAAGAAGAAGAATCTGAATTTGACAAACAATTTGTAGTAGGCAAAACGCTCAATCTTCATAATATTCAATTCAAACAAGGAACTTCAGAACTACTTCAAGATGCCTATCAAGATTTGGAAAAATTACTTTCTATTTTAAAAAAATATCCAAATATGAAAATTTCTTTGGGCGGACATACCGATAATGTAGGTTTATATACTGTCAATCTTCGTCTTTCAGGTGAGCGTGTCAGAACAGTTCAAAATTATTTAGTTTCTAAAGGAATTTCTCGTTCAAGAATTCAAACCCGAGCACATGGAGGAAAATATCCTATTGCTAATAATCAAGAAGAGGAAACAAGAAAACTGAATCGTAGAGTAGAAGTTACTGTTCTTTCAAAATAAATTATTCTGTCCACAAACGTTTGATGGGAGCATTGTTTTTACCTAAAATAACAATGGCATTTACTCCAAAAACAGGTAATTGTTGATTCAGATTTCGGGTAGGTTTTAGCTCTTCGCCAGCCATATTATATTGTGCCAAAGCAATAAACTGTTTGGTATGAAATCCTGCAAAAACTCCTAAATAGATGTTTTTGTGAATAGGAAAAAACCATTCTGTTTGTATTCTTTGTTCTTGAAAAAAACGACGTTCCGAATTAGGATTTATTTGCTGTACTTCTTTAAAAAGCTCAAAAGACAAAGTTCCTATGAGTTTTCTTTCTGGATTTTTCTTCGAAACAACAAAGTGTTTGTTTGCTGCAAACTGAAAACGAAGCCTAGAAATAGGGTCATAAAAAGAATTGTCTGATAAAATTCGCTCAAAAGCTACTTGCTGCCAAAAAGTAAAATCTAGTTTTTTGATAGGTGAATAATGTCGCAGATGTCCACGCAAAGTAGTCGTATTAATATTTAATTCAGAATATCTAAGAGAGGCTCCTCCTATCCATTTTGGAGAAAGTAACCGCTCATAACTCAAATACAAACTCTGCTGATAAAAATAAGCTGCATCTGTCAGTTCCATTGTAGAATGTTTACCCAAAACTTGAACAAGAAATACGTTTTTTGATGTAAAACTACTATCCGAATCACTATTTTGATTTAATTTATTTGGACTAATTTGAGCGTTCAAACCAAACCAAATATCATTTTCTAATCGTACATTTTCTTTTGGATAATTCTGACTATATAAGTTCATTGAAACCCAAAAAGCAATAAAAATCAAAATTATTTTTTTCATAAATGTTAATTGTATTTTCGGTAGTGTTAAAGATGTAATGCTGCAATTTTAAAAATCTGTGTTTTATTCGTTCAATCTGTGTTATCTGTGTTCCATTTTTTATTTACAGCATTACTTGTTATAGACTACCGTATTTTCTAATTTGTATTCTCCAATCTCTAAATCCCATTCCTCATTCCCTAATTCCTAATATCCAAATCCTATTTCCTATAAAACATTCAAGGTTTGTTCCTTTATTTTCTCCAGTTCTTCTTTCATCTCAACGACAAAATGTTGCATATCGGCATCATTTGCCTTCGAACCGATTGTATTTATTTCTCGTCCCATTTCTTGAGCAATAAAGTTCAGTTTTTTCCCACTTGTATTGTCTTTAGACAACTCTTTTAAAAAATAATCAATATGCGTTTTCAAACGAACTTGTTCTTCTGCAATATCTAGTTTTTCGGCATAATAAATAACTTCTTGCTCAAAACGATTTCTATCAAATTTATCCGAATTGACTACGCTTTCAATGTTTTTTTCTAATTTTTGGCGAATTTTTTCCATTCTACGAGGTTCTATTTTATTTATTTCTGTAAGCGAATTTTGAATAGAACTCAAACATTCTTCTATCTGATTTTGAAGCGATTTTCCTTCATCTTTTCTAAACTCATTACAATTTAAAAGAGCTTTTTCAATAGTTTGATAAATGGCTTTCCAATGCGATTCGATGGCTTCTTCGTTTGCTTTTTCGATAAAAACACTGTCTTGCATCATCGCAATTCTGAAAATATCATTGGTTGGTGCATTTAATTCTTTAGCCGATTTTATCATTGCTTCGTAATAACTACTTACAAGCTGCTGATTGACAACTAATTCAGAAAAATTATCAGCCTTCGAAACGTAATTCAGATTAATATAAACTTTTCCTCTTTCTAGTATTTTTTGTGCTAGATTTTTTACTTCAATTTCTTTATCTGCAAACAGTTTTGGAAGGCGAAGACTACAATCTAAATATTTCGAATTGACCGTTTTTATTTCTGTGTTAATGGTATATTCTTCGTTCTGTAAATTGCTACTTCCGTAACCTGTCATTGATTTTAGCATAATTGTATATTTTCTATTTTGATGTTTTTTTGAAGTGATAAAGATAAGAAAGTTTGATTAAAAACGAACGGTTCGCTTTGAGCGAACCGTTCGTTACATTAATCCTATTCATAAGAATTACTCTCAAAAACCCTATTCTCTTTTCTATAAAAAAACATATCCGTTTGCCAAAGCATATCATCTTTTTTTCTTCTCATAATGTCCACCATATCAGCAGGGTAAAAGCCTTTTTCATCCAAATACTGGCATAGTTCGTAAAAACGAAGGCTATTTTGTGAAGCATCTTCATCATTTTGTACAATCTGAAAATTATATACTTCTATTATTAATAAATCAGCTTTTTCTAATGTCTTTGTAGCACCTTCCAAAATAGGAATCTCAAAACCGTGTGTATCTAATTTTATGCAAAAAGGAGGTTGTAATTTGTGTTTTTCTACCTGCAAATCTATCGTTGTAACAGGAACAGTAATGCAGTTTTTTTCTAGTTTTTCTTTAGAAGCCAATCCTGCGTGAAGGTCGGAAGCATCAAAATAAATTTCTCCTTCACTATCGCCAGCAGCAGCCATACAAATCGAAACAGTTGCATTTTTTAATTGAAAATTTTCCAAATCCTTACGATGTCCCTCTTGTGCTTCAATGAGTAAGTAATGAGATTTTGGAAAGAATTGCATTGCTAGTTCTGACCACCTTCCATCAGAAGCTCCTACATCTATAAAACTTTTTGGAGAAGTGTGTTTCGAACTTCTTTCTAATCCACCAGCCATTGTGAGCGAATTTCTATCTATTTTATCTATATGGTAGCCCAATTTATTGATAAAGGCTTTTAATGAACGTACTAATTTCTGTTTCAAAAGTGATTGTAATTATCTTTTTTTATTGATTTTAAATTAAATTGAATATGCAAAATTAGAAAACCCTTTTTCAAACTCAAAACACAAATTATGATTAATTCTTCGATTTTATTTATTTTCAGAATTAAAATTACATGAAAAACATAAAATTTATAAAATAATAGTGGACTTTTATCATAATTTTAAGCAACTTTGTATGTTAAGAAAATCCTATATTCAAATGAAATTTCTTATATTTTTATTTTAATTACTTATTTCTGCTTACACACTTTTGAATTATCACCTTAAAAACATAATTTCTACGCTAAAAAGAAAAAACAAAGAACTCTTCTTACAAAACAAAATTACAAATCATCTCTTGACTTTTTTGTATTCTATGGTTTTGATAATGGGTTGTTTTGCTGTGCAAATTACATTTTCTACCTCAAATTTGTACGCACAAGGAAATATGTCTTTCAAACATCTTACTATCGATGAAGGACTTTCTCAAAATACGCCTACTGTTTTCTTTCAAGATTCTAGGAGTTTGCTTTGGATAGGTACGCAAGATGGACTCAATATGTATGATGGAATAAAATTTCACCATTACAAGCGTGCTGTTGATAATTCGAATTCTATTTCTGATAATCTAATTCTTTGTATTACAGAAGATAAAAAAGGAAATTTATGGATAGGTACAGAAGGAGGACTAAACATGTTTGACTTCTCAAAACAGCAATTTACTAGATATAGAAACAATCCGATTGACGAGACAAGTATTATAAGCAATACCGTCCGCTCAATTATCTGTGATAAAAACGGAGAAATCTGGGCAGGAACAGACGAAGGACTAGTTCACTTCTTGCCAGATTCTAAAACTTTCGAAATCTTTAGAGAAAAAAACATCAATGAAGCTATTGTTCGTTGTTTTTTAGAAGACAAGAATGGAAATTTATGGGTAGGTACAAACGCAGGTCTTGCCGCCTTTGATAGAAAAGAGAAAAAATTTAAAAAACGAGGATTTAGTCGTTATCTTATCAATGGAATGGCTATGGACAACTCGGGTCATATCTGGGCGGGTGCAGCAGGAGGACTTTTCAAACGTACTTTTAAGGGCAGAAGTTATATCGATGTTGTTCAGAATAGATATTTAAATATTAATGGTGTCTTCAAAGATACACAAGGTCTAATTTGGTTGATGACAGATGATGGCTTGCAATACCTGCGTCCTTGGTGGAACTCTCCTCGTTTGCGTGTCATTCGCTCCAGAAATTCAGATCCTTCTAGTCTTTCTTCAAACGATATTCTGACTATGTTTGAAGACAGGGCAGGAATTATTTGGATCGGAACAAATGGATATGGAATAAACAAATTTGATAAAAACAGAATAAAATTTGATACCTATACCGTATCTCGTACAGGAATAAGCAACAATACAATTCGTAGTGTTATGGAAGACCAATACGGAATTCTTTGGATAGGTACAGTTGAGGGATTAAATAAATACAAAGAAGGAGCAGAACAGGCTTCTACTATCGGAACACTTGCAGGAAAGGGAATCTATGCACTCTTTGAAGATAATAAAAATAGAGTTTGGGTAGGAACTGTTTCGGACGGACTTTATGTATTCGATAATAGCAGTCCAAGTCTAGGTGCAAGATTTCAACAGCGATTTACGAGCAGTTCTACAAAGGGACTAATGAGTAATTCTATTCGTGTAGTTTATCAAGACAAATCAGGAACAATCTGGGTAGGAACAGATAAAGGAGGAATTTCAAAATACAACGAAAGTACAAATTCCTTTAAAGCCTTTGTACATGACACCAATGTACCTAGTTCCTTATCCAATGATAGAGTAAGAGGCATTTATGAAGACTCAAAAGGAATTTTATGGATAAGTACATACGGTGGAGGACTTAATAAATTCGATTCAAAAAATGAAATTTTTTCTGCTTACAAAACGGATGTAAATGATAAATATAGTATCAGCACAAATCGTGTATATCCTGTTTATGAAGATGATAAAAGCAATTTTTGGGTCTTAACCTATGGAGGTGGTCTAAACTCATTGGATAGAAAAAGTGGAAGATTTACACATTTTACAGAAGAAGACGGACTGCCTAATAATGTTTTGTACGGCGTTTTGGAAGATTCTAAAAGAAATTTGTGGTTTAGTACAAATAGAGGAATCAGCAAATTCACACCTTCAGATACTACTTTTATTAATTTTGGTGTAGAAGATGGTCTGCAAGCTAATGAATTTAATTCAGGAGCTTACGCAAAAGGAAAGTCAGGAATGATGTATTTTGGAGGAATTAATGGGCTTAATTATTTTCACCCAGATAGCATAAGAGGTAATAGTTATGTTGCTCCTATTATCTTCACTAATTTTCAAGTCAATAATAAAAATATAGAGATTGGAGATAGTAGTATTCTTCAAAATCATATTTCTCTTACCAAAAAAATAAAATTAAATTACAATCAAAGTTCTTTTTCGCTCTTCTTTGCTTCTCTTCATTATTCTTTTCCACAGAGAAATAAATATAAATATAAATTGGAAGGTTTTGATTCAGATTGGATAGAATCCAATAGAGGAGAAGCACAATACACCAACTTAGATGCAGGAAATTACACGTTTCTGGTAAAAGGCACTAATTCGGATGGCGTATGGAATAAAGAAGCTATTTCTGTAGAAATTATAATTACGGCAGCGTGGTACAATACGCTATGGGCAAGAACAGCCTTTGTAATTATCGCACTTTTACTATTGTATTTATTTTATAGATGGAGAATATGGAGAGTAGAACAGAAGAAAAGACAGCTAGAAGAAAAAATAATGGTCAGAACAAGCGAACTTACCAAAGAGAAAGAAAAAGTAGAAAAACAAAATATAATAATAGAGTCTGCCAATAAAAAAATTACGGACTCAATTCGTTATGCACAACGCATTCAGGATGCTATTATTCCTTCGGAAGACGAAATGCTGGCATGTTTTACAGACCATTTTATTCTCTTCCAGCCTCGTGATATTGTAAGCGGAGATTTTTATTGGACATGGAAAAAGAAGGGTACTAGTCAATTTGCTGTGGTGGACTGTACAGGACATGGTGTTCCCGGAGCTATTATGTCTGTTGTGGGTTTTGCTATGTTAGAACAGACTACTAAAGTCAAACAAATAAATCAGCCTGCTCAAATTCTGGCAGAAATGAATGCAGGGATTGTAGGCTGGCTCAAGCAGAATGAAGGAAATGTATTACACGAAACAGGCAAAATGTGGAAAAGTCGGGATGGAATGGATATGTCAATGATTAGTTTGGATAAAGAAAATCGTACAATTGTATTTTCAGGAGCCAAAAATTCTTTGTTCTACACTGAAAATGGAAAAATAAAAGAAATAAAAGGAGACAAATTTTCTATTGGGGGTACTCTTCTCAAACAAAAACAAAAAACATTTACAGACAAACAAATAAACCTTCAAGAAAACGACATGGTCTATCTTACCACTGATGGATTTTTGGATCAGTTTGGAGGAATAGAAAGCAAAAAATTCTCTAAAAAGCGATTTATAGAATTATTAAGTAAGATACAACACCTTCCTCTTCAAGAACAACAAAAGAAACTACAAGAGAGCTTTGCTCATTGGCAAGGTATGCAAAGGCAAATTGATGACATGCTAGTAGTAGGAATACGAATGTAACTGTTTAGTATTACAAAGTTGAACGTCAAAAAATGAATTAGTAAGCGAACTTACTTTTTTAATGATTTTACAATAATTATGTAACGCTCTGATAAACAACGTTGTACAATGTTTTAACGTTTTTCTTTTCATTTTTCTATAAAATTTTGTGAAAATCATTTTGTCTTCATATAAATTTTGATTTAATTGCAGTCATAAAAATTACCTTTTGTTAAGAACGCTATTGAACATTTAATATAAAATAAAGGAATATTAAAGATAAATTTAGTTTTTTAAGAGAGTCAATAGGATTTTCATTTAAAAATACTTAACTTAACACTCCCTTCAGTTCAACATTGAATTCAATATAGGTTCAATACTAACAATCAGGCAATTTTTATTGCTCAATACTAATTTATGATAATAAGTCATTATAATTTGTCCTCAATAAAAAAATAGTTCAGTTCTATTTTATCACAGAGTTAGACCAATTATTTATAATTTTATCAAAATAAATATACCCTCCGAAAATTATTTTAAATTTTTCATTATCAAATTAATCAATTTACTCATGAAGAGAAAATTATTACTAAGTATGATGTTGATGTTCTTGCTAGTTAGTTCAGCATGGGCACAACGCACAATTACAGGTACTGTTACTTCTGCCGACGGTGCCTTACCTGGAGCTACCGTTCAAGTTAAAGGAACGCAGCAAGGAACGCAAACAGACATAGATGGCAATTATTCAATTACAGTTCTTGATGGAGCTGAAACTCTTGTTTATCGTTTTGTAGGTTACAAGACGATGGAAGCAGAGATTGGAAACCGTACAGTTATTGACATAACTATGGTAGATGGTCTTTTAGAATCTGTGGTAGTAGTAGGTTATGGAGAGCAAAGCAAACGTCTTTCTACTCAGACTATTTCTACTGTAGGTGGAGAGGTATTGGCAGAACAGCCAGTAGCTTCTGTACAAGAAGCACTTCAAGGTCAAGTAGCAGGTCTGCAAATGACAGGTGCTTCGGGTATCGTTGGTAGCCAGCCAAATATTCGTATTCGTGGTGTAACCAGTGTTACAAGTGGTAGTGCACCTCTATATGTAGTTGATGGTGTACCATTGAATGATGCTCAGGGAGTTGGTGGAACTTATGGTGCAGCGCAAGGTGGCGTTTCAGGTACTAACCCATTACTTGAAATCAATCCACAAGATATTGAGAACGTTTCTGTTCTTAAAGATGCTTCTGCAACAGCTATTTACGGTTCTCGTGGAGCAAACGGTGTAATCATCATTACTACTAAAAAAGGTAAAGCAAACCAAAAGACAACCTTCAACGCTGATGTTTATACAGGTTGGGTTACTCCAGTAGCAGTGAATGAAGCAATGAATAGAGATCAGTATGCTGAATACCGCAACAATGTTCGTGTAGGTTTAGGAGCTGCTCCTATTACTTTCCCAGAAGGAAATTTTGATTGGGTAGATGCTGTAATACGTACAGGTAGTACAACTAATTACTCACTTTCTGCTACAGGTGGAAGTGACAAGACACAATTCTTTGTGGCGGGTACTTATTTTACACAACAGTCATATATAATCGGAAACGATTTGGAACGCCTTTCTGGTCGTCTGAATGTTTCTCACAATGCAACAGATAAATTGCGTTTTGGTGTAAACTTAAATTTAGCATCTACAAACACGGATCGTGTTGGTGCTGATAATAACACACTCGCACCTCTTACATCTTCTTATTTGCAGTCTCCTTTCGTACAGCCTCGTGATGAGAATGGAGCTTTTGTAAACACAGGCTTTATTAGAAATGTCTTAGCTATTGAGGAATTGAATACCAATTATGCCAAAACACGTCGTACTATTGCAAACGCTTATGCTGAATACGATATCCTACCCGACTTGAAAGTAAGAACTTCATTGGGTGCAGACCTTGTCTATATAAATGAAAAGGGAAGAAATGTAGAAGTTGATACTCCTGGTGGTAGTGCATTTCGTACTGATGCCAATGACAACAAATGGCTTAGCACAACTACTGTAGATTACAGCAAAACTGTAGGTGATCATTCATTCAACGCTTTAGTTGGTTTTAGTTATGAAACTTCAAGATTTGAGGAAACAGGTGTGGCATCTACTGGATTTATTACTGATGGACTTCCTAACGTAGGTTCTGGAGCAACTCCTACTTTCACAGATGAATTCTCAACTGAATGGGCAATAGAATCTCAGTTCTTACGTGCCAACTATCGTTATAACGATCGCTACTTAGCAGAAGCTACAGTTCGTAGAGATGGTTCTTCTCGTTTTGGAGCTAATAATAGATATGGTATATTTTGGGCTGTTTCGGGTGGTTGGATTATGTCTGAAGAGTCATTCCTAAGCGATGTAGAAGCACTTGATATCTTGAAACTTACGGCTAGTTATGGTACTTCTGGTAACGATCGTATCGGTAACTTCCAATCTTTAGGTCTCTATGGTGGTGGAACATTATCTGATTATGCAGGTAATCCAGGTCTTCGTCCTGTTCAACCAGACAATCCTGATTTAGGCTGGGAAGAAACAACACAGTTAGATATTACTTTGAGTTTTGGTTTCTTGAAGCGTTTCTCGGGAGAGGTTAGTTATTACAACAAAGTTACTAGTGATATTCTTCTTAACGTTCCAGTTCCTCTTACTACTGGTTTTGGGTCTATTATCCAAAATGTAGGTGAAATGGGAAATAGTGGTATAGATTTGAGTCTTACTTCTGTGAACATAAACACTGGAGGTTTCCAATGGACTACTACTTTGAATGCAGGTTATTTGAAAAATGAAATCTTATCTCTTCCAGAGGGTTCTCCTTTAGATGATGATGGAAGAAAAATTGTTCAGGCTACTAGCTTTCAACGTGCTATTGAAGGATTGCCTTTAAATAGTTTTTATCTAATTAGATATGTTGGCATTAATCCGCAAACAGGTGATGCTGAATGGCTGACTAAAGATGGAGAGCTCACTACGTCTCCTACTCCTGCTGACAGAGTAGTTGCAGGTCAGGCACTTCCTGATTGGACTGGTGGACTTCGCAACACATTTAGCTATAAAGGAATTACTTTGGACGCTATGTTTAATTTCTCTTTAGGTTCTAGTGTTTATCTTGATGAATTTACATTCTTAAATAATCCTACTAGTCTGCTTTCAATAAAACAACTAAGTTATTAGATGTATGGGAAAATCCAGGTGATAATGCGTATGCACCTGCTTATACAAGTGCTACTAACTTGAATTTTGCTCAAGAATCTACTCAGCAGTTAGCAAGTGGAGATTATTTACGTTTACGTACGCTTACTTTATCATATGATCTTCCTAAAAACTTACTAGCTAAGACAAAAACGCTTACCAGAGCTAGAATCTATGCAAGAGGACAAAATCTTTGGACTCTTACAGCTAGTGATTTCTTTGGAGCAGATCCAGAAGTAAATAGAGATGGAACTGGTGGACAATTGCAAGGTGTTTCTTTCTTTACTCCTCCTCAAGGTCAAGCATTTACTATTGGTGCTACTCTTAGCTTCTAATTTGTCGTTTTATTTCAACCAAAAAATTCAAGAAAAATGAACATAAAAAAGAATTTATATAAATATATCATAGCGGCTCTTTTAGTAGCACCTATGATGAGTTGTGAAGAACAGCTCGAAGAAATACAGCCAGAGCAGTCTATCTCTACAAGTCTTGCATTTGCAGATGAACGAGCTTCTTTTGGATCGCTAATGGGAACCTATAGCTTAACGCAGTTTTTAGAGGCTTTTGGAGGTATGGTAGGTATCATTTCTGAATATCAGCCTGATAATGTTGATTTTATTGGCTCTTTTCCTACTCTTCAAGACATAAATAACTTTGCTACAGTTTCTAGTAATGGAACGGTAACGAATATTTGGAGAGATCATTATGATGTTATAGTAGCAGCTAATGCTGTTATCAAGAACGTTCCTAATGTGGATGCAGTTGGATTTACTGATGCAGAAAAAGCACAGTTTGTAGCAGAAGCTAAGTTTTTGCGTGCATTGACTTATTTCCAGTTGGTAAACATGTTTGGACAGCCTTACCAAGTAAGCAATGGTGCTACTCCAGGTGTTCCTTTGATATTAGAACCATTTGAGGGAAATGTAGAGTTTCCAGCTCGTGCTAGTGTAAACGAAGTACACACCCAAATTAAGGCAGATTTAGATGCAGCTATAGCAGATTTACCAGAAACATATGGAAGTGCTATCGAAACACGTGGTAGAGCTACTAAAGGTAGTGCAAGAGCATTATTATCTCGTCTTCATCTTTATAGAGGAGAGTGGGATCAAGCTGCTAGTACAGCACGCCAGGTACTTGCTGCTGGGATTTATGAGTTAGCTCCTGATCATACTTTTTGGTCATCAAAGAATACTTCTGAGACAGTATTTGCTATCCAAAACTCTACAGTTGATAATGGTGCAACAGGTTCAGGTGGTTGGGCTAGTTTTACTCGTCCTGCTCAAGCGGGTGGTAGAGGTGATGCACCTTTTTCTACTAATTTGATTAATGCTCACGAAACTGGAGATGCTCGTTTAGGAGTTGCTTCTACTACAGGAGGCGTCTTGTTTTCTTTAAAGTTTCCTGATGCTATCACCGACGTTGATAATGTACCAGTAATTCGTACTACAGAAGTATTCCTTACTCTTGCAGAGGCAATTACAGAATCTGGTAGTGGTGTAAATACAGAAGCACTACAAATTGTAAATAGACTGCGTGCTCGTGCAGGTCTTGCTGCAATTACTCCTACTTCAAAACAAGGACTTATAGATGCTATCTTGAAGGAACGTCGTTTGGAACTTGCTTTTGAAGGACACCGTCGTATGGACTTACTTCGTAAAGAAAAACCATTACGTGAGCCTGGAACTCCTTTTTCAGATGGAGCTGCGTTTGGTGCACCAAAAACTATTTTACCTATTCCTATTCGTGAATTAGATGTAAATCCTAATTTAGTTCAGAATGCTGGTTATTAATAAATAATCAACTTCTTATTCTAATTATTAGAATTTGGTAAACAAAAAAACTACTAAGAAATTACTTTCTTAGTAGTTTTTTTTATGTCTAAAATCATACTACTAGACAAAAAATGCGACCTCCCTAAATCCCTCCGAAGGAGGGACTTTGAATAGGCTTTTCTCCCCTCCTTCGGAGGAGCTGGGGGAGGTCAAAAGTAAAATGTCTAGTAGTATGGTCTAAAGTTTTTGGTAGTCTATAACAAGTAATGCTGTAAATAAAAAATGGAACACAGATAACACAGATTGAACGAATAAAACACAGATTTTTAAAATTGCAGCATTACATCTTTAACACTACCAAATTTTTATATCTAAAAACTCAAAATTATGCTTAACTATTTTTAACCAGCTTAGTTAGTAATTTATAACAATTTGGTGCGACGTTTTGATTGTTTTTTGCATCTACTTTTTAGGCTACTAGACAAACGATTTTGTTATACCCGTTTTCTACACACTTTTTAATCCTTGATTTTTACTAAAACTAAACTATATAATGAAAGCTATACAAATAATTCAGACAGAAAAATATTCCATTAGGAAGATTATAGGAATAATTACTTTATCTATATCTTTCTTTTATTCAGATTTTGCTTCCGCTCAAACTAATCCTATAGCTCCAGGTTCGTTTGGATATTACAGAGATGTAAACCGTTTTGCTCAAACTATTCCCACTATGGGAGCTAATGCACGTATTCAAGGAATTGGAGGTGCGGCAACGGCAGTAGGTGGGGATATTAGCTCGGCTTCTGTCAATCCTGCTGGTTTGGGATTTTTACAGCGTTCTGAAGTTACGTTTTCTCCTTCTGTTTCTTTTTTAGGGTCTGATGCTACTTATAATTTGGGTTCTCAAAACGTACCAACAGAAGATGCCAAACTAAATGCTAATTTTGCACAACTTGGAGGAGCATTTGTTTTGCCTTCCAATAATTCATCGGGATATAAAGGAGGTGCTTTTGCAATTTCGTATAGTCGTCTCAATAGTTTTCATAGGCGTACAAGCTATGAAGGAACTAATTCTCAGAATTCTATTATAGATTATTTCTTGAATCAAGCAGATGGTATTCCTTGGAATTCTATTTATCCAGCAGGTGGAGCAACGGATTTATTAGCTTTAGCTTATGATACGTATTTGATTAATAAAGATTTTGATTTTGATACTGGTGGACAAGATACGTACTTTCCTATTGTACCTAATGCTCCTACACTACAAAGAGAAATTATAGATTATTCAGGTTCTCAAAGTCAATGGAACTTTTCGTATGGTGGAAATTATAATGATAAATTGTTTTTTGGTGCAGGTTTGGGAATACAATCTTTTAGATACGAAGAAAGTAAGCGTTTTGAAGAAATAGTAGTAGGAGAGCCATTCAATCCACAGGAAACAAGGTCATTAGATAATCTAGTTATTAGAGAAAATTTATCTATTTCTGGAACAGGTGTAAATCTTACAGCAGGTGTAATTTATCGACCTATTTACGCTGTTCGTTTGGGTGCAAGTATCTCAACACCCACTTATTTTTCTGTAAATGATAGTTATGATGCGAGTTTAGATGCTTTGTATAATAATTTTTCTTTTGACGATGGTACGACGAATGACCCAGTTATTTTGAATGATGTAAGTGCTAGTACTCTTAATGTAGAGAGTACCTACAATATGACTACACCATTACGTGCTTCTTTGGGAGCTGCGTTTTTCGTAGGAAAGTTTGGTTTTATTAGTGCAGATGTGGATTTTATCAATTATGAATCTTCTAAATTACTTAGTCCTCCTCAGGAGTTTAGCTTTACAGCGGATAATCAAACCATCAAAAATCTGTATGCTTCTACTATGAATTATCGTTTGGGTGCAGAGCTTCGTCTCAATACATTTTATTTACGTGGCGGAATTGGTCTCTATGGAAATACAGTAAAAGAGGAGTTTCGTAGAGAAGAAGAAGATGCCTTTCAAACTCGCATTTCTGGAGGTGTAGGCATTCATAAAAGAGCATTTTATGTAGATTTGGCGGTTGTTCAACAGGCTAATAATACTATTTATACTCCTTATAATTTGCCTGATAATTCAAATCCAACAGTAAATATTAAAAATACAACTACAAATGTAGTAGCAACAGTTGGATTTCATTTTTAGAATATAAAATAAAGATAAGTATATCAATATGAGTGTCATTTTTAAGTATTGACTTTTAGTTGCAGTCGCAACGTAACCTTTGTAGAACATCAAAAACGTATTTCAATAGAGCTACAGGGCAGCGAAACCTTGCAATTGGGCAATTAAGAATAAAGTTAGGCTACGCTGTAGCTTTTTAAATCAATTTTATTTTTGTTCTACCAAGGTAAAGCTACTCTGTAGCTAATAAATGCCTATTTTGATTTTTGCCAATAACAATCATATTGAGTATATAGAACTAAAAAAATCTTATCAACACAAAATTGATAGGATTTTTTATTTAAACCTTACGAATATTTTATAGGTATGAACTCTAAAAATAAAAGCTATTTTCTGAAAGTAGTAACAAATACAGTGAAAATTCTTTATTAGTTGTATATTTGTTAGTCCAATTTACCGCATTTTTATTCTTGTTAATTTATAAACCCAATTATGACACTTCTTTTTATTTATGGTTTTGTCTCAATTTTTTTTTCTTTTTTGTGTTCTATTCTAGAAGCTGTATTATTGAGTGTTACTCCGACTTTTATTAATATAAAAGCAAGAGAGGGCAAACAGTACGCAGCCATTCTGGAAAATCTAAAAAAAGATGTTGATAAGCCATTAATTGCTATCTTGACAGTAAATACAATAGCACACACAGTAGGAGCAATACTTGTAGGTGTGCAGGCTGAAAGTTTACCCTATAAAATTGATATTTTGGGTATCAATGTCGTTGGAATTGTTTCTACTATAATGACTTTTTTGATTTTGGTTTTGTCAGAAATTATACCCAAAACTATTGGTGCAACCTATTGGAAAGAACTAGCAAATTTTACTGCAAAAGCACTGATTGTACTGATTGCACCTTTAAAATACACAGGGATTTTATGGTTATTACAACTCACTACAAAATTGGTAGGAGGAAAGGGACACCATGGTTCTGTTTTGAGTAGAGAGGACTTTTCTGCTATGACTGATATAGCACATCAAGAAGGTGTTTTTAAAGAATCGGAATCTAAAGTTATCAAAAACATGCTCAACTTTAGTAAAATACAAACCAAAGATGTAATGACTCCAAGAACAGTAATGGAAACAAGTTCGGAGGATTTGACTATTGAAGAGTTCTTTAAAAAAAATCAGAATACTCGTTTTTCAAGAATTCCTGTTTATAAAACAAAAGCAGATAACATTACTGGCGTGGTACTAAAGGACGAAATATTTAAGGAAATGGCAAATGGCAATGGTACAAAAAAACTCTCTGAAATAAAGCGTACTGTTTTGTTCATTCAAAGGACTTTACCTATTCCGTCGGTATTTAATCAACTTCTTGAAAGTAAAAACCATTTAGCCATTGTTGTAGATGAATACGGTTCGACGAGCGGAATCGTAACAATAGAAGATGTAATTGAAACTTTATTAGGCTTAGAGATTATGGACGAAACCGACAAAGAGGATGATATGCAAGAATTAGCAAGAAAAAATTGGGAGAAAAGAGCAAAGAGATTAGGAATTATTGGAAATGATATAGAGTAATTTGGAGCATTATATTTCAACTCTCAATGTCCTTAATTTCAAAAACTAGAAAAAGTCTTATCAATTTATTTTGATAAGACTTTTCTGTTTTTAGAAGATTAGAAAGAATTATAAAGTTATTTTTCTACTATAAATTTATGAGATATAATTTCTCCAGTCTGAAGCTCAATCAAAACTAAATAAATTCCAGCAGACAAATGATTAATATTCATTTCTAATTCTCCTACATTATTTTCTGTTGGATTTACAGTTACTAATTTACCGATTGAAGATACAATTTTGGTTCGAATAGGTTTATTTTCATTTGGATAACTAATGAATAATCTATCCTTTGCAGGATTAGGATAGATAGAAAACTCTCCTTTACGGTTTGGATTGACTGCTACGACAGGAGAATAATTAGAAGAACCATTTTTATCAAATTGATTTATTCTATAATAGGTAATTTGTCCTATCCATTCTTTATCTATAAACTCATAATCAAGTGTGACTAGAGCTACTCTGAATAGCTTGATAAGACATTACTCTTCCTATTTTTTTCCAATCTTTTCCATTCGTACTTCTTTCCATTTCAAAATAAGCTAGTTCTTTATCAATAGTAGTTTTCCAAGTCACAAAAGATTGATTGTCTTTGTATTCTGCATCAATACTAAGCCATTCGATAGGTAAAAGAGCATCACAGATAATACCCGTACCATTTACACCTGAACCACTACCAGCACTAGAAGGACAAGGTGTGGGTAATGGTGGTGGGGTAGTATTACACCCTCCTACTCCATTATTTGTATTGACATTGATATTTTGAATATTATTAGGACAACCGTTTGCAAATATCACAACGCCTTGTCCACCACCACCACCACCACCGTGAGTACTTCCAAAAAGTGCTGTTCCACCTGAACCACCATTGGCTGTGGCTGTAATCGGACAACCTGCTGTGAATGAAAAATTATTAACACGAAATATAATAGAACCACCAGCACCAGCACCACCTGCGGAGTCATTTCCTCCACCAGTAGTACTTTCACTATTTAGTCCATTTACAGTAATGCTCACAGGTCCAGGACAAGAAGTGATAATTTGATTTGCTTCAATAATTACTATTCCACCACCTCTTACTCCAGAAGTTCCGAAATTATTATTTTGCTCTGCTCCTCCTCCTCCTCCTCCCATGAAGGCTCTGTTGAGGTTGATATAACTAGAGAGTAGTTCGCCTCCATAACCTCCTGCACTTGGTGTACAACCTGCTGCCGTATTATTCCAACCATTTCCTCCTTGTCCTCCAGCAGTGAAGTTTCCACCACCACCACCACCACCGTTGTGGTGATGCCACCACCACCACCATTAATAATTTTCCCTAAAGCATAACGATAATCATTGTTACTTATGCGATAAATACTTTCTCCTTTTTCTCCATGAGTATTGCTATTTGATATAAATGGAGTTATAGCACAACCACCTGTTCCGAGTCTAAAATCTGAAACATCACCACCACGAAAACCAATTCCATTGCCATTGATTGTTCCGTTTAAAGTCATTGTTCCTGCACATTGAAAAGCAATTACGCCACCTATATTTCCGTTCCAAGGCAATCCAGTAGTTGCACCACGAGTACAGAAAGTAGGAAAAGAAATAAGCTGAAGAGAAGAGTTTGCTCCAACATTAAATGTGTTTGCTAGTGTAGCTAATGTAATACTTGTACCTGTACGTGCCGTAATAGTACTTACTTCATATAATCCTGCTGATGCAATTGTACCAACATTTCCAAAACCAGCTACATCAGCAGTTGTTCCGATAACATTATCCTGCATTTGCATAACAATAACTCTTTCTCCTGCTGCAAATGCACCTGCTGTCTCATTCACTTCTGCTGCAACTCCAGAAATAGTTAATGTTGCGCCTGAGACGTTTGTAATTTTAGCATACGAATTAATAATTTGTGCTTTAGCTAAAAAAGGAATAAATAAAATAAATAGGAATAAGTAAAGTTTAAGAAATTTCATAATAATAAATGTATTCTTGTAAATCAATAAAGAAATAAGTAATTTTCGTTTGGAACGCTACAAAGTAATGAAAGACAGGTAATAAACAGAATACAAATCGTAATTTTCGTGTACTTTTGTTGATAAAATGTAGAACTTTTATTGTTGATATTAGATACAATTCTACACTACAAATATACAGAATATAAAAATAAATAGAAAGTTATTTTTTATATTGGAATAATCATATTTTAATTCGTAATAAAAAATTTTGAAATCTTCTTCACCTATTGGAAATAGTATAAAAACAGCTCAAAGTGAGCTGCAAAAAGGTAATTTAGTAGCCATTCCTACCGAAACAGTTTATGGTTTGGCTGCAAATGCGTTTGATATAAAGGCAGTTAGCAAAATATTTGAAGCCAAAAATCGTCCTACTTTTGATCCTCTGATTGTTCATACAGATAGTATTGATAAGATTAAAAACTGGACAAGTGAGTTTCCAAAATGGGCGGAAATTTTGGGAAATCAATTTTGGGCAGGTGCTTTGACTTTATTGTTACCCAAAAAATCAATTATTCCAGACCTTGTGACAAGTGGACTTCCACATGTAGCTGTTCGTATTCCAAATCACCGACTTACACTAGAACTTCTAAAAAACATTGATTTTCCATTGGCTGCACCAAGTGCAAATCCGTTTGGTTATATTAGTCCTACTACTGCAATGCACGTTTTTGAGCAATTAGGCAAAAAAGTAAGCTATATTTTAGACGGTGGAAACTGTAAAATAGGAGTAGAATCGACAATAATTGGAGAGGAAAATGGAAAACTGACCGTTTTTAGAAAGGGAGGAATAGCTATTGAAGAACTAGAAAAAGTAGTCGGAAAACTAATTGTAAAAGAACATTCAAATTCAAATCCTCATTCAGACAAAATAGAATCTACAAAAGTAGCTTCTTCAGGAATGCTTTTGAGTCATTATGCACCCAAAATAAAAATGCGTTTGGGAAATATTGAAGAAATGATAAAAGAACATCAATTGAATAAAGAGATAGAAAATAATGAAATAGGAATTTTATCATTCACTAAAAATTACATCTCAAATTCCTGTTCAAAATCAGTTTATTTTATCAAAAGAAGGTAATTTTTCAGAAGCTGCACAAAATCTATTTTCTTACATGAGAGAACTAGACAAATTAAATATCAAAATAATTTTGACCGAGTTTTTGCCAGAAAAAGAGCTAGGAAGAGCAATCAATGACCGTTTGAGAAGAGCAGCGTATTAGGGAAGTGCAGGGAGTTAGGACATGGGAATTAGGGAATGAAAAAAAACGTTGATAATGGTCTGTAATCAGACCTTAGCAAGCGTCAGTTTCTACAAAAAATGACTTCTTGAAGAAGAGCGTTCTGTTTCTATATTTTCTTGCAAAATTATTTCTAAAGTATCTAAATTTAAAGCCAGAAGTCTTCCCAAACCTGCCTTTCTACGTGTTTTGTAAACGCAGCCATTATCGATACAAATAGAAGAACACCCATAATCTATTTCTTCTTGAATAAATTGTAAGTATTCGGGAACGTGTCCATGAACAATCCGTTTGTCGCCTACAATGCTTGTATCTACTTCGAAATAACGTACCCAAAGCATTTTTTCAGTTTCAGAAAATGGGTCTGGAGCCTCAAAATCAAAACCTGCGTGTACTAAATAATAGTCTTCTAATTCAAAATAATAATACAAATTTTCTAAGAAAGGTAGATATTCAGGCAAAATACGACGATTTTCATCTACTAAACCTCTACCCCGATTCAAAACAGGAACTAAACGAATAGATGTATCTCCTTCTGCTCTTCGATGTGCTCTAATGAGAAGTTCTTCATGATTTCCTCTCAAACAAAAAACAGAATAGCCTTTTTGAAGTTCTATAATATAATCCAAAACACCTCTACTATCAGGACCTTTATTGATGTAATCCCCCAACAGAAAAAGTTGATCGTCAGTAGAAAGATTTATTTTTTTGATGAGAGCTCTAAACGTTTGGGCACAACCATGTATATCCGAAATGGCATAACGAGTGCCTTTTGAGGAGTTAATTTTTGGAATAGGAAAGGTAATAGAAGGAGTTGAAACATTCATTTATCAAAAATAATATAATTTTTTCAAAATAAGAGTAGCAAATTGTTTATTTATGATTTTATAATTAAAATAGATAATGTATATTTATTAGTTTGTAGTACTTGTCCTACAAAATTTTGTATTTGTAATTGACTACCTTATCTTTATATTTACCTTCTCAAAAGTACAATTTTACCAGAATTTTTAGTGCTAGTGTAAAGTATAAAAACTCCCTTCTATTAAATTAATTGGAGATTATAAAACCCTCCTTCAAAAAATACAGTTGTTTCGATAAAAATAAATATACACCAATGAACCAGGATTTTTTCTACACTTTAAAAAGTAAAACATCTATTAAATCAAATTTTGCTATTTCTGCTTTTGCTCTTAAGATGATTTCTACTGTTTCTCTAGCTCTTTTTCTTTTACTTCTCGTTTCTCAAAATACGTATGCTACCCACGTAAGAGCAGGAGATTTGACGGCTGAACGTATTTCGGATATTAGTCTTACTTATAGAATTACTGCAATCATTTATACTGATGATGGAGGAGTTCCGCCTGACCCAGAAATTGAATTTAATTTTGGAACTGGCGAAACTCGTATGGTAGCTCGCCTTTCAGGAGTAAGTATCGGAAATGCCACCACACGAAATACATACACTACTACTTATACTTTTCCTGGTGCTGGAGAATATAATGTAGGTGTAGCTATTCGAAATCGTAATGAAGGGATTGTAAATATTCCCAATTCAGTCAATACAGCCTTTCACATTCAATCTACCTTTTTGATAAATCCATTTTTAGGGCTAAACCGTTCGCCTGTTTTGCTGGTGCCCCCAATTGATTTTGCTCGTGTAGGACAAAAATTTATTCATAATCCAGGTGCTTTTGATGCCGATGGAGATAGTTTGGCTTATATTTTTGTTACTCCCAAACGTGCCGTAAACACACCTGTTGAGGGTTTTAGGCTTTTAGATGACCCTGCTTTTGGTGGAGAGCGTGAAGAAGGAGGAGCAACAACAGCAACACTTGACCCTATTACAGGAGATTTGATTTGGAACACACCAGGACGAGTAGGACAATTTAATGTTGCTTTTATTGTTCAGGAGTGGCGAGAAGGAATTTTGATTGGTCAAGTAAATCGTGATATGCAAATCATTGTAAGAGATAATCCAAACGAGCGTCCTATTTTAGAAATTCCTAGAGATACGTGTGTTACGGCAGGTGCACGTTTGAGTGATGTAATTAAAGGAACAGACCCAGATAGAGACTTTGTTCGCCTTTCTGCTTTTAGTGCTTTATTTAGAGAAGCAAATCAATTGCAACCTGTTCCTCCAAGAAATTATGCCACTTTTAGACTACTAAATCTTCAACCTCCAAATGGAGAAGAACAAGCTACCTTTGATTGGCAAACAGTCTGTGAAGATGTTCAATTACAACCTTATTCCGTTACATTCAAAGCAGAAGACCAACCTAATCCAAGTAGTAATAGGTTAGTAGATTTGAAAACGTGGCAGATTCGTGTTGTAGGACCAAAACCAGATACTTTGATTGCAGAGGCAAATACGGTGGATAATAGTATTTCACTTAGTTGGTTTTCGTATCAATGTCCGAATGCTAGTGAAATGACAGTTTGGCGAAGAGTAGGAGCATTCGAATTTAATCCTGATACGTGTGAAACGGGTTTGCCAGCCTTCACAGGTTATACCCAAATCGGAACTAATGAAATTGGAAATCGTTTTTTCTTAGATGACAATAATGGAGAAGGATTAGAAAGAGGCAAAACATATTGCTACCGTATTTTTGCAAAATTCCCAAATCCAGCAGGAGGAGAAAGTTATGTTTCTGATGAAGTATGTGTTATTATTCCTACAAATGCACCTTTCATAACAAAAGTAAGTGTAGAGGAAACAGATACTCAAAACGGAGAAATACAAGTAGAATGGACAAAGCCTCAAGACCTTATAGAAACAGAGTTTCCACGACCTTATGAGTACGAGCTATTTCGTTCAGACGGTTTTTCTGGAACACAAAATTATACGCAATTGGGAGGTCGTTTTGCAGAAGATGATACTACTTTTAGAGATACAAATCTAAATACAGAAGAAAACGTTTATAATTATAGAATTCTTTTTTATTCTAATAATAGCTTAGTGGATTCTTCGGCTGCTGCAAGTTCGGTTCGTCTTTCTGCAACTCCTTTAGTAAATGCAGCGACTCTAAATTGGCGTGCAGAAGTGCCTTGGAATAATACAGATTCTCGTTTTCCACAACATTATATTTATCGCCAAACAGATGCTGATGGAGCTGATTTTCTTCTTTTGGATAGTATAAATGTTTTTAGTGGTTCATTTTCTTATACCGATACAGAACTTTTAGACAAGACAGAATATTGTTATTTCGTTACAACACAGGGAAGTTATAACAGAGAAGGTTTACCAGAACCATTGCTCAATAAATCTCAAGAAATATGTATTATTCCACTTGATCAAACGCCTCCTTGTTCGCCTACGACTTTGTTTTTAGATTCGCTTATTTGTGAAACTATTAATTTTGAAGACCCAATTTATTGTAGTGATTCTCTTTTTAGCAATCAATTGAGATGGCAAAATGATTATTCACCAGATTGTGATTTGGAAGTGAGTAGTTACAATTTATATTTCAAAGCCCAAGCTACTGATTCGTTACAGCTTCTAATCAACACTACTGATACTACTTTTATACATGAGCAAGTTCGTTCTGTGGCTGGTTGTTATGTAGTTACGGCTATTGATGCTTCTGGAAATGAGAGTACATTTAGTAATCAAGTGTGTAATGATAATTGTCCGAATTATTCGCTACCAAATGTATTTACACCAAATGGCGACGGAATAAATGATACCTTTAGAGCTTTTGATTGTCCTGCATTTGTCAAGAGTGTAGAAACCAAAATTTATAGCCGTTGGGAACAGCTCGTTTTCGAAACAAATAGCTTAGAAGATAATAATATCTTTATTGATTGGAATGGAGAAAATAATAACGGAACAGCAATGCCTTCTGGAATGTATTATTTTCAAGTAAAGGTAACTTTTAATCGTCTGAATCCGACTGATGAAGTTCTGATTTTGAAAGGTTGGGTTTCTTTGCTTAGAGAATAGGAGAATTACGAATTAAAAATTACGAATTACGAATGTAATTCTACTATTACGAACGGTTTGCTTTTGTGTGAACCGTTCGTTTTTTTATGAATTATTTCTCTACTGGATTTCTTTCCAAAATAAATTTTTCTAAATTATCCCAACTCTCTCTACAAAAATTATCTAGTGGGAAATTAGATGCGACTTCTGCCTTTAAGCATTTAAAACATATTTCTATTTCAAATTTTATTTTTTCATTTTCATCTAAAAAAACGATTGCATGGTTTGGGGAATAACAAAAAGCAGTAGTTATCCCACCATTTTTATCTCCTGTTTTACTTGCAAGTATAGTATAAAGTTGATTTTTTTCTTCATTGCTTAATGTATAAAAACCTCTGATATATAGCATATTCAAATGTTTATTTTTTGTAGCTAAGGTTGCTATATCTATAGAATTTATTCCTTTTCTAGATAGTTTTTTTATTTCTCTTTTCTCTTTTCGGTTTTGAGGATTTGTGCCAAAATATATGATAGCTACCTTTGTGGTATCCATTACATCTCTAAGTTCTTTTATGTCTTTTCCGACCACGCAAGAATCGTAAAGTGCTGTGGTTTTAGTTTGTGCAAAGATTACGTTAGAAAAAAATATAAAGAAGACTAATGAAAGTAGAATTTTTGTGTAGTTGTGCATAGAGAGGTTAAGTGAAGATTTATAAAATATTAATATAAATCAGTTTCCCATTCTTCATAAGGAGGTTCGACTTCAAAACTAGAATCACAATAAGAACGAATATAATCAGTAGCTCTTTTTTCTGCATATTTTACATTCAAAACAGTTCCCTCTTCATTCATTTCAATTACATTGGCAAAAATAGCAAATACTTTTTCTATTGCACTTGGTTCAGTTCCAAATAAAATCAAATAGTCTATTCCTTTGAGATTATAATGTGTTCCACTTGCCATAAAATAAGCAAATGTTCTTAATGCACTGCTGAATGAATGACTTAATTTCATTTTTGGTTAGGATTAAAATGTGATTTAGCTTGTCAATATTTAATTGATTGTCTGACAATTTTTGTAGTAATGGTAAAATCGTCAGTAAGACACCGACAGTGGCGAGGTATTTATAACTCTTTTTTGCCGTTGTTGGTGTCTCACCAACGACTTCCACAAGTTATTATTAATTTTGTACGACTAAGGAATAAGAATTAAATAAACTGCTACTTTTAAAGCCATAACTAATTGATATTCAATTAATTAAATTCGTAATTTTTAATTCGTAATTGATCCTAAGTAGTTAGACAGAAATACTAATATATTTAATTTTGATAAGGTTACATAAAATCATTTGATAGTGTATTTATCTGTGTTTATTAGTAAAATCTGTAAAATCCGTGTTCCAACTGTTTGTTATAGTAATTATGTTTGATTACTTAGATGTAGATAATAATAAGCAAAATCTATTTCAACTCTTTATAATTCGTCTTCTTCTGTAGCTTGGCTTATTAATTTAGTTTCATTGGCTGCAGCCATTTTAAAAGGTTGTGAGTTTACATTTGCAAAAGCTCTGCGTGCAATATCTAATTTTCCACCATTGCGATACACTAAACCTAACAAAAACATACAGCGAGAATGCTCAACAGGATCTCTCATTTGAGCAAGAGCTTTTTGAAGTGCATCAGCAGCTTCTTGATTTTTATATAATTTAAAAAGAGTAAGTCCGTTTAGATAAAGTAAATTTTTATTGGCTGAATTGAACGTCAAACCATTTACTGTAGCTTTAAGTGCATTTTCATTATTGTTTTTAGATAATTCTAAACGTGCAATTTGCTCATAAATCTGTGTGCTACGCTTCAAATCTTTCTCAAATCTAGCAGATTGATAATACAACTCTAATGTTTTGTCCACATTTGCTGTTGCTTTATTGTCTTGTAGATTGGCTAAAGTAAAATAAGCACTTGCGTTGGCAGGGTCTATTTTGAGAGCTTTTTCTGCGTAAGCTTGTGCTTCATTGAACTGACGAACTTCCATATAAGCCTCTGCTAAGTAGGCATAACGAGCAGGAGAAAATTCTTCAATTTTGTTTTTGAAGTTCCCATAGCTTGCCTTTGACCATGTTTTGAAGGCTTCTTCAAAATTATCCAAATGATAATATCCATATCCTTTTTGATAATAATAACGAGCATTTTCGCTAGGATGTAATGTAGAAATTCTTGATTCTATAACTTCAATAGCTTCAATAGCTTCTCTATATTTCCCCAAATAATTAGCTACTTGAGATTCCAAATAATAGAGTTCAAGGTTTTCTGGAAACTCTCCCTTAGTTATTTTTATCTTTTCGAAGGCAGTTACCCAATTTTTTTCAGCTAAGTTTTGCTTGATTACAAAGAAACGGTAAAATTGCTTTTTCTCTTTTTCATTCTCATAACGAGCTGCAATATCATAGAGTTGAGCCGCTTTTTGATTATCGTTTTGGTCTGAATAAATCTTTGCAAGCAAAGCATAAGCAGGAGAATAGTTACTGTTGAGACGAATAACATAACTCAATGATTGCGCTGCCTCTTTTGGTTTTTTGAGTTGATATTCACATTGTGCTTTTGAGAAAATATACAGGTGATTGCGTGGTTCTCTCTGAACAGCTTTATCGTATTCTTGTAGAGCCAAATCATAACGAGCTTGTTGTTTATGCCTTTCGCCATTGGCAAACCAGTCTAAACCTTCATGTTGAGCTTTCGCAAAATTTGTCAAACCGAGAAAAATAAAGACGCTACCTAGTAAAATAAGCGTAGAGTAAATCGTCTTTTTCATAATATAATTAATTTTGAAGTAATGTAGTAATAATGTTTTATACTGATGGTAGTCAAATGGATAGAAAAATAACTAAAATATCTACTTTAGTACACGAAAAAACAGAGCCAAAAGTTTAATCTAAAATCAATTTTTTGTTAAAAAATAAAACATTTTCACTGATTATTTGATACATCAATTATACTTCCTTTATCATTATATAAAAACTTGAAATACTTCAATGCAAATGGAGGATTTATTAATTCTATATCTAAAAGACGAATGTAATTTTGTTTTAGATAGATTTTGGGTATTGGATAATTCTATAAATCATTTAGTTCTAAATTAATATTTTCTCTCGCTTTCTTTTCCAATTGTTCTCTGAAAAAAGAAGTTTGATAAATAACAGGTCTATCTAAAAATGACTTTAATACTAATCTTCTTCCTTTTTTATAAAAAAAATTTGGTACGTAACCAAACTCTTCTCTAATTTGCTGAGAATATTTTTGATAGACAGTTAGTGATTGTCCTAAAATAGCCAAATCCAAATCTAAGAGAACTTGCAAATCTTTATCTATCGTTTTTGCGTGATTTTTGGTAGCCTCAATATAAGCCATTATTTTCCGTACTTTTTCTATGGGAAGATGAGGTGATAACTGCTCGTGGAAAAATTTTGCACTTCTACTCTCGTTATCTTTTCGAAGTGGCACATAAATAGCATCGTGAAACCAGATAGCTAATTCGATGGAAAGTCTGTCATTTATTTTCTCTGGATAATTATCCAACTCTTTGAGCATAACTTTTATATGTTTCCAGTTGTGATAATGACGAGAATCTTCTTTATATTGACTACCTAAATGTGTAAAAATTTCTACACCTTTATCTTCAGGAAGTGAGAAACTAGAAAACGTATCTCGCCAAGATACAAATAAAAAATTAGCACCTTCGAAGTTGTTTTTTGTTACTTTTGTAATCGAATCCATAATTTTGCTTTGGAGGAAAACTAGTTTAGCTAGTTTTCATATACTACTTTCTAAAAATTAAATAATTATTCTAACAAATTAACTTTTCTAATTGATAGCTTATTTTTTGAGCTTATTAATTCTAATACACTAATTAATATTTCCGTTCTTTGTTTTTTTTTAGAAACAATATCAATAATTTATACCATTTTAATAAAGACAAGTTAATAAGTAATCAGCTATGTACAAAATTCAATTTGCATTAAAAAAGATATTTTACTCTTCTTTTTTTTCTATATTCTTTGTTATATCCGTTTTCAATTTAGGTTCTATATTGATTTCGACACCAATTCTTGCTCAAAATTCTGCTTTAGATTTTGAAGAAACAGAATTTGATTTTGGTAAAATGGAGTTTCAAGATACACTTGTTCATCGTTTTTATTTTACTAATACTTCAGAAAATGAAATTGAGATAGTAAATATTTCAACAGACTGTGCTTGCAGTTTTTCGAATGAAAACACAAAAGCAAGTATAAAAAAAGAGGAGCATAGTTTTGTAGAATTAATTTTCTTACCGTATAATTATGGTAGTTTTGTCAAAATATTTACAGTCAAGACAGACAATGCAGGTACACAAACTTTGATGCTAAAAGGAGAATTACAGCCTGTTTTGGATAAAGAAAGAGATTTTAAATATCTACTAGAAAAATCGCCACAAATATATACACGAACTAAATATCTTCACTTTGGTAATGTATTGAACAGAGTACCTGTTACCAAAAAATTTGAATTTTATAACTCTGGAAAAGAAGATTTTGTATTTACAGGAAAAATGAAAATTCCAGAACATCTACAAGTTCGTTTTGATTCTACTCATATTCTAAAAATGGGTGAGACGAGTGCTATTTATGTAATTTATGACCCACTTTTGAAGAATGATTTTGGTTATGTAGAGGATTTTGTAACCCTTTTTGGAGAACAGAATAAGAAAACTATACAAGTAGAATTTAAGGTAACAGCCAATGTAGAGGAATATTTTCCTAGTCTGAATATCGAAATGCTAGAGGCTTACCCAGAACTAAAAATAGAAGATGATTACATAAATTTGGGAAGTCATTATCTCAAAAATTTGGCAGGAAAAGATTCTTTAGAAGCTACCTTTGTACTCAAAAATGAAAGCAATATGCCTTTAAAAGTACATAGAATAATAGAAGGATATGGCTGCAAGCTCATGACAGAAAAAACAGAATGGAATGAAATTGCACCTCATAGCAATGCAATTGTAAAGGTTGTTTTTCAGACTCCAGAAGACACAGGAACCTATATTCGCTCATTGACCGTAATCAGTAATGACCCCAGAAAACCCATCCGAACAATAAAAGTACAAGCTATTTTGAGGTAAGTTAGACTCTAAATTCTCTCATTTTATCAACCATTCTTTTCATAGATTGATTGATAGAAGTAGTGGATTCTGCTAAATTCTTAACCTCATGTATAGAATACCATTTGATAGCCAAAACTTCTTCATTTTGAGGAATTAGTTTTTCGTTTTCATTGGCTTCTATAATCAGACGAATATCAAAATGTGAGTGTTCTGCAACTTGATTTTTTTGAGGAATGGTATGAATATCAATATCATAAATGAGATTAGAAGGAGGAGAAAGTAGTTTTAAATTATTAATTCCACTTTCTTCTCTTACTTCTCTCAAAACAGTTTCTTCAATACTTTGGTCGGTATTTTCTATGTGTCCACCAATTTGCAACCATTTATTGAGTTTTTTATGATGAATCAAAAGAACTTTTGTTCGCTCTTCATTGACAATCCAAGCCGAACCTGTAAGCTGTCCGATTGCATTAGAACGTAAAGCAAAATCGTCGTTTTTTTCTAAAAAATCAATCATTCGTTTCCTGAAATTCCAGTTCTTCTTTGTAAGGAAGTTTGATAATTTTCTAATAAATCTAAAATAGATTGTTTGTTCATTCTAAAAATATGTATTCGAAATCAACTGATTACTGGTTACTATTGACTGGTAACTGTAAACGACTGGTAACTGACTAGAATCGGTCAAGTTCTCTTTTTGCGTCTTTTGCCTTCAAATCCTGACGTTTGTCGTATAATTTTTTACCTTTTCCGAGTGCAATTTCTATTTTTGCAAGTCCTCTATCATTTACATATACTTTTGTTGGAATAATGGTAAGACCTACATCTTGTGCATCATATTGAAGTTTTTTGAGTTCTTTTCGTTTCAAAAGTAATTTTCTATCTGCTTTCTCTTCGTGATTATGCACATTTCCCATATCGTATTGTGAAATATGCAGATTGCGAAGGAATAATTCGTTTCCAATAAACAAACAAAAGGCATCACTTATCGTAACCTTTCCCATTCGGATAGATTTTATTTCTGTTCCTTGCAAAACTACTCCAGCTTGATAAATATCTATAAAATGATATTCGTGAGAAGCCTTACGGTTTTTGATACTTATTGATTTTTGGATTTCTTTCTTTTTGCCTGACATGATTTTTTCTGTTTTATTTAGTGAGTATTACTTATTCCAAACTCATTTGGATAGCTATAAGTTCGAATTTAATTTTTTAATGAATCTGCAACTTCTCTGACTTCTTCAATTGATAATCCCGTTCCTTTCAGCAATATCTTCAAATGATAAACCTTCATTAGTATTAATTTCTTTAGTCATATCTATAGCTTTTCGTTTTTCTCCTTTTGAAATACCTTTTTCCTCTCCTTCTTCTCTAGCATAATTCAAAATATTATATAAATCTCTATACTGTTTCAAACTATCTTCATACGCCATTCTTTCTTTTTTGTTGAATTTTGCAAGTTCGGAATCATTCAAAGCGACAAAGTTGTCTAAGTATTTTTGTATAGACATAATTATCTGTTCTTTAATGAGTTAGTAATTTCTTTAATTTGCTCAACAGTCAATCCTGTTGCTTTTGAAATATCTTCAGATGATAAATTCATTAGTATTAATTCTTTAGTTATCTCTATAGCTTTTTGTTTTTCTCCTTTTGAGATACCTTTTTCCTCTCCTTTATCAAATCCCTCTTCTCTAGCGTAGTTCAAACTATTATGTAAATCTCTATAATATTTCAAACTATCTTCATACGCCATTCTTTCTTTTTTGTTGAACTTTGCAAGTTCGGCAGTCTTGAAAACTTTATCAAAAATACGTTCTTGAAGTGCCTTGGGTCTGTTTTGAAAACGTTGTAAATTACGCATTACAAAAAACCATTTATCTTCTAGCGTTTCTAATTCGTGTTCTTCTTTATTAAACAACGGAATTTGAATGTGAACATAAATTAGCTTATCATAAAAAATTTCTTTTGAATCAATATCCATAAGCATAGCCGTTGTTTTGACAGGAGCATTTGCTTTTATTTTCTTCTTTTTGGCAGCTACAGAATTATCATCTAACAAAAAATTGAGTATAGAAACCGTATAAACTGCTTTCAAATCAAACTCCCAATCTACACCTTTTTTGGCTTGCTCTTGAATTGGAAAAGTAGAATAGAAAATAGTTCGTTCTTTAAAATTTTTCTGTCTTGCTTTTTGTAATTCTACAATGAATTTTTCTCCTTTTTCATTCTCACAATACAAATCATAAACTACTTTCCTATCTAATTCTGAATGTCCGATATGTTCTGTCTTTAGATAAGTAAGATGAACAATTTTTACATCTTCTGGCAAAACTTCATTCAGAAAACTGATTAATAAATCTTTATTGACTTCCGTGCCAAATAATTTTTTGAACCCAAAATCAGTAAACGGATTTAGATATTTCTCTTGCGTGGACATAATTTTATTTCTTTATTTTTATCAAATCATTTTATACAAAAATACGAATTTAAAAATAGAGTTGGTTTGCCATTATTTTATTTCGTTCTCCTACATTTTTCGCTACAATATTTTACCTGCTCCCAAACTTTTTCCCATTTCTTTCGCCAAGTAAAGGGTCTTTGACAAACAATACATACCTTTTGTGGTAAATCTGACTTTTTTGTGTGTTTACTCATTTTAATTTTTTGTAATGGAAAGTAATTAATTTAGAATTTAACTCAAAACAACTTATCTTTATTGATTGTTCGCAATTTGTATTTTATCTATACCAAAAATTCTTTTTCCAAATCTAATTTACTACAAAATGATATTCTCAAAAAATTACCTCTTTTTATCACTTATTGCTGTATTTACAGGAATAGGTTCTTATTTTTTATTATTTACTAATTCTGATTCAGAAGACTCATTTGAAAATAAAGCGTGTTGTGCCGTTGATGAGTTTGCCAAATTCGCAGCAGATAAAAATTTTGTAAACAAACATCCAAACCCGATAGCTTTTGATTTTACGCCTAACTATGGAGAAATGACTCAAATAGAAGTAGCAGGTGGAGAAGCTGCAAATGTATTTATGGTAAAATCCAAAAAGCCAACAGGAAAATATTTATTTGTTTTTCACGAGTGGTGGGGACTGAATGACTATGTAAAACAAGAAGCTGAAAAATATTATAAAGATTTTGGATGTAAAGTAAACGTAATTGCAGTTGATTTGTACGATGGCAATGTAGCCACAACAAGAGAAGAGGCACAGAAATACATGCAAGGAGTTGATAAGCAGCGTGCAATAGCAATTGTGGAAGCTATAACGAAAAAAGCGAAAGAAAAGTCAATTGAAGAAGCTAGTCAGCCTTTACAACTTGCTACAATTGGTTGGTGTTTTGGTGGTAGTTGGTCGCTGCAAGGTTCTTTAATTTCGAATGAGCATACAAAAGCAACAGTTATGTATTACGGAATGCCAGAGCAAGACACAGCTAGAATCAATATGATAAAAGCTCCTGTTTTGGGAATTTATGCCAATGATGATAAATGGATTACACCAAAAGTAATGAAGGATTTCGAAAAATCAATGAAGGAAGCCAACAAGACAATTACAATTGAGGGATATGAAGCTGACCATGCTTTCGCAAATCCAAGTTCGCCAGCCTACAACGAAACGGCAGCTAAAGATGCACGTAAAAAGACAATTCAGTTTCTGAAAAAGAACTGGTATTAGTTAATTACGAATTAAAAATTACGGATTACAAATTTAATACATTAAATCAAAGAGATTGAAATTAATTTGACTCTTTAGTTTATTTTAAATCAATCTTATTAAAATCAAAAAAACCTATTCACTAAAAATGAATAGGTTTTTTTATACGTTCTTTTGCTTCTAAAAGGACATTTTTCTATAATAGCTTTACTTCAGAACAGACCAGGAAGTCTGTTATACACTTTTTATTTACTACCCTCAAAAATAGTAAAACGAGTTCCTACTTGCCAGCCATATGCTTGTGAAGAAAAAGTAACTCCGTTTTCATTGATAAGCGAAGAAAGTGAAGATTTATAGGTTGCTCCTCCCCAAAGTATCCAACGATTAGTGATATGGAAATTAACTCCTGCTTGTGTCCAAACCTGCGTATTTGTAGTTCTGTGCTTCCCTATTGCGTAGGTAAATAGTGGGTCTGCACTTACATAAGAATAACTATTCAAAAATTCTATTGCTGTTCCTAGTTGTGCAAAACCAGTAAATTTTTTGGCTCTACTTTCCCCAAACTGATAACCAACAGCTATCGGAACTTGAAGCCATTCATAATTTACTTCTACTTGATTATCTGCAAACTCTCTCAAATTACTTCCTGCAATATCAGAAACGGTTATAAAATTAGTAGAACCAAAAGAATAACTGGCTTTTCCCATTGCTATTCCAGAATTGATACTCCAACGCTTATTTTTTCCAAATGCTAGAGCTATATCAAAACCTGTTTGTTGATAAGTTCCATTAATATTTGTTTGTGGAAGTGTATCAGCAAGATTTGAACTAAAGGCTTCAATTACAACAAGACCAGTAAAAATAGAATCCGTCCTAAAACTGGGTTGATAAACACCTTGCGTATGATTGATACCAAAAGTAATTGCTATTCCAGATGATTTTTTGATATTTTCTATCTGACTTTCACTTTTAGTATCTGCAATAATTTCTTTTGTACTATCTATCTTTACGATTACTTCTCCTTGCTCAAAATAAGGATTTCCAATAGGTAAATACTCTGACCAATCAATTGGATTGAAATCAATAGCTATCAAATTCTTATCCTTCTTACTGCTTATAATATTACTTATAATTACTTCATCAGAGACAGAACTCTCATTACTACTTTTTGAAGAACCCATAGTAGAACTAAGAGCTAGCTTGCCTTCTAAAATATCTTCTGAGACAGAATTATTACTTTTCAAAGTCGCAAAACCTGAATCATTAGGCGTTTGAATAGTACGAATACTTTTTGTTGAATTTTCCGAATTTGCCAAATTTGCCAAATTTGTTGGAGAGGAAGAGTTATCTATATCATAATCTTTATTACCCTGCTCAATATTCTCAACACTATTTTTTATAGTATTTTCAATTTTATCTTTATCAGAATTGACAATATCAGTATTAGTATTTAAAGTAGAATTAGAATCATCATAAACAAGCGTAAACCAAAACATAACTACTAAAAGAAGTGCTGCCACCAGTCCAGAAGTCCAATAAAATAAAGGACGTTTGTACCAAGGCTTCGCATCTAAAGCTGCATCTATTTGTTCCCATAAATGAGCAGGAGGTATAAATTGAGCGTTTTCGAATGTATTCTTAAACTGCTGCTCAAACTGTTTTCCCAACTGCTTTTTGTTACTGTTTCCGTTGTTCATAACTTTCGTCTTCTTCCAAAAGCATTTCTTGTAATTGTGCTCTTGCTCGTGCGTACTGTGACTTTGATGTTCCTACGCTGATTCCTAATAATTCGGCAATTTCTTTGTGTTTATAGCCTTCAATGGCATATAAATTAAAAATTTGTTGAAAACCATCGGGTAACCTGCGAATGATTTGTAAAAGCTCTTCTAAGTCAAATCGGTCTAAAATTATATTTTCGTCTGAATTATAATTTATATCACTTACTTCTTCTTTAAAGGCTTTATCGTATTTGCTTCTTCCTGATTTAAGAGCTTGATTGACTACAATCTTACGAATCCAGAACTCTACTGGGCAGTCGTTTTCGAAGCTTTCAATATGTTTAAAAACATTAATGAAAGATTCTTGTAAAATATCGTCTGCTTCCAAAGTCGTTTTGGCGTAACGCATTGCGATAGCATACATCTTGGGAGCAAACTGTTCGTATAAAGAACGTTGCGCCAGACGTTTGCCATTTATGCAATCATTGATAAGTTGAGATTCATCAGAAGAGGGAATATAAGCAGTACGAGTAGTCGTAGTTTCTGCTTCTGGTTTTGTATCTAATTCCTGTTTTTCTTCTTGATGGATTTGATTTTCAACTTCTTCAATGGATTGACTTTCCTTATGTGCATAATTGTTTGACATAATAGAATACTCACTCATATACTAGACCCAGAGTTGGTATGAAATGGTTGCACCAGATTTTGAAATACTCAATAATAATTGAGTATTGAATTAACTCATGTAACTGATAATTACTGATATTCTTTGAATAATGATATTGTTTTGTTTGAATAGAACTAATTCAATTCAAACTCTTGTTTTTACAAAAAATATACTAACATTAGCTTGTTATTGTTGTAAACTACTGAAAATAACTCATAATATACTATAAATCGGTTTGTAATTACTTTAGTTACGAAACTTGATTAGGAATAAAAAACATTTGTTTGTTGTACAGAAACAGCACTAAAAATGCAGCAAAAACATATGAAAAAATAAAATTAACCTATAAATAATCTAATAAAAAATAGTTGTGTCAGAGTTGATAAAAAAATAAATAAAGGTAGAGTAAGGTAGCTAATTAAAAAATAATAATTAAAGCTGTAGTAGTAAGATAGTAGAAACCAAAAATACAAAAAAAAGATTCAAAATACTATACATTTAAACCTCAAAAAAGTTTATTTTGTCCAAATCAGACTTTTAGTACAGACTTGAACAAAATATAAAATAGGTTTTAGCTCAAAATTTGGAAGAACCAAAATTATTTTACTTCAAAAGAAATAGAAGTAATTTCCACCCCATTAGTATCGCTAGTGTGCATACGAAAATCGTATTTTCCAGCATTTACTGGTGCTGTAAATTCCATTATTGCACTTTCTTGATTATCAAAATACTTGTAATCAATATCATGCAAATCATTTTCGGCTTCATCACCATGGGGTATTTGTGAAGGAATAATTCCAATCCAAGGATTATTGGTTAATTTTTGACTGACCTTAAAAGTAAGTTTAATTATTTCTCTTGGACTAAATTCTGTTTTGTTCAAACTAAGTTCGCCCGTTACATTTGCGACTGCTTTGGAAGTAATATCTTTTTCAGGTGTAGTAGATTGTTGTGCTTCATTTGCCGTAATGGGTGTTTCTACGATGGTATTTTCCTTGGTTTCTTCTTTCTTTTCGCCTCCACAGGAAGCAAAAGTTCCTACTAAAAAAGCACCAATTAAGATTGATTTGAATGAAATTAAGTTCATAATTCTCCTAAATTAAAATGATAAAATAAATTTGGTAATAGTTAAAGTTTAATTAATTAAACTTGGTTAAAAATAAGAATTTTTTTTGAAAAAATAGATTTTGCTAATTTCTATCAATTAATCTAAAATAATTAGAATATAGTTCGAAATAATATGCGTAATTTGTGTAGCGACGCTTGCTAAGGTTTCGGATTACCGAACCATTATCAACGTCTTCTTTTAGAATAAAAAATAAATCTCCCTTAGCAATCGTCCGTAATCGGACGTTGATAATGGGGAAACAAACAATTATGAAAACGAATACAGAATTAATGGAAGCTGAAAAATTTTATCACGTTTATAATCGTGGTATTGATGGCTGCCGTATTTTTAGTAAACACAGTCATTATATACGTTTTTTAGAAAAATATGCTCTTCTTTTATCACCTTTCTTGGAAACGTATGCGTATTGTTTGATGGGTAATCATTTTCATCTGTTGGTATGTACAAAATCAGAAAACGAAGTTTTTGAATTTGCACCTCATTTAGCTAAAAATAAAATAGGAAAAGTTTTTTCTACTCAATTTGGACATTTCTTTAATGGTTATTCTCAACATTTTAGCTTAGATGTTGGTAGAACAGGAGGATTATTTGAAAAATCTTTTCGTAGAAAAGAAGTAGATAATGCAGACTATTTTCAAAAATTAATTTACTACATTCACTCTAATCCAAAAAAACATGGAATTAGAGAAGATTTTGAAAATTATATGTACTCTTCTTTTGATTCACATTTAGATACTCGTGCTACCAAACTACAAAGAGAAATTGTTTTAAACTGGTTTAAGGAAAAAGAAAACTATAAAAATTTTCATAGTAAAGAACAAGATTTAAAAGATATAGCACATTTAAAAATAGAATTTGAAGATGATTTTTAATTTGCGACACTTGCTAAGGTTTCGGATTACCTCAACCATTATCAACGTCTTCTTTTAGAATAAAAAATAAATCTCCCTTAGCAATCGTCTGTAATCAGACGTTGATAATGGGAAACACTAGTCAACGCTTGCTAAGGTTTCGGATTACCAAACCATTATTAACGTCTTCTTTTAGAATAAAAAATAAATCTCCCTTAGCAATCGTCTGTAATCAGACGTTGATAATGGGAAACACTAGTCGACGCTTGCTAAGGTTTCGGATTACCGAACCGTTATCAACGTCTTTTTAAGAATAAAAAACAAATCTCCCTTAGTAATCGTCCGTAATCGGACGTTAATAATGGGAAAAACCAAAAAATACATGTCCTTTCTCCACAAAGTAGCCACCGAATTATATCAAGAATGGAAAACTGAAATTTCGGATTTACATATCGTCCTTCCGACCCGAAGAGCGTGTTTGTACTTCAAAACTTTTCTTTCTGAAATAGCAGAAGAAACCATTTTTTCTCCAAAAGTAATTTCCTTAGAAGATTTTATTGTAAGCTGTTCGGGACTTGAAATTGAAGATACAAGTGCTTTGGTCTTTGAATTATACGATTCCTATCAACGTTTTGACGAAACTGTTGCTGGTTCGTTGGAACGTTTCGCACCTTTGGCAATTACAATGCTTTCTGATTTTAATTTAATTGATAGAAATTTAGTAAAAGCAAACGAACTTTTTGAGTATCTGGATGAGGTAAAGACAATGGAACGCTGGGGAGAAATGTATGGCGATGAAGAGCAAGATACGAGTATCAAAAATCTGAGTAAAGTTCAGCAGTATTATCTTTTTTGGAAAAACGTAGAAGATACCTACAACCATTTTAGAAACAAATTAGAAAATTCGGGTCGTGCCTATAGTGGACTTGCTTTTCGCTGGGTCTATGAAAATCTAGAACAGGTAATTGAAGACCAAAATATAAAATGTGTCGTTTTTATAGGTTTCAATCAACTTTATAAGGCAGAAGAACTAATTATTCGAAAACTAGAAAAGCTAGGAAAAGCTAAGACGTATTGGGATATGGATAGTTTTTATATTGATGCAAATTGGCACGAAGCAGGAAATTATTTTAGAAAATTTATTCAAAACGGATTTATAAAAGGCAAAAGGGAAGAAATTAGTTTTGTAGAAAATCTTATCCAAACGCAGAAAAAGGAAATTGAAGTAATCAGTGTAGTAAACACGATTACACAAGCCAAAACAGCAGGACATTTGCTCAATGAAATGATTGAAAGATTGATTGCCAAAAACGAATTTTTTAAGTTTTCGCAGGCTCGCAATCACACAGCCATTTTATTGCCTGACGAAACGATGCTTTTGCCAATGCTTTATTCCTTACCAAAAAGCACAGAAGGCGTAAATATTCAAAAACTGGTCAATATTACAATGGGTGTTTCTCTAAAAAATACGCCACTTTTTTCGCTTATCAAAAATCTTTTTCAAGCACAAGAAAATATGTTGCGTGATGAAGACCAACCTCTAAGTGTGTATCATAAAGATTTGCAACGGATTTTGCAGCACCCTTATATTCGTCCGATTGATGAAGATGAAAATCCACCTTTACAGCGAATGCACGAAGAAAATATTATTTATTTTTCTGTAAAAGAACTATCTGATTATAAGAAAAATGGCTGGTTGTACGGACAGCTTTTTGAAGATTGGGGAAGTTCTACCAAAAATAATACGCAAAAAAATGCGTCAGAAAGTGATGCAGGAAATATTCATAAAGCCTTGCGTTCGTTTTTCAAAATCATTGAGGCACTAGCACACCGTTTTACGCAAGAAGAATTTTCTTTAGAAAGTGAATATTTATTTGAGTTTTATACGCTTTTAAAGCAGATTGAAAGAATGATAATTACGTATTCGCCAGATAATGAAACGCATATTGGTAACTCTATTTTTGGAGAAATTGACGAAGAATTAAGTAGAAAAATAAATAAGAAAGAACCTAAAAAAGCAAAACTAAAAATTCCTCTAAAGATAGAATCCTTCGAAAGACTACTTTTAGAGCTGATGCGAGATAGAAAAATTCCGTTTACTGGAGAACCCATTGCACCTATTCAGATTATGGGAATGTTGGAAAGTAGAGCCTTAGATTTTGAAAATGTAATTATTATTTCAGCTAACGAAGGAATTTTTCCAAAGGGAAAAGTACTTAATTCAAGCATTCCGTTTGATATTCGTTTGCAGTTTAATCTCCCTACACATACAGAAGATGACGCTGCGTATTCGTATAATTTTTATAGACTTTTGCAGCGAAGTAAAAAAATAACGTTGATTTATGCGTCCGATATGGAGGGAATGCGTGGAGGCGAACCGAGTCGTTATGTCAATCAAATAAAAAGCGAACTGGCTCATTTGGAGAATATTAATTTTTACGAATCTCGTTTAGAATTGCCTTTGCCGACCTTCGAAAACAGTACAAGAAAAGTAGAAAAAACGCCTGCCATTATACAAAGACTAGAAAAATATTTGACTGAAGAAGGACTTTCGCCAAGTTATATTAGTCGTTATTTGGAAGAACCGATGCGTTTTTATGAAAAGAAAGTTTTGAAACTAACTGAACCTCCAATGATGGAAGAAGATTTGTTTCAACATACTTACGGACAGGTTATGCACGAGGCATTGGAGATAATTTTTGAACCGTTAGTAGGAAAAGAAATCAATGAAGAATGGTTAGACAAAACACGAAAAGACAAAGAAAATTTGAAACTTTTGGTAGAAAAATTAATTACAAAATTGGCTGGTGGAGTGATGCACGACACAGGAAAGAATTTTTTATTGAAAGAAGTTACACAGTCTTTGATTCCTGAATTTATGCGTTTGCAGAAAGAGGAAGCTCCTATTCGTCTGATTGCGCTAGAGCAAAAACTAACCAATATTGTTACTTTTGATATAAAAATAGACGGACAAGTCAGAAAAATTCCTTTAAAACTCATCGGAACGGCTGATAGAATTGACATAATTACGACAAAAGAAGGAATAAAAAGGCTACAAGTCATTGATTATAAAACTGGAAAACTAGATGCAGCAGCATTAAAAGCCGATACTTTCGAACAGCTTTTGAGTGATGAAAAAGCCAAAATTATTCAACTCGTTTTATATAAATATTTGTTTATCAAAACCTATCAAGCAGGACACATAAAGCATTTGCCAACAGACTTTAGCTTAGAAGAATATCAAATTGTTTCTGGTTTTTGGTTTTTTAGAAAGCTAAGTTCCAATTTTACGCCGTATCATCTCAAAGCCGAAAAAGATTTGACTTTAGATGGATTTTTAGCAGAAGTAGAAACTTTTTTACAGAAAGTAGTAGAGAATATGCTTGATGCAGCTATTCCATTTTCTGATGTGATTGATGTGGATATTTGGGAGGAGGAAGGCGAAGATGCCTAAATAGAACCGTCGTTTAGGCTTTTAGCCGTAAACGAGGATTTATTTCCCTAAACGACGGCTTTACGCCTCGTTTACGGTTGAAAAAATCAATCCAACAAACCCAATTCTTTGGCGATGTCGTGGGTAAGTTTAGAAAGTGGGCGAAGATGAAAATTTTCTTCTTCCATAATTCCGTTGGAAAGATGCCGAATTACGTCTTCTTTATTTCTAAAAAAAGTGCCTTCGTATTTTTGAAAAAGCTCATCAATATAGGAATCTGGATAAGTAATTTGTTTTTGGATAAGTTCTAAAATTTGGTCTTTGTGTTGGTCGTAAAGTTCCTTTATACGAAAAATTTCAAAGTTCTTGTCTAATACATTTTCAGTTTCATCATAATCAATACAAAATCCATCTTTATCATAATAGAATCTTGAATTTTCGATTTTCAGACCAAAACTAAACTCTTCTATTTTAGAATATGGATTTACTGAAACTATCTCTTCTTTTTTGAAAGTTTGGTTACAGGTTTTACAACTTGGAATAAGATTATAGAACGACAAAGCTAAAAAAGGATATTTTCCTTTTGGGTAGAAGTGGTCTAATTCATCAATTCGAATTAACTTATTATTTACTGTTTCCTCTCTTTCTACTTCAACAAGTTTGATATAATTTCGATTACAATACGGACAAGCTGAAACTCCTAAACTTTCTACAAGGTTTTTAGAGCCATAGTATATTTTGTTTCCTTTCTTGTCTTTACTATAAAATGTTTCACCTCCTGTTAAGTAGCTTTTGTAAGAAGTTTCTGCTAGTGGCTCAAAGTCTGCATAATCTTTTACGACAAAAATATCCCAATAACTAGCCAAATTATCAAGTAAACTAGGTTTTGCTAATACAATTTCTTCAAATGAGAGTGATGGAAAATATTTTTTCACCTTTTTATCATAATATTTTATGTTGTACTCTACCCTTTTACCTGTCATATAATTCTCTATCGCTTCCCAATGCCTTTGCGCCATTTTCTCTAAATCTCGGTGTTGTATTGGAATCATTTTATTGGTGGTTTTTGTGGTAGTTTATCGGTCTGACCTTCGGTACTGACCTAAGCAAACGAATAAGGTCAGACCGATAGGTCAGTACCGTTATTGTTTGTTTTTATCTTGCTCTTCTTTTATCTTTTTCCACTTTTTTAATTCTTCTAATTCCTCTCTCATTTCTTTAATTTCGCTAGTATGCTCATCTACTTTCCGAAGGCGTTTGCTATCCAAAAGTTTTTGCAACATTGTTTTTACAATCGGTTCTCCAATCATTGAAATAATCATTTCACATGTATCTAAATCTTTTTGTTGTGGGTCGCTTTCATTCAAAATATCAACCGCTTTATCAATTTTACTTTGAGCAAACTCTCCCACCAAACCACCTTTCATAAAAAAAGAATCTGTCAGAAGTGTATGAATATTTGCTCCAAATGTGTGTTTCATACTCTCTAGTTTGGATACTTTACACAAACCTGTATTCTCTTCTTTCTCCAAAAAAATAACATTCTCTTTCGGCAAATCAGAAACCAAAAAAGGAGAGTGAGAAGTAAGGATAAGCTGGATTTGTTTGTTTGGAAATATTTTTGGCAAAGTTTCAAGCAAGATTTTTAAATACTGTTTTTGCCATTGTGGATGTAAACCTAGTTCGCCTTCGTCTATGAGGAGGACTAAATTATCAATATTTCTTTTCATACTCATAGAGGTTGCTCTACTTGCAATAGCTTTCATAGTAAAATTGACAGAGTTTACACGAGATAAAAGACTTAACAATGATATTTCTCCTGCACTTAGATTTCTCCAAGAAAAACTGAAAAAACCATCAGAAAAAACTCTGCCGTACCAAATTAGACTTTTATATTTA